>NZ_JADEYC010000004.1 GCF_015209505.1 Saccharopolyspora montiporae
TCGTCACCGACCGCCGAAGCGACCTCCGGATCCACAGCGGCCAGCTGGTCGTTGAACAGGTCCGGTGTCGACATGGTGTTGCCTCCTGGTTCGATCTTGTCAGGCGTTGCGGCGGTAGAACGGCAGCTCGACGACCTCGACCGCGACGCCCTTGCCGCGGATGTCGACCTGCAGTGCCGTTCCCGGCTCGCTCACCGCCCGGTCCACGTAGGCCATCCCGATCGGGTGGCCCAGGGTCGGGGACGGGGCTCCGCTGGTCACGACGCCGACCTCGGCGCCGGACTCGTCGAGCACCCGGTAGTCGTGGCGGGGGGCGCGCCGCTGCTGGGTGGTCAGCCCGACGAGCGCGCGTTCGGTGGGCTTCTCCGCGGCCGCGGCCAGCGCCTGCTTGCCGACGAAGTCGCCGGGCTTGTCCAGCTTGACCACTCGGCCGAGATTGGCGTCGTACGGGGTCAGCCGGTCGGAGAGCTCGTTGCCGTACAGCGGCATGCCCGCTTCCAGCCGGAGCGTGTCGCGGCAGGCCAGCCCGGCCGGCTTGAGGTCGTGTTCGGCGCCGGATTCGGTCAGCGCGCGCCAGACGTCTTCGGCGTCCCCGGGCGCGGTGAACAGCTCGAAACCGTCCTCGCCGGTGTAGCCGGTGCGGGCCAGCAGCACGTCCTTGCCCGCCACCTGGCTCGGATAGCCCGCGTAGTACTTGACCTCGGTGAGGTCGGTGCTGGTCAGCGGGCTGAGGATCGCGGCCGCGCGGGGTCCCTGCACCGCGATCAGCGCGTACTCGTCCGAGGCGTCGTGGAAGGCGGCGTCGAAACCGGTGACCCGTTCGGCGAGTTCGGTCGAGACCACCGCCGCGTTGGCCGCGTTGGCCACGATGAGGAACTCCTCGTCGGCCAGCCGGTAGACGATCAGGTCGTCGAGCACACCGCCCGCGGCGTTGCACAGCATCGTGTACCGCGCCCGGCCTGCGGTGATGGCCGAAGCGTTCGCCACCAGCGCGTAGTCCAGCGCTGCGGCCGCCTGCGGGCCGGTGATGCGGATCTCGCCCATGTGGGACAGGTCGAACAGCCCGGCGCTGGTGCGCACCGCGGTGTGCTCGGCGGTCTCCCCGGCATAGCGGACCGGCATGTTCCAGCCTGCGAACTCGGTGAACGTCGCCCCGAGGGCTTCGTGCACGCCGTGCAGGGGTGTCGATCGGGGCGGCATGTGGTGCGACTCCTTCTGGTGGGCGCGGGCCGGCGGTCGAGGCCGCCGCGGCGCGCTGAATCCACCATATCCCGGGCTGCCCCGCCCGCGGCCTGCGCGGCTGTGCGCTGGCCGGGCGGTCTCCCCGGAGTCATCTGGCCTGAGAGTTTCGCCACCGGTCGGGTGGCTTGCACCGTGGGCGAGGAGCGTGCTGCTCCTGCTTTTCTCCAGTGTCGCCTGCTGTCGCGCGGTAGCGGTGCCTGAGAGTTTTCTGGGGAGTTGTTGCTCCTTCGGCGCTCCGGGGCGGAGTCTCTCCCGCACGACGTCGTCGGCGCGTGTTTTCGATTGTGCGTACAGAACGTTACGAAGCGGCCGGGGCCGGGTCAACCGAACGCGATGGTGATCTCACCGGGGTTGTGCTCCGACCTGTCCGTCCGGAGCCCAGGTCAGCTGCCCGTGCAGCGTGCGGAGCCCGGCGATCAGCGCTTCCAGCGCGAGCTCGAAGCTGTCCGCGTCGATCTCCGCCGCGTGTTCGCGCAGCAGGTGCGCGCGGTTGAGGTGCGGGAGCTCGTCGTAGAGGCCGGGTTCGTCCGGGAAGCCGCCGGAGAACGATGCCAGCGCCGATCCGACGACCAGGTACTTCGCCGAGGCGCCGATCATCGTCGCATACCGCTGCGGCCAGCCGGCCCGGGTGAGCCCGCCGTGCACGGCATCGGCGCGCTGCAGGGCGTTCTCCCGCCGGTCGGGTCCGGTCGCCAGCAGCGGGACCAGGTTGGGGTGCGCGGCCAGCGCGGCCCGGTAGGAGCGGGTCCAGATGCGCAGGCCGGTGGCCCAGTCCGCGTCGAACCCGGACACGTCCACCGCGGCCATCACCCCGTTGGCGATCTCCTGCAGCAGCTCGTCCTTGGTCGCGACGTGGTTGTACAGCGACGCCGCGCGCACCCCGAGGCGTTCGGCGAGCCTGCGCATGGACAGCGCTTCCAGGCCGTCCGCATCGATGATCTCCAGGCCGGTCTGCCTGATCCGTTCCGGGGACAGGCGGGGAGTGGTGGGTCTGGGCACGGTCGGCCTTTCCTCGTCGCGGTGCTCCTCGGCGGGGCTGTCGGTGCAGCCGGGGGTCTTGCCGGTCGGGGTGCGCGCTCTTAGGCTGCCACAAAACTAACGCTGTTAGTAACAGGCTCCTCGCCGAAAGGACCGACGATGGTCGACTTCTCGCTGTCGGACACCGAACGCGACATCCGCGACTGGGTGCGCAACTTCGTGCAGCGCGAGCTGGTCCCGCTCGAACCGGAGGTGCTGCGCCGGGAGCGCGCCGGCGAGCGCGGGCTCACCAAGCAGGAGCAGCAGGACCTGCAGGACAAGGCCAAGCAGGCGGGTTTCTGGGGCGTGCAGACCCCGGAGGAGTACGGCGGCATGGACCTGTCCGCCGTGATGACCGCGCTGATCGAGATCGAGCTCGGGCGGACCTTCGTGCCGTTCCGGTTCGGCGGCAGCGCGGACAACATCCTGTTCCACGCCAACGAGGAGCAGAAGCAGCGCTACCTGCTCCCGACGATCGAGGGCACCCGCAAATCCTGCTTCGCGATCACCGAACCCGGTGCGGGATCGGACGCCAAGAACATCCGCGCCACCGCGCACCGCGACGGCGACGAGTGGGTGATCAACGGGGAGAAGACCTTCATCACCGGCGGGATCGACGCCGACTTCACCATGGTCTTCGCCGTCACCGACAAGGCCAAGGGCGCCGACGGCGGGGTGACCTGCTTCCTCGCTGACCGCGACATGGGCTGGACCTCCGAACCGATCGAGATCATGGGCGAGTGGGACCGCCAGCCCGCCTCGATGGTGTTCGACAACGTCCGCGTCCCGCACGAGAACGTGCTCGGCGAGGTCGGCGGCGGTTTCAAGCTGGCGATGCAGTGGATCGGCCGCGGTCGCTACATGCTGCCCGCCCGCGCGCTGGGCGGCTGCGAGCGGCTGGTCGAGATGGGCATGGACTACGCCCGCAACCGCGAGACGTTCGGCGCGCCGATCGCCGACCGGCAGGCGATCCAGTGGATGATCGCCGACTCCGCGGTGGAGATCGAGGCGCTGCGCTGGCTGGTGCTGCAGGCCGCGTGGCAGATCGACAACGGGATGGACTCCCGGCACGCGCAGTCCATCGCCAAGCTCTACGGCGGCACCCGGGCCAACGAGATCGTCGACCGGGTCATGCAGATGCACGGCGGGATGGGCTACACCCGCGAACTGCCGGTGGAGCGCTGGTACCGGGACATGCGGCTGCTGCGCATCTTCGAGGGCACCGACGAGATCCAGCGGCGGACCGTGGCGCGCAACCTGCTCAAGGGGCACGCCTCGGTCAGCGGTGTGCTGGGCTGAGCCGCGCGGGTTCCGGGCGGGCGCGTTCCGCCCGGGACCGGTGTTCACCCGCTCGCGATCTCGGCGGGCCTCGGCGCCCCGGTAAGCTCGGTCCGGTCGTCGAACACCGAGTCCGGGAGCTCGCATGTCGTTGTTCAAGAAGGTCGCCGCGTTCGCCAAGAGCCCGCAGGGGCGGCGGGCGATCAAGCAGGCCAAGCGGTACGCGCAGGACCCGAAGAACAAGCAGAAGATCGACCAGGTCAAGAACCGGGTCCTGGGCAAGGGCGGCAAGGGCTGACCCTGCTGCGCGCGGAATGCCCGGCATGCCGCGCGCCCGCTGCGCCGGTGGTCGTACCGCTCGGCGCCTTCCCGCTTCCCGGCGCCGCCGCGATCCTGCCGGCGCCGGGGGCGGAAGCACGAATTCCGCGCATTCCGCCCGGCCCGTCCGGCTCGGCGAATGGTGTGCCGCGAATCCGGATCGCCCGGAATCCGCGGCTGCGCGAAGAATCCCACCTGCCGCCCGTTCGGGGCCCGGAAAAGCCCACCGGTGCGCGCGGATCCTTCCCACGGGAACGGATTCTGCGCCCATCCGGGAAGAATCAACGCAATTCCGGTGAAATCGGGCACAACATTTTCACTCGAATGGGTGTAATCCGAATGGGTGGAAAAGAACGCTAGGGTCGGCCCCGTGCCAACCAGCTCCGCCGCCTCCGCCGAGAACTCCCCCCGCGTCGTCGTCACCGGTGGATCCGGATTCGTCGGCCGCGCCGTCGTCCGCGCGCTCACCGCACGCGGGACCCCCGTCACCGTCGTCGACCTGCAGCCGCTGCCGGACGAGCTGCGCAGTGGGCTCGTGGAGCATGTCCAGGGCGATCTGCGCGAACCCGCCGTGCGGTCGGCCGCCGTGCCCGACGGCTGCGCCGGGATCGTGCACCTGGCCGCGATCACCTCGGTGCTGCGCTCGATCGAGCACCCCGCGCAGACGCACGAGGCGAACGTGGCGGTGACCCAGGAACTGCTCGAACTGTGCCGGGCGCGCGGCTGCGGTCGGATCGTGCTGGCCTCCACCAACGCCGTGGTCGGCGACATCGGGCACGCGCGCATCACCGAAGACCTGCCGCTGCGGCCGCTGACGCCCTACGGCGCCACCAAGGCCGCCTGCGAGATGCTGCTGTCCGGCTACGCCGGGTCCTACGGGATCGCCGCCGCCGCGCTGCGGTTCACCAACATCTACGGCCCGGGCATGGCGCACAAGGACAGCTTCGTGCCCCGCCTGATGCGCGCGGCCGCGGCCGGGACCGGCGTGCAGGTGTACGGGGACGGGCGGCAGCGGCGCGATTTCGTGCACGTCGACGACGTGGTCCGGGGTATCCTCGCCGCCTTCGATGGCGACTACAGCGGCACCGCGATCATCGGTGCCGGTGAATCGTTCTCCGTGCTGGAGCTCGTCGACGCGGTGCGCGCGGCGACCGGCCGCGAGATCCCGCTGGACCACGTGCCCGCCAAGAACGGCGAGATGCCCGCGGTGATCGTGGAGATCGAGCGGGCGCGGCACGACCTCGGCTACCGGCCCTCCACCGGGCTGACCGACGGGCTGCGCACGGTGTGGGAGGACTTCCGGCGGACCGACGAGCTGTCCGAAGTGTCATGATCCGGGGCGTCCGGACCGGCTCGGTGCCCGGTTTCCTGCGGCGGCACTGGCTGCTGGTGCTGCTGCTGGTGGCGGGACTGGCGCTGCGCGTGGTGGTACAGCTGGCATACCGCCCGGCGCTGCTCTACATCGATTCGTTCCGCTACCTGGCGGACCTGGGGGTCTTCTACCCTGGCGGGATCAACCCGATCGGCTACGGGGCCTTCCTGCTGCCGTTGCTGACCATCGGCGACCTGGCGTTCGTCGCCGCCGTGCAGCACCTGCTGGGCCTCGGCCTGGGCGTGTGGATCTACGCGCTGCTGCGCAGGCACGGCGCGCCGAACTGGCTGGCGGCGCTGGCCGCTGCCCCGGTGTTGCTGGACGCCTACCAGCTGCAGATCGAGCACAACATCATGTCCGATCTGCTCTTCCAGGCCGTGCTGCTGGGCGCGGTGCACCTGCTGACCCGCGCTCGCCCGGGCCCGCGCACCGCCGCGCTCGCGGGTGTGCTGCTGGGCTGCGCCGTGCTGGTGCGGCTGGTCGGGGTCACCCTCGTGCTGCCCGCCGCGGTGTTCGTGCTGCTGGCCGCCGGATGCCGGCCCGCGGACGGCTGGCGCCGCCGGATCCGCTCGGCGGGAGCGCTGGTGGCCGGATTCGCCGTGCTGCTGGGCGGTTACGCGGTCTACAACCTCGCCTGGACCGGGGTGCCCGCGCTGAGCGGCTCCACCGGCAGCGTCGTGTACGGGCGCACCGCGGTGGTGGCCGACTGCCCGGCGCTGGACCTCACGCCCGCCGAAGAACTGGTGTGCCCGGACGAACCGGTCGCGCAGCGCGAGCTGACCGGGATCGACCACTACATCCACTTCTACGCCGTGCAGCACCGCGTCGCCGAGGAGCTGCCGGAGGGCACCGATCTCGGCTCGGTGCAGGGATCGTTCGCGCGGAAAGTCCTGCTGCACCAGCCCGACGACGTGCTCGCCGGTGTGCTCACCGACTTCCTGAAGGGCTTCGCGCCCACCCGGACGCAGGCCCCGGGCGACGTTCCGCTGCACCGCTGGCAGTTCCAGACCGAGTATCCGCTGCACGCCGAGCAGTGGTACGTGGCCGAGTGGGCCGAGCTGCACGACGGCGGAACCGTGCACGCCGATCCCGAGCTGGCCGGATTCCTGCGCGCCTACCAGCTCGGCGGCGGCTACACCCCCGGCACGCTGCTGGGGCTCGCGTTCGTCCCCGCCGCGCTGGCCGTGCTCGGGGTGGGGCGGGCCCGGCGTTCCGGACTGCGCGCGATCTGCCTGCTGCCCGCCGGTCTCGCGGTCGCCGTGCTGGGAACCGCTGCCGCCATGGAGTTCTCCTGGCGCTACCAATTGCCCGGCCTCGTGCTGCTGCCCGTGGCAGCGGCGCTGGGCTTGACCGCACTGTTCGGCCCGCGCACCGGGAACGAGCGATGACCGCGACACGGCCGGGCGCCTCGGCCCGGAACACGACCGAGACCCCAGGAGCTCCGATGCTGCAGCCCTTCCCGGACACCGTCGACGCCGCCGCGTTGGCCGAGTTCGCCCGGTGCCACGCCCCGGACCGGTTCGCGCCGGTCGTCGTGCTCATCGCGGCCTACGACGAGCAGGACGCGATCGGCGGGGTGCTCGCCGCGATCCCGGACCGCTGCTGCGGGCTGCCGGTCGAAGTGCTGGTGGTGGTGGACGGCGCCACCGACGCGACCGCGCGCGTGGCCCGCGAGCACGGGGCCCGCACCTGCGAGGTGCCGGTCAACCGAGGGCAGGGTGCGGCGCTGCGGCTGGGCTACCATCTCGCCGAGCAGCGCGGTGCGCAGTACGTGGTGACCACCGATGCCGACGGGCAGTACGACCCGGCCGAGCTCGACCTGCTGCTGCGCCCGCTGCTGGACGATCGGGCCGATTTCACGACGGGTTCGCGCACGTTGGGCAGCAGCGAGCGGCCCGCCCTGCTGCGCAGGATCGGTACCCGGGTGTTCGCCACCGCCGTCAGCGCGCTGACCGGTAGGCGCGTCACCGACACCTCGTTCGGCTTCCGCGCGATGCGCGCACAGGTCCCGGTTTCGGTGGCGCTGCGCCAGCAGCAGTACCAGTCGGCCGAACTGCTCGTGGGTGTGCTCAGCCGCGGCTATCGGGTCCACGAGGTGCCGATGCGGATGCTGGCCCGCACGGCCGGCAGCAGCAAGAAGGGCAACGACCTGGTCTACGGCTACCGCTACGCGAAGGTCGTGCTCGGCACCTGGTGGCGGGAGCGCCGGTCGGGCCCACCGGAGGTCAGCAAGGGGGTGGTGGGCGATCGCGGGTGAACACCAGCCGGTCGATGAGGAAGAACTTCAGCACGAACATCGCGGCGTAGGTACCGGCGAACGCCGCCCACACCACGGCCACCTGAGCCGACCGCTCGTCCGGGAACGCGCTGTGCGCCAGGCCTTCGGCCAGGTGCGTCGCCGCCGCGGCCAGCAGGGCGGTGAGCACCGAGATCGTGCCGTAGCGCAGCAGTTGTCCGCGCAGCCCGACCCTGCCGCGGTTCCCCCAGGTGCGCCGGTTGAGCGCGAAGTTGGGCACGGCGCCGGCCAGCCACGCGGCGACGGTGGCGACCACCGGCGCGGCACCGAGCGAGTAGCTGAGCAGGAACACGACCTGGCTGATGGCGGTGGCCACGACGGAGGCCGCGGCGAACCGGGACAGCAGGTGCCAGTACGGGCGCGGTCGGCCCGCGTGCTCGGCGCCGGTGTCTCGGGTGGCGTGCTGCACGGTCTCCTCCAGGTTCATCGTCCGCGGTCCGGTACCGGAAGGCTGCCGTCCGCGGCGGCCGCGGTCATGTCGTCCCGTGGCAAAGGGGACACTTCGCAACCAGCGGAAGGAATGAGAACATGCCGAATGTTATATCCATCGGGTGAAGCCGTTCCTACTGGCTTGACTTAGCGGATTCTGGGTTTCGGCGTCCGGCACTCCTGACGCCGACATGACGAGAAGGAGAACGGCGTGCGAATCCTGGTTCTGGGTGGGGACGGTTACCTGGGGTGGCCGACGGCGCTGCATCTGTCGGATTGCGGGCACGAGGTGGCGGTGGCCGATAACTGCGCGCGGCGGGGGTATGACCACGAGTTGGGTGTGGACAGCCTGGTGCCGATCGAGTCGATGCAGGTGCGGGTGGATGCGTGGCGGGAGGTTTCGGGCAGATCGATCGAATGGTACTTCGGGGATCTGGTGGATGCGGGGTTCACGACGGAGATGATTCGTGAATTCCGGCCGGACACCATTGTGCATTTCGGTGAACAGCGGGCGGCGCCGTACTCGATGATCGATCGGGCGCATGCGGTGTATACGCAGCACAACAACGTGGTGGGGACGTTGAATGTGCTGTTCGCGATCCGGGAGGTGGATCCGGAGATCCATCTGGTGAAGCTGGGCACGATGGGGGAGTACGGGACGCCGAACATCGACATCGAGGAGGGGTGGCTGGATGTCGAGCACAACGGTCGGCGGGATCGGGTGTTGTTCCCGAAGAAGCCGGGCAGCTTCTACCACTTGAGCAAGGTGCACGACTCGCACAACATCGAGTTCGCGTGTCGGGTGTGGGGGTTGCGGGCCACGGATCTGAATCAGGGTGTGGTCTATGGGCAGGAGACGGCGCAGACGGTGCGGGATGCGCGGTTGGCGACGCGGTTCGATTACGACGCGGTGTTCGGGACGGTGTTGAACCGGTTCGTGATCCAGGCGGTGTTGGGGCATCCGTTGACGGTGTACGGGTCGGGGTCGCAGACGCGGGGGTTGATCGATGTGCGTGACACGGTGGAGTGCATTCGGTTGGCGTCGGAGTCGCCGGCGGTGGCGGGGGAGTTCCGGGTGTTCAACCAGATGACGGAGTCGTTGTCGGTGGCCGAGATCGCGAAGGTGGTGGCGGGGGCGTTCGAGGGGTCTGCGTCGGTGGAGCAGTTGGACAATCCGCGGGTGGAGCAGGCTGAGCATTACTACAACGTGCGGCATACGGGGTTGGTGGAGTTGGGTCTGCAGCCGCATCTGTTGTCGGAGACGTTGATCGAGTCGTTGTTCCGGGTGGCGCAGCGGTATCGGGATCGGGTGGATGTGGCGGCGATGCGTCCGTCGGTGGACTGGCGCGCGCCGAGCAGTCCTGTCCGCGTCCGCGACGACTCCGCAGCGCAGGGCTGAACCTGCCGCGCGGCGGCGAAGGCTCGCGGCCCGGCGGGTGCACCTGCGCCCCGCCGGGCGGCGCGGCTACCAGCGGCGCAGAGCGCTGGCGGCGACGCCGCTGATCAGCGTCCCGATCGCGAGCCCGATCAGGACGATGAGCAGGCTGGACGCGATCTGCGTCTCCAGATCGGCGGTGGTCGTGGTGAACGGCTGCAGCGCGCACACCACGGTGACCAGGCCGACGATCCAGCCGAAGAACGCCTGCGGGCGCGGCGTGGTGACCAGCAGCGCGTGCATGAGCGCCGTGGCCACGATCGCGGCCGCGGCCGCGCCCACGCACAGGTACGCGGTGTTCACGTCGCCGAAGGTGCCGTGCCGGGAGGGGCCGAGCACCGGGATGTGCAGGATGCCGCGGATGACGACGACCCCGGCGAGCCCGACCAGGGCCGCCACCAGCGCCGTGGCCACGCCGCCGGTCCACAGCAGCCTCGGGTTGGGGCCGGGGTCGGAGCTCCGGTCAACGTCGTACATCGGTCGCGTGTAGTCGTCGACCACGGCCTGCCTCCTCGGGCTCCCGGAAGGGCGGTGCGGGGGCGAGAACCCGATGCTGGCTGGGCCCGGCGGGTCCCGCAACGGCAGGCGCAGGATGGTGCGGTCCGTTGGATGCGGGGCGCGGTGACGTCCGGTTGCGGCGCCGGACCCGGTTCACCGGCACGGAACGGAGCCGTTTCGGTGCACACTGTCCTGCATTCGACCATCCGGGTGAATGCCGGTGCGCCGCTGGGTCTGGAATATGCCACGCGCAGCAGGCACACTAGGTCTCGAACGTGGCGGTCGCGTTAAAGGCCGCGGTACGGGGAGCGGTGCCCCGGGCACGGAGCGTGAGCTGCGAACCCGGGGCGCCTACCGTGCGTCGGGGGGCTTCCACACGGACTACCGAACAGTAACTCGGTTGGTTGAGGCCCGGCGATACGGCACGTGGGTAGATATGGCCGGGCAGTGATCGCTCGGATCCCGCGATCGCCTGCCCGGGATGTCGCGGCCGGTGGCGGCCGCCGCCGCGACACCGTTCGACGCGGCCGCTGCGCCTCGGGCGCCTTCCGCGTCTCCGATCTCCGCCTGCCGGACGTCCCGCGTGCCGGATGGGATCGACGTCCTCCGCGCCGGGTACTCCCCGCCGTCCTCGTCCTCTCGCTGCCCGGTGTTGCCGCGCGTCCGAAAAGTCCCGTCATGGCGTGGTCTTCGGGGTCGGTTCCGGTCCGGTGCGGCGGTTCCCGAGGTCGGCCGCCGCGGGTGTGCGCAAGGCCACTCGCGTTCGCGATCCGGGATGCTGCGGCCCGATCCGATCGGCGTCCGCGGATCCCCGCGCGGACCCGGGGCGACCGCCCGCACGCCGGTCGCGGGGAGATCGACATCTGCTGTGCCAGTGGAAACCGGTCCGTTCCGGAATGGGTCGGCCGACCCGGTGGTGGTGGCGTCGTTCCCCGGAGCTCCCGCCCGCGCTGCGTTACACATTGTGACAGGGATAGCGATTCGGAGTCGGAGAAATAGCTCCGTTCGAAGGTCGTCTTGCGCGTGGTCGTCACCCTCGGCTACGTTCTTCGCTCGTGCATCACGGTTCGGTCACGGATGCATCTCTCCGCAGAGATCTTCCGCGCTCCCCCCGGGCGGATGTGGCCGGACTCCCCGAAATGCGAAAGGTGAAGATGGGCAAGCACCGCGCTCAGGGCGGCCGTCCCCCGAAGGCCGCCCTGTCCGGTCCGAACAAGCTGTTGGCCACCGCCGCGGCCACCGGAGCGCTCGTCGCCGTCGGACAACCCCTGGCCGGCGCCGGCGGCGATGCCACGCCGAACGTGGACCTCGCCGTCGGCGGCACGCAGGAGGGCCCCACCTCCGTGCAGCTCGTCTCCGCGGAGACCGAGGGCGCGCCGGACGTGCTGGAGCGGTTGCAGACCGCCCGGTCCGTGGAGGCCGACCGGATCGCCCGCGCGCAGGCCGAACAGCAGGCGCGCGCGGAAGCCGAGGCCGAGCAGCGGCGCGAGGCGGAGGAGCGGGCCGCGTGGCAGGCCGGGTTCACCAAGCCGGCCGAAGGCGGGTACAGCTCCGAGTACGGCGAGCGCGGCGGCAGCCAGCACCTCGGGCTGGACATCGCCAACGACACCGGTACGCCGATCCGTGCCGTGACCGGTGGCGAGGTGATCAGCGCCGGGCCCGCGGACGGGTTCGGGCAGTGGGTCCGGCTGCAGCACGACGACGGCACCATCACCGTCTACGGCCACATCGCGACGATCGACGTGAGCGAAGGTCAGACGGTCGACAACGGCGAGCAGATCGCGACGATGGGCAGCGAGGGCCAGTCGACGGGCCCGCACCTGCACTTCGAGGTGATCGAGGACGGCAGCACCAAGATCGATCCGCAGCCCTGGCTCCAGGAGCGCGGCATCGAGCTGGAGTGAGCGACCGCTCGCACGACCGCGGGGCCGGAAGAGCCCCGCCCCAGGCGACCGCCCGGGCCCGACTACCCCCGACGGGCCCGGGCGGTCCTCTATCGCCCTACTGCTCCGGGGCGCCGCCGTCCGGTTCGGCCGGAGTCTCCTGGAGCCGCTGGCGCAGCCAGGTCAACGTCCGGGACAGCAGCCGCGAGACGTGCATCTGGGAGATCCCGACCTGCTCGGCGATCTGCGTTTGGGTCATGCCCCGGAAGAAGCGCAGCAGCAGGATCCGGCGCTCCCGCTCCGGCAGCTCGCCGAGCAGCGGGCGGACCATCTCCCGGTTCTCCACCTCGGCCAGCTCGGTGTCGTCGTCGCCGATCGCGTCGCCGAGCGGGATCTCGTCGGTGTCGGTGAGCAGCTCGTCCAGCGAGGCGCTGCGGTACGCGTTGCCCGCTTCCAGTCCCCGGTACACCTCGTCGGTGCTGATCTCCAGGTGCTCGGCCAGCTCGCTGGGCGTCGGCGCCCGGCCCAGTTCCTGGGACAACCGGGCGATCGCCGAGGAGACCGACAGATGCAGTTCCTGCAGCCGCCGCGGCATCCGCACCGCCCAACCGGTGTCGCGGAAGTGCCTGCGCACCTCGCCCATGATCGTGGGTACCGCGTAGGACAGGAAGTCCACGCCGCGCTCCGGGTCGAAGCGGTCCACCGCGTTGATCAACCCGAGCGTGGCGACCTGGGTGAGGTCCTCCTGCGATTCACCGCGGTGGCTGAACCGCCGCGCGATGTGCTCGGCAACCGGCAGGTGCTCGGTCACCAGCCGGTCGCGGAGCTCGGTGTATTCCGGGCGTTGTTTGTCGAGCTTGGCGAGTTCCGCGAACAGTGGCGCGAGCTCGTCGTAGTGCTGGTTGCGCGATTGGGCCGTCGAGTCCGGAATCGCTCGCTTCACACCTGAGCCGCCCGTCCCTTGGTCAATTCGATCCGGAC
The DNA here is from genome assembly GCF_015209505.1 of Saccharopolyspora montiporae. Taxonomy (GTDB): domain Bacteria; phylum Actinomycetota; class Actinomycetes; order Mycobacteriales; family Pseudonocardiaceae; genus Saccharopolyspora; species Saccharopolyspora montiporae. The sequence continues at coordinate 12,750 of NZ_JADEYC010000004.1, forward strand.
CAGGTGGCTGCCGTCGGCAGCCTCGTCCGACGCGACCGAGGTTGACACACTGTCGGCCAGGGCGCTGAGCACGCGCCAGCTGAAGGTGTCCTTGCGTGGCCCCAGGCCGTCGGTGCTGTGCACCTCGGCGGCGACCGCGATCCCGTCGCCTCCGGTGCGGAAGCGGCAGACCAGCTTGCTGGACGGAGCGGCCAGCCGGATCAGCGACGAGCACACCTCGTCGACGGCCAACCGCATGTCCGCGATCGAGTCCACGTCGAAATCCGCGCGCATCGCCAGGTCGCCGACCACTGCCCGCAGTACCGCGAGCTGGGTCGGATCGGCGGCGACGCGGACCTCGACCAGGTCCGCGTCGGCCGCTTCCGGCTCGACCTGCGCGACTTCGCGCTCCACACTCATCCAGGGCCACCTCGTCTCGATCGTGCGGGTGCAGGCGCATGCTGGGCTGTCCGCCACCTGGTACCCGACGCCCGCACCGAACAAACGGGCGGCACGTCACAGCATGGTGGTCCAGTAACCCCAGAACGCCTGCAGGATCAGCACCACGATCACCAGATACCACACCACGAGGACGAGGCTGTGGAACCGGCCCAGTGCCGCGCCGACCGACCGGCCGAACCCGAGGTGCCCGGCGGTCAGGTTGTGCAGCGTGGTGTACCAGAACAGCGGGATCGTCACGACCCACACGACCATGCAGTACGGGCACAGCGCGCCGATGTCGTACAGGCTCGCCACCACCAGCCAGTGGATGAACACCAGGGCCAGCGTGGTGCCGATCTGCATGCCCACCCAGAACCAGCGCGGCGGCCGGAAACCGGTCAGCAGCGCGACCCCGGCGGTCACCACGACGGGGAAGGCCGCCACGCCGAGGATCGGGTTGGGGAAGCCGAACAGCGCTCCCTGCGGGCTGTCCATCACCGAACCGCAGGAGATGATCGGGTTCAGGCTGCAGGTCGGGACGTAGCCCGGATCCGTCAGCTTCTCCAGCTTCTCCAGCAGCAGCGCGAACGAGGCGCCCAGGCCGATCAACCCGCCGAGGACGTAGAGCCAGGCGAGTCCGCGGGAGACGGGAGCGGGACCCCGGCCGGTGGCCGGGGTCGCGCCCGCGAAGTCGGTCGCCGTCATTTCTGCAGTTCCTCGTCGATCTTGCCGCGCAGTTCCTGGTTGACCTGGTTGAGGTCCTGACCGGTGGAGTTGAACTGCTCACCGTTGACGAAGATGGTCGGTGTCCCGGACACGCCGGCCTGCTGGCCGTCCTGCATGTCCCGGTCGATCCTGGACTGCACCTGCTCGGAGTCCACGTCCTGCGCGTAGCGCTGCATGTCCAGGCCGATCCCCTCGGCATAGCCGGCGAACTGCTGGGTGGCCTTCGCCGGGTCCCGCGCGTAGTCCTGGCCGCCGGGCGCTACCGCCCACTCCTGCCAGTTGTCGTAGATCGCGTGGTACATCTCCTTGTACTTGCCCTGCAGCGCGGCGGCTTCCGCCGCCTTGGCGGCCGGCTGGGCCAGCGGGTGCATCTCCAGCGGGAAGTTGCGGGTGACGAAGTTGATCCGGCCCTCGTAGTCGGCTTCGATCTGCTTGGTCACGCCCTCATAGTACTGCTGGCAGCTCGGGCACTGGTAGTCGAGGAACTCGACCACGGTGACCTTGTCGTCCGGCGCCTCGACGAGCACGTTGCTGTCCGGGTTGCGCAGCAGCTCCGGCGAGACTCCGCCTTCTCCTCCGCCACCGCCCCGGTTGAACAGCAGCACTCCGCCGATCACGACCACCGCGACCACCACGACGATCGCGGTCAGCAGCAGGTTGATCGACGTACCGCTTTTCTGGGTGACTGGATTCGTATTCTTCGGCATTGGCGCTTCCACTTCCGGCGGTAGGGCGGGCGTGCCTGAGCACTCTGCCGCCAGTTTCCCGCATTCACACGAAGGTGGAAGTGACCGGGGGGATATCGGTGCCCGTTTTTTCCGGCGGTGCGGTCGGGTAGTCGGGTGAGTGATGAGCGGTCCGCTGCGGTTGCTGGATCCCGCCGAGGAAGGCTTGCTGCGCTCCTGGGGCGGGGGCACCTGGCACGCGCCCTGCCTGGCGACCCGCACCGACCAGCGGTTCTCCGACCCCAGCTGGGTTTTCGAGCGCAAGCTCGACGGGGTGCGCCTCATCGCGGGCAGCGACGGTGCCGGGCCGCAGCTGTGGACCCGCAACGGCAAGCGCGCCGACGCCGCCTACCCGGAGATCGTCGAGGCGCTGGCCGGGCAGGGTGCCGACCGGTTCGTCTGCGACGGCGAGGTCGTGGCCTTCGAGGGCAACCGCACCAGTTTCGCCAAGCTCCAGCGGCGCATCCACCTGACCGATCCGCGCGCGGCGCGGCGCACCGGGGTCGCGGTGCGCTACTACGTGTTCGACCTGCTGGCCTTCGGCGGCGTGGACCTCACCCGCCTGCCGCTGACCACCCGCAAGCGCCTGCTGCACGAGTGCTTCGCCTTCGCCGACCCGCTGCGGTCGAGCAGGCACCGCGTCGGCGACGGCGAGCGGTTCTTCCGGCTCGCCTGCTCCCGCGGATGGGAGGGCCTGATCGCCAAGCGCGCCGACCGCCCCTACCGCGCCGGGCGCAGCCGGGACTGGCTCAAGCTCAAGTGCGTGGCCGACCAGGAGTTCGTGGTCGGCGGCTACACCGAGCCCCGCGGCAGCAGGACCGGTTTCGGCGCGCTGCTCGTGGGCTACTACCGCGACGGCAGGCTGCACTACGCGGGCAAGGTCGGCACCGGGTACGACGACCGCACCCTGCGGGACCTGCGCGGCAGGCTGGACCGGATGCCGCGGGCGAGCTCACCGTTCACCGAGGACACGGGAGAGCGCGACGCGCACTGGGTCGACCCGGAACTGGTCGCCGAGGTCGGGTTCACCGAGTGGACCGCGGACGGGAAGCTGCGCCACCCGCGGTTCTCCGGACTGCGCACCGACAAGCCCGCGTCCGAGGTGGTCCGCGAGTCGTGACGCCGCGGCGGTCTCAGCGGTGCTGGACGCTGATCGACGCCTCGTCGGCGGTGCGCGGACCAGCGGAATCCGGCGGGGCCCAAGCAGCGAGCGTCACGGTCATCACGACCATGGCCACCGTTCCGACAACCGACACGAGTGTGCGGCTGCTGCTGCTCTGCATGATGCCTGCCCCCGGCTTCTGACGTGCGTTCGTTCTGCGTTCGGGATGCCGCGCTGCGGTGTTTCCCGGACGGGGTGTCGTGGTGCGAGCGCGAAACGTTAGCCGTTTCCGGGAGGTTTCCCGGATGTGACGCACGACTCGCCCGGGCGGCGGTGTGGTGTGGTGCCGGTCACCGCAGCTTGATCGCGGGTGGCGGGCGTAGTTGATTCCTGGCATGGACGCTCCCCGGCTCGCCGACCTGCTCGATCTCGACGGCCCGCCCGCACCGGGTGCGGACCGGTTCCGCGGCGCTACCCAGGCGATCCCCGTGCAGCGGCTGTTCGGCGGGCTGCTGCTCGGCCAGTCGCTGGTCGCCGCGGGCCGCACAGTCGCGGACGGCCGCCCGGTGCACTCGCTGCACGCGCTGTTCCTGCGGCCCGCCGACCCGCAGCTGCCGGTGGACTACGCGGTGGAGCGGATCCGGGACGGCGGGGCCACGTCGGCGCGCCGGGTCAGCGCTTTCCAGGACGGTGCGGAGGTCAGCACCGCGCTGGTGTCCTTCCAGCGCACCCGGGACGGCGTGCGGCACGCCCCGGCCCCGCCACCGGTGCCTCCCCCGGAGGACCTGCTGCCGCTGCACGAGCGCGCGGCAGCGGCCCGGCTGCCCGAGTGGTGGAGCCTGCCGCGCCCGGTGGAGCTGCGGCACGCCGACGATCCGCCCTACCCGCCGCCGGTCCCGGCGCGCGAGGGCGACCGGCACCGGGTGTGGCTGCGCTCGGCCGCGAAGCTGCCGGACGAGCCGCTGGTGCACGCCGCGGCGCTGGCCTACGCCTCGGACATGACCCTGCTGGAGCCGGTGTTCCTGCGGCACGGGCTGGACCGGCACGAACCCGATCTGCGGCTGGCCAGCCTGGACCACGCGATGTGGTTCCACCGGCCGCTGGGCGCCGACGAGTGGCTGCTCTACGACCAGGACTGCCCGCTGGCCGAGGGCGGCCGGGTGCTCGCCCGCGGAGGCGTGTTCGACCGGGCGGGCGAGCAGGTGGCGACGGTGGCGCAGGAGGGGTTGTTGCGCCTGCCCCCCGGGTCCGGCTGAGCCGTACCGGCGCCGGATTCGCGGCACCGGCGCCCAGGTGCGCGGTCGGTATCGTCGCGGGCGTGGTAGCCGATCCTGCCGAGTCCCGTACCCGCACCGAGCCGCCCGCCCGCGTCACCCACGAACTGGCCAGGGCGCGGTTGGACGACGTCGAAGAGCTCACCGAGCGTCTGCTGGCGGCGATCTTCACCGACAACCCGGAGTGGACCGACTACAGCCCGGTGCCCCGCGAGGACCTGTGGGAGGGGTGCCGCCAGTACCTGGAGCGGGTGCTGCAGATCCTGTCCGGGCGCGTGCCCGGGCCGGACGGGGACGACGTCGCCGAGGAGATCGGCAGGCGGCGCGCCGAGCAGGGCGTCCCGCTGGAGGTCATGCTGCGCACCTTCCGCCTCGGCGGGCGCGTGGTCTGGGAGGCGCTGCTCGACCAGGCGCAGCGCGACGGAGCGGATCCGGACGCCGTGCTGGGTGTGGCGACCTCGATCTGGACGGTCATCGACGGCTTGTCCTCCACGCTGTCCACCTCGTACCGCAACACCGAACTGGAGCGGTTGCGCCGCGACGACCAGCGCCAGCACGCGCTCATCGAGGACCTGCTGTCCGGTCGGGCCCGGGACACGGCTTTCGCCCAGCGCACCGCCAAGGAACTGGACCTGCCGACCACCGGCCGCTACCTCGTGGTGGTCGCCGAGATGTCCGCGGACGGCAGCTTCGCGCTGCGCGGGCAGCAGGATGCGCTGGCCGGGCTGCACCTGCGTTCGGTGTGGCAGGTGCGGGCCGACTCGTTGGTGGGACTCGTGGCCGTGGAGCAGCAGGACCCCCGGCTGGCGCTGGACGTGCTGCGCCCGCTGGCCCGGGGCCGGGTGGCGGTTTCGCCCGCCGTCCGCGGGCTCGCCGAGATCGGGCTCGCGCACCAACTCGCGCTGACCACGCTGGGCACGTCGGCGCACGGGGCGGCGGAACTGGTCACGCTGGACGAGCGCTTCCCGGAAGCGCTGCTGGTGCAGTCGCCCGACCTGGCCCAGCGGCTGCTGCATTCCCGGCTGGGCCCGGTGCTGGAGCTGCCGGTCAAGGAGCGGGACATGCTGCTGGAGACGCTGACCGCGTGGCTGGAGGAGAACTGCTCCACGGCCAACGCGGCGGTGCGGTTGCACTGCCACCGCAACACCGTGCTCAACCGGCTGCACCGGATCACCGCGCTGATCGAACAGCCCCTGTACGGCCGCAGCGCCTACGTGTCGTTGTCGCTGGCGCTGTCCGCGCTGCGGCTGCGCGACGGCCTGCGCGAGTGACCGCAGCTCCTGGCCGTGCGCACGGCCCGTGTCCGCTCGGATGCAGGACGTGTCCGCCCCCGGGCGAAATGTGCGACCTGCACAGTCGCGCTCCGGCAAGTCTGGGCGAGCGGGCATAGCGCGCGAGTGGGCCCTCTCACGAAACTCTCCGGAGAGTTTTCGCCCGCGCTGGCGCGGGTTTTCTGGCGATCGTGGGCAGGCAAAGGAGCACAGCGAAGTGCAGGAGTTCGACCTTCTCGTCGTCGGCGGTGGCCCCGGCGGGTACGTGGCGGCCATCCGGGCCGCGCAGCGCGGTCTCTCGGTCGGCGTCGTGGAGAAGGAGAAGGCGGGCGGCGTCTGCCTGAACTGGGGCTGCATCCCCACCAAGGCGATGCTGCGTTCGGCAGAGGTCTACGAAACCGTCCTGCACGCCGCCGATTTCGGCATCAACGTCGAGGGCGTCAGCGTCGACTACGACGCCATCACCCGGCGCAAGGACGGCGTGGTCAAGGGCCTCACCGACGGCGTCGCCGGTCTGCTCAAGACCAACGGCGTCACGCTCATCGACGGGCACGCCCGGTTCACCGGGGCGACCACCGCCGACGTCTACGCCACGGGTGAATCCCCGATCGGCGCCGGCGGCCCCCGCTACGCCGCCGAACCGGAAGGCGCGCAGCCGATCGAGCAGGTCAGCGCGCGCGACGTCATCATCGCCACCGGTTCGGTGCCGGTCCAGCTGCCGCTGCCCGGCGCGGACCTGCCGGGCGTGATCACCTCCGACGGCGCGTTCGGGCTCACCGAGATCCCGAAGCGCATCGCCGTCATCGGCGGCAGCGCGGTGGGCGCCGAGTGGGCGAGCCTGTTCAACACGCTCGGCAGCGAGGTCTCCATCATCGAGATGCAGTCGAGCCTGGTACCGGCCGAGGACGCCGAAATCGGCAAGGCGCTGGGCCGCTCGTTCGGCAAGGCCGGCATCAACGTCGTCACCGGCGCCTCGGTCACCGGCATCGAGCAGACCTCGACCGGGCTGCAGGTCGGCTTGGACGGCGCCGGGTCCGGGCCGATCGAGGCCGATGTGGTGCTGGTCGGCGTGGGGCGCAAGCCGAACACCGCGCAGCTGGACCTGGACGAGGCAGGCGTGCGCACCGACGAGCGCGGGTTCGTCCAGGTCGATGCCCAGCTGCGCACGAATGTCGAGCACGTGCACGCCATCGGCGATGTCACCGGCAAGGCGCTGCTCGCGCACGTGGCTTCGCACCAGGGCGTCGTCGCGGCCGAGACGATCGCCGGCCACTCCGCGCACATCGACTACGGCGTGATCCCCGCGGCCACCTTCACCCACCCCGAGGTCGCCAGCGTCGGGCTCACCGAGGCGCAGGCGAAGGAAGCCGGGCACGAGATCGTGGTCGGCAAGATGCCGTTCGCCGCGCTGGGCCGCGCGAAGTCCTACGGCGACACCGACGGCTTCATGAAGATCGTGGCCGGTGCCCAGCACGGCGAGGTGCTCGGCGTGCACGTCATCGGTCCGTCGGCCAGCGACCTGATCACCGAAGGTGCGCTGGCCATGACGCTGGAGGCCACGCTCGACGAGCTGGCCGACACCATCCACGCGCACCCCACCCTCGGGGAGATCGGCATGGAGGGCGCCATGGTCGCGCTCGGCCTGCCGATCCACGTGGCCCCGCCGAAGAAGCGCTGACACCCGAGTTCCGTCGTTCGAAAGGGGATCGTGATGGCGCCGCAGACTGCCACCCGCAGCAAAGCGTCTTCCCGCAGCACCAGCACCAAGGCGCGCCGCTCCACGAGCGCGGCGCGCAGCGCGGGCCACGGCCGGTTCTCCGGGGAATCCCCGGAGAAGCTCCGCGACCACTTCCGCGAGATGACCCTGATCCGCCGCTTCGAGGAGCGCGCCGCGCAGGGCTACACGCAGGCCAAGATCGGCGGGTACTGCCACCTCAACCTCGGTGAGGAGGCCACGGTCGTCGGGCTGATGCACGCGTTGCGCACGAGCGACCTGCTGTTCACCAACTACCGCGAGCACGGCTACGCCATCGCCAAGGGCATCGAGCCGGGCCGCGTGATGGCCGAGCTGTACGGGCGCACCACCGGCACCTCCAAGGGCTGGGGCGGCTCGATGCACATGTTCGACGTCGAGAACGGGCTGCTCGGCGGGTACGGCATCGTCGGCGGGCAGATCCCGCTGGCCACCGGTGCGGCGATGGCCATCGACTACCGCGGTGGCGACGAGGTCGTCATGTGCCAGATGGGCGATGGCACCACCAACATCGGCGCGTTCCACGAGGCGCTCAACATCGCGGCGCTGTGGAACCTGCCGGTCGTGTTCGTCGTGGTGAACAACCAGCTCGGCATGGGCACCACCGTCGAGCGCTCCTCGGCCGAATCCGAGCTGCACAAGCGCGCTTCCGCGTACCGGATGCACGGTGAGCGGGTGGACGGCAACGATGTGCTCGCCGTGCGCGAGGCGGCCGACCGGCTGGTCGAGCGGGCCCGCAGCGGCGGGGGGCCGGCGCTGCTGGAGACGGTCAGCGACCGGCTCAAGGGCCACTCCGTGGTCGACCCGGGCAAGTACCGCAGCGACGAGTCCGCGCAGGCGGCGCGGCAGAACGACCCGGTCGTGGCACTGCGCGCGGAGCTGATCGAGGCCGGGATCCTGGACGAGGACGCGGCGGCCGACATCGAGACGAAGGCCCAGGCCGACGCCGACGCCGCGGTCGCCTTCGCCGATGACAGCCCGCACCCCGACCCGGCGACGCTGTTCGACCACACCTACGCCACTCCCGTGGCCAACGATTCCCGGCGCCTGCCCGCCGATCCGGTTTTCCCATCATCGTTCTGACGAACGGCGCCAGCCGCGTTCGAAACAGCCGCTGAGCGACACCCCGCCACAAGTGCCGCGCCCCCTCCCGGTCCGTTCGGGAGGGGCGCGCGGTCCCGTCCAGGAGAAACCCCCTTGGCCGTCATCACCTACCGCCAAGCGCTGCACGACACGCTGCGCGAGGAAATGCACCGCGATGAGGACGTCTTCCTCATCGGCGAGGAAATCGGAGTCTTCGAAGGCTCCTACAAGATCACCGCCGGGATGCTGGAGGAGTTCGGCGAGAAGCGCGTGCGTGACACGCCGATCGCCGAGGAAGGCTTCGTCGGTGCCGCGGTCGGCGCGGCCATGCTGGGCCTGCGCCCGGTCGTGGAACTGATGACGATCAACTTCTCGCTGATCGCCCTGGACCAGATCGTCAACCACGCGGCCAAGATCTACGGCATGTTCGGCGGCCAGACCAGCGTGCCGATGGTGCTGCGCACCCCGGGCGGCGGCGGGCAGCAGCTCGGCGCCACGCATTCGCAGAACATCGAGCTCTACTACGCCTTCGTGCCGGGCCTCAAGGTCGTCGCGCCGAGCACGCCCGCCGACGCCCGGGCGCTGCTGAAGGCGTCCATCGCCGACGACGACCCGGTGCTGTTCCTGGAGAACCTCGCGCTGTACAACACCAAGGGCGAGGTGCCCGACGAGCCGGAGCCCGCCGAGATCGGCAAGGCCAAGGTGACCCGCGAGGGCTCGGACATCACGATCATCGGCTATTCGCGGATGGCGATGGTGGCCGGGCAGGTCGCCGAGCAGCTGGAGTCCGAAGGCATCAGTGCCGAGGTCGTCGACCTGCGCAGCCTGCGCCCGCTGGACCGGGAGACCGTGGTCGAGTCGGTGCGCAAGACCGGCTGCGCGGTGGTGGCCGAGGACGACTGGCTCACCTACGGCATCGGCGCGGAGATCGCCGCGTCGATCTCGGACGGCGCTTTCGACCACCTGGACGCACCGGTGCGCCGGGTCGCGTCCGCGGAGGTCCCGCTGCCGTACGCCAAGCCGCTGGAGCGGGCCGCCCTGCCGTCCGCGGAGTCGCTGACCACCGCGGTGCACGAGACTCTCGACGCCGTCGGCCACCGCCGCTGAGTTCGACCGCGTTCAAGCGAGGAAGACGATGACTGAGATTCAGATGCCGAGGCTCTCCGACACGATGGAGGAGGGCGTCATCGCGACCTGGCACAAGCAGGTCGGCGACACGGTCGAGCGCGGCGACGTCGTGGCCGAGATCGAGACCGACAAGGCCATCATGGAACTGGAGGCCTTCGACGCGGGCGTGCTGGAGAAGATCCTGCTCGCCGAGGGTGCGACGGTGCCGATCGGAACGCCGATCGCGGTGCTGGGCGACGGGTCGGGTGCCGCGGCCGAATCCGCCGAAGCCCCCGCGGCGGCGCCCGCCGAAGCCCCCGCGGCCGAGCCGGTCGCGGAGGGTCCCGCCGCGGAGAGCGCGGCCGAACCGGTGGCCGCATCCGCGGAGCCCGCCGCTGGGCGCGGTGTCAAGCCGAAGGCGTCGCCGCTGGCCAAGCGGGTCGCCAAGGAGCAGGGCGTGGATCTGGCCCAGGTGCGCGGCACCGGACCCGGCGGGCGCATCATCCGGGTGGACATCGAGGCCGCGGCGCAGCAGGCCGGTTCCGCATCCTCGGCCCCCGCCCCGCAGGACGCGGGAGCACCGGCTCCCGCACAGCCCGCCCCGTCCCAGGCTGCGGGGTCCCAGAGCGCAGCCGATCCGGACGTCGAGGAGATCCCGCTCGGCACCATCCGGAAGGTGACCGCCAAGCGGCTCACCGAGAGCAAGCAGCAGGCCCCGCACTTCTACCTCACCAGCGCGATCGACGTGACCGACCTGGTGGCGTTCCGGGCCGAGCTCAACCAGCGGCTGCAGGCCGCCGACGGGCCGAAGGTCAGCCTCAACGACCTCGTGGTCAAGGCCGTGGCCACGGCGCTGCGCGCGAACCCGTCGGTCAACGTCTCCTTCGGCGGGGACACGTTGCTGCAGCACAAGCGGATCCACCTCGGAGTGGCGGTGGCGATCGAGGGCGGTCTGGTGGTGCCGGTCATCACCGACACCGACCGCAAGAGCGTCTCGGAGATCGCTGCGGAAGGCCGTGAGCTGGCGGGACGCGCGCGGGACGGCAAGCTCAAGGCCGACGAGATGAGCGGTGGCACCTTCACCATCTCCAACCTCGGCATGTTCGGCGTGGAGCAGTTCTCCGCGGTGATCAACCCGCCGGAAGCCGGCATCCTGGCCGTCGGTGCGGTCGACGACGAGGTGAAGGTGCGCGAGGGTGAGTTCGTCGCGCGCAAGATCATGCGGGTGACGCTGTCCGCCGACCACCGCGCGGTGGACGGCGCGGTCGGCGCGGCCTTCCTGCAGCAGTTGACCGGTCTGCTGGAGGACCCGCTGCGCATCATCGCCTGACGTTCCCGCCCCGGGCTCGGCCCCTTCCGCGACGACCTGCGTCTCGCGGGAGGGGCCGTTCTCACGTCTCGACCAGCGTCCCGCGCAGCCGCGTCCGAGCAGGTCAGCGCACTCGGGGACGTCCCGGCGTCCCGGGAACGGTCCCGTGCGTTGCGGACGCGGTCCGTCCGCCGGATTCTCCTGCTGCGGCCGGTCATCCGGTCGTCGACCGCCGGTGCGGGGGGATACGCGCCGCGCGGTCGCGTGAGCGTGAAGGGGGAACGAGATGGACGAGAGGACCGGACCCGACGGGTACTTCCTGACACTGGCGCACCACCGGTTGCGGGAGCAGGTGCGGCACTTCGCCGAATCGCGCATCGGCCCGCACGTGGCCGAGATGGAGTGCTCGCGCCAGGTCGAGCAGGACCTGGCGCGGTTGATCGCCCGGCAGGGCTGGATCGGGGTGACCGTGGGCCGCCGCTACGGCGGCCTCGGCCTGGGGCACTTGGCGAAGACGCTGATCGTGGAGGAGTTGTCCCGGGTCAGCGGGGCGATGGGTGCGATGGCCCAGGCGTCCCAGCTCGGTGTCGCCAAGATCCTGCACTTCGGCAGCGGCGAGCAGAAGCGCCGGTGGCTGCCCGGGATCGCGGAGGGCGCGTGCCTGCCCACGATCGCGGTCACCGAACCCGACAGCGGTGGGCACGTCGCCGGGATGGCGGCGACCGCGGTGCGCGACGGCGATTCCTACCTGCTCAACGGGCGCAAGGTGTTCGTCGGCAACAGCCACGTCGGCGATGTGCACGGGGTGGTGGTGCGCACCGGCCCCGGTTCCCGCGGCATGTCGGCGTTCCTGGTGGAGGCCGACCGCCCCGGTTGCGTGCTCGGCGAGCACCGGCCGGCGATGGGGCTGCACGGGTTCAGCTTCGGCGAGCTCGTGTTCCGGGATTGCCGGGTGCCCGCGGCGAACCTGCTGGGCGGGGAGGGCAGTGGGCTGCAGGTGGCCTATTCGTCCAGCGTGCTGTACGGGCGGCCGAACCTGACCGCGGTCGCGTTGGGCATCCACCGGGCGCTGGTGGAGGAGACCATGGCGTTCGCCGCGCGGCAGACCCGGTACGGCGCCGCGCTGTCCGAGGTCGGCGCTGTCCGGCAGAAGCTCGGTGAGATGCAGTCCCGGTTGATGACCGCCAAGCTCGCCGCCTACCACGCGGTGCACCTGCTGGACCGCGGTCTGGCCTGCGATGCCGAGCTGATGAACGCAAAGCTGATCAACGTCGAGCTCGCGCTGGATTCGGCGCGCTCGGCGATGGAGGTGCACGCGGCGTGCGGGTTGAGCGCGGACCGGCCCGTGGAGCGGTACCTGCGCGATGCCTTCCACATCTTCGCGCCGGCCGGGACGTCCGAGGTGCAGCGGTTGCGGCTGGCCGAGGAAGGGCTCGGTGAGTCGCGGACTCCGTGGTCGGTGCGGTTGGGGGACCGGGTCCGCTGCGACGTGCGCAGCTCCGTCGGTGGTGAGCGCCTCGTGACGGCGTTCTGAGCGCGGCGCGAAGGGGACCGGTTGATGTGCGCGTGCACATGATTCCGGGGCGGGCGCATCCCGCCGGGTCTCCTGCGCGTCCCACGGGAGCCGGATCGCGGCAACGCGGTCCGCGCCGGGGCGCCGGTGCTGCGGCCGACCTACTGGGGGTGGTCGGCCGCAGCACCGCGCGGGCGCGCGATTCTGAATCGATCTTTCCGTGCAGAATCGGTTCCGCCTGCAGCGCAGGAATTTTCGCTATTCGGCCAATGCCTTCCCCTGTGCGCGGATAATCATATTGAACGCATTTCAGAAGCTTGTCGGGTTTCCGGGGAATGGAAACGCGATTCTTGTGCAGTTTTCCTGACAGTTCGCTTCCGGCTTTGCCAGACTCCTGCGCGTCCGAGTGATCACGAACTGTGCCCGGGTTCTTCCGGGTTGGGGGTGTCCGGTTGTCTTTTCGCGCGCGCAGCGGCGCGATCGCGGTCGTGGGTGCGGTCGCGTTCGTCGGGATCGCAGGCTGTTCCGGGTGGCCGCCACCACCGGCGTCGGAGCAGGAGAAGGAGACGGTGACCGTCCAGCAGCCGCCGCCCCAGCCGCAGGGGGCGGAGGAGGGCGGCGGCGAGTCCGCCGAGCCCGGAGCCGGTTCGGGGGAGGAGTCGGGATCCGCGGAGGACTCCGGTGCCTCCGAATCGCGGGAGCCGGAAGCGGAGGACGCGATGGCGTGCGCCGCGGACGAGCTGCAGGCGAGCTTGGAGCCGGACAACAACCGCGAGGCGTCCGGGTCGCGCACCATGCTCCGGGTGACCAACGTGGGCGGGCGGATGTGCCAGCTGCGCGGCTACGGCGGCATCCAGTTCCTGGACTACGAGGGGAATCCGGTGGATACCGCGCTCAACCGCACGGAGTTCAACCCGCCGACGATCACTTTGCAGCAGAGCCAGAGCGCGGGCATGGACCTGACCTGGGACATCTACCAGGAGCCGTGCGTCGAACCGGAGACGCTGCAGTACACGCCGCCCGGCGATGACGAATCGGCGCAGGCCGTGTGGGGTCTGGGCGCCGTGTGCCGCGGCGGTCTGGTCGACGCGACCGCCCTCCGCAACATCTGGGGAGGCTGAAACGACGTGCGAATTCGGGGAGGTCGAGAATGACGCAGCCGCTCGTCTGGCTGGTCGACGTTCTGCGCGGGGCCGGGCTGAACGTGCACGAAACCGAGGGTTGGCGGGAGCGCGCGGCTGACGGTCAGCCTCCGGAACCGATCGGTGTCCTCCAGCACCACACGGCGTCATCCAGCACACCGGACGATCCGGTACCCGCCATCGGGACGTGCGTGGACGGTCGTTCGGGTTTGCCCGGGCCGCTGTGCCAGGCGCTCATCGGCCTCGACGGTTCGATCCACTTGATCGCGGCGGGGCGGGCGAACCACGCGGGTGAGGTCAAGGAATCCGGGCCGCTTCCGGCTGCCGGGAGCGGGAACGGGATGTACATCGGCTTCGAGTGGGACTACCAGGGCGTAGACCAGCACCCGTCGCCGCACCAGTACGACGCCGCCGTGCGCGCCACGGCCGCGGTGCTCAGGCACCTCGGGAAGCCGCCGGAGCACACCCGGGGGCACAAGGAGACGTCCACGACGGGGAAGGTCGATCCCGGGCACGTGGACTTGGACCGCTTCCGCGCGGATGTCGGTTCGGCGATGGCCCCGCCTCCGCCGAAACCACCCCAGGAGCCGCCGGGTCCGCCACCGCAGCAGCCCGGCCCGCCCCCGGGGCCGCCACCGGTGCCCGATTCGCCGCCACCGCGGGGCGGCGATCCCGGACCGCCCGACCCGGCTGTCATGCGGGTGGTCTTCCTGGTCGGCAAGCATATGAACGTGTCCGACTACCTGATGCTCGCCGCGTTCGAGGCCGGGTTGGTCGAATCCCAGATGTCGAACCTGAACTGGGGTCACAGCTCGTCGCTCGGAGTTTTCCAGCAGCGGCCGGAGTGGTGGGGCACACCGGAGCAGCTGGTGGACGTGCGCTATGCGGCGACCAAGTTCTTCGAAGCGGCGTTGGAGAAGGAACGGGAGAACAACCGCCGCAGTGCCGGTGAACTCGCCCAGGACGTGCAGGATTCCGCGCACCCGGGGCGTTACGACCAGCGGGAGCAGGAAGCTCGGCGGTTGATCGACGAGACGGCGAAGGCGGTGCACCCACCGGCGCCGCCGCCCGGGCAAGGACAGCCGCCGGGTCCACCGCCGGGGCAAGGTCAGCCACCTGGGCCGCCACCGGGAGGGCAGCAACCACCGCCGGGTCCACCGCCGGCGCAAGGTCAGCCACCTGGGCCGCCACCGGGAGGGCCGCAACCACCGCCGGGTCCACCGCCGGGGCAAGGGCAGCCACCTGGGCCGCCACCGGGAGGGCAGCCACCACCGCCGGGTCCACCGCCGGGGCAAGGTCCGCCACCTGGGCCGCCACCGGGAGGGCAGCCACCACCGCCGGGTCCACCGCCGGGGCAAGGTCAGCCACCTGGGCCGCCACCGGGAGGGCAGCAACCACCGCCGGGTCCACCACCGGGGCAAGGTCAGCCACCGAATCACGGTCGGCCTCCGAGCCCGCCGCCAGGGCAAGGTCAACCGCCGGGCCCACCGCCCGGCCAGGGGCAACGACCCGCTCCCGGTCGCCCGCCCGGCCAGGCCCCGACACCCGGTCCGCCTCCGGGCCAGGGCCAGCAGCCGCCCGGACAGGGCCGGCCGCCCGCGCCGGAGCCGCCGCCTCCGCCGGAGCCGGTGCGGCCCACCGTGTTCGGCTCACCGGTCATTCCCGGCGCCGACGGCGCGCTCTCGGCGTTCGGCAGCAGCACCATCGGCGAGGTCGTCACCGCGTGGCAGGTCGCACCGGATGCCGACTGGGTCGGTTGGCTGGGTCTCGGCGGAGAACCCGCGGGCAAGCCGGTCGTGGTCCGCGAGCCCGATGGTGCGTTGTCGTTGTTCGTGCGGGACACCGAGGACCGGATCGCCACCGCCTCCCGCCCGCGGGACGGCGCCAAGTGGGGAGAGTGGAAACCGTTGGGCGGCACCGTCGCCGAGGATCCGGTCGTGGTGGTCCGGCCGGACGGTGCGCTGGCCCTGTTCGCGGTGAGCCGGGACGGGAAGCTGGTCACCACGGCGCAGGCCGGCCGGGACGGGGACTGGACCGAGTGGGACGACCTCGGTGGTGACCTCGCGGGGCGGCCCGCGGTCGCGCTGCGCCCGGACGGCACCGCGTCGGTATTCGCCCGGAACGCGGACGGCGAGATCGCCGTCACCGAGCAGGGCACCGCCGGTGCCGGGTGGTCCCCGTGGCAGGGACTGGGCGGCAGCATGTCCGCCGACCCGGCGGTGACCACGCTGCCGGACGGCACGATCGCGCTGTTCGCGGTCGGCAACGACGAGCAGCTCTACGTGATGTCCCACCCGGGACAGGGCGGGCAGTGGACCGGGCTCGGCGGTGATGTCGCCGGGACGCCCGCGCTCGCGCTCGGTCGGGAGGGGCGGATCACGGCGCTCGTCCGCACGGAGGGCGGTGCGCTGCGCGCCACTGAGCAGCAGGTCGCGCACGCCGGGTGGTCGGCGTGGTCGGACCTCGGCGGTGAACTGGCCGGGGATCCGATCGTGGTGAGCCGCGCGAACGGGGCTTGCACGGTGTTCGGCGTCGCGGAGGACGGCGACATGGTCGTGCTGGAGCAGGACGAACCCGACGGCCAGTGGGGATCGTGGCGCGAGCTGGTCGATTCACTCAAGGCATGACGACCCGGTGGGTGCCCGATGTGTCCGGGCATCCACCGGTTCCCACGCAACTGGCTGTCCGATGTGGACGAACGATGCGGGCCGCCGCGGCGCGACTCCCGACTCCCGGGGCGGATCCTCACGTCTCGGCGGGCGTGGCTGCGTCGGCGTTGAACCACACCAGGCGCGCGCGGATGTGCTCGCCCCGGGCGAAGCCGCGCAGGGCTCTTTCCGGCGTTGACAGGCTCATGCGCAGTCCGCTGTCTACGCCGACGACCTCCGCGCGATCGTCGAACGCGAGGCCCCACGCCGCGATCCTGCCGTCGATGCGTTCGCCGTACTCCTGCACCACGGCGAACACGAGAGGCGCGAAGTCGGCGACCATCCCCTCCAACAACGCGGCGAACTCCTCCTCGCACAGCGGCGCAGTTCCGGAAGGGGTGTGCGCTGTGGCCATGTTCGTCCCTCTTTCTGAGTGTGGGGCTTACCGGCGATGGGTGCCGTTGGTCATTGGGGCGGTCGACCAGCTGATGTGCGGTGTTCGGTAAGTCTAAATTTTGAGTTACCAAGAGCGTGATAGCTTGATCGAATGATCTTGGGGTCGGCTTCTTGCGTCCCGCGGGGCTACTGCGGCAAGACCGCGCTGCTGGCGTATGACGCGGCAGGATGCGGGGATGACGGGAGGCGATGGGCATGACGGACACTCCGATGAGTCCCACGGTGTGGCGCCGTTGGTTGGCATTCGAGCTGACCAGGCTTCGCCGCGTTGCGGGTCTGGAGCAGAAGGACGTGGCCAAAGCGCTGCGGTGCACCGTGACGAAGGTGTCCTACATCGAGAACGCGGAACGCCCGGTCGTGCTGCGAGATCTCGATGAAGTGCTGCTGGGGCTGTATGGGGTGCCGGAGGATCGCTGGTCGTCCTACCTGCAAGCCGCGAAAAAATCCCGACAGAAGGGCTGGTGGGAGCGTTATAGCGCTGACGCGCTGCCCGAGTGGCTGTCGCTGTACATCGGTTTGGAGCAGGGCGCGGAACAGTTGCGGGTTTACGACGCCCAGCTCATCACCGGGGTCTTGCAGACCGAGGACTACGCCCAGGCGATCGTCCGGCGTGGGACGGCTGAGCTGACCGAGGAGCAGATTTCCCGCCGCGTCGAGTTCCGCAGCTCACGCCGCGCAGTGCTGACGCGGGAACTCGATCCGCTTCGACTGTGGGTTGTCCTGGACGAGGCAGTGCTGCGGCGAGTGGTCGGCAACCGGGCCGTCATGCGCGATCAGCTTCAGCACCTCGCCGACGTCGCTGATCAGGCCAAGGTCACGTTGCAGGTTTTCCCGTTCGAGCACGGGGCGCATCCCGGCATGCAGGGGCCGTTCACAATCTTGGACTTCCCGTGGCCGACTGATCCCGGTGTGGTTTACATCGAGCACCGCTCCGGCGCCGTCTACTTGGAGACTCCTGCCGAGATTAAGGATCACACCGTTGCTTTTGAGCATCTGTGCGCCCATGCTCTTCCCCCGGACGAATCGGTCGCACTGATCCGTGACATCGCAAGGGAGTATCAGTGACCAACTTTCCGCAGTCGCACGTCACCGCGGGTGAGCTGGACAACGCCACGTGGCGGAAGTCCAGCTTCAGCAACGATCAGGGTCAATGCGTCGAGGTCGCTCCGTTGGCGGATGGTTCGATCGCGGTGCGCAACAGCAACCGCCCCGACGCCGGGGTCGTGCTGTTCACCGGTGCTGAGATGGCGGCGTGGATCGAGGGCTGTCGGGCCGGCGAGTTCGACGACCTCGCCGGAGCGTGACGCCTGCGCGCGCCCGGAGGCTCTCCGCGGCCGGGGGAGCCGGAACCGATATCTAGTCCGGTGTGGACGGACATCACCGGTGCGGTGCTGGTGCCCGGCGGTGGGCGCGGATCGACTCGGTGATCAGCGGGATCTGCCAGAACAGCTGCGCGATACCGATCGTCGCGGCGACCCGGCCTTTCGGCCACCAGTCGACGGCCAGCTGGACCTTGGCGGGCAGGACGGCGACGAAGAACCCGCAGGCCAGCGCCGCCGAGGTCCGCCGGGTGCGCGAGACGCTCAGCCCGGCGCCGATGCCCAGCGCCGCGATGCCGGACACCCGGGTGTAGGTGCGTGCCGGTCCGGGCAGCTGCGCCGGGATGATGCCGTCGAAGAACCGGGGCACGGCGAAGTGCAGGGTCCCGCCGGTGAGCAGGACCGCGGCCAGCCGCAGTGCCGGGGTCTGGTCCGCGGCACCGGGATCCACCTCGCGCTCGTCCACCGCTGCAGTGTCCCGCCGCGTGCCCGCGCCGACCAGCCCCACCTGCAGCGCTGCGGTCAGCGGGCGGCTTCGACGAGCTTCGGGGTCAGCCGGTCGAGCACGAACGGGATGCTGGAGACGGTCGCCGAGCCCAGCGCCATGGTCAGGTCGTAGTCGTCCAGCAGCACCAGCGAGCCGCGGCGGGCGGCGGGCAGGTTCATCAGCAGCTCGTCGTTGCGGACGGCTTCCACGTCGGTCGGCTGCGCGGTGGTCACCACGACCACGTCGGCGTCCAGCAGCCCGACCTGCTCCTTGCTGATCTTGACGTTGAACTTGCCCTCGTCATCGAGGTCGGCGATCGAGGGGGACAGCCGCATGCCCAGCTGCTCCAGCAGCACGGTCCGCGCGTCCTTCTTGCTGTACGCGGCGTAGGTGCCTGCCGAGTCGGTGCGCACCACGACGTGCGTCTTGCCGTCCAGCTGCGGGCTCTCCCGGCGGGTGCGGTCGATCTTGCCCTGGGTGTCGGCGATGAGTCGCTCGGCCTCGGCCCGCTTGCCCACGGCGCGGCCGATCGTCTCGGCCTGCACCCGCCAGTCCACGCCGTAGTCGATGGATTCCGGCGGCTGCGCGACGACGGGGCCGAAGCTCTCCAGCCGGTTGTACTGCTCCTGGGTCAGTGCGCTCTGCACCGCGGTGACCACGTCCGGAGCCAGCGCGATGATGCTCTCCACGTTGACTTCGGTGCCGAGCACCTCCGGGCGCTGCCCGTCGAGCCGCCGCTGCGCCCACGGGCCGACACCGCTGCTCCACGGGCCCCACTTGGTCAGCCCGGCCGGGATGATGCCCAGGGCCAGCAGCACGTCGTGGTCGGTGATGCCGAGGCTGACGACGCGCTCGGGAGCGCGGTCGATCTCCGCGGTGCCGAACCGGTTCGGGACGCTGACCGGGAATCCGGGACCGGAGGGCCCGTCCGGGCCCGCGCCCTGCCCGCCGCCGGAGCACGCCGCCAGGCCTGCCGCGATCAGTCCGGTGGCACCGGCCAGGAAGCTCCGGCGGCCGAGCCGGGAGCCAGCTGCTGGAAGAAGATCCATCACCGCATCCTTCTGTTCCGGGTCGGGCGAGGCCCCGAGTGCGCAAGCAAGGCTAACCTAACTCACCCGTTCAGGGGAGGGGGATCGCGCTGCCGGGCCCCGCTCGTGCTGCGGATCACGTCCACCGCTCGTGCGGCGTATCCTGGGCGGAAGCGCAGGCGCACGACGCGGGTCGGCCCGCGGGATCGGGAGTCGCCATGAACGATGATGACGTTTTCGCCCGGCGCTGGGTGCTCTCCGAGGACGAGCTGCTGCGGATGCTGTGGCGCAGCCACGCAGGGGAGAACCCCGATGTGCTGCTGCTGGAACTCTACGCGGAGCGGTCGCAGGGCAGGCGCAACCCGGGGCCGTTCGCCGCCCGCTCGACCCGGCCGCGCCAGCCGCGCCACCTCCGGCACCGGACCGCCCGCTGACCGCACACTGCCGGAGGCCGGGCACTCCGCGCCGCGCTGTGCCACCGGACCTCTAGGCAGACCGTAGGGTTCCGGTGTGATGCGTGAGCCAGTTCAGCCGGATGATTCTTACCTGCGGTCGGTCGAGGCGGCCACCGCGCGCGCCGTGGCCGAGGCCGAGCCGCTCAGCTCGGAGCACGCCGGAGCCGGGAGCGACCTGCTGGCCCGTGCCGAGCGGGCGGTGCAGCGCAACGCGGAACCGCTCGTGGCGCTGAGCCGGGACCTGCACGCGCACCCGGAGGAGGCGTTCGTCGAGCACCGCTCCGCCGCGGCCGCCGCAGACCTGCTGCGCGGGGGCGGATTCGAGGTGCAGCAGGGCGTCGGTGGGCTGGACACCGCCCTGCTGGCCCGGGCCGGTTCCGGGCACCCGCACGTGGCGGTGCTGGCCGAGTACGACGCGCTGCCGGGCGTCGGGCACGCCTGCGGGCACAACATCATCTGCACCGCCGGGCTCGGCGGGTTCCTGGGGGCCGCCGAGGTGGTGGGCGACACCGGGGGCGCGGTCAGCCTCATCGGCACGCCCGCCGAAGAGGGCGGCGGCGGCAAGGAACTGCTCGCCCGGGCAGGCGTGTTCGACGACGTGGACGCCGTGGTGATGCTGCACCCGTTTTCGCACGACATCGCCGCGCACCCGTTCATGGGCCGGCGCCAGGTGGAGGTGGTCTTCCACGGCGTCGCCGCGCACGCCGCCGCCCAGCCGTTCATGGGGCGCAACGCGTTGGACGCGGTGGTGGCCACGTATCAGGGCGTGGCCGCGTTGCGCCAGCACATGCCGTCCACGGACCGGGTGCACGGGATCATCACCGACGGCGGCAAGCGCGCCAACGTCGTCCCGGACCGCGCCGCGGCGGTGTTCTACGTGCGCTCGCACGAGCCGGACTCGCTGCGCGACCTCGCCGGACGCGTCGAGGCCATCGCCGAGGGGGCCGCCACGATGACCGGCTGCGGGCTGGAGCTGGTGTGGGACAGCAGCCCCGCCTACCTGCCGATCCGGCACAACCGCGCCCTCGCCGCCCGGTGGGCGGAGCATCAGGCCGGGCGCGGGCGCACCTCGCTGCCGCACGGCGTCGTGCCCGACTACCTCACCGGCTCCACCGACCTCGGCAACCTCAGCTACCGGATGCCCGCCGTGCACGCCATGATCGGGCTCGGTGACGAACGGCTCTCGCTGCACACCGCGGATTTCGCCACCGCGGCCGGCGGCGGTGCGGGCGATCGCGCGGTGTTGGACGGTGCGGTCGGGCTCGCCGGGACCGCGGTCGACTACCTCGCCGATCCGCAGCTGCGCGAGGCGGTGCACGCCGAGTTCGCGCAGGCAGGCGGCGCGCTGGACGTGGCGGATTTCTTCGGCTGAATCCGGTCGGCGGGGGCGGGGACACGCGCCCGTAGGCTGGACGCGTCCCCGCCCCCGACCCGCGAGAACCTGCCTTGGACGAGATCGCACGGGACTACACCGCCGACCTGCTGGGTTCGTCGAGCCTGGCCGCGCTGCTGACCGCACTGGTGTCGCTGGTGCTGGTGGCCAACCGCGGGACGTGGCCGCTGCTGCGCAACGTGATCACCATCGCGCACGAAGGCGGGCACGCGGTGATCGCGTTGCTCAGCGGGCGCAAGCTCAACGGGATCCGGCTGCACTCGGACACCTCGGGACTGACCGTGTCCACCGGCAAGCCCACCGGCCCCGGCATGGTGTTCACCCTGATCGCCGGATACCCGGCGGTCCCGCTGCTCGGGCTGGGCGGGGCGTGGCTGGTCGCCGCCGACCGGGCGCAGCTGATGCTGTGGATCAGCATCGGTCTGCTGGTGCTGATGCTGCTGGCGATCCGCAACGCCTACGGCGCGCTGTCCGTGCTGATCACCGGCGGCGCGCTGTTCGCGGTGTCCTGGTACGCGCCCCCGGCCTGGCAGGCCGTGTGCTGTGCGCTGGTGAGCTGGTTCCTGCTCATCGGCGGGCTGCGGCCGCTGGGCGAACTGCGCTCGAAGCGGGCCCGCGGCCGGGCACCGGACTCCGACGCCGACCAGCTGGCGCGGCTGACCGGGCTGCCCGGCACGGCGTGGCTGTTGCTGTGGCTGCTGGTCGGTCTGGCTTCGCTGCTGGTGGGCGGTGCGCTGCTGCTGCAGATGCCGCAGCTGTGAGCCGACCCCGGTGATTGCCCCCGGCCACCGGGTGGAGCAGCATCGCGGCGTGAGCACGAACAGCGAAGCATTCCCGATCCTGCCCGACAAGACCGTCCGCCGCGTCGGCTTCGGTGCCATGCAGCTCGCCGGCCCCGGGGTGTTCGGCCCCCCGCAGGACCGCGAACGCGCGCTCGGTGTGCTGCGCCGCGCCGTGGAGCTGGGCATCGACCACATCGACACCAGCGACTTCTACGGGCCGTGGGTGGTCAACGAACTCATCGCCGAGGCCCTGCACCCCTATCCGGAGGGGCTGCTGCTGGCGACCAAGATCGGCGCCTACCGCGACCAGCACGGCGGCTGGCCGCCGCTGGGACACCCGGACGCGCTCAAGGCGCAGGTGCAGGACAACCTGCGCAGGCTGCGCCGCGAGCAGTTGGACCTGGTCTACCTGCGGCACACCGTCGACCAGCCCGGCTACACCTTCGCCGACCAGGTCGGTGCGCTGGTCGAACTGCGCGAACAGGGTCTGGTGCGCGGGATCGGGCTGTCCAACGTCTCGGTCGAGCAGTTCGAGCAGGCGCGCGCGATCACCGCGATCGCCGCGGTGCAGAACAGCTACAACGTGGTCGACCGCAGGTCCGCTCGGTTGCTGGACCGCACCGCCGAACTGGGTACCGCCTTCGTCCCGTTCTTCCCGCTCGGCTCCGGTTTCGCCGGCAGCAGCCGGGCGCGCGAGGACGCCGTGCTGCAGCGCGTCGCCGAGCAGCGCGGCGTCACCCAGGCGCAGGTCTCCCTGGCGTGGCTGCTGCAGCGCTCGCCGAACATCCTGCTCATCCCCGGCACCGGCAGTCCGGAGCACCTGGCGGACAACACCGCGGCCGAGCAGGTGCGGCTGGATCCGGGTGAGGTCGCCGAACTGGACGCGGTGGTGGCCGAGGGCAGTGGGCTCGAAGCGCCGTTGTGAGCGGCACGCCGTGCGGGGTGCCGAGCGGGTTGGTGGCACCCAGTAAGCTCGTCGCCACGCGGAGGCGTGAACGTGCCGGCCGGGACTTGACCGAACGAGCGACAGGCGTTCCGATCAGTGGCCGGGCCGTGGCCTGCGCGGGACCGGGGCGACACGACGGCGGCGCTGCGCGGCGCCGCCACGCGGGAGTGAAGCGCGCGTGACGATGCGGGCGGACGGCGAACGAGACCGGCCGGACAGGCGGGCGTGATGGAGGACCTTCGGGCAGTCGGGGAGCGCAGCTCGGCCGGTCCGCCCTGGGGTGCGGCGGACTGGCGGCAGCGGCTCGCCCGGGACTGGGCCGCCGCGCTCGGCCGCGCCTCCTACATCCCGCTGGCCCGGGACGCCGTCGAGGACGGCCTCCTGGCGCTGGTCGACCGGACCGTCCACGCGCTGGAGCACGAACCCGAGGCGGTGCCGGAGGCGGGCCGGGTGATCGGTGCGCGCCTGGTGCGGATGCACGCCACCGGTGAGGACAGCCTGCAGGTGACCCTGGACGTGCTGCGCGAGGCGCTGGGCCCGGTGCCGCACGTCCCGGCGGATCTGGTGCTGCAGCTGGTGTCCGGGGTCGCCACCGGGTACGCGGCGGCCGACCGGGAGAACACGTTCCTGCAGCAGGAATCCATGCAGAAGGCCCTGCTGCGCTCCAAGATCAACGCCGATCGCGAGCTGCGGGCCGTGGAGACCCGGTTCGCCGAGGTCTTCTCCACCACGCCGACCGGGGTGGCGATCTGCGCGCTGGACGGCACGTTCCTGCAGATCAACCCGTCGCTGGAGAACATGCTCGGTTACCGGGCCGAGCAGCTGCGCTCGATGACCATCCACGACGTGTTCGTGCCCGAGCAGGCCGCGGAGCTCACCGCGACCTACCGCGAACTGGCCGCCGAGGGCGGGCAGGCCGTCGGCGCACCGCCGCGCCGCACGCTGGAGAACGTCGGCCTGGTGCGCGAGGGCGGCGAGCCGATCACCACCGGGCTGGCCGTGTCCGTGCTGCACGGGCAGGAGGGTTCTCCGCCGCAGCTGGTCACGATGGTCCAGGACGTCACCGAGCAGCACCTGCTGCAGGAGCGCTTCCGGCACCAGGCCCTGCACGATCCGCTGACCGGGCTGCCGAACCGGACCTGCTTCCGCAGCAGGCTGCAGACATCGTTGGCGAACATGCCGGGCAGTGCCCGGCTCGCGCTGTACCACCTGTCCGTGGACGGGTTCGAGCTGATCAACGACGGGCTGGGCTACGAGGTCGGCGATCAGGTGATCAAGGCCGTCGCGCGGCGCCTCGACGAGCTCGCCGGCGGTGAGCAGGGGCTGGTCGCCCGCTTCGGCGGTACCGAGTTCGCGGTCCTGCTGGCCGAGCGGCCGGACACGCCGCCGGTGCCGGAGCTGATCACCGCGATCAACGCGGCGCTGGACGAACCCGTCTACATCGGCGAGTACGGCATCGCCCCGTCGGCCTCGACGGGCGTGGTGCAGCGCGCGGTCGCCGACGGCGACGCCGAGGAGATGCTGTGGGCGGCCGAGACCGCGCTGCGCCGCGCGGAGGCCGAGGGCAAGCGGCAGTGGGCCCTGTTCGACCCGGATCGCGCCCCGGAGGAGCGCATCGGGTCCCGGCTCGCCGCGATCATGCCCGGCGGGCTGCACACGGGCGAGTTCGATGTGGTGCACCGGCCCAAGGTGCGGCTGGACGACGGCGGGCTGGACGCGCTGGAAACCGGGATCCGGTGGGACAGCGCGGAAGCGGGTGCCATCGGCAACGACGAGTGCTTGCGGCTGGCCGAGCGGTCCGGCGTGGTGCTGCCGCTGCGCGACTGGTTGATCGCGACCGCCTGGGACGGCCTGCGCGAGTGGTATGGGGACGGGTATCGCGTGCGGCTGGACCTGTCGTTGAGCCCGCACCAGGCCGCCGATCCCGATCTGCTCGCCGCGGTGCGCCGGGTGCTGGAGGGCGGTGGCGCACCGGTGGAGGCGCTGCGGCTGTGCGTCCCGGTCGCGGCGCTGGAGCACGGCCAGGAGGCGCGGGACAACATCCGCCACCTGGCGGCAGGCGGAACTCCGCTCGCGCTGGGCGGTTTCCGCGGGTCGCCGCCGGAGATCGCACTGCTGCGCGATGTCCCGGTCGAGGCGGTGCGGCTGCATGCGGAACTGGTGGATCTGGTGCACACCGCGGAGTTCGGCGAGTCGGCCGAGGTCCGGGCGGTGCGCAACCTGATCGGCCTGGTGCGCGAGTGCGGGGTGCAGGTCTGGGTGGACGGGCTCGGCGAGGTGCAGCAGGAACGCCGCTGGCACGAGATGGGCTGTTCGGCGGCGACCGGTCCGCGGTGGGGTGATCCGGTCCTGTCCTTCGACGTCCCGGCCCTGGTGGACCGCTGGACGTGACCCGCGGGCGGGTCAGCACCCGAGTGCGCCCCGGCTCCCGAACTCGGGAACCGGGGCGCGTGCGCTGCTCGGGTCAGCTGCCGTAGACCGGTTGGGTCTGCGGGTTGAACTCCTCGAACCGCACGTCCTTGGCCGGATCGGTGCGCTCGTCGCGGATGTCGATGACGTCCAGGCCTTCCTGGATCCCGCTGGAGTAGATGTGGCCGTTGTAGTAGTACGCCGACCAGGATCCCGCCGTTTCCAACGCGTTCTCGTCGAACGGGGTGCGGTCCAGGTAGCCGATCTCGTGCGGGTTCTGCGAGTCGCTGAAGTCCCAGACCGAGATCCCGCCCTGGTACCAGGCTTGCACCATGATGTCCGAGCCGGCCACCGGGATCAGCGACCCGTTGTGCGCCACGCAGTTCTCCGTGTCGGCCTGGTGCCGCGGGAGCTTGTAGTAGCTCTGGAAGTCCAGCTGCGGACCGTCCCCGCCGCTGGTGATGTCGTAGATCCCGTTGGCGCCGCGGGTCGGGCCGGTGGCCTCGTTGCAGGTGGCCGCCGAACCGCCGCCGAGCTCGTCGGTGAACACGACCTTCGTGCCGTCGTTGTTGAACGTCGCCGAGTGCCAGAACGCGAAGTTCTCGTCATCGGTGACCTGTTCGATCACCCGGGGCTTGGCCCGGTCCGAGATGTCCAGCAGCACCCCGTCGCCCATGCAGGCGCCCGCCGCGAGGTCCTTCTCCGGGAACGCGGTGATGTCATGGCAGCCGGTCGTCTCGCTGACCTCGGGCGATCCCGGGTTGCCACCGTCCGGGAACAGCACCGGCGCATCCACCAGCACCGGTTCGGCCGGGTTGTCCCGCGGGACCTCGACGATGGAGATCTGGTCGTGCGGCGGCTGGCAGTTCGGGAACTCCGGTGCCGGCCCGTACGAGGACACGTACAGGAACACCGACTCGCCTGCCCGGTCCGGGACCAGCGTGTGCGTGTGCGAACCGCACGCGGTGGGAATCGCCGAGACGTAGCGCGGTTCGGCCGGATCGCTGACGTCGAAGACCTTCATGCCTTCCCAGCCGCCCGGATCGGCCGCGTCGGTCTCCTCGCTGGTGCAGCTGTCGTCCGAGCGCGGGTAGTCCGTGGACACGAACAGCAGGTTCCCGGAGATCGACACGTCGCCCTGCCCGCCCGGGCACACCACCTGCGAGGTGATCTCCGGCTTGGCCGGATCGGAGATGTCGTAGACGGTGAACCCGTCGTAGTTGCCGACGAACGCGTGATCGCCCTGGAACGCGATGTCGGTGCCGTAGGCGTCGACCGTGTCGAACGGCGGCTGCTTGGGCACGTTCGCCACGTGTTCGACGTTGTCGCTGGAGACGACTTCGCGCTCGGCCTGCGTTGCGCTGACCGGGCGTTCCGGCGCGGGTTCCGGGCCGTCGTGCGGTGGTGTGGCCGCGGAGGGCGCGGCGAGGACCAGGGCCGATGCGGCCACCGCTGTGGCCGTTGCGATGGCGCGGCGTCTGCGCCGCCTCGACCGGATGTTCGCGAACAACAGATCCACCCCTCAGTTCGTTCGACCCGCACCGGTACTGCTGGGCCCGGCTCGTGCCGGGTCCGCGGGCCGCCGCGGGCGGGTTCCCCGCACCGGTGCGGCAGCCGCCGTGCTCGGACGTTCGCGCGAACCGGCGGTCGGCGAAAAGCGGTACCCGTGCACGACTCCGGATCAGTATGCTCGTGCCCGATTGGTGCCCCAATCCACCGAGTGGGCGCTTCGACTGGTCCGAGGAGGATCCGCATGGCCGCCGGCAGCACGTCCACCCGGTACCGGTTGCGCGCGGGCACGTCCGCGGTGCTGGCGGCCGCGGTGTTGAGCGGCTGCTCGGCCGCCGAGTCCGAGCGGGAACCGGATCCCGGGCCACCGGTGGTGCTGCCGGGTTCACCCGGGGAAGAACCGCAGGTCGTCGACCCGGAAAGCGCCACCGCTGACCGTCCACAACGGACACCCGAGGTGGAGGCGGAGTACCTGCGCGGGATGATCCGGCACCACGAGCAGGCGCTGCAGATGACCGACCTGGCCGAGGACCGCGCGCAGCACCCGCAGGTGCGCGCGCTGTCCGAGCGGATCGCCGCGGCGCAGGGCCCGGAGATCGGCGCCATGCGCGGCTGGCTGGGCGCGCGGGACCTGCCGCAGCCGGAAGCCGCGCAGCACGGCGAGCACGGCGACCATGGTGATCCCGGGGCTCACGGCGAGCACGGGGGTCATGGCGAGCATGGGGGTCATGGCGAGCATGGGGGTCATGGCGAGCACGGCGATATGCCGGGCATGGCCACCGACCAGCAGCTCGCCGAGCTGGCCGACTTCGCCGGCACCGACTTCGACGGCCGGTTCCTGCAGCTGATGACCGCGCACCACGAGGGCGCCATCCGGATGGCCACCGACCTGCTGAGCACGGGTCGCGACGAGCAGGTGCACGCCATGGCGCAGGACGTCCTGGTCACCCAGCGCAGCGAAATCGGTGCCATGCAGGAGCTCGCCGCGGAACTGCGCTAGCGGAACCCAGCGGCGAGACGGGTCTGCCCGCACCCGGCGCCGGGCGGAGCCGAGCTCGCGGTCAGTCCGCGTCGAGGGCGGCGCGAACCACCGCCAGCGCCTGATCGCGACCCAGGCCCAGCGCGTGCACCGCGCGGGCGTACTCGGCCGCCGCCTCCGCCGCGCGCTGCGCGCTCACATCGCCGGCTGAGGCGACGAACGTTCCTGCGCGCCCGCGGGTTTCGATCAGGCCGGCCTGCTCCAGCTCGCGGTACGACTTGGCGACCGTGTTCGGCGCGATGCCCAGCTCGGCGGACAGGGCGCGCACCGTCGGCAACTTGCTGCCGACCGGGAGCTCCCCGCTGTTGATCCGCTCGGCGATGCCCCCGCGCACCTGTTCGAACGGGGGAACCTCGGAGTCGGCATCGACCGTGAGCTGCATCGTCACTCCTGCCGGAACGCGGACAGCAGTCGCTGGGCGGCCAGCGTCGCGGTCAGCCGCCCGTCGCGCACGCCGGACTCGACCTCGCCCAGCACCGCCTGCACCTGCGGATGGTGGGTCAGCTCGGACATCAGCTGGTCGCGCACCAGCGACCAGGTCCACTCCACCTGCTGGTCGCTGCGCTTGGCGGCCAGCTCACCGGTCGCGGACAGCGCGGCGCGGTGCTGGCCGACCTGCTCCCACACGGTGTCCAGCCCCTGCTTCTCCTGGCCGCTGCAGGTCAGCACCGGCGGCGTCCAGGTGGCGGTGGCCGGGGTCAGCAGCCGCAGTGCGCTGCGCAGTTCCTGCGCCGCCTTGCGCGCCTCGCCCGCGTGCTCGCCGTCGGCCTTGTTCACCGCCACGATGTCGGCCAGCTCCAGCACGCCCTTCTTGATGCCCTGCAGCTGGTCGCCGGTGCGGGCGAGGGTCAGCGCCAGGAAGCAGTCCACCATCCCGGCGACCGTGATCTCCGACTGCCCGACGCCGACGGTCTCCACCAGGACGACGTCGAACCCGGCGGCCTCCATCAGCACGATGGTCTCCCGCGTCGCGCGCGCGACCCCGCCGAGCGTGCCCGCGGACGGGGAGGGGCGTACGAACGCGTTCGGATCCGCGGCCAGCGCGGACATCCGCGTCTTGT
Organism: Saccharopolyspora montiporae; assembly: GCF_015209505.1. Taxonomy (GTDB): domain Bacteria; phylum Actinomycetota; class Actinomycetes; order Mycobacteriales; family Pseudonocardiaceae; genus Saccharopolyspora; species Saccharopolyspora montiporae. The sequence goes on from NZ_JADEYC010000004.1 coordinate 41,707, forward strand.
CACCGAGGATGCTGCCGCCGCTGCGCGAGGACGAGGGGTCCACGGCCAGCACCGCCACCCGGTGCCCGGTGGAGGTCAGCTCGGTGCCCAGCGACTCGATGAACGTCGACTTGCCCACGCCCGGGACACCGGTGATGCCCACCCGGTGCGCCCCGCCGCTGTGCGGGAGCAGCTCCACCAGCAGCTGCTGGGCGAGTTCCCGGTGGTCGGCGCGGGTCGATTCGACCAGCGTGATCGCCTGCGCGAGCTTGGTGCGCGATCCGTCGAGCACGCCCTTGGCGTAGTCGTGGACGTCGATCGTGCGCGCCATGGTCAGGTCTTCCTCCTCGCGCTCGGCGGATCAGCCGCGCAGCTTCTCCAGCAGGTCCGCGGCCGCCTCGGCGATGACCGTGCCGGGCGGGAAGATCGCGCTGGCACCGGATTCGCGCAGCGCGTCGAAGTCCGCGGGCGGGATCACGCCGCCGACGACGATCATGATGTCCTCGCGCTCCTGCTCGGCCAGCGCATCGCGCAGCGCGGGCACCAGGGTCAGGTGTCCCGCGGCGAGGCTGGACACGCCGACCAGGTGCACATCGGATTCCGCGGCCTGCCGGGCCACCTCGGCGGGCGTCTGGAACAGCGGCCCCACGTCGACGTCGAAACCCAGGTCGGCGAAGGCGGTCGCGATGACCTTCTGCCCCCGGTCGTGCCCGTCCTGGCCCATCTTGGCGACCAGGATGCGCGGCCGCCGCCCCTCTTCCTCGGCGAACGCGGCGACCTGCTGCCGCGCGTTCTCCATGGCGTCCGACGGCCCGGCCTCTTCCCGGTACACGCCGCTGATCGTACGGATCTGCCCGGAATGCCTGCCGAACACCTTCTCCAGCGCGTCGGAGATCTCGCCGACGGTGGCCTTCTCCCGCGCCGCGTCCACGGCCAGGGTGAGCAGGTTGTGCTCCAGGTCGTTCGGCCGCTGCCCGGACATCGCCGCCTCGGCCGCGCCGGTGAGCCTGCGCAGCGCGTCCGAGCAGGCCGCGTCGTCCCGCTCCTCGCGCAGCCTGCGCAGCTTGTCCAGCTGCTGGGCGCGCACCCCGGCGTTGTCCACCTTGAGCACGTCGATCTGCTCATCGCCGTCGAACCGGTACTTGTTCACGCCGATCAGCGGCTGGCGTCCGGAGTCGATGCGCGCCTGGGTGCGCGCGGCCGCCTCCTCGATGCGCAGCTTCGGGATCCCGGCGTCGATGGCCTGCGCCATCCCGCCCGCGTCCTCGACCTCGGTGATGTGCGACCAGGCCCGCTCGGCGAGGTCCTGGGTGAGCCGCTCGATGTAGTAGCTGCCGCCCCACGGGTCGACGACCCGGGTCGTGCCGGACTCGCGCTGCAGCACCAGCTGCGTGTTGCGGGCGATGCGCGCGGAGAAGTCGGTGGGCAGCGCCAGCGCCTCGTCCAGCGCGTTGGTGTGCAGCGACTGGGTGTGGCCCTGGGTGGCGGCCATGGCCTCCACGCAGGTGCGGATCACGTTGTTGTAGACGTCCTGCGCGGTCAGCGACCAACCGGACGTCTGCGAATGCGTGCGCAGCGACAGCGATTTCGAGTCCTTCGGATCGAAACCGCCCACCAGCTTCGCCCACAGCAGCCGGGCGGCGCGCAGCTTGGCGACCTCCATCGCGAAGTTCATCCCGATGCCCCAGAAGAACGACAGCCGGGGCGCGAACGCGTCCACGTCCAGTCCGGCTTCCCGCCCGGCACGCAGGTATTCGACGCCGTCGGCCAGCGTGTAGGCCAGTTCCAGATCGGCGGTCGCCCCCGCCTCCTGGATGTGATAGCCGGAGATGGAGATGGAGTTGAACTTCGGCATCTTCTGCGAGGTGTAGGCGAAGATGTCCGAGATGATCTGCATCGACGGCTGCGGCGGGTAGATGTAGGTGTTGCGGACCATGAACTCCTTGAGGATGTCGTTCTGGATGGTCCCGGCGAGCTTCTCCGGAGCAGCACCCTGCTCCTCGGCCGCCACGATGTACATCGCCATGACCGGCAGCACCGCGCCGTTCATCGTCATGGACACGCTCATCCGGTCCAGCGGGATGCCGTCGAAGAGCTGCCGCATGTCGTAGATGGAGTCGATGGCCACCCCGGCCATGCCCACGTCACCGCCGACGCGCGGGTGGTCGGAGTCGTAGCCGCGGTGCGTGGCCAGGTCGAAGGCCACCGACAGGCCCTTCTGCCCGGCCGCGAGGTTGCGCCGGTAGAAGGCGTTCGACTCGTCGGCGGTGGAGAACCCGGCGTACTGGCGCACCGTCCAGGGCTGGTTCACGTACATCGTCGGGTACGGCCCGCGCAGGTAGGGCGCGATGCCCGGGTAGGTGCTCAGGAAGTCCAGCCCGGCGGTGTCCTCGGCGGTGTAGAGCGGCCGGATGCCGACGCCCTCGGGGGCCTCCCAGGTCAGCGCGTCGGACTCCTTGCCGGTGCTGGCCAGCAGTTCCTGCTGCCAGCGGTCCGGGTCGCCGCCGGGCTGCGGGGTTTCCAGCGGGATATCGGCGAAGTTCGGGATCTGCTGGGTCATCGGGCTACTCCCAACCTGCGCTGGACGTCGGTGAGCACCGCCAGCGCATCGCATCCGGTGAAGACGTAGTCGTCGACGCCGGCCGGTGGTTCGTCGCCGGGCTTGCCGGCCAGCAGCACTCGCTGGGCGCCTGCGTCGCGCAGCGCCTCGGCGGTCTCCGCGGCCCGCTCGGCGTAGAGCTTGTCGGTGGAGCACAAGCACACCACGGGGTTTCCGTCCCACCCGGCCACGACGTCCGAAGTGGACTCCGACGGCCCGCCTTCGGTGGCGTCGATCCCGCCCGCGGCGAACAGGTTGCGCGCGAACGAGGCCCGCGCGTTGTAGGCGGCCAGCGGTCCGATCGTGGCCAGGTGCACCGTCGGGCGTGCGCCGGTCGCGGCCTCGTGCTCCGCGGCGGAGGTCCGCAGCGCCTCGAACCGCTCGCCGTGGCGGTGCCGGGGCAGCCCGCCGCCCGGCCGCTGCGGAGCGGGATCGCGCTGCAGCGGCTGCTCGTCCAGGTTCGGGAACTCGCTGACGCCGATCACCGCGTCGGTGCGGTGGTCCAGCGCCTCGGTGCGCGCCTGCCAGGTGGTCGCCAACCGCTCGGCGACGGCGCCGCTGTCCAGCGCGGCGGGCATGCCGCCCAGGCCCTCGATGCGCTGGAACCACTCCCAGGCCGCCGCGGCGATCTCGCCGGTGAGCGTCTCCACGTACCAGGAGCCGCCCGCCGGATCGATGACCTGGGCCAGGTGCGATTCGTCCAGCAGCAGCGCCTGGGTGTTGCGCGCGATGCGGCGGGAGAACGCGTCGGGCATGCCCACCGCCGCGTCGAACGGCAGCGTGCTGATCGCCTGCGCACCGCCGACCCCGGCGGCGAAGGCGGCGATGGTGCCGCGCAGCATGTTCACCCACGGGTCGTGCCGGGTGAGCATGACCGGCGAAGTGACCGCGTGCTGCTGCTGCGGGAGTGCCCCGGCCCCGCTGCTGCGGGTGATCTGCGCCCACAGCTGCCGCGCGGCGCGCAGTTTGGCGATGGTGAGGAACTGGTCGGCGGTGGCGGCGAACCGGAACTCGATCAGTCCCGCCGCCGCGGCCACGTCCACCCCGGCGTCCACCAGCCAGCGCAGGTAGGTGGTCGCGGTGGCCAGTGCGCAGCCCAGTTCTTCGGCGTCCGAACCGCCGGCTTCGTGGTAGGGCAGCGCATCGGCGACCAGCGCGTGCAGCTGCGGGTACTGCTCGGGGCAGTGCCGGGCGAGCTGCACCGCGCCTTCCCGGTCGGCGGGCTGACCGGTCCGGGCCTGCTCACCGAGCGGATCGGCGCCGAGGTTGCCGCGCAGCGCCCCGGCCGGGACCCCGCGTTCGGCGGCCAGCGCCAGGTACTCCTCGGCGGCGCGGGTAGCTTCGGCCCCGCCGTCGAGCACGACGCTGATCATCTCCAGGTGGACGTCGCCGAGCAGCTCGGGCAGCGCCGCGACCGGCGTGCCGCCCGGCCCGAGGCGCAGCCACAGCGAGTCGGACCCGTTGTACAGGTCGGCGAGGATGTCCTTGTTGCCGCGCTGCGGATCCGGGCAGGCGTGCAGTTGGCGGACCTGCCAGCCCTCGGTGACGCAGCCCTGCGGTCGCGCGCCGCGCAGGTACGGCGCGAGACCGGGCAGTCCCGGATCGGCGGGGCGCCCCGTGTAGAGCGGGTGCACCTCGATGCCCTCGTAGGTCGTCGAGGCGAGCACGTCCTCCACCGGGCCGGGCGGTGGCTGCTCACCGATCGAACCTGTCTTGCGCAAGGCCTTCTCGACCTGCGACTGCCACTGCTCGTGGGTCGGCGCGGGGAAGTCCGCGGCCAAGGGCAGAGCGGGTCCATCGCCGCTCGACGTCGAGTGCGCCACCATGAGGACCGATGGTAAGCGGGCGCTGATTCCTGCGAACCCGGCGGCGCTGTGACGCGCGTCCCAACCGGAGGCTGCCGGCATCCGAATCGGTTCCGTGCGCTGCGGCTGCCGCGCGGCCGTTCCGAGCACCCTGTTCAGCCGCACGGCGGATTGCGCGCTCCAGTGGTCGATCTCATGCGCCGCGGCACCGTTACCGGGCCCCGGCACCGCGTGCCGGGCCGGCGTGCTAACGAGTCGCTTCCCCGGGGGCTCAGCTCGCCTGGTCGCGGCCGCGCAGGTGGTACTCCCAGCCGGCTTCGGCGGTGTAGTGCAACTGGTAGTGCGTCTCGATCTTCGGGCCGTCGTGCAGGTGGATGTGCCGCACCAGTCTGCCCAGCACGGCCTCCGAGTCGCGGAGGTCCTGGATCCGCCCGTCCAGCGGACCGCCCACGAAACGCACCCAATGACCTGTCACGATCTCCTCCCGCAGCGGCAGCGCCCGGTTCCATCGTCCACGTTCCCCGCCCGTGCGCGCGTTCGACAGCGCGGGCCGGATCAGGATCGCACCGGTGCGCCCGGCCGAGGAAGTCGCGCCTTCGGGGTAGCCACCTGCGCCGGAACGCCCGCGCAGCCGGCCCGTGGGCTTGCGCACCCCCGCTCGCCCGGGCGGATGCTGTGCAGGGACGATGGGCAGGCGATGCGCCTCACCGACCTCTTCCCGCCGTCCGGTCCGGACGCCCCCGATCCGGACGAGCTGCTGGACGCCTTCACCACCTGGACCGCCGACCAGGGCATCGGGCTCTACCCGGCGCAGGAGGAGGCGTTGATGGAGGTGGTGACCGGCGGGCACCTGATCCTGAGCACGCCGACGGGCTCGGGAAAGAGCCTGGTCGCGCAGGGGGCGCACTTCGCCGCGCTGGCGGCGGGCAAGCGCACCTTCTACACGGCGCCGATCAAGGCGCTGGTGTCCGAGAAGTTCTTCGCGCTGGTCGACGTGTTCGGCGCGGAGAACGTCGGCATGATGACCGGGGACAGCAGCGTGAACGCGGACGCGCCGATCATCTGCTGCACCGCCGAGATCCTGGCCAACATCGCGCTGCGCGACGGTGATCGCGCCGATGTGGACCAGGTGGTGATGGACGAGTTCCACTTCTACGCCGAGCCGGAGCGCGGGTGGGCCTGGCAGGTGCCGCTGCTGGAGCTGACCAGCACCCAGTTCGTGCTCATGTCGGCCACGCTCGGCGACGTCCGGTTCTTCCGGGACGACCTCACCCGGCGCACCGGGCGGGAGACGGCCGTGGTGAGCTCGGCGGAGCGGCCGATCCCGCTGAGCTTCCGCTACGCGCGCACCCCGCTGCACGAGACGATCGAGGAACTGCTGGCCGGGCAGCAGGCGCCGGTGTACGTGGTGCACTTCAACCAGGCCGCCGCACTGGAGCAGGCGCAGGCGCTGATGAGCGTCAAGGTCGCCTCCCGCGAGCAGCGCGACCGCATCGCCGAGGTGATCGGGGATTTCCGGTTCACCGCGGGCTTCGGCAAGACGTTGTCCCGCCTGGTCCGGCACGGGATCGGCGTGCACCACGCCGGCATGCTGCCCAAGTACCGGCGGCTGGTGGAGCAGTTGGCGCAGGCCGGGCTGCTCAAGGTCATCTGCGGTACCGACACGCTCGGCGTGGGCATCAACGTGCCGATCCGCACCGTGCTGCTGACCGGGCTGACCAAGTTCGACGGGGTGCGCACCCGGCACCTCAAGGCGCGCGAGTTCCACCAGATCGCCGGCCGCGCGGGCCGCGCGGGCTACGACACCTCCGGCTACGTGGTGGTGCAGGCCCCCGAGCACGAGATCGAGAACGAGCGGGCGCTGGCCAAGGCCGGTGACGATCCGAAGAAGAAGCGCAAGGTGGTGCGCAAGAAACCGCCGGAGGGCTTCGTCTCCTGGAGCGAGAAGACCTTCGACAAGGTCGTGGCCGCCGAACCGGAACCGTTGCGGTCGAGCTTCCGGGTCAACCACGCGATGCTGCTCAACGTCATCAACCGGCCCGGTGACGCCTACGCGGCGATGAAGCACCTGCTCACCGACAACCACGAGGACCGCCCGGCTCAGCGCAAGCTGATGCTGCGCGCGATCGCCATCTTCCGGGCGCTGCTGGCCGCCGGGGTGGTGGAGCGGTTGGACGAGCCGGATGAGCAGGGCAGGCGGGTCCGGGTGACCGTGGACCTGCAGTTCGACTTCGCGCTCAACCAGCCGCTGTCCCCGTTCGCGCTGGCCGCGATCGAACTGCTCGACGCCGACTCCGAAACCTACCCGGAGGACGTGCTCTCCGTCGTCGAGTCCACATTGGACAACCCGAGGCAGGTGCTGTCCGCGCAGCAGTTCAAGGCCCGCGGCGAGGCCGTCGCGCAGATGAAGGCCGACGGCATCGAGTACGACGAGCGCATGGAACTGCTCGAAGACATCACGCACCCCAAGCCGCTGCAGGAGATGCTCGAAGCGGCTTACGAGACCTACCGCAAGGGTCATCCGTGGGTCGGCGACCACGAGCTCGCGCCCAAGTCGGTGGCCCGGGACATGCACGAGCGGGCGATGAACTTCGTGGAGTTCGTCAACCACTACGGGCTGGCCCGCTCCGAGGGGCTCGTGCTGCGCTACCTCGCCGATGTCTACAAGGCGCTGCGGCACACCGTGCCGGACGACGCCAAGACCGAGCGGCTCACCGACATCAGCGAGTGGCTCGGCGAACTCGTGCGCCAGGTCGACTCCAGCCTGCTCGACGAGTGGGAGAAGCTGCGCAACCCGGGGGAGGAGACCCCGGTCGCGGTGCCCGAGCAGGCCGAGCCGTCGCGGATCACCGCCAACACGCGGGCGTTCCGGGTGCAGGTGCGCAACGCGATGTTCCGCCGCGTGGAACTGGCCTCGCGCAGGCGCTTCGCCGAGCTCGGCGAGCTCGATGCCGAGTCCGGGTGGGGTGCGCAGGCGTGGCAGGACGCGCTGGAGGACTACTTCGAGCAGCACGACCGGATCGGCACCGGCGCCGACGCGCGCGGCCCGGCCATGCTCATGATCACCGAGGAGTCCGACCGCTGGCTGGTGCGGCAGATCTTCGAGGACCCGGACGGCGACCACGACTGGGGCATTTCCGCGGAAGTGGATCTGCCGGCCTCGGACGAAGCCGGCATGGCCGCGGTCCGGGTGACCGCGGTCGACGACGCGCCGGCCGGCTGACCGGCCGCGCTCTGGCGGTGCGCGCGGCCCTCGCATACGATCCGGCCAGTTCGCCCCAGCGCCCCGCGGAGGGAGACCCGGACATGGCCAAGACCGTGGTGGTCGGCATCGACGGATCGAACGAGTCCAAGGACGCGCTGCGCTGGGCCGCGGACTACGTGTCCGTCCTCGGTGGTCTGCTGCACGCGGTCACCGTCTGGTCCCAGCCCGTCCAGCTCGGCTACCGGTTGCCCTACCCGGACGACGAGCTGAAGCGCCGCGCGCAGGAGTCGCTGGACGAGGCGATCAGTCCCATCCGAACCGAGTACCCGAAGCTCGACCTGCGCACCCACCTGCTGCGCGGCAACGTCGAGGACGAGTTCGTGCGGCTGTCCGAGCAGGCCGATCTGCTGGTCCTCGGCAACAAGGGGCACGGCACGCTGACCGGGGTGTTCGTCGGCTCGGTCGCGCTCAAGCTCGTGCACCACGCCCGCTGCCCGGTCACCGTGGTGCGCTGACCGCTACGCCGCGCTGCGGGAGGCCGGGAAGTCGGCGCGCTCCAGCAACCAGGACACGCCCACGCCGACCACCAGCCCCCAGAACGCCGAACCGAGGTTGAGCACCTGCACCCCGGAGACGGTGACCACGAAGGTGACCAGGGCGCCGAGCGCGCACCGCCCGCTGAACGCGGTGACGAACGAGTTCTGCAGCACGCGCAGCATCGCCAGCCCGCCCAGCGCCGCGATGAACGCCCCCGGCATGCCCAGCATGAACCGGGTCAGCGCCGGGGCGAACAGCCCCGCGACCATGGCCAGTAGCCCGCAGGCGATGCCCGCGGTGTACTGCCTGCTGCGTTCGCCGGAGGCGGTCAGCAGCGCGTTCGTCGGTCCGGACAGGCAGGTCGAGATCCCGCCGAGAAGCGAGCTCAACACCGACCACGCGCCGCACGCGGTCGTGGCAGCGTTGGTCGGCGGCTCGTGCCCCGCCTCGCGCAGTACCGCGACGCCCTGCGCGTTCTGCACCACCAGCACGGTGATCGCCAACGGTACGACCAGCTCGGCCACCGCTTGCCAGGAGAACACCGGCGCCTGCGGAACCGGGGCGGCCAGCCAGCCGTCGCCCGGTGCGAGGGAGAGCCGGCCGGCCAGCGCCACCGCCGCCGCACCGGCCAGCAGCGCGCCGATGATCGGCGGAATCCGGCTGCCGAGCGCCGAGCGCCAGGTCAGCAGCAGGAACGCGAGCACCATCGGCACCGCGACGAACGCATCGGTGACCACCGACCGCGCCAGGTCCAGGCCGAAGTCGAGGAACGCCCCGGCGACCATGGCCATCACGATCGGCATCGGCACGACCGCCAGCAGCCGCCCGGCCCAGCCGGTCGGGCCGAGCACCAGGATCAGCAGCCCGGTGATCAGGAAGGCGCCCACCACCTCCGGCCAGCTCAGGTGGGCCAGCGCCGGACCGACCAGCACCGTGCCCGGGATGGTCCAGAAGAACGAGAGCGGTTGCCGGTAGGTCCAACTCGCCAGCACGGTGAGCAGCCCGTTGAGGAACAGGATCGCGAACACCCAGGACGCCAGCTCCGCGGCGGAGAGCCCGCCCTGGCTGCCGACGGACAGCACCACCGCGATCGGGCCGGTGGCCGCGAAGGTCAGCCCGATGAACCCGTTCAGCGCGTAACGGGGGCCGAAATCCCGGCGGAATGCGCGCAGATCCGGGAGGGGACGCGGCGGATTCTCCAGCAGACCCCGATTCATATTCGGTGCAGCGCTTTTCATAGCCCTCCCGTCTCAATTCCCGCGCATGCGCGAAACCGCCGCCGGAACGGGGAATTCCGGTCGGCGGTGGGCACATGTGCGGTCGGTTCGGTTCGCGCTGGTCGTGCGGCGGATTCCGGTTGATTCCGCGCTGGTGGCGAATTCCGGCGGTCGTTTCTACCCGGACGCGTGCGGATTCCGGCAGTCCGATGTCAGCACCGTCACATCGACCGCGCCGACTCCGGGTGAACGCGCAGCGTGCCGAATCCGGTACGGGCCGTCGGTGCGGGCCGGTAGGGTGCCCGCCGGATGATCTCGCTTCGGCGACGGAGGGCGGCATGAGTGGCGGGCAGAACAGCGTCGACGGCGACGTGCACGGGACCGCGGTCCAGGTCGGCAGCGCGGACGAGGTGAACCTGATGCTGGGAGGGGGAGCCTTCGTGCCGGTGAAACCGAAGACGCTGCCGAGCGATCCGCTGGAACTGAGTTTCGCCAACCGCACCGCGGAGCTCGCCGAACTGGACCGGTTGTGCGCGCGGGCGCGGCAGGAAGGGCGTTCGCAGGTAGCGCTGTTGCACGGCATGGGCGGTATCGGCAAGACGCTGACCATGCTGCGTTTCGCGCATCAGGAGCAGGACCGGTTCCCGGACGGGGTGTTCTACGACGATCTCGGCGGCAACGACCCCGACGGGCCGCGCACGCCCTCCGAGATCCTGAGCGGCTTCCTGTACAAGTTGGGTGTGGACGGGTCCGCGCAACCCTCGACCGAAAAGGAGCGCGGCGCCGCGTTCCGGCATCTCACCGCCGACCAGCAGGTGCTGCTCGTGCTCGACGATGCCGCGACCGCGGCGCAGGTGCTGGCGCTGTTGCCGTCCTCGTCGCGCAGCGTCGTGCTGGTCACCGCACGCCGCGAGCTGTCCTTCTTGTCCAGCCGGGTTGCCTCCATCCCGGTGGAACCGTTCGAACCGGTCGCGGCGCTGGACCTGCTGACGGAGCGGCTCGGCGAGGAGGCAGATGGTGCGGGTCCGGAGCTGCGCGCGCTGGTCGAGGCGTGCGGCAGGCATCCGTACGCGCTGCAGCTCGCGGGGCGCCGGTTGCGCGGGCGCAGCTCGTTGCCCACGCGGGCGAACAGGATCGCGCAGAACCCGCTGACGCTGGACGAAGACGGAGAACCGCGTCTGAAGGGCCAGTTCGACAGCGCCTACGCCGAGCTCGGTGAGCAGGACCGGCGCACCTACCGGTTGCTGGCGGCGCACCCGCGCGGCGAGTTCTCGCTGGCCGCCGCGGCGGCGCTGCTCGGCGAGGACGTGGTGGACGCCGAGGACCGGGTGGACGTGCTCGCCGACCTGCACCTGGTCACCCGGGTGGCCCCGGAGCGCTACCGGTTCCACTCGCTGTCCCGCGCGCACGCGCAGGGCAAGCTCACCGCGGACGAGGACGTCGAGGACCGGCACCGCGCGACGGCCCGCATGGTGCGGCACTACCTGGATTTCACGATGCGCCGGGACGCGGTGCTGTCCGCGCGCAGGCGGCTGAACCCGGACTACGCGCACGTCGAACCCGCGCACCGCGGACCGGACGCGCACCGCACCGCCGTGCACGAGCTGGAGGCCGAACGCGGCGCGCTGCCCGGCGTGGTGCGCGCGGCGCACGAGCACGGCCTGCACGAGCAGACCTGGCAGCTGTGCGAGGCGCTGTTCACGTTCCTGGTGGATCGGGACTGCTACGAGGACCTGCTGGAAATCCTGCCGCTGGCAACGCCTTCCGCGCAGCAGTTGGCCGCCCCGGACGTCGAGGTCCGGATGCGCGCCCACCTGGGCTCGGCCTACTTCCTGGCGCAGGACTACGTGGCCGCTCGCGCGCAGTTCGAGCTCTCGCTGCAGCTGGCCGAACAGTGCGGGGACGTGCTGGGGCGGCAGAGCGCGCTGGAGTGGCTCGGGCAGATCCACGAGCGGCTCGGCGATCCGCAGGCCGCGCTGCAGTACTACGACGCGTCCCGCGAGGTGGTCCAGCAGGAGTTCGCCCCCGAGCGCCGCCCGCGGCCGCTCGCCCTGCACGGCATGCACTCCGGCCGGGTGCTGGTGGACAACGGTGAGCCGGAGCGGGCGCTGGACCGGTTGCACGCCGCGCACGAGTGCTTCGCCGAGCTCGGCGAGCAGGCCAACCCCGCGAAGACCGCGCTGTCCATCGCCCGCGCCCGGCTGCTCGGGCACGAACTCGACGACGCCGACCGCTGGGCCCGGTACGCGCTGGACATCTGCCGCGAGGTGCGGATGGTGCAGGACACCGCGGTCGCCTTGGAGCTGCTCGGCGAGATCAGCGCCCGCTCCGGGGACACCGCGGCCGCAGCCGAACACCGGCGCGAAGCGGGCCGATTGCTGTCGGCCCTCGGCGCCGAACGCGCCCGCGCCCTTCTCGACGAGCAGTCATGACACGGCGACGTGCGCGCCGTTGACGGTGATTCGGTCGGGGAGCTCGGCGAGGCCGAACCCCGCTGCGAGCCAGCGGTGCGCGGCCGAGGCGAACAGCGCGGGATCGCTGTCGCCGGTCGGGTCGGTCAGCCGGACCTGCTCGCCGTCCCGGGTGCGGACCGTGCAGGAGGTGTCGTCGACGGCTGCGGCCAGCTGGAGCCCGCGCCGGGTGCGCAGCGCGTCGCGCAGCCAGTGCTCGGCGTGCGGTCCCCAGTCGTCGGCGTCGTCGAGCACCAGGACGTCGGCCGCGGCCGATAACCGCCTGCCGGGGTGCGTGACGGTCGTCAGCAGATGGGCGCCCGAAGGAACCTGGTGCGGGGACAGCATTTCCGCCCGGAGCCGGTGCACGCGCAGGTCGGGGCCGGGGCGCAGCTCCCCGGTCGCGTACAGCGCGCTCGGCCGCCACCTCAGGCGCCCGGTGGGCAGCCCGGTCGGCGGATCGGCCGGCACCGGCGGTTCGCCGCGCGGTTCGTCCAGGCCCAGCATCGCGTAGCAGCGCGCCCGCACGCGTTCGGCCGCTCCGTCCGGGCACGAGGTGATCAGCCGGTGCGCCTCGTGCTGACCTGCGGCGGAGGTCATCGCCTTGCGCAGCTGGGGCGGCAGCGGTTGGTCGCGGCGCAACCGGGGCGCTCGGGCGCCGAGCGCGGCCACCGCGGAATCCGGGGCCACCGCGTGGTCCGGGAAGTGCCCGAACAGCACGGGGACCCCGGCGCCCGCCGCGTAGGCGGTCACCGAACTGTGGTCCCCGATGAGCACATCGGCGGCGGCTACGGCGGCTCGCCAGCCCCGCTCCGGCGCGACCAGCAGCAGGCCGGACCGGACGTGCGGCGCCAGCATCCGGTGCACGGTCTCCGGATCGTGGTGCGCCGACACGTTGGGATGGATGATCGCCAGCACCCGGTACCGGTCCACGTCCAGTTCGGCGAGGAGTTGTTCGTACAGCCCGAATTGGGAGCCCAGCAACGAGTCCGGCCGCCATGTCGTGCAGAGGGCGACCACGGTGCGCTCGTCGTCGGCGCCCAGTGCGCGCCGGTACCGGTGGCGCATCGGCAGGCTCGCGCGCAGCCGGTCGTAGCAGGGGTCACCGCTGACGAACGCGCGCTCGGCCGCCTCGGGGACCGCGGCGCGCAGCCGCTCCCGCTGCTCGTGGTGGGCCACCGCGATGGCCGAGGGGATCGTTTTCCCGTCGTGCAGCAGCTGATCCGGCGAAAGCCCGAAGGTTTCCGGTTTCCGGTTTCCGGTTTCCGGTTTCCGGTGTCCGGTTTCCGGTTTCCGGTTTCCGGTTTCCGGTGTCCGGTTTCCGGTTTCCGGTTTCCGGTTTCCGGTGCGATCTTAGTGTAGCGGATCCCGTGCGGAAGAGACAGCACCGGAATGTCTACATCGGACAAACCGCTGTGGCCGGCCGTGATGAGCAGCGCGAAACCGAGATTCGGCTCGTGCGCGGCGACCGGGTGGATCCCGCGCTCCGCGAACAGCTCGTGCAACCCGTTCGGCAGCGGATCCGCGCCGTTCCACCGGTAGTGCAGCTCGACCCGCGGATCCCCCTCGAACACGTCGACCACGTCCAGCAGCCGCGTCATCGCGACGACGTTGTCGGCCAGCACCAGCACGTGCCGGTCCGCGGAGAACGTGCGGTTGTCCGGGTTCTTCGCGCGCAGCGCGCGGTCCGCGGGCGGTGCATCGGGCTCGGAAGAACTGGCCATCCCGGCACGATAACCGCCCGCGGACCGCCGCCGTCAGCTCAGCCCGACGATCTCGCCGTTCTCGTCGAGATCGATGCTCTCCGCGGCCGGGTGCGAGCCCAGGCCCGGCATGGTGCGCATGTCGCCGCAGATCGGGTACACGAACCCGGCACCGACCGAGGCACGCACCTCGCGCACCGGCAGCACCCACTCGCTCGGCGCGCCCAGCAGCGCCGGATCCGAGCTCAGCGACAGGTGGGTCTTGGCGATGCACACCGGGAGCTCGCCGAACCCGTTGGCCTCGTAGTCGTCCAGCGCCCGGGCCGCGGCCGGCTGGTAGGACACCCCGGACGCCCCGTAGACCTTCGTCGCGATCGTCTCGATCTTGGTGCGCAGGTCCGCGGAGTCCGGGTACAGCTGCTGGAACGTGTTCGGCTCCTCGGCGGCCTCCACGACGGCCTCGGCGAGCTCCAGCGCCCCCTTGCCGCCCTCGCCGAAGTGCTCGCTGACCGCCACCCGCACGCCTTCTTCCTCGGCGACCTGCCGGATCGCCGCGTGCTCGCTGGGGTGATCGGTGGGGAAGGCGTTGATCGCCACGACCGGCGAGACCCCGTGCAACCGGATGTTGTCGATCTGCTTGCGCAGGTTCGCCGCGCCGGCCAGCACGTCCGCCGGGCTCTCGGCCAGCAGTTCCGGCGGCAGCGGTTTGCCCGCCACCACCCGGTGCCGCCCGGAGTGCGCCTTCAGCGCGCGAACCGTGGCCACCAGGACCGCCGCGTCCGGTCGCAGCCCGGAATTGCGGCACTTGATGTTGAAGAACCGCTCGGCGCCCATGTCCGCGCCGAAACCGGCCTCGGTGACCAGGTATTCGCTGCCGCGCACCGCGATCCGGTCGGCCACCACCGAGGAGTTGCCGTGCGCGATGTTGCCGAACGGGCCCGCGTGCACCAGTACCGGCGTGTTCTCCGTGGTCTGCATCAGGTTCGGCTTGATCGCCTCGCGCATGATCACCGCCATCGCCCCGGCCGCGCGCAGCTGCTCGGCGGTGACCGGCGCGCCGGACCGGCCGTAGCCGATTACGATGCGCCCGAGCCGTTCGCGCAGGTCGCGCAGCGAGTTCGACAGCGCCAGCACCGCCATCACCTCGCTGGCCGCGGTGATGTCGAAGCCGGCTTGCCGCGGGCTGCCGTCCGCGTGACCGCCGAGCCCGCTGACGATGTTGCGCAGCTCGCGGTCATTGGTGTCCAACACCCGGCGCCACGTGATCCGGTGCGGGTCGATGTCCAGCGCGTTGCCCTTGTGCAGGTGGTTGTCCACCATCGCCGAGAGCAGGTTGTGCGCAGCGGTGACCGCGTGCATGTCCCCGGTGAGGTGCAGGTTGAGCGCCTCCATCGGCACCACCTGGCTGTACCCGCCGCCGGCGGCCCCGCCCTTGATCCCGAAGGTCGGCCCCATCGACGGTTGGCGCACCGCCACCGCCGACCGCTTGCCCAGCCGGGACAGCGCCTGGCCGAGCCCGACCGTGGTCGTCGTCTTGCCCTCGCCGAGCGGCGTCGGGGTGATCGCCGAGACGAGCACGTAGCGGCCCGCGGGCCGGTCGGCCAGTTCGTCGACGGCCTCCAGCCGGATCTTGGCCACATCGGTGCCGTAGGGCTCCAGCAGGCCCGGGTCCAGCCCGAGCTGCTCGGCCACCTCCGGCAGCGGGCGCAGTGGTGTCGACCGCGAGATGTCCAGGTCGGACGGGATGCTCATGCCGGTACCTCCCGGAGCCGTTGCGCCAGTTCCTGGCGCCATTGCAGGGTTTTCGCGACCTCGTTGAACGTGAACAGGTGCCATCCGGCGACTCCGGACACGGGGTCGGCGAGGTGGTGCGCGAGTTCGTCGAACAGCGCTTCCGGCGTGTAGCGGGTCAGCAGCTTGGACACCACGCCGGGCTGCTTGCGCAGGAAGCGCAGCGAGTCCCCGAGCCCGATCTTCAGTGAGATCCGCAGCAGCCGGTGCATGTCCACCACTCCGGGAGCGCCGATGTGGATCGGCAGCGTCATGCCCCGCTCGCGCACCGCACGGATCCACGCGCCGGTCGCGGCCGGATCGAAGCAGATCTGCGAGACGACGTAGTCGGCGTGCCGGGCTTTGACGTCCAGTGCGCGCGCGGTCTCGACGTCCGGGATGAACGCGTGCGATTCCGGGTAGCCGGCGATGCCGATCCGGGCCGGTCGGCGGCCGAGCTCCTCGATGGCCGACAGCAGGCCCGGCGCGTCGGCGAATTCGCCCACCGGTTCCGGCCGGTCGCCCGCGATCACGAACACCTCGTCGATGCCGGCCGCGGCCGTGCGGTCGAGCAGCTCGGCCAGTTGCACCTGCCCGGTGATGCTGCGCGCCGCCAGGTGCGGGACGACGTGCAGACCGAGCTCGCGCAGCCGGATGGCGACCTCGACGGTCCGGTCCGGTCCCTTCGAGGCCGAAGCCGTCACGGTGACCGTGCTGCCCGCGGGCAGTTGCGCCGCCTGCTCCACGGCGCCGCGCAGCGGGAGCACCTCGAACCTGGCCTGCAGGAGGTGCTGCCGGAGCTGCTCGGGGTTGGTGATCATGCGCCCATCACCGCTCTTTCCGCTGTTGCCGCCGTCCGGCGGCGGTGTCGGTTCCGCGTATCGCGCCCGGTCCGGGCACTGCGGTCGGCGGGCACCCGCGGGTGCGTGGGGCGCGGGTGCCCGCGCCGCGGCGGTGCTGCCGCGGCCGTCCATCGGTCCCGTCACGCCCGCACGAGGCGCTTCGGGATGTCCTTGCTCGGGTCCAGGAACGGCTTCTCCGCCACGACCGCTTCCTGCGGGCCGTGCTGGGTGTGCACCACCAGTTCGGTACCCAGCTCGTGGTAGGCGATCGGCACCATGGCGTAACCGATGTTGCGCTCCAGCCGCGGCGACCAGCACGCGGAGGTGATCTCGCCGATGCGCAGCCCGTGCGGGTCGTGCACGTCGAACGGGTCGATCATCCGGCCGTCGTTGAACGAGCCCACGCTCGGCCCGCCGATCTCCACCCCGACCAGCTTGCGGGTGATGCCCTCGGACTTGATCCGCTGCAGCGCCGCCTTGCCCAGGAAGTCCGATTCCTGCGCGAGGTCGACCATCCAGGTCTTCTCGAACCCGTACCCGGCTTCGAAAGGATTGGTGTCGTGGGTGATGTCGCAGCCCCAGGACAGGATCCCGGCTTCGATGCGCCGGATGTGGCACGGGCCGATCACCCGCATCCCGTGCGGTTCGCCGGCCTGCCAGATCCGGTCCCACAGCGCGACGCCGTCCCTGCTGGCGTTGTGCAGGTAGATCTCGTAGCCCAGCTCGGCGGTGTAACCGGTGCGCGAGACGACCACCTGCATGCCGTCCAGCTCGCGGTCGACCGCGTAGTAGTACGGGACGTCCAGGATGGACTCGCCGAACAGGTCGACCATCACGTCGCGGGATTTCGGGCCCTGCACCTGGACCGGACCCACATCGGGCTCGCGGATCTGCACATCCATGCCGAGGCCGTGCGCCAGGCCCTTCGCCCACAGCAGCACGTCGCTGTCGGCCAGCGAGAGCCAGAAGTGGTTCTCGCCCAGCCGCAGCAGGACCGGATCGTTGATGATCCCGCCGTCCTCGTTCGTGATGAACACGTACTTGCACTGCCCGACCTTGCACTTGGTGAGATCGCGGGGCACGAGCATGTTGGTGAACTCGAACGCGTCGGGACCGGTGATCTCCACCTGCCGCTCCACGCCGACGTCCCACAGCGTCACGCCCTCCAGCAGGGCCCAGTACTCGCCGATCGGGTCGCCGTAGTGCCGGGGGTGGTAGGTGTGGTTGTATACGCTGTAGAGGCCGACTCCGTGCCTGCGCGACGCGTAGAAGAACGGCGACTTGCGCAGCCGGGAGTAGAGCAGGATTCCGGGGTTCGGGTTGATGCTCATCTGGACTCCTCGTCGGGTGCGAAGGGTGTGCTGGGTCGGCGGGCGAGGCCGGGTGCCTCGCCGCGGGGGCGGTCGGAGTGGTCGGTGGTGCTGGATCAGCAGCGCATCCGGTGCATGTCCGGGTCGAAGACGGGGTCTGCGACCACGGTCGCCGGATGTCGCCGGTCGAAGTAGGACACCTGCAGGGCGGTGCCCGGTCCGGACAGTTCCGCGGGCAGCCACGCGTACGCGAGGCTCGCTCCGACGCTGTGCCCGTAGCCGGTGCTCGTGGTGAAGCCGACCGCATCGGCCCGCTCCGCGGTGAACACCGGTTCGGACCCCATCAGCACTGCGCCGTCGTCGACGGTCAGACAGCACAGCTTGCGCTGCGGTGGCCGCTCGCGGCGCCGCAGCAGCGCATCGCGCCCCAGGAAGTCGCCCTTGTCGGTCTTGACGGCGAAGGCCAGGCCGGCTTCGTCCGGATCGTGCCGGCTCCACATGTCGGTGCCCCAGGCCCGGTAGCCCTTCTCCAGCCGCAGGTTGTTGAACGCGGCCCGCCCGGCGGGCACGATCCCGTGCTCGGCGCCCGCCGCGGCCAGCAGGTCCCACAGCCGCAAGCCGAATTCCGCCGAGGCGTAGAGTTCCCAGCCCAATTCGCCCACATAGGACAGTCGCAGCGCGGTTACCGGGACCTCGCCCACGTGCAACCGCTTCGTGCGGAAGAACCGGAACCCGTCGTGCGAGATGTCGTCATCGGTGAGCTCGCCGAGCACGTCCCGGGCGCGCGGCCCCCACAGGCCCACGCAGCACGTCCCGCCGGTGATGTCCCGGACCGCGGTGCCGGGTTCGGCGTGCTCGCGCAGCCAGGCGATGTCCCGCGGTCCGTTGCAGCCGACCTGGAACAGGTCGCGCTCCAGCCGGGCGACGGTGATGTCCGCGCGCACGCCCGCGGTGTCGTCGAGCATGAGCGTGTACGTCACATAACCGGGCTTGCGGTCGAGGTTTCCGGTGGTCAGCCGCTGCAGAAGGTCCAGCGCGCCGGGTCCGGACACCTCCGCGCGGGGCAGCGAGGTCATGTCGTACATGGCGGCGCGCTCTCGGGTGGCGTGGTGCTCGGCGACGGCGATCGGTGACCAGTAGCGCGCCGCCCACGGCCCGGGTGCGGCGTGCTCGTGGTCGCCGAGCATCCCGCTGTTGGCGGTGTACCAGTGCGGGCGTTCCCACCCGGACGCCTCCAGGAAGAATGCGCCGAGTTCCTGCTCGCGCGGGTAGAACGGGCTGGTGCGCAGCGGGCGCGGGTGCTCGGGCGGTTGCTGCGGGTGCAGCACGTCGTAGACCTCGCGGAAGCTCTGCGAGCCGCGCTCGGTCACGTAGGCGGGGCTGTGCGCGAACGGGTCGAACCGGCGCACGTCCGCGGCGCGCAGATCGGTACCCGGGTGGCCGCGGACCAGCCACTCCGCCAGTGCGCGGCCCACCCCGGCCGAGTGGGTGATCCACACCGACTCGCCGAGCCAGAAGTTGTCGACCTCCGCGGAGGGGCCGAGCACCGGCATCCCGTCCGCGGTGAACAGGAACAGGCCGTTCATGCCCTCGGCGATCTCGGCGTCGGCCAGCACCGGGAGCAGTTCGCGGGCGTCCTTCCACGGCACGTCGAAGTCCGCCGGGGTGAACTCGTGCACCGAGGCCATGCCCGCCCAGCCGCCGCCGGAGGACGGAGCTTCGGCCCCGTCGCCGGGTGCGGCGGTGGGCGCGAGGTCGGCGCTGCGCACCGGGATCGCGCGGTGCTGGTAGGACCCGATGCCGTACCGGTCGTGGGCCTGCCGGAAGTACATCGAGCTGTCCTGGTGGCGCAGGATCGGCTGGGAGACCTCGTCGGTCCCGGTCAGCCCGGGAACGTGGCCGGTGACCGCGTACTGGTGGGCCAGCGGCTGGACCGGTACGGACACCCCGGCCAGTCGGCCGATGCGCGGTCCCCAGATCCCGGCGCAGCACAGTACGGTCTGCACCGCGATGTCCCCGCGGTCGGTGTGCACCGCGCGAATCCGCCCGTCCTGCACGTCGAATCCCGTCACGGCCGTGCGTTCCAGGAAACGCACGCCCCGACGACGCGCGTCGCGGGCCATGGCTTCCCCGGCGCGGACCGGTTTGGCGATGCCGTCGGTGGGCACGTGCAGTCCGCCGAAGATGCGGTCCGGATCGATCTGCGGGATCCGGTCGCGCACCTGGCCGGGGTCGAGCAGTTCGCCGTCCACGCCCCAGGCGGCGGTCAGGCCGAGCTTGCGGTGCAGGTCGTCCCAGCGCTGCTGGGTCGCGGCGACCTCGATCCCGCCGACCTGGTGGAAGCAGGGCTGCCCGTCGAGTTCGAGCTCGCCGAAGGTGCGCACCGTGTCCTGGGCGAGCTCGGTGAGCAGCTGGGACCCGTTGGTCTGGAAGACGAGTCCGGGGGCGTGCGCGGTGGAGCCGCCGGTGGCGAACAGCGGGCCCTGCTCGACGACGACCACGTCGGTCGTCCCGAGGCGCGCGAGGTGGTAGGCGGTGCTGCAGCCGACGATGCCGGCACCGATGACGAGGACCTGGGTGCTTGTTTCCATAGCCGCCGCCTGTTGCGTCTACGACAACTAGATTCGATATACGCAACAGTGCGCTCCGGGCATCCGGTGCGTCAAGGACACGGCAGGGTCAATTTCGCCGCGGCTGATCGCGGGTTCGGGGACTCGGATCCGTTGCCGGGTACCGGGATTCGGCCCGGGAGGAGCGTCGGCCGGATATCGCCGGGCGCCGGCGGGATCCGCGGGCGGCCGGGGAGCGCCGGGTGCGCCGGCGGGATCCGCGGGCGGGTCAGATCACCCGGCGGATCGCCTGCTCGAAGTGGTCCACGTGGCGCACCGCCACCTCGTCGGCCCGGTCGGCTTCGCCGTCGACGACGGCTCCGATCAGCGCGGCGTGCTCGGCGACGTGCTCGCTGAGGTCGGGCAGCTGGTCGGCGAACAGGTACCAGATGCGCAGCGCCAGGTTGTAGTAGTGGTTGAGCGTGGTCTCCAGGTACCGGTTGTGCGTGCCGCGGTAGATCGCGCGGTGCACCCGGGTGTCGAGGTCCATCACCGTCGGCGGGTCGTCGGACAGGCCCTCGGCCTCGGCGCGCAGCGCATCCAGGTCCGTGCGCTCCTCCGCGGTGGCGCGCTCGGCGGCGCGCCGGGCGGCATGGCCTTCCAGCCTGCGTCGGACGTCGGCGATCAGCGCGTGGTCGGTGATGTTGACCTCGGTGACGAAGGTGCCCCGCCGCGGGTAGATCGCCACCAGCGCCTCGGCCTCCAGCCGCTTCACGGCCTCGCGGAACGGGGTTCGGCCGATGCCGAGCTCGGTGGTCAGCGGTTCCTCCTGCACCGGCTGGCCGGGCGGGAGCTGCAGCGTCACCACGAGATCGCGCAGCGTCAGGTAGGCGATGTCCGCCTGGGACCGGTTCTCGCCCGGCCGTGAATTCACTGCTGGTGACACGAGCGCACCGTACCGCACGGACTGGTATACCAGCACTGGCGGACGCCGATGCCCTTGCCGCGCGGCGGGTTTCGCGGTCAGCCGGTTGCGGCCGGCTCGGTGCTGAGCGCGGAGACCAGGCGCCTGCGGTGCGCGGCGAACTGCTTGGGGCTGTTCATCGCGAACACCGCCACCTGGCGCCCGGACCGCTCGTAGTACGCCACGAACCTGCGGGCCCGGGTGGAACCGTCCACGATCCGCACCCGGTCCTTCGGGCCCGCGTACCCGGCGAACTGCAGCGTGCAGCCGAACTGCCGGGACCAGAAGTGCGGCATGCCCGGGTAGTCGTGCGCGCGGTGGCCGGTCAGCAGGTTGCGCACCGCGACCGGGGGCTGGTTCATCGCCGTGCTCCAGTGGTCGCTGCGCACGGTGTGCCCGCGGGGCGGCTGCGCGCCGTGCACCGGGCGGTAGCGGGCGATGTCGCCCACCGCCACGACGTTCGGCAGCCCGGTGCGGCAGCCGGAATCGGTCAGCACGCCGTCGCGCAGCTTCAGCCCCGAGCCGCGCAACCAATCGGTGGCCGGGGTCGACCCCGCCGCGACCACGACCGCATCGGCGGGAAGCACCCGGCCGTCGGCCAGCTCCACGCCGGTCACCCGGTCCCCGGACAGCACCCGGGT
Organism: Saccharopolyspora montiporae; assembly: GCF_015209505.1. Lineage (GTDB taxonomy): Bacteria > Actinomycetota > Actinomycetes > Mycobacteriales > Pseudonocardiaceae > Saccharopolyspora > Saccharopolyspora montiporae. The sequence goes on from NZ_JADEYC010000004.1 coordinate 63,278, forward strand.
GGCGGGCGTTCCGCAGCGCACGCGGACGCCGAAGTCCTCGTGCATGGCCAGGCACAACCCGGCGAGCTCGACCCCGAGCGTGCGGGACAGCGGGACGTGCTGAGTGTCGACCAGCGTCACGCGCGCGCCGAGGAGCCGGCAGGTGGCGGCGATCTCGGTGCCGAGCACACCGCCGCCGACCACCACGACCCGCGCATCCGCCCCGACTTCGGCGCGCAGGGCGGCCGCGTCGTCCAGGGTGCGCAGCGAGTGCGCGCCGGGCGCGCCGGCCGCCCCGGGCAGCGCGACGTCCCGCGCTCCGGTGGCCAGCACGACGCCGTCCGCGCGCACCTCCCGGCCTCCGGTCAGGCCCACCGCGCCGCGGCGGGGGTCCAGCCGCACCGCGGTCTCGCCGAGGAGCCAGTCCGCCTGCAGGTCGGCCTCCTCCTGCTCGCTGGCCAGGAACAGGTCCTCGGGTGCCACGCGTCCGGCGAGGAATTCCTTGGACAGCGGAGGTCGGTCGTAGGGGCGGTGCCGCTCCTGGCCGATGATGACCAGCCTTCCGGCGAACCCCTGCTCGCGCAGCTCCTGCGCCGCTCGCCAGCCCGCAACCGAGGAGCCGACGACGGCGACGGTGTTCACGTGTCGTCCTTGGACGCGAACAATGCGACCTCCGTTGCACCATGAGGAACAGCGGGTATCATGTGCAACAAATCTGGCCCGCGGGAACCGGCGACGTCAAGAGCATCTGCCCTCCCCGGCCCAGGTGCACCCCGATGGCGGGCCGCGCCGGTTGCGATCGGGTCAATGCAGCAGCGGCGGGTTCACATCCGAGCCCGGATGGATACGGTTGGGCCGTGGATAGCGCAACGGATGGTCGTGGACGGGGCACGCCCGCCCTGGTGCAGTCCGTCGACCGGGCGGTCACCGTGCTGGAACTGCTCGCGCGCAGTGGCGAAGCGGGGATCACCGAGATCGCCGGGGAGCTCGGCGTGCACAAGTCGACCGCGTCCCGCCTGGTCGGTGTCCTGGAAGCGCGCGGCCTCGTCGAGCAACTGGGGGAGCGGGGCAAGTACGCGATCGGATTCGGCGTGGTGCGGCTGGCCGGAGCCGCGACCGAGCGGATGGATCTGCCGCGGCTGGGCAGGCCGTTCTGCGACTCGCTGGCCGCCGATCTCGGCGAGACCGTCAACATCGCCATCCGGGACAACGACGTCGCGCTCAACATCAGCCAGGCGCGGGGGACCGCCGCGGTCACCGCGCACAACTGGGTCGGGCAGCGGACCCCGCTGCACGCTACCTCCAGCGGGAAGGTGCTGTTCGCGCACGCGCCCGAGGGAGACCAGGAAGAACTGCTCTCCGGCGCGCTGGAGCGCTACACGACCCGGACCGTGGTGCAGCCGGACGAGCTGCGCAAGGACTTCGACCTGATCGTCCGCGACGGCTACGCGACCAGCTACGAGGAGCTCGAACTGGGGCTCAACGCCGCGGCCGTGGCCGTGCACAACCACGACGGCGAGGTGATCGCCGCGCTGAGCGCCTCCGGACCGTCGTACCGCTTCTCGCGCAAGCGGATGCGCGAGGTCGTCGGGACCATGCGGGTGGCGGCCAAGGAGCTCTCCTCCCAGCTGGGTTATCTGGAGAGCTGACGCAGCCGGGTCAGCGGCCGCGCCATTCGTCCTGCAGCGCCTCGGCCGCGGAGTGCCGGGTGTCCTCGTCGACGGATCTGCGGTGTGCCGCGGGCTGCACCCGCGTCTGCCCGGACCTCGGCCGGGCCGTGCCGGGAGCAGCGGCTTCCGGTCGGGTCCCGCCGCGACCGCGGTCTGCGGCACGTCGCCGGGCGGGTGGCGGGGACTGGGCGATCACGTACAGCACCTGCAGGATCAGCACCACGGCACCGGCCGCGAACGCCGCCACCGCCAGCCAGGCCGCGCTGGAGCTGCCGCCCCACCACAGGCCCAGCGCGACGCCGCCGACTCCGCCCGCGGCCATCGCGAGCAGGTGGAACAGCAGGTGCACTCCGTAGCCCCGCACCGCGGTCACCTCTCAGTCGCGTCGTCGCCCACCGGGCGAGTTCGGGTCCCTGCGCAGCACACGTCCACCGCGCGCGTGTGGTTGTCCGGGCCGCACCGACCGACCCGGGCCGGTTTGCGGATTCGCGCACCGTTTCGATAATACCGCCCGTCAGGTGCGGAATGCCCTCAATCGATCTCCGTTCTTTCCGGAACGATTCGGCTCGATCGGCGGTACGTGATCGCGTTCCGGATTCCGCGCGGAAATGCGATCATCTCTCACCTCTTCGGGTGGGACGGCCGCCCGCGCAGGAGGTGGTGCCGCGCCGGTGCACCTACCGTGAACTGCAGGAGCCGCAACGGAGTCGGCTGGTCCGGCTCCGGATCGATCGATTCGGTCGGGGAACCGCGCCAATCCACCGCGCCGGGGGTGATGCCGGTGATCAATTCACTGGCGGGATTCGTCATTACCGCCACGATCGGGATCTCGGCGATCATCGGATCGCTGATCGGAATGTCCTGGGTGGAACGACGCCTGCTCGGTCCGGCACCACCGCCGGTCGCCGCGCGCGGGCAGGAGCGGGTGAGCGGACGGCTCGTCGTCGAGTACCGCAGCAAGCGCGCCGAACTCGCGCGCGGCTCGGCTCACCGGCTGCCCGCACTGCTGGAGTCGTCCGCGGCCGCCGGGCACGCGCTGGTGGAGATCATCCGGAACGGCACCGTGCGCCCGCCGGAGGCGCCCGCGGGCGGACCGGGCGCCATGCGCCGACCGGACCGCTGACCGGCGGGACCGCTACAGCGCAGCGAAGTCGGCGAAGTCGAATCCCGGGGACACCACGCAGCTGACCAGGGCCTCGCCCTCGGCGGCGGACTCCGCCCGCTGCCAGGTGCCGCCGGGAACGACCAGCTGCGGGCGCTGCCCGGGACCCGCGCCGAGTACCGCCTGCTCCGGATCGCTGCCGGGCCGCCGGCCCGCACCGCCGAAGGACAGGGTCAGCGCGCTGCCGCGGTGCCAGAACCACACCTCGTCGGAAGCCACCACGTGCCAGGCCGAGACCTCGCCGGGTGGCAGCAGGAAGTGGATCGCGGTCGCCGACGGGCGCGCGCCGCCGGCCGTGTCCACCGGTGTGCCGCTGGTCCAGGTGCGCCGGTACCAGCCCCCTTCCGGATGCGGGAGCAGGTCGAACTCCTCGGCGGTGGGACCGCGCCGCTCCAGGTCGAGGAACGTGCCGTCGACCGCGCGACGCGCGTAGCGCACTCCGGTGATCGCCGTGCGCGGCACCGGGCCGTAGACGTGCGGGAACGCCGTCGCGGGTCCGACGCCGAGCGGGGGCGCGGGGCTGGGCGCTTCCCAGCGGACCGGGGACGGCAGCAGGTCCGGATCCAGTTCCACCGCCACCAGCTGCTCGTCGGTGTCGCGGTACAGCGTGTTGGCCACGGCCACCGTGGTGGCCACGTCCGGAGAGCAGTGCACGAACCCTTCCGGGCCCGGCTCGGCGACCGGGGCGGTGCGATGCGCGCGCAGCTCGCTGAGCGGGAGCAGGTGCAGCAGGGGCGTCACGCCGCCAGTCTCCCCGGAGCGCCGCGGTGGCGGGTGCGGATGTCGGCGGTGCCACACGATCACCGCAGCTGTCCGGCGCCTAGGATCGTGGGCCGCCAACCGCATCCCGGCGAGGAGGTCCGCGATGTCCGTCCGAGTCGCAGTGCTGGACGACTACCAGCGCGTGGCGCACCGCTACGCCGACTGGGAGTCGCTGCCCGCCCAGGTGGAGTTCCTGCACGAGCACATCGCCGACCGCGACGACCTGGTCGCCCGCCTCGAACCGTTCCAGGTCGTGGCGGCCATGCGCGAGCGCACGGCGTTCCCCCGCGAGGTGCTCGAAGCGCTGCCGAACCTGCGGCTGCTGGTGACCACCGGGATGCGCAACGCCTCGATCGACCTGGACGCGGCCCGCGAGCTGGGCATCGTGGTCACCGGCACCGGATCCAGCGGCGCCGCGGACAATTCGTGGGCACCGACCGCCGAGCTGACCTGGGGGCTGATCTTCGCGCTGGTGCGCGACATCCCGAACGAGGACCTGCTCCTGCGGCGGGGCGGCTGGCAGGGCGGGGTCGGTCTGGAGCTCGGCGGGCGCACCCTGGGCGTGCTCGGGCTGGGCCGGTTGGGAACCCGGGTCGCCGAAGTCGGCCGGGCCTTCGGCATGGACGTGATCGCGTGGAGCGCCAATCTCACCGCGGAACGGGCGCAGCAGGCCGGGGCGCGGCGGGTGGAGTTCGGCGAACTGTTCGAGCGCTCGGACGTGCTCAGCATCCACACCGTGCTCAGCAAGCGCACCCGCGGTCTGGTCGGCGCCGCTGAACTCGCCCGGATGAAGCCCACCGCGTACCTGGTCAACACCGCGCGCGGCCCCGTGGTGGACGAGGCCGCGCTGCGCGAGGCGCTGCACGCCGGACGGCTGGCCGGCGCCGGGCTCGACGTCTTCGGCCGCGAACCGCTGCCCGCGGGTGACCCGTGGCGGGACACCCCGCGCACGGTGCTCACCCCGCACCTGGGCTACGTCACCGAGGGCACCTACGAGAAGTTCTACGCCGAAACCGTCGAGGACATCGCCGCGTTCCTGGCCGGCGCACCGGTGCGCCGGCTCACCTGAGCCCGCCGCATTCCCGGGGAGGCCGGTCCGGACCTCCGGTCTTGACGGTCGGGGAGATGCGCATCACAGTGTCATACCAACCAGTCGGTCTGTGACGTCCATCTCCGAAGGGGACACCCCATGACAGCACCGCAACCGACCCCGGCGCGCGCGCCGCGGAAACTGCTGGCCGCGGCACTGATCGCCAGTTCCATCGAGTGGTACGACTTCTTCATCTACGCGACGGCCGCGGCCCTGGTCTTCGGTCACCTGTTCTTCCCCGGCGCCAGCCCGCTGATCGGCGTACTGCTCGCGTTCGCCACGTTCTGGGCCGGCTTCATCGCCCGGCCCATCGGTGGCCTCGTCTTCGGCCACCTCGGGGACAAGATCGGCCGCAAACCGGCGGTGGTGACCTGCCTGGTGCTGATGGGGGCCTCGACCTTCCTCATCGGCGTGCTGCCCGGCGCCGCGGTGATCGGCGTCGCGGCACCGATCCTGCTGGTCCTGCTGCGATTCCTGCAAGGCATCGCGGTCGGCGGCCAGTGGGGCGGGATCATCCTGCTGCTGACCGAGAGCGGGGATGGCCGCAAACGCGGCATGGCAGGCACTTTCGGCCAGATGGGCGTGCCGCTCGGCGTGATCCTCGGCAACCTGTCCTTCCTGCTCGTGGGTGCGTCGATGGGCCAGGAGGCGTTCCTGTCCTGGGGCTGGCGAATCCCGTTCCTGGCCAGCGCGGTGCTGGCTCCGGTGGTGCTCTACATCCAGCTGCGCATCGAGGACACGCCGGTTTTCCAGGACCTGCAGGACCGCGCCGACCAGCGCGAGCAGGACGTGGTCAAGGCTCCGCTGCTGGAAGTGCTGCGCTCGCACAAGAAACCGGTGCTGCTCGGTTCCGGGCTACTGTTCGCGACCAACGCGATCTTCTACATCAGCATCTCCGGGCTGCTCGATTACGGCACGCGGGAACTGGGCATGGACCGCAATTCGCTGCTGCTGGTGACGCTGCTGTCCTCGTCGGTGTCGGTGGCGGTGATCTTCCTCAGCGGGCAGCTGTCCGACCGGGTGGGCCGCAGGCCGCTGATCTTCGCCGGTGCCGGGCTGCTCGCGGTGTGGGCGTTCCCGTTCTTCTGGCTCGTGGACACCGGGACGATCACCGGGGTCGCGATCGCGGCATGTGTGGGCGGGATCGGTTCCAGCCTCACGTACGGGCCGCTGGCGGCCTACCTCAGCGAGCTGTTCGAGCCGCGGGTGCGCTACTCCGGCGCCTCGCTGGCCTACCAGCTGGCCGCGATCCTGGTCAGCGGCGGCACCCCGTTCATCATGACCGCGCTGCTGGCCGCCACCGGCAGCTCCGCATCGGTGTCGGCCTACCTGCTGCTGATGGGCGTGATCACCCTGCTGTCCGTGCTGTTCCTGCGCGAAACCCGCCAGCGCGAACCGGAATCCCCGCGCACGCCCGAGCAGAGCATGTCCTGAGCCGGCGCCGCGCCCGGTGCTCGACCGAGCGCCGGGCGCGGAACCGCGTCAGTCGAAGACGACCATCCGCCGGACACCGCGTCCGGCCTGCATCTCCTCGAAGGCGCCGCCCACATCGGACAGTCCGATCCGTTCGGTCACCAGTGAATCCAGGTCCAGCCGGCCGGACCGGTAGTGCTCCAGCAGCACCGGGATGTCCGCCTCGGCGTCCGTCGAGCCGTACATGCAGCCGCGCAGCGTGCGCGCGAAGTGGGCGACCTCCAGCGCGTTGAAGCTGAACTGGTCGCCGGTTCCGCCGAGCCCGACCACCGTGGCCTGCCCGCCGCGGCGGGTCGCCGACCACGCCGCCCGGATCGTCTCGGCGCGCCCGACGCACTCGAAGGCGTGGTCGGCGCCCCGGCCCTCGGTCAGCTTGCGGATCCGCTTGCTCAGGTCCGGCCCGGGTTCGAGGACCTCGTCGGCACCCAGCCGGACCGCGAGATCGGCCTTGTCCGGCGCGGGGTCGACGGCCAGCACCGTTCCCGCCCCGGCGATCCGCGCGGCCTGCAGCGCGCACAACCCGATACCGCCGAGCCCGAACACGACCACGCTCTCCCCGGGACGCACCCGCGCGGCGTTGAACACCGCGCCCGCCCCGGTCAGCACCGCGCAGCCCAGCAGCGCGGCCTGCTCCAGCGGGATGTCGGCGTCCAGCCGCACGCAGGAGTTCACGCCGACGACCGTCTCGGTGGCGAACGCCGCCGTGCCCAGCCCCGGATGCACCGGGGTGCCGTCGCCGAGCGCGGCGTAGGGCTGGGCCATCGCGTTGCCGCCGTGCGGGCACAGGTAGGGCTCACCGGCGGTGCAGAACCAGCACTCCCGGCACGGCGGGGTCCAGTTCAGCACCACCGAGTCGCCGGGTTCGAGACCCGCCACGTCCGGACCGGTCTGCACGACCGTCCCGGCGCCCTCGTGCCCGAGGACCGCGGGGACCGGATGCGCCAGCACGCCGGTGGCCAGCGACAGGTCCGAGTGGCAGACCCCGGTCGCCGCCAGCCGCACCCGAACCTGGCCGGGGCCGGGTTCGGGCAGTTCCACCTCCTCCAGCGCGATCTCGCCGCCGGTCTCCCGGATGACTGCCGCCTGCGCCGTTGTCATGCCGCTCCTCACGGGCGTGTGGTTCGGGATCGTGGGTTCCCCGGGGAATGGGTGCGCCGCCGGTCAGACCTCGGAGGCGAGTTCCTTGACCTTCTCGATGAGCCGGGCGCTCTCCTCCGGGCTGCCGGCCACCGGCGTGACGTTGAGCGTGGTCACCCCGGACTCCTTGAGCGCGGCCAGCCGCTCCTTGACGTGCCCCTCCGGGCCGATCAGCGTGGTCTTCTCCAGCAGTTCGCGCGGGACCGCGGCCGCGGCCTCCTCCTTCTTGCCGTCCAGGTAGAGGTCCTGGATCTTCTCCGCCTCGGCCTCGTAGCCGTAGCGGCGCGCGAGGTTGTTGTAGAAGTTCTTGCCCTTGGCGCCCATCCCGCCCACGTACAGCGCGACCTGCGGGCGGCCGAAGTCCAACAGGTCGTCCAGGCCCTCGCCGATGGCCAGGTGCGCCTGGGCGACCACGTCGAGCTCGGGCAGCGAGGGATCGCGCTTGGCCTTGCCCGCCGCCAGCGACTCGCCCCACACCTCGCCGGCCTTCTCCGGCAGGTAGAAGATCGGCTCCCAGGACTCGGCGATCTCGGCCACCATCTGCACGTTCTTCGGCCCGATCGCGGCGATCATCACCGGCACGCGGTCCCGAACCGGGTGGTTGATCAGCTTCAGCGGCTTGCCGAGCCCGGTGCCCTGCTCGACCGGGAGCGGGATGTTGTAGTTCTTGCCCGAGTGCTCGACCCGCTCCCTGCGCCACACCTGGCGGCAGATGTCCACGATCTCGCGGGTGCGTCCCAGCGGTGCGTCGTAGGGCAGGCCGTGGAAGCCCTCGATCACCTGTGGTCCGGACGCCCCGATCCCGAGCGTGAATCGCCCGTCCGAGACGTAGTCCAGACCGGCGGCGGTCATGGCCGTCAAGGTCGGCGTGCGCGTGTAGATCTGCAGGATTCCCGAGGCGATTTCGAGCCGTTCGGTGCACGCGGCGATGTAGCCGAGCTGGCTGACGGCGTCGAAGGAGTACGCCTCCGGCACGTACACGATGTCCAGCCCGGCGCGCTCGAAGCGCACCAGGTTGTCGACCGTCTCCTTGAATCCTCCGCTGTAGTTGAGCGGCATCCCGATGCGCATTGGTGGTCCTCTCCGTTCGCGGCAGCGGCATGCCCGCCCTCCGGCCACGCCGCCGAGGCGCTCCTGAGGTTACCGACGGGTTTTCGCGGTCGGGAGATCGGCGCCGAACCGGTCTTTGTGATGCACCTCTCACGGATTCCCCCGGTCGCGACGATCTTGACCGGCACCGGTCCGGACAATGGGGACGAGGCGCACCGGAGCGCCGGGAGCCGCGGGAAGGGGTCGGATGAGGCTGGCGTTGCTCGACATCGGGTCCACGGCCGCACGGCTGGACATGGTGGACCTGGACAGCGGGAGGGTCCCGCGCGCCGACTGGAGCGTCAAAGCCCGTACCCGGCTCGCGGACAACACCGGCCCGGACGGGATGATCAGCGAGGAAGGCGCCGCGCTCGCGGTGCGCGCGGTCCGCCGCTGCGCGTCGGCCGCGCGCGAGGACCGGCCGGACGTGCTGCTCGGGTACGCGACCTCGGCAGTGCGCGACGCCCGCAACGGTGCCGCGCTGCGCCGCAGGCTCAGTGCCGCCGCCAACGTCCGCATCGGCACGCTCACCCCGCGGGACGAAGCCGCCGTGACCTACCGGGCCGCTCGGCGCTGGCACGGCAGGTCCGGCTCCGTGTTGACCACGGTGGACATCGGTGGCGGCACCACCGACGTCGCCGCGGGCATCGGCACCGATCCCGCGGAGATCGTCTCGCTGCCCCTCGGCGCGGCCAGCCTCACCAGGCAGTTCCTGCCCGACGACCCGCCCGGCCCGGAGCAGGTGGCCGCGCTGCGCGCCGCGCTGGACCGGGCGTTGCCCGACCGGTTGCGCGGTTTCGCCGGACGCGGGCCCGGCAATCCGGTCGCGCTGTCCAAGGTCCTGCGCCAACTCGCGGTGCTGACGGCGAGTTCGCCGCAGCACCCCGTCCGCCACCCCGACCGGCTCTCCCGCGGGCTGCTCCAGCCGTGGATCCCGCGGCTGGCCGAGCTTGGGCAGCGCGAACGGGCCCGGCTGCCCGGGGTTTCGCGCAGCCGGGCCCGCCGGATCCTGGCCGGTGCGCTGCTGGCCGAGCGGGTGCTGCACGTCATCGGCGCGGACGAGCTGGAGATCTGCCCGTGGGGCCTGCGCGAGGGCCTCGTCTTCCGGTTCCTGGAGGCGTACCGCGCGTGCGGGCAGCGACCGGACGGAGCGGCCCGCGCACTGTCCGCGTTGTTCCGCTGAACCGGCCGCGGTCGAGGTTCCGGCGGTGGCACCGGGCGGTAGCGTCGGCGGCGTTCAACACCCGCGGAACAGGAAGGTCCAACGTGGCACTTCTGGTGCAGCTCGTGATCACCGCGGTGGCCGTGTGGATCACCACCGCGCTGCCGGGGATCACGCTGGAAGGCGACGACACCACCGCCAAGGTGCTCACCCTGCTGGTGGTGTCGGTGATCTTCGGCGTCGTCAACCTCGTGCTCAAGCCGATCGCCAAAACGCTCGGCTGCCTGCTCTACGTGCTGACCCTCGGCCTGTTCGGCCTGGTGGTCAACGCCCTCCTGTTCTGGCTGACCAGCTACCTGGCCGGTCAGCTGCAGCTGCCGTTCCACGTGGACGGGTTCTGGGCGGCGTTCTGGGGCGCGCTGATCGTGTCCGTGGTCACCAGCGTGCTGGCCGGGCTGTTCGAGCGGTCCGGCAGCGACGACCGCAGCTGATCCACTGCCGCAGGGCCGGTTCCGCCGCGGTTCCGGTCCTGCGGCCCCGGCGGCCGTGCGGCGCGGGTCCAAGATCAGCGCGTGCTAGGGTCGTCGACCGTCCGCCGGTCGGCTTCGGGGAGCTGATCGGCTGCACCAGCCCCGGTCCAGGGACCCGGGTCGGTGATCGTTCTCCCCGGATCGCGCTGGTGCCGCGCCCCTCTCGAAGCGGGCGCACCTGCTGACACTTCAGCGCGATCGTCCGCACGTCGGGGACGGCCGGTCGCGGTGCTACTCGACCTCGTGCGGAGCACTGTGGCGGAAACGATGGGTTCCGGCCGACCGGACGCCCGGCCCCGACGGCTGCGGGCCGCGGCATGGCCCGGCCTGGTCCTGCTGCTGGTCTGGCTCCTGGTGTCCTCGATCGCCGTGCACGGTGCGCTCGCCGATCGGTCGGCGGCGGCCGGGGTGCGCGCCGAGACGACGCCGGTGGTCGACGTGCTGGTGGCCGTGCAACAGGAGCGCCGGTTGGCGCTGCAGCGCCTGGCCCCGCCGCCCGGCCCGGGGGAGCGGCGTCCGGACGCGGCCGCGCTGCTGTCCCAGCGCGCCCAGACCGACCAAGCGCTCGCCCGGCTGCGCGTCGTGGCCGGCGCCGTGCCGGACCGGTTCGCCGGACTCCCGCAGCACCGCGAGGCCGTCGACGCCGGGACGGTGCCGCGCGGCGAGGTGGCCGCGTTCTACGGCGGTCTGCTCGACGCCGGGGTGCACCGGCTGGACGTCGGCGCGCGGGTGGTGGCCGATCCGACCGCCGGGCACCAGTTGCGCACCGCCGCCGAGCTGTTCCGCGTCAGCGCCCGGATGGCCGGTGCGGCCGCGCTGGCCGACGGCGCGCTGGGATCCGGCGGGTTCACCACTGCCGAGCACGTTGAGTTCGCCCGCCAGGTGGGCGGCTACCGGGCGGTGCTGGAACCGGGCCTGCCGGACCTGGCGCGCGAAGCCGCGGCCGTGCACCGCGAACTCGTCACCGGGCACGGATGGCGCACGCTCATGGACCTGCAGGACCAGCTGATCAGCGCTGCACCCGGAAGCGGCGCACCGCTCCCGGACGGCGAGCAGTGGCGCAGCACCAGCACGCGGGTGACCCAGGACCTGGTGGCGCTGGCGGTGGAGCAGGCCACCGCGGCACCGGAGACCGGCGTGCGCGCCGCGGACCGGGAGCTGTGGGCCACCGCATCGGTCGGCGCGGCCGGACCGGTCGTGCTCGCGGCCGCCACCGCCGCGGTCGCGAGCCGTACCCGCACCCGCGGCGCCACGGTCGGGACGGGCGCAGCGCAGCAGCCCGAGGAGACCGCCGGTCAGACCCGGTAGAACGCTGCGGCGTTGTGCCGGAGCACGGCGTCCGCGTGCTCGCCCGCGGCCTCGGCGACCAGGTCGAGATCGGCGTGCGCGAAGGGCCGGCGCGCGCGGGTGGACGGCAGGTCAGTGCCCACCACGAGCGCGGTCGGGTCGATGTCGAGGATCGCGCGGATCGCGTGCGCGGGGTCGAGCTCGATCCGGCCGAAACCGGTGGCCTTGACCTTGACCCCGCGCTCGACCAGGCCGAGCAGGTGCGGCAGCCCGTCGGGGTGCAGGCCGAGGTGGTCGATGCTGGCTGCGGGCAGTGCGGCGAGGGTGTCGGCGAGATCGGGCAGGTCGCGCGCGTCGACGTAGAGCTCGGTGTGCATCCCGGCGATGCCGTGCACCCGGCGGGCGAGGTGGTCGAGGTGCTCCAGCCCGGCCGATCCGCCACGGCGCAGGTTGAACCGGATCGCGCGCACGCCCCGCTCGGCGAGCTCGGCGATCTCCCGATCGGGCATGTCGTGCGGGATCTGTGTGACGCCGACGTAGCCGGGGCCGAGCTGGGCGAGCGCGTCGAGCAGGTAGGTCTGGTCGAACCGCTGGAACGAACCGGACACCACCGCTCCACCGACGACGTGCAGCCGCTCGGTGCGGGCCCGGTAGTCGTCGACGGTGAACTCGTCGGGCAGGTAGTCGTTGTTCGCGTGCAGCGGGAACCGGCTGTCGATCACGTGGAAATGGGCGTCGAACAGCGGTCGGCGGTCGGTCACGGTGGGCGCTCCCGGGGCGGGGTCGGTCGGGCGCGGGAATCGGGCGGCTTATCTGTCCCCGAACGGCGAAGTGGCCTCCGAAACAGCGAAAAGGCCAGGCGCGGAAACCCTTTCGGGTTCCGACCTGGCCTTTTCGTCGGTGGGCGATACTGGGATCGAACCAGTGACCTCTTCGGTGTGAACGAAGCGCTCTCCCGCTGAGCTAATCGCCCGAGTTCTGTTGTCCGCCGCCTTCTGCGGCGACGGGGAAAGATTACACGGTCGTCCTCAGGAGCCGAACAGGGGGGAGGCAAGCCAGGTCATGTGCATGCCGAACCAACCGCCGACCAGGTCGAACACGCCCATCATCCACAGGGTCACGCCGACCACGGCCGCCGTGCCGCTCATGACCCCGATCTTGGTGATCGCGCGCTGGCGGGCGAGCCAATGCACCCAGCGCTGGTAGTGCCGCTTGGCGAACGCGTTGACCCGGTGCGCCCAGTGGAACTCGGTGGCCAGGATGCCCAACCCGGCGAAGACCACGAGCCAGCCCGGGCCGGGGTAGGGGACCATCACGATCCCCACCACGAGCACGATGGCGCCGACGGTGCCCAGCACGCAGCGGTAGGTGGTGTTGAGCGTGCGCCGGTGCCGGATGCGGTCCCGGCGTGCGGCGACGGCGTCGCGCATCGCGCGCAGCCGCCCGCGCAGTCCCGTGTGTCCCGGGACGTCGGCGTCCCCGCCGTCGGGGCTCCCGGTGGCGGCCTCCCGGCGCCCGGCGTCGCGCTCCGCCGACTCGTCGCGTGTCCCGGGCTCGCCCGGTTCGGTTCTGGGGTTCAGGACCGCACCTGCCTTGTCCGCGCTGTTGCGATGTCGTTCGCTCCGATGCCTGCACGACCGCATGTCCGCCTCCCGACGATACTGGGCTCGCCGGTCCAGCGGAGGCGGATCCGCCCGGCTTCCCCGCCCGCCGGGGGTGTCAAGCGGGCAGACGGGGATGGTTCGGGCGGCCCGCTCCGCAAAGTGTGTCCCGAATCACCCTACTCGCTCTCAAGCTTGCTGAACCGAGTGCCGATTCGAGGATTTCGACCCTGGTCACACTGTGATGCCGAATTCGAGCGGGAGTTCGGACTCAGGCGGCCTCCGTGACGATGCGGAGCAGCTGCCTAACCCGTTCCGGGGAACATGGGTGGCGAGGGTCTCAGCGCGCGGCTGCGCTGGGAATATCGCCCCCCGCGCCATCGCTTATGCTCGTGACGGCGCTCGGAAGGCTCGATTCGTGCGGAACCCGGTGGTCAAACCGGGTCTCGGCGGTGGGGTCCACCGAGCCGGGGCGCAGGATCGAAGGCCGGGCACCGGTACGACTGCCTGATTGCGAACAGTAGTAGCAATCAGGCACCACCGAGTGGCCGCCCTGCGACCCACCGTCCTCTGTCGGGCAAGTCCGCGGCGGATCGTTCGCCGCTGCAGCCGGTACCCGGCCGGCTGCGGTGTCGGCCGGTGTCGCGGGCGGGTCGGTCTCGCGGATGCGTGCGAGCCGAAATACTGAACACGTTGCGCAGTTGTCTGGTTGCCCAACGAATTCGGGCGTGGCCCGTACGGGTGATCTATCGGGGAGTTGCGAGCGTCCGGGTCCGATGAGGCGTCACAACTGTGTTGCTCGGCCGATGTACTGGTCGGGAGCAGGAAGGGGAGGACAATGCGTAACGACCATGTGACATTGCGTTCGACGGCCGTGTTCGATCTGCTGGCCCCGCAGTCGCCCGCAGTTCCGGTGCAGGTGGAACTCCGCTACGACACGCAGGACCCGTACGCGGTGGTGGCCGCGTTCCGCACCGGCCGTGCCGGCTGGGTCGAGTGGGTGTTCGCCCGCGATCTGCTCGCGGACGGGCTGATCGCGCACGCGGGCGAAGGTGACGTCACCATCCGGCCCGCGCCGGACGACCCCGAGGTGGTCGCCATCGAGCTCAGCTCGCCGTCGGGGCATGCCGTGTTCGAGGCGTCGGCCCAGGAGCTCGCCGACTTCTTGGACCGCACGTACGACGTCGTGGTGCCCGGCAACGAGAACCTCTGGGTGGACGTGGACGAGGCGCTGACGCGCCTGCTGCCGCACGACATGGGCTGACCAGCCCCGATCGGCTTCCCGCGATACCGGGCGGGGGTGCGGGGCACCCCCGCTTTGATCGTGTTCGCGGATGTCGTCTAGAGTTCACGGTGCAGCGCGGCGGAAGGCAGCGGGTCAGCCGGACCGGACGTCGCAGGCAGGCGGACGTAGCGCAGCTGGTAGCGCATCACCTTGCCAAGGTGAGGGTCGCGGGTTCGAGTCCCGTCGTCCGCTCTGGAATCTCGTGCGGAGTGGGCCGGCGATGCGTCGATCCGCTTCCGTTGCGGCGGAGTGGCCGAGTGGCTTAGGCAAGGGCCTGCAAAGCCCTGTACGCGGGTTCGATTCCCGCCTCCGCCTCGCGCGATTAGCTCAGCGGGAGAGCGCTACCTTGACACGGTAGAGGTCACTGGTTCGATCCCAGTATCGCGCACCACTTTTTGTGCAGGTCAGAGTGCCTGACCATGGATCATGCGTTTTCATTGGCTCGCTGCGATGGGGCGAGAATGGGGTGACCCCATCGCTCACGCTTGAGAGCGGCCTGAGTCAGGGCAGCTTCAGCCACGGTGTGTGCTGTTCCAGCCAGCCTCGTTCTGTGTCGTTGATCACAGCCAGTCCTCGGTTCCATCGAGCTTCGAGCGCTTCGGAGATCTGTTCGCGCATGGCCGGGGTGACGTGGTCGTAGACCCGTGCGATACCTTTCATCTTCTGCCCAAGTCGGGCCCGGCGAGCGACCTCGGGCACCCCGTCCTCGGTCACGGGCAACACATCGATACGACGGTGGCTGACCGCGTCGATGATCACGGTCGCATACTGTTGTCGGCGTGCGAGCGCGAAATCATCAACGCCGAGAACGGTTCCTGGTTCAATCGCGGGCTCGGGAAGTGCGTGGACCAGTCTAAGAACCGTGCCGCGACTGGCCGGCATCTCGAGCAGACCGGCGAGCCGAGCCCCAGCACGGCCCGCTAACGCGAGCCCGACCTGGGCCAACGACTCACGGCACGGTGAACTGCGCTGCGCATGCCGCGTGGTCAACCCCTCCACCTGCTCCGCGAACGTCCGCACCGAACACGTCCGGTCGTCGCAGAAGAAACGGCGCACCCGCAGGCGCAGCGCCACCGGTTGCCCCGCCACAGGCAGATCAGCCAACGTCCGCTCGTAACGGCTATGCACAGCGGGCGTCCCGCAGCTCCAGCAGGATGCGCCGTTCGCGTCGACACGCGCCCAGACCCGAACACCGGCCGGCATCCGTTCGATTCCCTCGATGACCGCCCCGGCCAAGTGCGGCAACAACCCGTCTAACCACTCCTGATCACACACTCAAGATAATCACAGAAACCCGCTAGATACCCCGCCCCGGTCCATGATCACGGAACCTTGGAAAGAACCGTTAGATCGACACTCCCCTCGGGAAGGTCTCCGAACCTTGTGAGTCGCATCGTCAGACTCCTTCGTGTCGACGGACGGAATGCAAACCGAGAAGTACCGTGAAATAGTCCGCTACCCTAGCCTATCGTTTCGCGTAACGCGGAGTGCTTGCGGATCTAGATCGACTACGCCTTCTTCATCAAATTGGCGACAGGGCCAAACCCTGAGCGGGCCCGGTGTGGGTTTCTGGTATTCCTTGTCACCAGTCCTTCTCGCGGACGCGCGGGTCACGCAAGATAGCGTAGACATATGAGGGCTGGGCGACTGGTGGAAGCTTGCTCGGGCCATCGACGGGCCATGCGTCCAGCGCATTGCTGAAATCTCCACGGGCTATGTTTCGGCGAAGGTGAGAGAGGGTCACGTACCAGGGAACAGGAGCGCCGCCAATCCTGTAGGTGAACTCCTTTCCTCGGACCGTCGTGAACACCTCACCGGCGTTCTGCTCGATCCGCTTCCATGTCTTCTCGATCTTCAAAAGTTCCCGCTGTGGCTCAACCGGCGCCGGTTCTGGCGGGCCCGGTCGCCCCTCCCAGATGGCCAGATCACGCTCTGTCGGCGGTCGGGCGGTGCCCCAGTACGGTCCGCCTGGCTGGGCACGGAGGACAGCAGCGAAGCTTCGTCCATCCGGGGCCGTGAGAGCCACCGTTCGGAAGTCGGGGAAACTCCGAGTTAGTTGCACCTTGGCATACCCCGCCCGTTCCGCGGCTTCACGCGCGGCGACCTCGCCATGCCACGTCGCTTGAGCCCAGTGGTCCTCATTGGCATCGTCTGTGAAGTCGACGACCGCGACCAACTCTCCAGTGCGCATCCTGGCGGCTCCCCTCGCGCCACACGGGCGTCGGAAACAAGATCGTTTTCATTTTGAGGGTATCGCAACGATCTGACGATCACAGCTGATTCGGAGATCTCCGCGCATCTGCAGCCCAGGTGAGTCCCAGCGTGCCGGTGCGTTGGGAGCCGCCAACCTGGGAGGAAATGGGGAGAAATCACCCGCGCTGAACCGCTTCGAACGGCTCCCAACGGAACCGTCCTGGTCTGCCGATTCGTTATCTCCGCAGGTGAGGACGGTTGCCGGCGCTACCTTGACACGGTAGAGGTCACTGGTTCGATCCCAGTATCGCGCGCCACCGAAGTTCCCAGGTGAGAGCCCCATCGATGCTGTCCATCGGTCGGGGCTCCAACCATTTCGGGGCGCAGTTGACGTTGTCGTGCCGTGTTCGCCCCATTCGGCAAACTCGGTGTTTGCTCGGGCATCCAGGTTCTCGTCGCGGCGGCCGGTGCGGATGAGATCGGTGTTCGGGGCGTGTTCGTCGGTGAGGGCCCGCACTGCGGCGGCGGCGATGTCGTGGCGTCGACGAAACCGACGCGCCCGTTGCCCGTCACGGTCAGGATGGGGCCGTCTTCCCCGCGGGCGCGGCCGCCGCCGTGGTCGGCTGGTGCCGGGGCACCCGGCCGCATCGGGAGGTCGCCGACCGGGTGCCCCGGGGTCAGTCGAGCGTGACGCCGTCCATCGTGCCGGTGGCGCGCCACCGGGCCAGCAGCTCGAAGAACTCCACCGGGCCGCCGCCGTAGCCCGCCGCGAGGAGGCTGTCGGGGTTCTCGTGGTCACCTTCGGTGTCGAGATAGCTCGGGGTGCAGTCCCGGAAGAACTCGACGCCCGGGCCGGCGAGTTCCCGCATGGTGCGGACCCATTCGTCCTCGGCGGCCAGGTCGGCCTCGATGGTCCGCGTGCCCCGCTCCGCCCACTGCCCGAGCAGGTAGGCCAGGTGCCGAGCTCGCTCTTCGGCGGTGTGCGTGTAGTTGTGCGCGATACCGGTCTGGGTGTAGCCGAGGAAGAAGCAGTTCGGGAACCCGTGGGACTGCAGGCCGTGGAACGTGCGGGGCCCGTCCTTCCACTTCTCGCTCAGGCGCACGCCGTCGCGGCCGACGATGTCGAAGCCGGTCCGGCGCGTGTAGGTCGTGCCGACCTCGTAGCCGGTCGCGAATATCAGCGCGTCCACCGGGTACTCGACACCTCCCACGACCACGCCGCCGGTGGTGAGCCGCTCGATGCCGCGCCCGTCGGTGTCGACGAGCTCGACGTTGTCGCGGTTGAACGCCTGCAGGTACTCGTCGTGGAACCCGAGCCGCTTGCACAGGCGCTTGTACCAGGGCTTGAGGGCTTCGGCGGTCTCCTCGTCGGTGACGATGGAGTCGATGCGGTCCCGGACCCGCTGCATCGACCAGTAGTCCTTCTCGTAGAGGAAGTCGACGATCTCCTCCATGCTCATGTCCCCGCCCCGGCGGGCGATCTCGTTGACGACGGCCGGCGCGGTGACCTCGAACGCGACCTCGGTCCAACCGTCGTCGACGAGGTCGTTGCCGCGTTCCACCTCGGCGCCTGCCGTGACGCGGGTGAAGTTCTCCATCCGCTCCCGCTGCCAGCCCGGTTCGAGGCCCGCCGCCCACTCGGGGTCGGTGGGGCGGTTGGCGCGGACGTCGACCGCGTTGGGGGTGCGCTGGAAGACGTAGAGCTGTCCGGCCCACCGCCCCACCTGCGGCACGATCTGCAGCCCGGTCGCGCCGGTGCCGATGACGCCGACCGCCTTGTCGCGCAACCCGGTCAGCCCGCCGGACTCGTCGCCACCGGTGTAGCCGTAGTCCCAGCGGCTCGTGTGGAACGTGTGGCCCCGGAACTCGTTGATTCCCGGAATCCCGGGGAGTTTCGGCCGGTGCAGCGATCCTGGGGAGACGACCACCACCGACGCGGTGATCCGGTCGCCCCGGTCGGTCGACACGATCCAGCGCTTGAGCGCGTCGTCCCAGACCATCTCGGTCACCCCGGTCTGGAACAGGGCGTCGTCGTACAGGCCGTAGCGGCGGGCGATCTCCGCCAGGTGCTCCCGGATCTCGGGCGCGTGCGCGTAGCGCTCGGTCGGCACGTGCCCGAGCTCTTCGAGCAGCGGCATGTAGATGTAGGACTCGATGTCGCACTGGGCACCGGGGTAGCGGTTCCAGTACCACGTGCCGCCCACGTCGCCCGCCTTGTCCACCAGCCGGGTGCCGGTGATGCCGACCTCCTGCAGCCGGACGGCGGCCAGCAGACCGCCCAGCCCGGCGCCGACGATGAGCACGCCGACCTCGTCGTCGACCGGATCGCGCTCGTCGCGTTCGACGTACGGGTCGTCGGCGTAGTGCGAGAACTCGGCCGTGACCTCGACGAACTGATCGACGGCGTCCTGGCGCAGGCGTTTGGCGCGTTCGTGGGCGTGCTTGGCGCGAACCCAGTCCGGGTCGTAGTGATCGGGCTGCGGTCCCGGCGGCGGTGCCGTGTCAGCCATCCGTACCTCCTTGCCCGCGGCGGGGTTTCACCGGTTCGCGATCTCGCGGAAGCGGTCCCGCAGCGGACGGTCGTCAGGGGTGGAGCGGTAGATGCCCCGGTCGATCAGCCGCGGCACGACCTCGTCGATGAACTCCCGGATCGACAGGGAACCGACCGGGAACATGAGGTTGAAGCCGTCGACGTGGCCGTCTTCGAACCACAGGGCGAAGTCGTCGACCAGCTCGTCGTAAGAGCCGACGAACTTGCGGTGCGTGGCCCCGCCGCGCCCGATCGCATGGGCGGCCACGTCCCGCACCGTCACGCCCGGGTTGTCCCGGACCCAGTTGTAGAGCCCGACGTAGTTGCCGAACGTGCTGTTGATCGTCTTCTCGACCTCGGCGGGCGGCGGGAGGATCTCCACCGGGAACGGATCGTTCACGTCGTCGAATTCCAGCGGGATGTCGAACTGGGTCAGCGCGAACGGCGCGAGGAGATCCCACGGCACGTAGTCGTCGAGGGCGCGCATCTTCTCCTCGGCCTCCTCGGCGGTGCGGCCGATGAAGGGGATGAGCCCGGGAATGGCCGGAACGGTGTCCTGCTGGCGCCCGGCCTCCAGCAGTGCCTTGTCGAGATCGGCCCGGTACGCGGCGGCGCCGTCGCGGGTGGTCGCGTTGGTGAACACCATGTCCGCGTGCTTGGCCGCGACCCTGATGCCGGTTCCCGATCCTCCTGCCTGCGCGATGAGCGGGCGCCCCTGCCTGCTGGGGGCGACGTTCAGCGCGCCCGCGACCTGGAAGCGCTCGCCGTCGTGGTCGACGGGGCTGGCGTAGAAGCGGGTCGCGCCGTCGGGGTCGGCGCGGAGTTCGCGGTTGGCCCACAGCGCCGTGACGACGTCGAGGAACTCGTCCGCGCGGCCGTAGCGGGTCTCGCGGTCCGGGTGGCCTTCGAGGCTGTAGTTCCGCGCGAAGTGATCGCCCGCCGTGGTGACCGCGTTGAAACCCGCGCGGCCGTCGGATGCCTGGTCGAGCGAGGCGAGCAGCCGCGCGAGGGTGTAGGGGTCGTAGAACGTCGTGGACGCGGTCGCGATGAGACCCACGTGCTTGGTCCGGGCCGCCATCGAGGTGAGCGCGGTGATCGGCTCGGCCGGTCCGCCGTCCATGGCCGGCGACATGGCCAGGCCGGGGACGTCCCCGAGGAAGATGGCCGTGAACAGCCCTTCGTCGCCGAACTGCCCGTACTCCATGAGCCGGGTGAACGCGTCGCGGTCCTCGAGACCGCCGTGCTCGCGCTCGTAGGCGAGCGCACCCATGTGCAGGTTCAGGTCGTTGCCGACGAGATTCAGGTGCAAGTGGCGTCGATCCGACATTGGTACTCGCTTTCGATTCGTCGATGACTGGAGCCGTGCTCAGCCCGGCGCTCCGCCCCGGCCGGTGGCGGTCCGGGTGCGCGGCGTCGTGTCGGTGAGCTGCTTTCCGTGGATGTGGGTCTGCTTCGGCATGTTCCAGCCGAGCACGCCCGTGACCACCCCGTCGTGCCGGTAACGCGCGACGAAGCGCGGGCCCTCGACGGCGCCCTCCACGATGTCCACGTCGGAACCGGGTGGGAGGGTTCCGAGGATCTGGATCTTGGTGTCGTACTGGTCGGTCCAGAGGTAGGGGACCGGCGCGTAGGGCTGGGGCGCGCCGAGGATGTTGGCCGTGACGGCCCTGGCCTGGTCGGCCGCGTTGGTGCGGTTCTCCAGGCGCAGGGGGCCGATCCCCGGGTGCTCCCAGCGGGCGATGTCACCGACCGCGAACACGCCGTCCGCGGCGCGGCAGCGCGCGTCGCACAGCACGCCGTCGCCGATATCGAGCCCGCTGCCGTTGAGCCAGTCAGTGGCCGGGAACGCGCCGAACGCGACCACGACCACGTCACCGGGCAGCACCTTGCCGGTGGCCAGGCGCACCCCGGTGGCACGTCCGCGGTGTCCCGCCAACCCGGTCACCGCGGTGCCGAGCCGGAGTTCGACACCGCGCTCGGTATGCAGGGCCGACAGCCGCTCGGCGACGGTGGTGCCCAGCTGGTACTCCATCAGCGCGGGCTGGGGGCCCGCGATGGTGACCTCGCATCCCATACTTCGCGCGGTGGCGGCGATTTCGGTGCCGAGCACGCCGTCGCCGACCACCACGACCCGTCGCGCGGCGAGCAGGTCCGCGCGCAGCGAGATCGCGTCGTCGAGGGTCCGCAGCACGTGGGCCCCGGTGAGGTCCCGCTGCCCGGGCAGGGTGCGGGGTCGCAGACCGGTCGCGAGGACGATCGCGTCGGCCCGCAGCGCCCGCCCCGCCGCGGTGCGCACGGTGCGCGAGTCCACGTCCAGGTCCACAGCGGGATCGGCCAGCACGAACTCGGCGTCCAACGCCGACAGGGCATCCGGGTCCCGCAGGAACACCCGCTCGGTGTCCCAGGACCCGCCGAGCACCTGCTTGGACAGGGGCGGGCGGTCGTAGGGCAGGTGGCGCTCGGCGCCCAGGACGGTGAGCGTGCCGTGGAACCCGCTGCGTCGCAGGGATTCCGCGGTGGCGAGGCCGGCGACCGATGCCCCGACGACCAGGACACTCGACGGCGTGCTCATCCGTCCTCGCTCACCGAGAGCGAGTCCGTGCCCGATGCCGCGAGTCGGGTGCGGCTTCGCGGTGCCGCGCGCGGACCCCTCGGCGCCGAGGAGATCACGCGGCGGCGGGCGGTGACGCGGCCGCAGGTCGCGCGGACGGCGGCCACGATCTCGGAGGCGTTCGGCCCGTCGGTGTCGGCCGGTCCCACCACGTACTCGATGGGCGCGTGCAGGGTGCCGAAGAGTTCCCGGTGGATGACGGCGGCGATCTCGGTAGGCGGTCCCGACGGTGCCGCCATGTCGGGCGCCAGAACGAGGCGCCGCGTGCGGCGGACCGCCGCGAGGACGGTGTCCACGTCGAGCGGTGCCAGGCTGCGCAGGTCCACCACGTCGACGTCGATGCCCTCCGCGGCGAGCGCGGCGGCCGCGCGCAGTGCCGGTCCGCGGATGGCGCCGTAGGTGACGACGGTGGCATCGGTGCCCCGACGCACCGTTTCGGCGGCACAGCGGTGAGCCGCGGTGCGCGCCGGTTCGGCGCGCGGACCGCTCGCCCGGTACAGCACGGCCGGTTCGAGGACGATGCACGGTGCCGGGTCGGTGATGGCGGCGGACAGCAGCGCCTCGGCGTCGGCGGGCGTGCTCGGTGCGAGGACCTTCAGGCCGGGAACTCGCGCGAACCACTGCCCGTACGCGCGACTTCGGGACTCACCGGGCGGCAGCGGAACCCGCAAGACCGGTGCGCCGGTCTTCGCCGGCCGCTCGCACCCGAGGACGGCCTGGAGCTGGTCGAGCACCGCGTTGGTGATGCCCGAGGCCGGGATCTCCACGACCGGCAGCATGCCTTCGATCGCCGCACCGACGGCAGCCCCGATGATCGCGGGCTCCGGTGTGTCCACGACGCGGTGCAGTCCGTGTGCGGTCGACAGCCCCTTCGTGACGCCGTAGCGGCCACCGACCGGATCGGCGAGATCCCGGCCGAACAGCAGCACCCGGTAGTCCGCCCGCAGCGAGCGGTCGAGGGCGCGGTTGAGTGCGACTCGGCCGGAGTAGTGCGCAGTGCTCATGGCGTGTCTCCTTGGCTGGGCCGGGAGGGTTCACCCCGTGATGTCGTCGCCGACCGCGAGTCTGGTCACGACGTGGTGGCGCTGGATCTTTCCGGTGTCGGTGCGGGGGATCTCGTCCCACACCGCGATGCGGTCGGGGGTCTTGGACGTGCGCAACGCGGCCTCGGCGGCCTCGCGCAGCGCGTCGGGATCGAGCTCGGCGTCGCGTTCCGGGGTGACGACCGCTTCGATGCGGTGGCCCCACTCGTCGTCGGGCACACCGACGGCGACCGCGTCGGCCACGCCGTCTTGCCGCAGGAGCACGTCCTCGATCTCGGCGGGTGCGATGTTCTCGGCACCTCGGATGATCGTGTCGTCCTGGCGGCCTTCGACGAACAGGAACCCGTCGGCGTCGAGCCGGCCGAGGTCGCGGGTGTCGAACCAGCCGTCGTCACGAGCGCGCGCTTTCCCGGCGTACTCCCCGGATACCTGCTCGCCGCGCACCCAGATCCGGCCGGGCGCGCCGATCGGCACCTCGACACCGTCGGCATCGCGGACCTGGACGTCGACGCCCGGGATCGGTCGTCCCGCCGAGTGCAGCCGGGCGCGCACCGCAGGATCTGCGGAGGCGAACGCCTCCCGGTGCTCCTCGGGGCCCAGGATCGAGACGGTCGAGCTCGTCTCGGTCAGCCCGTAGGCGTTGACGAACCCGACGTGCGGCCATTCGCGCAGGGCGCGCTCGATCACCCGCGGCGGCATCGCGGCTCCGCCGTAGGCCAGGGTGCGCAGGCTCGGGACCGACCGGTCCGCGGAGCCGTCGTCCATGATCCTGGCCAGGATCGTCGGGACCACCATTGCGTTGGTGACCCGCTCGTCACGGACCAGGCGCAGCCAGGCGGACGGGGTGAAGGCGTCCAGCAGCACGAGCCGTCGCCCGGCGTACAGGTTCGTGAGCACGTTGGACACCGCGGCGATGTGGTACGGCGGAACGCAGAGCAACGAGGACTCGTCGGCCCCGGCGCTGCCGAACTCGACCGTGCCGATGACGTAGGACACCAGGTTGCCGTGCCGCAGCAGCACGCCCTTCGGCTCCGATGTCGTACCGCTGGTGTAGATGATCACAGCGGTCGAATCCGGATCGGGATCGCTCGCGGATCCGCTCGCCGCGGGGGTGCGCGCCGCGGCGAGCCATGCCTCCGGGGTCCGGATCCCGACGGCGATCTCCTCGGCCAGCCCCGCGTGCTGTTCGTCGGCGATCACGTAGGCGCCGGGGTGCTTCGCCAGCAGCGCGCCGAGTTGCGCCCGCCCGAGCCGGTAGTTGATCGGGACGAACGGCACCCCGGCCAGCGCCGCGGCCAGCAGCGCCACCGGGAACGCGGGCCCGTTCTTGGCGATGTGCACGAGCGCGGAGGCTCCGCCGCGCGCCAGCGTCGCGGCGCCGTTCCGGGCGGCTTCGCGTAACTGCCCGGCGGACAGACCGTCCCGGCTGCTGCCGAGCACGATCCGGTCGTCCCCGCCGTCGGCGGCCATGTCCAGCAATGTCGTGAGGTTCATGGCGTCAGTCCGATGCCGGCAGGGGTTTGGCTGCCTTGACCGCCAGCGCCGCGTCGCCGAGCGCCAGCGAACCCTGCCCGGCCTTGGTGCACAACAGCTCCACCGAGCCGTCCGCGGCGACGTAGCGCTTGCCCAGCACCGTCCCGGACGCCTGATCCGGGTCGAGGGTCCCGCGCGCGGACCCGTCGTGGTCGTCTTTGCCGACCATCGGTGCGCCGCCGCAGGTCAGCGGAGCCGCTCCTGCGGACCAGCGCACGACCACCACGGCGGTGTCGTCCACCGTGCTCACCAGTGTGGACCCGACCTTGGGTTCCATGACGCCGTCCCTTCTCGGTACGTGGGGTGCGGGAGGTTTCCGCGGCCGACCACCGCGCGGGCCGATCACGATGCGGGCCGGTCGCCGATCACGCCGTCCGCCGCGAGCGAGGCGATCTCGTCCTCGGACAGCCCGAGCCCGGTGAGGATCTCGGTGTTGTGCTCGCCGAGGAGGGGGGCGTGGCGACGGTGGTAGGGCACCGCTGCGCCGGAGAACCGCAGCGGCAGGGTGCTGTAGCGCCCGGTGCCGGCGACGGGGTGCTCCACGGTCTCGTAGAAGCCGCGGGCCCCGAGCTGCGAGGTCTCGGACTGGCGGTGCGGGAACAGCACTTTCGCGACCGGAACGCCCGCGGTCGACAGCAGTTCGACGATCTCGTCACCGGTGCGCGGCAGGCACCACTTCTCCAGACCGTCGTCGATCTCGTCGTGCCGCTCCCTGCGTCCAGCCACATCGGACAGTGCTGCGTCCTCGGCCCAATCCGGTCGCCCGACCGCGCCGCACAGGGCCTGCCACTGCTCGTCGGTGGCGACCGCGATCGCGACCCACGAGTCGCGGCCGCCGAATTCGTCCTGCTCCGACGTCCGGTAGAGGTTCTGCGGCGCGGAGACCGGACCGCGGTTGCCGTCCCTGGTCAGCAGTGCGCCGTAGGCTGAGTGCTCGATCACCTGCTCGCCGGCGATGTTGATCGCGGCGTCCACCATCGCCGACTCGACGAGCATGCCCTCCCCGGTGCGCCGCCGGTGTTCGAGCGCGAGCAGCAGCCCGTTGAAGGCGTGCACACCGGCGTTCGGATCGCCGAGCGTGTAGGGCTCGACGGGGTTCTGGTCCGGGTGCCCGGTCAACCAGGTCAGGCCGGAGGCGTCCTCGATGACGTACGCCAGCGCCCCCGCGTCCCGCCACGGGCCGTCGAGCCCGAATCCCGGCATCCGGACCACGATCGCGTCGGGCCGGATCTCCTTGACCGCCTCGTACCCGAAGCCGGCCTGCTCCAGCACCCGGGGCGTGTAGTTCTCCACCACGACGTCGCAGTCGGCGATGAGCCCGCGCAGCAGCTCGCGCCCGCGCTCGGTCTGGAAGTCGATGGTCACGCTCTTCTTGTTCGTGTTGAGCGCGGCGAAGATCGGCGATCGTTCCCACCACCGGTCCTCCGTCGCGGGCACGCCCGCGATCAGCCGGGTCCCGTCCGGTCGGCCGGTCGATTCGAGGTGGATGACCTCGGCGCCGAGCATCGCGAGCAGGTGGGTGCACGACGGGCCCGCCCAGAACGCGGTCATGTCGAGCACCCGCAAGCCGGCGAACGGCAGCGCCGCGGGCTCGTCGCCGGGCCCGGCCTGCTCGTCCCGGTTCTCCGGTCGGCTCCGGACCCGGCAGCTGTCGGTGTGCTCCCCGAGGCGAGGCGCCGGTTCCGGGTCGCCCAGCACGTCCGGAGACAGCCGGTACGGGAGGCCCGGCTGCAGGAACCCGTCCCTCGGGTTGGGCCGGAACGTCCCGCGCGCTGCGAACTGGTCCATCCCGGTGATGCTCGACCCGTTGCTCACCGGGGCGTTGGGGATGCGGAACGCCGTGGCGGCCTCGCACACGTCCTCGACGTCCCGCTCGGCGATCCAGGCGTAGAGCTCGGGTGCGACCTCGCCCGCCAACTCGGTGATCGCGATCGGTTCGTCGGGGTCGATCCACTCCGGATGGCCGACCATCGCGCAGAGGTCGAACCACTGCTGGGCCGTGGCGCAGCCGATCGCCACGAGCCCGTCCCGCGCCGCGGCGACACCGGGCACGAACAGCGAACGGACCGAGCGGAACGGGCGGTCCAGCAGGTCGAAGAAGGTGACCGGGTAATAGGTCAGGCAGAGGACGTGGACTTCGAGCATCGAGACGTCGACCAGGCGTCCGCTGCCGCTGGCCAGCGTCGCCAGGCGCGAGACGAGCGTCCCCGCCGCCGCGTACGCCCCCGACAGCCAATCGCCGACCTGCCCCCCGATGTGCACGGGAGCGCGTTCGGGATCGCCGCGGCCGATGCCGATCATGCCGCCGGACCACGCCTGGAGGGTGAATTCGGTGGCGGGGAAGTCCTTCCACGGCCCGTCCAGCCCGAACGGCGTGATCGCGGTGACGGTCAGGTGCGGGTACGCGCGCCGGATCTCCTCCGGCAGCAACGCCGCGTGCTCGGCGAGCCGGGATCCCCGCGACCACACGACGGCATCGGCCGAGGCCAGCAGCGAGTGCACCCGTTCCAGGGCGGCGGGATCGTCGGGTTCGGCGACGACGCCGCGCTTGGAACCGGCGAGGAAGCTGAACAGGGCGCCGTCGGCGCCGGGCGGGATCTCGGCCCCGGACGCCGACCACGAGCGCAGGGCGTCGCCCTCCGGCGGCTCGACCTTGATCACGTCGGCGCCGCCGTCGGCGAGGGTCTTGGTGCAGTAGGCGCCCGCGATCCCGGCGGAGAGGTCGATGACCGTGTAGCCGGACAGCGGTGGTTCCGGTGCGGCGGTCATGGTCACTCCGGCTTCCTGCGGCCCGACTTGCTGAGCCGGAAATCGGGCGGGAACTGGGCGTCGTTGTCCTTGACGGTGTTGTTCAACCCGCGTTCGAAGGTTTCCTCGTCCAGGACCACGTCCCGATCATCGGGTTTGACGTAATTGCCGAGGCTCTCGAACAGGCCGCTGAGGATGCTGCCCAGGTATTCGCCCTGGTGCTGCTTCATCATCGTGAAGAAGAGCTTCTGCTGGTACACGACGTCGGTCGGGCGGGTGCGGGAGCACGCGAGCGCGTACTTGCCGACCTCGTCCTCCAGCTCGTCCCTGGTGACGACCTTGTTCAGGAAGTTGCAGTCGTACATCTCGGCCGCCGTGAACGGGCGCCCGGTGAACACCATCTCCTGGAACTTGCGGAGGCCCATCGTCATCGCCCAGCTCCACATCCGGGGACCCCAGCCCGCGTACCGGAACGCGGCGTGCCCGAAGAGCGCGTCGTCCGCGGAGATCACCAGGTCCGCGTCCGCTGCTTGGTAGAAGTGCCAGCCGTAGCAGTAGCCCTTGACCTCCAGGATGCTGATCTTCTTGAAGTCCTGGAGAGTCCGGCAGCCGGACCTCGGGTCGGCGAACCACTGCCCGGTCTGCGCCCCGCCGCGGAAGGAGTCCTGCGGCGGGAGCCGCACGTCGTCGTCTTCGGTGAGCCGGTAGTCCTGCAGCCGGGGCCCCTCGTCCGGCGCGGTGTAGACCTCCATGAATTCGGGCAGGTCGACGCCGCTGCCGAGATCGTTCCCCGCACCGCGGATGACGAGCACCTTCACCTGGTCGTCGACGTTCGCGCGGTGCAGCAGTTCGGCGTACCGCAGCCGGGCCCCGATGGTGGGGGCGTTGAGGTGTTCCGGCCGGTTGAACGTGATCGTGGCGATTCTGGTTTCCGGGTCCTTCTCGTAGAGGACGATCTCCTCGGGAGAGGGACGCGAGGACTCGGGCATGGACGGAACTCCTTGCGCTGGTGGGCAGGGGTCGACTGGTGGCCGGTCCGGGACGGGGAGGTTCGGACGCGGCGGAGCGCCGGACCGCGGAGTCAGATGCCGGGTGCGGGGATGTCGGCGCACCTGCCCGAGCCGGTCGTCGCGGCTTGCCCGGCTGGTGTGGTGCACGCCATAGCGCTGAGTGAACACCCTGGCCATGCCGTGAGTCAACCGGTTGATTGAGGCTGATTTCCGCCTCAATCAACCGGTTGACTCACCGAGATCGGCGATGTTTACTGCGGCCATGCCGCCTTTTCCGGCATGAGCCCGCACTTCGTGGCCGGGCGAGCCGGAAACGGGCTGATCCGCCCTTCGTCGACGAACAGGGAGGCGGAAACAAGATGAAGGTCAGCATCGAGCAGGACAGATGCATCGCCGCTGGTCAATGCGTCGCTGCCGCACCGGAGGTCTTCGATCAGCGCGATGAGGACGGTGTCGTGGTGCTGCTGACGCCGGTCGCGCCGGACGGCACGGAGGACGACGTCCAGCACGCCGCGTCGGCCTGTCCCGCGCAGGTGATCCACGTCCAGGTCTGACGGCCCCACCGCACCGGAAGGAACGCGGAACCCATGTCCGAGACACTGGCCTCCGGCGCTACCGCCGGGTCCACGCCGTACTTCCCGATGGAGCGGGCGGCAGGATGCCCGTTCGACCCGCCGTCCGCCCTCCGCTCGACCGTCGCCGACCGCCCGATCTCGCGGGTGCGGATCTGGGACGGCAGCGAGCCCTGGATCGTGACCGGCCACGCCGAACAGCGCGCGCTCCTGTCGGATCCGCGGGTCAGCGTGGACGACCGGTTGCCGAACTTCCCGCACTGGAACGAGGGCATCGCGACGATGGCGCCGCAGCGCCCCGATTCGGTGTTCAACACGGACCCTCCGGTGCACAGCAGGCTCCGCCGGATGATGACGGCGCCGTTCACGGTCAAACGGGTGCAGGCGATGCGCCCGGTCGTCGAGCGGATCGCGGGCGAGCTGCTCGACGCGATGACGCAGGGGCCTGCGCCCGCCGACCTGGTCTCGTCCTTCGCGCTCCCGCTGCCGACGTTGATGATCAGCGACATCCTCGGCGTGCCGTACGACGATCACGAGTTCATCCAGCACCACGCCACGGTCGGGGTGGACCGCTACGCGACGGCCGAGCAGTCGATGCAGTCGTTCGCGGCGCAGGTCGAGTACCTGGTCGGGCTCGTCGAGCAGCGCGTCGCCGAACCGCAGGACGACGTGATCTCCGACTTCGCCAAGCGGGTCGCCGCCGAGGAGATCACGGTGTCCGAGGCCGCGCAGATGGGGCTGGGCCTGCTCATCGCGGGGCATGAGACGAGTTCCAACATGATCGGCCTCGGCGTGCTCGCGCTGCTGCAGGACCCGGAGCAGCTCGCCGTGCTGCGCGACGCCGAGGACCCGGCGGTGGTCGCCGGCGCGGTGGAGGAACTGCTGCGCTACCTCGGGATCATCCACAACGGACAGCGGCGGATCGCCAAGGAGGACATCGAGGTCGGCGGTACCGCGATCCGTGCGGGAGAGGGAATCATCATCGAGCTGGCGACCGCCAACCGCGATCCCCGCACCTTCGTCGAGCCCGACGAGCTCGACCTCGGCCGCTCGGCGCGTGATCACCACGCGTTCGGCTACGGGATCCACCAGTGCATCGGTCAGCAATTGGCGCGCGTGGAGCTGCAGGTCGTGTTCGGCATGCTCTTCAAGCGCATTCCCACGTTGCGGCTGGCCACGACCGTCGACGAGGTCGAGTTCAAGCACGACCGGCTCGCCTACGGCGTCTACGAGCTTCCGGTGACCTGGTGACGCTCCCCGAGTGGAACGGAGAACGCAGCGTGAACGAGCTTTCAGGTCGGATCGCCGTCGTGACGGGAGGCGCCGCAGGACTCGGACGCGGTGTCGCCGAACGGTTCGTCGGCGCGGGCGCGCGGGTCGTGATCGCCGATGTGGACCAGGTGGCGGGAGAGGGGACAGCGGCGGCGCTGGGCGACGCCGTGGTCTTCCGGCGCACCGACGTGGCCGAACCGGACCAGGTGCGGGACCTCGTCCAGTCCACGGTGGACACGTTCGGCGGCGTGGACGTCATGGTCAACAACGCCGGGGTGTCCGGGACGATGCACGCCCGGTTCCTCGACGAGGACTTCACCGACTTCTCCGAAGTCATGTCGGTCAACCTGCTGGGCGTCATGGCCGGCACCCAGCAGGCGGCCCGGCACATGGTCGAGCGCGGCGGCGGTTCCATCATCAACGTGACCTCCATCGGCGGAATCGCCGCCGGGCGCAGCGTGATCAGCTACCGCGCATCGAAGGCCGGCGTCATCCAGATGAGCAAGTCGGTCGCGATCGACCTCGCCGAGCACGGGGTGCGAGTGAACTGCATCGCCCCGGGCAACATCCCGACCGGGTTGCTCGCCGGGGCGATGGCCGACGGCGACGCGGACGGCCGGGCCGCCGTGATCCGCTCCGTGATGGGGGTGTCCAGACCGCTGAAGCGGGAGGGCGCGGCGAGCGATGTCGCCGAGGCGGCGCTGTACCTGGCGGGGGATGGCTCGGCCTACGTCACCGGTGTCGTGCTCCCCGTCGACGGCGGCACCACGGCAGGCACCCCGTTCAAGTCGGAGGACCTGATCAAGCTCGCGACCGCGGAGACGGTGCCATGAGACACTTGATGACCGAACCCGCCGGGAGGGAAGCCCGGCCCCGCGCGATCAAGCCGTTGAGCCTGCCCGCGGCCGAGCGGCTGTTCGCCGAGCGGGGCGTGCGGGCGCTGTCGGACCGGCAGATCGCCGACGCTGCCGGACGTGGCGACGCGGTGACCGGCGGCCCGGGGACGAAGGCCGAATTGGTGCGGGCGATCACCCGCGGGTTCACCGCCGAGGTCGAGCGTTCCCGCGTCGCGATGATCGCCGAAACCGACTCCTCGGCGGGGATCCGGGACTGGTTGCGGTGCCTGATCCGCCCGTGGACCGACCACTTCAGCAGCGCGGGCACGACGTACTTCGCGCGGCTGTGCGAGCAGGTCATGGTGGCTTCGGACCTCAAGGCGGTCGTCACGACGGAGGCGTGCCGATCGCCCTCGCTGCGGCAGGCGCACCGGGCGGTGCTGCGCTCGCTGCCCGCGCTGCCGGACGACGTCGCCGCCGAGCGCGGGCAGATCGTCGGGCAGGTGATCGTGCACATGTGCGCCGACCGGGAGCGCGCGCCGGCCGACGGTGCCGCGGCGCAGCCGCCGAGCTGGCGGGATCTGGAGGCGGGTCTGCTGGACGCGTTGGTGGGCATATGGACCGCACCGTGCACTCGATCGGGCTCGGGTCCCGGGAGCGGGCGATGACGTCCCCGGACGCGAACGCGGTCCGGCGTGTGGCCTGCCTCGCCTCCCGTGGAAGCCCGCGGTCAGGGGCGTTACGGTTCCGGAACGAGCGCCCCGCCGCCCCACGGGCCGGTAGGAGTCCGCTATGACCCCTGTCGACGAGACGACGAGACGAAGAGGCCAGCGAACCGGTGGACGAGATCAGGTTGGCGGCAGGAGGCGACGTCCCTCCGCCCGGCGAATCCGTGACGCCGCAAGCCGTGGCCGCGCAGGCTCGCAGGGACGCCACGCGCAAGGCGATTCTGGCGACCGCCGTGCGGTTGTTCGCCGAGCAAGGCGTCCTGGCGGTGTCGAACCGCCAGATCGGATCGGCCGCCGGCAGGGGGAACACCTCCGTCGTCGGCTACTACTTCGACTCCAAAGCCGATCTCGTGCGGGAACTCGTGCGCGGGTTCAACGCCCGGGTCGAGCAGAACCGCGAGCAGCGCTTCCTGCGGATGGGGCGCTCCCCGGACGTCCGCGACTGGATCGGTTGCCTCGTGCACCCCTACGCCGAGCTGCTGAACGCCGACGGCCCGAACACGTGGTTCGCGCGGTTCATGGCCCAGGTCGTGGCCGATCCCGGGTTGCGCCGGATCGCGGTCGAGGAAGCGGGATCGGACTCGGTCGCGCGGATATCTGCTGGGCTCCGGGAATGCCTGCCCGGCCTGACCGAGCACGCGGTGCGCGACCGCTCCCGGATCTCCACGCACGTGATCGTCCAGATGTGCGCCGAACGCGAGCGCGCGCTCGCCGAGGGAACGCCGGTGACCCCTCCGACGTGGGAAGAGGCGGCGACGTCCCTGGTGGACGTCCTCGTCGGGATGTGGACCGCTGAGGTCACCCCGGCCGAGGACGGCGACGACTCCTGATCCCGACCGGCTCGCGGATGACGGGGTAGGTCGCCGAACAGTGCGCCGGTGGTTCTGCTGGCGCTCCGGTACACCCGATTTCCCGGCACATCCCGAGTTCGAGAGGATGACGATGTCCACCTGGGATTGCTCGTACGACTTCGTCAGCGTCGGCAGCGGCGGTGGCGGCCTGGTCGGCGCGCTGCGCGCGGCCGATGCCGGATGCTCGTCGCTGGTGCTTGAGAAGCAGTCGCTCGTCGGCGGTTCCACCGCGATGTCCGGTGGGATGGTGTGGATTCCGAACAACCCGCTGCTGTCCGAGGACGGGGTCCCCGACTCGTACGACGACGGGATGGCGTACTTCGCCTCCGCCGTGGGCGAGGCCGGTCCCGGGTCGTCGCAGCGGCGCCGCCACGCGTACCTGACCGATGGTCCGCGGATGGTCTCGTTCCTGCGGGACAGCGGCATGCGGTTCACCCGGTGCGCCGGATACCCCGACTACTACGACAACGTGGAGGGCGGCAAGGCGGAGGGACGTTCCATCGAGGGCGTCCCGCACGACGCGCGCGGTCTGGGCGAGTGGCGGGAGAGGCTGCAACCGGGTCTGGCGTCGTCGGTCGGATTTCCCGCGATGACCGAGGAGATCCCGTTCCTGATGCACTTCAACCGCTCGTGGCGGAGCCTGGGCATCGCGATCCGCATCGCCGCGCGTGGGGTGCTCGCGAAGATCCGCCGTCGACCGCTGCTCACCAACGGCTCCTCGCTGATCGGGCAGATGGTGGAAATCGCCGTGGCGCGCGGTATTCCGATCTGGCTGGACACCTCGGTGCAGGAGCTCGTCGTCGAGGGCGGGCGGGTGACCGGTGTCCGCGTGACCCGCGACGGCGCCACGGTGAGCGTCCAGGCCCGCAAGGGCGTGCTGCTGGCTGCCGGGGGTTTCGCGCGCAACGAGGAGATGCGCCTGGAACACGGGGCGGAGCAGCGGACCACGGGCGAGTGGTCGATGTCCAATCCGGGGGACACCGGGGAGGTCCTGGCCACCGCGATGGCGCTGGGCGCGCAGACCGACCTGCTCGACGAGGCGTGGTGGCTGCCCAACCCTTCGGAGTACTTCGCCATGTCCGCGCTCAACAGCGCGCGCCAGCGGGCGCACACGATCTACGTCGACGCGGCCGGCGAACGTTTCTGCAACGAGGCCAACTCGTATGTCGAGGTCGGCAAGGCGATGTTCGCGCGGAACAAGCGGTCCAGCGCGGTCCCGTGCTGGCTGGTGTTCGACGACAACTACCGGCGCCGCTACGCGCACTCGCAGACCAGCGTCGGTCGGCTCCCGGCGAAATGGCTGGCCAGCGGCGAGATCAAGAAGGCGGCGACGCTGGCCGAGCTGGCCCGGTCGTGCGGGATCGACGAAGAGGGGCTGGCGCGGACGGTCGCCCGGTTCAACGAACACGCCGCGCACGGTCGCGACCCGGTGTACGGGCGTGGGGAGTCGCAGTACAACCGGCATCTGGGCGATCCGGGGCACAAGCCGAACCCGGCGCTGGGGCCGCTGGACCGGTCGCCGTTCTACGCGCTGCCGATCTTCCCGAGCGACGTGGGCACCTGCGGCGGTCTGGTGACCGACGAGCACGCGCGGGTGCTCGGGGCCGACGGTGAATGCCTGCCCGGGCTGTACGCCACCGGCAACATCACGGCGACCGTCATGGGCCGGACGTACCTGGGCGCGGGAGGGAGCATCGGCAACACGATGGTCTTCGGTTTCGCCGCCGCGGAACACGCCTGCGGTGCGGTGCCGTCGGCAGCGGGCCGATAGCGCTGCCCGCGCGAACCCGCCCGGTCGGCCCGGGCGGGTTCGCGCCCAGCCGTTCCGGGCTCAGCGGGCGGCCCAGTTGACGGTCTTGGTCTCCAGGTACTCGTCGAGGCCGAATTCACCCCACTCGCGGCCGATTCCGCTCTGCTTGTAACCGCCGAACGCGGCGCGCGGGTTCACCCCGCCGCCACCGCCGTTGATCGTGACGGTGCCGGAGCGCAGCCGGCAGGCGATGGCGTGCGCGGTGGCGGTGTCGGCGCTCCAGACGCCGGCGGCCAGCCCGTACGGGCTGTCGTTGGCGATGCGGACCGCCTCCTCGTCGCCGCGGAACGCGATGACGACGCCGACCGGTCCGAAGAACTCGGTGCGCGCGATCGTCATCGCGTTGTCGACGCCGGTGAACAGCGTGGGTTCCACGAAGTGACCCCGTTGCAGACCGGGCGGCCGCCCACCGCCGCAGGCCAGGTGCGCGGCCTCCTCCTGGCCGGTGCGGATCAGCTTCTCGACCTTGTCCCGCTGCGCCTCGCTGATCAGCGGACCCATCGTGGTGGTCTCGGTCGCCGGATCGCCGACGGTCACCGCGGCCAGGCCGTCGAGGATGCGCTGGACGAGTTCGTCGTGCACCGACTCGTGGACGATCGTGCGCGTGAGCAGCGAACAACCCTGCCCGGCGTGCGTGGTGATGCCCGCGATGGCGGATCGGGCGGCCCCGTCGAGATCGGCGTCGGCGCGGACGACGTTCGCCGACTTGCCGCCGAGTTCGAGAACGACCTTCTTCATCGAAGCGGCCGCCTGCGAGTACACGGTGCGCCCCACGTCGTCCGAACCGGTGAAGCTGACCAGGTCGACCATCGGGTTCGTGGTCAGCTCGGTGCCGCAGTCGACGTCCCCGGTGACCACGTTGACCACGCCGGGCGGCAGACCGGCGGCATCGGCGAAATCACCGATCAGCAGCGACTCCAGCGGGGTCGCCGGTGCCGGTTTGAGCACGGCGGTGCAGCCTGCGGCCAGCGCGGGGATCAGCTTCATCATGCTGAGGAAGAACGGGAAGTTGTAGGCCGCGATCAGCGCGCACACCCCGAACGGCTCGCGGCGCAGCTGCCCCTGGGAGACCCCGATGCCGGGCGTGACGGTGGGATCCATCGGGCGGTCCCAGGGGAAGGCGGGCATCACCCGCTCCGCCATGTCCCGCAGGTGCGCTACCGGGACGGAGGTTTGTAGGCTTTCGGCCAGCCAGCGGGCCGAACCGGCTTCGGCCATGTTGACCGCGACGATGTCGGGAAGGCGCCGCTCCATCTCCTCGGCCATGCGCAGCAGGACCGAGGCCCGCTCGGCGGGTTTCATCCGCGGCCACGGACCGTCGTCGAAGGCCCGACGGGCCGCCTCGATCGCGCGCCGGACGTCGGGGAGCGCGGCTCGCGGGACGTCCGCGATCTGCTCTTCCGTCGCCGGGTTGTGCACGGTGGTCCGGGTTCCGGATTCGCCGTCGGTGCGGTGCCCGTCGATGTAGAGCTGCGACGAGAACGAGAAGGCCGTCATGTCGTCTCCTGACCGCTGAGCGCCATTGACCAATTTCAGGATACTGAAATACCGTAGCGGGATGGCGGTGCAGACGGAAGTGCCGGCCGCACCGGACGGGGACCGCTGATGCCCCGCGGGGCGATCCGGTTCCGCGGGCGGGAGATGCGCGACGACCGCGCGCTGGTCATGGCGATCGTGAACCGCACCCCGGACTCGTTCTACGACCGCGGCGCCACGTTCGGCTGGGACCGCGCGGTCGCGGCCGCCGAGCAGGCGGTCGCCGACGGCGCAGACATCGTCGACGTCGGCGGGGTCAAGGCCGGACCCGGTCCCGACGTCGACGTCGACGAGGAGGTCCGCCGGGTCGTGCCGTTCGTGGCCGAGATCCGCGCCCGGTTCCCGGCCCTGGCCATCAGCGTGGACACCTGGCGGCACGAGGTCGGCCGGCTCGCCTGCGCGGAAGGGGCCGACCTGCTCAACGACACGTGGGCGGGCGCGGACCCGAAGCTCGCCGACGTCGCCGCCGAGTTCGGCGCCGGGTACGTCTGCACGCACACCGGCGGCGCCACTCCGAGAACGCGTCCGCACCGGGCGGCGTTCGACGACGTGGTGGCCGACGTCCTCGCCGAGGTCACCAGCAGCGCCCGAGCGCTGGTGCGGTCCGGTGTGCCGGAGGAGGGGATCCTGATCGATCCGACGCACGACTTCGGCAAGAACACCTGGCACTCCCTCGAACTCACCCGCCGGTTCGGGGAACTGACCGGCTCCGGCTGGCCGGTGCTGGCATCGCTGTCCAACAAGGACTTCATCGGTGAAGCGCTGGATGCGCCGGTGGGTGAGCGCGGGACCGGCACCCTCGCGGTGACGGCGGTCTGCGCGTGGCAGGGCGCCGCGGTGTTCCGCGCGCACAACGTGGCCGAGACCCGCCAGCTGCTCGACATGGTCGCGGTGGTGGGCGGTCGGCAGGCACCTGCGCGGACCGTCCGGGGGCTGGCGTGATCGTACGAGCGGCGATCTGCCCGCACCCGCCGCTGCTCCTGCCGGGCGCGACCGGCGGCGTGCTCCACGAGGTGGAGGAACTGCGGGCCGCGTGCCGGTCGGCGGTCGACGACCTGGTCACCGCCGCGCCGGATCTGCTGGTCGTCGTGGGCGGGGCGTCCGCCACCCGCCTGTGGTCCACCGATGCCGCCAGTCCGCTGTCCTCGTTCGCGCGCGGCAGCACGGCCGCACCCGAGGGCGAGACCCTGCCGCTGAGCCTCGCCGTCGGCAGGGAACTGACCG
The DNA here is from genome assembly GCF_015209505.1 of Saccharopolyspora montiporae. Classification (GTDB taxonomy): domain Bacteria; phylum Actinomycetota; class Actinomycetes; order Mycobacteriales; family Pseudonocardiaceae; genus Saccharopolyspora; species Saccharopolyspora montiporae. The sequence goes on from NZ_JADEYC010000004.1 coordinate 100,002, forward strand.
CCGGATGGCCGGTCGAGCTGCGCGGTGTACGCGCGGCCGATCCCGTGGACCGCTGCCGCCGCCACGGCAGGACCCTCGCCGAGCGGACCGAGCGGATCGGTCTGCTCGTCATGGCCGACGGCAGCGCGCGCCGCGGTCCGAAGGCGCCCGGCTACGAGCATCCCGGAGCCGCGGCCGTGGACCGGGACGTCGACGAGGCGCTGCGTGCGGGCGACTGCGCGTCGATCCTGCGCCTGGATCCCGGTTCGGCCGACGAACTGCTCATCGGTGGTCGGGCGGCCTGGCAGGTGCTGGCCGGGGCTTGCGCGGACCGCGCTGTCCGGGCGAGGTGCCTCTACAGCGACGACCCGTTCGGGGTCTGGTACCCGGTCTTCGTCTGGGACCCGGACCGGGCGGGCCACCCGCCCCGGTGAGCAGGAGCGGCGGTCCCGGGTCAGGCGATCGGCGCGAGTTCGTCGACGAGTCCCCAGTCCAGCGCCGTCGCGGCGTCCAGCGGCTCGCCGGACAGGGCCAGCAGCAGGGCGCGCCGGCGCCCGATGCGGCGAGGTATGCCGACCGTCCCGCCGGCACCGGGGATCAGCCCCATCCCGACCTCGGGGAGCCGGAACGTCGCGGCCGGATCGGCGATGACGTGACCGGCGAACGCGGCGAGCTCGATGCCCGCACCGACGCACGCCCCGTGCACCCGGGCCCGGGTGCGCTCGGCCAGCCGGTGCAGGCGAAGGCCGGCACCGGCGCGGGTCCGGACGAAGTGCGCGGTCGCCGGGTCGGGGGCGCTGCCGAACTCGTCGAGGTCACCGCCGGCGCAGAACGACCGACCGGCCCCGTCGAGGACGATGCGGGTCACGGTGTCGTCGTGCTCGGCGACGGCCAGCGCTTCGACGAGCGCATCGCGCAGCAGGGCGCCGTGGGCGTTGCGGCGCTCCGGGATGTTGAGCCTGATGTGCAGCTCGTCGCCGGATCTGGTGGCCAGCACGGGTTCCGGCGTCTCGGGTGGCGCGGGCCGGTGGCCCCGGGCGTCGAGCCAGCGCCGGAACTCGGTGCCGCCCAGCAGGGTGGAGTAGGCGAGCGATTCGACGTCCAGCGCGCCCGGCACCGCAAGATCGGCGGTGGTGCGCAGCACCTGCGCGAGCACGAGGGCGGCCTGCGGGTTGGCCTCGGCGGCCGTGCGCAAACGCGCGGCGGTGCTGCCGGGATCCTCGACCACGGCAAACATCGGACCGGCTCCGGCGAGCTCCGGTGGGCCGAGCGCGAGATCCAGCGCGGCGACCAGTTCCCGGCGGTCCGGGACGATCCGGTCCGCGCCGGTGAGCCCGATCAGCACCCGGTCCGACGACCTGGCGGCCCGCACGGCCTCGGCGAGCGCGAGCTCGTCGACCGGGGTGTCGAGCTCGACGACGAGCAGCGGATCGACGATCCGGCCGTCGTCCGCGAACAACGGCGCGCGCGCCGCGACGGCGAATTCGGCGAACGAAACCATGGTTCCCAACCGATGTGCGGATCGTCCACAACGGATTCGAGGGTACCATCGCGCGCGTGGCGATTGAACCGTTCGCGCCCGACGCGGAGGCGGACTGGGCCCACAGCGGGGTGGTGGCGCTGACCGGGGATCCGGCGGGGGCGCCGCTGATCCCGCCCGGCCGCGCGGCCACCGCGGCGCGGGAGGTGGCCGATCGTTGCGGCCTGCCGGTCGACGGCCGGCGGTTGCTGGCCGAGCGGGCGGCGTTCACCGGTCGCGGCAGGCGCGGTGCCGTTTCGGTCGGGGGTGGTTGCCGGATGCTGCCGACCGGCGATGGCTGGGCCGCGGTCTCCTGCGCCCGGCCGGACGACCCGGCGCTGCTCGGCGCGCTGATCGAGGCCGAGGTGTCCGATGATCCCTGGCCTGCGGTGGCGGAATGGCTGCGCGGCCGCTCCGGCGAGGAGTTGACCGAACGTGCCGCGCTGCTCGGTGTCGCGGCGGGCGCGGTCCGAGAACCGGGGGCTCCCGCGGACCTGCCGACCCCCGGGCGGGCCCGTGCGGTGTCCGGATTGCGCGTGCTGGACTTCAGTGCGTTGTGGGCCGGACCGTTGTGCGCGCACCTGCTGGGGCTGCTGGGAGCCGACGTGGTCAAGGTGGAGACGCCGTCGCGGCCCGACGGCGCGCGCGGCGGCGACGCGGAGTTCTACCGGCTGCTGCACGCGGGCAACCGGTCGGTGGTGCTCGATCCGGACGAGCCGGGGCAGCGCCGGGCACTGGCGCGCCTGGTGGAGACCGCGGACATCGTCGTCGAAGCCTCGCGGCCGCGCGCGTTGGAGCGCTTCGGGCTCGACGCGGCGGCCGCCGCCGAGGCGGGCACGATCTGGGTGTCGGTGACCGCCTACGGCAGGGGTGACGACCGGGTCGGATTCGGCGACGACGTGGCCGCGGCGAGCGGACTGGTGGCCGTCGACGAGCGCGGCGTTCCGTGCTTCGTCGGCGACGCCATCGCGGATCCGCTCACCGGGATCGTCGCGGCCGAACTCGCGCTCTCGGAACCGGAGGGTGGCCGCGGCGCGCTCTATGACCTGGCCATGTCCGACGTCGTGTCGTCCACTATGGACACCGGATTGCCCGCTGCGCGCACGTGCCGGTCCGGCGGTCGATGGGTGACCGGCGGCGGCGTTCCGGTGGTTGCTCCGCGCCGCAGGGCGGTGGACGGTTCGGCGGCGGCCAGCGGTGCGCACACCGCGGAAGTGCTGCGCGAACTGGCGGTCTCGTGACCGGGCTGCTGCTGCGCGATGCCGCCGTCGACGGTGCGCGGGTGGACGTCCGGGTCGCCGGTACCGCGGTGGCCGAGATGGGCCCGGCCCTGGCCCGCGCGCCGGGGGAGGCGGTGCTCGACGCGCGCGGTGGCGCGCTGCTGCCGGGGCTCTGCGATCACCACCTGCATCTGCACGCGCTCGCCGCGCACCACCGCTCGGTACCGTGCGGCCCACCAGAGGTGGCGAACCGGGCGGAACTGGCCGAAGTGCTGGCGCGCGCCCGCCCGGACGAGCACGGCTGGATACGCGCCGTCGGCTACCACGAGTCGGTCGCCGGACCGCTCGACGGTGCCGCCCTGGACCGGCTGCACTCGGCGCGGCCGGTGCGGGTGCAGCACCGCAGCGGCGCGCTGTGGGTGGTCAACCGGGCGGCGGCCAGGACATTGGGCCTCGCCGCCGGCGACTGCCCCGGCATCGAACGCGATGACGCGGGCCGTCCCACCGGGCGGCTCTGGCGCGCCGACGGCTGGCTGCGCGAGCGGCTGGCGCCGTCCGGCCCACCCGACCTCGCCGAGATCGGCACGCGGCTGGCACGGCTGGGCATCACGTCCGTCACCGACGCGACTCCGGATCTCGACGCGACCGCGATCCGCGCGATCACCGATGCCATGGGGGCCTGCTCGCTGCCGCAACGGGTCCGGCTGCTGGGCGTGCCGCTCGGCCATCGCGTTCCGGCGGGTCCGCGCACTGGCCCGCACAAGATCGTGCTCGCCGACTCCGGCCTCCCCCCGTTCGTCGAGCTGACCGAGCGCATCCGCGCCGCGCACGGTGCGGGCAGGTCGGTCGCCGTGCACTGCGTGACGCGCACGGCGCTGGTCCTGCTGCTGGCCGCGTTCGCCGAAACCGGGACCCGCTCCGGCGACCGCGTCGAACACGCGGCGCTGGTCCCGGCCGAACTGGTGCCCCGGATCGCCGAGCTCGGCCTGCGCGTCGTGACCCAGCCGGGATTCCTGGCCCACCGGGGTGATGACTACCTGCGCGAGGTCCCCGGCGACGAGCACCCGGACCTCTACCGGATGCGCTCGCTGATCGGCGCGGGCGTCCAGGTCGCGGCGTCCAGCGACGCGCCCTACGGCCCGCACGACCCGTGGCGGGTGATCGCGGCCGCGGTCCGGCGCCGGACCCCGGCGGGTCGGATCGCCGGTCCGGCCGAGCGCGTCGACGCCGGTCGCGCCTTGGCCGGTTATCTCAGCGCCCCCGACGATCCCGGCGGCCCGGTCCGGCGGATCCGCACCGGGACGCCCGCCGATCTGGTCCTGCTGCGCGGCCCGCTGGCCGAGGCGTTGGCCACCCCGTCGGCGGACCTGGTCCGCGCCACGGTCATCGGAGGGCGCCTGGTGTCCGGGTCGTGACCGGCGTCGCGGGCCACGGGCCCCGTCAGGAATCCGCTGCCACGAGGTCGATGAGGGCGAGGCTGGACCGGGCGTAGGCGGCGCGGCGCTTGCGGCCCACCAGGAAGCTCGGCGGCGCGAAGTAGCCGACGTCGGCGGGCAGCGCACCGGAACGCGCGGCGAGCGCGGCCTTGGCGTCGGAAGTCGTTCCGCAGACGGCGATCTCGGTGAGCATGTCGTCGGTGACGGAGGCGGCCATCGCGTCGGTGTCCCCGCTGCGGAACGCTTCCCGCAGCCGCGCGACGGGTTCCTGCCATCCGTGGTGCTCCACGTACGGGTCGTAGGTCTTGACGGTGAGGTAGAAGGCGACCATGCGGCGGGCGTCGGCGATCGCGCGCTCGGGAGCGGAGTCGTCGACGGCGGTGATGATCCAGCCGTGCTCGGCCGGGCGCGCGGCGCGCTCCGCCGCGCCTCGTTCGGTCGCGCCGCGTTCCGCGGCCGGGCGCACCACGTCGTTCCACCAGGAGCGGGTGAACAACCCGTGCCCGATCACGCCGTCGCCGACCCGGCCGGCGGTGGTGGCCATGCCCGTGTTGAACGCCGCCAGCAGCACCGGGATGTCGAGCCGCCCGAGCACCGGGGCCCGGACGTCGGCGTCGATCTCGTAGAACTCGCCGGAGTAACGGACCTTCGCGCCGTTCTCCGCGCGCAGCCAGGCGCGAACGGCACCGGCGGTCTCCGCGATGCGCGCGGCCGGCCGGTCCGCGGGCACCCCGAACCAGTCCCGGTTGATGCGGAACGCCCCGGTGCCCAGCCCCAGGAACAGCCGGTCCGGAGCCGTCGCGTGCAGCTGGCGCATCGCGGTGGCGTGCGCGTAGGGCGTGCGGGAGAACGCGTAGGCGATGGCCGGACCGACCAGCGCGCGGTCGGTGTTGGCGACGATCTCGGCCAGGGTCGTGTACGGGTCGTGGTCGACGAAATCCCCGACGCAGAACGCGCCGGCACCGGCCTCCTCGGCTTCACCGGCGATCTCGGCGCCGGGCCACGGCATACCGAACCTCATCGCAACCTCCGTGCGGGTGTCGTGCTCGGGACGGGATCAGCGCAGTCGCCACTGCGGTGCGCGCACCGCCGAACGATCGATCTGCTCCTGGGCGATCGGGTTGCCGAGCTGGGTGTAGGACAGCCCGGTGCGCAGCGCCTGGGTGCGGGTGGTGTCCAGGGATTCCCAGATGGCGCGGACGGTTCCCTGGACCGCCGCGGGCGGTTTGGCGGCGATGATCCCGGCGATCTCGTCGGCGCGCTCCCGCAGCCGCTCGCCGGGCAGCACCTCGCTGACCAGGCCGATCTGCTCGGCACGCTGCGCGGACATCCGCTCGTCGAGCCCGAGCAGCGCGATGCGCAGCGTTTCGCCGAGCGGGATGCGCCGGGCGAGCCCGATCGGTTCGAGCGAGGCGGTGAGCCCGTAGCTGACGTGCGGGTCGAAGAACGTGGCGTCCGCGGAGCAGATGACGATGTCGGCCTCGTTGAGCCAGTAGAAGGCGCCGCCGGCCGCCATCCCGTGCACCGCGCAGACCAGCGGTTTCCACACCTGGTTGAGCTTGGGTGAGAGGTGCTCGCCCGGGTCGGTCCGGGTCCAGACGTTCGCGTGGCGGTCGATGCCCTCCTTGACGTCGACCCCGGTGCAGAACGCGCGCTCGCCCGCCCCGCGCAGCACGACGACGCGCACGTCGTCGTCGGTCTTGACCCGGTGCCAGATGAGGTCGAAGTCGTCGAGCATGTCCTGGTTGAAGCTGTTCATGGCTTCCGGCCGGTTCAGGGTGATGGTGGCGACGTGGTCGGTCACGTCGAACAGGACGGTCTTCGGTTCCATGCGGCGGCTCCGTGGGTGGGCGCGGGCTCTTCCTCCCGGTTCCTGAGTAGAGTATAACGAATTACATGACGGAAGCTGGCTTGTCGATGGCTCGCCGGATCGGCCTCCCGGGCACCGACCGGAGTGAATCCACGTCCCGCGCTCCTTCGGAGTGGTCGTCGGTGCTGCGCAGGTCGCGGTTGGCTGATCGGCGTTTCGGGTGGCATGGCCAATCAGTGTACTCAAACGGACCCCGAACCCGGGAGGGGCGATGAGCGGGAAGGACGTGGCGAGCGGAGCGCTGCGCGCCGCGATCGGTGGCACGATGATCGCGCACGGAGTGCGGCACGGCCGCACTCTCGACGGTACGGCGGGCTGGTTCGGCTCGATCGGGTTCCGGCGGCCTCGGCAGCAGGCCGTCGCCAGCGCCGTCGTCGAGATCGCAGCGGGCGCGGCGCTCGCGGCCGGTGCGGCGACGCCGGTGGCGGCCTCGGCGGTGGTCGCGACGATGGGGGTCGCCGCTCGCTCGGTGCACCTGCCCAACGGATTCTTCATCACCGCCGAGGGGTACGAGTACGTTCTGCACCTCGGTGCGGCATCGGTCGCGCTGGCCGCGCTCGGAGCGGGCCGGTTCAGCGTGGACCGCGCGCTCGGCGTCGACGAGCTGTTGTCCGGCAGGCGGCGGGCCGCGCTCGCCGCCGGGCTCGGGACCGCGGCCGCGGCCGCGCACCTGGCCGCCTGCTGGCGGCCCCCGCAGGACGACGGCGAGGCGAACCAGGTCGGTGCCGGCGGGTGACCGGGGCCTCCGCCGGAAGTCGAGTACCGATATCCAGCCGATCGCCGGATTCCACGGCCCGTACCGGAGGACGCAGCGTGCTGACTGCTGATGACCGACCACTCCCGTCCCGGCTGCGCAGGGTGGTCTCCGCCGTTCCCGAGGCGACCGCGCTGACCTTCGAAGACCGCTGCTACCCGTGGGCGTTCCTGCGTCGCGCCGTCGAGGACCTGGACCGGCTGCTCACCGAGGCGGGAACGCCCGGTGCGCAGCGCATCGGTGTCGTCCTGCGCAATCGCCCCGGGCAGCTGGCCGCGCTGGTGGCGGTGATCGCCACCGGTCGCCAGGTCGTGACGCTGAGCCCGTTCCACGGCGATCTCGCGTTGGCCGAGGACATCGCGGCGACCGCCCCGCACGTGCTCGTCGCCGATGCCGAGGACTGGGCGAGGGCGGGGTTCTCGGACGCGGCCGCGGCGGTGGCGGCGCTGCCGGTCGAGACGGGCGAGGACGACGTGCCGCTGCGGGTGCGGGAGGCGGACTGGCCCGTCGTGCCCGGCGAGCCGGCGGGCGACGACGTCGCGGTGCTCATGCAGACCAGCGGGACGACCGGCAGGCCGAAGCGGGTCGAGCTGACCTATCACAAGCTCACCGCGGCGTTCGAGGCATCGGGAACGCCGGTGGCGGCCACCGAGGTCAGGTTGCGGGACCACCCCGCGATCCTGTGGACGTCGCTGGTGCACATCGGCGGGCTGTACTTCGCGATCGCCAACGTCGCGGCCGGATTGCAGACCGCGTTGCTGGAGCGGTTCGACGTGGCCGAATGGGCGGCCTTGGTGCGGCGGACGCGGCCGAGGCGGATCCGGCTGGCCCCGGCGGCGCTGCGGATGGTGCTGCACTCCGACCTGCCCTCGGACACCCTCGACGGCGTCGAGCAGGTGTCCTCCGGCACCGCCGCGCTGGACCCGGACGACGCCGACCGGTTCACCGCCCGCTTCGGCATCCCGGTGCTGTCGGTGTACGGCGCGACGGAGTTCGCCGGGGCGATCGCCGGGTGGGACCTGGCCCTGCACCAGCGGTGGTGGTCCGCGAAGCGGGGCAGCGTCGGCAGGCCGTTCCCCGGCATCGAGCTGCGCATCGTCGACCCGGGAACCGGTGAGCCCGTGCCGACCGGCGAGGTCGGCGCGCTGGAGGCGAAGGGCGACCAGCTGCCGGGGCACGATTGGGTGCGCACCACCGACCTGGCGAGTCTGGACGCCGACGGGTTCCTGCACATCCACGGCCGCGTCGACGAGGCGATCAACCGGGGCGGTTTCAAGGTCGTGCCGAGCGAGCTGGAGGACGTGGTGCGCGGGCATCCGGCGGTGCTCGACGCCTCGGTGGTCGGTATTCCGGACGAACGGCTCGGCGAAGTCCCGGTGGTCGCGGTGCTGGTCCGGGACGGCATCGCGCCTCCCGACGCGGCCGAGGTCCGGGAGTGGCTGGCGCAGCGGGTGGCCCGCTACCAGCTGCCGGTCGAGATCCGGTTCGTCGACGAGCTGCCGCGGACGCCGTCGCTGAAGGTGAGCCGCCCGGACGTGCGGGCGATGTTCACCCGGGCCGATTCGGCGCGGTAGGCACCGGGCGGGCCGGTGCGCTCCGGCCGACCCGGGGGCGCGGAGGACTGGCGGACAGCGGAGCCGCTGCGCAGGCGGGACCGGAAACCGGGTGGAGAGGAGACCGAGCATGAGGGATGCCGTCATCGTCGACGCCGTCCGCACGCCGATCGGCAAGCGGAACGGTGCGCTGTCGCGGATCCACGCAGCGGACCTGTCGGCGCTCACGCTCAACGCGCTGGTGGCGCGGACCGGGGTGTCTCCGTCGTCGGTGGACGACGTGGTGTGGGGATGCGTGACCCAGGTCGGCGATCAGTCCAGCAACGTGGCCAGATCCGCCGTGCTCGCGGCCGGATGGCCGGAGCACGTCCCCGGCGTGACGATCAACCGGGCGTGCGGGTCCGGCCAGCAGGCCGTCGACTCCGCGGCGCACGCCGTGCTGGCGGGCCAGTACGACCTCGTGGTCGCCGGTGGGGTGGAGACGATGAGCCGGGTGCCGCTCGGCGCGGCGCGGACCACCGGTCAGCCCTACGGCCCCGGTGTGTCGGCCCGCTACGGGGGATTCGAGTTCAACCAGGGGATCGGTGCCGAACTCATCGCCGAGCGGTGGGGATTCAGCCGGGGCAGGCTCGACGAGTTCGCCGCAGGCTCGCACGCCCGGGCCGCCGCGGCGATCGACGGGGGGATCTTCGACGACCACCTGGTGCGCATCGATCTCGACGGCACGACGTTCACCGCGGACGAAGGGCTGCGGCGGTCGACATCGCCCGAGACCTTGGCCGCCCTCAAGCCCTCGTTCACACCGGACGGCGTGATCCACGCCGGAAACGCCTCGCAGATCTCCGACGGCGCGGCCGCGCTGCTGATGACGACCGCTGAGCGCGCGGCCGAACTCGGCCTGACCCCGATCGCGCGCTACCACTCGGGAGCGGTCAGCGGAGCGGACCCGATCACGATGCTCACCGGACCGATCCCCGCGACGGAGAAGGTTCTGCGCAGGGCCGGACTGTCCATCGACGACATCGGGGTGTTCGAGGTGAACGAGGCGTTCGCGCCGGTCCCGCTGGCCTGGCTCGCGGAGACGGGCGCCGATCCCGACCGGGTCAACCCGCTGGGCGGGGCGATCGCGGTCGGCCATCCCCTCGGCGGTTCCGGTGCCATCCTGATGACGCGGCTGCTGGCCCGGATGCGGCAGCGCGACCTGCGCTACGGGCTGCAGACGATGTGCGAGGGCGGCGGCACGGCGAACGCCACGATCATCGAACGGCTGCGCTGAAGACCCGGCTGCGCGCACGTTGCGCATCGCCGGGTTCCCGGGCGTGGGGGGGGCGGGGGGGC
>NZ_JADEYC010000040.1 GCF_015209505.1 Saccharopolyspora montiporae
CCGGTCCGTTCCGCGCTGACAAGAAATAATCTACACGGCGGTAAAAGGCCGCTGAACACCACCCCCCACTTTAGTGCGTCAGCGCAGGTCATCACGCATATCGAGCTCGAAAAGCACGGCGATCTCCGCGGCGGTCGCCGTGACCTCGCGGTGGTGCACCCCGACCATTCCCGCCCGGACGGCGCCGAGCACGTTGTCCCGCTGGTCGTCCACGAACGCGCACCGGTCGGGCTCGACGCCGATTCGCCGCGCCGCGATCAGGTACACGGCGGGATCCGGCTTGCCCGCACCGACCGCAGGGTCGCCGGAGAACACCAGGGCGTCGAAGGCGTCGAACGCGTTCGGGCCGTCCCACGGCACCGAATTGGACACCAGACCGGTCCGCACCCCGAATCCGCGCACCCTCCGCGCCACCTCGATCAGCGGGCCAGCGCCCGGCTGCGCAGCACCCGGGAAACCCGCGTCCTCGGCCCCGTTTCCCGGTGGATCACCGGGATCGTCCAGCACACCGCCCCAGTCCAGCAGCAAGCCCCGCAACGCCATCCCGCGTTCCCCTCACCCGATCCGGTGTTGTTCGGCCACGACCTGTACGGATTCACGGCCGCAGCGCCTCTACACAGCAGACCCGGATCGCGCCGATCCACCGACCACCATCCGCCTCCGGAGGCCGCCATGACCATCCCGGCGAACACGACAGTGCGCAATGCCGAAACCGGCCCCACCGAGCAGACCAGCAATCAACTGGCGCTGCGCTTCACCCACCAGCTGCTGGATGTGCTGTGCGGCCGCAGATCACCCGCGCAGCTCCGCGACCGGGTGACGCCGCAGGTGCTCGGCCTGCTGACCCGTTCCGGGCCCAAGACGGCCAGAAGCCCGGGCTACCGGTTGAGCTCCGTGCACGCATGCCTGGCCACCGAGCGAACGGTGGAGGCCTGCGCGGTCATCGGAACCCCGAACCGGGCCCGGGCCCTGGTACTACGCCTCGAACGCACGGACAGCCGATGGCTGTGCACCCTGCTGTCCGTGCTGTGATCAGCGCTTCTTGTTCTTCTTGGCCTCGGCACGGGCGGCCGCCCGGCGCTCGCGGCGGGAGGCTCCACGCGCCTCGGGGTCCTCGTCCGGACCGCCGCTGGTCTGCACATCGCCGGTCTCGCTCGGGCCCGAGTAGCTGAGGCGCTGCTGCTGCGGCCCCATGCCTTCGCCGCCGCCCAGCGCGGTCGGTGCCTGCGTACCGCCGGAACCGCCGAGTTGGCTCAGCGCCGGACCAGTCTGCGTGGGCTTCGCCCGCTTGGCACGCGGCTGGGCGGTCGTGCCCGTCGGTGCGGACGGGGACTGCTGCCCATCCGCACCACCGGCTCCACCGGAGCTGACCGAAACCGGAACCGAAGGCTGCTGTTGCTGCGCGGGTTGCTGCTGCTGGTCGGCGGCTTCGACCTGCACGTTGAACAGGAAGCTGACCGACTCCTCCTTGAGGGCGTCGAGCATCGCGTGGAACATGTCGAAGCCCTCGCGCCGGTACTCGACGAGCGGGTCGCGCTGCGCCATGGCGCGCAGGCCGATGCCCTCCTTGAGGTAGTCCATCTCGTAGAGGTGTTCGCGCCACTTGCGGTCCAGCACGCTGAGCACCACCCGGCGCTCCAGCTCCCGCATCGCACCCGGACCGACCTTGCCGTCGACCTCGGCCTCGCGCCGGTCGTAAGCGGCGCGGGCATCGGCGACGATGAGCTCCAGCAGGCGCTCCTTGGACAGGTCCTCTTCGTCGTCCTCCAACTGCTCGACGTCGACCGCGACCGGGTACAGCGTCTTCAGCGCCGACCAGAGCTTCTCGAAGTCCCAATCCTCGGCGTACCCGGCGGAGGTCTCCGCGTTGACGTAGGCGGTGACCACGTCGGTGAGCATGTGCATCAGCTGCTCGCGGAGGTCCTCGCCTTCGAGGACCCTCCTGCGCTCGGTGTAGATGACCGAACGCTGCTGGTTCATCACCTCGTCGTACTTGAGGACGTTCTTGCGGATCTCGGTGTTCTGCTGCTCAACCTGGGTCTGCGCGTTGCGGATGGCGCGGGTGACCATCTTGTGCTCGATCGGCACCTCGTCCGGCACCTTCAGCCGGGTCATCACCGTCTCCACCATCGCGGCGTTGAACCGGCGCATCAGCTCGTCGCCCAGCGAGAGGTAGAAGCGGGACTCACCCGGGTCGCCCTGCCGGCCGGACCGGCCGCGCAGCTGGTTGTCGATGCGTCGCGACTCGTGCCGCTCGGTGCCGAGGACGTAGAGCCCGCCGGCTCCGGTCACTTCCTCCGCCTCGGCCTTGACCTGGGCCTTGATCTTGTCGACCACGCCCGGCCACTCGGACTCGTACTGCTCCCGGTTCTCCACCGGGTCCAGGCCCCTGCGGCGTAGTTCGGCGTCGGCGAGGTGGTCGACGTTGCCACCGAGCACGACGTCGGTACCGCGGCCGGCCATGTTCGTGGCGACCGTGACCGATCCGCGCCGGCCCGCTTCGGCGATGATCGCGGCTTCCTTCTGGTGGTTCTTCGCGTTCAGCACGCTGTGCGGCACGCTGCGCTTGGTCAGCAGCTTCGACAGGTATTCGGAGCGCTCGACGCTGGTGGTGCCGACCAGGACGGGCTGGCCCTTGCCGTGCCGTTCCTGGATGTCCTCGGCGACCGCCTCGAACTTCGCGGCCTCCGTCTTGTAGATCAGGTCGGGCTCGTCGACGCGGGCCATCGGCTCGTTGGTGGGGATGGACACCACACCGAGCTTGTAGGTCCCCTGGAACTCCGCGGCTTCGGTCTCCGCGGTACCGGTCATACCGGCGAGCTTGTCGTAGAGCCGGAAGTAGTTCTGCAGCGTGATCGTGGCCAGCGTCTGGTTCTCGGCCTTGATCTCGACGCCTTCCTTGGCCTCGATCGCCTGGTGCATGCCCTCGTTGTAGCGGCGCCCGGCGAGGATGCGGCCGGTGAACTCATCGACGATGTGGACTTCGCCGTCGCGGACGATGTAGTCCTTGTCGTTCTTGTAGAGCTCCTTGGCCTTCAGCGCGTTGTTCAGGAACCCGACCAGCGGGGTGTTCGCGGCCTCGTAGAGATTCTCGATGCCGAGCTGGTCCTCGACGATGGACACGCCTTCCTCGCTGACACCCACGGTGCGCTTGCGCTCGTCCACCTCGTAGTGGACGTCGCGGGTGAGCATCGGTGCCAGGCGGGCGAACTCGTTGTACCAGCGCGAGGACTGGTCGGCGGGGCCGGAGATGATCAGCGGGGTGCGGGCCTCGTCGATGAGGATCGAGTCGACCTCGTCGACGACGGCGAAGTTGTGCCCGCGCTGCACGCAGTCGCCCAGGCTCCAGGCCATGTTGTCGCGCAGGTAGTCGAAGCCGAACTCGTTGTTCGTGCCGTAGGTGATGTCCGCGGCGTATGCCTGGCGGCGCTGCTCCGGCGGCATGTCGGCCAGCAGCGGGGCGACTTCCAGACCGAGGAAGCGGTGCACGCGGCCCATCCACTCGGCGTCCCGTCGCGCCAGGTAGTCGTTGACCGTGATGACGTGCACGCCCTCGCCGGTGATGGCGTTCAGGTAGGCGGGCAGCACGCAGGTGAGCGTCTTGCCCTCACCCGTCTTCATCTCGGCGATTTGCCCGAGGTGCAGGGCAGCACCGCCCATGACCTGCACGTCGAAGTGCCGCTGGCCGAGGGTCCGCTGCGCCCCCTCGCGGGCCACCGCGAACGCCTCGGGCAGCAGGTCGTCGGTCGTCTCCCCGTCGGCGAAACGGCGCTTGAACTCGTCGGTCTTGGCCCGCAGCTCGGCGTCGGACAGCGCGACGACATCGTCTTCGAGCTCGTTGATGTGCGCTGCGATCGCACGCAGGCGCTTGAGCATCTTGCCCTCGCCGGCGCGAAGCAGTCGGGACAGGACCATCCGGTCGACCTCGCTAGCTGATCGTGGCGCGCCCGTCACGGACGCTTTCTGGCTATCGTATTAGAGCTGGTGAGCGAACCGCTTCGTCCGGGGCTGCAGCCTCGCACAGAGCTGTCCCCCGCGAACCACGGTACGCGGGGGACAGCCCGGGCAGTCGCAGTTGGCACAGACTCGCCCTAGTGAGACCCGGCCAACCTGATCACCCCGTAGTCGAAGCCGCGGCGCCGGTAGACCACGCTGGGACGGCCGCTGTCGGCATCGGCGAACAGGTAGAAGTCGTGCCCGACCAGCTCCATCTCGGAAAGCGCCTGGTCGACGGTCATCGGCATCCCGGGGTGGTCCTTCTCGCGGACGATGCGGCCCGGTTCGTAGCCGTTCTCCGCCGCGCGCTGTTCCGGCACGGTGCCACTGCGCTGCATGGTTTCCGGTACCTCATCCTGCACCGCAGGTCCGGCGCCCGCGGTCGGCCCACCGCCTTCCGGGGAGCCGCCGGACGGAGCGGGCCCACCGGAACCGTCACCTCCCGGTCCGCCGCCGGTTGCCGGCTCCGCGGGGGCCTCCAGCAGCGCCGTCCGACCGGCGCGCTGCTCGGCGTTGCCCGCGGGTGCCACCGGCCGGTCGGCCAGGCCAGCGGTCGCCTCGGCCACGGATTCGGGGTTGCGCTGGCCGTAGTGGACCTTTCGGCGATCGTGCATGCGGCGCAGCCGGTTCTCCAGCTTGCTCGCCGCACCGTCGAGGGCGGCGTAGAAGTCGCCGGCGCTGGCCTCCGCGCGGATCGGTTCTCCCTTGCCCACCAGGGTGATCTCCACTCGCTGGCAGTTCTTCGCCTGTCGCGGGTTGCGCTCGTGCAGCAACTCCACGTCGGCGCGGATGGCCTTCTTGTTGTACCGCTCCAGGCGGGTCAGCTTCTCGGTCACGTGCTCGCGGTAGTGGTCGGGCACCTCGACGTTGCGACCCTTGATGACGATGTCCATTCACGACCTCCGTTCCTTGCGGACTGACTGGGAGAGGTTGTGCACGGTGGCGCCGTCGTGATCATGCGGTTGTGCTCGTGTCCCAGCTCACTCCGGCGCCGAGGACACTGGGGAGGCGGCCTCCTCGTTCCGCCCGGGGTTGGCTGGTGTGTGGCACGTTAGCTCGCAGCTGCGGCCCTTGACAGCCCCCGAGTCGGGCGACGTCAAGCGGCCACCGAGCGTGATTGGTGCCACCCCTGGAAGCAGGCCGCCGGTGGCCACGGACGGCGCTCGCCGTCCGGGCAGGGCGGACCTCGTCACCCGGACGGACCGCTCTGGCGGTAGCGCTGCGCGAGCGCGGCTCTGCGGCGGGTTCGACCTGCTCACACCCGGACAACGGGTGGGCGGCGACACGAGTTCCCTGCGTCCGAACGGGTTGGGCGGACACCACCCGGAAGCGGGAACGCATCGACCCGCGGGTCAGCCGGCCGTCGCCGTCAGCGCCAGCACCGCACGGACCCGGACCCCGTGCGCGGCGAGCGCGTCCACCGCGGCAGCCGCCGTCGCCCCGGTCGTGATCACGTCGTCCACCAGAACCGCCACGTGCGGCCCGGCCGGTACGGCGCGCGGCCGCACCCGCACCCGCCCGACGAGGTTGCGCATCCGGTCGGCAGCCGCCATCCCCACCGAATCGGCGGCCGACGAGGCCGTATACAGGCAGTCGGCTACCCGCACCGACCAGCCCTCCGCGGACAACTCGGCGGCCGCGCGCCGAGCCAGCGCGGTCACGTGCGGTCCCCCGCGGCGGCGGGCGGCCCGGCGGCGCGAGGGTGCCGGGATCAGACAGAGTCGATCACCGGCGCCCAGCTCGGTAGCCACCGCCCGCAGGCCGGTGGCCAGTCGCCTGCCGAACGGTACTGCCAACCCGCGCTGACCGGCCTCCTTGAACGCGAGCAGGCCGTCCCGGGCGCTGCCGCGGTAGCGGCCCACCGCGAACGCGGGGACCACCAGCACCTCGCGGTGCACGCGGCGGAACCCGCCCAGCGACCCGGCGCAGCCGGAGCACCAGTCCGTTCCCGCCCGCCCGCACCCGGCGCACTGCAGCGGGAACAGCAGGTCCACCAGTCCGGATCCGATGTCACGAAAGAGCTGCACCCGCACAGGCTGCCGGAACCGGTGATCCGACTCACCCGCGCGCGTCGTGCGGCCCGCGGCTCAGCCCGGGAAGAACGGGATCGACCCGCCACCGATCGGCACCTGCAACAGACCCCACACATCGTTGGTGTCCCGCGCTTCCCACAGCCCGCTGCGGTCGGCCACGATCACCCGGCGACCGGGGTCCACGGTCACCACGCTCAGCGGCTGGCCCAGGTTCGCCGAGGTGTACGGGGTCCACTGGTAGCCGTCGGCGGAGACGTCGAAGACCGGGGCCGCGTTGCTGTCGGTGAGCACCACCAGCGAATCACTGCCCCGCCACTCCACGCCGGTGACCGAGGTGTCGTTCGGACCGCTGAGCACGTTCGGCTCGCGCAGCACCGCGCGGCCGTCCGAGTCGTCGATCCCGGATACCGCGACCTTGCCGCCCACCACGGCGGCCACCCGCGTCCCGTCCGGGGAAACGCGCAGGTCCGCGATCGGTTCACCTCCGGTCAGCGCGCGCACGTCCACCCGGTCGGCGCTCCAGCTCTCCCCGTCCGAGCGCACCCGCACCACGTCCCGGCCGTCCACCGCGGTCCAGACCTCGGAATCACCGCGCCAGCTCGGCTTGCTCATGTTGTTGCCGCGCAAGCCCAGCGGGGACAGGGTCGAGCCGAAGCCGCCGACGCGCAGCTCCACCCCGTCCGGTACCCGGGTGACCGCCGAGAGGTGATCGCCGCCCGGAGCCAGCCCCGCGCGCAGCACGTCGTACTCGCCGGAGCCGGCGGGTCCCGGAACCGGATTCGCCCGGCGGTCCAGGTACACCAGCCGCTCGTCCACCACGGCCAGCGCCGGGGCGTCCGGATGCGCACCGTCGGTGCCCTCGAACTCGGCGACGTCCGTCGGCCGCAGGTCCTGCGCGTCCGGCAGCAGCGGCATCCCTTCCTCCTTCAGCCGCACCCGGGCGCTGCTGACGCTCTGCAGCGAGTAGACCACCTGCGCGGCGACGAGCTTGCGGGTCTGCGGCGTCACCTCGCCGAGCTCGCTGAGGTTGACCTCCAACGCACCGTCGGTGGCTTCGCTGGTGTTCGTCTTGGGATGCACACCTTCCGGGATCGCGGTGTTGACCGCACCGCGGTAGCGCTCGGACGGACCACTGGTCAGCAGGTCGATGACCCGGCCGGGGAGGGTGCTCACCGGCTGCGAGACGACGTAGCGCAAGTCCGGCACGACACCGCCGGAGTCGTGGTCCAGGAAGTACACCGGGACCTGGCGGTAGGTGGCGGAGAAGGAATTCTCGCTGACCACGAGTCCGGGCGGTGGTTCGGTGATCCGCCACTCCCCGTCCGGCCGCTGCTCTACCCGCAACTGCGCGCGGTATTCCCCGGTCTCGGGCTGGAAGGACTGATCGGGCAGCAACCTGCCCACCTTGTCCGCCTGCAAGCTGACCAGCTGCACACCGCGCGGGGTGTCCCGCTGCTGCGGGGCGGGAATGGTGTCCACGTTGTCGACCACCAGCATGCCCGGCTCGGGCTGCCAATTGCGCTCCATCCCGGTGGACAGGTGCAGCCGCGCCGCCTTGTGGTTGCTGGCCGGAGCGGCCGTGGAATCCACGAAGCTGCGCACCAGCGCCAGCGGGTCGGTGCCGCTCGGCGGCGGGTTGATCGGCGTCGTCGTGTTGCCCTCGTCGACCCACTCCACGGCTTTCGGGTCCGAACTCTCCGGGATGGCCGCGCACCCGGACGCCAGCAACACCACGACGAGCAGGGCCAGCCCCCGGACGACGCGCCCGCTCATCCGCTCTCCTCCCGTCCGGGTTCGGACAACCGCGCCGGTCCGAGGTCACGGCCGTCCGCGTCATCGCCGGCTTCACCGTCCTGCGGGGTCTCCACGCTCGCGGCCAGCAGCGCCTCCGGTGCCGCGATCCGCCGCATGCCCGGCATGGCCAGCGGACTCGTCTCGAACGACCCGCCCGCGCGGCGGGGCAGGGTCAGTCGGAAGCACGCGCCCTCGCCCGGCTCACCCCAGGCGTCCAGTGCCCCACCGTGCAGCCGGGCGTCCTCGTGACTGATGGAAAGGCCGAGCCCGGTGCCGCCGGTGCGGCGGTTGCGCGAGGGGTCGGCGCGCCAGAACCGGGTGAACACCAGCTCCGCCTCCCCGGAGCGCAGACCGACGCCGTAATCGCGCACCGACACGGCCACCGCCTGGTCGTTGGCGTCCACCCGGATCTCCACCGGTCCGCCCTCGGCGTGATCGATCGCGTTGGCCACCAGGTTGCGCACGATCCGCTCCAACCGGCGCGCGTCGGCCACGATGGCGAGATCCACGGACTGGTCCGCCGCCTCGTCGGCGATCGGCAGGATGACCCGCAGCTCCACGCCGCCGGCCCGGGCGATCGCCCGCACCGATTCGACCGCGCGCTGCACCACCTCGGCCAGGTCCAGCGGTTCGGAAGCCAGCTCGGCCACCCCGGCGTCCAGCCGCGAGATCTCCAGCAGATCGGCCAGCAGCAGTTCGAACCTGTCCAACTCGTCGACCAGCAGCTCGGTGGAGCGGGACAGGCCCGGCGGGAATTCGTCGCGGGAAGCGTGCAGCACGTCGGCGGCCATCCGGACCGTCGTCAGCGGGGTGCGCAGCTCGTGCGAGACGTCCGAGGTGAACCTGCGCTGCAGCTGGCCGAACTCTTCCAGCTGCGTGATCTGCTGACGCAGGTTGTCGGCCATCTGGTTGAACGACTCGGCCAACCGCGCCACGTCGTCCTCACCGATGACCCGCATGCGCTTGTCCAGATCGCCCTCGGACAGCTCCTCGGCGATCTGCGCGGCCTGGCGCACCGGGCGCACGACCTGGCGGGTGACCAGGTTCGTGATCGCACCCAGCAGGACGAGCAGGACCGCCCCGCTGACCAGCAGCGTGCTCTGCACCACCGCCAGCGTCTCCTGCTCGGCGGTCAGCGGGAACAGCAGGTAGACCTGCAGCGGGCGGGTCGAGCTGCCGACCGGGGTGCCGACGGTGAGCATGGTCACCGGTTCGTGGTCCTTGGGCAGGGTGGTGACCTGAGTGGCCAGCTGACCCCGCTCCACGTAGCGGCGCAGGTCCTGCGGGACGTCATCGATCGGTCCGGCGGAGGGCTGCAGCCTGCGCTCACCGGGTCCGTGCCCGTCGACGAGCACCGGGGTGAACGCGCCGACCGCTTCGGACGTGGACCGGCCGGACGCCGAGGTGGTCAGCCGGTTCAACGCGGCGGCGAGCTGTTCGGAGACGCTGTCCGAATTCGGATCGACCGCAGTCAGCTCGCGTTCCAGGATCGGCAAGCTGTACTTGGCCTGCGCGATGGCGGCGCGCTCCTTGGCCTCCATCAGCTGCGAGGTGAACTGCCATTGCAGCACCATGCCCAGCACGAACACCACGGTCAGCGAAAGCGCGAGGGTGCTGACCACGACGCGCAGCTGCATGGACCGCCGCCACAGCGCCTCGAACTGGTGCCACTTGCTGCGGACCTGGTCGCGGACCCTGCCCGGCAGCCTGCGCACCGCGCGGCCGTCCGGTGCCCACCCGCTCACGTCAGCGGGCCCCCGGCGTTCGGTGCCGGTCCCGACTGCTGTGCCGGTCCCGACTGCGGTGCGGGTCCGGATCTCGGTGCGGATTCCGGGGGCGTCACGGCGGGCCGGCCTTGTACCCGACCCCGCGGACCGTCAGCACGACCTCGGGGCGCTCCGGGTCGCGCTCGACCTTCGACCGCAGTCGCTGCACGTGCACGTTGACCAGCCGGGTGTCCGCCGCATGCCGGTATCCCCAGACCTGCTCCAGCAGCACTTCGCGGGTGAAGACCTGGCGCGGCTTGCGGGCCAAGGCCACCAGCAGGTCGAATTCCAGCGGTGTCAGCGAAATCGGTTCGCCTGCGCGGGAGACCTCGTGCCCGGGAACGTCGATCGTGATGTCGCCGATCGCCAGGACCTCGGCGGGTTCGGCATCGGTGCGCCGCAGGCGCGCCCGCAGCCGCGCGACGAGTTCCTTCGGCTTGAACGGCTTGACCACGTAGTCGTCGGCACCGGATTCCAGACCGAGCACCACGTCGACCGTGTCGCTCTTTGCCGTCAGCATCACGATCGGCACGACCGATTCGGTGCGGATGGCCTTGCAGACGTCGATGCCGTTCATGCCCGGCAGCATCAGGTCCAGCAGCACCAGGTCCGGTTTGAGCTCGCGCAGCGCGGGCATCGCCTTGGTGCCGTCGCTGACCACAGCGGTCTCGAACCCCTCACCGCGAAGGACGATGGTCAGCATTTCGGCCAGGGCCGGGTCATCGTCCACCACGAGCACGCGCGCCTTCATGCCTGACATGGTTGCACTTGTCACCTTACTGCCCTACATCCACCCGGTGATCGTCTGCGCAGGTCGCGGCGCGTGATCGCAGGAGCTGCACGGCGGTACCACCGAACGGAGGAGCTCCCGCGCGCCGGACCGTCTGCTCACCTCAGGATTTCACCGTCGACCAGCGATGCGAAGTCCACATCCTCGGTCCCGTCCAGCACAACCCACGGTGACCACCAGTTCCGATCGGCCAGTTCGGCGTAGACCCGGCCGCACCGCTGCTGGAGCGCGTCGTCCGATTCGAAGCTGTCCCGCTCGCGCCCGGTCTCGGTGCGTTCCCGGTGCGCGGCTCGTTCGGCCGCTACCCGGGTCGGCACGCGCAGCAGGATCTGCAGCTGCGGCCGCGGTGCGGCGAACCGGTCCACCTCCAACTCGCGGACCCACTCGACGAACCGGCCCGCGGCGTCCTCGTGTTCCCGCGCCGCACCGTAGGCCGCGTTGGACGCCACGTACCGGTCCAGCAGGACCACGTCGTTGGCCGCCAGCTGCGTGCGCAGGTCCGCGGCGGCATCACGGCGGTCCAGCGCGTAGAGCACGGCCATGCCATACACCGACCGCCCGAGGTCACCGTGTCCCCCGCGCAGCGCCTCGGCCACCAGCTCGGCGTGCACATCATCGGCATAGCGCGGGAACGCGGCGCGACTGACCGCGCATCCGCGGTTCGCCAGCTGCGCTTCGATCCCGTCGGCGAGCGTGCGCTTGCCCGCTCCGTCGAGTCCTTCGATGACGATGAGTCGGCCCACCCGGCAAACCGTATCCGGCGGCGCGGATCGTCCTCCGCGCAGGCCGCAACCCCGAACCGGACGCGCCCTCCCAACGCCGGGCTCCGGGAGACCCCCAACGCAGTCCGGCTGTCGGAACTGCCCCCGTGCTACCTGGATTCGCACGACGCACCACTGGTAGAAACACGCCATGCGCACACACGACTACGCGGTGCAGGTGAGTTGGACCGGTGCCGCGCGAGGAGGCACGACCGCCTACCGCGCCTACAGCCGCGAGCACGCCGTGGAGTTCGACGGCGGAACCCGCCTGACCGCTTCGGCGGATCCCGCTTTCCTGGGCGATGCGGAACTGGTCAATCCGGAGGAGTTGCTCCTGGCGTCGCTGTCCCAGTGCCACATGCTCTGGTACCTCGGCCTGTGCGCGTCCTCCGGAGTGGTGGTCACCGCTTATCGCGACGCCGCGACCGGAACGATGACCGAGCGACCGGACGGTGGCGGCGCGTTCACCGAAGTCGTGCTGCACCCGGAAGTCCAGGTGGCCGAAGCCGGGATGGTCTCCGCGGCCGAGCGGTTGCACGAGCAGGCGAACCGGAAGTGCTTCATCGCCAACTCGGTGAACTTCCCGGTGCGACACCAGCCCACGATCAGCACTGGGGGCTGAGCCCCGTGGGTTGAGCGCGCAGGAGGTTGAGCCGGAGGTGCCTGCGCCTCAGTAGCGGTAGTGTTCCGGTTTGAACGGTCCTTCCACGTCGACGTCGATGTATTCGGCCTGATCCTTGGTCAACCTGGTCAGCTCCCCGCCCAAAGCCCGCACATGGATCCGGGCGACCTTCTCGTCGAGCACCTTCGGCAGCCGGTAAACCTCGCGGTCGTACTCCGCGTACTTGGTGAACAGCTCGATCTGGGCGATGGTCTGGTTGGCGAACGAGGTGGACATCACGAAGCTCGGATGCCCGGTCGCGTTGCCCAGGTTCAGCAACCGCCCTTCGGCCAGCACGATCAGCGACGTGCCGTCCGGGAAGGTCCATTCGTCCACCTGCGGTTTGATGCGCACCACCTGGACGTCCTCGGCGCGCTGCAGCGCGGCCATGTCGATCTCGTTGTCGAAGTGGCCGACGTTGCCCAGCACCGCTTGGTGCTTCATCCGCCGCATGTGGTCGAGCGTGACGATGTCCTTGTTGCCGGTGGCGGTGATCAGCACATCG
>NZ_JADEYC010000041.1 GCF_015209505.1 Saccharopolyspora montiporae
CAGCACCGCTTGGTGCTTCATCCGCCGCATGTGGTCGAGCGTGACGATGTCCTTGTTGCCGGTGGCGGTGATCAGCACATCGGCCTGTCCGATCACGGTGTCCAAACGCGCCACCTGGTAGCCCTCCAGCTGGGCCTGCAGCGCGTTGATCGGATCGGATTCGGTGACGATGACCCGGGCACCCTGGCCGCGCAACGCCTCCGCCGAACCCTTGCCGACGTCGCCGTATCCGCACACCACGGCGACTTTGCCGCCGATGAGCACATCGGTGGCGCGGTTGAGGCCGTCCAGGAGCGAATGCCGGATGCCGTACTTGTTGTCGAACTTCGACTTGGTGACCGAGTCGTTGACGTTGATCGCGGGGAAGAGCAGATCCCCCTGCGCCGCCAACCGGTAGAGCCGGTTCACGCCGGTCGTGGTCTCCTCGGTGACCCCACGGATCTCCGCCGCCGCCCGCCGCCACTTCTGCGGGTCGGTGTCCAGGGCGGCGCGCAGCCGGTGCAGGAACGCCTTGAGCTCGTCGGGGTCTTCCTCGGCCGGCGGTGGTACGACGCCGGCCGACTCGTACTGCACCCCGCGGTGCACGAGGAGGGTCGCGTCGCCGCCGTCGTCGAGGATCATGTTCGGTTCCCGGCCGTTCGGCCAGGTCAGCATCTGCTCGGTGCACCACCAGTACTCGTCCAGCGTCTCCCCGCGCCAGGCGAATACCGGCACACCGCGCGGTTCGTCGGGTGTGCCGTAGCGCCCCACCACCGCTGCGGCTGCTGCAGCGTCGTCGGTGGAGAAGATGTTGCAGGAGGCCCAGCGGACTTCGGCGCCGAGCGAAACCAGCGTCTCGATGAGCACGGCGGTCTGCACCGTCATGTGCAGCGACCCGGAGATCCGCGCACCCCGCAGTGGCTCGACCTCGGCATATTCGCGCCGAAGCTCCACCAGGCCCGGCATCTCGTGCTCGGCCAACCGGATCTGCTCGCGTCCCGCGTGCGCGGCATCGAGATCCGCAACGGCGAAGTCGATCCCGTTGCGCGTCTGCCGTTCGGTGCTCATGATCACGCCCTTCCGCATCGGTGCATGCGCATGCCGCGTTGCCGCGCAACGGTACGCTCCGTGCACGTTCGATCGCTTTCCGCGCTCGATCCCGCGGTACGGCGCGGCGAAACCCGGGACAACGGGGCCTCCGGGAGATCACAATCGGGGGCGGAACTCGCCAGATGTCGATCAGCGGTGGACAATCGCCACGGCGGCGGACAACCCGAATGCGCAGGAGGATCCAGTGCAGGTACCCGGGCCCGACACCCGCGTGGTGGAGCTGCGGGTGCACGGCGTTCTCGGCACCACGCCGGACGAGCTCACCGATGCGGTCGCGTCGGTCGACGTCGCCGGAGACGGGGTGGGGCGACTCGTCCGTCCCGCGGACCGGCTCCGGCGGCCGGTTCCCGGTCCGGTACTGGCCACCGGTGATCGCTCCGTGCCGCGCATCGTGGAGGGCTACGTCTGGGGCGGCATGACCTCGGGCGGTTCGGCGAAAGCCACCTGGGCACTGCTCTTCCCGTTCGCACTGGCGAACGTGGCCGCATGGATGCTGCCGCCCGCGCGGTCGGACAGCCGCACGAGCCTGGTGTTGTCCTCCGTGCTGCGCGGCCTGATGCGGGTTTCCGCGCTGCTGCTGACCATGCTGTTCGTCGCGCAGTTGTCGGTGGTGACGCTGGATCTGGTCGCAGCGCAGTGCCTCGGTCCCGGCGCGCAGTGCCTGTCGTTCGTGCCGACCGCGGTGCGCGAGCTCGACGTGCTCCGTTCGCTGCTCGCGCTCGCTCCGGTCGGCTTGGTCGTCCTGCTCATGCACCGGCTGTCCAGCGTGTCCTGGCGCGTGGCCGCGGAGAAGGACGACGCACCGCACCACTCGGCCCTGGCCCCGATGCTGCCGGGGACCAACGTGGTCGCCGATCCGGATACCCCCGCGCTGCGCGCGATGCACGTGATCGCAGCACTGTCCACTGTGGCTCTGCTGGCCCTCGGCGGGCCGTTGACCCCCGCGGCCGATCCGCGCTGGTGGTGCGCCGCAGCACTGCTCGTGGTCGCGGTGGTGGGCACGGTGCTGCACGACGATCCGTCCGCCAGGCGGCATACCCTCCCGGAACAGGCGTTGCGCGCGGCGTTCGGACGCATTCCCCGCCGGGCACTGATGTCGGCGGCTGCCGCGGTACTGACCGCAGCTGCGGTCCTGCCCGGCGAACTGAGCGGCCCCCTCCCCGGCTCGGGATCCACTGTGGACCTGATCACCGCGGCGCTGGTGGTGTCCTGCCTGGCGGTCTGCATCGTGCTGCTGCCCGCGGCACTGCTGGCCCGGCCGAGCTGGAAATCCAGCCCGCGGAACCTGCGCCCGTGGGCGGGCGGCTGGATGAGCGCCCCGGTGCTCATGTCGGCCGGCCTGCTCGGCACCGGGTTCGGCGCGGGACTCGCACTGAGCGTGCGCCGCGCGCTGAACGAATCCGGGCTGCAACTGCCTGCCGCCTACGACGACGTCGCGGTCTTCTGGGGCTCGACGACCATCCTGCTGATCGTGGCCGCCGTGGCCACGATCCCGTGGGTCGTGCTCGCCCGGCGTCGCGCGGCACGCGGCGAGGGCGTGATCCCCGATGAGGTCGCGCTGCTGCATGCCGGGCGACCACAGGACCAGAGCGCCGCGGCGGACGCCTGGAAGTGGGCCGGTCTGCAGCGCCGGTACTCGCACCTGGTGCTGCTGGTGGTCTCCGGAATCCTCGCGGTGAGCACCGTCCTCACGGTGGTCGCGCGCATCATCGGCCTGCCCCGGGTGACCTGGTCCGATTGGCTCGTCGGCGTCGGGGTGGTCGGCCTTGCCTCGCTGGCCATCGGGCTGCTGCGGTTGGTGTTCCTGGCCGCCACGAAACGGGAAGCGGCCCGATACCTGGGCGTGCTGTGCGACCTGGCGCTCTTCTGGCCGCGCGAGGCGCACCCGGTGGTACCGCCGTGCTACGCGCTCAAGGTCGTCCCCGAGGTGGCCGACCGGGCGGCCGAGCACCTGGCCGACCCGGACACCCGGGTGGTGATCGTCGGGCACAGCCAGGGCAGCCTGCTCGCCGCGGTCGCGACCGCTCGGCTGCTGGAGTCGCTGCCCGAGGCCGACCGGCAGCGGGTGGGCCTGGTGACCGCGGGTTCGCAGCTCCAGTGGGCCTATTCCCGGGCATTCCCCGGGGTCGTGCCGCACGACTCGCTGCGCGATCTGGCCGGAGCGCTCGGCGGGCGCTGGCGCGCGCTGTGCCGCGGGACGGATCCGATCGGCGGGGGGGTCACCAGCTGGAATCGCCAGGTGTACGGCGGGATGCTGCTCGGCGTCGGATTCCGGCCCGACGGCACGGAAGGGCCGCTTCCCGCGGCGACCCGCGGCCCGACGGGAGCCCTCGTGCTGGGCTCCGACCACTGGCTCCCGGACCCGCAACGGGGTCCGTTCGAGTGCCGCCGCTGGGTTCCCGGCGTACTCGGGCATGCGGACTATCGCGGCGATCCGGAATGGGACCGCGCGGTAGCGATGGCCGCGGGCCTGGAGAGCCCCAGCCGATCCGCCGCCCTGCCGCTGCACTCGGACAGCCCGACCACCCAGCTGTGCGCGACTTCCGCAGAGGAGGCCGCTGCCCAGGCGCAGCCTGCCGTGCACGGCGGGGACGGCGGAGCGCTGCCGGTGGACGATCTGCGGCGCTCTCCCCAGGAGGACGGTGCCGCCGACGCCACCGACGAGCCGACCGACAGTGGCTCCCGCGAGGCAGGCGCCACGGAACCGCATCGACCCGGCCCCGCGGTACTGCCCGAGATCACCGAACCGCGCGGACGCACCGCCCCGTGGGAGCGCGGCCTGTCCCTGCGCACCTCGCAGGACCGCTGACCGGGGCGCCCGCCCTGCGGCTGTTCGACCGCACGGCCACGCCGACCGGTCGTGAGCACGCCCCTGCGCACCCGCACGGTCGCCTCGACCCTGAGGCGAGGCGACCCAGCACGGTATGCAGGCGGCGCGGCCAGGTATGCAGGCGGCGTGGCCGGGTATGCAGGCGGCGCGGCCGCGGGATCGCCATGCGCTGTGCCCACTCGTCATGAGATCCATGATCCGGAGCTCTACCCGCGATTTCATCACTCGACGTGGCGAACTTTTGTTCGAATGAGCGGGCGAAAAGGGAGCGGCGCCTCCACACCGGGAAGCCCCGCTCTGCCACGACACCGGCGCCGCACCGTTCGGACCTGCGCACGCACCGGTACCACCCGCGAGCGCGCGCCCGCCCCGGCCGGCCCGGGTCCCTCCGGAACCGGCCGGGGCGGTGCGGGATCAGGACTGCTCGTCGGAGACCCCGCCGCCGGAAGCGACGTCCCCGCGCTCGGCCTTGGCCAAACGCGAGTTCCGGTGGCCCCACGCGAAGTAGACGACCACACCGAGGGCCATCCACGCCAGGAACCGGACCCAGGTCAACGCGGTCAGGTTCAGCATCAGCCAGATGCAGGCCAGGATCGCCAGGATCGGCACCAGCGGCACGAACGGCACCCGGAAGCCCCGCGGCAGGTCCGGACGGGTCCGCCGCAGCACGATCACACCTGCCGAGACCAGAACGAACGCGAACAGCGTCCCGACGTTGACCATCTCTTCGAGCTTGTCGGCGGGGAAGAGGCCCGCCGCGATCACCACGACAGCACCCACCAGGATCGTGGCCCGCTTCGGCGTACCGCGCTCCGGGTCGGTCTTGGCCAACGAGCGGGAGACCAGCCCGTCGCGCGACATCGCGAACAGGATCCGGACCTGCCCGAGCAGCATCACCATGACCACGGTGATCAGACCGATCAGGGCACCGACGGAGATCAGCGCGGCGGCCCAGGTGATCCCGTTCTGTTCGAAGGCGGTGGCCAGCGTGGACTGCGTGCCGTCCTCGGTCGTCGCCAGGTCCGTGTAGTGCGACATGCCGGTGATCACCAGCGCGACACCCACATAGAGCACGGTGACGATGGCCAGCGAGCCGAAGATCCCGCGCGGGGCGTTCTTCTGCGGGTTGCGCGTCTCCTCCGCGGTCGTGGCGACCACGTCGAACCCGATGAAGGCGAAGAAGAGCAGCGAAGCGCCCGCGAGCAGGCCGAACACGCCGAAGTTGCTGGTCTCACCGCCGAGCAGCAGCGAGAGCAGCGACTGCTCGATGGCCGGATCGGTCTCGGTGGACGACTCGGCGGGCGGGATGAACGGCGTGTAGTTGCCCGGGTCGATGAAGGCGATGCCGAACACGATCACGAAGACCACGACGGCGACCTTGAGCGTGGTGATCACCAGGCTCACCCGCGCGGAGAGCTTGGTACCCAGCGCGAGTAGCACGGTCAGCACCGCGACCAGCAGCACCGCACCCCAGTCGAACTGCAGCCAGCCGAGGTCCCAGCTCGTCGAGGTGCCGAAACCCAGCAGGCCGAGCACCTGCTCCAGGTAGGTGGACCAGCCCTTGCTGACCGCTGCCGCGGCGACCGCGAATTCGAGGATCAGGTCCCAGCCGATGATCCAGGCGACGAACTCGCCGAAGGTGGCGTAGGAGTAGGTGTAGGCGCTGCCCGCGACCGGGACCGTGGAGGCGAACTCCGCGTAGCACAGCGCCGCGAGCCCGCAAGCGATCGCCGCCAGCACGAATCCGAGCGAAACGGAGGGCCCGGAGATGTCCCCGGCGGTGCGCGCGGCGAGCGTGAAGATGCCCGCACCGACCACGACCGACACACCGAAGACGATCAAGTCCCAGGTGCCGAGATTCTTCCGGAGTTTGGTGTCCGGCTCGTCGGTCTCCAAGATGGATTGCTCGACCGACTTGGTTCGCCACAGCCCAGTACCTGGCACTGCCGCCTCCCTCATTCGTCCCAAAGGTGGACCGCACCCTAGCGGGGCAGTGTTGCAATCCCGACTCCCGGACCGAGCTCGCCCGCGGACTTCGTTAACGCCTTGTGATGCACAGGCTCAAAAGTGTCAACGCACGGTGCAGTTCGCACTCCGAGTCGCCCCAAAGATTGCTCGACTGCCGCGCGAACCCTAATCAACCGGCTCCGAGCAGCACGAACGCGGTCCGGTCGGCCACTCGACGTACCCGCTGCGGGTCGGTGCGTGATCAACCGGTGCGCGGATGCCCCAGCGCCCCCGCCGCGGCGCGAAACGCCTGGGCGGTTCCCTGCTCGTCGAGCTCGACGGGCGCGGTCAGCACCGCGGGGTCACCTGCGGGCAGCCAGACCGACTGCCCGCGGCTGAGCAGCACCTCGCGCTCACCGCCGCCGGGAACGTCCCGCACGAAGCGCAGCGTCCCCTTCGTGCACAGCAGGATCTGCGGGCCAGCGGAATCGATGCGCACCGCAGCGGATTCGGCGGGCGACCAGTCCAACCGGGACAGTTCGAACTCCTCCGCCGGTGTCCGGTAGACGGTCCGGTTCGCGTCCAGCGACTCGCCCTTGAGCACCCGCATGTCCCCGCAGGCGAAGTCCAGCACCCGCAGCAGTTCCGGCACGTCCACGTGCTTCGGGGTCAACCCGCAGCGCAGGATGTTGTCCGAGTTGGCCAGGATCTCCACCCCGGTGCCGTGCAGGTAGGCGTGCAGGTTGCCCGCGGGCAGGAAGATGGCTTCGCCCGGCTGCAGGACCAGCCGATTCAGCAGCAGGCTGGCCAGCACACCGGCATCGTCCGGGTACGCCTCGCCGAGTTCCAGCACGGTGCGGCACTCCAGCGCGAACTCGCCGCGGGCGCGGACGTGCCGCACGCAGGCATCCAGCAGCTCCGGCAGGATCTCCTGCAGGCGGTGCGCGGGCAGCGTGATCCACGTGGTGAACAGCGCGCGCAGGCCGTCGGCGTCGGGTTGCGCGGCCAGCAACGCTCGATGCGCCCGCAGGCTGGGCACCCCCAGCTCGTCCAACAGCCGCACGGTGCGCTGGGCGTCCCGGAATCCGGCCAGCGCGTGGAATTCGGTCAGCGCGCAGATCAGCTCCGGCTTGGCCGTGGGATCCGGGTAGTTGCGGTGCGCGGCGGTGCGCGGAATCCCCGCGTGCTCTTCCCTACCGAACCCCTCGGACGCCTGCTCGGCGGAGGGATGCGCCTGCAGGCTCAACGCCTCGTCGGCGGCGAGCACCTTGAACAGGTACGGCAGCCGACCGCCCCAACGCTGCACGCACTCCTCGCCCAGGTGGTGCTCCGGATCGTCGGCCAGCAGCGCGAGCAGCGACTCCTCGCCGCCGTCGCCGCGCACGACCTTCGACGGGTCGCCCGGGTGGGCACCCATCCACAGCTCCGCCTCAGGATGCGGGGTGGGGACTGGTCGGCCGAGCAGATCGGCAATAGCGGTACGCGAGCCCCACGCGTAGGGGCGCACCGCGTTCCGCAGTAGCTCCACAGTCCTTCTCGCTTCCTCGTCGTGCGCGTGCCGTCACACCGGTGTCCAGCAAATCAGCCGCCCACCGGTGCGGGCATCGGGGGCGCCCGCCGGCACTCCCCGTGGCGGAACGGTGGCTCAGCGCATCGCCATCGCCGACCGGCCGGGCCCGCCGAGCGTGCCGGCGGCCAGCCCCAGGTATACCGAAGCGAGATCGAACCTCGTGGCCACGACGGCGGCTCTCGCGACCGGATCGTTGCCGACCGGGTCGGCGGGGGCCACCAAGTCGGCCCCCGGGAAGTCCCGCTCGGCGGCCTGCACCCGACGCTCGGCGGCTTCACCTGCGCCGACGGCGATCAGGCACACGCGGTACGCGGCGCCGCCCTCGCCGGGATCGGCGAACAGGTCGGCCTCCGACCCGCCGGATGCGGCGGCGCGGTGCAGCGCGGGCTGCTTGGTCGCTTGCGCGTAGGAGGTGTCCTGCCCGGCCACCGCCGCGTGTGCGGCCAAGGCGAACGCCGCGTGCCCGGCCACCGCGGCACCGGGCTCGTCGGTACCGCACAGCAGCGGGGTCCGGTCGGCCAGGCGCAGCGCCAGGGTCTTGGCGGGATTGGACAGGGATTCGTGGCTGAGGTGCGCCCGTTCGGCCTCGCGGTCGAGCTCGTCGGCCAGCGCCCCCAGATCCGCGTCGACCAGGTTCAGCGCGCCGAACACGCCCAGGCCCGCGGCGAGGACATAGCCGAAGGACAGCTCCGGCGGGACGGATACCCGCGGGGGCAGCAACCGGGCGCGACCTTCACCGGCCGCGGCCACCGGGCCTTCGTCCGGGGCGGCCAGCACGACCGAGGCGCCTCTGCGCGCGGCGGTGGCGACGTCCTCGGCGAGCTGCTGGTCACCGCCGTCGTGCGCATGGGCGAAGACCACGTCCAGCGCGCCGACCCACGCGGGCAGTACCTCGGTGACCAAGACCGGGACCGGGCAGCGGGGGCCGGCCAGCGCGGCCAGCAGCCGGCACGCGGCCGGGCCGACACCGGGGCGGGCCAGCAGCACCACCGCGCGCGGTCTGCCGTCGGCGAGACCGTCCAGACCCGCGTCGGAAATCGCTTCGGCGGTCGAGCGCACCTGCGCGCCGGCCAGGGCGGCCGCACGCAGCAGGCCGCGCACATCGGCGTCGGCGAGCCGGCCGGGATCGTCGAACAGCGTGTCGTCCAGCACGCGGATCATTCCTCCCCGGAGGTTCCCTGCGCCGGTCCGCCGACGGCCTCTTCGAGCAGCAGCACCGGGATGCCGTCCCGGACCGGAAACGACCGCTGGCACTCCACACAGGTCAGGTAGTCGGCCTGCGGATCATCGTCGGTACCGGGGCGCAGCTGGGCGTGCGCCGGGCACGGGCAGGCCAGGATCTCCAGCAGCTGCGGTTCCAGGTCAACGGCCACTCTTCCTCCCAAACTCACCGGGTCGGCTCCGGCGGCACTGCTGGCCGTCGCCGAGCGTCAGCCCCGCACCACGGCGAGGACCTCGTCGCGGAGCGCGGCCATCGCACCAGTGTCCTCCGCCTCGACGTTGAGCCGGAGCAGCGGTTCGGTGTTCGACGGACGCAGGTTGAACCACGCACCGCCCGCAAGTTCCACGGTAAGCCCGTCCAGCTCGTCGACACGAGCGCCGTTTCGGTCACCGAACTCGGCGGCGACCGCGCGCATCCGGGCCTGCTGGTCGTCGACGGTGGAGTTGATCTCCCCGGAGGCCGCGTACCGGTCGTAGTCGCTCATCAGCTCGGACAGCGGCTGCTGCTGCCCGCCGAGCGCGGCGAGCACGTGCAGGGCCGCGAGCATCCCGGAATCGGCTCGCCAGAACTCGCGGAAGTAGTAGTGCGCCGAGTGCTCACCGCCGAAGACGGCGCCGGTATCGGCCATCGTCTGCTTGATGAACGAGTGCCCGACCCGGGTGCGCACCGGCTTGCCCCCGTGCTCGGCGACGATCTCCGGCACGGCACGGGACGTGATGAGGTTGTGGATGACCGTCGCGCCGGGTTCCTTGCCCAGTTCACGCACCGCGACCAGCGCGGTGATCGCGCTCGGCGAAACCGGTTCGGCCCGCTCGTCGACGACGAAGCAGCGGTCGGCGTCGCCGTCGAAGGCCAGTCCCGCGTCCGCGCCGACCTCGCGCACCTTGGCCTGCAGATCGACGAGGTTGGCCGGGTCCAGCGGGTTGGCCTCGTGGTGCGGGAACGTGCCGTCGAGCTCGAAGTACATCGGCACGATCTCCACCGGGAGCCCGTCGAACACGGTGGGCACGGTGTGTCCACCCATGCCGTTGCCCGCGTCCACGACCACCTTGAGCGGGCGGATGCCGGTCAGATCGACCAGGCCGCGCAGGAAGTCCGCGTACTCCCCGACCATGTCGCGCTGGGTCGCCGCGCCCTGGGCACCGAGGAATTCCGGCACGCCCTGCGCGACGAGCTCGCTGATCTCGGACAGCCCGCTGTCCTGGCCCACCGGAGCGGCACCTGCCCGGCAGAACTTGATCCCGTTGTACTGGGCCGGGTTGTGGCTGGCGGTGAACATGGCGGCGGGCAGGTCGAGGTGGCCGGACGCGAAGTAGAGCAGGTCGGTGCTGGCCAGGCCGATGTCGATCACGTCAACGCCCTGCCCGAGCACGCCGTCGGCGAACGCCTGCGCCAGACCGGGCGAGGACTCGCGCATGTCGTGCCCGACCACCACCGCCGGACCGCCGACCAGCCGGGTGAAGGCGGCGCCGATCTCGGTCACCACCTCGGCGTCCAGACCATCGCCGACCACCCCGCGGATGTCGTACGCCTTGACGATCCCCGACAGGTCCCGCACGCCTTGCCCTCCTGACATCGAGTCTCCCGCGATGAGGTCGCCGAGCCTACCCGTGATCGATTCGGCGAGGGGCCCCGCGGCGTTCGTCACGACGCGCACCGCCGGCCGGGTCACTCCTCGCCCGGGTCGGGCAGTGCCCGCAAGTGCCCGCGGCGGCTGCCGCCCGACGTACCGGCATCGGCGGGTTCCACCGGCCGGTCCGCTCTGCCCGCTTCCCGGACGGCTTCGGCCAGCGCCGTCAGGTCGTCATCGGACGGCTCCGGCATCTCGAACTCGCCTTCGTGTCGCACGACCTCCCACCCCTTGGGCACCGTGAGCCGTAGCGCATGCGCCTCGCACAGGTCGTAGCTGTGCGGCTCGGCATACGTGGCCAGCGGGCCGACCACCGCGGTGGAGTCCGCATAGGCATAGGTGAGCGTCGCAACAGCCGGGTTCACGCACCCGGTCCGCGAGCACCGCCTCACGCTCCGCACGACACGCACGATAGCGCCCCCGGTCCAGCGGGCGCCGCAGGCACGCGGAATCGGACGCGGCCGGCCGGGTACGACACCGCCGGAACGGCTTGTCCCCGAAGCGGGCGATGAGGCGTACCCTCCAGCCCGTGGTGACCGCACGTGGATCTCGGCGCCGAAGCCGCCTCCGGCGCGACCGCCGGGGCCGCGGCCTGCGCGGACCGCTCTACCCCTCGTCGGTACCGGTGTCGCGCAGCCGCTCCGAGCGGTTCGACGCGCTGGTGCTGGAGGCTCTGGAGCCGATCGAGCAGCGCTGGCACGCCGAGCTGACCGAGCTCGACGTCGCCGTGGACGAAGTGCCGGAGGTCGGCGCGACCGCACCGGAGAAGGTCGTCTGGGACGACGATGTGGTGGTCGACGCGAACGTCCCGCTCGCCCGGCTGGTGCCCGCCGGCGTGGACCGGCGCGGCCTGCCCACGCGGCCCCGGATCGTGCTGTACCGGCGTCCGCTGGAGGCCCGGGCCCGGGACGGCGCCGATATGGCCGACCTGCTGCACGACGTGCTCGTCGAGCAGATCGCGACCTACCTGGGGTTGGATCCGGGCGTCGTCGACGGCCAGTGAGGCCCGCGCCGGCTGACCCGGCCTCATCGGGAACCCGTGCTGCGCCGTGCGGGCGGCAGCGCCCCGACGACCGCGAACAGCAGCGCACCGGCTTGCACGGCCAGCAGCGCGGTCCGCGGGCCCTCCGCGTAGCCGATGCGCACCTCCGCGGCGCGTTCCGGCAGCGGGACCGCGACCTGGTTGCCCCACGCGTCGGCGAGTCCGACCGGCCGGCCGTCCACCAGCGCGTACCAGCCCGGCTGCTGCTGGGCGCCCAGCACGAGGGCGCGCCCCTCGCCGCCCGCGGTCACCCGCACCGTCACATCCGGGGGCAGCGCGTCGACGGGGAGCGGTGCCGCCTGCGGGGGCGGAGCGTGTCCGGTGCGCGCCTGGCGGGTCAGATCGGGTCCGAGCAGCTGCACGCGGGCCGCGCCGTCCGGCAGCTGCAGGACCCCGCCCGGCCGTTCCCGCACCAGCTCGCGGGCCCGTTCGGGCAGGTTGAAGCCGTCCGGGACGCGGAGGAACTCCACCCCGCGCGCAGTTGCCGCGCGCACGCCGGCGAGCACCCGCCCGTCGTCGGCTGAGGTCAGATCGCTCGCGACCCCGCGGACCCACTGCGCAGCGCCCGGGGCCGGGACGAGGTCGTCGTCGCCGAACCGCCCGGCGGCACCGTCGCCGAGCCGCGGCGGGTGCTGGTCGAGGGCCAGCACCGAGCCGGGCAGCTCCGGTTGCGGGGCTGCGTGCAGCGGGCCGGTGAGCGCGGCGGTTCCCGCGGCTGCGGCGAGGACCGCGAGCACTCCCGCGGCTGCGGCCCTGCCCCACCGAGCTTGCACCGGTCGGGTGGCCAGCAGTGCCCAGCAGCAGCCGGTCGCTGCCAGCACCAGCGGCGTTCCGGTCCACGCCGCACTGGCGGGACCGCCGGCGAGCGGCTCCACCGGGATCGCGGCCACCAGCAGGGCCAGCGCGATGCCCGCGGCGGCCAGGGCCAGACCGGGCAGCTGGGGACGCAGCGGTCCGCGAACGGCGGCGACGAGGGCAGCGATCAGCAGCAGACCGCCGAGGAGTGCGGGCACCGACCCGTCCGGGCTCAGCAGCAGCGGCCAACCACCGGCTGCGGGCTCCACCGCGGACGCTCCCGGTCCGTGCAGCAGCAGCCGCGGCTGTTCCAGCACGACCAGCGGCCAGGGCAGCAGGCAGGCGACCGGGAGCAGCACGAGCACGGCCAGGCCCGCGATCCGGCGGCGGAACCGGTCCTCCCGACCGGGCACCGCCACGAACGCGCCGAGCATGAGCACCACCAGCACCACGTGCGCCAGCGGGGCGAACGCGCCGAGCAGCGCCAGACCCAGGGCGGTCAGGCATGCCGGGCCGAGCCACAGCCCGCCGGCGCGGGTCCGCCGCAGCACCCGGGCGATCCCGGCCAGCAGGACCGGCAGCAGCACGTGCACGACGACCACGTCCAGGCGTCCCTGCCCGGCCGACAGCGCTGCGGCGGGCAGCAGCGCGTACGCACCGGCGACCAGCGATCGGCGGACCCGGCCACCGCCCAGCGGCCGCGTCGCCAGATACGCGCTGAGTCCGGCGAGCGGCACCGCCAGCAGCACCAGCAGTCCCACCGCGGCGGGCGGGCCACCGAGCACCGCGCCGAGCAGGCCGAACACCAGCAGCCCGGGTGTGGCCGGGGATGCCGCGCCGCCGCCTGCCGGATGCCAGGCGGCGAGGTAGCTGCCCCAGGTCTCGACCAGATCGCCGATGGGCAGCAGCCGCCCGCCCTGCGGGGTGCCACCGCGCAGCACCTCCAGGAACCAGCCCCCGCAGGTGAGCACGCCGAACACCAGCAGCACCACGAGCAGCACGGCGGGTGGATCGACCAGCAGGCCGCGCAGCAGCCGGCGCGCGCCCGCGCGGACCAGCCGCGGTTCGCGCGCGCCCTCCCGCGGGCCGGGTGCCGGTCGGCCGGGATCGGCCAGCACGACGACCGGATCCCCGGGCCGTCGCAGCGACGGGACCCCGCGCCGGCGGTGGGCCGGTACCTGCGTGTCGGGTGCGAGCGCGGTTTCCGGCACCGGGTCCAGCAGTGCCGGATCGCGGCGCGCGCGTGCCGCGGCGAACCGTTCGAAGATCCGCCTGCGCGTCCACCGCAGCCGGTCGAGCGGGCCGACCAGCAGACCGCGCACCGGTCGGCGCTCCGGGATCGCGGTGGACCGGGCGGCCCGGCCCGGGCGCAGTCCGAATCCGCCGCGCAGCAGGGTGACGAGCAGGGCTGCTTCCGCAGCCGCATCGGCAGGCCTGCGGGCCAGCAGGAATCCGGGCGCACGCAGCAGGGCCGACAGCAGCAGCCGCAGCGCGGCCAGCGGGAGGACGCGTGCCGGGACGTCGAGCAGCAGGGTGCGGGCACCGTCGGAGCGCCGGGTGCGCGGGCGGCTGCCGTCCGCCCGGGCGCTGCGTTGCGCGCGGGCGCGCGGGGCGAGCAGCACGGCGTTGCCGTCAGCGTTGATCCGCCAGCCGAGATCGACATCGGCCGCGTCGCCGCGCAGCGCGGGATCGTGCCCGCCGATGCGTTCGTAGACCTCGCGGCGCAGCAGCACCCCGGCGGATGCCACGGCCAGCAGTTCGGTGTCCGGGGACTCCTGCCCGCGCAGCAGCACGGGGTCCACTTCGGACGGAGAGGCGCCGGTGCGCACCCGGCCGCCGCGGTCGATGGACAGTCCGGCGTCGAGCACGAACCGCGGGTCCGCCGCGTCCAGCACGAGCGGTCCGATCGCAGCGGCGTCCGGTTCCCGCTCGGCGGCGGCGAGAAGTTCGCCGAGGCACCCCGATTCCGGGGCGGTGTCCGCGGTGAGCAGCCACAGCCACTCCTCGCGGACCTCCTCTTCCCGGGTCGCGGCGGCGATCGCCTCGCTGACCGCCGCCGTGACCGGTCCCGATGCGGTGAGCACCTCGTCGACGAGCTCCTCGGCGACCGCCTCGTCGAGCAGCCGCGCGGTCTCGGCCGATTCCCCGGTGCGCACGGCCAGGACCCGCGCGGGACCCGCGGCCGACCCGCGCAGCGCATCCAGCGCCTGCCGTAATCGGGTGTGCTCGTCAGCGCAGACCAGCACGGCCAGAACCGAGGCGGTCGCGGCCAAAACGCCCTCCAAGATCGCGTCGTCGCACACCGGACGGTAGTGCACGCGCGATCCGGGCCCGGACCCCGCGCAGCGGCAGCGCGCGGATCCGAGCGCGCTTCAGCCCGCGCGCCGCTTGAGCTTGCGCCGCTCCCGCTCGGAAAGTCCACCCCAGATGCCGAAGCGCTCGTCGTGCTCCAGCGCGTACTCCAGGCACTCGGAGCGGACTTCGCACCCCGCGCAGATGCGCTTGGCTTCCCGCGTGGAACCGCCCTTTTCCGGGAAGAACGCTTCCGGATCGGTTTGCGCGCACAATGCGCGCTCCTGCCATTCCTGCTCCTCGTCGCCCATTTCGAACAACTCGGACAGGACGTCGATTTCCGCGACGGCGGCGTCCCCACGCCCCGAAAAGCGGTCCTCTCCTGACTCCCACATTCGTTTTTCCCCCGATTCTCCCGTTCCCACCGGCCCTCCCCAGGACCGGAACAGGATGCACTCCTGGCCGCGCTCGGTTCGCGTCGTCGCCGCACCGAGCGCGCATCGACGGCAAACGGCCGTCGCCGAACGGATTTCCGCTTCAGCCCGCGGAGGATCCGATCGACCGATATCTCAGCCGGAACTCCCGGACCCGACCGGCGACCACGGGGATCGCGCGCACCGACCGCGCACCTGGCGAGCGCTCCGGGCAGCGAATGACATCGCTGTGATTACACCTGTGTAGCTCCTTGCGGTCAAGCGGAGACCTTCCGTAGAGGGACAATTCGCGACCCGCCGCCAACCGGTCCCGCGCCGGGCGCACGTTCAGCGCACCGGCGTGCTCCTTGTGGCGGTACGAGCTCATGATCAATGCATACCACCCCGCAGCCGACCTCGCCGCGCGAAGGACCATGGACACTGGGGAACGTGACGACTGCTGCGACGCGGGTGAGCCCGCTGTTCTTGTCCCTGGTCGGCGCGACCGCGCTGGGTTGCGTGCTCGCCACGTTGGAGCCCCAACCGGCGCGCATCGCCGGAGTCGTGCTCATCGTGATCGGTGGCTGGGCCACGTCGCTGTGCCTGCACGAGTTCGGCCACGCGGTCACCGCCTTCCGCGGCGGCGACCGCTCGGTGCGCGCGAAGGGCTACCTGACGCTGGACCCGCGGCGCTACACCGACCCCGCGCTGAGCCTGGTGTTGCCGCTGCTGTTCGTCGTGCTGGGCGGGATCCCGCTGCCCGGCGGCGCGGTCTGGATCGACCAGCACGCGCTGCGCTCGCGGCGCACCCGCTCGCTCGTCTCGGCGGCCGGACCGCTGACCAATCTCGTGCTGGGACTGCTGCTGGCGCTGGTGGTGAGCGTCGCGAACCTGCCGATGGCGTTGGCGGCCGGGCTGTCCTACCTGGCTTTCCTGCAGGTGATCGCGTTCGTGCTGAACATCCTGCCCATCCCCGGGCTGGACGGGTACGGGGTGATCGAGCCGTGGCTGTCCCGACAGGCGCAGGACTTCGGGCGCCGGGCGCGCCCGTGGGCCCCGCTGGTGCTGGTCGGCGTGCTGTTCCTGTCGCCGCAGCTCGGGCTGTCGTTCATCACCCAGGGCTTCTTCGGCATCGCCTACGGCGTGTTCGGGCTGGTCGGCGGAGATCCGCTGCACGCCAGCCTCGGGATGAGCATGTTCCGCTTCTGGCTGTGAGCCGCACCGCACCGCTCCCGCCCAGGGCCAGGTACGCCTGCCCCGGCGGGTAGCGGGCGTGCGAGGATCGAACACGTGAAGGTCGTAGTTCTGGTCGGCGGGGTCGGTGGCGCCCGGTTCCTGCTGGGTGCGAAGACAGCGCTGGGTCTGCCCGCGCGCGGCGAGCCCGCGGACGGGTCCGGTGAGCACGAGGTGACCGCCGTCGTCAACACCGGCGATGACGTGTGGCTGCACGGGTTGCGGGTGTGCCCCGACCTGGACACCTGCATGTACACGCTCGGCGGGGGCATCGACGAGGCGAAGGGCTGGGGACGGCTCGACGAGACCTGGTCGGTCAAGGAGGAGCTGGCCGCCTACGGCGCGGAACCCGGCTGGTTCGGGCTCGGCGACCGGGACATCGCCACGCACCTGATCCGCTCCCGCATGCTGCGCGCCGGGTATCCGCTCACCGCCGTCACCGAGGCGCTGTGCGACCGGTGGCGCCCGGGCGCACAGCTGCTGCCGGTGACCGATGAGCGGGTCGAGACGCACGTGGCGATCGAGGACCCCGAGCTGGCGGAGCAGCGTGCGGTGCACTTCCAGGAGTGGTGGGTGCGCTACGGCGCGGAACCGGACGCGCGGGCCATCGCCCCGGTCGGTGCGGACGAGGCGAAACCGACCCCCGCGGTGCTGGACGCGTTGGCGCAGGCCGACATCGTGCTCATCGCCCCGTCGAACCCGGTGGTCAGCATCGGGACGCTGCTGGCGGTGCCCGGGTTCACCGGCGCACTGCGCGAGGCCCCGGCACCGGTGATCGGGGTGTCACCGATCATCGGCGACCGGCCGCTGCGCGGGATGGCCGACAAGTGCCTGTCCGCGATCGGGGTGGACACCACGGCCGAGGCGGTGGGCAAGCACTACGGCGCGCGGTCGACGGATCCGGAGGGCCTGCTGGACGGGTGGCTGGTGCACACCGGCGACACCGCCGAGGTGCCGGGCGTGCAGGTGCGCGACGTCCCGCTGCTGATGTCCGATGTGGACGCGACCGCCGACATGGTGCGCGCCGCGTTCGACCTCGCGGGGGTGCGACCGTGACCGACCACGCCGCCGCGGGCGACCTGCAGCTGTTCGCCGTGCGGGGACTGCCCGAATTCCGGGACGGTGACGACCTGGCCGCCGCCCTGGCCGAGGCCGCGCCGTGGCTGGCCGACGGGGACGTCGTCGTGGTGACCAGCAAGATCGTGTCCAAGGTGGAGGGACGGATGGTCACCGCCCCCGCCGATCCCGAGCAGCGGGACACGCTGCGCAGGCAGCTGGTGCTGTCCGAGGCCACCGAGGTGCTGGCCCGCAAGGGGCGCACGCTGATCACGCAGAACAAGCTCGGCATCGTGCAGGCCGCGTCCGGGGTGGACGCGTCCAACGTGCCGCAGGACCAGATCGGGCTGCTGCCGGAGGATCCGGACGCCTCGGCGGAACGGCTGCGGGCCGGGCTGGCCGAGCTCCTCGGGATTCGGGTGGCGGTGCTGGTGACCGACACGATGGGCCGCGCGTGGCGGATGGGTCAGACCGACGTGGCCATCGGCGCCGCCGGTACGAGCGTGCTGCACGGCTACGCGGGAGCGGTGGACGCGCAGGGCAACGAGCTGGCGGTCACCGAGATCGCGGTCGCCGACGAGATCGCCGCGGCCGGCGACCTGGTGAAGGGCAAGCTCGGTTCGACGCCGGTCGCCGTGCTGCGCGGGCTGCCTGGCGAGGACGACGGCAGCACAGCCCGCGACCTGGTGCGCACCGTCGACGAGGACCTGTTCTACCTGGGCACCGAGGAAGCGCTGGACCGCGGTCGGCGCGAGGCGGTGCTGCTGCGCCGCTCGGTGCGCGAGTTCACCGCGGACCCGGTGGATCCGGAGGCGCTGCGCCGGGCGGTCGGGACCGCGCTGACCGCGCCCGCGCCGCACCACACCCGGCCGGTGCGCTTCGTCCGGCTGCGTGACCGTCCACTTCGGACGAAGCTGCTGGATGCGATGCGCACCGCGTGGCTGGAGGACCTGCGCGCCGACGGTATGTCCGAGCAGGCCGCCCAGCGCCGCACCGAGCGCGGCGGGCTGCTCTACGCGGCCCCCGAGGTGCTGCTGCCGTTCCTCGTGCTCGACGGGGCGCACGACTACCCGGATGCGCGGCGCAGCGCGGCCGAGCGGACCATGTTCACCGTCGCGGGCGGGGCGGCGGTGCAGGGCCTGCTCGTGGCGCTGGCCACCGAAGAGCTCGGCTCCTGCTGGGTCTCCTCCACGCTGTTCTGCCCCGACGTGGTGCGCACCGAACTGGACCTGCCCGCGAACTGGGAACCGCTGGGCGCGGTGGCCGTCGGCCACCCGGTGCAGGCCGCGTCCGGCCCGCGCGAACCTCGGGACCTCGCCGACGGGCTGGTGGAGCTGTGAGCGCCCCGTCCGGCGTCGATCTGCACGGCGATGCGCAGCGGGTGCTGTCCGGCTGGCGGCCCGCGGACCGGCAGCAGCAGGCGCTGCGCGAAGCGTTCGGCGCGCTGCTGGCCGCGCGGGCGGACGCGTGCTCGCGCTCCTGCGCGCCCGGGCACCTGACCGCCTCGGCGATCGTGCTGGACGCGGACGCCGAGCACGTGTTGCTGACCCTGCATCCGCGGGTCGGGGCCTGGCTGCAGCTCGGCGGGCACTGCGAACCCGAGGACTCCTCGCTGGCCGGTGCCGCGCTGCGCGAGGCCACCGAGGAGTCCGGCATCGCGGGGCTGGAGATCGTCCCGGATCCGGTGCACCTGGACGTGCACGGCATCACCTGTTCGCTGGGTAGTCCGACCCGGCACTTCGACGTCCGGTACGCGGTGCGCGCTCCGCGCGGGGCGACCGCGGTGCGCAGCGCCGAGTCCGACGATCTGCGCTGGTGGCCGGTGCGGGACCTACCCGCGGACTCCGACCTGCGCGAACCGGTGGCCGCCGCGCTGGCCGCCGCTCAGATCGACCGGTAGTCGCGGGCCGGCATCCGCGGCCCGTAGCGCGGCCGGCTCGCCCCCGCGGCCTTGAGGTAGCGCACGGCGCGGTGCCGGTGCCCGGTGTAGGGCTGCAGCACGTCGAGCATGCCCGCGTCGTCCAGCGATCCGCCGGTCAGCGCGAGCCCGACGATGGTGGGCAGGTGGTAGTCCCCGACGCTGACCGCGTCCGGATCACCCCACGCCCGCTGGGCCACCTCGGCCGCGGTCCACGGGCCGATACCGGGCACGTGCTGCAGCAGGGCGCACCCGTCGGTGCCGCCGAGCTGCACGGCGCGCTCCAGCCGGCCGGCCACCGAGGCCGCGGCCAGCAGGGTGCGCCTGCGGGCGCCGTCCACACCCGCCCGGTGCCACTCCCAATCGCGCACGGCGCGCAGCTGCTGGGCGTCCGGCGGTACCCGCAGGCCCTGCGGCACCGGCCCCGGGGCGGTGCTGCCGAACCGGTGGCACAGCTGGCGCCAGGAGCGCCAGGCCTCGCGGTTGGTGACCTTCTGCTCCAGCACCGCGGCGACCAGCACGTCCCACACCCGCCCGCAGGCCCCCTGCGGGACCGCGCGGCAGGCGCGCTGCCCGCGGGCGACGATGTCGTGCGCCGGCTGGAATCCGGACGGGTCGTCGGCCGCCCCGAGCAGCGCGGGCAGGCCGTCCAGCACCAGGTGGGCACCGGGTCCCCAGGCGTGCGCGCGCACCTGCCCGCCGCGGGCGGACACCCGCAGCGACGCCGGTCCGGTGCGGGTGGTGCTGGCCCACCACAGCGCACCGCGGTCACCGACGTGCCACGTCGGGTCGCCGGTGCCCCGGCGCAGCGGTGCCAGCACGGCGCCCAGGTCCAGCGGCCCGGGCGGTGTCCACGTGCGGGACAGCCCGTCCTCGGTCGGGACGGTCCCCTCGTTCGGGACGCCCCCGGTCATCTCAGTCAGCGGAGAACCGCACCCCTCCCGGCGGCAGCTCGACACCCGGCCACACGCGCGCTCCGTCCAGCAGTTCACATCCGGCGCCGATGCGCGCACCGTCCCCGATGACGGCGCCGCGCAGCACCGCGCCCGCGCCGACCTCGGCGCCGGCCCCGAGCACGCTGCGCTCCACCACGGCTTCGCCGGCGACGCGAGCCGCGTCGAAGAGCGTCGAGCCGTGCACGGCGGCCCCGGCCTCGACGACGGAACCGGCACCGACGGTACTCCCGCCGTCGACGACGGCGTCCGCGTCCACCCGCGCCCCGGGCAGCAGCAATGATTCGCCGGGCGCACCGGGCAGCGCATCGGACGGGGCGATCCCGCGCACGAGATCGGCGCTGCCGCGCACGAACGCCGCCGGGGTGCCCAGGTCCAGCCAGTACGACTCGTCCACGTAACCCTGCAGGCGCGCCCCGGAGGCCAGCAGGCCGGGGAAGGTCTCCCGCTCCACCGAAACCGGCCGCCCTGCGGGAATGTCCTCGATCACCTCGCGCCGGAACACGTAGCAGCCCGCGTTGATCTGGTCGACCGGCGGATCGTCGGTCTTCTCCAGGAACGCGGTCACCCGCCCGTCGGCATCGGTGGGCACGCAGCCGAAGCTGCGCGGGTCGGCGACCCGCACCAGGTGCAGCGTGACGTCGGCGGCAGCGTCGCGGTGGGTGCGCACCAACTCCGGCAGATCCACCCCGCACAGGATGTCGCCGTTGAACACGAGCACGTCCGGTTCGCGCAGCCGGTCGGCCACGTTGCGGATCGCGCCGGCGGTGTCCAGCGGCTCGTCCTCCACCACGTACTCGATCTCCAGGCCCAGGTCCGCTCCGTCGCCGAAGTGCTCGGCGAAGACTTCGGACTTGTAGGAGGTGCCGAGCACCACGTGCTCGATCCCGGCGGCGCGGATCCGGGAGAGCAGGTGGCTCAGGAACGGCACGCCCGCGGTGGGCAGCATCGGCTTGGGCGCCGACAGGGTCAGCGGGCGCAACCGGACTCCGCGCCCCCCGACGAGGACGACCGCCTCGGCCCCGCGCACCGGCGCGGGCGGAGGCTGCGGATCGGCGGTCATGGGCGGTGCGCCTCCTCTACCTGACGGACTTCCGGGACGAGAACCCATTGGGGGGAATACTGTGGCAGGTGCACCGGCATAATGGACAACGGGTTCCCGGTTCGCGCCGTCGCACGCCCACCCGCGAAATCGCCGAAGGACTTGAGAGGGCATCCCTATGGACCCGCGTCATCGAGCCGACGAGGCACTTGCTCGCGCGCGGGCACGCGGTGCGTTCGTCGTCACCCCGGACAACGCCACCTCGCCCATGGACGCCGCCAGCACCGTGCGCATACCGCGCGAGATGATCGCCGGGTCCGAGGAGACGACCCCGCCCACCGACACCTTCCCGGTCCCCGGCGGCGCGCAGCACGGTCCGGAGCCCGTCCTGGGCGGCTGGCCGACCGAAGACTACGGCTTCGAGGGCAATTACGGGTTCGACGGCTCCGGCCCACTGGGCTCCCGGCTCAACCCCGGCGAGTGAGACGTTCCGCGCGCCCGGTCGAAGGACGCCTCAGTTCCGCCGACCCGCGCGGACCTCGGCTCGGGCGCGGACTTCCAGCGCGGCGCGCAGTCCCGCGCGCAGCGGAGCCCAGGCGGCGCCCGGATGCCGGTCGGCCAGGTAGCGGTAGGCGCTGCGGTGGTGCTCGTGCAGCATCCGCTCCGAGGAACCCGAGGTCGCGTGCCCGCCGATGTGCATGATCTCCGCGGAGGGCACGTACACGTTGAGCCAGCCCGCCCGGCCGAGCCGATCGCCCAGGTCGACGTCCTCGAAGTACATGAAGTACCGCGGGTCGAACCCGTCCACCGAGTCGAACGCCTCGCGGCGCAGCAGCAGGCAGGATCCGGACAGCCAGCCCGCCGCTCGCTCGGTGATCGCGGCCTCGGACTGGCGGTAGGCGCGGGAGAACGGGTTCGACGCCCACACCTTGCTCAGCAGCGCGTGGCCCGTCCCGCGGCCCAGCGACGGCAACAGCCGCGCCGAGGGGTAGATCTCCCCGTCCGGTTCGCGGATCAGCGGACCGAACGCACCGCCGCGCGGCCAACGCTGGGCTGCGGCCAGCAGTTCGTCCAGGCTGCCCGGGCGCCATTGCAGATCGGCGTTGGCGACCACCACCCAGCCGTACTCGCCGCCCAGCTCGGCC
Organism: Saccharopolyspora montiporae; assembly: GCF_015209505.1. GTDB lineage: Bacteria > Actinomycetota > Actinomycetes > Mycobacteriales > Pseudonocardiaceae > Saccharopolyspora > Saccharopolyspora montiporae. The sequence goes on from NZ_JADEYC010000041.1 coordinate 22,178, forward strand.
ACACCGCGGTTGGCCCCGCCGCCGTAGCCGAGGTTGCCGCCGGTGGGCACCAGCTGCACGTTGTCGTGCTCGGCCGCGGCGCGCTCCGGTGCGCCGTCGGTGGATCCGTTGTCCGCCAGCACGACCCGCACCCCGCGTTCGGTGGCGTCGTCCAGCGTGCGCAGGAACTCCTGCAGCGTCTCGCCCGGGGAGTAGGTCACGATGACGACGGCGATCTCGTCGCCGTAGGTGCGCGGCTCGGTCACGTCCGCCGATTGTGCCGAACGCCGCCGCGCGCCCTCCGCCGGGGACCGGCGGTGATCATCGGTGGAGTTCACCTGGAGCCGGTGCGCCGCGGAGACGGTGCGCGCCTACCGGATAGCGGACGGGTGCGCCGCCGGGTCAGCGGAACTCGTGCAGTGCCACGCCGAGCGCTTCGCGCCAGGGGCGCAGCGGGGTGAGCCCGGCTTCCCGCCAGGCCCGGTCGGACAGCACCGAGTAGCCGGGGCGCGGTGCGGGGCGCGGGAACTGGGCGCTGCTGCACGGCTGCACCCGCTCCTCGTCCAGGCCGCTGCCGGCGAACACCGCGCGGGCGAGCTCGAACCAGCTGGCACTGCCGGTGTTGGTGCAGTGCAGGACGCGCTGGTCGGGACCGTGCCTGCGGGCGATCTGCCCGGCCAGTTCGAGCAGTCCGCGCGCGAGGTCGGCGGCCCAGGTGGGCGTGCCGACCTGGTCGTCCACCACGGACAGGGTCTCCCGCTCGGCGGCGAGCCGGAGCATGGTGCGCACGAAGTTCTGCCCGCCCGCGCTGTAGACCCAGGCGGTGCGCACCACCCAGGCCCGGGCACCGGAGTCCAGCACCGCGTGCTCACCGTCCAGCTTGGTCCGGCCGTAGGCGGTCTTCGGGCCGGTCTCGTCGGTGGGCTCGTACGGGCGGTCGGCGTCACCGGGGAAGACGTAGTCGGTGGACACGTGCACCAGACCGGCACCGCTGTCCCGGCAGGCCGCGGCGACCTGCGCAGCACCGGTGGTGTTGATCCGCTCGGCCTGCCGCTGGTCCTCCTCCGCGGCGTCGACGGCGGTGAACGCGGCCGCGTTGACGACCACCGGGCGCAGGCCGGCGTCCTTGGCCGATGCGGTGAACGAGCTGACCGCGTCGCCGACCACCTCGCCATCGGTGACGTCGAGCTCCCCGGAACCGGGTGCGTGCACCAGCGCGCCGGGGACACCGCGCAGCACGCGGGCGAGTTCGGCGCCCAGCTGGCCACGTCCGCCGGGGACGAGCACCGCCAGCCGCTTCACCGCGCGCCTCCCGCGGTGTCGGCAGGGCTTCCCGCGGTGTCGGCAGGACTTTCGGCGGCCCGTTTCAACGGTTCCCACCAGGAGCGGTTCTGTCGGTACCAGTCCACGGTCGCGGCCAGTCCCTCGGCGAAGTCGACGGCGGGCGCGTAGCCGAGCTCGCGGACGATCTTGGTGTGATCGACCGAATAGCGGCGGTCGTGCCCCTTCCGGTCGGCGACCGGCTGCACCGCGGACCAGTCCAGCCCGAACACGCGGAGCAGGTGTTCGGTGAGCTCCCGGTTGGTGAGCTCGGTACCGCCGCCGATGTTGTAGACCTCGCCGGGGGTGCCGGATTCGGCGACCAGCTGCACGGCGCGGCAGTGGTCGTCGACGTGCAACCAGTCGCGCACGTTGCCGCCGTCGCCGTAGAGCGGGACGGGCCGGTCGTCGAGCAGGTTCGTGATGAACCGCGGCAGCATCTTCTCCGGGTACTGGTACGGACCGTAGTTGTTCGAGCAGCGGGTGATGCACACCGGCAGCCCGTGCGTGCGGTGGTAGGCGCGGGCCAGCAGGTCCGAGCCCGCTTTGGCCGCGGAGTACGGCGAATTCGGTTCCAGCGCGTGCTCCTCGGGCCAGGACCCGGTGTCGATGGAGCCGTAGACCTCGTCGGTGGACACGTGCACGAACCTGCCGACCCCGGCGTCCAGGGCCGCGCGCAGCAGAGCGTCGGTGCCGACGAGGTTGGTCATCACGAAGGCGTCGGACCCCTCGATCGACCGGTCCACGTGCGTTTCGGCGGCGAAGTGCAGCACCACGTCCACCCCGCCCATCGAGCGGGCGAGCAGGTCGCGGTCGCAGATGTCGCCGTGCACGAACTCCAGCCGCGGATCGGCGGCGACCGGATCGAGGTTCTCCCGGCTGCCCGCGTAGGTGAGCTTGTCCAGCACGACCACCTTCGCGTCGGCGAAGCCCGGGTAGGCTCCGGCGAGCAGTCGCCGCACGTAGTGCGAGCCGATGAACCCGGCCCCACCCGTTACCAGAATCCGCATCGTGGCCGCTCCCGCCGAGATGGTCCGCGCACCCGCGTCCGGGCACACGGCAGTCTGCCACGAGTCGGACGAGCTCGGTCAGCCCTCCTGTGACAACTGAGAGTAACCGCACTGCTTCACTCGTATGAGTGAAGTCACCACTTACGCAGGGACCTGACCCGGCCGCAGAGGATCACCGCTAGCCTCCCGGGACAGGACCAATATCACTGGACAACCGTGTAACGCTCGCAAAACGCCCAAGGAGGATCCGGCGTGGAGGAACGGCCGAGGCCAGGTAACGGCCGGGGGCAGCCCGGTAGACCGGTCCCGCCGCGTGGCCCCGGCAACACGCCGCGGCCACCGGCCGGCGGCCCGAACCCTCCGCAACCGCCGCGTCCCGCAGGGCGCCCAGGTGGCGCACCTCCGCCGAGCGGGCGCGGCCAGCAGCCCCCGTCCGGCAACGCCCCCCGCGGCGGCGAGCCCGCCCGGGAGAACGAGCCGCGCGGCGGCGAGCACCGGAGTCCGGACCGGCAGAGCAAGCGGGCAACCGCGCAGGGCGCCGGCGCATCCGGCCGTTCCGCGGCCAGAACGCCGGGCGCCGCACCGGAACCTCCGCAGGACGACACCTGGGCGCGCCGCCGCAGCGGGCGCCGCGGCCGCTACCTCGGCCGCACCCTGGTCGCCCTGCTGTCGGTGATCGTGCTGAGCACCACGGGCTACGGCTGGGCGATGCTGCGCGGGTTCGAGGGCAGCTCCACGTCCGGCAGCGTGCTCGGTGGCGGGCTCAACGCGCCGGACGGCGCCACCGACATCCTGCTGATCGGCAACGACTCGCGCACCGACGCGCAGGGCAACCCGCTGCCGCCGGAGGTCCTGGAGAAGCTGGGCGCCAGCGACGACGAGGGCGGCGACCTCACCGACGCGATGATCCTGGTGCGCATCCCCAACGACGGCAAGAGCGCCAGTGCGATCTCCTTCCCCCGCGACACGCTCGTCGACCTGGACATGGGTATGGGCGAGACCAAGCTCACCGAGACGCTTAACGCGGGCAAGGCCGAAAAGCGCGCCGAAATGGAGGAGTCCGGCGAGACCGACGACGCCAAGCTGGAGGAGGAGTCCCAGGACGCGGGCCGCCAGCTGCTGGTGCAGACGCTGGAGAAGATGTCCGGGGTCACCATCGACCACTTCGCCGAGGTCAACCTGCTCGGCTTCTACGAGGTCACCAATGCGGTGGGCGGTGTCGAGGTGTGCCTGAACGAGCCCACCCAGGACGACGCGTCCGGCGCGGACTTCCAGGCCGGAAGGCAGACCGTCCAGGGCACCGACGCGTTGGCGTTCGTCCGGCAGCGCAAGGGCCTGGTGAACGAGCTGGAACGCGGTGTGCGCCAGCAGGTGTTCATGACCGGCCTGTCGCAGAAGATCCTGTCCTCCGGCACGCTGGCCAACCCGGCGAAGCTCTCCGCGCTGATCGACTCGATCCAGAAGTCGGTGACCCTGGACGAGGACCTCGCGGGCAACATCCTGGAGTTCGCGGAGCAGATGCAGGGTGTGGCCGGTGGCGACGTGGAGTTCGTCGGCGCCCCGGTGCACCTGGTCGGCGAGTCCGGCGAAGAGGACGTGACGCTGAACATCCCGGAAATGCACCAGTTCGCCGAGGACCTGCTGCTCCCGCCCGCCGAACGGCAGCAGAAGGAGCAGCAGCGCGAGGCCGCCGAGCAGGCCCGCGCGCAGACCACGGTCAGCGTCTACAACGCCTCCGGGGTCAGCGGGCTGGCCGCGAACGTGCTCGACGAGCTGTCCACGCAGGGCTTCACCGCGGGCGGCAGCGAGAACGCCGAGGCCACGAACTCCGTCGTTTACTACGCCCCCGGTCAGCAGCAGGCGGGCCAGGACCTGGCCACCGCGCTGGGCGGCCTGCCCGCCGAGGAGAGCCCGAACCTGACCGCGGGCAGCGCCGAGGTCTACCTCGGGGAGGACTACCAGGGGCCGGGTGCGCAGAGCTTCGCCCCGCAGCAGGGCGTGCAGCTGGACGGTGCCCAGCAGGGGCCGGGTGCGCTGCAGGGGCCGTCCCCGGCACCGATGCAGTCCACCGATGCGGAATCCGAGCGCTTCACCGCCGACGGCATCCCGTGCGTGAACTGATCCACCGTCGGGGTCCGCAGGACGAACCGATCGTCGCCGACGGCGAGATCCCCTGCGTCAACTGACGTTCCGCCGCGCCCGGGGCCGGGCGCACGCGGTCCCGGGCCGTAGGCTCGGCGCATGACCGTCACGCAGGCACTGCTCGGGCCGCTGCTGAATGCGTCCGCCAAGCCGCTGATCACGTACTACGACGACGCGACCGGTGCGCGGATCGAACTGTCCCGCGCCACCGCGGCGAACTGGGCCGCCAAGACCGCCAACTGGCTGGTCGACGAGCACGACCTGGAACCGGGCACCCGGGTCTCGGTCGCGCTGCCCGCGCACTGGCAGACGGTCGGCGTGCTGCTGGGCTCCTGGTGGTGCGGGGCGCACGTGGTCGACGATCCGCAGGGCGCCGAGGTGGCCTTCGTGCCCGCCGACCGACCCGCCGCACCGGGGGCGTTCACCACCGCCGTGGTCGGTCTGGACGCGCTGGGCGCCCCGGTGCGCGACCTGCCCGCCGACGCCGTGGACTACGTCTCGGACATCCGGGTGCACGGCGATGAGTTCCACCCGCTGGCACCGGTTTCCGGAACGGATCCCGCCCTGCTCGACGGCTCGGTCGACGAGGTGGTGCAGCGGGCGCGGACCCGCGCGCAGGAGCTGGAGCTCACCGCGGCGGACCGTGTTCTGTCCACAGCGGACTGGGACCTGCCCCGCGGCGCGGTGGACGGCCTGCTGGCGGTGCTGGCCGCCGGGGCACACCTGGTGCAGTGCGCGAACCCGGACCCGGCGCAGCTGCCCGCGCGCCGCGAGGCGGAGAAGATCACCCGGGAGCTCGGCGCGTGATCCGCGGGGTCACACCTGCTGCGGTTCGGCCACGCGGGACCGGTTGCCGGACAGCAGCGCGGTGTCCAGCGCGTAGCGCGGGGAGCTGAACCCGAGCGCGAGGCTCACCACCGCCAGCACCAGCACGTACTCGAAACCGCCGTCGGTGACGTAGAAACCCGCACCGGTGTGCGCGATCGCCCAGGCGCCGAGCATCACCGCGGCCAGCAGCACACCGGCCACCGGCAGCAGCGCACCGAGCACCAGCGCGATGCCACCGAGGCCCTCGACCAGCATCGCGAACCACGCGGCGGCGGTGGGCAGCGGAATGCCCATCTCCGCGAAACCGGTTGCGGTGGCGCCCATTCCATTGGTGACGAGTTTCTGGTAGGCGTGCGCCAGGAAGGTGGCGCCGATCACCACGCGGGCGAGCAGCAGCGTCAGCTCGCGCAGCTGCGGCATCGGGAGCTTCTCGGACATCGGGGACCTCTCGGGTCGGGAGAACGGCAGCGCCCACTTTACGTGAACCTTCAACTATTTACCCCGCACGTGAGGTGCATTACGCCGCGACCTGACCTACCCGCGGGTAACATACTGCCGTGCTGGATGACGACGCTCTGTTCGTGCAGGACGGCGAGACCTTCCTGCCCACCGACTCGGCCGGCAATCCCTGGGGCGAGCTGACCGGCGGCGGACCGGTGGCCGGGCTGCTGGCCAGGGCCTTGGAACGCGCCGCCGGGGATCCGGACCTGTTCACGGCGCGGCTGACCGTGGACCTGATGCGCCCGGTACCGCGCGTCCCGCTGACCATCAGCACCCGGCCGCTGCGCACCGGCAAGCGGGTCAAGGTCTGGGAAGCCGTGCTCAGCACGGGCGACCACGTCGTCACCCGCGCGGTCGGCCAACTGGTCGCCCGCACGAACGTGGACGGCCCGGAAGCCGGACCGGTCCCACAATTCGCCGGCCCCGACGACGTCGCGGACGGGCGCCTGATCCCGCCGGAGCTTGAACTGCGCGAAGGCGTGCACGACATCGTGCAGGCGCGCTGGGTCGACGACCAGGTATCCGGGCCGACCAGCCGGGTGTGGCTGCGGATGCCGCTGCCGCTGCTGGCCGGTGAGTCGATCAGCCCGCTGGCGCATGTGGCGGTGCTGGTCGACTGCATCAGCGCGGCCAGCCCGCTCGGCGAGATCTTCGGCCCGTGGATCAACACCGACATCACGCTGTACCTGCACCGCGAGCTGGAAGGCGAGTGGCTCGGCCTGGAGATCGAGCGTGACCTGCAGCCCACCGGGATCGGGGTCGTGCGCTCCCGGCTGCACGACCGGCGCGGCCCCATCGGCACCGCGGGTGAAGCGGTCGTGGTCAGCCAGTTCGGCTGATCCGGCGCTAGACCTGGCCGCGGAGGTGCTCGTGCTTGGCCAGGACCGAGGACTCCAGCTCGGCCTGAAACGAGCTCATCGCCGCGCGCAGCCGCGTGCCGAGCTCGCCGCTATCGGCCGACAGCGTGCGCACCGCCAGCAGCCCCGCGTTGCGCGCACCGCCCACGGACACCGTCGCGACCGGAACCCCGGCGGGCATCTGCACGATCGACAGCAGCGAGTCCATGCCGTCCAGGTACTTGAGCGGCACCGGAACACCGATCACCGGCAGCACGGTCGACGCGGCGACCATCCCGGGCAGGTGGGCGGCGCCCCCGGCACCGGCGATGACCACCCGGATCCCGCGCTCGGCGGCGCGCGCCGCGTAGTCCAGCATCCGCTGCGGGGTCCGGTGCGCCGAGTAGACGCCGACCTCCCACGGCACGTCGAACTCGGTGAGCGCCTGACCGGCCGCCTCCATGACCGGCCAGTCCGAATCGCTGCCCATGATCACGCCGACCAGCGGGTGTCCGTCCGTCACCTGTGCTCCTCCTCGCGATCGACGCGCGAGCCCGGGAATGCCCCGGGGCTCGGAAGTATCCGTCTTCGCCGGCCAGCTCGACCCGCGCCAGCCCGGAACCCGCCCCTAGTGGATCTCGTGGCCGTCCGCCCACTCGGCGTGCGACAGCCAATGCGCGGCCAACCGGGCCTGCTCGCGGATCTCGTCCATCCGGTCGCCGAGCAGGTTGACGTGGCCGAGCTTGCGGCCCGGCCGCTCGCCCTTGCCGTAGAGGTGCACCTTCGCGTGCGGATAGCGGGCGAACAGGTGGTGCAGCCGCTCGTCCACGCTCATCGCCGGTGTCTCCGGCGCACCGATCACGTTGCCCATCACCACCGCGGGCGCCGTCGGCTCGGTGCTGCCCAGCGGGTAGTCCAGCACCGCGCGCAGGTGCTGCTCGAACTGCGACGTGCGCGAGCCGTCGATCGTCCAGTGCCCGGAGTTGTGCGGGCGCATCGCCAGTTCGTTGACCACCAGGCCGGAGGCGGTCTCGAACAGCTCCACCGCCAGCACGCCGGTCACGTCCAGCGCATCGGCGATCTGCAGCGCCATGTCCTGCGCCTGCCGGATCAGGTCCGCCGAGGCGTCCGGCGCGGGCGCGAGGGTCTGCACGCAGATCCCGTCCTGCTGCACCGTCTCCACCAGCGGCCAGCAGGCTCCCTGGCCGAACGGCGACCGGGCCACCAGGGCGGCGAGCTCCCGGCGCAGCGCCACCCGCTGCTCCACGAGCAGCACGGCCCCGCTCTCCAGCAGCTCGGCGGCGGTGCTGCGCGCCTCGTCCGGGCCGTCCAGTACCCAGACCCCGCGGCCGTCGTAACCGCCGCGGGCGGTCTTGAGCACGCACGGCCAGCCGTGCTCGGCACCGAACTCCAGCACATCAGCGACCGAGGTGACCTCGGCGAACGGCGGCACCGGAACGCCCAGCTCGGCTAGCTTGCGACGCATCACCAGCTTGTCCTGCGCGTGCAGCAGCGCGTCCGGCCCCGGCTGCACGGACGTGCCGGACGCGGCCAGCACGCGGAGCAGGTCGCCGGGCACGTGCTCGTGGTCGAAGGTCAGCACGTCGCAGCCCTGCGCGAAGTTCTTCAGCGCGTCCAGGTCCGTGTGCTGCCCGATCTCGACCCGCGGCGCCACCAGGGCCGCCGAATCCTCGGGCGAGGTGGCCAGCACCTTCAGCGACTGGCCCAGCGGGACGGCCGCCTGATGGGTCATCCGGGCCAACTGGCCGCCACCGATCATGCCGACGACTGGGGTTCCGGTGCGCTGGTCCACCCGTCCAGCTTAAGTTCCGCAGCGCGCCGCTCCAGCGCGAGGGTCGCCCGCCCGGACCGGTGCGCGGAACGCAGATCCTCACTCGGCCGGGCGTGTCGCCGGGGCCAGCTGGTCCAGCAGCCGGAACGGATCCGCCGGGAACTCCGCCTCCCACGCGGTCACCTGCGCAGCACCCAGCGATCCGTCGGCGGCGAAGCGGTGCCGGATCCGCGCCAGGGCGAGTTCGCAGCGCGGTCGCAGCCCCGGTTCCCGCGGCGCGAGGACCGCCGCCGCGGACGGCCGCACCAGCGCCGCGGTCTCCCCGCCGCAGAACACCGCGCCGAGCACATCACCGACCAGCACCATGCCCGGCGAGCGGACCGGCCCGGAGCACGGGTCCAGCGAGAACACGACCAGCGCGTGCGACTCGGACACCGCTCGACCGCGCACCCGGGCCGCCCGCTGCACTTCGGCGAGCCGCCCGCCCAGGTACCCGGCGGTGGCCAGCCCGGTCAGCGGATCCCGGACCTCGCCGCCCACCACCTGCGCCAGCAGCGCCTCGGACCAGCCGACCGACAGCGCCCGCACCATCCAGGACGGCACCCCGTCCGGATCGGCCGGCGCGGGACCGGCTCGCTCGTCCGCCGACACCGCGTGCAGCGCGGCCACGTCCTGCAGCGCGGACCGCAGGCCCACCCCGGCTGCGGCGCGGGCCGCGCCCAGCCCCGCCAGCACGTCCGCGAGCTGCTCCCCGGCCACCACCGCCGCGCAGACCTCCTCGACCGCTTCCGCGTCCCAGTCGCTCGGGAACGGCCAGCCCGCGGCCAGGCTCGCCGCCCACCAGCGCGACCGCAGCGCCCGGCGGCCACCCCGGGAAGCGGGTCCGTCGCACGCAGTCGAACCGTCCCGCACGGCCCCTCCCTTCATCGATCCTGCGCGAGGGGGACGCACCGGGCACTGGTCCATGACGGTGCGGGTCGTGGCGCAGCCGGAGCGCCGTAGCTCACAATGATCGGCGGCAGCGGGATGATCATGGTTCCCGGATCCGGTGCGCGGCGGCCCGGCAGGTGCGAACGGGAAGGACAGGTGTGGCGGCAGACCCGACGGAGGTTGCGGGCCCCGGCGACGCTGAACTGCTGGAGGCGGTTCGGACCGGATCGACCCAGGCGTACGCGACGCTCTACGAACGGCACGTGGCGGCCGCGCGGAACATGGCCAGGCAGGTCGCCCGCTCCCCCGGCGAGGCGGATGACCTGATCTCCGAGGCGTTCGCGAAGGTGCTGGACGCGCTGCGCGGCGGGGGCGGACCGACCAGCGCCTTCCGCGCCTACCTGCTCACCTCGGTGCGCAACGCCGCGTACGACCGCACCCGCCGGGAGAGCAAGGTGCGGCCCGCCGAGGACGTGGCCGAGGTGCCTGGCGCCGACATCAGCGTCCCGTTCACCGACCCGGCCGTGGCCGGCCTGGAGCGCTCGCTGGCCGCGCAGGCGTTCGCTGCGCTGCCGGAGCGCTGGCAGACCGTGCTGTGGCACGTCGAGGTGGAGGGCCAGACCCCGGCGGACGTCGCCCCGCTGCTGGGGCTGACGCCGAACGGCGTCTCCGCGCTGGCCTACCGCGCGCGCGAGCGGCTGCGCCAGGAGTACCTGCAGGTGCACCTCGGCCGCCTGGACGAGCAGGACGGACCCGAGCAGTGCCGGGCGATCGCCGACCGGCTCGGCGCCTGGACCCGGCACGGGCTGTCCAAGCGGGAGACGGCGCAGGTCGAGGCGCACCTGGACCGCTGCGACCGGTGCCGCGCGCTGGCCGCCGAACTCAGCGACGTGAACGGGGCGCTGCGGGTGTTCGTCGCCCCGCTACTGCTGGGCGCGGCCGCGACGGGGTACCTGGCCGCCTCCTCGGCCGGTGCGGGCGCGGCGGGTGCCGCCGGGGCCGCGGGAGCGGGCGGCGGTGCGGTCGGTGCCGCGAGCGCCGCACCGCGCCAGGGTGCCGTGGCCGGGGTCTCCACCAGCGCGCTGGTCGCGGCGGTCGCCGTCGGGCTCACCGCCGGGCCCGCCGAGATGCCCACCGCGGCGCCGCCTCCGCCGCCCCCCGCCGAACGGCCCGCACCGCAACCGCAACCTCCGCGACCCGAGCCACCAGCGCCCCCGGCACCGGAACAGCCGCCGCCCGCACCGGCCCCGCCGCCAGAACCGGAACTGGACGCGACCTCACCCGCCGCGCCGATCCGGCTCGTGCCCGGCGGAGATCCCGCCGAGCTGCCGATCACGGTGCGCAACAGCGGGTCCGCACCGTCCGAGCCGGTGACCACGACGATCGCCGTGCCGCCCGGGGTGACCGCGCACATCCCCGGGGCTTCGGCCGACCGGCCCGCGGGACCGGCGAGCACCGCACCGCAGAGCGCGACCCCGCGCGTCGCGACGGCCGCCACCTCCCGCACAACGGCACCCGGGGAACCGGGCGTGACCTGCGAGGACACCGCCGGTTCGGTCAGCTGCCGCACGGACCGCGGGCTGCAGCCCGGCGAGTCGTTCACCTTCGCCTTCCGCCTGCGGGCGAGCCCGGAAGCCCGCAGCGGGACCGTCGAGGCCGAGGTCGATGCCGGGCGCCGGGTGCAGCTGGCGCTGCCGGTGGTCCCGGTGCGCGTCCAGCCGCCGGAGCCCGTCGACGGCGTGCGGGTGCGCGCCGCGGTGTGGGATCCCGTCCCGTGGCTGGACAGCCGGGTCGAGTTCGACGTGCGCAACACCGGGCGCGCGCCGGGACGCGCGCAGACCGAGGTGCGATTGCCCGCCGGGGTCGCTGCGATCGGTGTCCCGCCGGGGTGCGAGGCGTTGCCCGCCGAACCCGGACTGCTGCGCTGCTCGGCGGAACTGGATCCGGACGAATCGTTCACCGGCCGGGTGTGGGTGGGCACGCTGCCCGGCTTCACCCGGCCGCTGCGCGCGGTGCCGGACGAGCCGTACCGGGAGTTCCCGGTCGAGGTCACGGCGCAACTGGGCGCCGCGACCGACCGCGACGCGGTGGGCGTGCGGCTGTGGTTCCCGTGGATCCCGCCGCTACCGGACCCTCCCGGGCCGGAACCGACGGAATCCGAACCGCCGCCCCGGCCCGAACCGACGGAGTCCGAACCGACGGAGTCCGAACCATCGGAGTCCGAACCGGGAGGGCCGCCGACGAGCTCGGTGCCCCCGACGCCGCCGAGCGGTAGCGAACCCACCGGCGAACCGTCCGAGAGCGAACCCACCGGCAGCGAACCGAGCACGAGCGGGAGCGCCCCGACGACCCCGGACCGGCCGATCGACACCGCACCACCGTCGAGCGACGACCGGCCGTCCTGGTCGGACGAGGAACCACCGACGCCCTGGGGCCGCGATCCCGCCGAGGAGACCGGCCGCAGCACCGAGGACGGGGATCGCGCCGGGCGCGGATGACCGGCGTCACGGGGCGCGTCCGCGGAGAACGGCGCGGGAGGCTCCGTAGACTCGCACGCGTGTCCGTCGTCGATTCGGCCCTCGCGCGCCTGCCCGAGGTGTACCGGTCGCTGGTCGTGCGCCACCACGAGTTCCTCAAGTTCGGGACCGTGGGCGCGATCACCTTCGTGCTGGACACCGGCATCTTCTACCTGCTCAAGCTGAGCGTGCTGGCCGCGCACCCGGTCACCGCGAAGGTGCTGGCCGTGCTGTGCGCCACCGCGCTGTCCTACGTGCTCAACCGGGAGTGGTCCTTCCGCACCCGGGGCGGGCGGCGGCGACCGCAGGAAGCCGCGCTGTACTTCGCGGTGAGCGCGATGGGCGTGGCCCTGTACTCGGCACCGCTGTGGGTATCCCGGTACGTGCTGCTGCTGGCCACCCCGCACACCAGCAGGCTGGTCGAGGAGATCGCCGACTTCACCGCAGGTCAGGTGGTGGGGCTGCTGGTCGGCATGGCCTTCCGCTGGTGGGCGTTCCGGCGCTGGGTGTTCCCGCGCGAGGCCCGCGAGCAGCACCGCGAACTCCAGCCCAGCGCCCCGGCCTGACCGGAACCGCGGGCTACCGCGGGGTGGACTGGATCTTCCACGAGATGCCCAGGACGTCGTCCGCGCGGGCCATCGGCAGGAAGATCTCGAACATCGCCGGGCGGGCCTTGCCCAGTTCCAGCCGCCCGCCGTCGGCTTCGATGAGTGCCCGGGCCAACGCCAAGCCCACCCCGGTCGAGCCGTGCCCGGAGAACCCGCGCTCGAAGACGTACGGGATCAGCTGGTCCGGCACGCCCGGTCCGGCATCGCTGACCTCGACCACGACCGTGCCCGCGCTCTGCTTGCCGACGAGCGTCACCGTGCCTTGGCCGTGCCGCAGCGCGTTGTCCAGCAGCACGCCGATCGCCTCGCGCAGCCGGGCCGGCGTGGCCCGGGCCAGCAGCTCATCGGCGATGCGCGTGCGCAGCGTGCGTCCCGCCGCCCGCATCGGGTCCCGCCATTCGGCGGCCACGTCGGTCAACAGCCCGGAGACGTCCAGCGGTTCGGCATCCTTGGCCCGCGCCTCGATCGCGGCCGCCAGCAGGTCGTCGAGCACCCCGGAGAGCCGTTCGGCCTGCTCCAGCGCGGCCGTCGCCTCCTCGGCGGTGTCCTCGTCCCCGGTCGCGGCCAGCGTCTCCAACCGCAGCTGCAGCGCGGTGAGCCTGCTGCGCAGCTGGTGCGAGACATCGCCGACGAGGTCCCGCTCGCGCTGCACCAGCTGGGACAGCGCAGCACCGGACGCGTCCAGCGCATCGGCCACCCGGTCCAGCTCCGGGACGGCGTGCCGCTGCGGATCGGCCCGAAAGTCGCCCGCGCCGAGGCGGGCGGCCCGGGCGGCGACGTGCCGCAGCGGATCGGCCAGGCGGCGGGCGGTCACGCTGGCCACGATCATCCCGGTGCCCGCCGACAGCACCACCAGCAGCACCACCAGCCCGGCGACCTGGAACTGCTGGGTGCGCACCGGGCCGCTCGGCGCGGCGATGGTGACGGTCCCGCTCTGCACCATCGGCACCATCTCGACCAGCGGCCGTTCCCCCGGGTCGGGTCCGTAGACGTAGTCGCGGGTCTGCGTGCGCACGATCAGCCGCGCCCCGTCCGGCACGGCCAGCCGAGCGGCGTCCAGGTCGATCTCCTGGTCGGCGGCGATCTGCTCGTCGAGCAGCGTGGCGATCTGCTGGGCGCGGGTGGACAGGTCCCCGGCGGTGAGGTCCTGCACCAGCTTGAGCGCGCTGAAGCCCAGCGGAAGTCCCAGGGCGACGGCGGTCACGGCGACCGCCAGCAAGGTGGCCTGCAGGATTCGTCTGCGCATCGCGGGGTCAGCCCGAGTTGAACCGGAACCCGACACCGCGGACCGTGGCGATCCGCGTTTCGTCGAGCCTGCCGTTGCTGTCGCCGAGTTTGCGGCGCAGCCAGGAGATGTGCATGTCCAGCGTCTTGCTGCCCTTGCGGTCGGACTCCGGCCAGACCTCCTCCAGGATGTCTTCCCTGGTCACCACCTGCCCCGCATGCCGCATCAGCACCCGCAGCAGCTCGAACTCCTTGTTGGCCAGCTGCACCTCGTGCTCGTCGACGAGCACCCGCCGAGCGGTGAGGTCGAGCCGCACCCCGGACGCCTCCAGCGTCTCCGGCGCCCCGCGGCGCAGCAGCGCGCGGATCCGGGCCATGAGCTCGGCGAGCCGGAACGGTTTGGCGACGTAGTCGTCGGCACCGGCGTCCAGGCCGACCACGAAGTCGACCTCGTCGGTGCGCGCGGTGAGCATGAGCACCGGCAGTCCGCGCCCCTGGGCGCGCAACCTGCGGCAGACCTCCAGGCCGTCCATCTCCGGCAGGCCGAGATCGAGCACCAGCAGATCGACCCCTCCCGCAGCGGCGGCCTCCAGCGTCTCGTTCCCGTCCTCGATCACCTGAACCGAGTAGCCCTCGCGCTGCAGCGCTCGGGACAACGGCACAGCGATGGCCGGGTCGTCTTCTGCCAGCAGCACCACGCTCACACCCCCAGACTAGTGGGCCCCGGAGATCGCGTCCGTCCTCCTCGGGGAACGGGCCGGGCCACCCGCACGACCGCACTGCCGTGCACCACTAGAGTCGGGGCGTGCGCAGCGATCTCGATCTCGGACTGCAGCTGGCCGACGTCGCCGACCGGATCACCACCCACCGGTTCCGGGCGCGTGACCTGCAGGTGGACAGCAAACCCGACCGTACCCCGGTGACCGATGCCGACGTGGCGGTGGAAGACGCGGTGCGCGCGGTGCTCGCCGAGCAGCGGCCGGCCGACGGGGTCGCCGGGGAAGAACGCGGCGGCGGCACCGGCGCGGGCCGCACCTGGGTGCTGGATCCCATCGACGGCACGAAGAACTTCCTGCGCGGGGTGCCCGCGTGGGCGACGCTGATCGCGCTGGTGGACGAGGGCAGCCCGGTGGTCGGGGTGATCAGCGCGCCGGCGCTGGGCAGGCGCTGGTGGGCCGCGCGTGGCGAGGGCGCCCGGGCGCGGACCGGCGGCGGCGAGGCCGAGCGAATCAGCGTCTCCGCGGTGCGCGATCCGGCCGACGCCTACGTCTCCACCACCCACCTGACGACCTGGGTGGAGCACCACTCGCGGGAGTCCTACCTGCGGCTGGTGGACGCCTGCTGGGAGAACCGGGCGTTCGGCGACTTCTGGAGCCACTGCCTGGTCGCCGAAGGCGCGATCGACATCGCCGCCGAACCGGTCGTCAACCCGTGGGACGTGGCCGCGGCGCAGGTGATCGTCGAGGAGGCCGGCGGGCGGTTCACCGACCTGACCGGAGCGCCGCGCTACGACGGGGGCAGCGCGCTGTCCACCAACGGGCACCTGCACGACACCGCTCTCGACCTGCTGCGCCGGTAGCGGAACCGCGTCACCTGCCGCTTCCGGTTGGTCACCCGGCCCGCAGGCCGGTCACGAGGCCTGGTTGCGCGGGAGCGGGGTGCCGTCGGGTGGGGTGCTGGTGCTGTCCACCGGTCCTACGGCGCCGCGCAGGACCTGGGTCCAGGTGAGCCTGCCGAACAGGTAGAAGCAGGCGACGTGCTCGCTGGTGAATCGCGCCCAGTCGTAGCGGTTGCCCTGCTCGCTCCAGTACACCTCCCAGGCGGGAGCGCCCTCCGAGTCGTCGCGCACCAGGCACCAGGCGTCGTCGGCGTCCGCGCCGACCGACACCAGTTCGGCCGGGACCTGCATCGCGGTCAGCCAGCCCAGCACCGACTCGGTGTTCATGTGGCCTCCTCCGGTGCGCTGCGTCCGATCCGCAGGGTCGCCGCGTCGGCAGCGCTTCGGGCGGTCTTCCATTCCACCAGGTAGCCCAAGCCGACCAGATCGATGATCGGGCAGGTGGTGCGGTAGCGCACACCGCCGCCGGGGTGCCCGTGACCGGGTCGCGCGATGCTGCGCCAGGCGGGCAGTGCGCGCACCACCCGGTAGCGGCGGTAATCGCGGTGCAGGTGCCCGTCCGGCAGCGAGCGCCGGTCGAACCGCGTGCCGGCGGCGAAGGCGATGCGTCCGGCACCGCTGCCGAACAGGTCCAGCTCCTGGTCCGGTTCCAGCAGCACCGCGACCGCGTCCCGCTCCGCGGAGTCGGGCGGGTCGTCCCGCCCGTTCTGTTCCCACACCCCGGCGGTGACCTCGGCAGGCGGTTCGACCGGGCCGGCGTCGACCGGGCCGACCTGGCCGGATGCCGCCCGGCGCAACGCATCCGCGTCGCCGACCAGTCCGGCCCGCGGGTGGTCCTGCGGCCGGTGGGACTGCGCGGTACCGCCCGCGCAGTCCTGCGCGCTGGGCCGCGACGCCGCGACCGGGAGGTAGCCGATCGGGAACTGGTGCAGCGCGATCGCGATCGCGTCCGGTCCGCGACTGCTGCGCAGCGGGCGCTGGCCCGGCCCGTCCTGGCGCACCGGGAGCGGGCGCAGCGGGGAGCGGCGGTTGCGCTGCTCGGCCCGGTGATCCGGGACCGCCGGGGCGAACCGGATCGGTCCGGTGTCCCGCGCCCCCACGATGTCCCGCGTTGCCCCGATGTCCCGGGTTGCCCCGCCGTCCCGAGCTGCCCCGCCGTCTGCGGCATCCCGGCCGCTCACCTCGTCCGCCGCGGGGATGCGCACACCGGACGAGGGATCCACCGCCGCGCACAGGGCCTGCCGGATCCGCTCGGCCTGCGCGCTCGCGTCGCGCACCGCCCGCTCCAGCGCGGCCGGGGTGGCCGCACCGGTGGACACCGCCTCGGCGAATCCGGCCAGGGCGGCGAGTTCGGCCACCAACCTGCCCTTGGCTGCCGCGACCTGGCGGGCCGCGTGGTCGAGGCGGTCCGCCGCGGCACGACATTCCTGCGCGGCGGCCGCGAATTCGTCGGCCACGGCCCGCAGTTCGCCGTCCGCCGCGCGTTCGGCCGACCGGGCTGCCCGAGCCGCGAGATCCGCCTCGGCAGCGGCCGCGTCCCGCCAGGCCCGTGCCGCCCGGTGCATGGCGCGCTCATCGGCCTGCGGCCAGCGCACCCCGCACCAGGTGGCGGCACGACCCAGCTCGGGCGGCAGCGCGCTCATCGGATCAGCCCCGCTCGCCGGTCCGGCCGGGTGCACCGGCGCGCAGCCGCGCGGGCGCCGCGTCCAGCCGCTCCAGCAGCTGCCGGGCGCGCGCCGCGTGTACCCGGGCGAAGGCCGTCCCCGCTTCGTCGGCTCCCCAGCAGGCACCGGTCGCCCGCAGCTGCGCGTGGAGCCCGTCGGCCACCTGCCGGGCGCGGTCGGCGAGCTCGGCCCGCACATCAGCCGGGTCCTCGGCACTGCCCCGCATCTCGTTCATGACCACGTCCCGTTCCACCCGGTGATCGATGCCGCCCGCCGCTGCCCGGCGGGAACGGTCGCCGAGCCCGCTGCGGCGACCGCGATCAATCGTTCCACGGGAAAGCGGTCCGGGTCGCGTCGCCCGGCGGGGTGCACCGGATGTCCGCAGCCGCCGACCGGGCGTGAGCGACGGCACGTGCCGGCGACCAGCGGCTTCCCGCTCGCGTGATCAGCGCGACGCCGAACGCGCGGCATCGCGGTGCGACCATCGGGACATGGCCACGATCGCGTACGAAGACCTCGAACCGGGAACCGTCGTCGACCTCGGCGAGGTGGAGATCGACCGCACCGAAATGCTGGATTTCGCCCGGCGGTTCGACCCGCAGCCCTTCCACCTCGACGCGGAGGCCGGTCGGCGTTCCGTCCTGGGCGGGCTGTGCGCCTCGGGCTGGTACACGGCGTCGCTGTGGATGCGCGCCTACGTGGACCGGGTGCTGGCCGACTCGACGGCCCAGGGATCGCCCGGCGGCAACGAGCTCAGCTGGCAGGCGCCGGTGTACCCGGGCGATGTGCTGCACTTCCAGCTGGAGGTCCTGGACAGGCGGCGTTCGCGCAGCAAGCCGGGTCTGGGGCTGGTGGATCTCACCGGGACCGCTGACCGGGGCGCCGACCGGGTGCTGCGCTTCTCGTTCGTCGGCCTGTTCGGCACCCGCGAGCAGGACTGAGCCTCACCGGCCGGTGATCAGCGGATCGCCGAACAGCTCCGGCGGGTGACCGATGCGCAGCCCGCCGGACACGGCGGTGCGCACGGCACGGGCGAGGCTCGACCCGATCAGCGAGCGCGGACCCGCGTAGTCCTCGACGGGTCCGTCCGCCGGGCACAGCACCGCGGTCGCGTCGGTGACCGTCCCGGTACCGGGCACGCCCGCTTCCAGCAGCGCCTGCACTTTGGCCTCGGCGACCGTGGCCACCGCGTTGACCAGTGCCCCTTCGCTGAGCCGCACCGGGGAGAAGCACACCGCGTTGATGGTGCCCGCGTGCTCGGCCGGGGTGCGCAGTTCCGGGGCGGGCGCGGAGCTCGCCGCCCAGACCGGCTGACCGGCACCGGTGGTCACGGTGGCGCGTACCCCGCCGTCCTCGGCGCTGACCCGGTCCGCGACGTCGACCGCGGTGAGCAGGCCGATCCCGTCCCCGGCGAGACCGAGTCCGGCCGCGAGCCCGTCGAGGTGCGCGCGCGGCTGCGGGTCGTCGTAGTCGTAGGACACGGTCGCGTTGAGCACCCAGGACCGGGTGCCGATACCGCCGCCGGACACCGCGGAGGAGATCGCCAGCAGCGGCCGCCGCGAGCGCCAGACCAGCACCGGCCTGCCCCGCACCTGGTGCAGGGCCGGTTCCGGCGCGGTCACGAGCCCAGCGCCCGGACCACCCCGGACGGGCTGGGCCTGCCGAGCTGTTCGGCCATCCACCGGCTGGTGTCCACCAGCGCGCGCAGGTCGACGCCGTGCTCGATGCCCATGCCGTCCAGCATCCAGACCAGGTCCTCGGTGGCCAGGTTGCCGGTCGCCGACTTCGCGTAGGGGCAGCCGCCCAGCCCGCCCGCGGAGGAGTCCACCGTGCGCACCCCGGAGCGCAGCGCGGCCGCGGTGTTGGCCAGCGCCTGGCCGTAGGTGTCGTGGAAATGCACGGCCAGCCGGTCCAGGTCGATCCCGGCCGCGGTGAACGCGCGCAGCAGCGCGGTCACGTGCCCCGGCGTGGCCACCCCGATGGTGTCCCCGAGGGACAGCTGGGTGCAGCCCATCTCCAGCAGCCGCTTGCCCACGGACACGACCTGCTCGATCGGCACGGGGCCTTCCCACGGATCGCCGAAGCACATCGAGACGTACCCGCGCACGGACAGCCCGTCGGCGGCGGCGCGGCGCACTACCGGGTCGAACATGACGAACTGCTCGTCCAGCCCGCGGTTGAGGTTGCGCCGGGTGAACGATTCGGTGGCCGCGGCGAACACGGCCACATCGGACACCCCGGCTTCCAGCGCCCGGTCCAGCCCGCGCATGTTCGGCACGAGCACCGGGTAGCGCACCCCGGGCACCCGGTGCAGCCGGTCGAGCAGCTCGGTGGCGTCGGCCAGCTGCGGAACCCATTCGGGACGCACGAAGCTGGTGGCTTCCAGCACCGCGAGCCCGGAAGCGGCGAGGCGGTCCAGGAATTCGAGCTTGACTCGAAGCGGGACGACCTCCTGCTCGTTCTGCAGGCCGTCGCGGGCGCCGACCTCCCAGATGGTCACCGCGTCGGGCAACGCGTCCGGGACCGGGTCCGGAACCCGCATCGGCAAACCGGTTTCGCGCGCGTCCATCACCACTCCTGCCCGGCGTCGCGGTCCCGCGACCAATCCTGGTTGACCTCCCGGTAGAGCAGGGTGTGCACCCGCTCGACGTCCGGGATGTCGTCGAACTCCAGCGGCTCGTCCGCCGCCGACTCCACGACCAGGGTCCCGCAGCCGAGCAGCCGGTCCACGAACCCGTGCCGGAAGCGCACCGAGTTGATCCGGGACATCGGGATGTCCACGCCGCTGCGGGTGAACACGCCCTCGCGCACCATCAGCCGGTGCGTGGTGATCACGAAGTGGGTGGTCCGCCAGCGCACCACGGGGGCGAGGGTGAGCCAGACCAGCAGCACCGCGCCGACCACGGCCAGCGCCGACCAGCCGATGACGTGCCAGCTGGTCGGAGCGATCAGCGCGGCCGCGTACGAACCGCCCCCCGCCACCACGAACAGCACCACCACCGGCAGGACCAGCATCTTCCAATGCGGGTGCCGGTGCACCACGACGTGCTCGTCCTCACCGAGCAACCCGTCTGGGTACGCCACGCCGAACCCCTCCTCAACCCGTCCGGTCGCCGATCACCGTACCGGTCGAAACCGGCGGCTGGTGCTCATCGGACGGTTGACGTGCGCACGTGCACCACGTCCCCGGCCGAAACCTCCCGCACCGAGCCGTCCGCGCCGCGCACCACGAGCCGCCCGCTGTCGTCCACATCGGTCGCGGTGCCCTCGAAGCTGCCGGATCCCAGGTGCACCCGCACCTGCCGGCCGAGGGTGCCGCAGCGCGCGCGGTAGCGATCGGCCAGCCCGGAGGCCGACACATCACCACCGTGCGCCCGCCACAGGTCGTCGAGCTCGGCGAGCGCGGTGAGCAGGGACACCGCCAGCTCCGCGCGATCCACCTCGGCGCCTTCCACGGCCAGCGAGGTGCCGGGCAGGCCGCTGGATCCGCTGGGCAGGTCCGCGGACCGGTGGTGCACGTTCAGCCCGATGCCGATCACGATCGCCGGTGCGTCGCGGCCGGTGACCAGCTCACCCAGGATCCCGGCCGCCTTGCGCTGCTCGTCGCCGAGCAGCAGGTCGTTGGGCCACTTCAGGCAGGCGGGCACGCCCGCAGCTCGGTCCACGGCCTGGACCGCGGCGATCCCGGTCAGCAGCGGCACCCAGCTCAGCACCGCGGTCGGCACCGGAGGGCGGAGCAGCACGCTCAGCTGCAGCCCGTACCCGCGCGGGGAGTGCCACTGCCGCTGCAACCGGCCGCGCCCCTGGGCCTGCTCCTCGGCGAGCAGCACCGTGCGGTCGACGGCTCCGCGCGCGGCGGCGGCCATGAGGTCGCTGTTCGTCGACCCGGTCAGCCCGACCACGTCCAGCGCGGCGTACGGGCCCGCCTCGACGAGCCGCGAACGCAACCACTCCTGATCCAGTTCAGCGGGGTTCAGCACCACCCCAGCCTAGTCGCGCCGCCCAGCAGCGCCGCCGGTCACCGCTGCTGCCAGTACTGCGGCGGCAGGTTGAGCCCGAGGAAGTCCTTGGCCAACTTGTTGGTCTCGGCACCGCCCAGGTACACCGAGTGCAAGATCCCGTTGTACACGAGATCCCAGAGTTCCCGGTTACGTTGAATGTCGTTGAGCTGCGTAGAAAACGCGTTCCCGTACCGATCCTTCAGCTCGATGGATCGCGCTGTCCCGCTGACAGAAGCTGTCACCTCGGTCAATTCGTAGGTGTTGACAAACGAACGCTTGCCGCCGCATACCCAGTCAGCACCGGCGGAAACGCGGACGTTCCGCTCGGTCAGCATGAACAGGAAGGGCCAAGGGAGGATGAACAGCCACATCCACCACACGGCCATCCAGCCGACCCCGCCATCTTTGAACATCAGGAAGACGACGACGATCACCGAGAGAATCAACCCGGATACGGCCGAATTCTTGCTTTTCGGGTAGAACCACTCCAGCATCGGCCCTTCGCCCTCCGGTGGGCGTGGGACCTTCTTCGCACTGTTCTTGTGCTTCTGGTCCGGCCCGGACCAGTCACGTTCGAGCGGCGCATGCGGAGGGCGTGGCTCCCCGGTCACCACGTCCGGCTTCGGCGGCAGGTCGACCTCACGCATGATCTTCTCCCGGCTCAGAAGAGATCGCCGGCCCAGTCACCGACGGCTCCGGCCGCGTCACCGACGGCACCTGCGACGTCATCGCCCCACTCCTCGATGGCGAACCCTGCACCGACGGAAGCGACGACACCGAGTCCGATAGCCCAGCCCACCGGTCCGCCCGCTGCGAACACCAGAGCCCCGGTAGCGGCACCGGCCGCATACCCACCGAGCCCGGACGCGACGCTCGTCGTGGGGTCCTTCTCGGCGATCCCGACATCGTATCCAATTCCAGCACCGGTGATGACCAGTCCGGCCACCGGAAGCTTGCTACCGACCTTCAAAGACCCCCGAAGAAGCTTGTTCCCAGCCTGTTCCGGCCTTACCCCAAAGTTGAGATTTCGCTGGAGGAGGGACTTGGTCTTCGGGCCGAGCCTGTCGACGAACTGCGCGGTTCTCGTCGCCGTGGCCTTGCGGGTCGACTCGGCCATGTTGACCGAGTTCCGGGCGTGGATGGCGGCGGCCCGCGTCTGGTGCTGCAAGCTGAGGTACGGGCTGTGCATGAGGCTGCCGGCCCGTTCGAGCTTCCCGCTCTCGGCGATCGTCGCCGCAGCTGTGCGGAAGGCGCTGCTCTGCGCAGCGGTCGCACCGGCGAGGCCGGTCATCGCGTCGGCGATGTTGAACGGGCTCTTCTCCGCGACTCCGCTGATGAACCTGTTCAGCACCGCGAGCGAGCTGTTCTCCAGCTTTCGGGCGTCGTCGATGGTCTGCGAGCACTCCTGGTACGCCTGGACCTTGCGGGCGTAAGCGGCTTGGGCCTGGGTACCCGCCGCATAGGTTCGCTGCTGCTCGGGCGTGGCCGGTTCGTCCGACGGCAGCGGTGTCGGTGGGGTCGGTTCGGGCCCTGGCTCCATGATCCGGTTCCCGTGCACCGTCAACCCGGCCTCACTCGCGTGCTGACGCGCTTGCGCGATCCGCTGCTTGACCGTGTCGAGGTTGTCCGCGTGCTCGTTCAGTTCACGGCACATCGCGGTGTGGTCGGTCGAGACCTCGTCGATCTCCGGGCCGACTCGCGACATGCCACCGCGAAACGAGTCCCCGGCCGAGCTCGTCCAGGTGGGCTCGGAAGAACTGCTCGCCTGATGTCCACGGGTTCCTGCGGTGTCGATTCGCTGCGTCACCTGGCTCAGCCACCGAGCACTGGCGCGGATGCCCGCGGGATCGCCTTCGACTTCGGTGTTCAACGGCATCGGTCACCCCAGTTGATCGTCACCGCGGACCGCTGTCGTGCAGGTCTTCGGCGCTGATCTGATCGGATTCCTGGTAGAGGTCTCGGCTGGACGTGATCGCGTCGCCGATCACGGTCAGCGCCTCGGAGATGGCAGCGGTGTTGGACGTCAGCATGGCCAAGGCTCCGGCCACGGCTTGAGTGGCCACCCCGACATCGGGAGCAGGTGGCGCTGCAGCAGCCTCTTCGAGCTGACTGCTGCCTCCGCGCAGCTTGCTCGCGATTGCTTCGAGCTCATCGAGATCGGCGTTCGTCCCGCTCATCGGTGCGTTTCCCCCTCGGAGTCCTTCCGCTGCTCGGCCGGAAGTGCGGCATCCCACAACAGCACTTCCGCACCGCTGCTCTCCTGGATGTGCTGCACCTTGTCCGACGGCAACGATGCCCAGGGCTGCAGATCGCCGCAGTTCTCCACGAGCGCGTCGAGCGAGGTATAGGCCAGCACGGCCGTGCGCCCATCCTCCAGTTGGCGCAGCTCCACCGTCACTTCGGTGTCGCCGCGCAGCACGCGCTCGCACGGCACGTACACGACCACAGCGGGTTCACCGTTCACCTCCGCCATGTAATCGGCACCGATCACCGACGGCGCGGCGTCACCCTGCCCCTGCATGGCCTCCCCTGCTCTACCCGGAAAAGCGTCGATCGATCCCACCATATCGACCATCCGGGTGTACGGAAGCGGCTTTCGCGCATCGGCACCGACGCTCCGGGAACCGCGTTCGCGGCGCCCCGCGGGCGGGGCTCGGGGTGGCGGTGCTTAGCATCCCGGCGTGCGATTCGTGCTGGCATCGGCCTCCCCCGCCCGGCTGTCCGTGCTGCGTGCGGCGGGCGTCGAACCCGTGGTTCGGGTGTCCGGAGTGGACGAAAACGCGGTGACGGCGGGCCTGTCCGACCCGTCGCCCGCCGAGCAGGTCACCGCGCTGGCGCGGGCCAAAGCGGAGGCGGTGAGCGCGGAGATCGCCGCGGAGGAACCGGACGCGGTCGTCGTGGGCTGCGATTCGATGCTCTTCGCCGGGGGCGAGCTCGCGGGCAAGCCGGGGACGCCGGCCACCGCGCTGGAGCGCTGGCGGCGCAACGCGGGCGGCACCGGGGAACTGCTCACCGGACACGCGGTGGTGCTGCTGACCGGCGGCGAAGTCCGGGACAGCACCTGCGGTCACCTCAGCACGACCGTGCGCTTCGGCGAACCGACCGAGCACGAGCTGCAGGCGTACGTGGCCACCGGCGAGCCGTTGCACGTCGCGGGCGGCTTCACCCTGGAAGGGTTCGGCGGCTGGTTCGTCGAGGGCGTGGACGGCGACCCCTCCGGTGTGCTCGGGATCAGCCTGCCGCTGACCCGCAAGCTGCTCGCCGGGGTCGGGGTCGGGGTCGGCGTCGTCGACCTGTGGCAGCAGGGCTGACCTCGATCAATCACGGAGCACGGCCCTCCGAGCCGCGGCGGCGACCGTAGGATGACCGGTGTGGGCAACGGGTGGCGCGGTAAGGACCTGCGGATCGGCGATCCGGAGCGGCAGGCCGCGCTGCGCATGCTCGGCGAGCACATGTCGGTGGGCCGGCTGGACATCACCGAGTACGAGGAGCGTTCCCGCAGCGCAGCAGCCGCCCGCTTCCGCTCGGAACTGGACGGGCTGTTCCACGACCTGCCCGGCCCGCACCCGGGTGACCAGTCCCCGCAACCGCAATCCGCTGGGCGCGCGCCGATGGGCACCGCGAGCCGGATCGCGGTGGTGCTGCTGGCCGTGGCCGCGGGGGTCGCCCTGCTGATCACGGCTCGGCAGTTCGGCCTGCTGGTGATCGTCCTCGGGCTCGTGCTGTGGCTTTCCTGGCGCCGCTGATCACGTCGCGCAGCAGGGTGGCTACGGTGTGCCCATGGCCAGCTCGCGTACCGGGGTAGCCCGGTTGACCGCCGCGGTGGCCGCCGCGGCCGGTCTCGTCGGCTGCGGAGCGCCGCAGTCGGCGGACTCGTCGGCGACCGGAACACCCGCCACCCCGCCGCCGACGAGCAGCGCGCAACCACCCCCGCCGCGCCCGGCCGAGTTGAGCCTGCACGACGTCGACCCGTGCTCCCTGCTGGACGACGGCCAGCGCGCCCAGCTCGGGTTCGACCGCCGGCCGATCGCCGACTCCGACGCAGGTTTCGGCGACGCGGCCACCTGCAGCCACCGGAACACCACCGCGAAGATCGGCACCCGGCTGGCGCTGATCACCACCGAGAGCATCGGCGTGTGGACCGGGGACACCGCGCAGGTCGAAGCCGAACCTCAGGTCATCGGCGGGTTTCCATCGCTGGTCATCAAGACCCCGGGCTTGGACCTGTCCTGCAACGTCGCGGTCGACGTCGCCGAGGGCCAACACCTGGATGTGCTGTACCGGGACGACGGCGGCCGCCCCGCGCCACCGCTGGACCAGTTGTGCGCCGGGGCGCAGCGCGTCGCCGAAGAGGCCGTCGCGGGCCTGTCCGCGGCACACCCCGAGCTCGGCCCGGACGGCGCCACCGGCCCGTGACCGCAGGCCCGCACCCACCGGGGTGTGGCACGAGCCGCGTTCGGAGCACTCCCCAGCGTCACGAATGGTGACTACAGTGATCGACGGCCGTGGCCTGACGGCTCGCGCATCCGCGCGGTGCCGCGCCGCCGGAACGCGGCGGGCAGCGGCGGGCGTTGCCGCCAGGCCGGCGTTCGCGCACCGGAGCCCGGTTGCGGGCTCCACCTGTGGGAGGGGAGAACGTGCCGCTCAGTGCTCCGTCGGGCGATGATTCGCCCGAAACAACGCCGGGCGCCGCCGGCGGATCCGTGGAGATCGAACCTTCATCCATCCCGAAGCTGGTCAGCGCGCTGCAGGAGTCGCTGGACTCGGTGGGCCTGCAGATCGAGCACGCGATCACCGAACTGCGCATCCGCCCGTGGGCGGGTGATCCGGTCAGCACCTCGGCCGCGCAGGAGTTCAACGACCGCTCGATCGGCGGCGGCGAGGACGCGCTCACCGCGCTGTGCGGCTACCGGGACCAACTGCAGGCGGCGGCGGAGTCGCTGGATCGCGCCGGGGACCAGTACCGGCGGATCGACGAGGACGGTGCCGCGGGCATGAGCGGGGGTTGCTGACTCGATGGGCGAGCACCGGTGGGAGGGCTACCGCCATCCCGAACTCTTCGATCTGATCAACGACGGACCGGGGCCGGACGGGTCGCTGACCAGCGTCCGGCGCTGGGAGGAGCTGACCCGGGCGCTCGGCGAGATCGATTCCGGACTGGCCGGAGCGGTGGCCGCGGCCGCGGCGGGCTGGCGCGGTGCGGCGGCCGACAGCGCGCAGGAGGGCCTCCGTCCGCTGGGCGCGTGGGCCGAGCAGGCCCGGCAGGCCGCCGCCGACATGCGGGAGCGTGCCGAGCAGCAGGCCGAGTTCATCGGCAAAGCGCGGCGGGACATGCCGCCGCCGGTGCCGGTCACCAGCGAGGAACCGGGCGCGGCGATGACGCTGCTGACCCATCTGTTCGGCGGGCAGACCGACCACGAGGTGCAGGAAGCCGAGCGGGATGCCGCCGAACGCCGCGCGTTCGAGGTGATGCGCACCTACGAGTCCGCGACGCGCACGAACACCACCTCGCTGGCTTCGTTCGTCCCGCCGCCGCAGGTCGTGGTGGACACGCCCGGTTCCGCTGGTGGCGGCGGGGTTCCGGGGCAGCAGCAGCCGATCACGATGAGCTGGGGCGGCGCGGCCGCCGCCGGTGGTGCGGCGGGCGGCGCACTCGCCGGCGGATCCGCCGCGGCGGGCGCGGCGACCGGGCGGTCCGGGTCCGGGCGGACCC
>NZ_JADEYC010000042.1 GCF_015209505.1 Saccharopolyspora montiporae
TAAGCAGCTGTCACCAAACCCTGCACCAGGCCCAACACCCAGCTCCGCTGGTCATAGCGGAACCGGAGCAGATACGTGCCATCGGCCTGTTCGGTCAGGTCGGCATCCATCCGCGGCGGGGTCACGAACCCACTGCCGTCGCGGGTGAAGGTTTCGCGGTATCCGGTCGGGCCCCGCAACACCGCCGCATCCGCGCCCAGGTCCAGGCCGATGTCCGGGCCCAGCGTGGCGGTCCAACCGCGGCCGAACGATTGGGGCCCGTCGGCGGGTGCCTGGTTGTTGTAGACGTGCCCGATGCTCAGGTGCAGGCCGGTGCCGCGCACGATCAGGTCCTGCACCACGACGACGGTGTTGCCGTTGAACAGGTTGACCTGCAGCTCGATGCGGTCGCTGACCCGGTGGCGTTGCAGCGAGTATTGCGGCCGGTTGCCCAAACCCTGCCCGTCGATGGCCATGACACGTACTCCTTCGCTCGCGCGGTACTGCGCCACCGGGGGTGTGGTGGCGCAGCGTGTCAGCACCCCGGGAGGTGCGTGGGGTGCTGGTGGTGCGGGAAAACCGCGCCACAGCACCGGAAAAGTCCCCCGACACCGGGCTGCGGCGAGCGGTCGGTTGTCACGGTGCGCGGTCACCGCAGCGTGGTCAACACCTCGGGAATCCGCCGGTGATCAGCCACAAAGGACCCACTGAGACGGGTGTAGCCATGTGCCCAGCGATCCCGTGGGCGTCGCCGGGGTGTGGGCTGGTCACGAACCCGGCTCGGATTTCCTTCGGGTGGAGCAATCCCGCAGGCACGCGGGTCGTTCCAGCACAACACGGCCCTGCCTGATCGGCCGCGAACGCGCAACCGCCACGATGTCAAATGCTGATGAGATCCGTTCCGCGTCTCGGCGCATACTCTTCATCGATGAACACGCACAACCCACCAACGAGACCAACCCGCGTAGAGCCACGGGCGAGGAGGTTGCTCCGTGCAGGCTGAGGTGTTCGACGAGGAATTCGATCGCGGCGAGGACATCACCTCGATGCTCGACATGGCGAAAACGCAGCGGCCCGGTCACGCAGCGGCGACGACCTCGCAGAGCCGGTCCAGCTCGGCGCGGGTGTTGTAGTAGTGCACCGAGGCGCGCACCATTTCGTCCAGCCCGCGCCGCTGCATGTCCCACGGCGTCGACGGCGCGCGGGACACCGTGGTGTTGATGCCCGCCTCGCGCAGCCGCGCCTGCAGGTCCGGGGCCGCCACCCGGTCACTGCGGAACGCCACGATGCCGGAGCGCTCGGTGCCCAGGTCGGTCACCTCGGCGCCGGGGATCCCGTCGAGCTCGCCGCGCAGGTGCTCGGCCAATGCGGTGATCCTCCGGTGCGCCGGGCCGATCCCGACCCGGCGGTAGTACCGGGCGGCCTCGGCCAGGCCGAGCACCGCGGCGACATCGCGTTCCCAGAGCTCGAAGCGCTTCGCGTCCTCCCGCAACCGGAATCCGCTGCCCTCCGCAGTGGCCGAGTGCAGGTCCAGGTGCACCGGGGTGAGCTGCTCCAGCAATCCCCGCCGCACGGCCAGGAATCCGGTGCCGCGCGGGGCGCGCAGGTACTTGCGCCCGGTCACCGCCAGCGCGTCCGCGCCCACCGCGGCGATATCGATCGGCACCTGCCCGACGCTCTGGCACGCGTCCACCAGGAACACTGCGGGGCTGTCGGCCACGATCCGCCCGATCTCGGCCAGCGGCTGCAGCAGCCCGCCGTTGGTGGGCGCGTGCGTCACGGCCACCACCCGCACGTCCTCGCCCAGCATCGCGCGCAGCGAGTCGGTGCAGATCTCGCCGGATTCGGCGCTGGGCACCACGTCCACCCGCACACCGCGGGATTCGGCCGCCGAGCGCATGGCGATGATGTTGCTGGAATACTCCGGGACCGAGGTCAGGATCCGGTCGCCTGCGCTCAGCGGGAGCGCGGTGAACACCGCCAGCCAGGCCCGGGTGGCGCTGTCCACCACCGCGATCTCCGCGGGATCGGCGCCGACGAGCGCGGCCAGATCGCCGTGCACGGCGGCGAGTTCCTCGGCCACCGCACCGGCCGCTTCGTAGCCACCGACGGCCTCTTCGCTGCGCAGATGGCGAATCACCCGCTCCACCACGGGTTTCGGCGGCAGTGCGGAACCGGCGTTGTTGAAGTGGACCACGTTCGCGCAGCCCGCGGTGTCGGCGCGCAGCGCGGCCACCAGCTCGCCACCGGCCAGGTCCTCGTCGTCCAACGTCGCCACCACGTGCGCCCTCCCGATCGATCCGGTCCGCCGGGGCCACCCTATCCCGGTGCAGAACCGCTGCGCGTCACAACGGCCTCCTGCGGTGCCGGACCTCATCCACCGCTCGTCCACCGAGACACTCGGTGCGCCGGCCGCCGTCCGGCCTCCACCCGTGCCGGGCGTAGAAGGACCGCGCGCGGTCGTTCGCGGCCAGCACCCACAGCATTGCGGCGCCAAAACCTGCTGCGCGCAGGCGGTTCTGCGCATGTTCCAGCAGCGCGGCGCCCGTTCCGCGCCGCCACGCGGCCGGGTCCACGTACAGCGCGTGCACCTGCCCGGCTCCGGCCTCGTCCCCGGCCGGCCCGAAGGTGACGAACCCCAGCAGGTCGCCGGATTCCCGGGCCAACGCGGTAGTGAGCGGGCCGCTGCCGAACCGATAGCGCGCAGCGCGCTGCTCGACGCTCAGCGAGTCGAGGTGCTCATCGGGCAGCAGACCGCGGTAGGCGACCTGCCACGCCCGCACGTGCAGCCGCGCTACCGCCCGCGCGTCGGCCGGTGCCGCGTCGATCAGCTGCACAGCGCCATGGTGCACCCGCGTGCCCTCAGCCGCGCCGGACGGCGTGCGGCCAGTCGGTGCCCAGGTTCGCCGAGGTGCGCACCGCCAGGTGCAGATCGCGCATCAGCTGCCGGTCGGCCGGGGTCCGCCACTGCTGCCCGGTCACCTGATCCACCCGCGCCGCGAAGGCCGCGCGGGAGATGTCCGGGAACACCGCGCGGTCGATGCCACCGGCGTCGCTGATCACCAGTGCCGCCGCAGTCCGCCGGTCGGGCTCGGCACCGTCGGCGAGCTGCAACCCGCGCAGGAACTCGCGCCGAGGTTCCGGATCCAGCTCCGGGTACCAGGTCCGGTTGATCCACAGGAAACCCCGGCGCTCGGTGGACACGATGCCGCGCTCCACCAGCTTTCCCATGGTCAGCTCGCCCGGGTCGTGCGCGAGTAGCTGCAGCGCCCAGCCCCGCAGGTCCTGCATCTCGGCCTGCTGGATCTCCTGCAACACCGCGTCCAGCTGGACCTCGCCGGCCGGTGTCGGGTCGACGGCGGACACGCCCAGCGGGTTGAGCTCGATGCGTCCGGCCAGTTCGAGTTCCACCAACCACCCGGCGGCCGCGGCCGCATCGCGCTCCCAGCGTCCGAAGCGCGGTTTGCCCTCCGGCGCGAAGGTCGACAGCGCCAGACCTTCGGCCAGGTTCAGGGGTTGGGGCATGGGCGAACCTCTCACCGGCCGGTGTGTGCGTCCCCCGAGAATACCTGCCAATCCGGAACCGCCCGATTCCGCATCGCGGAATTCCCGTGGCCCGCGGTCGCTGCGCGTGACGGTCGGATTTCCCCGCGCCGCACCAGCGTTCACACCGCAGGTCTTGTTCACGACCACTGCAGCGGAGTAGGTGTGTTCGGGCGAAATCGGCACGAACCGGAAGGACTCCCCCGTGACCGACCTCTCCCGCCCCACGCGCCGCAGCGTGCTCAAAGCCGGCGCCACCACCGCAGCAGCCCTGTCCGCAGCGAGCACCGCCGGCGGCACCGCCGCAACGGCGGCACCCCGGGGCCCCGCGACGACGATCAGCGACACCCCGTTCGGCATCCCGACGGCCGATGTCCCGGAACCCGGCGTGCGCATCGACGCCCCGGCGGGCGACCGCAACGTCGGGTGGGGCGGCCAGAGCCGGGCCGAAGTGCTGGCCCGCAACGGCGCGGTCGCCACCAGCCAGTCGGTCGCGGCCCAGGTCGGCGCCCGGATCCTGGCCGAGGGCGGCACGTCCGCCGATGCCGCCGTGGCCACCGCCGCGGCGCTCGGACTCGTAGAGGTGCCCAGCGCGAGCATCGGCGGGGACAGCTTCGCGCTGCACTACTGCGCCGCCGATCGCATCGTGCACGGGATCAGCGCCGCCGGCTGGGCCCCGGGAGCGTGGAGCAGGCGCTACTTCGCCGACCGCGGGTTCGACGAGCGCACCGGCATGCCCTACACCGGCATCGACTCGGCCACCGTGCCGGGCGCGGTGGAGGGCTGGCACCGGTTGCTGGACCGGTTCGGGCGCAAGGACTTCCACGACGTGCTGGAACCGGCGGCCCAATTGGCCGCGCAGGGGTTCGGGCTCACCGAACGGGTCCGGGACGACTGGCACGGCAAAGTGGACCTGCTGCGCGAGGATCCGGACTCCGCGCGCACCTTCCTCATCGGCGACCGGAGCCCGGAGCTGTACTCGGTGGTGCGCAACCCGGAGCTGGCGCACGCGTACCGCACGCTGCAGCGCGGCGGCCGGGACGCGTTCTACCGGGGCGAGATCGCCAGGGCGATCGTGGCCAAGAGCGAACGCACCGGTGGTGCGGTGACCGCGCGGGACCTGGCCGATTACCGGGCGCAGTGGGTCGAACCGGTCTCGGTGGACTACCACGGCTACCGGATGCACCAGCTGCCGCCGCCCAACCAGGGGTTCGCCGCGCTGATCATGCTGGGCATCATCAAGCAGTTCCCCCGGGTGCTGGGTGTGGACCTGGCGGCGGAAGGCCCGCGCTCGACCCGGTTCTGGCACCTGCTCATCGAGGCGAAGAAGCGCGCCTACGACGACCTCAACCGCTACAACGGCGATCCGGATTTCGTCGACGTCCCGCTGCAGCGGCTGCTCTCCGACGAGCACGCCGCCGAGCTGTGCCGGCGCATCGACCCGGATCGGGCGCAGCCGCCGGAGTACCCGGGCGTGGTGAACTCCGGCACGGTCTACCTGACCACCGCCGACCGGTGGGGCAACATGACCTCGTTCATCTACAGCAACTTCGACAAGTTCGGGTCCGGCGTCGCGATCCCCGACTACGGGTTCCCGCTGCACAACCGCGGGGCGATGTTCGACCTCGCCGCGGACCGGCCGAACACGGTGGCCGGGCACAAGCGGCCGTACCACACGCTGATGCCCGCGTTCGTCACGCGCGAGGGCCGACCGGTGCTGTCGTTCGGGAACATGGGCGGGGACGCGCAGGCCCAGGCGCAGGCACTGGAGATGGTGTACATGATCGACCTGGGGTTCAACCCGCAGGCCGCCACCGACGCCGCGCGGTTCTGCCACAACCAGTTCGACGACGCGCTGGAGCTGGAACGCGAGCTGCACGAGGAGTTCGGCGCGCAGCTCGCGGCGCTGGGCCACCGGCTGGATCCGCCGAGCAGCAGCGGTGTCGGCGGCTACCAGGCCATCCTGTTCACCCCGGAGCACGCCGGTGAGTGGCCACGCAGCACGGGACCGCTTGGCCCGGTCAACGGCGTGTACCGGGCGGCCTCCGACCACCGCAAGGACGGGTCCGCGGTCGGGTGGTGACCGCGGTGCGGGCGGAGACTCCTTGCCGAACGGGGCTTTCCGCCCGCCGTCACGCGGGTTTGCGTGCGGTGATCCGCTCGACGATGCCGAGCCGGAAGCGTTCGCGGAGCTCGACCTCGAACCCGGCGGCGCGCACGTGCGGCAGCGGGCGGTGCAGGAATTTCTCCCCGCCGAGCGCGGTCGTGATCGGGTCCGCGAGGCGCTGCAGCAGGCGGACCGGCAGGTTGCTGCTGGTGATGTGGTCGGCCAGCAGCAGCGATCCCCCCGGCCGCAGCACCCGGTGCATCTCGGCGACGGCGACCGGCTCGTCCGGGATCGCGCACAGCGAGAACGTGCACAGCACGGTGTCGAAGGAGGCGTCCGGGAACGGCAGCGCGCGGGCATCGGCCTGCACCAGTTCGACCGGACGACCGAGCTCGTCGGCGCGGTCCCGGGTGCGGCGCAGCATCTCACCGCTCCACTCGACTCCGGTGATCCGGCTTTCCCGGGGATGCAACGGGAGATTGAGCCCGGTACCGATGGCGACTTCGAGGATCTCGCCGCGGCCGCGGGAGCACACCCATTCGCGGCTGTCACCGAACAGCAGCCGGTCGGCGCGGCGCATGACCCGGTCGCAGGACGGGGCCTGCCGATCCCAGTAGCGGCGCCACCTCGGGCTGTGGTCGGTTCGGGGACTCATCGGCACCTCCGCACGTCGGTCGGTGCCGATCGTGCCACGCGGGGTCCCGGCGCGGACCGGTTCGCCGCGCCGGGACCCGGCGGATCAGGCGTCCAACCGGTCGGCGACCTGGGGCAGCAGCGGACGGTTCTCGTCGTAGGGCACGGCCGGGTCGGCCGGGGCCTGCTCGGTGTCGCCGCAGTTCGGCGTGCTCGGTTCCCCGGCGAGCCGCTCGTCGAGCCAGGCGAACGCGCGCGGGAACCCTGCCACGGCACCGCCCACGTGGGTCGGGCCGAGGTTGGGTGCGAACTGCACGTCGCCGCCCGCGGCGCACCACTGCTCGGCGAGCCGCTGCGATTGCTCGTAGGCGATCACGTCGTCGAACCTGCTCTGCGAGACCAGCACGGGGAACGCGGGCTTGCCGCGGCCGAGCCGCTGCTCGTCGACGAGCCGGGCGAACGGCTCCTCGTCGAGGTAGTCGGTCAGCGGCCTGCCGTCGGTGGTGAGCTCGCTGGTGTCGGTGAAGGCGAACCGGCCCACGGCTTCGATCGTGCAGGCCTGCTCCAGGTCGGCGCGGTACTCCTGGCCGTCCTCGTTGAGGTACTCGTCGAGGTCGATCCCCCCGCCTTCGGCGATGCCGGCCGTGGCGTAGCCGAGGAAGGCCGAGTACAGCCCGCCTTCCAGGTTGCGGCCCAGTTCGCCGAGCTCGGCGGGCACCGCACCGGCCGCGGCACCGCGGATGTCGAGCTCGGGCGCGTAGGAGCCGGCGAGTTCGGCGGCCGCCGCGGTGGCGCCACCACCCTGCGAGTAGCCGTAGAGCGCGACGGGACCGCCTGCGGGCGCATCGCCGTCCGGCAGCCGCTGCGCGGCGCGGACGGCGTCGAGCACCGCGTGCCCGCTGACCTCGCGGTTGACGTAGGTGTGCGTGCCGGGTGTGCCCAGGCCCTCGTAGTCGGTCATGGCCACCGCGTAGCCCTTGGCCAGCATCGCCTGCACGAACACGCCCTCGTACTCGGTGCCGTTGGCCAGCTGGCGGGACGGGGCGCAGTGGTCGCCGATGCCCTGGGTACCGGGCGCGTAGCCGATCACCGGGCGCTGTCCCTCGCCGCTCCACTCGCCGCGCGGGGTGATGACGGTGCCGGTGATCGCGGTCGGCTCGCCGACGCCGTCGGTGGAGCGGTACATGATCCGCTGCACGTCGGCGTCGGCGGGGACGGCCTTGAGCGGGTCGAGGTAGTACTCGGCGGGTTCGGAGCGCACGAGTTCGCCGTTGCCTGCGGGTAACTCCTGCGGTGGTTCGTAGAACGGCGGCCGCTGCGGTTCGTCGGCGGTCGCGGTCGCGGCGGTCAGCGAAAGGCCGAGGGCGGCGGTCAGCAGGACGGCCGAGATGCGTCGGAACGGACGTGCGGTCACGGGCGGCTCCCTCCGGTGCGAGCAACTGCCTGCACGGGCAGGCAACTGCGGAGAGTGGCCCGGGGCGCACGGCCCTGGCAATCGGTTTCCTACCAGCCGGTAGATTTGAAATCAGTTCGTAATGGTCGGTCACCCGGGATGCGCAGCCGTTCAGCCCCGCCCGGCGGGCGGATCGGCGAACACCCCGTGCAGCATGCCGGTCGCCTGCCCGACCTCGATGAGCCTGCCGTCCGGATCCCGCATGTAGCAGCGGATCTCGGCCTTGCGATCGATCGGCTCGGTGAGGAACTCCGCCCCGGCGGCCCGCGCACTCGCGTAGAAGGCCGCGATATCGGCCACCCGCACGTTCAAGAACGCGGTCACCGGATCATCCGACTCCGGCGGCACCAACGAGATCCCGGGCTTGTCCGGGGTCGGCCCGCCGCCGGGGTTCATGATGATCCACGTGTTGGCCACCTGCACGATCGCCGGGTTGTCCTCCAGCACCACCTCACCGCCGAGCACCTCGGCGTAGAACCGGCGCGAGCGCACCACGTCGCGCACCACCAGGAAATGCGTCAGCACCAGCCCCGACTCCGGGGCGGGTAGGCCCTGTTCCGTCATCGCCGGTGTCCTCTCCGCAGCGGTCCGTTCCCGGGCCAGTCTGCTGGCGCACCCCGTCCCGCGCGGTCGACCGGCCCGGTGTGGGGGACCCGGCCGCCGGGGTAGCCGATGGCCGGCCGACATCACCGGGCACGCACCCGCCGGAGGCGGTGTACTGCCCGGGCACCGCCCGGGAAGGGGGATCGCGCACGATGAGCTCCGACGTCAGCACCGCCGCGGCGCAGATCGGGGTCACCGGCCTGGCCGTGATGGGCCGCAACCTGGCGCGCAACTTCGCCCGCCGCGGCTACGCGGTCGCCGTGCACAACCGCACCCCGGCCCGCACCCGCGAGCTCGTCGACGAATTCGGCGGCGAGGGGACGTTCGTGCCCACCGAAACCGCCGCCGACTGCGTGCGCGCCCTGGCCCGACCGCGCTGCCTGGTCGTCATGGTCAAAGCCGGCGAGGCCACCGACCGGGTCGTCGAGGAGTTCGCCGCGCTGCTGGACGAGGGCGACGTGATCGTCGACGGCGGCAACGCGCACTTCGAGGACACCCGCCGCCGTGAGCAGCAGCTGCGGGAGCGCGGCATCCACTTCGTCGGCACCGGGATCTCCGGCGGCGAAGAGGGCGCGCTGCACGGACCCAGCATCATGCCCGGCGGTTCGGCCGAGTCCTACCGGGCGCTGGGTCCGATGCTGGAATCGATCGCGGCCGCGGCCCCGGACGGCAGCCCCTGCGTCACGCACGTCGGACCGGACGGCGCGGGCCACTTCGTGAAGATGGTGCACAACGGGATCGAGTACGCCGACATGCAGCTGATCGGCGAGGCGTACGACCTGCTGCGACACGCGGGCGGACTGGAACCCGCGCAGATCGCCGAGGTATTCGCCGACTGGAACCGCGGCCGGCTCAACTCCTACCTGATCGGCATCACCGCGGAGGTACTCGCGCACCGCGACGCGGACACCGGCCTGCCGTTCGTCGACGTGGTGCTCGACCAGGCCGAGCAGAAGGGCACCGGGCGCTGGACGGTGAAACTCGCGCTGGACCTGGGTGTTCCGGTCAACGGCATCGCCGAAGCCGTGTTCGCCCGTGCCACCTCCGGGCACGCCGACCTGCGCCGCGCCGCCCGGGACCTGCCCGGACCGCGGCCGGACGCGACCGCGGTCGGCGGCGCGGAGTTCACGCGGGACATCGAACAGGCGCTCTACGCGGCCAAGATCGTCGCCTATGCGCAGGGTTTCCACCAGATCGCCACCGGCAGCGCCGACTACCGCTGGCACGTCGACCAGGGCCGGGTGGCCGCGATCTGGCGCGCCGGCTGCATCATCCGCGCCGATTTCCTCGACCGGATCCGCGCCGCCTTCGACGCGCACCCGGACCTGCCCGCGCTGCTGGTCGACGACACTTTCGCCAAGGCGCTGGGCCAGGCGCAGCAGCCCTGGCGGCGGGTGGTGGCCACGGCGGCGCAGCGCGGGATCCCGGCGCCGGGCCTGTCCGCGGCCCTGGCCTACTACGACAGCCTGCGCGCCGATCGGCTT
This sequence comes from Saccharopolyspora montiporae, assembly GCF_015209505.1. Lineage (GTDB taxonomy): Bacteria > Actinomycetota > Actinomycetes > Mycobacteriales > Pseudonocardiaceae > Saccharopolyspora > Saccharopolyspora montiporae. Next base: position 9,803 of record NZ_JADEYC010000042.1, read on the forward strand.
CCCGCAGCTCTGGTGCAGAGCCAGCGCGACTACTTCGGTGCGCACACCTACCACCGCACCGACCGGGACGGCGTGTTCCACACCCGCTGGGCCGAGCCGCAGCGACCGGAGGAACGCGCCGACTGACCGGATCCGATCGCGCCCGCGCGGGCATCCCCCGCCAATGCCCGCGGGGACGCGGTGCTCAGCTCCTCTCGACGCCTGCCGCGACCGCGTCCCCGGTCGCCCGGTCGACGTTGCGCCAGTACTCCAAAGCCCGTTCGCGGATCGGTGCGCTGACCCCGTTGAGCAGGTGGCGGGTCACGTTGCCGACCAGCCGCTCGCGCGCCGCGTCGTCCATCACCTCGCGCACCAGCGCGCCGGCCTGCCCGAAGTCGTCATCGTCGGCGTGCAGCGTGTAAGCGGCGCGCACGATCTCCGCGCTCTCCACCGTCCAGCCCGCCGGGTGGTTGAACCGCTCCTCGTCGGCGGTGGGCCCGCCGTAGGAGTTCGGCGCGTAGGGCCGGGCGACGTTCGGCGGGTAGAACCGCATCGAACCGTCCTTGCCGTAGGAACGGATCTCGTTCTGCGCCCGGTTGGGCGGCAGGTCGGTGTAGTTGACCCCGATGCGGTAGCGGTGCGTGTCGGCGTAGGAGAACAGCCGGGCCTGCAGCATCTTGTCCGGAGAAGGCCCCACCCCCGGAACCAGGTCGGACGGGTCGAAGGCGGCCTGCTCGATGTGCACGAAGTAGTCCTCCGGCACGGTGTGCAGGGTCATCCGGCCCACCTCGGTCAGCGGGTAGTCCGCGTGCGGGACCGTTTTGGTGACGTCGAAAATGTTGAACCGGTAATCGGCCGCGTCCTCGTAGGGGATCAGCTGCACGTACAGCGTCCACGACGGGTGCTCGCCGTGCTCGATCGCGTCGAGCAGGTCGCGTCGGTGGAAGTCGGCGTCCTCCCCGGCCATCGCGGCGGCCTCGGCATCGGTGAGGTGGTCCACGCCCTGATCGGACTTGAAGTGGTACTTCACCCAGGTCTTGTGCCCCGCGGCGTTGACCCACATGTAAGTGTGCGAGCTGTACCCGTTCATGTTCCGGTAGGTCTTCGGGATCCCCCGGTCGCCGAGCAGGTAGGTCACCTGGTGCGCGGACTCCGGGGACAACGTCCAGTAGTCCCACTGCATGTCGTTGTCCCGCAGGGCGCCGCGCAGGCTGCGCTTCTGCGAGCGGATGAAGTCCTGGAACTTGCTGGGATCGCGCATGAAGAAGATCGGTGTGTTGTTGCCGACCATCGCGTACACGCCCTGCTGGGTGAAGAACTTCAGCGCGAATCCGCGCGGGTCCCGCCAGGTGTCCGGGCTCCCCTGCTCACCGGCCACTGTGGAGAAGCGCGCGAGCATCTGGGTGCGCCTGCCCGGTTGGAAGACGTCGGCCATCGTGAACTGCGAAACGTCGTTGGTGACCTCGAAAGTCCCGTAGGCGCCCGCGCCTTTGGCGTGCACGACCCGTTCGGGGACCCGTTCCCGGTTGAACCGGGCCATCTTCTCCATCAGGTAGTTGTCCTGCAGCAGGATCGGGCCGTCCGGGCCGACCGACAGCGAGAACTGGTCGCTCTCCACCGGGATGCCGGTCTCGTTCGTCGTGAAGTCATCACTCATCGCGCTCTCCCCACACGGTGCGGTGCCGCGGACCCGGCGGTCCGGTTCCCGACGGCGGTCGGTGGGCCGGCGTCGGCCTGCTGCGGAACCCGGCGCAGCACACCCGTTCGCGGGCCCGGCGCCACCGAGGCTAGATCCGGGCATCGCACCGCGCAGGACGAACGCCGCCCGGTCCGCGGGCCGGGCGGCGACAGGCGAACGCTCAGCCGCGTCGGCGCAGCCGGAGCAGCGCGACACCTGCCGGCCACAGCACCGGGGCACTGCCCGAGCTCGGAGCGGTTGGTGACGGTGAAGGTCATCGTCGACGTCCCACCGGCGCTAGCCGCGGGTGGCGAGAAAGGCTTGTCCGGCTGGGGCACGTCCACGAGCCGGTGTCCTCGCCGGACGAGCCCGGACACGAACCGCTTCACGCACCCACCATGGACAACTCTCGGCCGATCATGTGTCGGCCGGCTCCGCTGGGCGCACCAGATCGACGAACGCTGGCCGAAATGTCCCGATCACGTTTCGCATCTCGAACGCAGCGCGCAGCAGTACGTCCCGGGGCGGGCTCGCCGGGGGCGATCGGTGCGGGTCAGGCCGATCACCCAGGCGTCAGGGTGCGGCGAACCAGGTTCGGGCCCGCTCGCGGAAGATCTCCGGATCGAGGGACCCGGCCGCGTCCGGAAGCGCGGCGGCGATCGGCACCCCGGTGACCCGGGGCAGGTCGGCGAGATTGCATCGCTCGGCGAGGCCCGGCGCTTCCGGGACCGCACCGAGCACCAGCCCGGTCGGGCGCAGGTCCCGGGCGGCGAGCGCTTCGACGGTCAGCGCCGCGTGGTTGAGGGCACCGAGCGCGATGCCGGTGACGACGTGGATCCGCACCGGGTGGTCCCGGGCGAGGTCGGCGGCGAGGTCGCGCAGCGTGCCGCCCGCGGTGTCCAGCCGGACGAGCAGCCCGCCCGCGCCCTCGATGATGACGTGCTCGTGCGCTGCGGCCAGCTCGCGGACCCGCGCCGCGTGCTCGCCGACGCGCGGGATTCGCTCCGCGCGCAGCCGGGCTGCGGTGTCCGGTGCGAGCGGATCTCGCAGCCGGGTGAACTCGACGACCGGGCAGCCGGCCAGGCGGCGCACCGCACCGATATCGGTCTCGTCATCCCCGATTCCGGTCTGCACAGGTTTGGCGACGATGCAGTCGGGTCCGATGTGGACGGCCAATGCCGCGGCGGCCACCGTTTTGCCGACACCGGTCCCGGTTCCGGTCACCACGGTGATCACGGCGTCCTCCGGTGCTCATCGATGACGTCGGCCAGCACGTCCACCGCGCGCGACCAGCGCTGCTCGTCGATCCCCGCACGGCTGGTGATGCGCAGCCGGGAGACCCCGTCCGGCACCGACGGCGGCCGGAAGCAACCGACCCGGACACCGGCCTCCCGCACCGCCTCCCGCGCGCCCAGCGCGGTCCGCGGCGAGGGCATCGGCACCGAGAGCACGGCCCCGGCCGAGCGCAGCACGCCCAACCGGTCGGCGAGCTCGGCACCGCGCCGGTGGACGTGCGCCGCCAGCTCGGGCTCGGCCCGCAACCGGCGCAGCGCGGCCAGCGCCCCGGCGGTCGGTGCGGGCGCCAGCCCGGTATCGAAGATGAACGGGCGCGCCCGGTTGACGAGGTGGTCGATCAACCCGGTCGAACCGAGGACCGCGCCGCCCATCGCGCCCAGCGATTTGGACAGCGTCGCGGTGCACACCACGTGCGGCCCACCGGCCAGCCCGCGGGCGTGCAGCAGACCGCGACCGCCGTCGCCGAGGACACCGATCCCGTGCGCCTCATCGACGAGCAGCAGCGCGTCGTGCTCGGCGCACGCGGCGGCCAGCTCATCGAGCGGCGCGGCGTCACCGAGCACCGAGAACACCGACTCGGTCAGCACGATCGCCCGACGGGCCCCGGACCCGGCCAGCGCACCGCGAACCGCGTCCACGTCGTTGTGCCCGACCACCGCCACCTCGGCCCGGGACAGCCGGGCGGCATCGATGAGCGAGGCGTGCACATGCGCATCGGAGACGATCAGCGCGTCCCGGTCGGCCAGTGCGGTGACCGCGGACAGGTTGGCGTGGTATCCGGTCGAGAACACCAGTGCCGCTTGGTTTCCGGTGAACGCGGCGAGCTCGCCCTCCAATTCGGCGTGCAGCGCGGTGGTTCCGCTGACCAGCCGGGACGCGCCCGCTCCGGCGCCCCAGCGCAGCGCGGCCTCGGCGGCCGCCTGCCGCACCTCGGGATGCCCGCTCAGGCTCAGGTAGTCGTTGCCCGCGAGGTCCACCACGTCCTCGTCGACCGGTTTCGGGTGCAGCACCCGCTGCAGACCCGCCGCTTCCCGCGCGCGGCGCTGCTCGGCGAACCACCGCTCCCAGCTGCTCATCCCGCCTCCGCGGCGGCCCGGATCCCCGCGCACAGCGCGGCGATGTCCTCGTCGGTGCACACGTACGGCGGCATGGTGTAGATCAGGTCGCGGAACGGGCGCAGCCACACCCCTTGGGACAGCGCTGCTTCCGTCGCCGCCGCGGTGTCCACGTCGTGGTCGAGCTGCACCGCGCCGACCGCACCGAGCACCCGCACGTCGGCCGCGTCGATGTCGTGCAGCGCCTGCAGCCCGCGGTTGATCCGCCGCACGTCGTCGACCCACGCCCCGGTGGCCAGCAGGTCCAGGCTCGCCGCGGCGACCGCGCAGGCCAGCGGGTTGCCCATGAACGTCGGCCCGTGCAGCAGCGCACCGGATTCGCTCGCGGAGACACCCCGCGCGACCTCGGCCGTGCACAGCGCCGCGGCCAGCGTCAGGTAGCCGCCGGTGAGCGCCTTGCCCACGCACAGCACGTCCGGCGCCACCCCGCCCGCCTCGGCGGCGAAAAGGGTTCCGGTGCGGCCGAACCCAGTGGCGATCTCATCGAAGATCAGCACTGTTCCGTGCTCGTCGGCGACCTCGCGGAACACCGGCAGGCATTCGGGCGCATACGGGCGCATCCCACCCGCGCCCTGCAGCACGGGTTCGACGACGATCCCGGCGATCCGGTCGGCGTGTTCGGCCGCCAGCGCGCGGAATCCCGCTGCCCAGGCGTCGACATCGCCGCCAGGGCGCGGCGGGCGCTCGCCGAACACCTGCTGCGGCAGCAGGTCCGACCACATGCCGTGCATCCCGCCCTGCGGATCGCACACGCTCATGCAGTCGAACGTGTCCCCGTGGTACCCGCCGCGAACGGTGAGGAACCGGGTCCGCTCCGGGCGCCCGGCGCCGCGCTGGTACTGCAGCGCCATCTTCATCGCCACCTCGACGGCCACCGAGCCGGAGTCGGCGAGGAAGACTCGGTCGAGCCCGTCCGGGGCGAGGCCGATCAACCGCTCGGCCACTGCGATCGCGGGCTCGTGGGTGAGCCCGCCGAACATCACGTGCGCCATCCGGTCCAGCTGACCGCGCACCGCCTCGTCCAGCGCCGGGTGCCGGTAGCCGTGGATGGCCGACCACCAGGACGCCATCCCGTCGACGACCTCGCCGATGCCGTCGAGGTGGATCCGGCTGCCCGCGGCACCGGTGACCAGCCGCGCGGGGGCGGGATCGAGCATCGAGGAGTACGGGTGCCAGAGGTGCTCGCGGTCGACGGCGAGCAGATCGCCGCGCCCCATCAGGCGTTCGGCAGCAGGTCGGTGCCCGCGCCCCGGCGGCGGATGGCGGGCCGGTCGGTGCGCTGGGCGAGTTCCTCGTCCGAGCCGAGCACGACGAAGCCGCCGTCCCGGATCATCGCCAGGTCCGCCTCCGCGTCCTGCCCCTCCGAGGTCAGGTAATCGCCGAGGAAGATCGAGTTCGCCACGTGCAGCGCGATCGATTGCAGCGAGCGCAGGTGCATCTCGCGTCCGCCCGCGATGCGGACCTCCCGGTCCGGGCAGACGAACCGGGCCGTGGCCAGGATCTGCACGCACCGGGCGGGGGTGAGCTCCCAGGTCCCGGCCAGCGGTGTGCCGTCGAACGGCATCAGGAAGTTCACCGGGATGGAGTCGGAATCCAGCTCGCGCAGCGCGAGCAGTGCCTCGACCAGCTGTTCGTCCGTCTCGCCCAGCCCGGCGATCAGCCCGGAACACGGGGAGAGCCCCACCCGCTGCGCGGTCCGCACGGTGTCGACCCGGTCGGCGTAGGTGTGCGTCTGCACGATCTCGGCGTGGTGGCTCTCGGCGGTGTTGATGTTGTGGTTGTAGGCGTCGACACCGGCGTCGCTGAGCGCGCGGGCCTGCTCCTCGGCGAGGAAACCCAGGCAGGCGCACACCTCGACGTCGGGGTAGCGCTCCTTGAGCGCGCCGACCACCTCGGTGACCTTGCCGATGTCCCGACCGGACGGGCCCCGTCCGGAGGCCACCAGGCACACCCGCCCGGCACCGCCGGAGATCCCCGCCGCGGCCTGGTCCAGCGCTTCGTCCGGGGACAGCCAGGAGTACTTGAGCACGGGCGCCGCCGAGCCCAGCGCCTGCGAGCAGTAGTTGCAGTTCTCCTGGCACAGACCGGATTTGAGGTTGACCAGGTAGTTCACCTTCACGGTGTTGCCGAAGTGCGCCCGGCGGAGCCGACCGGCGGCGGCCACCAGGGACATCAGTTCGGCGGGGTCCGCGCGCAGCACGGACAGGGCGTCGTCGGCGGTGGCCGGTGCGCCCGCGAGGATCCGGTCGGCGAGCTGGTGGAAGGGGGTGGACATCGCTTCTCCCGGTGTCGGACGACACGACCTGAACACTGTTCACCTGAACACCGTTCAGGCTAGACTGGGCGCATCGACCGGTCAACCGGAGGGAATCGGGTGCGCTACCACCGCAGCGACATCGTCGACCGCGCCATCGGGGTGCTCGACGAGTACGGGCTGGAATCGCTGACCATGCGGCGACTGGCCGCCGAGCTCGACGTGCAGCCCAGCGCGCTCTACCACCACGTACCGAACAAGCAGACGCTGCTGGCCGCCGTCGCCGACGAGATCGTGCGCCGCGGCAGGCGCCCGCGCCGCGCCGAGACCTGGGACGGGCGCGTGGTCGAGCTGTGCGGCGAACTCCGCGACGCGATGCTGGCCTACCGGGACGGCGCCGAAGTCGTCGTCACCGCGCACACCTTCGGCCTCGGCGCCCGCGAACCCGTGGCCGAGCTGCGGCGCTGCCTGCGGGATGCGGGCCTGACCGAGGAGGTGGGCGACGTCGCCGCGCGCACGCTGCTGCACCTCGTGTTCGGCCACACCGTCGAGGAGCAGACCGCGCTGCAGGCCACCAGCGCCGGCGCCATCGACCGGTCTCCCTGGGGCCCGACCGATTTCGAGCGCGGGCTCGACCTGGTGCTCGACGGGCTGCGCTGCCGAGTGCGCGACTAGCGCGACGCCGCGGGAGGACTTGCCGCGCGGCGTCGGTGGTTCCGCCACCGGGCCGCCCGGCGAGCACCGTTCCCCAGGTCAGTCCGGGGCGCTCGCGTCCACCGCGGTCCAGAACCGGGCGCGCAGTTCGTAGCGCACGGCATCGCTGAGGTCGTAGATGCCCAGCACGTCGGACAGGTCCAGCAGCAGCGCCTTGTCCACGTCGCGCGGGATCGACGGCCTGCTGGCCGCGAGCTCGGCGCGGCGATCGGCGGTGCTGCCGGACAGCCAGGTGTCCAGCACCCGGCGCACGACCCGGTCGATGCTCGCGTCGTGCTCCGGATCGATGCCGGGATCGGAGCCGAGCGTGGTGCCCGACCCGCTGCTGCTGGAGCACACCAGCGCCGTCCTGTCGACCGGCTGATCATCGGCGTTCGGCAGAACGTGCGTCCGCTCCGCCGTTTTCGCCGCGGCCGAGCGGGCGAACAGGGCCGGGGACGGGACCGGCGGGCGAGGTGCCGACGTGGTGGGCTCGGGGCTGGGCACGGCCGCCGAACGCACCGCCACCGCGTCGTCCAGCGCGTCCGCCGACAGCAGTTCCAACCCGTCGGCCGCGGCCTGCAAGTGCCTGCTGATGCCGTGCGGACGTCCGTCCCGGTTCGGCACCGCCAGCACCGTGACCTGCACGCCGTGCGCCTGCGCCTCCTCGACCGCCTCGGTCAGGTCGTCATCGCCGGACACCAGGAACATCGCATCCACGGCCGCGGCCCGGGCGTGCGCGACCAGATCCAGGCCGAGCCGCAGGTCCACGCCCTTCTGCTCCCCGTCGTGCCCGGTGCGCCCCAACCTGACCTTCACCCGGGGCAGCAGCCCGATCGTCTCCTGCGCCTGATCGGGGATGCCGTGGCGCGCGGCGTCGTACCAGTGCACCCGCAGCAGCGGCAGACCGCTGGTGCTCGTGGCCTGCTCCTCCAGCGTGTCGATCACCCGCCGGTGATCCACCTCGATCGCACTGCGCAACGACGTGCCCGCTCTCCGCGTCGCGGCAGCCGCCAACAGGTACCCCGCATCGGTGTACACCGCACAACGCGCTCTCAACACGAGCTCTACCCCCGGTTCACTGGGTCGACGTACCCACCCTAACGCTCAGCGATGCACTTCCGACTCCGCTGCCCGGGCCCGACCTGGCCGATCACGAATCCAGCGCCCGCGCACCCGATCATCCGGAAAGGCGCGCGCACGGGCGGTCGGGAACGGCCCATCCGTCCGTCCCGATCGGTGAGAACCGCCCCGGACCGAGACCCGGACCGTCGTCGATCGGTCCGCTGTGGACGGCCCTGGCCTCGCCGCCGCGGTGGATGCTCAGTCGAGGCAGAACTCGTTGCCCTCGACGTCCTGCATCACGATGCACGATTCTTCCTGGCCGTCGGCGGGGAGCAAGCGCACGCGGACCGCGCCGAGCGGCACCAGCCGGGCGCATTCGGCTTCGAGCGCGGCCAGGCGCTCGTCGCCCACCAGCCCGGTGCCGACCCGCACGTCGAGGTGCAGCCGGTTCTTGACGACCTTGTCCTCGGGGACGCGTTGGAAGAACAGCCGCGGGCCCGCACCCGAGGGGTCGACGCAGGCGAAGGCCGAACCCCGCTGCTCGGGCGGCAGCGAGCGATCGAACTCGTCCCACGTGCCGAACCCCTCCGGCGGCGGCGGTGGGACGTATCCGAGCACGTCGCACCAAAACCGGCCGACACGCACGGGTTCTGCGCAGTCGAAGGTGACCTGGAACTGCTTGATCGAGGACATCGACGCACGGTAGCAGGGTGTGCGCACATCCGGGCCTGGTTCGCACATCGGTGCCGTCGGTACGGCACGAGCCGAGCGAACCGAGGGCGGTTCCGGGATTCTGAGCTACCACCCGAAGTCGGGCACCCGCGCCCGCGAGAGGAGCCGCACCGCGGTCCTCGGCGGGTCCCGGTGGTGTTCAGCGCCGGTGGACGGCCCGTTCGACGGCGGCGACGTACGCGCCGAACGCATCGGTGGGGACGCCGCCGCGGGTGAAGGCCTCGCGCTGGGCGGAGGTGATTTCGAGTTGGACGCCTTCCCCGCGGGCGTTGCGGTTGGTGATGTTGGCGGGGCTTTCCCCTTCGAGACCGTCCGGAACGGTGTCCGGCGCGTGGAAACCTCCCGCGCGGAGCTCCTCGCGGACGGCGTCGCGCAGGTCGGCATCCCGCCCGCCGACGTAGGTGGCCGGGCGGTCACCAGCGGCTCCGTGCCAGGACACGGTGCGGGTGGAGCCTCCGACGACATCGAGGGTCCGCGGCTCGTCGAAGCGGGTGGAGGTGATGTGCAGGACGCTGTTCCCGGACGGTTTGATCCCCTCGAACGCGGCGAACGCGTGGCCACCGGAACGCGCCGCGCGCTCGGCGAGTTCGCTGGTGGGGGGCTCGATACCGCCACCGTGCACGGCGATGTGCGCGACGTCGGTGGCACCGGCCCGCGCACTGCGCCGGAAGTCGACGCCCTCCGTCTCGTTGGCGGCGAGCTCGGCGAAATCGGCGTAGGTGTCCCCCGCCGCAGGGGCGACCGGGATGGCGAGTAACGCCGCGACGGCCGCGGTCGCCGTCCGAACGATCATCGGGCTTCCTCCGTGCAGGGTGCGTGAACCGGACACATGCTAAGGCTTCTGCACCGCGCCGCGTTCGACCTCCGCGGATTCGGTGCCGGATGCAGGAACGTTGTCCGCAGGAGGAGGAGAAGGACCGATGGCCACGTTCGTCCTGATCCCCGGTGCCGGCGGTGCCGGGACGGTGTATTGGCGCGAGGTCGCGGCCGACCTCGAATCCCGTGGGCACACCGCGGTCCCGGTGGAGATCGACGGCAGCGATCCGGCGCTGGGCCTGCCCGAATACGCGGCCATCACCGACGCGGCGATCGGCGACCACCGCGATGTCGTGCTCGTCGCGCAGTCGATGGGCGCCTTCACCGCGCCGATGATCGGCAAGCGGGATGCGCTCGATCGCCTCGTCCTGCTCAACGCGATGATCCCGCTGCCCGGCGAATCGCCCGGGGAGTGGTTCGAGGCCACCGGCTCCGGCGAAGCCCGCCGAGCTGCCAACGCAGCGGCCGGGCGGTCGAACGAGTTCGACCTCGACGAGGTCTTCCTGCACGATCTGCCCGCCGACCGCAAGGCCGACATGTCCGAAGGCGACCGCGATCCCGCCGAGACGCCGTTCGGGCAGCGTTGCGCGTTCCGGGCGTGGCCGGACGTCCCGATCCACGTCCTGGTCGGCGCGGACGATCGCCTGTTCCCGGCCGAGTTCCAACTAGCGGTCGCGCGCGACCGGCTCGGCATCGCGGGCGAGGTGCTGCCCGGCGGGCACCTGGTGGCCAAGAGCCGCCCGGCCGAGCTCGCCGCTCGACTGGTCGGTTACCTCGACGCGCGTTGAGGGGCACGTGCACCCCGGTCTCGACAGCACGTCAGCCCACCTGCGCGGCCGCGAACAGCAGGGCCGCGCAGGGGGGCTCACCCGACCAGCCCCAGAACCGCGCGGACGATGCTGTCGCCGTCGCCGAACTCGTGTCGCGCCTCGCGACCACATCGACCAGCTCCACCCCCAACCGGCCTGACACCCGCCGCCCGCCTCAGCGCGAGAGCTGCCCGACGATGCGCTCAGGGCAGCGCGATGGGGAAGGTCCGCGCGGGTTCCTCCAACAGCCCGAGCAGCGCGGGCAGCGCCTCGGCATCGCCCTCGACCGTCAGCTCGCCGGCGGCGACCGCATCGGAGGAGGTCGTCCGGCCGGACATGATCCGGTCGAACACCGCACGGTCCAGCCGCAGCACCGCATCCGCCTGCTGGTCACCGGGGACTTCGCCGTGCACGGGCGTGAGCACGCCGTTGTTCAGCCGCAACGTCCACACGTCCGCCGGCGCGGAGAACTCCCAGCGCAACTGCAGCTGGTACCCGGCAGCGGCCGGCCCGTCCAGGCGCACCGCCCAGGTTTGGAACAGCTGCCCGATCGACAACGCCGGAACCATCGCCTGGTTCCAGCCGCCCGTGGTGATGCGCCGCTCCGCTGGCGGCTGACGCAGTTCCCGCGCCCCGGAGAGGTAGAAGTTGCGCCACGTCCCGTTCTCCGCCCCGTAGCCGAGCTGCTCGAACGTCGCGGCCTGCAGTTCCCGGGCCGCGGAGTGGTCGGGTTCGGCGAACAGCACGTGGTTGACGACCTCGGCCACCCACCTGAGCTCACCGGCCTCGAAGGACGCGCGGGCCTTGTCCACGACGCGGTCCGCCCCGCCCATGAAGTCCACGTACCGCTGCGCGGACTCGACCGGCGGCAACTGCCAGAGGTGGGCGGGATTGCCGTCGAACCACCCCATGTAGCGCTGGTAGACGGCCTTGATGTTGTGGCTCAGCGAACCGTAATACCCGCGCACGTGCCAGGAATCCGCCAGCGGCGCAGGGAATTCCTGCAGTTCCTCGGCGATTTCGGTACCGGTCAGACCGCGGTTCATCAACCGCACCGTCTGGTCGTGCAGGTAGGCGTAGGCATCGCGTTGCTCGGCGAGGAAGCTGGTCAGCTCCGCACGACCCCAGGTCGGCCAGTGGTGCGACCCCACCAGGACCTCCGCCCGATCGGCGAAGAGCTGGATGGTCTCGGTCAAGTAGGCCGCCCACGCTTGCGCGTCCCGCACCTGCGCGCCGCGCAGCGTCAGGACGTTGTGGAAGGTGTGGCTGGCGTTCTCGGCCACCAGCAGCACCCGCTGGTCCGGCAGCAGGAAGTTCATCTCGCTCGGCGCCTCGGTTCCCGGGGTGAGCTGGAAGACCATCCGCACCCCGTCGACGACGAGCTCCGCCCCGGTCCGCTCGACCACGTCGGTCGGCGCGATCAACCCGGCCCGTCCGGCCGAGGTTCCCTGCCCGAGGCCGACACCGATCGCGCCTTCCGGCCCGGCGGCCAACTGGCTGCCGTACATGTACCGGGCGCGGCCGAGCATCGCGGGCCCGGCCACGACGTTCTCGCTGACCGCGTGTTCCAGGAAGCCCGCGGGGGCGATCACCGGGATCCGGCCCGCGGCGACGTCGGCCTCGTCCACCACTCCCCCGACACCGCCGAAGTGATCGGTGTGGCTGTGCGTGTAGACGACGCCCGCGACGGGTCGCCGACCGCGGTGGCGCCGGTAGAACTCCAGTCCGGCAGCGGCGCATTCCTCGCTGATCAGCGGGTCGATGACCACGACTCCGCGTTCCCCCTCGACCAGGGTCATGTTGGAGATGTCGAACCCGCGGATCTGGAAGACACCCGGCACGACTTCGAACAGCCCGTCCTCGGCGTTGAGCCGGCTCTGCCGCCACAGGCTCGCGTTCGCCGTGTCCGGGCACGGCTGCTCCAGGAACGACCACCGCTCGTTGTCCCACACCACACGACCGGCGGCGTTGCGGACGATCCCGGATTCGGGACGCCCGACCCGCCCTCGAACCGCATCGCGCGCGTCGGTGGAATCGTCCCGGTCCGAATCGAGCTGCGCAGACATGGCTGTCCTCCAGTCGGTGATGTTCGCGCGGTCGGCACCAGGAAACCTCGGCGGCTCGACCGGCGCACGGCGTCGCGTTCCCACATCCGAGCAATGCCCGCGCACCGGGACCGCGATGCGGGCGCGCGTCGTTCAGCCGATGGTCAGCACCGTCCGCAGGGCTGCCTCTGCCGAACGGCCTCGTCGACCTCGGCGGCCGGGGCCCGGTCCATGATCATCTTCTCCAGGTCGATCTCCCCGCCGCGCCAGAGCCCGATGACGGCGGCGCTGGTGACCACGCAGGAACCTGTCCACTCGCGCAACGCGCACCCGGCGCGCCGGTGGGGCCGTCTTCGATCGGACAGCGCTCCACCGATAACAGCTCCACCACGTGCCTCCGCCGTCAGATATCACGATCGTCAACGTGACGGGGTCGTGCCCCCTTCATGCGTGGTTTCCGGACGCTCGTTGTCCAACCGCCGTGCGAGGTGCACCACGTGGTGCGAAGTCGCCAACGCGATCCATTTGGTTGATCTGCCGATGGGCGTGATGGGTGTTGACATGCAGGAGTCGAGGACACGGTCACCCCAGGAGAATTTCGGTCCGGCGAACTCAGATCGCCCGACGAGTTCGTCCGCAACTTCGCGGAAGTAGTGTTCGGACGCCCCACGTGGCGGTGCTCCGTTGACCCGATTCGGGATTCGGCGTGCGATGGACAGAGTTTCGCCTGGCACCGTGTAGTGGATGTAGGGATTCGGGGATCTTGCCGCGCCTTTCGAGAGATGGGGTATGGGGTGTACTACCCCGTAGTCGCCGTAGGCGAGGGCGCGGCGGGAGTATCGCTGGACCGCGTCCCGCAGCAGGACTTCGGGTCGTGGTCTGGTCCGGGTTTCGAAATTCGCGCGTTTCAACGGCGTTGAGCCGGCCAGCACGGTCATCGACGCACAGTTGAGTCCGGACAACCCGTCGATGCGGTGAGCGAGTGCGTCCACGTGGTGCTCGTGCACCGCGGGTGTATATGCCTCGTCGAGGACCACGTGCAGGTCTTCGGGGGCGAGGCGCAGGACGGTAGCGACGTACTCGATCGCGTCGGCGAGGTCCCGGCCTGCTGCGACGTTGCGCGCCCGGATCACCACGGGTCGGTGTTGATGTTCAAGCAACATGCGCGCGGGGTGGAGTTCCTTGAGGTCGGCCTGAGCAGGCACGACCGGGATCAGGCACGGGCCGTCGAACTCGTGCAGGCGTTCGTTGAGGTTGTCTTCGATGTCGTGATCGAGCTGTTCCAGCACTTCGTGAACCGATCCACCGAACGGGGTGTCGGATGTGAGCCACGTCGTGTCGATCCACAGCGGGTTGCCGGACAGTGCCGCCTGCACAGCGGCGTCGACGACTTTCTTGGCGTTACCTCCAGCTGGTGCGAGATTGCCGATGAGTTCGACCATGATGCGCACGTGACCGTTGATCTCACTGGTGTTGGTAAGGGCCTCAAGCTCCCCCTCTTTGCTCTTGACCGCGATCAGAGGAGCGGCTTCAGCCTTCAACATCTGCGGCAACCTCCCGATGCAACCGGGCCGCTGGTTCAGCCTATGACTGTGCGTATCACCCGTCGCCGAAACGTGGAGTCACGTTCATGATCGTGACAGCCGAGTGCGTACGGCCCCAACGGCTGAACGAGTGGCACGAGACGGGACGCCGCGGGATCCAGCGCAGGGAGTGGGGCCACTTGGCCGACGGCTATCGGTGTGATGAGCGGACGGCTAACAGTGTGTCTGGATAGGGAGTCTGACCGTCGTGGCATGGTGATCATCGGTGGATGATCTGTCACGTCGGTGGGTGCCGGATGAGTTGGGGGGTCATCGCGGCACCCCTGCTTCCCGAGCACGAGGTGCGTCACCAGGTGGGAACGCACGGCCAGCAACTTCGCAGGAATGCTGACCCCGGCCGCCGCGATCACCTGCTACAAGAATCTCGCCAAATGAGACGATCTCTTCACGCAGAAAGCTCTGCGGAGGTTCATTGCCATCGATGCCAGCCACTCGCTCGGAGCCTGCTCCACGGCTTTCCACCTCCCACCCGGCCAGAAGCGCGTGTTCAGGCGATGTTCTGCAGTTTCGAGGCATGCCGCCGCGCCACCACGACCATCCTCGTGCCGACAACGACCACGCAGACGGGAACGGCGAGCAATCCGATAACCCCGGGCCAGCTCGACACCCCCGCGACCAATCCGACCAACGCGAGCACACCACCGACCCAGCACAGACGACGACCCCACGTGCTGACCGTCGTCAACTGCTCCGGAGAGGGTTGAGGTGGAGCCGGCTGCTGATCCCGACGACGGTTGACCCAGATGAACCAACCAGCAACCAGCGCGGCATACCCCAGCACGATCGTGAACACCGACCAACCGCGAAACGCCTGATCCGCCGTCGCAAAACCACCCGCGAACACCAGACCCCACCCGATCGGCAACGCCAACGGCTGCCACCACTGCAACCGACGTTCCCGGTCGCGCACGCGCTGGTGCGCAGACCTGCGCGGAACACCCGGCACCCGGAAGCCGGCGAGGGTCGTCCCCAGCAACGGGATGTACAGCGCCCACCCCAGCCCCGCGAGCGGTCGCTGCTTGTCCACGTCGACCATGTCCCCGCGGTTGCGGACCTCCTTCCGCACCACCGGCGCAGGCTCGGTCCGGCTCTGCGGGGTCAGATCCGACGCCTGGAACGACGACCGACCCGTGCTGCCGTCCGCCCACGTGATCTCGGCATCGCAGGACCAGTACCACCCGAGCCCGGACCGACTGATCGGTCCGACCCGGTCGCAATCCACGGCCTGAGCGGTCCCCTGCTGCACGACAACACCATCCGAGGCCAAAGCGCCGGTACCCACGAACACCGTGTAGGTGACCAGGGCCAGCACCACCCGCACCAGAACCTGGGCGGTCAGGTACGTGCGCCGCCGCGCTCCCCCTTCGGCCGGCGGGATCACCTGCTACCCCCGTAGTGGAGAGATTCCGCTGCCCGGAGAACCTTCCACGTGGCGACCGCGTAGGTCGGCTGGCCACGTGAGCGCACCTCGCCCCTCCACAGACTTGGCCGCTTCCCCATGGTTCCCGCAGGTCCTCCCTGAACAGGACCTCACATGATCGCCCCAGCGGCACTTCGTGATCGTCGTGGAACGTAGCACCCCCGGACCGCTCGCCGAGGCCGTTCGTTTCCCAGTTCGCTTCGATCCGGTCCCCGAACTTGCCCCAGAACTCGTCGTCCTCGATGACGATGGGGCTGGGGAACTCGAAATTCCCGCTCAGCAGGTTGATACCGAACTCGGTGCACTCCATGCGCATGCGGGCCGGATCTTGCAGCAACCAACTCATCGGCCCGGACAACCGGTTCGGGTGCATCGGGCCGGCCGCGCGATCGCGCACAGCGCCAGCGGTCCACCCGCGCACAACCGTCCTCCGGACGTCGAGCGCCGAGGCCAAGGTCGGCAGGTACTTGTCGCGCAACGGCATCGCCGCGGGTCGGTCGGCATCGCCCGCGGCGACCGCGTCGACGAGCTCGCCTTCCAGCAGGTCCATCGTGACCGCGTACTCGACGAACCGCGCCTTCCCGAGCTTCCCGCCGATCTTGCCGTCGGAGAAATCTGTTTCGAGCAGGCGTCGGCGTTTACTCTCGTCAATTACTCCACGCATGAAGTAACAACACTGTGGAATCACTTCACGCTACAAGTATTCGGGCTGGACATTTACTACATGCTTGAAGTAACCTAAGTGCATGGAAGAGGCAATGGACACGACCGAGCAACGTTGGCTCGACGCCGATGAGCAGCAGCAGTGGTACGCGTTCGCCTACGTGCTGACCCAGCTGCCCGCCGCCCTGGAGGCGCGGATGCAGCACGACGCGGGAATCGCCCACTTCGAGTACGTCGTGTTGTCCGCGCTGTCGATGGCACCGGAGCGCACGCTGCGGATGAGCGAGCTCGCCCAGTACGCGGGAAGCACGCTCTCACGTCTGTCCAATGTGGTCGTCCGACTGGAGAAGCGCGGCTGGGTTCGGCGACGGCCCGACCCATCCGATGGACGCATCACCCTGGCCGAGCTCACCGACGACGGCATGGCCAAGGTCACCATCACAGCTCCCCTCCACGTCGATGCCGTGCGTCGCATGGTCTTCGACCCACTAACCAAGGCGCAGCAGCGCCAGCTCGGCGCCATATCCCAGCGCATCCTCGGCGCCCTGAACGCGCCGTGCCCCACCACCTGGGCACCACCCGGCGTTACCGAGACATCAAACCGCGACTAATCCAGACAACCCCGCTAGTGATCCTGCCACCCCCCAAGGAGCAACCCTTGCCTACCATCGCCATCGTCGGAGCCGGCCAGGGCCTCGGCCTGTCCATCGCCAAGGTCTTCGGCGGCCGCGGCTTCGACGTCGCCCTGATCTCCCGCACCAAGGACAAGCTCGACACGCTGGTCGCCGAGCTCGGCGAGACCGGCATCACCGCAGAGGGCTTCGCCGCGGATGTCGCAGACCCTTCCCAGCTCACCAACGCGCTGGAGACCGCGATCGCGCGTTTCGGGCGCATCGACGTGCTTGAGTTCTCACCGCACGCGGGCCTGACCATGACCGCACCCAAGGACGTGACACTGAACAACCTGCGCCCGCAGATCGACAGCCTCCTCTACGGTGCCGTCGCCGCCGCACAGGCGGTACTTCCCGGGATGCTCGAAGCCCGTTCCGGCACCCTGCTGTTCACCACCGGCGGCGGCGCCATCAACCCCTACCCAATGCTGGCTGATTCCAACATCGCCCAGGCCGGACAGCGCAACTGGGCCATCAATCTCCACAACACCCTCGCAGATGAGGGGATTTACGTGGCCAACGTGGCCATCAACCTCATGATCGCAAACCAGGCCCCCGAAGACGTCCCCCACCGCGCGCCCGACGAGATCGCCCTCGACTACTGGAACGTCCACACCGAACGCGCGAAGGCTGAACACGTCATCGGCGCCTGAGCACAGGCCCACCACGTGCCGGCCACTGGCCCACACCCGCCAGCAACCAATGGTCCGCTCTGTCCCCGGAGCTGTGCCATGAAGACCATCGTCATCCCCGGAGGCAACAGCGGCATCGGCCGCCAGGGTGCCCAAACCCTCCTCGCCGAGGGCAACCACGTCGTCATAGCGGGTCGCTACCCACAAAAGGCAAGGCCGCACTCGCCTCGTTCGGTACCGCCGCCAACCGCGCGTCTTTCCGCGCAGCAGACCTGTCCACCCACGACGGCGTCCGCGACGCTGCCCGCCGCATCCTCGACGAGCACGAGAGCCTCGATGCCCTCATCCACACCACCGGCGTGCTCACCATGCAGGAGAGCCGCACGGCCGACGGGCTTCACCTGTTCTTCGCGGTCACCTACCTCAGCCGCTACCACCTCACCCAGGTCCTCCTGCCCGCCCTGCGCGCCGCCGAGCGCCCCACTGGCAGACACCGCTCGACTGGGGCAAGCCCGGCCACTTCGATCAGCACACCCCGATCACACTCGATACTGCGGTCACCCAGCGACTGATGGAAACCTCCCGCGTCCTCACCGGGGCTCGACAATGCGTCGATACGGGTTCACGCCTCGGGAATCAGTGCGCCGATGTAGTTCTCGACCAGTGCAGTGAGCTCCTCGACCAGCTCCTCGCGGGAGATGTCCGGGCGGTCGAGGACCCAGCGAACCGCCAGCCCTTCCATGGACACCACGATCACCCATGCCCTTGTCGACGCGTTCCGACCGCTGGACCGCAACAACAGGTTGAGATAGGTCGAGACAAGGTCCTGCACACGCCGGCGCAGGGCCTGGTGGCGGCTTTGCAGGCGCTGTTGCGGGATTGCCTCCACAGCCACGTGAAGCAGTTGCGAATCTTGTTCCAGGGCAAGCAGAAGCGCGTTCACGACGTTGCGGACCATCTGGTCGGGCGAGTCGCTGAGTCGATCAGCCAGGGACGCCTCCACGCGCTGGGCCGCTTCATCCCAGTACTGATCCAAGATCACCGTGAGCAGGTCATCCTTGTCCCGGAAGTACTGGTAGAGCGATCCGGGGCTGGTGCCCGCGGCCTCGGCGACGCGGTTGGTCGAGAAGTTGGCGTAGCCGTCACGCTCGAGGACCAGCCGACCTGCGTCGATCATCCGCCGGACCATCTCCTGCGACCGCTGCTGCCGAGGTGTCTTCCGCACACGCGGATCGTATGCGAACAATTCATCGCATTGGAACCTCCGGAGCACACGTGGCCCGGGATGACCAGCGGGATCACGAGAGCTCCGCCTCGCCAAATGCGAATTGAACGCGAGTAATCGCTCGTGCCAGGCTCATCGCATGATCTCGCAGGACGCACCTGGAACACGGGATTCCTCGCCCTATCCGCGGCGTTTTTGCAGAGCGCCGGAGCGCAACCGTCGAATCGCCCGACCGCTGCGCTTGATCACGCGCGTCAAGCGGCTCGACGAAGACCTCCTCGACCAGATCGGACGCCGCCTGTACGCCCGCGATGAGCCGGGTGCGGATCTCGTTCGCGCCATGCGCGCCGACGCCGGAACCGAACGGGTCACGATGGCGCAGTTCAAGAAGGCTCTCGATGAGGGCATCGACGCCGTTCGCGAAGCACCGCCCGCACTCGTGCGGTTCTTCTCCCTGGTCGACCAGGTCCCGCCATGGGTCGACTTCGCTCTGATCGAGCACGGCGCCCAGCTGCTCCGCCGCACGGGACGTGCGCGGGCCGACGTGCTGCTGCAACTCGCCCTGATCGGCGGCTACCGGTTCGGCGGGCCACCCGAATTGCTGGTCGCCACCGGCGGTCTGTCGGGTTCGGCGACCATGCGACGGCTTGGCGAGACCGAAGCCTGGACATACTCGGTCATGATGCCGGGCGCGATGCGGCGATTCGGCGAAGGATTCAAGAACACGGTGCACGTGCGCGCGATGCACGCACTGATCAACGACCGATTCGAGACCAACGGCCGCTGGGACAGCGAGGAATGGGGGCTGCCGATCAACCAAACCGACCAAGCCGCCACACTCGGGCTGTTCAACAGCACCCTGCTGCTGGGCCTGCGCGCCCTCGGCTGGCAGATGAGCACTGCCGAGTCCCGCGCGGTGATGCACCTGTGGCGATACGTCGGCTGGCTGATGGGCGTCGACGAAGACTGGCTCTTCGACACCGAACGCGAGCAGAACATCTTCAACTACCACGTGCTCATGGCCCAGGACGACCAAACGCCCGCCGGCGCGGAACTGGCCGTGTCGATCCTCGAAGAACACACGAAACCAGACGGAGGCAAGCTGGCCAAGCTCCGCGCCGGCTACGAGTGGGTACGCCTGCTCGGCATGCTGAGATACTTCCTGGGCAAGGAAAGCATGCAAGGTCTACACCTCCCGGTGGTCCTGCCCTGGCTGGTACCACCGATCGTCGTCCGCAACCTCGTCGCGTCACTGCTGGTCGCACGCACAGAACGCGGCCGTCGGCTCCTCGAACGCACGGAGCGGACGCAGAAACGCATGCGCAAGCTGTTCAACGGCCAACGCGAGCAGGTCGCAGCGCTGCCGACCTGAGCGGTCGACCATGGATGGGCTGCCCTTCTCGCACACGAACACCCTTCGCCGGCGCGGATGAAGTGCATGGTGCGGGCGGTGTGGAGAATCCACCTACGAGGCATTCGCCGCCATTTGGGATCTCTTCGCCGAAAGTGACCCCAACTCCGCAATCTCGAAGGCGCCGAATCCGGAGCCGGCCAGGGCTCGATCGAGTCGTCCTCGACATAGGTCTCCCCCAGGGCGTGTGCAATGAACCACCCCGCTCACCGGCGAGACCATCACCCAGCTCGTCGAGCCCCTGGGCGGCATGCTCACCGTCCTGGACTCAGCGGAACCGCAGGACAAACACGACATCTACCGCCAACTCGGCCTCAACCTCACCTACTACCCAGACACAAGAACGGTGCTGGCCGAAGTACGCGCCAGCACCGCCGTGGACCTTTGGTCGTGTCGGAGGACGGAGTTGCGCACTATCCACCCAGCTGCAGCTGGCGTAGTCCGAGCCATGAAGGCCGAGGTCAGGCAGCAGGCGTGGTGTGGTGTTCCAGGCGTTCGGCGAGCCAGACCTTGATCACAGACTGCCGCGTGACGCCCAGTCGCCTGGCTTCGCGGTCCAGGGCAGCGATCATCCACGCGGGGAAATCGACGTTGACCCGTCGTTGTTCCTCACCGGGCCGCTGCGCCTTCGCCAGATCCAGCGCCGAAGTGATGTCCTCACCGCGATCGAACTTCTCGTCGAACTCGTCAGCCTTCATAGATCGCTACCTCCTCGACTCGAGACCGGCGCACCGAGATGATCCGGACGCCGCCCTGGCGCACCGTCACAACAGCTGACCAATGCTTGCCATCGATGAGACCGATGACCAACCACCGGACCTCGTCCACCGTGCGGGCCGGGACCTCAACCCGGAACGGGTCCCGCCAGAGATCTTGGGCGTGGACGAAATCGATGCCGTGCTTGCCGCAGTTGGTTCGACTCTTGTCCGGATCGAACTCGAACTCCATCCACCCTTACCCTTCCAGCCCGCTGCACGGTATAAAAACTATACCACATGCGGCAGGGTGACGCTGTGCATGCCGGGCAGTGGGCCTATCCACTTGTGTTCAGCCTGCGTGGGTGGGGGCCTGCACAGCGTTGATCAGCAGGCTCACGTGATGCCGGCATGCTCGGATCCGACGGAGGGTCGTCCGAGCACGGCGGGAGTATCCCCGGCATCCGGTCCACCATCATCAATCCACGCGAACAACCGAACGTGGTCCGGACAGTGCACGGCAGTTCACGAGGAGTGCGGTGACACAGCCGACCACCCCTAACCTGAACAACGGGACCAACGGCGGCGTGTCATAGCCTCGGCGGTGACCTCGCCAGGAAGGGGCTGCCGTGGTGGATCAGGATTTCGGGACTTTCGCCCATCTCACCTCACCCAACGCAACTCTGTACCGGCGCATCATGGCGACCTTCCTGAACGCCAAGCGCAGGTTCACCGTGCACCTGCGCCCCGAGGACGTTCACGGGGAGCTCGACAACGGTCCCGAAGTGTCCGTGATCGCCGGCGCACTCACCCAGCTCGTGGAGTGGGGCAACCTCCGAGCCGATCCGGACACCAGCCGGGTCACCACAGTTGAGGACTTCCACCGCGCACGGTTCCTGTACCAGCTCACCCGGCACGGCGAGGCCACCGAGTGCTGACGCTCGGCCTGTCCAGCAACGCCACAACAGCAACCGGGCAGGCGGTGACGGCGTTGCGAGCAGCCGGGCAACCAGCCGTGCTGACACTGCGCCAACTGGTCCGCGACACTCCCCCGTGGACGGTGGCGGGACAGCAGATCTCGATCTGCGAGAACCCGGTCGTGGTCTCCGCCGCCGCCGACCGCCTCGGCCCGGCCTCAGCTCCCCTGGTCTGCACCAGCGGGCAACCCGGTGCCGCCGTGATGCACCTGCTGCGTCAGCTCTCCTCCTCGACAGCGCAATTGCGCTACCACGGCGACTTCGACTGGGGTGGCCTGCGCATCGGCAACGTCATGTTCGAGCGACTGCCGGTGACCCCATGGCGTTTCGACACCGCGGCGTACGAGGCGGCCGTGGCCGAACACTCCGCACACGAACTCACCGGCAAGCCCGCGAAGGCCGACTGGGACGACGACCTCGACACCCGGATGCGGCAGGTTGGCCAAGCTGTCGAAGAAGAACACGTCCTCGACGATCTGATCGGCGACCTGTCACTCCCCGCCGACGGACTCTGAGCTTGCGGGCGGGTCTCGCGAGGCACCCGGCGACGGGGCTACAGCCGTAGGCGCGGTCGTTTTCGCCTCGCTGGAAAGGGAGCTGCTCGATCGCAGCACGCTCGCTCCCCGCATGCAGGCCCAGCAGGCCGTTTTCGCTCATGTCAAGGGCTTTCGCAACATTCTGCGACGTCATTCGACCAACGGCCAGCTCACACCGCACTGCAGCCGACCCTCCTGTTCGTGCTGTTCACCGGTATCGGCCGGGAAGCCCTGCCGCACGAGCTCGGGTTCGGCTCCGGGATGACCTGCTGCTGGCGACGGCTGCGGGACCGGCAGGTAGCCGGGGCCTTCGATCAGCTGCACCAGGTGTTGCCGGCCGAGCTCAACGCGGCCGGACAGATCGACTGGCCACGCGCGTGGCGCGCGGGACAACGTTCGTCCCCACGCCGTCGGGATCGGAATGCGTGTCATCCATGTCCCCGGTTCTTCAAGAGCCCTCGTGTCGCGGCCGCGAACTCCTCAGGCATCTCAGTGAACCCGAGGTGATGACCGGGAACTTCCACCATCTTGCAGGCAACCTCTTTCGCGACGATGGCAGCCGCGCGGGCGGCGGGACCGTCGCCGGTACCGACGCCGGAGGCCGTGACCATGCTGACCTGGTTGTCGCGGATCCGCGCGAGATCCGGCACATGCAGGGTGAACGGCATGTACTCCTGTTCGAAGAAGAACTTCCAGTTCGCTTCGGCGCGTTCCGCGTACTCGAATGCGACCAGCGTAGCGGCCTCCTGGCTCGCGTTGTTCAGTTCGGTGAACACGCGCTCGGCGGCTTCCCAGCCTTGCGTGCGAGTCGCCTGGTCGACCTGCTCGGCGAGCGCCTGCCATTCCTCGGCTTCGGGCAGCAGCAGTCCGAGCGGAGCCTCGTGGGCGATGAGGAAGTCGACGATCTCGGGATGACGCTCGGCCAGTTCGAGGCCGACAACGGCCCCGCCGCTGTTGCCGAAGATCAGAGCCTTTCTCGCCTACCGCGCGGATGACCGCCATGGCGTCGCGGGCCTGCTGGGCGACCGTCATGGGCGCGGTGAGGTCGCCCGTGCTCCGAGAGTTCCCGCGCCGATCATAGGTAACGACGGTGTATTCCGTCGCCAGGATGTCGGCCACGTCGGAGAAAAAGCCGGCGTCTCCGAGCGCGCCGGTGATCATCAGGAGCAACGGCCCCTCGCCGCGTCGCTCGCAGTAGAGTTCCGCTTGCTCTGTGGATACGGTCATGGTCGTCACCGTCAAGAGAGTCTCCTCGGTTCAGTAGATGGTGGGGACTGGCCGCGCAATCATCGGACTCCGACGGCCCCGTTCGAGCGCACCGGCGGCCGACTCCTCGGAGAGGTGATTGGGGGGCCGCGTTCGTCATCCTCACCGCATCGGCCCCAGTTGGTGGGCAGACCCCCGCTCAGACGACGGGAGCTGGATCATGAGCTCAGGTCCTTCCGCAGAGGAGCGCCGTGACGAGTTGCGTCGTAGTACGGTCCGAGTTCTCGACGCTTCCGGCGCGTCGGCGCGAGGTGAATCGCTCGACCACTCCGGCGCTGAACTTCCCCGTGACTACCGGCCGGCACCAGCACCCCGCCGACACCGCATCCACCGTGGAGGCCGAGGTTGCGGAGACGGGCGACGGCTGAAAACAACCCCACACCCCGCCACCGGCATGCGGCGTGCCAGGGCAGCAGATCACGAGAGGGCATCCGCCAGGCGCCTCCGGAACGCAGTACACGAGATCCCGACACCAGTCGATCACCGCATTTCCCGGCCACACCACCACGTACGACGCGATCCGACGGGGATGATCTTTCCGACCTCACCGGGTCCGGATCCACAACGGGCGAGCGCTGAGAGCGCAGTCCTCAGCCCTGTCCGTCACCCGGGTGACCCGATTCGTCCGCGACCACCCGCTCATCGGTGAGCCGTCGGAGGAATTCCGCCGCGCCGTACCGGATCCGGCCGGTGGTGGTGCGCGGGTCGTACCCCAGATCACGCGTCAGCGCCTCGTGCCGGGCTTGCAACGTGGAGTGGTGCATCCCCAGCTCGGCGGCCGCGGAGCGGATGCTGTCGGTCTCGACGAGTGCGCGGAGCACTTGGGCGGATCGCGTGTCCAAGCGCATGAGTCCACGGATGTCCTCATGCGGTGCTTGCGGATCATGCGCTTGAGCGAGCATCAGGAGGGTGCCCAGGTCACTCGCGTCGACGACGGGCCTGGTGGGTTCGGCGAGCTCGAGCGCGATCATCGCCGCGTCCCACGATTCGGGCGCGTGGTCGGCCCGCACCCACGTGCCCAGACCCGCCGGGGTCGATGGCGGCTCGGTGGCGGCCCTGCCCAGGGTCGCCCGAAGCATCCCGTGGCGGGTCGGCACCGCTGTCGAGGGTGCGGTGCCCGGTCGGCCATCCGGTCCGGTCGCGATGATCCGGATGTGCGAGCCGGGGTCGATTCTCAACCTGGCCAGGGCCGTCTTGCGTTCTTCGATGGGGCGCGTCGGATCGATGGCGGCCTCCAGGACGCCGACCGGATCGTACCGAGCTTCTACCAGGTCGAGTGCCAAGGCGAGGCGCTCCACGATCATCTCGTCGTTGGCGTGCTGCTCGCCGACGCGCTCCAGCCACACCGATCCGACCGAGCACTCGCGGTGCGGTGAGCGCGGGCAGTCCGCGGTCTCCGGATGCCTCGCGCCGTCGGGGCCGTGGCGGCTGACGCGCCCGCGCCGCTCCGCCCCGGCCACTACCCCGGAGAGCGCGGCCGCGCCTCGGAGCATCCCGTCGAGTCCTGCCCCGGCGGTGACGAGCGTGTCGAAGTAGGTGACGACCTTCAGGGATTCGCGTGCCTCGGGATCGAGTGCGGTGAGGCGTCCCACTAGTTCCTGCATGTGCTCTTCCTCGCGTGTGTAGGACCAGCCTACCTACCCCTTGTGCCCGTGGGCCGCGTCGAGGCTGCGTGCGATCCACTCGTTCCCGGTGGCGATCACCGCCCGCGCGATGCCGGTGTGCGGCGCGATCAGGTCGAATCCGTGAAATCCCGCGGGCCAGATGTGCAGTTCGGGGCTGCACGCCCGCGCATACGCGATGTCCTCGTCCCCGGAAGACCTCGGCCGCCCGCATTCGACGAATGCGGGCGGCAGTCCCGTGAGCTCGGTCACGCGAGCGGGCGCGGCGTAGCAGGACACGTCCTCGGTTCCGTATCGCTCACCGAGGCGTGCGGTCCAACCCATGACGTTGCTCCCGCTGTCCCGGATACCGATGGCGTCGAACCGGGCCGAGGAGACCGTCCGGTCTCGGTCATCGAGCATTGGCAAACATGAGGATCTGCCCGGCGATGATCGGCCTGTCGGGGTCCATTCCGAGCTCCCGGGCGTGCTCGACCGTCCACAACAGCCAGGCGCGACAGTCCTCGACCGGGTAGGGATCGGGGTGCTCAGGTGCGAGGATCCACACCGCGTAGTGGCGGTGTGGATCAATCGTTCGGCGCGGTTCGCCGGATGACGAACAGCCGGAGGCGTTTTGGTCGATGTCCTCCGCCGTTCGCGCGTGTCCCGCCGTTACGCCCCGCTCCGGGACGGACACTCCTCGGGACACACGTACCGAAGCGCTTGAAGCGCTCAGCCGAGCTGCAGGAGGATCTTTCCGCCGACGCCGCGGCGCAACGAATGGAGGGCGTCGATGAGGCTCTCCAGCGGCAGTTCCCGCACCCAGCCGGTAGTGTCGTAGAACCCGTCGGCCATGGCCTCGATGACCGCGTCGAACTCCTCGGGGCGGTAGCCGACCGCGCCCACGATCTCGGTCTCGCCCATCATGAGCTGAGTGGGCTGGAAGTCCATCGCCTGCTCGTGCAACGCGGCGACCACCAGGCGACCGCCCGGGACGAGGTTCGCCACGGCAGAGGTGACCGCCGGGCCCACACCCGCGGCGTCCACCGCGGCGTCCACGCCGTCACCGTCGGTGAGCGAGGCTATGGCATCCGCGAGCTCCTCGTCGTTGCCCGGATCGACGACGTGGGCGCCAAGTGCGGCCATGATCGCGCGACGATCCGCGCTCGGCTCGGACACCAGCACTTTCTCCACACCACGGGCCTTCAAGGCGAACCAGGCACCGATGCCGACCGGCCCGGCCCCCGCCACGAGCGCGCTGCCACCCGGTTCCACACCGCTGCGCGCAACGGCGTGCCAGCCCACCGCCATGGGCTCGACGAGCGCTCCCACCCGCAGGTCAACGCTCTCCGGCAGTACGTGCACGGCCGATGCGTCGCACACGGTGAACTCTGACAGACCGCCGCCGTCCATGTTCGCGCCGAGCGAGCCCATCAGCCGGCACGAGAAGGGCAGTCCCCGGCTGCAGGCGGTGCATTCGCCGCAGGAGACCGCCAGTGGGAAGACCGCACAGCGGTCACCGACCTGCGCACTCGTCACGTCCTCGCCGAGCTCGACGACGGTTCCGGAGAACTCGTGGCCGAGGATCTGCGGCAGCGTGGCGCCGGTCAGGGGGTGCGGCTCGTCCAGGGAGAACGGCAGCGACTCAGG
The DNA here is from genome assembly GCF_015209505.1 of Saccharopolyspora montiporae. Lineage (GTDB taxonomy): Bacteria > Actinomycetota > Actinomycetes > Mycobacteriales > Pseudonocardiaceae > Saccharopolyspora > Saccharopolyspora montiporae. The sequence goes on from NZ_JADEYC010000042.1 coordinate 36,636, forward strand.
ATAGAAGTAGAAGTGGAGATCGGATCCGCAGATGCCGGCGTAAGCGTTGCGCAGCTTCACTTGTCCCGGACCGGGACTGGGTTCCGGCACCTCCTCGATGCGGAGGTCTTCTTTGTCGTAGAACCGTGCTGCCTTCAATCTCCAACTCCTTTTCCGAAGCCACCAGGGCTCCCCGGTGACCGTTCCTGTCGGCGCGAATCGTCTCGTCGCACGCCGGGAGACGCGCTCCCGCGTTCACGCCCTTGCCGGGCGGCTGGGTGACCGCCCCGCCTACCGCCCGCTCGTGCGCGCGGGCCGGGTGTCGAGAGTGCGCCCGACCCACCCCTTCCGGGCGTCGATCGCCGCCCGTGCGATGCCGGAGTTCGGCGCGAGCATGTCGAATCCGTGGTAACCGCCGGGCCATACGTGCAGCTCGGCCTGAACGCCGGAATGCCAGAGGGCGGTCGCGTAGGCGACGTCCTCGTCCCGGAAGAGTTCGGCGGAGCCGCAGTCGATGAACGCCGGAGGAAGTCCGGACAGATCGGTGGCCCGTGCGGGCGCGGCGTACACCGACACCTCGTCGGTACCGCGCCGATCCCCCAGCAGCGCGTCCCACCCCGTGCGGTTGCTCTCCCGGCCCCAGAGGCCGACGTTCTCGTACTGGGCGGTGGACACGGTCCAGTCCCGGTCATCGAGCATCGGGCAGATCAGGACCTGACCGGCGAGTGCGGGTCCGTTGCGATCGCGGGCCAGCAAGGCGGTGCCTGCGGCGAGTCCTCCCCCGGCACTGGCACCGGCGATGATCAGGTTGTCGGCGTCGATGCCGAGTTCTGCGGCGTGCTCGGCGGTCCACTGCAGGCCCGCATAGCAGTCCTCGACCGGGTAGGGATCCGGGAACTCGGGCGCGAGCCGGTACTCCACGGTCACTGCCACGGCGTCATGCTCCACGATCTAGGGAAGGATCTGGTCCACCCCGATCATGCGCTCGCCGGCGATCATTCCGCCGCCGTGGATGTGGTAGATGCCGGGACCCACGCCGGTGCGGCGGTCGGAACGGGTGATCACGCTGGCGGCGAGTTCGGCGCCTTCGTGGCCGGGAACGGTCACCTGCCGGCACGTGACCCCGGCGGCGCGCAGGGTCTCGTCGGAGATGACGGGCAGACGAGTCTGCCGCAGAGCCGGGATCGTCTCGGCTTTGACCACCGGGATCTGGTCGACCAGTGCGGTCAGGGCCGCCTCGAGTTCAGGATCGAAAGGCGGCCGGGGGTACGTAGGCATCGGGCTCCCTCAACGTTTGTCACGTTCGTATCCAGGCGACGTCCTGCAATGCTCCGACGGACGAACTGGCCCGTGCCACCGCCGTGCTGGGCAGATGTCAAACAGTTCCCCCGCCATTCGCGCGCCGGTCCGTTTCGGCCGCACTGCGCCCACCAGGCGCGCTGCGGCGCGTGACCACGTGCGTGCGACGTACTCGGCGAGCTGCTTGATCTCCACCGCGGTGGGCTCATCGATCCGCCGCGGGCCCCAGCGCTCAATCACGCGGTTCCAATACCAGCGATAGACCCCGCCGGGTCCCGTCCGAGACCACGGACGCAACCGGCGGCAGGTACGCCCACAAACGCCGGGGACGGCGGACCGCACGGCGCGGCATCGAGCAAGTCTTGCGGAGCCAGGCCCATTTTGGTCAACAGCAGCCTGGCCGCTTGCACCTCGCCCGAGCCGGGGCCTTCCTCAGCTGTCGTCACCGCCGATCACCACCCTCGGCGTGGAAGGCGGTCACCATGGCCTCCAGCGCCGCCATGGTGTGCACCAGCACCAGCCCCTCCTCGCGTGAGGCCGCCAGCAGGACACGGTCCCCCGGCGCCAGCCCGCACCAGCGACGTACCGGTGCCGGCAGCGGCAGGTGCCCGCGGCGCGTGAGAGGGAAAAGGCCGCTTGGGTCGGCACGCACCGCCACGGTCGTGGTCGACAACGGTTCCAGGCGCAGTCGCTCCCCCGGCTGCCAGCCCACCGCGCTCGTGATCGCGGTCTCGGCGATGCGGCCTCGCTCGTCTACGGCCGCGATGCGATACACCATCGACGACTCCGTCGAGACCGCTGCCAACGGTGGAAGCGGCAACCGCCGCGATGCCTGGGAGGTGTTCCACTCCGCAGCGCGCGCTGCCGCCACCGGGCGGGGCGCCACCGGCGGGACAGCTGCCTCAGCCATGGTCACCACCCCCAGCACGAGCAGGGTCGTGACGCGCATCGAGACGGCGGGCGCAATGCGCCTCGCCGTCTCGATGATCCAAAAACGAAATGTGGTTCTGTGGGAGGGATCCCACCCACTGGTGTCGGAGGGGGGACTTGAACCCCCACGCCCATTAATAGGGCACTAGCACCTCAAGCTAGCGCGTCTGCCATTCCGCCACTCCGACGTCTCGGTTCGCCGGCGACTCACCTGCTCCGCCGGTTCCCCGCTGTGTTGTGCCCATAGATTAGCCCATCCGCCCACACCGCTCGCAGGCACCCCCCGGTTGATGTTGCGGGTGGTAGAACGGGCACGTGAGTGAGCGCACCGAAACAGCCTCCACCGGCGGCACCGATCAGGGCCTGCAGCAGGCCCAGGACGAGGTCGTGGGCCTGACCAGCGAGCTGATCAGCATCGACACCACCAACACCGGCGATCCCGCGACCGTCGTCGGCGAGCGGGCGGCTGCGGAGTACGTGGCCGCCAAGCTCGGTGAGGTCGGCTACGAGATCAGCTACGTCGAGTCCGGCGATCAGCAGGGCCGGGCGAACGTGATCGCGCGGTTGCCGGGTGCCGACGCGTCCCGGGGTGCGCTGCTGGTGCACGGTCATCTCGACGTGGTGCCCGCCGATCCTGCCGAGTGGAGCGTGCACCCGTTCTCCGGCGCGGTGCAGGACGGCTACGTGTGGGGCCGCGGCGCGGTAGACATGAAGAACATGGTCGCGATGAGCATCGCGGTGGCGCGGCGGTTCAAGCGCGATGGCCTCACCCCACCCCGGGACATCGTGTTCGCCTTCCTCGCCGATGAGGAGGCCGGGGGTTTCCAGGGCGCGCAGTGGCTGGCCGATCACCGGCCCGAGCTGTTCGAGGGCTGCACCGAAGCGATCAGCGAGGTCGGCGGCTATTCGGTGACGTTCACCGACGGGGTGCGCGCGTACCTGGTGCAGACCGCGGAGAAGGGAATCCGCTGGCTCAAGCTCCGCACCCGCGGCCGGGCCGGGCACGGTTCGATGGTGCACGACGACAACGCGGTGGCCAAGCTCGCCGCCGCCGTCGACAAGCTCGGCAACCACCGGTTCCCGCTGGTCATGAACGACTCGGTACGCGAGTTCCTGGACGGGGTCACCGAACTGACCGGCTGGAGCTTCCCCGAGGACGATATCGACACCGCCGTGGCCAAGCTGGGCAACCTCTCCCGGATCGTCGGGGCCACGCTGCGTGACACCGCCAACCCCACGATGCTCACCGCGGGCTACAAGCACAACGTGATCCCCTCGGTGGCCGAAGCCGCCGTCGACTGCCGCATCCTGCCCGGCCGCGAGGAGGAGTTCGACCGCGAACTCGCGGAACTGCTGGGGCCGGACGTCGAGCGCGAATGGGTCGGGCTGCCACCGGTGGAGACGACGTTCGAGGGCCGGATCGTGGACACCATGACCTCGTCGGTGCTGGCCGAGGATCCGGGGACGAAGGTGCTGCCCTACATGGTCTCGGCGGGCACCGACGCGAAGTCGTTCAGCCGCCTGGGCATGAACTGCTACGGGTTCGCCCCGCTGAAGCTGCCCGCCGATCTGGACTTCAGCGCCCTGTTCCACGGGGTCGACGAGCGGGTCCCCGAGGAATCGCTGCGGTTCGGGGTGCGGGTGCTGGACCGGTTCCTGCGGCACAGCTGACCGTCGGCTCCGTCTGGTTTCATCGGAAGGTGAGTTGATCACCGGGAGGAAACCAGTGGACCTGGCGCGGCTGACGGAGACGTACCTGGAGCACCTGCAGGCTCGCAAGCTCGCGGCGAATTCGCTGCGGGCCTACCGCCGCGATCTGGACTCGGTCACCGCCGAGCTCACCGAGCTCACCGGTGCCGACGCCGCCGAAATACCGGTGGACCGGGTTACCGCGCAACTGCTGCGCTCGGCGTTCGCCCGGTTCGCCGCGTCGCGTTCGGCGGCCACGGTCACCCGGGCTTGGTCGACGTGGAACGGGTTCTTCGGATTCCTGGTGGTCGAGGGCGCGGTGCCCGGCAACCCGATGCAGGTGGTGCCCAAACCGCGCAACGCGCCCGCCACCCCCAAACCGCTGCAGGGCGAGGACGCACCAGAGCGGCTGCTGCGTCTGGTGGCGAGCGGGGCCCGGCGCGCGCGCAACCCGTGGCCGGAGCGGGACCTGGCCGTGCTCTCGACGCTGCTGTGCACCGGGGTGCGGTCGGCCGAACTGCTGGACCTGACGGTGGCCGCCCTCGCGGGCCGGACCGGGGACCGGCGACTGCACGTGAGCGGCAAGGGCGGGCGCAACCGCTCGATCCCCATCGAGGACGCCCTCGACGCGGTGCTCCAGGACTACCTGCGCACCCGGCGGGAGCGGTTCGGCGATCGGCTTCCCGGCGAAGAACCGCTGTTCGTCGACCACCGCGACCGGGCGCTGCGTCGCGGTGGCCTGCAATACCTGGTGCGCCGGTCGCTGCGCGCGGCCGGGGTGTCCGACCGGGTGCAGCCCGGCGCGATGGTGCACGCGCTGCGGCACACGTTCGCCACGAGGCTGGCCGAGGACGGGGCCAACGCGGCCGAGATCGCCAAGCTGCTCGGGCACGCCTCGATCAACTCCAGCCAGACCTACATCGACGTCACGGCCCGCGAGCAGCGGTTGTCGGTGCGGGCGAACCGGACGTTGCAGGTGCTGGGCGAGATCTCCGAGCGCTGACCGGCCGGACCGGGGGTCGCCCCGGTCCGGCCCGGCCTCAGCTGCGTGCGCGGTGGAAGACCAACCGGTATACCAGCAGCAGCACGATCGATCCGACCACCGCCCAGATGAAGCTGCCCAGGTTGAATCCGGTCACCCCCTGGCTGCCGACGAACGTGGTGCCGATCCACCCGCCGAGCAGCCCGCCGCCGATCCCGATCAGGATCGTGACGATGATGCCGCCCGGGTCCCGGCCCGGAAGGATGAACTTCGCCACCGCGCCTGCGATCAGGCCGAAGACGATCCAGGTGAGGATGCCCATGCGTGCCTCCGTGTCTCGATCTTGCCGTCCCCTCACGCATTACCGCAGCGCGGAGTTTTCATGCATCGAGGCCACCGGCGGAGGCGGCGCGCGGCACGCGCGGACAGGATTCGCCGGTCAGCGCCGCGGAGCGTCGGCGCCCGGTCACCGCCCGCGCCGGTGCACGAGCACGGCGACCACCACCGCCGCGGCGAGTACGGCCAGCGCCCAGGGCCAGTACCCGCGGACGGCGTGGTACCAGTCGGCCACCGCAGGACCGAGCAGGTAGCCCAGCGCGGTCCAGGTGGACACCCACAGCAGCGCGCCCAACGCGTTGAACGCCAGGAAGCGCCACCAGCGCATCCCGGAGGCACCGGCGACGATCCCGTTGAACTGGCGCAGGCCCTCCACGAACCGGGCCACGGCGACGATGCCGCCACCGTGCCGTTCGAACACCCGCTCCACCCGGGCCAGCCGCGGGTGGGTGAGACCGAGGTAGCGCCCGTAGTGCAGCGCGAGCCTGCGCCCGCCGAACCTGCCGAGGGCGTAGCCGATGCTGTCGCCGCAGACCGCGCCGAGCAGCGCCACGGCTCCGACCGCCAGCACGTCGAGCCGCCCCGCACCGGCGGACAGGGCCCCCGCGACGAGCACCGTTTCGCCCGGGGCCGGAACGCCGAATCCCTCGACGAGCACGAGTCCCCCGATGGCGAGGTAGCCGAAGCGGTCCAGCAGCTGCAGCGGGGTGATCAGCACCGCCAGCGCTGCCACCCGGGCCGGGAGGTGCACACCGGCAGCGTAGGGCGGTGGCCGGTGCGCGGCCGGGCGGTTGGGCGTTGGTCAGCCGCCCCAGCCGCCGGGCAGCGCGGCGACACCGAACGTGCCCCCTTCCGGGCCGGTGACCAGCGTGGTGCTGCCCAGTACCGGGTGCTCGCGGGTGGCGGTGTCGGCGCCGAGCCCGCCTGCGTGGTCGGCCGCCGCGGGGACGTCGTCCACCGCGAAGTAGCACAACCATCCCCGCTCGGCTCCCGGGCACCGCTGGGCCGTGCGGGACGAGATGGGCCGCCCGTCGGCCAGGTATTCGGCGCCGGGATGGGCGACGACGTCCCAGCCAAGGGTGCCGGCCCAGAACCGGTCGGCACGCACATCGTCGCTGGTGAAAAGATCGATCCAGCAGGGCTCGCCGGCACGCGGTGCGGGCGCGCGCGGTCCGTGCTGGGCGCGGCCGGCGGCGAGGGCGGCCTCAGTGCCGTCCGGACCGTTGAGCGTGCCGTGATGCGACGCGCCGGCCAGGACCGGCCGCCATCCGCACGGCTGCCCACTGCGCCCGGCGAGGATGCGTGCGCAACAGCGAGCCCCCACCCAGCAGTCGATGCCGCCGACGGACGGTTCGGTGTGCCAGCCGAGCAGGTCCCGGCAGAACTGCGCGGACCGGGCGGGCCGGTCGCTGATGAGTTCGGCACGACGCAGCCCGCGGGCCACCACTCCTGGCGACACGTTCCCCTATCCCCGACTCGCCGGTCCGTGCGGACCGGTCTCGTTGCGACCGCGCTCCATCCTGCTCAAGGGCGGACCCGGCCACAAGGCCCGTCGGCGCTCACCGCAGCCGTTCCAGCTCCGCAGCGACCTGCACCACCTGGTGGGCGAGTTTGCGCACATCGGTCGGGTCGGTGGCGTCGTCCACGGCGGTGACCACGTCCTCGGCCGCGCAGCGCAGCTGGAACAACCGGTCCTGCAGGTCGGCCAGCTCGGCTGCCGACAGCACCACGGCGTCCTCCGGAAGTCCGCCGCGGTGCACGCTGGTGCGGCGCTCGTAGGCGCGCTGCCTGCAGGACTGGGCGCAGTACAACCGGGGCCTGCCCTGTCTGCCGGTTTCCGGGACGCGACGGCCGCACCACGCGCAGTACCGGACCCGTCGCGGACGTCCGGTCGGGCTCTGCGGGATCTCCACGGTTGATCACGCTAGCGCAGGGGGCCGCCACCGCAGGCGAGGATCCGGTCCGGCGGTGTGGGCGGATCGACGCACCCGCTCGGCGGGCCCGACATAGCCGGAATATGCCGGTACACTCCGCCCCCGGGACCTCCGGGGATCCGCGATCCCGGAGGGCGCCGGGAAGCGGCGATCCGCCGGACGGCATGGTGCCGCACACCGACCAGCGATCTCCGTCCCACTCGCCATCCGGGAGGAGACCGAGTTGACCTGGGTGACGGAGCGTCTGGCACTATCACCCGTTCGAACGCACCTTGGGTTCGCACGCGGGTCGGTTCCGTCATGAACCCGCCCGGTGCGCATCCCTGGAGGGGAAACACCGGCCGGTCGGTGAACAACGTCACGGCTGGCCACCAGGAGTACGACACCGGGAACACACGGCACCCCTGCCGTCGTTGCACACGGTGAGCACAACCGCCCGGGCTCGGGACCGGGCCGAAGTGAAAGGAACCGTCATGGCCGACCGCGTTCTGCGTGGCAGCCGGCTCGGAGCGGTGAGCTACGAGACGGACCGCAACCACGACCTCGCACCGCGCCGGACGGTGCGCTATGCCTGCCCGAAGGGCCACGAATTCGAGGTCCCGTTCTCCGACGATGCCGAGGTGCCGCCGAACTGGGAATGCCGCCTGCACGGCACGGAGTCGAAGATCATCGACGGGAACGAACCGGAGCAGAAGAAGGCCAAGCCTCCGCGCACCCACTGGGACATGCTGCTGGAGCGGCGCACCGTTCCGGAGCTCGAAGAGCTGCTCAACGAGCGGCTCGACATGCTGCGCGCCCGCCGCGGCGGCTGAGCACCCCGCTCAGCAGGATTCCGATCGAAGCGCCCGGTCCCGTCGCGGGGCCGGGCGCTTCGCACGTCCGGGACCGGTTCGGTCAGCGCAGGACCGAGCGGACCGCGTGCCACGCCTGGTTGCCGCGGCGGCGCACACCCCACTTGGTCACCCGCACCAGCGCTTCGCGCACGATCGACCCGCTCATCTTGGACTCCCCCGCTTCCCGGTCGACGAAGGTGATCGGGAGCTCCACCACGGTGTAGCCGGCTTCCACGGCCCGCCAGGTGAGGTCGACCTGGAAGCAGTAGCCCTGCGAGGCGATGCTGTCCAGGTTCAGCGCCGCCAACACGTCGGCGCGGTAGACGCGGAAGCCGGCCGTGATGTCGTTGACCGGCACGCCGAGTGCGACCTTCGAGTAGACGTTGGCACCGCGGGACAGCATCTGGCGATGCCACGGCCAGTTCACCACCCGGCCGCCCGGCACGTACCTGCTGCCGACCACCACGTGCGGCGGGTCGCTCCCCTCGCCCAGTGCGCCGAGCAACCTGGGCAGATCCTCGGGGGCGTGCGAGCCGTCGGCGTCCATTTCCACCAGCACGTCATAACCGCGCCGCATGGCCCATTCGAACCCGGCCACGTACGCGGCGCCGAGCCCCGCCTTGTCCGTTCGGTGCAGCACGTGCACCCGGGCGTCGGCCGCGGCGAGCTCGTCGGCCAGGTCCCCGGTCCCGTCCGGGCTGTCGTCATCGACCACCAGCACGTGCGCCTCGGGGACGGCGGTGAGCACCCGCCGCAGAACCGGTTCCAGGTTCTCCCGCTCGTCGTAGGTGGGCACCACCACCAGGACCGAATCCGCTCCCGCCGAAGCGCCCCGCCCGTTGGCCATCCGTTTCCGCTTCCTCCCAGCCGGCGGCTGCACCGGCGATATCCGGCCGCACCTGCGGCTTCCCGTTGCGCGTGCCCGCTCAGCCGCGTCCCCGCCGCGCGGCCACGACGACCGCACCGGCCGCGGCCAGGGCAACGGCCCACATCGGGACCCCGCCCAGCCAGGTGGCCGGTGTGGTGGACGAGCGCAGCGGGACGTCGGCGATCAGGTTCTGCTCGGTGAACAGGTCCGTGCTCTGCACCACCGTCCCGTCCGGCTGCACCACGGCGCTGACACCGCTGGTCGCCGAGACCACCACGGCTCGACCGTGCTCGACCGCGCGCAGCTGGGACATGGCCAGCTGCTGGTGGCTCATCTCCGAGTGCCCGTACCAGGCGTTGTTCGTCGGCACGGTGAGCAGGGTGGCCCCCTCGCGCACCGCCCCGGTGAACACGTCGTCGTAGGCGACGTCGTAGCAGATGCCGATGCCGAGCCGCACCGGCCCGATGTCGAGCACCCCCGGCTCGTCGGCGGCGACCATGTCCTGCTGGAAGCGGTCCACGAACGGGCTGACCAGGCGGGCTACCGGGCGCATCGGGATCGTCTCCGCGAACGGCACCAGGTGCTGCTTGGTGTACTGCTGCCCGGCCCCGGTGTCGGCCTGCCACTCGAAGACCCGATTGCGCAGCTGGCCGTCCGGATCCAGGCTCAGCCCGCCCACCGCCAACGGGACCCCCAGGCGCTCGGCGACGCGGGACAGCCCCGGATCGCTGCGGTCCGGGCCCCAGCTGCCGACCTGCTCGGGCAGCACCACCAGATCAGGGCGGGGCACGGCACCGGCCTGCACGTCCTCGGCGAGCCGTTCGGCACCGCGCAGGTGGTTCTCCCGCAGCACCGCGTCCTCGCTGAGCAGGCCGAGCCCCAGATTCGGTGCGTTGCCCTGGACCGCAGCCACGCGGGCGGTGCCCTCGGGGCCGGGTGCGTTGTCCAGCGAAGGCAGCACGGCCGCGCCCAGCGCGACCGGGGCCAGGACGGCAACCAGTGGGCCTGCCCACGCGCGCGGGCTGCGCGAGCCCTCCCGCAGCCGCCAGCCGAGCTCGGCGAGTCCGGAACCGGTCAGCGCGACGGCGAGGCCGACGGCCACCGCACCGCCCAGCGAGGCCAGCGGCAGGAACAGCCCGTTCGCCTGGGTGAACGCCAGTCTCCCCCAGGGGAATCCGCCGAACGGCACCGCGGAGCGCAGCGACTCGACGGCCACGAACACGACCGCCGTCCACGCCGGAGCGGCACGCAGCCGGCCGACCAGCGCCATCCCGGCACCCGCTGCGCCGACGAACAGCGCCTGGACCGCGGCGACACCCAGCCAGGGCCACGGGCCGAAGTCCGCACCGAGGAAGTCCTGCAGCCACCCGAGCAGCGGGAGCAGGAACGCCAGGCCGAACAGCGTGCCCAGGCCGAATCCCGTGCGCATCCGACGTCCGCGTACCGCAGCCGCCAGCACCGCGAACGCCAGGGGCGCCACCCACCACGCCGGGCGCGGCGGCGACGCCGCGTACAGGGCGAAGCCCGCGGTTGCCACGGCCGCCGGGACCAGCAGTTGCCGCAGTCGGAAACGACGCGTCCGCACGGCTGCTCCGTCGCGGGAGCGGTGCGGACTCGTAGCGGGGACAACCACCCGATCAACCTTTTCGCCTGCTGCGCACCGGTGCGGACCGGTGCGGACTTACTCCTCCGGGTGCGCGGGCGGACGCCGACCCGCTGCGGGGCGCACCGCACAAATGTACGCCGCGACCCGTGCTGTCGGCCGTTGCGGGCGGCGCGGCGCACACCGCTCGGGCGGGCAGCGGAGTCCCGGTGATCCCACCGCTTCGAGTGATGCGAACGGCTGTTCGAGCGTGGATCGTGGAGTCCATGCTCCCCACTCGCCCCGTACCGGCTCCCCCAGCACCCACGTCCCCAGCACCCACGTCCCCGGCACCCGTTCGACCCGCACCCGTTCGACCGGGAACGCCACCGACCGCTTCCGGACGCGGTATCCGACCGCAGCGGGCGGGCCGTCCGGAACGGCGCCGCTCACACGATGTCGTCGTCCTCGGGGTCACGCTTGAACAGGGTCCGGCCGCGCAGCACGGTGTGCAGGCACCGCGGCAGCCGAGCCTCGGGCGAGAGGTCGGGCAGCGGCGGGATCCCGGCGCGCGGATCGGTCGACCAGCGCTGCACCCGCGAATCCGGGGCCGCCACGACCAGCTCACCCGCGTCCCACACCGCGTACGTGGCCGGGGCTCCCGGCACCAGGGTCCCGGTGACGCCGTCGTCCACGCCCGCCGCCCGCCACCCACCACGGGTGTGCGCGGCGAACGCCGCCCGGGGCGAGATCCCGAACCCCTCCGTGCGGTGGTGCACCGCCGCACGAACCGAACTCCACGGGTCGACGTGCGTCACCGGCGCATCCGAGCCGAACGCGAGCAGCACACCGTTGGCGGCCAACTTGGCGAACGGGTTGAGCCGGCTGCCCCGCCGAGTGCCCAACCGCTGGGCGTACATGTCGCGGCGGCCGCCCCAGGCCGCGTCGAACGCCGGTTGACCGGAGGCGACCACCCCGTAGGCGCCGAGTTCCGCGGCCTGCTCGTCGTCGATCATCTCCAGGTGTTCCAGCCGGTGGCGCAGCACGGCCAGCGCGGGCGCGCCGACCGTCTTGGCCGCTTGCCGGAAGCCTTCGCACACCTCGGAGACCCCGGCATCGCCGATCACGTGGAACCCGGCCTGCACACCTGCCCGCGTGCACTGCACGAGGTGCTCGGCCACGGCCCGCGCATCCAGGTAGAGCACCCCGGCCGTCGACGGATCGTCGGCGTAGGGCTGACGCAGCGCCGCGGTGCGCGAGCCGACGGCACCGTCGACGAACAGATCTCCGGCCAGGCCGCGGGCCCCCAGTTCGGCGGCGCGGTCCACCGCACCGAGCTCGCCCCAGTACCCGATCACCTCGGGCAATTCGCCGCGCGCCGACAGTGCCAGCAGATCCTTGAAGTCGTCGACGCCGGAGATGTCCGGACCCGCGCACTCGTGCACGCAGGCGATGCCTTGCGAGGCCGCGTGCCGCAGGAAGGCGAGCTGGGCTTCGCGGCGCTGATCCGCACCGAGCGACTCGCGGGCGGCCCGGCGCACGTGGTGGTGGGCGACGCGCGTCAGCGGGCCCTCGTCGCTCCAGCCCTCCGCGCCGGGCGCCAGCGGCGCTTGACGCACCAGAGCAGTGGACACCAACGCCGAGTGGACATCGATCCGCGACAGGTAGACCGCCGCGCCTCCGGAAGCGCGGTCGATCTCGGCCCGGGTCGGTGGGCGGCGCTCCGGCCACCAGGTCTCGTCCCACCCGTGTCCCCAGACGAGTGTGCCCGGGTATTCCTCCACGTGATCGCGCAGGGCGTGCAAGAACTCGGTCAGGGACGCGCAGCCGGTCAGGTCGAGACCGTTGAGCAGCAACCCGGTGGAGGTCGCGTGCACGTGCGCGTCGACGAAGGCAGGCGCGACGAACGCACCGTCGAGGTCGACGACCTCCGCGTCCGGATGCAGCGCGCGGCCAACCTTGTCGCTGCCGACCCACGCAACGGTGCCATCGGTAACGGCCATCGCGGTGGCGTCGGCATCGACGGGCGAGTGGATGCGCCCGCCGAGCAACAACGTGGTGTCCGACATGTCCTTCGTAATTCCCTGTTCCGGGTGTTCAACTGCGCAGTTCGCGGTCGGCCGAGGGGTCATGCACCCAGCCACGATCGTTCTCGCGAGCTTACCCGGAGCGCAAAGATCGCCGACGCCACGCCGACCCGACTAGCCCCGCTGCTGGTCGTCCCGTCCGTCGGCCTGCTCGGACCGCCCCGGCCGGATGGACTGCTGGCCCGGATCGGCGGTCTCGTCGTCCTCGGTGACCGACACCACTTCGCCGTCGATCACATCGTCCGAACCGCCCGAGCTCCCCGGAGCCCGGCCACGCCCGGAACCCGTCGCACCACCCGGACGCCGACCACCCGAACCCTGAGCACCCGGACCCTGAGCACCCCACATGCCCGCCATCCCGGGGTGTGCCTGCATCTGCTCGGCGTGCCTCCGCATCTGCTCCTGCAATCGCTGCGAGCGGCGCTCGGCAGCGCGCGCCATCCGCTTGCGGGCCGCAGCGCGTACCGGGGGCAGCAGCAGGACGAGGCCGGCGAGATCGGTGACGAAGCCCGGCACGATGATGAGCAGCGCTGCCCCGGCAACGAGCACCCCGTCGGAGAGCTCGCGTTCCGGAGGTGTGCGCTGCATCGCCGCCGTGCGGAACTCCTCCAGCGTGCGACGGCCTTCGCGGCGCAGCAGCCAGGAGCCCAGCAGTGCCGTGCCCAGCACCAACAGCAGGGTGGGCAGCACTCCGATCAGCTGGCCGACCAGGACGAGCACGCCGATCTCGACGACGGCCGCGACGAGAAGCAGGGGCAGCAACGGCAACGGCGGGAACCCTCCTGTTGGTGGTACTCGTCCGGTTCAACGCATCGGGCCCGGTTTTTGCTCCCGAAATACCCAGAGGTGATGAAACCGATCGCGTCCGTGCCCCATAGACTTCTACCTGATGCGGGCGCTCAAGTCGAAACCACTCATCTTCCTGGTCACCGGGAGCGTACTGGCGCTCGCTCTGCTGATGAGCGACCAGTACCTGCCCGGGCTGCCGATGCAGCCCAAACAGCTGCCGCCGGCCGTGGTCACCATCGGCGACAGCACGCTGTCCGGCGAAGGCGGCGGCGACTACGAGCCGGAGACCGACGGGCAGAACGGCAACTGGTGCCACCGCTCGCCGGAGGCCGTCGTGCACCAGCTGTCGCTCGACGAGGGCGTGACGCCGATCAACCTCGCCTGCTCGGGCGCCAAGACCGATGTGGTGGGCGCGAACCCGAAGGCCAAGCACGCCGAGGGCTCACAGACCGAGCAGTTGGCCGAGGCCGCACAGCGCTACCGGATCACCGACGTCGTGGTCCAGGTGGGGGCCAACGACGATCCGGGCTTCACCGACGTCGTCAACCGCTGCGTGGAGGCGTGGGCGCGCCAGGGCGAGCGGGGCTGCGCCGACCGCATCAAGTCCGCGTGGCCGGAACGCGTGGAGGCGATGAAGCCCAAGGTGCTCGGGGTCATCGACGACATCCGCACGGCGATGAACGACGTCGGCTACACCCCGGGCAGCTACTCGTTGATCATGCAGTCCTACGCCTCGCCGGTGGGCCCGGACATCGATCCGCAGCTGCAGAACCTCTCCGGCTGCCCGTTCCGCACCAGCGACCTGCGCTGGCTCCGGGACGAGGGCGTACCGGAGCTATCCGCCGGCCTGCGGGACGTCGCGCAGGCCAGCGGCGCTCGTTTCCTGGACCTCTCGAAGGCGGCGATCGGGCACGAGGCGTGCAGCGGGGATCCGCAGCAGGCCGACGGCGAGTGGTTCACCCGACTGACCGTGGACTGGGAGAGCCTGCAGGACGAGCAGCGCGCCGGGCACGCCATGCAGGAGTCGTTCCACGCCAACGCCGCCGGGCACAAGCATCTGGCCGGCTGCCTGGACGACTTCGTCCGCAGCGATCTGCGCAATGCCGTGTGCCTGCCGGACGACCGCGGTCAGCTGCGCGCCGTTCCGGAACCCGCGGCGTCCCGCTGACGACCGCGCGGTACCGGGGTTCCGGTACCGCGTCTGGCGGCGCCGGGAACTACTACCGCCCGTGGAACGAGACCCCGGACCCGATGTTCCTTCCGAGCTCGGACGGTGGACCTCGCGGTCCGCTCAGATCGCAGGCGGTCGGTTCTCGTACGGAGTGGACAGCACAACCGTCGTGCGTGTGGAGACCTTCGCCGCTTCGCGGATCTTGCGCAACAACTCCTCCAGTCCCAGCGGCGAGGGGACCCGGACCTGCAGGATGTAGGACTCGTCGCCGGCCACCGAGTAGCAGGACTCGATCTCCGAGAGGTGCTCCAGGCGCTGCGGGTAATCATCCGGAGCGGCCGGATCGATCGGCGTCAGCGAGATGAACGCCGTCAGCGGCAGGCCGATCTGCTCACCATCCACTTTGGCCACATAACCCTGCACGGCACCGCGCTGCTCCAGGCGGCGCACCCGCTGGTGCACCGCGGACACGCTCAGCCCGACCCGTTCGGCCAGGTCCGTGAAACTGCACCGGCCGTCGTTGGCCAGCTCGCGCATGATCGCCCGGTCAGTGGCTTCCAGCTCACCGGCGGATCCCGAGCGGTCGCTCATACCGGCAGCACCGCCAGCTCGTGCGGCCGGTTGTTCAACGTCTCCACCCCGGTGTCGGTGACCACGACGATGTCCTCGATCCGCGCGCCCCAGGCCCCCTCCTGGTAGATGCCCGGTTCGACGCTGAAGACCATGCCCGGTTCCAGCACCGCCGGGTTCCCACCCACGACGTAAGGCTCCTCGTGCACGTCCAGTCCGATCCCGTGCCCGGTGCGGTGCACGAATTGCGCGCCGAAACCGGCGTGCCCGATCGGTCCGCGCGCGGCGGCGTCCACCGACTCCGCGGTGACGCCCGGCCGCACCGCCTGCACCGCATCCCGCTGCGCCTGCTGGAGCACCGCGTAGGTATCGCGCACCTCAGGCGCCGGTTCGCCCAGCACGTAGGTGCGAGTGCAGTCCGAGTTGTACCCGTCGGCCATCGGGCCGCCGATATCCACGACGACCACGTCCCCGCGCTCGATCACCCGGTCGGACACGTCGTGGTGCGGGCTGGCCCCGTTGGGCCCGGATCCGACGATGACGAACGCGGCCTCGACATGCCCCTCGGCGAGGATGGCCTCGGTGATGTCGGCACCCACCTGCGCCTCGGTCCGGCCGACCGCGAGGAACTCGGCCATCCGGGCATGCACCCGGTCGATCGCGGCACCGGCGGCGCGCAAGGACTCGATCTCGGCGGTGTCCTTGCGCATCCGCAGCTCGCGCAGGATCGGCCCGGCGAGCACCTGCTCGGCCCCGGGCAGCGCGTCGCGCAGCGGGATCGCGTGCAGGGCGGGCATGCCGTCGGCCACGGCGATCCGCGCGGGCCGCGCACCGCCACGGGCCAGCAGTTCGGTCACCAGCGCGTGCGGATCCTGCCCGTCGACCCACGTCACGACGTGGACCCCCAGTTCCGCCAGCGGAACCCCCGCCAACCCGGGTTCCTCCAGCTTGGGCACCACCAGCGCCGGCTCCGCCTCCGGCTCGGCGGGCAGGACCAGGCAGGTGAGTCGTTCGTGCGATTCCCCGCCCACCCCGATCAGGTAGCGCAGATCGGAACCGGGAGTGATCAGCAGCGCATCCGAACCCGCCTGCGCCGCCGCCCTGCGCGCGCGCCCGAGCCGCGCACCGAATACGGAGGGGTCCTGCTTCGTCGAGACCGTGGCCATGCCCCAAGCCTAGTCGCGGGAATCGGGCGCGACCCCACATCCCCGACCGACCCACCTGCTCGGCCGGTCCGCGGCCTCGGCCGGGCACCGCCGCGCGCGGTGCCGACCACCGCCAGCGCCCGCGTTGCGCGCGGCGGTGGTCGGCGTGACAGTCTGACCGGCGTGACTGCTGCTCCTGTGATGCTCGTGGACTCGGCCGGGCTGTGGTTCCGCTCCTACTACGCCCTGCCCGACTCGCTCACCGCACCGGACGGCACGCCCGTGAATTCCGTGCGCGGTTTCTGCGACATGCTGTCCAAACTCATCACCGAGCACCGCCCCGACCGGTTGGTGGCCTGCCTGGACAACGACTGGCGGCCGCAGTTCCGGGTGGAGGCGCTTCCGTCGTACAAGGCGCATCGGGTCGCCGAGGAAGATTCGGCCGCCGAAGACGTGCCGGACACCCTGTCGCCGCAGATCCCGGTGATCCTCGACATCCTGGACGCAGCGGGCATCGCCACGGCCGAGGCCGAGGGCTACGAGGCCGATGACGTGATCGGCGCGCTGGCCGACCGCGAAGACCGCGACCCGGTGCAGGTGGTCACCGGCGACCGGGACCTGTTCCAGCTGGTGCGCCCCGACCCGCTGCCGGTCCGGGTGATCTACGTCGGTGGCGGCCTGGCCAAGGCGCAGGACTTCGGCCCGGACGAGCTCGCCGCGAAGTACGGGCTCAGCGCGCATCGAGCGGGCGCCGACTACGCCGACATGGCCGTGTTGCGCGGTGACCCTTCGGACGGGCTTCCCGGAGTTCCCGGCATCGGTGAGAAGACCGCCGCGAAGCTCATCACGCAGTTCGGATCGCTGGAGGAGCTGCTGCGGGCGGCCGATGCCGGTGACGAACGACTGACCGCCCGGGTGCGCGGCACGCTCGCCGACTCCGCCGGGTACCTGGCCGCCGCGCCCTCGGTGGTGCGCGTCGCGCGGGACGCGCCGGTCGTGCTCGACCGCCCGGATCCGATGCCGCGCTCCCCGCTGGACGGCGAACGCTTGGCCCAGCTACAGCAGCGGTGGGGTCTGGGCAGCAGCCTGGACCGGCTGATCAGCGCGATCACCCTCTGACCCGCAGCTGCCGGCGCGCACCACCCGATCCGGAGGCCGCCGAGCATGACGCCGCCCGATCACGGCGCCGATCGCACCACGACGTCCGGGCGCTTCCCGTCGAACTGGGCCGCGTCGTGCGAGCACAGCACTCGGACCCGATCCGGCTGCGCGACCGCGAGATCGCGTAGCCGGTCCAGGTTGTCCCGGCGCTGCGCCCCGTCCACCTGTATGAGCGACCGGAACACCCGCAGTCCGGGCGGGCAGCGGTCGCGGACGCCGATCTCGCGGTGGTCGAAGAACGCGTCCCCGGCGTGCAGCAGCCAGTCCTGCCCGGTGCGCACGGCCACGCCGGTGTGCCCCCGGGTGTGCCCGGCCAGCGGGATCAGCAGCACGTCCTCGGGCAGGCCGGGAATCTCCCGCACAGCCCGGAACCCGAACCAGGATTCGCCCGCGCGATCGGGGACGGGGGTGAACTGCGGGCCGTGCTCGAACTGGTGCGGCAGGTACCGCCTGGCGGCGACGTCGTCGAGCATCGCGGCGTGCTCGGTCTCGTGCACGTGTACCCGGGCGTGCGGGAAATCGGGCAGGCCGCCGGCGTGGTCGCGGTCGAGGTGGGTGAGCACCACATGGCGCACGTCCTCGGTGCGGTAACCGAGCCGGCGCACCTGCGCGGCCGCGGTCTCGGCAGGATCCAGATCCGGACGCACGAGCCGCCGCCAGCCGGTTCCCAGTTCCCGGGTCCGCGTACTCACATCCGGCACACCGAGCCCGGTGTCGACCAGCACGAGCTCCGCACCGGTATCCAGCAGCAAGCAGTGGCACACCATCCGCGCGGAGACGTGCCCGCCCTCCCGGTTCACCAGGCGGCCGCCCGGCGGTCGCATCGTGCCGCAGTTGAGGTGCTGGACGCGCATTCAGGCTCCCTGGGGCGCGGAGAGGTCCACCCAGGCCAGGCTACGCCGACACCGATCGGGACAGGAGCCCTCGCGGACGACGACGCTGGGCCTGCGATGAACGGCCCAACGCGCTGAGCCGACCCGACGCACCGGATGAGGTCCGTGTCACGGCGGCGGTCGGGCGGGGCACCATACCCGGCATGGACGAACCCGACTCGGACGACGCATCCCTCTGGCAGCGCTACGACCGCGCGGGAACCCCGATCTCCGCGGAACGCTTCGTCGAACTCGCTCGCCAGCCCGGATACCGGTTCATCCGCCGCACCTCGCTGCTGGACGCCGCCGACCCGCACCGGACGTTCCGCATCACCACGGTCTGGATCGGCGCGGTGGCCCGCACTCCCGGCGACGGGCCGCCGCAGATCTTCGAGACGATGGTGTTCGGTCCGGACCACCACCCGTTCCGGCCGCTGCACGGGCGCAAGTACGGCACCGAGCCGGACGCGATGATCGGTCACCACGAGGCGGCCGGGAAGCTGGCCACCCAGTTGATCGACCCGGTGCGCGTTGATCTCGACTGATCGCGGTGCTCAGAAGTCGGTGCCGCACCAGGGAACCTGGCCTGCGGCGAACAACCGGTCGGCGACCGGGATCGCCGCGGGCTCGTACACCGTGACCCGTCCCGCGGCGGCCAGCGCCGACATCGCCTGATCACCGAGGTAGAGCGCCGCCAGCGCTTCCACGGGCAGGCTCAGCTGAGCGGGCCCGGTCCAGCGCTCAACCCCATGCTCGCCGATCCGGTAGCAGCCGGAATTGTCCGGCAAGAAGGCGTCCTCGACTTCGAGGGCCACCGACAGGCCCGCCGGGTAGCTGCGGGCCCGCAGCGCCGCACCGACATCGATCAACCGCAGCCACAGGTCATCGCCGACCTGCCGGGTGCGGCACTGGCGGCGGTCGGTCAGCCACCACTCCAGCGGTTCGTCCAGCGGACGCCCATACCCGGTGACCAGACCGGTCAGGTCCATGCCGAGCAGGAAGCGCCACAGATCGGCCGCGGCGGCCGGACTCGCCGCCCGCAGATCGTGCACCCGCAGCTGGTGCTCCCAACCGAGACCGTCGCCGCTCCCGGGTTCGTACACCGCGAAACCGTCGTCGGTGCCGTCCTCGGCGGTGCGCACCACGGCGAGCGCGCGGTCGCCGAGCACCGCTTCCCGGCCCCGCCACCAGGCCGCGTTGCGGGTGACCGCACCCGGCCGGTCAGTGCGGGTGCGGTGGTAGATCCGGTCGAACAGCTCAGCGGATTCCTGCGGGACGACCATCCGCACCTCGCCACCACCAGGAGCGGAATCCCGCATCCGCGTGCGTCGGCGGTCGATCTCCACCGTCCGGGCCCGAGTGGCGACCCCGTAGCCGAATCGCTCGTAGATCACGGCTTCGGTGGCGCGCAGCACCGCAACCGGTTCGCCGAGTTCACGCGCGCCGTGCAGCTGCCTGCGCATCAACGCGGTGAGCAGCCCGCGCCGCGTGCGGTCGGCGCGCACCGCGACGCCGGTGACCTCGGCGGCACCGATGGTCTCGCCGCCGGGCACGGTCAGCGAACCGGCCGTGGAGCGGGCGGTGCCGCACAGCTCTCCCCGGGCGAACGCGCCCAGCACCCTGCCCTGCTCGAACCGGGTCGCGGTCTGCACCCAGCGCTCGTCGGTCGACGGCGGCAGGTGCAGGGCACGCAGGAACAGGTCGTGCGCCTGGCGGAATTCGGACGGCGACAGCGCCCGGACCTCGTGCTCGCTCACATCCCGATGGTCGGGGACGACCGCGGCACGGGCAGCGCAACCGGGCCCACTCCGGGACAACCGGGCCCACTCCGGGACAACCGGGCCTACTTCGGGCGGCCGACCTCGTAGACGCCGTGCTCGTCCTTGACCGTCACCGTCACCACGCCCGGCCCGGAGGCCGAGGCGATCCGGCAGTCGAACCGGTGCGCGGGCACGACCTGCTGCCCGTCCGGGCAGGTCACCCGCGCGACCCCGTCGATGTCGTAGGAATCCTGCAGGGTGGTGGCGACCCCCTGCTCGACGGCGCGCGCGTCGAACTCGGTGCGCACGAACCAGCCGGGCACGGCGAACCCGGTCACCAGTACCCCAGCGACCACGAGCAGCACTCCGCTTCCGGCCAGCACCCAGGGCAGCGGGCGCGGGCGCCGCCGAACGGGTTCGAAGCCCTGCGCCGGGACGTACCCGTGCGTGGCGGGCACACCGCGCGGCTGCGGACCACCGAACGGGGCACCGGTCTGCCAGGGCGGTGCGGGCTGCACCCCGTGCGGGGCTCCGGAACTCCACGGTGGCGCGCCCCAGCCCGGAGCCGCCCCCTGCTGGCCCGTCCAGTCCGGGGCCTGCTGACGTCCCCACTGCGGATCCGCCCACGGCGGCGCCGCCCATCCGGACCGACCGCTGGGGTCGTGGGGATTGGTCATCGCCACCTCCGGGTGGGTTCACTCGTTCGCGCGGACGCGGCAGCGATCAAACCACAACCCGGTACCGGCGAGGTCCCGCGGTCGGCGATCGGGCCGCGGTCAGGACACACCGGCGGCGACCACGCCGCGGCGGATGGCGGTGACGGCCTTGGCCGCGGCCGAGCCCACCGGATCGCGCCCGGTGACCACCCGCACCTGGTCGAGCAGGTCCACGACCTGCCTGCACCAGCGCACGAAGTCGCCCGCGGACAGCTCCTGCCCCGCGCTCGCAGCCGTGGTCAGCACCTTCTCCAGGGATTCGCCGCGCGCCCATCGGTAGACCGGCCAGGCGAACCCGGGATCGGGTTCGCGGGTGCGGTCGAGCTTGTGCCTGCGCTCGTCGTCCTCCAGCTCGCCCCACAGCCGCCAGGTCGCGTCCAGCGCGTCGCTGACCTGCCCGGAGGGCACTTGCGGCGCCAGCGGGCCGTCCCGCCGCGACTCGAAGACGAGGGAGGACACCACCGCGGCCAGTTCGGCGGGCCCCAGGTCCTGCCAGACCCCGACACGCAGGCATTCGGCGGTGAGCAGGTCGGATTCGCTGTAGAGCCGGGACAGCCGCAGGCCGTGCTCGGTGACCTCGGTCGCACCGGAATCCTGCTCGGCGAGGTAGTCGCGCTCGGCCAGCAGCGCGGTGATCCGGTCGAAGGACCGGGCCAGCGAGTGCGTGGTGGCGGCGACCTTGCGTTCCAGCTGACCGGTTTCCGCGACGAGCCGCTCGTAGCGCTCCGCCCAGCGCGCGTGGTGGTCCCGTTCGGCGCACCCGTGGCAGGGGTGGGCGCGCAGTGCCTTGCGCAGCTGGGCCAGTTCCGCGTCATCGGTGGCGTCCGAGCGCCGGCGCGTGCGCCCACCGGGAGTGCGGATTCCGGTGTTGCGCAGCGTGGAGGCGAGGTCGCGGCGGGACTTCGGTGAGCGGGTGTCGACGTGCTTGGGCAGTTTGATCTTGCCCAGCGACTCCACCGGCGAGGTGAAGTCGGCGACCGACAACCGTCCGGACCAGCGGTCCTCGGTGACCACCAGCGGCCGCGGATCGCTCATCGGTTCCAGGCCCGGGTCGATGACCACCGCCAAGCCCGACCTCCTGCCAGCCGGGACCGCGATCACGTCGCCCTTGCGCAGCTTCTCCAGCGATTTCGCCGCTTCGACGCGGCGGGACTGCTTGTTCTGCCGGGCCAGGTACTTCTCCCGGTCGGAGATCCGCTTGCGCAGCTGGAAGTACTCCTGGAAATCGCCCCGGTCGCAGTGCATCGCCTCGGCGTAGCCGTCCAGAGCCGCGGTGTTGCGGTCCAGGCGGCGGGACATGCCCACCACCGAGCGGTCGGCCTGGAACTGGGCGAACGACTGCTCCAGCAGATCGCGCGCCGATTCCCTGCCGACGCGGTGCACCAGGTTGACCGCCATGTTGTAGCCCGGCCGGAACGACGAGCGCAGCGGATAGGTGCGGGTGGAGGCCAGACCACCGACCTGCTTGGGGTCCACACCGGGCTGCCAGAGCACGACCGCGTGCCCTTCCACATCGATGCCGCGCCGACCCGCGCGCCCGGTGAGCTGGGTGTACTCGCCCGGCGTGAGGTCGACGTGCGATTCGCCGTTGAACTTGACCAGGCGTTCCAGCACCACGGTGCGCGCGGGCATGTTGATGCCCAGCGCCAGCGTCTCGGTCGCGAACACGGCTTTGACCAGGCCTCGGACGAACAGGTCCTCGACGGTTTCCTTGAACGCGGGCAGCAGGCCGGCGTGGTGGGTGGCCAGGCCGCGTTCCAGCCCATCGCGCCATTCCCAGTAGCCGAGCACGGTGAGGTCGTTCTCGGGCAGCCCGGCGGTGTGCTCGTCGGCGATCTCGCGGATCTGGGCGGCTTCTGCCTCGGTGGTCAGCCGCAGCCCGGTGCGCACGCACTGGGCCACGGCCTGGTCGCAGCCCGCGCGGCTGAAGATGAACACGATCGCGGGAAGCAGACCGGCCGCGTCCAGTCCGGTGAGCACCTCAGCCCGGGCCGGCGGCTGGAACTTGGGCCGCCGCGGACCTTTGGCGCGCTTGCCGTCCGGACCGCCGCGCCGCGGTTGCGGTGCGTGCGAGCGCAGCAGCTGCTGGGTCTGCCGCATGAGCTCGGGGTTGATCTTGAGCTCGCGGCCCGCCGTCTCCCCGCCGAACAGGTCGTGCATCCGGCTGCCGACGAGCATGTGTTGCCAGAGCGGAACCGGCCGGTGCTCGTCGACCACGATGGTCGTCTCCCCGCGCACCTCCTGCAGCCATTCGCCGAACTCCTCGGCGTTGCTGACCGTCGCCGACAGGCTGGCCAGCTGCACGTGCTCGGGCAGGTGCAGGATCACTTCCTCCCAGACCGCGCCGCGGAACCGGTCGGCGAGGTAGTGCACCTCGTCCATGACCACGAATCCGAGCTGGTCAAGGCTGCGCGAGCCCGCGTAGAGCATGTTGCGCAGCACCTCGGTGGTCATCACGACCACCTGGGCGTCACCGTTGTGCGAGGTATCCCCGGTCAGCAGACCGACCGCGTCGCTGCCGTAGCGCTCGCACAGGTCGGCGTACTTCTGGTTGGACAGCGCCTTGATCGGCGTGGTGTAGAAGCACTTGCGCCCCGCGGCCAGTGCCCGGTGCACGGCGAACTCGCCGACGACGGTCTTGCCCGCACCGGTGGGGGCGCACACCAGTACGCCGCGCCCCGATTCCAGGGCCTGGCAGGCAGTGCGTTGGAAGGGATCGAGCTCGAACCCGAGCTCACCCGCGAACCCGGCCAGCTCCGGATGGGCGTTGCGTCGCGCATGCGCCGCGTACGCCTCCGCGGGCGAGGACGTTGCGGGGTCGGAACCGCTTTCAGCCACCCCCCAAGACTTTCACACCCGGCCCCGACCCGTCGCACCCGCAGCGCACCCGGCTGCTCCGGACGCGTGCGGCCCCGGCTCGGACCCCCGGCGGGACCGGCCCGCCCGGGGGTCAGGTCGCGTCGTCGCTGC
>NZ_JADEYC010000043.1 GCF_015209505.1 Saccharopolyspora montiporae
CACCATCGGTGTCACCCATCACTGCACCAGCCCCCGGAAACCGAAGTCTCGGTGGTGTAGTAGAGACGGCCCGGCTCCTCAGGGCGGTCAATCGAGGAGAATGATACTCCATCGGCACGCATGCTGCTGCTCGATCACCGGAATCGCAAGTGAATTGCTCGGAATCGACGGGATAATTGAAAGCTGTTGATGGTCGGAGCGTCGGTGTTCACGTCCATGCGGTAGGATTCCGACATGGGCGTGGACACTGATTCCGATTACTCGTGGGATAGCAAATGAGCTGGGCGAACTATACCTTGATTCCTATCGCAGCCTGGTCTATTCTGGCAATGATAGCTTTCTCAATTGTTGAACTCAAAGCGATCATAAAATTGCTGCGAATGGAGCACAACGACGGCGCGAACCGTTCGGGGCGCAGCAGGATAACCAAGGAGGACCCTCGCGGAAGCGGCAAGGATAAGTTGTGGCTATTTCCGTTCGCGGCAGCCTTCCTTGTGGGGCACCTAGGTGGACAGTTGGCCGGAGGTACCGCACTGCCTCTTTTTGACGCCTCCCTCTACCTTGCCATATTCATGTTCGGAGCAATGGGTACGATGATACTGATTCAGGCAATCACCAAAAAGATCGGTAGCCTAGTTTACATTGCGCCCATCATGGGGATTACGCTCGCGTTTTTTGGCGGCCTCAATCTTGCGGCGGCTACTGAGATATTTTAAGAGTAGTGAGGTGATCTCACCCACTTTCACGTCGCGTGTTCGTATTGGGTGAGAGGGCTGGTGAATAACGGTCTTCGTAGTGCACGGGACCTATACGGAGCGCCGCTTTTGATCGCGGGTGCTTGTAGAGCAGCGGCACCAGACACGCCGACGATCATCAACCCGTGATCAGCATGAAGACTTGCCTGCCAACGCATCCGGACCCGGATGAAGGCTCAATGCTATAAAGCAGAAATCGTAATCGTAGAAATCCGGAAAGATGTTAAAACGAATACAGCTGAACGACTCATTCCTAATAAAGAGTGATCTGTGTGGGGCGATCACCGGCACGCTCGTCGGCGCGTTGAATCTAGTGGGCGCCGTGGGTGCATTCATAAGCAGCAACGGGCAAGAAATTGTCGCTTCGAATATTATGCTCGGAATTGTATTCTCTGCTATAGCAGCAGCATACTGGGTGTCGTACATTCGAAGGAAGCGTGATTACAGGAAAGAGTAGGGGTGCTGTGTCGTCGGGGAATCAGAACACCACCCAAGCACTCTTCGGCATCAGCGGCAGCTCCATCGGTGGCTACACCTACCTTCCCTACGGGTGGATCACGGTCATCGGCACGGTGGCCGGGCTGAACCCGTTCCGTTGGATCGGGCGACCGCAATTACCCGCCAGTGACTACTACCTCACCAACCGCTACTACTACCTCGGGCTGCTCCGCTTCACCCAACCCGACCCCAGCGGACAAGAACTCAACCCCTACACCTACGCAACCGGCGACCCCATCAACCGAAGCGATCCCAGCGGGCTCATTGCAGAGTGCACGGCAGCCATCCTCGGCCAGCAAGGCATGATTATTGTGACTGCCGCCGCAGTTGTAGCAGCTATTGCTCCAATAGTGATCGCTGGAGCTTTCATTGGGGTGCTCTCTTGATCGGATCAACTAACATTGACGTACTGAACGAATGCGTCCTAGGGTAGCCGGATGCAAAAACGTCGTTTGGTGATCTCCATTACTATGGTTGCAGCTGGACTCATGTTGATTCCAGTTGTCTATAGATTCGCGAGCAACGACGGACGGGTTTGGGATGTCTTCACGATCGCCGGATTCGCGCTGATTCTCCTTTGTCTGGAGATCGAAAGAAGGCGGATCTAGCAGAAGCGCGCGTGTGGACTGAAAGCCCTGGAGGGGCTGGTGCAGTGTAGGTGACACCGATGGTGGATCCTATCAGTGCATCAGCCCAGCACCTGGACCTCGAAGGGTATACCACGTTTTGCAGACTAAGCTAGTACGAAAGTGACTCATATAGTTATGAAGAAAGAACTTCCGGAGCAACCACGGCGTCGAACGCTGTGGCTATGGATCATTCGAGCATTAGGGTCATTACTTTCCTTATCGATGTACGCTGTTGCCATTTTCTTGGAAGTCTCCTTAGTTGTCAAAATACCCTTGGCAATAGCTATCGGAGCGGCGGCGCTCGCTGCCACCATGTGGTCCGAAAGGAAACTGAGGAAACGGCGACTGCAAGAACTTCAAATGCCCGGATAGTTGCGGAAGGCAGGCCCGCCCTCCGTGTCCTATTGTTGTGATCACGTGGTCGATTCGGTTCGTGCTGCTCACTGAAAGGATTCTCGTATGTTTAACTTGTATAGAGATTGACCGAAGGGGTGTGTGGTGAGCAATCGGATGTCGTCTTTCCGGTGTGGGGTGAGTCGTGCGTGGGAGATGCTGTTTCCCTCTGCTTCTCGCGGGGGTTTGAATATCTCCAGGAAAGCCAGAGTGGCACTGGAGTTACAATTCCGTTTGTGGCATTATTCATATTAAATCGTTTTGGTTATTTCTGGGGGTTGTGTCGGCGGCTGCAATGATATTCTTGGTTGTGGTAGTTGATCATCTGATCTGGGGGGACAGGAACGGCAACGAAAAGGGGCCGCAGGCGGGTTCGGCTGGTGGAAACACGTGACGCGAGGGATCGCTGGGCGTGCCCCGCGACCGGCACCGGTCAGCTGCGGGTGAACGTGCGGTGCAGCAGGTCGGTGAGCCGGTTCGCATCGGCGTCGACGGCCATGTGCGCGTTCGCCGGGCGGGTGCTGTTCGGGCGGTTGTCCACGACCGTGCGGCCGGTGGTGCGCGTGCCCGTCGTCTCCACGGCCACGTACCGCGGGCGGGTGGTGAGCAAGTCGGGCGCGACCAGGTGCGCGGTGCAGACCACGTCGTGCACCGGTGCGGCGTCCGAGCCGGTGATGACCGCGCGGTAGGCGTCGATGCGCCGCTCGACGACGTCGGCGGCCGCGGTGCCCGCCGGGGTCTGCAGCGCGCGCAGGTCGGTGCAGGTCTGCCGGGTGACCAGGGCGCGGTGCGTGGCGTCCAGCGGGACCAGCGTCCGGTGCGCGAAACCGGCGCCGAGCGCCACTTGGGCCGCTTCGGGATCGGCCCACATGTTGAACTCGGCCGCGGCGGTCACGTTGCACACCGCGTCCCCGCCGCCCATGATCACGATCTCGTCGACCGCGTCGACCAGCGCCGGGTTCACGTTCAGCGCGGTGGCGATGTTGCTCAGCGGGCCGACCGGGACCAGGGTGATCGGTTCGGTGGTCGCGCGCAGCGACTCGACGAGGAACTCCACCGCCCCGGTGTCCTGCGGGGCGGTGCTGGCCGGTGGTAGCGGCAGCGTGGTGCCGTGCGGATCGTCGGCGGTGTCCGTGCCGAAATTGCGCTCACCGGGCAGGTCGTCGCGGGCGATCGGCCCGGCCAGGCCCGGGAACACCGGGATGTCGCCGCGGTCGATGTGGTCGAGCACGCGCAGCGTGTTGTCCGTGGTGTGCGCGAGATCGACGTTGCCGCGGACCGTGGTCACCCCCAGCAGGTCGATCTCCGGGTGCAGCGCGGCGAACATGATCGCCACCGCGTCGTCGGTTCCGGTGTCGACGTCCAGGATCACCTTGCGCGGCACGGACTTTCCTCCCGGTCTCACCCTCGGCCCGCCAGCGCGGGACCCCGGCCGCCGTCCGCGCCGAGCGCCTGGAAGTGTGGCAGAGCCTGCGCAGGCCGTCGAGCACCCGGTTGAGCACCGCCACTCCGGCGCCCGCCGGGACGCTGCCGTCGAGCGCGTAGGGACGCACCCGCGCGGCCTGCGGAACGGCTCGTCCCGGGAGGTCCGTCCGGCGAGCGCGCCGGGAAGAGGGAGTGGGCACTGCCCGGGCCCGGTCGTTGCCGAGAGCAGCGTCTCGTGCGCCAGGATGCGTGCCTGCCGTGGATCGCGGTGCCGCGGCGGAAAATCGGTGCTGGTCGCGCGGCGGTTTCCCGGGCAAGCGGGGTCGGCTCGCGACCCGCCGCGCTGCTCTTCCGGCCGGCTCGCCGCGGTGGCGCGGAAACCCGGCGGCAACGTGACGTGCGGCCCACGGCGGTTGACGGTCCACGTATCGGCTGGAACGGTTGATCAAGCTGTTCAGACGACGGACCGCAGGAAGCCGGTGCGCAATCCGGCACGGTCCCGCCACTGTGAGTGGGGAGCCCGCCCCGACGACGCCACTGCCGGAGAACCGGCGGGAAGGCAGGGGAAGGCGACGAACCACGAGTCAGGAGACTGCACCGTCGTGACCGATTCGCACGGGGTCGCGGAGCCCCGGAGGAGGTAGCGGTGCACCACGAGTGCGTCAACCGGCAGCGGAGGTCGGCGCCCGGCGCGACCCCGCCGCACGTCCCGGCGGTTCCACACCCGGCGTGAATCCCCGTGCGCTCGGCCGTTTCCGAGCGCACTGGACGAGATCCTGTCCGATTCCTTCCATCCACGGGGAGATAGGTGTGTCTTCGTCATCTGCAATCCCGGCCGCGCGCCCGACCACCGCGCTGGACCGGCTGACCGCCCGCGTCCGCGACGAGGGCGACGCGCAGCAGAGCACCGCCTCGGTCGCGTTCCTGACCGTCCAGGGCTCCCAGCACGCCGGGCGGCGCACCGGCTACGTGAACACCGTGCTGAGCGTGCGCGTCGGCGCCGCCGTCGGATCCTGCGCCGTCGAACCCGGTGAGCTGCGCGACGATCACGTGCGCGAGATCGTCGGCGGGAACGTCGCCGACCTGCTCGCGCACCCGCATCCCGCGGTCCGGGTCGCGGTGCTGGACGCCTTCCTGGCCGATAGCGCCCCGCACGCCGCGGATCCGCGGGCGCGCACCGTGCGAGTGCCGGGCGGCAGTTCGCTGGACAAGTCCACCGCTCGCGCCCGCGCCGTCGTCGACCTGGTGCCGGGAACCGGCCCGGTGGCGGTCATCGGCGTGGTCAACTCGCTGCTCGTGCAGCTGCGCGAACGCGGTCTGGACTACTTGCCCTGCGATTTCAAGGGCGGTAGCACCGAGTGGGACGAACCGGTGCTCACCGACCACGAGCAGGCCATCGCCGGCGCCGGCAGCGTGCTGGCGTCCGGAATGGTGCTCGGCAACGGCAGTTTCGACCGGATCGCCCAGCTGTGCGCCGAACGCGGGCTGCCGCTGGTGATGTTCGCGCAGACGGGCAGCGCGGTGCTGCGCGAACTGCTCGGTGCCGAGGTCAGCGCGTTGTCGGCCGAGCCGTACCCGTTCTTCTGGCTGACCGGGGACGCCACCGATATCCACTGCTACCCGGGGGGCGTGTCGTGACCGTGGCGCGGCCCGTGCGCGCGCCCGGCGGGGCCGTGTGCGCGAGCCTGCTGGACCTCGTCGGCGATACCCCGTTGCTGCGCGTGGACACCCCGCTGCCGCACCGGCACCCGGGATTCTGGGCCAAGCTGGAGGGACTCTCGCCGGGCACGATGAAAGCCCGTGCGGCACTGTCCATGATCCGCGGTGCCCGCGAGCGCGGCGAACTGCACCCCGGCGGCACGATCGTCGAGTCCAGCAGCGGAACGCTGGCCGTGGGACTGGCTTTCGTCGGGGCCGCTCTCGGCCACCCGGTGGTGATCGTGGCTGACGACGAGCTGGACACCATGACGTACCGGCTGCTGCTGTCGCACCACGCGCGGGTGGAGATCGTGTCCCGCCCGCACCCGGTCGGCGGGTGGCAGCGCGCGCGGCTGGAGCGGGTGCACGAGCTCATCGCCGCGATTCCCGGCGTGTATTGGCCCGACCAGTACAACAACCCGGACAACCCCGCCGGGTACCACGATCTCGGCCGCGAACTGCTGGCGCAGTGCGCCGAGCTGGACGTCGTGGTGTGCAGTGTCGGCACCGGCGGGCACAGCGCGGGTATCGCGCGGGTGCTGCGTGAACAGCGGCCAGGCGTGCGCATCATCGGCGTCGACGCCACCGGGTCCAGCGTGTTCGGCCAACCCGCCCGCAAGCGGATCATGCGCGGGCTGGGCAGCAGCATCCACCCGGCCAACATCGCCTACACCGGATTCGACGAGGTGCACTGGGTCCCGCCCGCCGAAGCCGCCGACGCCTGCCGCAGGCTGGCCGCCGGCAGTTTCATCAGCGGCGGCTGGAGCACCGGGGCCGCGGCGCTGGTCGCCGCGTGGAGCGCCCGCGAGCTCGGCACCGACCGGGTCGCGGCCGTCTTCCCGGACGGCCCGCAGCGCTATTGGGAAACGATCTACGACGACGGGTTCTGCCGCGACCACGGACTCGTCCCGACATGTGCGGAACCGACCGAAGTCACCAGTCCCGCGGAAGCTCCCGCGGACCGGTGGAGCCGGTGCGCGGGGGTCGCGGACCCGTGCGGCCGGCGCACGAGCCCGGAGGGGCAGTGCGGCGTGTGCGGGGAGGGCGCCACCAAGTGATGAGCAAGAACTCTTTCGGGCAGTTGTCCGGACCGGCGAAACTGCTGGTGATCAACCAGTTCGGCATCAACATCGGCTTCTACATGCTGCTGCCGTTCCTGGCTTCCTACATGACATCGCTCGGCTACGGCGCCGCCGTGATCGGCCTGGTGCTCGGGGTGCGCAACCTCAGCCAGCAGGGCATGTTCCTCATCGGCGGCACCGCTGCCGACCGGATCGGCTGCCGCCCGATGATCATCCTGGGCTGCGCGCTGCGCGTGGTGGCCTTCGGGCTGTTCACCGTGCTGACCTCGTTGCCCGGGCTCGTGGTGGCGGTGGTGTTGACCGGTCTGGCCGGGGCGTTCTTCAACCCCGCGGTGCGCACCTACCTCATGCACGAGGCCGGGGACCGCCGGGCCGAGGTCTTCGCGGTGTTCAACCAGTTCTCGCACGCGGGAACCCTGGTCGGCCCGCTGGTCGGCGCGGCGCTGCTCACCGTCGACTTCCGGCTCGTGGCGCTGGTGGCCTGCATCGCCTTCGCCGTGCTGACCGCGGCGCAGATCGCGGTGCTGCCGCGCCGGGAAGTCGAGCCGCAGCAGCAGAGCGTGCTCGGCAGTTGGCGCGAGGTGGTCACCAACCGCCGGTTCGTGGTGTTCACCCTGGCGCTGTCGGCCTACTTCGGCCTGTACAACCAGCTCTACCTGACCCTGCCGCTGGAGGCCGAACGGGTTTCCGGGCTGTCCGGGGCGATCGCCGTGGTGTTCATCGTCTCCACCGGCATCGGCGTGTTCGGGCAGGTGCGCATCACCGGATGGTGCCGCAGGCGGTTCAGCGCGGGGCGGTCTGTGGTGATCGGGCTGGCCTGCATGGGCCTGTCGTTCGTGCCGGTGATGCTGTTCGGCCCGCTGCTGGACACGCGCACCGAACCGGGCGGGCAGTGGCTGACGATCGCGGTCGCGTGCCTGCCGATCGTGCTCACCACCGCGCTGTTCACGGTGGGCCAGGCGATCACCAACCCGTTCGCGATGGAGCTGCTGCCGGTGGTCGGCAGCGAGCGGTTGGCCGGCACCTACTACGGCTTCTACTACCTGGTGTCCAGCCTGGTGGCGGCCGGGGTCGGCTGGGTCGTGGGTGCGCTGCTGGACAGCGCCGCCGATCCGGTCTGGCGGTGGTTGCCGTGGCTGGCGCTGCTGCTGGTGGGCGTGGCCGGATCGGCCACCGCCGCGGTCATGGAACGCCGCGGTCTGCTGGCGCCGCGCGCCGAGGGCGAGCCCGAGCAGCAGGCCGCCCGCGCCTGACTCCGCGTCCGGGCGGTGCTGTCGTGCCGCCCGGACGCACTGATGCGGAAATCCCCGGACAGCGGGGATTTCCGCACAGGGTTCTCCCGTGCCCGGTCGCTCGCCCGTCAACCGCGGTCCGGGTGTGACGAAGACCGCAGTGCGGGTTCGGCGGGAACAGAAGTTGATCAACTCGGGTTGTGCCGTGCGGCTGCGACATCCACCTGTCGAGAGGAACCGCATGACATCCACCCCGGCCGAACGCGTCGCGCAGGCCGTCGACCGCCCGCTGCAGATCAACGGGATGCGCGTGCGCAACCGCACGGCCATGGCCCCGATGACCAGGCGTTTCTCCCCGGCGGGCATTCCGGGTGAGGACGTGGCCGACTACTACGAGCGCCGCGCGGCCGGCGGGGTCGGCCTGATCATCACCGAAGGCACCTACGTCGAGCGCGACGCGGCCGGGGCCGAGCCCGACGTGCCGTGCTTCTACGGCCCGCGGGCGCTGGCCGGCTGGGCCCGGGTGGCCGACCAGGTGCACAGCGCGGGCGGGCGGATCGTCCCGCAGCTCTGGCACGTGGGCGTCCAACGCCCGGCGGACAGCGCCTTCGCGCCCGGTGCGCCCGCCGAGGGCCCGTCCGGCGTCGGCCTGGACGGTTCGCCCAGCGGCCGGGAGATGACCGGCAGCGACATCGACGAGACCGTGCGCGCGTTCGCCGAGGCCGCGGCCGCCGCGCAGCAGAACGGGTTCGACGGCGTCGAGCTGCACGGGGCGCACGGCTACCTCATCGACGATTTCCTGTGGCACAGCACGAATCGGCGCACCGACGGCTACGGCGGTGACCACGCCTCCCGCACCCGGTTCGCCGCCGAGATCGTGGCGGCGGTGCGCGCCGCGGTGACCCCGGAGTTCCCGGTGCTGTTCCGGTTCTCGCAGTGGAAGGCCGACCACTACGGCGCACGCATCGCCGAGAGCCCGCAGGAACTGGAGGAGGTGCTCACCCCGCTGGCCGAGGCCGGTGTGGACGCGTTCCACGCCTCGACCCGCCGCTACTGGCTGCCCGAGTTCGACGACAGCGACCTCAACCTCGCCGGGTGGACGAAGAAGATCACCGGCCGCACCACGCTCACGGTCGGTTCCGTCGGGTTGGACAAGGAGTTCAACGGTCCGCAGGGCTTCACCCCGCAGGCCGGGGTCGCCGGCATCGACCTGCTGCTGGATCGGCTGGAGCGCGACGAGTTCGACGCCGTGGCCATCGGACGGGCGCTGCTGGCCGACCCGGACTGGGTGCGCAAGGCGCTGGCCGGGAAGCTCGACCAGGTCAAGCCCTACGACGCGGCCGAAGCGCTGCACGTGCTCAGCTGAGCCGCGCGGTGCGCATCGCCTGCGAGGAGTGGACGGAGCGCGGGCCGGGAACTCCCGGGAGCGGTGGGCGCGCGGCCCGCTTCGAACCGGGGGTGAGGTGAGGATGACCAGGACCGACTCCGCTGCCGAATCCGGTGCGCGCACGCGGCCCGGGCTGGCGCTGTTGGCGCTGGCGCTGGGCGGATTCGGCATCGGCACCACCGAGTTCGTCATCATGGGGCTGCTGCCGGAAGTCGCGGGCGGACTGGGGGTGGACATCCCCTCCGCCGGCCACCTGATCTCCTCCTACGCGCTGGGCGTGGTGATCGGTGCTCCGCTGCTGACCGCGCTGACCGTGCGGCTGCGCAGGCAGCCCGTGCTGGTGGGGCTGATGGTGCTGTTCGCCGCGGGCAACCTCGCCTCGGCGCTGGCACCCGGCTACGGGATGGTGATGATCGCGCGCTTCGTCTCCGGCATGCCGCACGGCACGTTCTTCGGCATCGGCGCCGTGGTCGCCTCCAGCGTGGTGGCCCCGGGGTATCGGGCGCGCGCGGTGTCCATGATGTTCCTGGGGCTGACCGTGGCCAATGTGGTCGGTGTGCCCGCGGGTACCGCGATCGGGCAGCTGGTGGGCTGGCGCTGGACGTTCGCGCTGGTCGCCGGACTGGGTGCGCTGGCCGCGGTGGCCGCTGCGGTGCTCATCCCGCGGGATGCGGGGGTCGCGGCCACGTCCAGTTCGCTGCGCCGCGAGTTCTCCGTGCTGCGGCGGCCGCAGGTGCTGTTGTCGCTGGGCGCCATCGTGCTCGGCTTCGGCGGCCTGTTCGCCTGCTACAGCTACGTGGCACCGATGATGACCCAGCTCGGCGGGTTCTCCCCGGCGATGATCACCCCGCTGCTCGTGGTCGTCGGCCTGGGCATGACGGTGGGCTCGCTGCTCGGCGGGCACTTCGCCGATCGCAACCCGCTGCTGACCATCCTGACCTGCATGTCCGGCGTCACGGTGGCGCTGGTCGCGCTGGCGATGTTCGTCCCGGTCCCGTGGCTGGCGATACCGCTGCTGTTCGCGGTCGGCATGTTCAGCCTCGCGCTGGGTCCGGCGGTGCAGACGCGGCTGCTCGACCAGGCCGGCGACGCCCCGTCCCTGGTCTCGGCCGGTCTGCAATCGGGCAGCAACCTCGCCAACTCCATCGGTGCCTGGCTGGGTGGGCTGGTCATCGCCGCCGGCTTCGGCTTCGCCGCCCCCAACCTCGTCGGCGCCGCGCTGGCCGCCGCGGGTGTGCTGCTCGTGCTCGCCTCGGCGGCCGTGGAACGGCGCGGCCCCGGTCGATCCCGAACATCGTCCTGACGCCGCGCAGCGCCAGATCTGACGGCAGGATGGCGAACCCGCGGGCGTGGGGGACGGGCACGTGCGCGTTGCCGTGAGCGGTCGGGTCCGTCGCTGATCAGCAACCAGCCGATGGTGACGGTGAAACCGGTTTCTCGACGCCCTGCGGCCCGTCCTTTGAAGCGGCAGCGCCCACCGGCCCCTGGAGGATTTCGCTGTGAGAACAAGGCATTCGCGGCAGTTCGACCAGTGTCCGGAGGTGGACACCGGACACTGGTCGATAGCGGGGGCGTGGACGCCCGACGCCGGTGCCGTTCGAGGTGATCCCGTGGTCGACGGACATCCGGTGGGCGATCGGCGGAGGTGAGAATGGACATCAGACCAGCGCACGTCAGGGATGCAGCGCGCATCGAGTCGATCTACCGGCATTATGCGCTGCATTCCGTGCTCACGGCCGATGTTGACGACTCGCCGACCGCGCGGGAGTGGGAGCTGCGCCTGGAACAGTTGGCTGCGTCGGGCTACCCCACCTTGGTCGCCGCGGCGGACCGCGATGTCGTGGGTTACGCCTTGCTCATGCCGTGGCTGGCCAAGCCCGCTTTCGCCCACACCGCGGAAAACTCGATCTACCTCGACCCGAACGCCGTTGGTGCCGGCATAGGCCGCCAACTTCTCGACCGACTTCTCGATGATGCGCGGGCCTGCGGTATCCGCGAGGTTATAGCCCTCGTGGCCGACGGCGAGCACGAAGGCCGTGCGTCCCGAGCGCTGCACCTCGGAGCGGGTTATCGACATGTGGGGCGGCTGCAGCGGGTGGGGAGCAAGCGCGGACGCATCACCGACGTCGAGCTCCTGCAACGTTCGCTGCAGCCCAGCGACTGACCCGTCATCGGCGTTGCCGCGGTTGTTCGGTGAGGTCCGCGATGCCGGACCCGAGCCCGAGGTGGCACAGATCGTCGTGTCGGCCATCGGGGACCAACGCGGTCGCCGAGGAGCTGGTGCCGCCCGACGCGCACGCGTCGTCGGTCGAGTCCCACCGGATCGAGCGCCCACCTCTACACCGACCGGCCGCGCGCAACTCCCGTGCCGAGGTGTGCGCCGCGGGGCATTCCGCATCGCCTGGTCGCGGCCGGACGCGGTGGCCCGGGGCGATCCGGGGCGTGTTGCCCGCGCTGAACCAGCGCCCCGGTTCCGGTGCCGCGTCGATGGAGCTGACGCCGGGCGAGCCGCCTATGCTCGGCGTGTGCAGGCACGCCCGGGCATCCAGTTGCTGCCGCCGGTGGCCGACGCCGCCATCGCGGTGGTCGTCGCGGGCGCGGTGCTGGTGGGCACGGTCATGGCCGGACGCGTGCAGGACGCCCATCCGGTGGACGTGCTGGGAGCCGTTCTCATCGTGGCGACGGGGTTGTCCCTGGCGTGGCGGCGTCGCGCCCCGGTGGTGGTGTTCACCGCCGCCGTGCTGCTCGTGTCCGTCTACCTGCTGCGCGGCTACCCGTTCGGCCCGGTCCAGCTGTGCATGGTCGTCGCCATGTTCGAAGTGGCCCGGCTCCGTCGACTGCGGATCTCCGCACCCGCTTGCGCGGCCGCGGTCGCGGTCAGCGGTGCCGCGGTGGTGCTGCGCGCCCTCGTGCCCGCTGCCAGTCCCGCGCTCATGCTGGCGCTGTGGGCCAGCTGGCTGCTCGTGCCGTGGTCGCTGGGCTCGTTGGTGCAGGCGCGGACCTCCGCGACCCGGCGAGCGCGCGAGGACCTCGCCGCGCGCGCTGCGCTGCAGGAGCGGGTCCGGATCACCGGCGAGGTGCACGACGTCGCCGGGCACGGGTTCTCCGCGGTGGCGATGCAGGCCGGGGTGGCGCTGCTGGTGTTCGATGAGCAGCCCGCGCAGGCCCGCCGCTGCCTGGAATCCATCAAGTCGACCAGCGACGAGGCGCTGGCCGACCTGCGCACCATCCTGGACGACTCGCGGGAACCGGGCGCCGAGGGCGGGCTGGACGGGTTGGCTCGGCTGGCCGAACGCACCCGCACCGCCGGAGTCCCGGTCCAGCTGTCGGTGTCGGCACCATCCGTTCCCGCGGACGTGGGCGGTGCGGTGTTCGGCGTGGTCCGCGAAGCCCTCACGAACGTGCTGCGGCACGCCGGATCGGCCACCGCGACGGTCGGCGTCCGGGTTGCGGGGGAGGAGCTGGAGGTCGAAGTGCTCGACGACGGGGCCGGGGGTGCCGTGGCACCGGACGGCGCGGGGATCTCCGGCATGCGCAACAGGGTCGAAGCGTTGGGCGGTGAGCTGTCCGCGAAACCCCGTGCCGGGCGCGGATTCCGCGTGCTGGCCCGCATTCCGTTGCCGGGAAGTGCGCGATGATCCGGGTCGCGGTGGCCGATGACCAGGCCGTGGTGCGGATGGGCCTGCGCGTGGTGATCGAGCGGGAATCGGACATGGCCGTCGTCGCCGAAGCGGGCGACGGACAGGCCGTGCTCGACCTGGTGCACGACATCGGGGTCGACATCCTGCTGCTCGACATCCGCATGCCCGGTCGCGACGGGTTGGACGTGCTCGCGACCATCGCGAGCAGTGGAGAGCTCAGCGGAATCCGCGTCATCGTGGTGACCACGTTCGAGATCGACGAGTACGTGTTCCGCGCCCTGGAGTCCGGTGCCAGCGGCTTCCTGGTCAAGGACACGCCGCCGGAGGACATCGTGCGCGCGATCCGGGTGGTCGCCGCCGGGGAGGCGCTGCTGTCGCCGTCGGTGACCCGGCGCGTCGTGGACCGGTTCGGGCGCGGGCCCGCCACCGGCGCGGCACCGGTGCCCGGGGTGGCCGAGCTGACCGACCGGGAACGCGAGATCACCGCGTGGGTGGCCACCGGCCGGTCCAACGAGGAGATCGCCGAGCAGCTGGTGATCAGCCCGGACACGGTGCGCACGCATGTCAGCCGCGCCATGGTCAAACTCGTGGCCCGCGACCGGGCGCAGCTGGTGGTCCTGGCGGTGCGGGCCGGGATCTCGCCGCCCGGCTGACTGCGCCCGCGCGCGCAGGCCGGCTGCGCCCGGCTGCGCAGGCGCGGTCACGTCGCAGCGCTGACGACGCGGCAGCCGGTACGGGCTGATCCTGGTGCGGTACGGACGACGACGGCACTGGACCGGATTCCAGGCCCGCGTGGACATGCGGAGGACATGATGAACACCGCGATGCTGATGGCGAATCCCGCCTTCCATGGCCCGCCCGGTGCGGGCTTCCTCCCCTTCGGACCCTTCCTGCTGCTGGTGCTGCTGCTCCTGGTGGGCACGGTCATCTGGCTGGTGGTGCGCGCCGTGCGCGGCCCGTCCACCGTCAGCCGCGCCCGGGACGTGCTGGCCGAGCGCTACGCGCGTGGCGAGATCGATTCCGAGGAGTACCGGCAGCGGCGCCGCGACCTCGGTTGACCGGCGGCTGCCGAGCGTCCCGCCGACCGCTTCCGCGCGGCCGGCGGGACCGCTGCATCGCGGCACGCCCGGAATCAGCACGCCCGGAATCGGTGCGCACGACCGGAAAGCGGCCACCGGACGGGACCGAATGGAGCAGCACCTACGGGACTGAACAGCACATCGGCTGCTCCGTCGGCACCAGTTCGTGATCGACGTCTGGACCCGGTTTCCCGGCGATCTCTACGCTGTTCGGGTTCCCAGCCGCCTGCCGAGGAGTCCTATGACCGCCCGGGAAGCCCCCGATATCCTGTCCCCGGAGTTCGCCGCGGACCCGTACTCGCACTACAAGGTCCTCCGGGACGACTTCCCGCTGCTGTGGCACGAACCCACCAATTCCTACATCGTGTCCCGCTTCGAGGATGTCAAGAAGGCGTTCAAGGATCCGGTTTTCACCACGCGCAACTACGATTGGCAGCTGGAACCGGTGCACGGGCGCACGATCCTGCAGCTGGAGGGGCGTGAGCACTCGGTGCGCCGGGCGCTGGTGGCCCCGGCGTTCCGCGGCAGCGAACTGGAGGAGAAGTTCCTGCCGGTGATCGAGCGCAACTCCCGCGAGCTCATCGACGGGTTCCGCGCAGCGGGCAAGGCCGACATCGTCGAGGACTACGCCAAGAAGTTCCCGGTGAACGTCATCGCCGACATGCTGGACCTGCCGAAGGAGGACCGGCCGCAGTTCCGCGAGTGGTACACCGCGATCATCGCGTTCCTGGGCAACCTCAGCCAGGATCCGGACGTGATCGAGGCCGGGATGCGCACCCAGCGGGAGTTCCAGGAGTACATGATCCCGGTCATCCAGCACCGCAGGCAGAACCTGGGCGATGACCTGCTCTCCGCGCTGTGCACCGCCGAGATCGACGGCACGCAGATGAGCGATGAGGACATCAAGGCGTTCTGCAGCCTGCTGCTGGCCGCGGGCGGCGAGACCACCGACAAGGCCATCGCCAGCCTGATGCTCAACCTGTTCAACAACCCCGAACAGCTCGCCGCGGTGCGCGAGAACCGGGAGCTGATCCCGCAGGCGTTCATCGAAACGCTGCGCTTCACGCCGCCGGTGCACATGATCATGCGCGAGCCGGCCGAGGACGTCGAGCTCTCCGGCGGGCTCGCCCCCGCGGGGGCGACGCTGACCTGCCTGATCGGTGCGGCCAACCGGGACGAGCGCCACTACGCCGATCCGGAGCGCTTCGACCTGTTCCGCGAGGACGTCAACACCCGCACCGCGTTCACCGCCGCGGCCGACCACCTCTCGTTCGCGCTGGGCAGGCACTTCTGCGTCGGGGCTCTGCTGGCCAAGGCCGAGGTCGAGGTGGGGATCAACCACCTGCTGGACGCCATGCCCGACGTGGAGCTGACCAACAGCGCCGACCAGCGCGAGCTGGGCGTGTTCACCCGAGGACCGGAGGCGGTCCCGGTGAACTTCGCACCGGCCGGGGTCTGATCACCGCGACCGGTCCCGTCCTGCGGATGCGGGCGGGACCGGCCGCATCCGCAACTCAGCGCACCGGGACCCCGGGGCTGAACTGCACCGGCAGTTCGGCCAGTCCGCGCATCCACACCGACGGCAGCCACACCAGGTCGTCGGCGCGCACCGACAGCGCCAAATCCGGCAACCGCTCCAGCAGCACCTCGATGGCCGTGCGGGCGATGACCTCGCCGGTCTGCGGACCGGGATAGGGGCAGCCGTGCTCGCCGTGGCCGAACGACAGGTGCGCGTCGTTGCCGATCGAGTCCGAGTAGAAGTCCGGCCGCACGTGCGGATCCGTGTTCGCCGCGGCGAATCCCAGCACCAGCATGTCCCCGGTGCGGATGCGCTGCCCGCCCAGGTTGGTGTCCCGGGTGGCGAAGCGCCCGATGAAGTTCTGCGTGGGCGTGTCCTCCCAGAGCACCTCGGTCAGCGCCTGGCCCACGCTGCGCCGGCCACCGGTGAAGGTGACCGCGAACCGGATGTCGGTGAGCATCAACCGGATCGCGTTGCCGATCCAGTAGGCCACCGGTTGCTGCGCCGCGGTGAGCACCACCAGCAGGTCCTGCAGCAGCTCCTCATCGCTGAGCCCGGCCGCGTGGTCGAGCATCCGCGAGGGCACGTCCGGGCCGCGGCGCTGCTTCTTGGTCTCCACCAGCGCGCGCATCCGGTCGTAGATGCGCTGGTAGGCCGCCACGCCGTCGTCGCTGGCGACCGTGTCGGTGAGGTCCTGCATGAGCGGCCCGGCTTCGTCGTCGGCCATCCCGTACAGCCGCGCCATCACCCGCAGCGGCATCGGATGCGCGAACTGGGCCATCAGGTCGGATTGCCCGCTGCCGGTGAACTCGTCGATGAGCCCGTCGGCGACCTGTTCGCACGCCGAGCGCAGCTCGAAGGGGTCCACGGCAGCCAGGGCGTCGCCGACCGCTCCGGTGCGTCGCCGGTGCTCGGCTCCTTCGGTGAACATCAGGCTGGGCGTGTAGCCCACGAACGGCATCAGCGGCCAGTCGTCCGGAACCCGGTCCCAGGCGTTCCACCGCCGCGTGTCCCGGGCGAACAGCCCGGGATTGGACTCGACCTGGCAGACCTCGGAGTAGCCGAGCACGAACCACGCGGGCAACCCGCCTTCGAGCTCGACCGGGGCCACCGGGCCGTGCGTGGTGCGCAGCTTGCGGTACATCTCGCCGGGGTTCTGCTGGAAACGCGTCCCGTGCAAGGGGATCCGGGCCTGCCGGGTGGGGGCCTGCGGATCGCTGGTGGGCCAGTTCTCCTCGCGGACGTGCGGTTCGTTCATCGCAACTCCAATCGGCGGAGACCCCGGCGTGCGCGGCGCACGGCGACCTCCGGGCTGAAACTGGATCCGGGACGTGCACGGCACCCGTCGTTGCGCACCGGCGCCCGGAAGCGCGTCACGCGACGGGCTTCCGCTCGGTCGACATGGTGCGGACGTGGTTGACGAGCTCGATGAGCACGTCCTTGCTGGACTCGCGCTGCCGCGCGTCGCAGTCGATCAGCGGGACCTCGGGGGGAAGGTCGAGCGCGGTGCGCACCTGGTCCAGCGTCTGCTCCGGCTCGCCGAAGCAGTTGCGCGCCACGATGAACGGCATCCCGTGCTCTTCCAGCCGGTCGATGGCGTACCAGCACTCCTCGATCTTGCGCGTGTCGACCATGACCACCGCGCCGAGCGAACCGCTGAACAACTGGTCCCACAGGAACCAGAAGCGCTGCTGCCCGGGCGCGCCGAACAGGTAGAGCACGTTGCGCGCGTCCAGCGTGATGCGGCCGAAGTCGAAAGCCACCGTGGTGGCGTGCTTGTCGCGCACCGAGCCCGGATCGTCGACACCGACGCCCGCGCGGGTCATGGTTTCCTCGGTACTCAGCGGGCGGATCTCGCTGACCGAACCCACCAGGGTCGTCTTGCCGACGGCGAAGCCGCCGACCACCACGATCTTCAACGCGTCGGCCGCGCTGCTGCGCAGCGGATTGCGGGGCTGTGCCGCGGTCGCCTCGTCCGAGGCGGTCCGCTCAGATGTTCTGGAGTCCAACGAGCACCTGTTCCAGGAGTTCGGGGGCGGGCAGTTCGTCCTTGCGGCGCGCGGCCGAGCTGGGTTGCCGTGCGGTGACCCGGTTCGTGTCGAGCAGGTCGCACAGCAGGATCTTCACCACGCTGATCGGCATGTTCAGGTGCGAGGCGATCTCGGCCACGGCCATCGGGTGGCGGCACAACTCCAGGATGCGCACGCTTTCCGACTGCATCCCGGGCGCCGGATCGCACTCGCTGACGATGAGGGTGACCACGTCCAGCGAGCTGCCCTGCGTGCTGGTGCGCCCGCCGGTGACGGTGTAGAAGCGGTCCGGGGTGTTGTCGTGCTCCAGCGGCCCGGCCATCAGGACCGCCCGATGCCTTCGGCGTCGCGCGGAGGTGAGATGAGGTGGCTGCCGATCTGCTCGACGAGCTCGGTCATCTTGTGCCCGAGGAAGCCCGGGTCGGACTCGGCTTCGGCGAGCACGGCCAGCAGGGTTCCGTCACCGGCGTCGATGATGACCAGCAGTCCGCCGTCGAACTCGCTCATGGACTGGCGCACTCCGCCGGACCCGTCGCCGAGCGCTCGGGAGGCGCTGGACGACAGGGACTGGATCCCGCTGGCCACGGCTGCGAACGTCTCCGCCTGGTCTTCGCTGAGCCCGCCGCTGTCGTAGAGCTTGAGGCCGTCTTTGGACAGCACGACGGCGTGCTTGGTGCTCGGCCTGGTGTCGTCCAGCAGGCGGTCCAGCAGCCAGGTGTGGTCGGTCTCGGGGGTCATGTCGGTGCGGACGGGTCCGCGCGGACCGCGCCCTTGCCTCCAATCTGTTCGCGTGCAAGGTGTTCCGGCCACGGGGGTGCGGGCCGGTGGGACTACGCGCCGGATCCGTCGTCCACATCGGACGCGGCGATGTCACGCCGGGTGACCGAGTTGCGGAACGAGCCCATGCGTCCGGGGTCGGGGCGGGTCCGGTTCGGGCGGTCCGGACCCGGGCTGGAACCGGGTTCGTGCGGGTGCGCCTGCTCCAGCGTGCGTCCGCGGCGGCGCCGGGGGAGGCCGCCGGTGGCCGAGTCGCCGGTGGCGGGCTGCTCGGCGCTGTGCCGCCCGGCCCCGGGCTGCTCGGGCACCGCGGGGTCCGCGGTCGCGGTGGGCGAGGCGGTCTCCGGGGTGGGCAGGGTGCCGCTGGTCCACGATTCCGCGGACCGCGCGGGCGTCGCCGGGGTGCCGCTGTCGCGAATGCCGGACTCCACCGGGCTCGGCGGGTCCTCGACCGGTTCGTCGCGCGGCGGGTCGGTGAGCAGGTCGCGCGGGATCAGCACCACCACGCCGGTGCCGCCGCGGGACGAGGGCCGGAACGAGACCGTCAGCCCGTGCTTGCGCGCCAGGCAGCCGACCACGGCCAGGCCCAGCCGGGTGCCGGCCAGCGTGGTGAGGTCCAGCGGGTCGGGGCCTACCGCCTGCACGGCCCGCTCCAGCACCGGTTCCTTCATGCCCAGACCGCCGTCCTCGATGGTGACCACCAGCCCGCGGTGGCCC
This sequence comes from Saccharopolyspora montiporae, assembly GCF_015209505.1. Classification (GTDB taxonomy): domain Bacteria; phylum Actinomycetota; class Actinomycetes; order Mycobacteriales; family Pseudonocardiaceae; genus Saccharopolyspora; species Saccharopolyspora montiporae. The sequence goes on from NZ_JADEYC010000043.1 coordinate 18,863, forward strand.
TCCTCGGTGTAGACGTAGGCGGACTCCTTCGGCGGGGAGAACCGGGCCGCGTTGTCCATCAGCTCGGCCAGCGCGCGCATCACGCCTTCCGCGGCGTGGCTGACCACGGCCACGTCGGCGTTGGAGTGCAGCTTGATCCGCCGGTAGGCGTCGATGCGGCCCACGGCGCCGCGCAGGATGCTCTCCATCGGGATCGGCGTCGGCCACGGGCGGCCGGAGCGGGCGCCGGTCAGCACCGCGAGACCGTCGGCCACGCGCCCGATGCGGGACGTGCGGTGGTCGAGCTCGAACAGGTCGCCGAGCACCTTCTCCGAATCGCCGTGCCTGCGCTGCATGTCCCGGAGTTCGGCCAGCATGCCGGTCGCCAGCGCCTGCACCCGGCCCGCGGCGTTCGCGCACGCGGCCAGTGCCGCCGTGCGCCCGCGCTCGCTGTGCCCGAGTTCGGCGACCACGAGTTCCACCAGGTCCTGGTGTCCCGCGTGCGCGGACGGATCGGTCTCGGCCAGGACGGTCTGCGCCGACCTCCCGTCGCGCAGCCGCTGGACCAGCGCGGGCAGCGTCTCGTTGACCAGCGTCTCGTGCTCGGTGCGCACCGCGGCCACCTGCGCCTGCGCCCGCTGTTCGGCGTCGGCCACGGCCCGGCGCGCCTGTTCGGCGGCGTGCTGCTCGGCGGCATCGGCTCGCGCGCGCTGCACGCGGGCGGACAGCGCGCCGCGCACCGCGAGCGGGACCAGCAGGCACAGCAGGACGGCGGCACCGACGGCGATCCACGCCACCGGCTGCTGTGCTCCCGGTGGGGTGGTGAGCACCGCGGTCGCGGCCGCTGCCCCGGTGACCAGCGCGGTGATCAGCGCGGCGATCCCGGCCGGGCGGCCGGGGACCGGTGCCGGCGCGGGAGGGGTGAGTGCGTGATCTGTCATGCGAAACCAGGTCCTCGTGGCGGTCGGCGTCGTCGCGGCGGGGCCGCGTGGGGGTCGGGGTCGGGGGAGGGCGAGCCGGAACGGATCCGCTCGGCCACACGGCCCGGGCCGTGACTTCGCTGAGCAATCACCCGTGCACCCTCAGAAGGCGGATGCTATCGGACGTCGGGTGAGCAGTGACCCGGGTGGGGGATCATGGAACGGCTGTCGCGTCGACCTCCCGGGACGGTCTTGATCACGCTGAGTGGCCTACATCATGCCGGGTGCGCGATGTGCGGTGGCACGCACCCCCGACTGCGCGAGGTGCCCGGACGGCTACGGCGGGTACCGATTCTCACCGCGGGTGCCGTTGCGGATACCGGGGAGATTCGGGTGCGGTTTCCGCCACATGATGGATCCCCCGAATGCCCTGCAATTCCGTTAGCGGTGCCATTAGCCTCGTTGCCCGACTTGAACGGTTGTGCGCCAGTGCGCAGCCGGTCTGCTGCGGGCGGCCCAGCGCCGGCCGCGAGGAATTGTCCCCGAGGGCTAGAGGGTCCCGTGTTAACGAGATATCTGAAGAAGCACACCAACCCCCCGGTGTTCATCGTCTCCGCGCTGATCACCGTGGGGTTCGTGCTGTGGGGCGTACTCGCACCGGGCACCATGTCCGACGTCGCCACCGACGTGAACAGCGTCATCACCACGAACTTCGGCTGGTTCTACATCATCAGCGCCACGTTCTTCCTGCTGTTCGTGGTGGTGTTGCTGTTCACCCGGTGGGGCTCGGTCCGCCTGGGTCCGCAGGACTCCAAACCGGAGTACTCCAACACCGCCTGGTTCGCGATGCTGTTCACGGCGGGCATGGGCATCGGGCTGGTCTACTACGCGGTCAGCGAGCCGATCAGCCACTACCTGGAACCGCCGGTCGGCGAAGGCGGCACGCAGGATGCCGCGAGCAACGCGATGAACTACACGTTCTTCCACTGGGGCGTGCACCCGTGGGCGATCTACATCGTGCTCGGCATGGCGCTGGGCTACTTCGCCTTCCGCAAGGGGCTGCCGATGCGCCCCGCGTCCGCGTTCTACCCGCTGATCGGGGACCGGATCTACGGGTGGATCGGCAACCTCGTCGACGTGCTCGCCGTGTTCGGCACGTTGTTCGGGCTGGCCACCTCGCTGGGCATCGGCGGCCAGCAGGTCGGCGCCGGCCTGGAGACGCTGTTCGGCGTCGAGAACACCACCACGCTGCAGCTGGTGCTGATCCTGGGCATCACCGCGATCGCGATCGTGTCGCTGATGCTCGGGCTGGACAAGGGACTCCGCAGGCTGGCGCTGGTCAACCTGTGGTTGGCGATGGCGCTGATGCTGTTCGTGTTCTTCTTCGGGCCCTCGCTGGACCTGCTCAACTCGCTGGCCACCAACGTCGGCCACTACGTGCAGAACCTGCCGCAGACCAGTTTCGAGACGTTCCCGAACGATCCCTCCGGGCAGGAATGGCAGTCCGCGTGGACGCTGTTCTACTGGGGCTGGTGGATCTCCTGGTCGCCGTTCGTGGGCATGTTCATCGCCCGGGTCTCCTACGGCCGCACCATCCGGGAATTCGTGCTGGGCGGGCTGTTCGCCCCGGTCGGCGCTTCCATGGTGTGGCTGACCGTCTTCGGCGAGTCCGCGATGTCGCTGCTGCAGGATGACCCGCAGAACCCGCTGGCCCAAGCCGCCGACGAGACCGCCATGTTCGCGCTGCTGCAGCAGATGCCGGTCAGCGAGATCGTCACCATGCTGGCCTCCGCGCTGGCGATCATCGTGGTGGTGCTGTTCTTCGCGACCTCGTCGGACTCCGGTTCGCTGGTGGTCGACATCCTCACCAACGGCGGCGATCCGAATCCGAAGTGGCAGCAGCGGCTGTTCTGGGCCGTGTTGGAGGGGCTCGTCGCCGCGATCCTGCTGGTGGCCAGCGCCAGCAGCGGGGAGGACGCGCTCAGCGCGCTGCAGACCGCGGCGATCCTGGTCGGGCTGCCGTTCTGCGTGGTGCTGCTGGTGATGTGCGTCGGACTGGCCAAGGGTCTGGCCGGGGAGCGCGTCGTGGTGCACACCATTCCGCACCCGGCTGACGCGCTGCGCTCCAGCAGCGGCAAGCAGGAGGCCGAGCCGGAAGCCGAACCGGAGCAGCCGGTCGGCTCGGGCGCCGGTTCCTGACCGGGCTCCCGCGAAATCCGGGGCCCGCGGTCGCTGTCGACGACCGCGGGCCCCGTTCTCGTTCAGTCCGGCAGCAGCCGGGGAACGAGCCGCACGTACAGCGCCATGCCCAGCACCTCGACCAGCGTCTGGGCCACCACGACGACGGCGGCCACCGAGAGCGCATCCGGCAGCGCGAGGGCCAGCGGCAGCACCACCAGCGAATTGCGGGTGGCGCCGGTGAACACGATCGCCCGGCCCGCGGGTACGTCCAGCCGCAGCGACCGCGCCACCAGCACGCCCAGCAGCGGCATCAGCACGAGGAACGCCACGTAGAACGGCAGCACGCGCAGCGCCGCCACCGCCCCGGTGCCGAGCCCGGCGACCTGGGACGCGACCACCACCAGCAGCGTGGCCGCCATCAGCGGCACCATCGCCGAGCCCGCCGCAGCAGCGGTGATCCGGCCGCTGCGGTGCCGCCGGGCCCAGGACTGCGTCGCCCACGCCAGCGCCAGCGGGAGCACGATCAGCACCAGGAAGGCCCGCACGAACGGCCTCGGTTCGACGACGTCGCCGAGTCCCGGGCCCAGGAACAGCAGCAGGAACCCGGGCAGCAACGCCATCTGCGCGAGCAGCAGCAGCGGTGTCGCCGCCAGCAGCTGGCGGCTGCGCGCACCGGCCAGTCCGCTGAACACGATCACGTAGTCCACGCACGGCGTCAGCAGCACCAGCAGCACGCCCAGCCGCACCGCCCGGTCGGCGGGCAGCAGCGGCCACATCGCGGCCACCACCAGCGGCGCCACCGCGAAATTGATCACCAGCGCGGCGGCCAGGAACCGCCCGTCCCGCGCGGCCGCGACCAGTTGCGCGGCCGGTACCTGCAGGAACGTTGTGTAGAGCAGCGCGGCCAGCACCGGGTTGATCGTCGGTTCCAGTGCCGCCCCGGCAGCCGGTGCGGCCAGCCCGAGCACCGCTCCGGCGGCGATCGCGGCCAGGTAGGCGGTGACCTGGTGGTGTTCCACCCGCGCCACCAGTCGGCTGCCGAACGACACGTGCGCCCCCCGTCCGGGCGGGATCGGTTCCCGCCGCCCGGAGTCTCGCACCGGGTGGTCGTCAGCTCCCGGTCGACTCCACCGGGTGGCGCCGGTACGCGCGGTTGCGCAGGCCCAACACCACCGAGGCGACCGTGGCGGCCAGCACCGAGGCCACCAGCACCGCCGTCTTGACGTGATCCACCCGCGGATCGCCGGTGTCGAAGGCCAATTCGCCGATCAGCAGTGACACCGTGAAGCCGATCCCGGCCAGCAGCGACACCCCGAGGACGTCCCACCAGGACAGACCGGGATCCAGACTGGCGCGGGTGAACCGGGAGACGATCCAGGACGAACCGAGGATGCCGATCACCTTGCCCAGCAGCAGGCCGCACACGACGCCCAGCGCCACGGTGCTCGTCATCGCTTCCCGCAACGCGGGCCCGCTCAACGACACGCCCGCGGCGAACAGGGCGAACAGCGGAACGGCCAGGCCCGCCGAGAGCGGACGCCACAGGTGCTCGAAGTGCTCGGCGAGCCCGGGGCGGTCGCCGCGGGCGAGCACCGGGACGGTGAAGCCCAGCAGCACACCGGCGATCGTGGCGTGCACGCCCGATTCGTGCACGAAGTACCAGGCGAGCAGCGCCAGCGGCAGCAGCGCCCACCACCAGGTGCGACCGCGTTGCACGAGCAGCCCGAACAGCAGGATCGGCACCACCGCGACGCCGAGCAGGCCCGGGTGGAAGTCATCGGTGTAGAACAACGCGATGATGGTGATCGCCAGCAGGTCGTCCACCACGGCCAGCGTCAGCAGGAAACCGCGCAGCGATGCGGGCAGGTGCGAAGACACCACGGCCAGCACGGCCAGCGCGAAGGCGATGTCGGTGGCGGTGGGGATCGCCCAGCCGCGCAACGCTTCCGGTCCCGCGGTGACGTTCACGGCCACGTAGAACAGCGCCGGGACCAGCATGCCGCAGATCGCGGCGATGACCGGGACCGCGGCCCGCGCGGGATCGCGCAGGTCACCGGTGACGAACTCGCGCTTGAGCTCCAGGCCCACCACGAAGAAGAACACGGCCAGCAGCCCGTCCGCGGTCCAGTGCGCGATGTCCAGGTCCAGGCCCAGCGCTTCGCCGCCCGGCCACGGGACCCAGGTGCGCACGGCCTCATAGGTGTCGCCCCAGGGCGTGTTGGCCCAGATCAGCGCGAGCGCTGCCGCGGCGATCAGCAGGACACCGCCCACCGTCTCGGTGCGCAGGATGGAAGCAAGGGCGAGCCCGCCGCGGCTCGGGAACAGGGTGCGGCGGGAGGTGTCGTCGGGCATCGGTCCTCATCGGTCGGTCCACTGCGAATCGTGCGATGCCGACCAGACTTCCCGGCGCTCCGTCGGCCGATACTACGCGAACGCCGGAGGCCGTCGTGGGGAGGGGCGGTGCTCAGGTGAGCTCGGCGAATCGCTCGGTGTACGCCGAGCGGCCCGCCACGATGAGCAGGTCGTCCGGGCGGACCACGGTGTCGGCCGTGGCGTAGGTGAAGCCCTCCCCGGGGCGCTTGATGCTGACCACCGTGATGTCGTACTTCGACCGCAGCGCGCTCTCGCTCAGCGAACGCCCCACGGCCTCGGCGGGCGGGGAGGTCTTGACCATCGTGTAGTCGTCCTCGAACTCGATGTAGTCCAGCATCCGGCCCACCACCAGGTGCGCGACCCGCTCGCCCATGTCGTGCTCGGGCAGCACCACGTGATGCGCTCCCACCCGTTCCAGGATGCTGGCGTGCTGGCGGGACACCGCCTTGGCCCAGATGATCGGGACGCCGAAGTCGGCCAGCAGCGAGGTGGTCAGGATGCTGGCCTCCAGATCGGTGCCGATGGCCACCACCGCCCGCTTGAACCGGTGCACCCCGAGCTGGCGCAGCGCGTCGCCGTCGGTGGAGTCCACGACCGCGGCGTGCGTGACCCGGTCGGCGTAGCCGTCCACGACCTTGGGGCGCGTGTCGAGCGCGAGGACCTCGGTGTGCTGGCGCATCAGCTCGGTGGCCAGCGAACCGCCGAACCGGCCCAGCCCGATGATCACCGCGCGGTTGTCCGCCCAGTCGTTCTTAGCCAACGATCGGTCGCTCCTCGGGTAGTTCGTACTTGCGCGGGCGGTCCCGCAGGGCCAGCGCGGCGGCCAACGTGACAGGTCCGAGGCGCCCGATGAACATCAGGACCGACATCAGCACGTGCGCCACGGGCGGGAGGTCGGGGGTGATCCCGGTGGACAACCCCACCGTGGCCACCGCGGAGATCGATTCGAACAGCACTTCGTCGAGGGTGAACGGCGTCAGGAGCAGCAGAGTGAGCGTGGTGAGCATGACCAGCGCGACGCTGAGCAGCACGATGGTCAGCGCTTGGCGCTGCACCACGGCGGAGAGCCTGCGCCCCATGGCGTGCACGCTGGGCTCGCCGCGGATCTCGGCGACGATGACGAAAGCCAGGACCGCGAACGTGGTCACCTTGATCCCGCCCGCCGTGCCGGAGCTGCCGCCGCCGATGAACATGAGCACGTCCTGCACCAGCAGCGTCGCCGTGTTCATCTCGCCGATGTCCACGCTGTTCAGGCCGCCGGAGCGCGGCATGACCGCCGCGAAGGCACCGGCCAGCAGCTTGCCCGGCCAGCCCATTCCGCCGAGGGTGTCCCGGTTGTCCCATTCGCCGGCGGTGATGGCGGTGAACCCCGCGATCAGCAGCAGGCCGGTCACCGCCAGGGTGATCTTGGTGTGCAGCGACCACCGGCGCTGCCGCCCGCTGATGCGCCGCCCCAGTTCGAACCACACCGGGAAGCCGAGACCACCCGCCACGACGGCGACGATGACCGTCAGGCAGATCCACGGGTCCTCGGCGAACCGGGTCATGCTGTCGTTGTAGAGCGACAGGCCCGCGTTGTTCCAGGCCGAGACGGCGTGGAACCCGCCGGAGTACAGCGCCTCGGTCGGCGAGTAGCCGTAGGCCAGCGCCAGGCGGGTGGCCAGCACCGCGGTGATCGCCAGTTCGAACAGCAGGCTCAGCTTGATCACACCGGTGATCACCTTGCGCACCTCGCCCAGGCCCAGGCTCTTGGTCTCGCTCTGCGCGGTGAGTTCCATGCGCAGGCCGAGTCTGCGGGAGACCAGCAGCCCGAGCAGCGAGGCCAGCGTCATGATGCCCAGGCCACCGGTCTGGATGAGCCCCAGGATGACCATCTCGCCGAACAGCGACCAATGCTGCTCGGTGTCCACCACGGCCAACCCGGTGATGCACACCGCCGACGTCGCGGAGAACAGGGCCTGCACGAGATCGGTGTCCCGGCCCTCCGCCGAGGCCGCGGGCAGGCTCAGCAGCGCGGTACCGAGCACCACGGCCGCCCCGAAGCCGATGACGACCGTGCGCGCCGGGCGGCCGGCGGCGGGCACCATCCTGGGTTGCCGCTCCGGCGCGCTGTAGCGCCACCCCGGTGTTCCCGGCGCGTTCACCGCGGTGCTCGCACCTTCGTGGACCGCACTTCGGCACTCCTCGTTCTCGGCGTCGGCGATGCATCAGGCGGTCGGCCTGTCCGACGGCGCAGCATAATCCCGCCGAGGCGGTGGTCCCACCGGGGTCTGTGCAGCTCAGGACGGAATTTATCCCGTTTCCGGCTATTGCGCCGTTCGGTGTCGGCGCCCTCGCGCGAGAGACCGGACGAAGGGTGCGAAACCCGCTGCGGCGCCCGGCCGAACGGCGGGATCGCGGCGGCGCGGTCAGTCGGCCAGCCAGCGCAGCGCGAACCACAGGTTCATCCGCACGTCCGGATCGGCCAGGTCCACGCCCAGCGCTTTCTCCGCCTGGGAGATCCGGTGCCGCACGCTGTTGCGGTGCACGCCGAGCTCGGCGGCGGTGCGGTCCCAGCCGCCGTGGCAGGACAGCCAGGTGCGCAGCGTCGGTACCAGCACGTCGTCCCGCCGCTGCAGCAGCGGGGCCAGCAGGCGGTGCGCGAAACCGGCCGCGGCGTCCGGCGGAACCACCTCGGTCAGCGAGCCCTCGTCACCGGCCGCGACCGGGTGGCGCAACGTCCCCGCCCGGTCCAGCAGCAGCCGGACCTCGGGCACCGCGCCCGGCAGGTCGGCGGCCGGGACCGGACCGCCCACCGCGGCCAGCCAGCCGCGCGCCGCAAGCTCGTGCAACACGGCCTCGTCCGGGAGCTGGCGCACCACCGCGGTGAACCGCGCGCGGTCCAGCCGCACCAGCGGGGTGCCCAGCCGCGAGCACAGCCAGGACTGCTCGGTCTCCACGCCGATCCGCTCGTCGCCGCGCCACATCCCGGCCACCAGCCGGTAGCGCTCCGCCGGGAGCGCCGCGGCGGCCACTGCGGCGGGATCCGCGCCGGTCAGCGCAGCCGTGACCGCTGCGCCCAGTCGCGCGGCGCCGGTGAGCGCGTGCGCCACGAGCCCCAGCAGTGCCGCGCCGACCGACATGATCGCCCGGTCACTGCCGCGGAAGCGGGCGCTGCGCCCGGCCAGCAGCAGGTGCTCGGAGGTGGCCTGCGGGTAGACGGGTTGGGCGACCACGTAGGACCCGTCCAGTTCGGCGGTGGCGGTGCGCGTGCCCGTGCCGGCGCGCAACCGGGCGAAGAGCCCGGCGAGTTCGGCGGGCAGCGGATCCGGTGCGCGGCATCCGGCCAGCGGTCGGTCATCCGGCCCGATCAGCGCGCACCAGCCGGACAACCGCGCGGCGAGCTCGCGCAGCACCGCCTGGGGACCGTCGGCGGCGGCCCGGGTCAGCGCCTCGCGCGCCTCGGCGATGCGCTGCTGCTCGCGGTCGGCGGCCCGGGCCAGCGCGCGGGACACCGCCCGGTTGACGGCCAGGAACGGCGTCCGCGGATCGACCACCAGCAGCGGCAGGCCGTGCCGCACGCAGGCCGCCCGCAGCCGTTCCGGCAGCTGCTCGTGCAGGTCCGGTGTTCGGCCGAACGCCAGGGCGCTGACTCCGCACGCCAGCAGTCCGGCGACGTACCCGTTGACCTCCGCGGCGGATCGCGGCAGGTTCACTCCCGCGGTGAGCAGCAGTTCCCCGCCGACCAGGTACGGGCCCGGTTCGCGCAGTTCGCTGACGTGCGCCCAGCGGACCGGGCGCTGCAGCGCACCGTCCGGCAGCGATTCCGGCACCACGCGCACCGCGAGGTCAACGTCGTCGACAACCGCGCGCAACGGCACCGACACCTCGTTGTCCAGATCAACCACGTCGCCTCCGAATCCGGGACGGATCATCCCATTCAACCTGCTCGTGCGGCCGCCTACGGTGACCGCACCACCCGCCGGGAATTCGCCGGGGCCGGCTGGTGCGGCGCGAGAACACTTCCGGGAGGCCGGTTTTGGGTGCCGACTACGCAGTGGTGGGGTTGTACGTCCTGGCCATGCTGGCAGCAGGCTGGTACGGGATGCGACTGGCCCGCACCCGGACCGACTACCTGGTGGCCGGGCGCAGCCTCGGCCCGATCACCTACGCGGGCACCATGTCGGCGGTCGTGCTGGGCGGTGCCTCCACGATCGGTGGCGTCGGCCTGGGCTACGCGCACGGCATCTCCGGGGCGTGGCTGGTGCTCACCATCGGACTGGGGATCTTCGCGCTGCACGCCGTGTTCGCGCGGCGGCTGGTGCGGTTGCGGCTGCACACCGTGTCCGAGCTGCTGGACCTGCGCTACGGCGGATCCACCGGGTTCGTCGCCGGTGCGGTCATGTGGGGCTACACGTTGATGCTGACCGTGACCTCGGTGCTGGCGTTCTCCACCGTGTTCAGCGTCTTCTTCGACATGCCGCGCCCGGTCGCGGTCGCGCTCGGCGGCGGGATCGTGGTCTGCTACGCCTCGCTGGGCGGCATGTGGTCGATCACGCTCACCGATATGGCCCAGTTCTGGCTCATGACAGCGGGTTTCCTGTTCGTGCTGCTGCCGCTCTCGGTGTCCTCGGCAGGCGGGTTCGCCGGGATGCGCGCCGAGCTGGACGCGGCCTTCTTCGATCCGCTGGCCGTCGGCGGCGGCACGATCCTCACCTACGTGCTCGTCTACGGGTTCGGACTGCTCATCGGTCAGGACATCTGGCAGCGCGTGTTCACCGCCCGCAGCGAGGCGTCGGCGACCGGTGGCGGGATCGGTGCTGCGGTCTACTGCGCGATCTTCGCCGTGTCCGGTGCGCTCGTGGGCACCGCCGCGCGCGCCATGTACCCGGGGCTGGGCGATCCGGACGACGCCTTCGCCACGATCGTCGCCGACCTGCTCCCGGTCGGCGTACGCGGACTCGTGCTGGCCGCGGCGCTGTCCGCGCTGATGTCCACGGCCAGCGGCGCGCTCATCGCCTGCTCGACGGTCAGCACGCACGATCTGCTGCCCAAGCTGGGCGGACCGGCGGGCGGGGTGCGCACCGACCGGATCGCCACCGTCGTGCTCGGGGCGCTCGCCATCGGGATCTCGGCCGCGATCGGCGATGTGGTGGCGGCGTTGACCGTGGCCTACAACGTGCTCGTCGGCGGCCTGCTCGTGGCGGTGCTCGGTGGTCTGCTGTGGCGCCGCGGAACGCGCGCCGCCGCGCTGGCCTCCACCGCGACCGGCGCGATCGCGGTGATCGCGGCGATGATCGTGTCCGGTGTGGACGCCAACTCGCCGATCTACCTCGGGCTCGGCGCGAGCCTGGTGGTGTACGTGGTGGTCAGCCTGTGCACCCCGAGCCCGCCGGAGCACGTGCTGCGTGCCTGGGACGAACGGATTTCCGGCGTCCGCGAGCAGGACCCGACGGCGCGGACCACCGCGCCGGAATGAACCGCGGTGCACCGCGGAGGAGAGGAGCAAAGATGAACGACAGCCCGATCGGACCGGCCGATGCTTCGAAGTCCCCGCGGTACGGGGGTTTCGCGACCTTCGCCCGGTTGCCGCGCGCGGACCAGGCCGGGCACCCGGACATCGCGGTGGTGGGAGTTCCCTTCGACACGGGCGTTTCGTACCGCCCGGGTGCGCGGTTCGGGCCCGCCGGGGTGCGCGAGGGCAGCAGGTTGCTGCGCCCGTACCACCCGGGTCTGGACGTGTCGCCGTTCGCGGACAAGCAGGTCGTCGATGCCGGGGACATCGCGGTCAACCCGTTCGACATCGCCGAGGCCATCGAGACGCTGCAGCACGAGGCGGGCGCGCTGATGTCCGGCGGGACCCGGTTGGTCAGCGTCGGTGGCGACCACACCATCGCGCTGCCCCTGCTGCGCGCCGCGGCCGCCGAGCACGGGCCGGTGGCGCTGCTGCACTTCGACGCGCACCTCGACACCTGGGACACCTACTTCGGGGAGCCGTACACGCACGGCACCCCGTTCCGCCGGGCCGCGGAGGAAGGTCTGCTGGACACCAGCGCGCTGTGCCACGTGGGCACCCGCGGCCCGCTGTACGGGCGCTGGGACCTCTCCGAGGACCAGCGGCTCGGGTTCGGCATCCACACCTCGGCGGACGTGCTGCACGCGGGGGTGACCGGGACGGTGGACGCGCTGCGCCAGCGGGTCGGTTCCCGACCGCTGTACATCTCGGTGGACATCGACGTGCTCGACCCCGCGCACGCGCCCGGCACCGGAACCCCGGAAGCCGGGGGCATGACCAGCCGCGAGCTGCTGGAGATCCTGCGCGGCCTCCGCGACTGCAACCTGATCGGGGCCGATGTCGTGGAGGTGGCACCGGCCTACGACCACGCGGAGATCACCGCGATCGCCGCCGCGCACGTCACGTACGACCTGGTCAGCCTGCTGGCCTTGCGCGGAGCCTGAGGATGGGTACGGGCAGGACCGCGCTGGTGGGCGGCATCGAGCAGCACGGCATCGCGCCGATCCCGGTCGCCGAGCAGACGTCGCGCCCGCGCGACCTGTTCCGGTTGTGCTTCGGCGGCGCGAACACGTTCGCCACCATCGTGCTCGGCACGCTGCCGATCGCCTACGGGCTCGGCTTCTGGGCCGCACTGTCGGCCACCGCGGTGGGGGTGGTCGCCGGTGCGCTGGTGCTCGCGCCGATGGCGCTGTTCGGCCCGGTGACGCGCACCAACAACGCGGTGTCCTCCGGGGCGCATTTCGGGGTGGTCGGCCGGTGCATCGGATCGTTGCTGTCCCTGCTGACGGCGGTGACGTTCTTCGCGATCTCGGTGTGGGTCAGCGGGGACGCGATCGCCGGTGCGGCGCTGCGGTTGACCGGGTCCGACGGCGGGGCGGTGCTGCGGGCCGCGGCCTACGGGGTGATCGCGGTCGCGGTGGTGCTGGTGTGCGTGCACGGCTACCGGTTCCTGCTGCTGGTCAACCGGGTCGCGGTGGTGCTCGGCACGGTGATCGTGCTGCTGGGTGCCGTCGCGTTCGCCACCCGGTTCGACCCGGCTTATCCGGGCACCGGGGACTACGCGCTGGACGGGTTCTGGGCCACGTGGGTGTTGGCGGCGCTGACCGCGATGGCCAACCCCGTGTCGTTCGGGGCCTTCCTCGGCGACTGGTCGCGCTACATCCCCGCATCGGTGCCGCGCGGGCGGTTGCTGGGTGCGCCGCTGCTGGCGCAGCTGGCGACGCTGCTGCCGTTCGGATTCGGGATCGCCACCGCGACGCTGGTCCCGGACGTGGATGACTACGTCGCCGGGCTGACGGCCGTCGCCCCGCCCTGGTACGCCGCGGCGCTGGTCGTGGTCGCGCTGGTGGGCGGGCTGTCCACCGGCACCACCGCGCTGTACGGGACCGGGCTGGACTTCTCCTCGCTGATCCCGCGGCTCAACCGGGTGCGCGCCACCGCGGTGGTCGGAATACCGGCAGTGGTCCTGGTTTTCGCGGGAAGCTTCGCGCTGGACGTGGTCGGCAGCATCAACGCCTTCGCCACGCTCATCGTGCTGTGCACCTCGCCGTGGATGGTGGTGCTGATGACCGGGTACTGCATGCGCCGCGGCCACTACGATCCGGACGACCTGCAGGTGTTCAACGAGGGCCGCCGCGGCGGGCGGTACTGGTACGGCCGCGGGTGGAACTGGCGCGCGCTGACCGCGTGGCTGGTGGCCGCGGTGCTCGGGCTGCTCACCGCGCACACCCCGGTGATCGCCGGCCCGCTGCGCGATATCGCGGGTGGTCCGGACATCAGCCTGCTCTGCGCGCTGGCGACCGCGGCGCTGCTGCACCCGCTGCTGGTCGCGCTGTTCCCCGAACCCGCCGCGGTCTACGGTCCGGACGGGCCGAAGGGGGCGTTCGGGCGCCGGTCCGGCGAGCCGGTCACTCCCGGGCGGCGCGGATGATGGCCTCGATCCGCCGGGAGTGCGCGCCGCGCCAGTAGACCTTGCCGCACTCCGGGCAGCGCGCGTACTCGTCGTGGGTGCGCAGCGTCCCCGCTTCCAGTTCGGCCCGGACCTCGTCCTTGTCCGCCGGCCGCAGCAGTCCGTTGCACGCGGTGCACCGGGTCCACGGGGCGAGCTCCGGGCGGAACCGGTCGAGCACGTCGGCGAGCTGGTCGTCCGGGGCCGTGCCGCGCACGTGCGCACCCGCGGGCAGGGCCGCCCGCTGCAGCAGACCGCGGTCCCTGCTGAGCAGCACCCGGTCCTCGATCCGGGAGCGGTGCACGAGCTGCCGGTCGTCCGCGTCGTTGCGGTAGGCGGTGTCCAGCCCGAGCAGGCGCATCCGCCGGGCGAGCTTGCCGAGGTGCACGTCGAGCAGGAACCGTGTTCCCGGCTGAGGGCGCGGCACCGCGTCCACCTGCAGGACCGTGCCGGGCGCCGGGCGGTGCGCGGGCGCCACCGGTCCGCCTCCGGTGCGCAGCGAACCGACCTCGGTCAGCGGTACGCCCAGAGATTGGACGATGTGGCCCGCGGTGGCCGTGCCGTCGTGCGCGACCCGGACCGGCCCCGGCCGGTGCCTGCGGTCGAGGAAGAACTGCAGCGCGGGGTCCAGGTGCACCTGCACCGGCGTGTCCATGCCGACAGTGTGCCGGGCCGCGGGCAGCACCGCGGCAGCGCCGAACATCACCGCTTCGGGTGGCATGCCCCGACGGATCGACTCGCCACGATCTTGGCGGACAGGGGTTTTCGCGATCACAAGGCGCCGCACTGATCACCTGGATCGGGGATCCGAGGTCGGGGCGCGGCAGGGAGTTCGCCGGGTGCGCGCCCCGCGGCTCTGCCAGACTCCCTCGTCGCCAAACCTGATCAACACCAGACAGGAATTCGGTGTGCGAAGCCATCCGCGAAGTCTGTCCACGCCGGTGCACGTCGTCGGAGCCGGCGGCTTGGGAAGAGAAGTCCTCGACGCGCTGTTCGCCGTTCCGGTTCCCGCCGACGAGCTCGTGTTCGTCGACGACCACGTGCGCAACTCGCACCTGCACGGTGTTGCGGTGCTGCGCCCGGAAGACGTGCGCGGCGGCAGGTTCATCGTGGCGGTGGGCGATCCGCAGCTGCGCCGGGACCTGTGCGCGCGCATGGTCCAGCAGGGCGCCAGCGCGACCGCCGTGGTGCACCCGGCCGCGACCATCGCCCACGACGCCGTGCTGGCACCGGGATGCCTGGTGTTGGCCAACGCGTACGTCTCCACCGGAACGCGGCTGGAAGCGCACAGCCAGGTGCAGTACAACGCCACGATCGGCCACGACACCTCGTTGGGCGAGTTCGCCACGGTGCTGCCCGGCGCCAACGTCGCGGGTTCCGCGGCGCTCGGCGCGGATGTGCTGATCGGCAGCGGATCCAGCGTGCTGCAAGGGATCGAAGTCGGCGCCGCCACGACCGTCGGAGCAGGCGCGGTGGTCACCAAGCACCACCCGCCGGGCAGGGTGCTGGTCGGGGTTCCGGCGCGGTGAGCGAGGAAACGGAGGGTCGACGTTGACGTGGTCCGACCACCTGCGCGTCGTGCGCGAACGCTGGCGGTTCCTGGTCGCCGGGCTGTTGCTCGGACTCGTGGCGGCCTCGGCCGGGTTGTTCCTCGTGCCACCGAAGTACACGGCCGAAGTCGCCGTGTACGTCTCGGCGCGGGCACCGGACGACGCCGTGGCCGCCTACCAGGGCAACCTGCTGTCCGAGCAGAAGGTCAAGTCCTACGTCCAGCTGATCCGCAACGGCACGGTCGCCCGGGACGTGCTGCGCGAGCTGGAACTCCCGGAATCCGCGGACTCGCTGAGCCGGCGCACCGCGGTCACGTCCGAACCGGACACCGTGCTGTTGAGCATCGAGGTGACCGACCCGGACCCGCTGCAGGCCCGCCGGATCGCCGATAACACCGCGTCCTCGTTCACCGGGCTGGTCTCCCGCCTGGAGTCCGGACCGCGCCAGCAGCCCGACGTGTTGGCCGAAGTGGTGGAACCTGCCACCGCGGAGGGCGTCCCGGTCAGCCCGCGCCCGCTGCCCTGGGCGGCGACCGGACTGCTGGCCGGGCTGGTGCTCGGCTACGCGGCCGCGCTGCTGCGCCACCTCACCGACACCTCGCTGCGCACCCCCGAGCAGTTGGCCGAACTCGTCGACGCCCCGCAGCTGGGCATCACCGCGGCCAACCCGCAGGCCGATTCGGCCCCGCTGGTGGTGCACGCCGCGCCGCATTCGGCCTGCGCCGAGCATTACCGGACCCTGCGCACCAACCTGCAGTTCGTGGACGTCGACAGCCACCGCAAGACCGTCGTGGTCACCAGTCCCGGGATCGCCGAGGGCAAGACGACCACGGTGGTCAACCTCGGCGTGGCGCTGGCGCGCGCCGGGGTCGGGGTGGTGCTGGTGGACGCGGACCTGCGCAGGCCCGCCGTGGCCGACTGCCTGGGTCTGGAAGGTGCCGTCGGGGTGACCAGCGTGCTCAGCGGGCGTGCGGCGCTCGGGGAGGCGCTGCAGAGCTGGGGCGGTGAGCTCGACGTCCTCGCCGGCGGGCAGATCGCGCCGAATCCGAGCGAGCTGCTGCACTCCAGCCGGATGAGCGAGCTGCTCGACGCGTTGCGCAGCCGCTACGAGATGGTGCTGCTGGACGCTCCACCGCTGCTGCCGGTCACCGACGCCGCGGTGCTCACCGCGGCCTGCGACGGGGCGGTGCTGGTGGGCCGCTACAAGTCGACCTCGCGCAGCGACGTGCGCGCGGCCGCCGCGGCACTGGACCGGGTGAGCGCGCGGGTGCTGGGCACCGTGCTGTCCGTGGCCCCGCAACCCGCGCGCAGCTACGGCTACTACGGCTACCACGGGTACCGGTTGCAGGAGTCTCCCGGCCGGGGGGCCGCCCCGGTGCTTCGTGCCGAGCGGCCGGAACCCGCCGAAGCCGTGACGAGCGACTGAGCGGGGCAATCGTGCGCGATGAACAGCACGCGGAACCGGTGCGCCGCAGCGGGCGTCGGCGCCGGGTCCTGCTCGGCGCGGCGGCCGCGGGGCTGGTGCTGCTGCTGGTCGTAGCGGGCGGCGCGGTACTGGCCCTGAACAGCGCGCTGAGCGGGATTCGTCGCGATCCGCCGCGCGCGGACGCCCCCGCATCCGCCGCGCCCGGCGAGCCGGTGAACCTGCTCCTGGTGGGGGTCGACGCCGCGGAACCGGGAAGTCCGGCGGAGTTCGAGCCCGGCGCGCAGCGCAGCGATGTGGTCATGCTGGTGCACGTCAGCGCGGACCGCAGCAGTGTCGGCGTGGTCTCGCTGCCGCGCGATCTGTGGGTCGAGGTGCCCGGTGCGGGCCGCAACAAGCTCAACGCGTCGTTCGGCCAGGGCGGGATCGACGCGCTGCACCGCACCGTCGCCGCGCTGACCGGTGTGCGCCCGGACCACTACGCGGTGGTGGGCTTCGACGGCTTCCGCGCGCTGACCGATGCGGTCGGCGGTGTCGAGGTCGACGTCGACGAGCCGTCCGCGACCGGTGAGCACCGGTTCGACGCGGGGACCAACCACTTCGACGGGGAACGCGCGTTGGCCTACGTGCGGCAGCGCAGCGGGCTGGAAGGCGGCGATCTCGACCGCGCGCGCCGCCAGCAGGACGTGCTGCAAGCGCTGTCCGCGCAGGTGCTGTCCCGGGATACCGCCACCGACCCCGGCAGGCTGTTCGGCGTGCTGGAGGCGTTCGGGCGGCACGCGACGCTCGACGCGGGGCTCAGCAATGCCCGCATCCGCGATCTGGCCTGGCAGATGCGCGGCGTCCGGCCCGCCGACGTGCAGCTGCTGACCGCGCCGGTGGCGGGCAGCGGGCAGGAGGACGGACAGTCGGTGGTCCACCCGGACGAGGAGCGGGCCGGGCAGCTGTGGGACGCGCTGCGCGAGGATGCGCTGCAGGCCTACGCGGACCGGTTCCCGGACGCCGTGCGAGGCGGTGCCGGATGACCGCGGAGTTCACCGTGCTGTTCGTGTGCACCGGGAACGTGCGCCGCTCGGCCTTCGCCGAACTCGCCGCCGCGCAGCGGTTCGCCGCGGATCCGCGCTCGTGCGGGCGCATTCGCACCACCAGCGCCGGTACCCGTGCTGTGCCGGGCTTGCCGATCGATCCGCGCATCGCCGCCGAGTTGGACCGCCGCCGGGTTCCCGGTGCCGCCGCGTTCGCCTCGGCGCGACTCGGCACCGCGAGCATCGCGGCGGCCGACCTGGTGCTGACCGCGCACCGCGGGCACCGGTCGGCGGTGGTGGAGCTCGTGCCGACCGCCGTGGCAAGGACGTTCTGCCTGCTGGAGTTCGCCCGGCTCGCCGCGCTCTGCGCACCCGGCGTTCCCGATGTCGACCCGGTTTCCCGGATCGCGGAGTTGACGCGCGCGGCCGCGCGGGCACGCGGGACCGCGGGGTACATCACCGATGCCGACGACCGGATCGCGGACCCGGCGCCCGAGACGGGCGGTGCGTCCAGTCGCTCGCGGGTGATCGGCGGAGCGCTGTGCCGGATCGCGGCATCGCTGCGCGTTCCCGGTGCGAACGACCGAACCAGCCGCGATGCACCGGGTTTCGCATCGATGATCTTCCAGCGGGCGCCGGGTGCGAACCGGTGTTAGGTTCCGCATGCGGACAGCGGTTCCGGCTATTCCGCCCGGTCCCGCGCGTGGGTGCGAACCGCCCCGCGCGGGAGGGGTCTCCGTGCGGGAGTCGGCAGCGATCGGTGAAACAGGCGCATCGAACGGGATTTCGTTCGCCTGCGGGAGCTGCTGCGGGCACGACCACCGGGGTTCCTGCGCGCACTGCTGCGCAACCGTTCCGCATCCGACCGCGTTGTGACGCGCTTTTCGGGATGGGAAGAGGCGATGAGAGTTCTGGTGACCGGCGGAGCCGGTTTCGTGGGGGCCAACCTGTGCGCGGTGCTGATCGAGCGCGGCCACGAGGTGGCGGTGCTCGATGACCTGAGCACCGGGTTGATCGGCCAGCTCGACGGGTTGGACCTGGAGTTCCACTTCGGATCCGTGCTCAGCTCGGACGACCTGCGCCGCGCGGGCAGCGGTGCCGACGCGGTCGTGCACCTGGCCGGACGGCCGTCGGTGACGAGGTCGATCGACGACCCGCGCGCCACGCACGAGGCCAATGCGACCGGAACGCTGTGCGTGCTCGAATACGCCCGAAAAACCGGGAAATACGTAGTCATGGCCTCATCGAGCTCGGTGTACGGGTCCAATCCGGCCGAGGTGAAGAGCGAGTCGATGGCCTGCTCGCCGATCAGCCCCTATGCGGTGAGCAAACTGGCCGCCGAGTCCTACGCGCTGGCCTACGGCAAGTCGTTCGGCATGCCCAACCTGTGCTTGCGCTTCTTCAACATCTACGGCCCGCGTCAGCGATCCGATCACGAACACGCCGCGCTCATCCCGCGTCTGGTGAATTCGGCGCTGACCGATGCGCCGGTGACCGTGCTCGGCGATGGGGAGCAGAGCAGGGATTTCACCTACATCGACACGGTGGCCGAAGTGCTGGCTCAGGCCGTGGAACGCCGGGTGGTGCACGACCAGCCGGTCAACCTCGGCTTCGGTCGCACCACGACGATCAACCAGGTGGTCGACTGCCTGCGCGAGGTGCTGGCCACCGACGTCGAGGTGGTGCATGGCGAGTCGCGTCCCGGCGATGTGCGCATGTCGGCCGCGGACAGCACCGTGCTCCGCTCGCTGTTCCCCACGGTGCGGCCGGTTTCGCTGCGCGAGGGCATCGGCCGCACCGTGGAGTGGATGAGTTCGGTGCTGGCCGACGAGCGTCGCGCGCCGGAGGTCGCCAGATGAGCACGTCCGCGGGCGGCGGAAAGCTCGTGGTCGTCGGTCAGGGTTACGTGGGGCTGCCGCTGGCGGTGCGCGCCGCCGAATGCGGGCGCCGGGTGGTCGGTGTCGACTCGGACCGGGTGCGGGTGTGGAACCTGCAGGATGGTCAGTCCTATGTGGATGATGTCGACTCAGCCCGGCTGAAGGCGGTTCTCGAATCAGGAAACCTGATTCCCACCGATGATTACGACGATGCCGCGGAATTCGACACCGCCGTGATCACCGTCCCCACTCCGCTGCGGGATTCCGCGCCCGACCTCACCCACGTGCACGCCGCGGTCGCCGAACTGGGTGCGCGGCTGCGTCCCGGGGCGCTGGTGGTGCTGGAATCCACGACCTACCCGGGCACCACCGCGGAACTCGTGGCTCCGGTGCTGGAACAGCACAGCGGACTGCGGGCGGGCGCGGACTTCCACGTCGGCTACAGCCCGGAGCGCATCGATCCGGGGAACCGGCGGTGGAACCTGGTGAACACCCCGAAGGTGATCTCGGCGCTGCACCCGGAATCGCGCTCGGTGGTGCGCGAGTTCTACGCCGGTCTGGTCGACGAGGTGGTCGAGGTCAGCTCGCCGCGCGAGGCGGAACTGGCCAAACTGCTGGAGAACACGTTCCGGCACGTCAACATCGCACTGGTCAACGAGATGGCGGTGTTCGCGCACCGGCTCGGCATCGATATCTGGGAAGCCATCGATGCCGCGTCGAGCAAGCCGTTCGGCTTCATGCGGTTCAGCCCCGGTCCCGGTGTCGGCGGGCACTGCCTCCCGGTCGATCCCGGCTACCTGTCCTGGGCGGTACGCCGGGGGTTGGGCCAGGAGTTCCGGTTCGTCGAGCTGGCCGACGATGTCAACGCGCGGATGCCCGAGCACGTGCTGCACCGGCTGGCCGAGGGGCTCCGCGAGCGCGGGAAACCGCTGCGCTCGGCCAAGGTGATGGTGCTCGGGATCGCCTACAAGCCGAACACCGCCGATGTCCGGGAGTCGCCGGCGCTGCGGCTGCTGCACCTGCTGGGTGATGCCGGGGCCGCCCCGGTCGTCGTCGATGCGCGGGCCGAACCGCACCGGTGCCCGCCGGAGACCAAGTTCGTCGGGCTGTCCCGGGAGAGCGCGCGGGACGTGGACGCCGCCGTGCTCATCACCGACCACGACGATGTCGACTACGACCTCGTGCTGGAGGAGGTTCCATGGCTGCTGGACACGCGAAACCGATTGCGCGGGGCGAATGTGCAGACGCTCTGACCCACGAGTCCGCACCGGACGCCGGTGATCCGCAGCGGCACCGGATCGTGCTCGTGGCCAAGACGAACGAGGGGGCGTTGCGCTCGCTGGCGCACGCCGACGGCCTGGTGCGGCGCGGCCACCGGGTCAGCGCGGTGCTGCCCAGCGGAGACGGCCGGTTGCGCGAGGGGCTGCGGGCCCGCGGGATCCCGATCGCCGACTGCGGGTTCGACTTCCGGTTCCGCGATCCGCTGCGGACGTTGCGCGCCCTGCGCGAGCTGCGCGGGATCCTGCGCACCGAGCAGCCGGACGTCGTCAACAGCTACATGTACGGTGCGGCGCTGGCGAGCCGCCTGGCCGGGGTCGGCACCGGGATCCGGCGCACGCACATGGTCGGCGGACCGCTGCACCTGGAATCCGGCCCCGTCCGGTTCGCCGAGAAGTATCTGTCCGCACTCGACACGTTGACCATCGCCACGTCCGACCACGTCGCCCGGCGCTACCGCGCGCTCGGACGCGGTCCCGCCGATATCGCCACGGCCTTCCAGGGCTGCGATCTGGAGCGCTTCCGCCCGGCGAACCCGTCCTGGCGCAGCGCGGTGCGCGAGCAGCTGGGCATCGGCGACGGGGAGTTCGTCGCGGTGCTGGTGGGTTTCGTCTACGCGCCGAAACGCATCGTGCACCGCGGTCGGGGTATCAAGGGCCATGAACACCTGCTCGCCGCCTGGTCCGAGTTCCGCGTGCGGCACCCGAAAAGCCGGCTGCTGCTGGTCGGCGGCGGCTGGGACGAGGCGGGCGAGCAGTACCGGCAGCGGTTGCTCGCGCGATTCCCGGACGGACGGCGCGGGGTGCACTGGCTGGGCAGTCGGGACGACGTCCGCGACTACTACGCCGCGGCCGACATCAGCGTGTCCCCGTCACTGTCCGAGAACCACGGAGCGGCCATGGAAGCCTGCGCCATGGGCGTGCCCGTCGTCGTCAGCGATGCGGGCGGGCTGCCCGAGGCCGTGGACGGCAACGGGTGGGTCGTCGCCCGCGGGGACGAGCGCGCGCTGGCCGACGCCCTGGAACACGCGTGGCAGGAGCACGAGGGCGGTCGGCTCGGGGCGCTTGGTGCGCGCGCCCGGGACGTCGCCGAAGCGAAGTTCGACGCGCGGGCCAACGCCGACCGGGTGGCCGAGATCCTGGAATCCTGCGCCCGCCCCGCTCCCGCGCTGTTCGCCGAAACGCGCTGCACGGCCTACACCGGCGGGGGCTGGGAGTGCGGTGACGGTACCGCGGACGTCGTGGCCGGGGAGCTGCTGCCGGCCGGCGACCGCGTCCGGTTGGTCGCGCGCACCCGGCAACAGGAGGGCGCCGGTCCGCAGCAGCACCGCTTCGACCTGGTCGCGCTACCGGACTACCGCGGTCCGGCCGGGCTGTTGCGCGCGCTGCCGCGGCTCGTTCCGGCGGTGCTGCGCGCCGTGCGCGATTCCGGCCCGGTGGTGGCCCGGCTTCCCGGCCCGGTCGGCGCGCTGGCGTGCGCCTGCTGCGATCTGCTCGGCAGGCCCTACGCCGTCGAGCTGGTCGGCGACCCGGAGGGAGTGCTGCGCTCGGGTGCCGCGGGGCGGACCGGGAGGTGGTTCGCCCGCCCGGCGGCGGCGCTGACCCGGCGCGCGGTCCGGCGCGCCGCCGCGGTGCGCTACGTGACCGGTCAGACCCTGCAGCAGCGCTATCCGGCGGGTCCGGGCAGCGACGTGTTGGCCGCCTCCCGGGTGCGGCTGGACCGGGCCGATCTCGCGGGCCCGCGCCGCTTCCCGACCGGACCGGTGCAGGTGGCGGCGGTGGGCAGCCAAGCCAACGCGTACAAGGGCCACGACGTACTGCTGCGTGCCGTGCGGGTGCTGCGGGATGCCGGCGTCGATGCGCGCGCCATCCTCGTCGGCGGCGGTGCGACGCAGCCCGAGCTGGTCAACCTGGCCGCCGCGCTCGGGCTGACCGGGTTCGTGCGGTTCGCCGGCCGGATCGCCGACCGCGGCGAGCTGTTCGGGGTGCTGGACTCCGCGCACCTGCTGGCCATGCCCTCGCGGACGGAGGGCATGCCCCGAGCGCTGCTGGAAGGCATGGCGCGCGGACTGCCCGCGGTGGGGACCGCGGTCGGCGGTATTCCCGAGCTGCTCGACGCGGAGTGCCTCGTGCCCGTCGACGATCACGTCGCCGTCGCCGTGGCCGTGCGCAGGCTGCTGGACCGGCCCGACCGCTGGGAGCAGCAGTCCGCCCGCAACGCCCGGATCGCTGCCGAATACGCGGATCCGGCCCGCCACGCGCAGATCCGGGACTGGGCGGCGCGGCTGCCCGAGCGCTGCGCAGGTGCGCGATGACACCGCCGACCGTCGTGCACGTGCTCGGCAGTCTCGGCCGGGGCGGTGCCGAGCACGTGCTGCTGGACGTGCTGCGCACCCTCGACGACGGGGAGTTCCGCACGGTCTGCCTCACCCTGGCCGGGCGGCAGGGCGAGTTGGCGCCGCGCTTCCGGGAAGCCGGAGCCGAGACCGCCGACGTCCCGCTGCACCCGGTGCCGACCTTCCCGGTGCGGCTGTTCGCGCGGCTGCAGGCGGTGCGTCCGGACGCGGTCGTCTCGCACGTGGGGCTGCCCAGCGGGCTGGTGCTGGCCGTGGCCGCGCTGGCGCGGGTACCGCACCGGGTCGCGCACGTGCACAGCGAGGGCGACGGCAGGACCAGCACCCGGGCACGCATCCTGCAACGCCGTGCGCTGCGCCGGCTGCTGCGGTGCGCCGCGACCCGGATCACCGGGGTCACCCCGGGTTCGGTGACCTTCGCCGGCGGTGCGCTCGGCGCGCCGCACTGCGCGGTCGTGCCCAACGGGGTGGACCTGGACCGGTTCGCCTTCGCCGGCCCGCGCCCGGATGGACCGCCGGTGCTGGTGCACATCGGACGAGCCGCGCCGGAGAAGAACCGGGGTTTCCTGCTGCGGATGCACGCGGCGCTGGACGGCCGGGCCGTGCTGCGCCTGGTCGGCCCGGGTGGCACCGCGGACCTGCAGGCCGCCGACCCGGACTTCGCCCGCAGGCCCGGTCTCCTGGTGCACGGGGCGACCGACCGGGTCGAGGACGTGCTCACCGGTGCCGCCGTGCTCGTGCTGCCCTCGCTGCGTGAAGGGCTGCCCGGTGTGGTGTTGCAGGCCCTGGCCAGCGGTGTCCCGGTGCTGTCCGCGGATCTGCCCGGGGTGCGGGGTGTCGCCGAGGTGACCCCGGGCGTGCGGGTGCTGCCGCTGTCCGCGGGGCCGCGGGCGTGGGCCGCGGCCGCACTGGAACTCGCGGCGTGCAGCGCCGAACGGCGCGCGGAGATCGCCGCGGCGTTCCGCGCTTCGCCGTTCGACCTGCGCGATTGCGCGACCGCGTGGCGGCGGCTGTGGACGGCGTGACGGCCCTGCGCGCCGGTGCGCCCGCGGTGGTCGCCGCCGCGGCCGCGCTCGCGATCGGCGACGACACCGGGATCGGGTCGCTCGCCGCGCTGTTCGCCGCGGTGTGGGTGGTGTCGCTGGCCTGCCTGGTGCACGGCAGACCGGAGGGCGTGCTGCGCCCGGCAGCGGCCTACCTGGTCGTCTTCGGCCTGTTCCACGGCGGACTGCTGGTCGCCGTCGGTGTTTTCGGCCAGGACGTCTACCCGGTGTCGGACACCTCGTGGCTGCACACCGGGTACGCGCCCGAGGCCGTGCGGCTGGTGGTCCTGGCGATGGGTGCGTTCGCCGCGGTCGCCGGCCTGCGTCGGGCACCGGCGCCGGTCGGACCCGTCGAGCCCGGGCAGCGGGAACGCCGGGCGCTGGCCACGGTGGGCCTGGGCCTGCAGTTGGCCGGTACGGCGCAGTTCCTCGCCGCGGTCCCCGGGCTCGGGTCGGGGCTGCTGGCCGGTGGCAACTACCAGGACTACGTCGCGGCCAACCAGTCCAACGGCGGCCTCGGCTACGGGTACCTGCTGCTGGCCCTAGGGCCGGTGCTGGCCGTGGCCGCGGGCGGGCGGGCCCGCAGCTGGTCGTGGGCGCTGTTCGGTGCGTTCGCGGTGCTGGCCCTGGCGATCGGCAACCGCGGTGAGGTGCTGTTCCCGCTGGTCGCGCTGCTGGTGGTGGAGGCCCGGCGCGGTAGGCGCGTGCCGCGGTCCTGGCTGTGGCCGGGCGCCGCGGCGGTGCTGGTCCTGATCACACTGGTTCGCCAGTTCCGCGGTCAGCTCGGGGTTTCCGCCGCATCACCGCTGGATGCCGTTGCCGAGATGGGCTTTTCGCTGCGCCCCACGACGATGGTGCTCGGTTGGCACGCGGCCGGTGAACCGTTCCGCGGCGGTATCACGTTCATCGGTGTGCCGGTGCGCGCGCTGGAGAAGCTGTTCGGGGCGCCGCCGGACGCGGAGTCCTATGACGACCGGCTGTTCAACGTGGAGATCATGGAGCGGGTCGGGCCGATCGGCGGCTCGCCGGTCGCCGAGGGGTACCACAACTTCGGCGTGCTCGGACCCGTGCTGGTGCTGATGGTGATCGCGCTGCTGGTCACCGTCGCGGAACGCGGTGCCGGGAGGGTGTTCGCCGACGCGCGGCTCGGCGTGGTGCTGGTCCCGCTGCTGGAGAACGTGCGCAACAGCGCGGCCAGCGTCGCCGTGCACATCGGCATCGGTGTGCTGCTGTTGGCGGCCGTGCACGCCTGGGTCGGTCTCCGCGGCGGGCCCGCCGCGCGGCCGCCGGACCACCCGCTCACCGGGGTGGTGGGGACCCGATGACCGGAGTGCGCCCGGGAGTGCTGGCGCCGGTGGTGGCCGCGAACGCGGTGCAGCTCGTCTCCGGATCGTTGGCCGCGCTGGTGTCCACCCTCGTGCTCGGTGCCGAGCAGCGCGGTGTGGTCGTGCTGGGGGTGACCATCGGCGGTGCGGCGGGGCTGCTCGGTGGGCTGGGCACCGGGAACGCGGTGCGCCACGCGTTGCCCCGCTGCCTGCCGGAGGAACGCGCGGGCCTGGTCGCGACGTACTCGTGCTGCCTGCTGGTCGGCACGGTGCTCGGCGCCGCCGGGGCGTGCATGGCCGCCGCGGCGTCGGGTGCGCTCATCGGCGCGGGACTCGGTGATCCGGCCGTGGTGCTGGCCACCGGGTTGTTCGGCGCCGGGCAGGTCCTGCTGCAGCAGATCAACGACCTCTGGTACGCCGACGGGCTGTTCCGCCGCGGCAGCGCCGGTTCGGCAGCCGCCCGGTTCGCCGGGCTGTGCGCCGGGGTGCTCGCGCTGCTGGCGTCCGGTGGTGCGGCCGCGTTCCTGTTCGCCCAGGCCGCGGGCACGGTCGCCGTCGGGATCGGGCAGCTGGTGCAGCTGCACCGCGCGGGGCTTTTCGCGCTCTCCCGGCCGGATCCGGGGCGGCTGCACCGGTTGCTGCGCCGCGGTGCGGCCTCGCTCGGCATGTCCGGCGGCCTGCTCGTGGCGTCGCGGGCCGACCGCTACCTGCTGGGCGTGTTCGCCGGTCCCGCCGCGGTCGGCGTGTACGCGCTGGCCGGCACGTTGGCCGAATTGGCGCGGGTGCTGCCGACCGGGGTGGGGCAGCTGTTCCTGCGGGATGCCGCCGTGGGTTCGGGATTGCGGGCCAAGCGGGCGGCGCTGCGGACCGCGATGCTCGGCGGGGTGCTCACCGCCATCGGGGTGGGCATCGCCGGGTGGCTGCTGATCGTGCCGATCTTCGGCGCCGAGTACGGCTCCGCACGCCGGCTGCTGCTCGTGCTGCTGGTCGCCGAGCTGTGCTTCGCCCCGTTCGCGGTGGCCGGGCGCGGTCTGCTGGGTGCGGGTCTGCACCGGGCGGCTGCGCGGATCGGGCTGGTCGCCGCGCTGGTGTCCGGCGGCGTCTACCTGATCGCGGTGGGCGCGGCCGGTGCCGCCGGTGCCGCGGTCGCGTCCGTGCTGGTCTACGCCTGGCTGTCCGGCTGGTCGTGGTCCCGGCTCACCCCTCGCACGACCGCATCGGCCGCTGAAGCCGGTGTGCCGACGAGCGCGCAGGAGGACCGATGAACGAACTCGCTGTCGACGGTGCCGCGCCGGTGCGCAGCACCGCTTTCCCGACGTGGCCGGTGTTCGGCGCCGACGAGATCGCGGCGGCCTGTGAGGTGCTGCGTTCCGGCAGGGTCAACCGGTGGACCGGGGAACACGGCGCGGCTTTCGACGCCGAATTCGCCGCGGCCGCGGGCTGCCACTGGGCGGTATCGGTCGCCAACGGGACGCTGGCCCTGGAGATCGCGCTGCGGGCGCTCGGCGTGTCAGCCGGCGACGAGGTGATCGTGCCGGCTGCGACGTTCGTGGCCACCGCCTCGGCGGTGGTGCAGTGCGGTGCACGCCCCGTGTTCGCCGACGTCGACCTGCGGACCCAGTGCCTGCCGGTGGAGGCCGTGGAACGCGTGCGCACCCCGCGCACGGTCGCGGTCATCGCGGTGCACCTGGCGGGCCACCCGGCGCCCGCGGACGAACTGGCCACCTATGCGCACGATAGAGGCCTGTGGCTGGTCGAGGACTGCGCGCAGGCGCACGGCGCCCGGCTCGGCGGGCGCGGGGTGGGCACGTTCGGGCACGTGGCGACCTGGTCGTTCTGCCAGGACAAGATCATCACCACCGGTGGCGAAGGTGGGGCGGTCACCACCGATGACGCCGCGCTGGCCCGCCGCTGCTGGGAGATCAAGGACCACGGCAAGAGCTGGCAGCGGTGGACGGAGTCGTCCTCGCCGGGCGCGTTCCGCTGGCTGCACGAGCGCATCGGCACCAACGCCAGGATGACCGAACTGCAGGCGGTGATCGGACGCGTTCAGCTGTCCAAAATGGATGGTTGGGTGAAGCGGCGGCGCGCCAATGCCGCGTTCCTGCACGATCAGCTGTCCGGTATCGACGCGCTCCGCCTGCTGATCCCGGAACCGGGCGTCGAGCACAGCTACTACCGCTACTACGCGCACGTCCGGCCGGAGCGGCTGCGCCCCGGTTGGGACCGCGACCGGATCGCGGCCGCGCTGCTGGCCGAGGGGGTGCCCAGCGGTGCGGGCGGTTGCAGCGAGGTCTACCGGGAAGGCGCGTTCCGCCGCGGGAACCGCGCCCGGCTGCCGCACGCCGCGCAGCTCGGCCGGACATCGCTGGTGCTGCCGGTGCACCCCGCGCTCGCGCAGCCCGACCTGGTCGACGTCGTGACCGCGGTGCGCCGGGTCTTCGCGGGGGCCCAGCGATGATCGCGCGGCGGAGACCGGGCGACGGTCCGGTGCGGCGGGTCTGCGACGTGTTCGGTGCGGCGGGCTTGCTGCTGGTGCTGTCCCCGCTGCTGGCGCTGACCGCATCAGCCGTGCTGGTCGTGCTGGGGCGGCCGGTGTCTTTCCGCCAGCAGCGGTGCGGGCGCGGGGGAGGGGAGTTCACGATCCTCAAGTTCCGCACGCTGCGCGCCGCCGAGCGCCCGGACCAGCCGGACGCGGAGCGCACGACGCGGCTGGGTGCCGTGCTGCGCGCCACCGGCACCGACGAACTTCCCCAGCTGGTCAACGTGCTGCGCGGCGAGATGAGCTTCATCGGGCCGCGTCCCGCGTTGCCCGAGCACGTCGGCAACTACGATCGCAGGCAGACCGGCAGGCTGGCCGTGCGTCCGGGCATCACCGGCTGGGCCCAGGTCCGCGGGCGCAACGCGCTGAGCTGGCCGGAGCGCATCGAACTCGACCTCGACTACATCCGGCGCCGCGGCCTGCTGTTGGACCTGCGGATCCTGATGCTGACCGCGGTGGTCGTCCTGGTGCCGCGCGGCGTGGTCGGCCCGGGCGGGGTGAACCGCGGAATGCCCGCCCCGGGCGAGGATTCCGGCCCGCGGGACCCGCATCGGGCGGGACGGCACCGCGCCGATCTCCGGGACGGGTGGACCCCGGCCGCACCGGGCGGTGCCGACATCGCCCGGCACCGCCGCGATGACGAGCCCGCGGTGCGCTGAGCTACTCCGCGGCGCGGGCGCGGGCCGTCCGTGCGTCCGGGGCCGACCGGGCCCGCTGCGCGGTAGCCGCCCACTGCTGCGCGGTGCGTTCGGCCAGGCCTGCACCGACCGCGGGCAGCGCGGCCGAGGTCATGGACAGGCTCGTCGCGCCCATCCCGGTGAACACCCCGGCCAGCAGCGGATCGGCCGCGGCTTCCCCGCAGATCCCGACCGGCTTGCCCAGCTCGCGCCCGGCCCGGCACAGCCCGTCGACCAGGCGCAGCAGTGCGGGCTGCCACGGATCGTTGAGCTCGGCCAGCGCTCCGCAGAGCCGGTCGGCCGCAGTGGTGTACTGCGCCAGGTCATTGGTGCCGATGCTGACGAAATCCACCGCGTCCAGCAGCTCCTCGGCGCACAGCGCCGCGGCGGGTGTCTCCACCATGACCCCGGCCCTGCGCAGGCCGGCGGCGCGGGCGCGCGTGGCGAACCAGGCGGCTTCGTGTGCGGTGGCGACCATCGGTGCCATGACCGAGACCTCGGCGTCGGCATCGCCCGCCGCGGCCGCGATCGCCGCCAGCTGCGCGTCCAGCAGCTGCGGGCGCTCGAACGCCGCCCGGAGCCCGCGCACGCCCAGCGCCGGATTGGGTTCACCGCCCGCGTCCAGGAACGGCAGCGGCTTGTCCGCCCCGGCGTCCAATGTTCGCACCACGACCGGCTTTCCGGCGAACTCGCCCAGCACCGCGGCGTAGGCGACGCGTTGTGCCTCGGCGTCCGGTTCGCGGGCGGCGTCCAGGAAGCAGAACTCGGTGCGGAACAGCCCGGATCCGTGTGCGCCCGCGCGCACCGCGGCCGCGGCGTCCTCGGCCGAGCCCACGTTGGCCAGGAGCGTGACCGGTCGGTCGTCGGCGGTGCGCCCGGCGCCGGTCCACTGCGGCCGATCGACGGTCTCCACCCCGGGCTCGACCCGGTCGTCCAGCAGTTGCACGGCCCCGGACGAGCCGTCCACGCGGGCCGACGCGGCCTGCTCGGCGAGCAGGCCGCGGGCGGCGACCACGGCCGGGATGCCGAGCGACCGCGCCAGGATCGCGGTGTGCCCGGTGGGCCCGCCCTCCTCGGTGACCAGCGCCAGGACCTGCTCGGGGTCGAGCTCGGCGGTGTCGGCGGGTGCCAGATCACGCGCGAGCAGCACCGCGGGGCCGGTCAGCGGGCCGATCCCGCGGCGGCCGGTCCCGTCGAGCTCGGCGATCACCCGGTCGCGCACATCGCGCAGGTCGGCGACGCGTTCGGCGAGATATCCGCCGGTGGCTTCGAGCAGCTCGGCGAACTCCCCGGCCGCCTCGAACAACGCCCGGGCCGCGGGCAGCGCACGGCGGTCCACGAGCGCTTCGGCCTTGTCCAGCAGGGAGGGATCGGTGGCCAGGGTGGCCGTCATCGCCAACACCTCGCCGAGTTGGCCGTCGGCCGCGGACGCCCGGTCGTGCAGGTCGGCGGCCACGGACTCGGCGGCCGGGCGGATGCGCGCCGCCTCGGCGGCGGGGTCGGCCGGGGCGGGTCCGGACGGTGGTTCCGGCGCCGCGTCCGCGTCGATCCGCACCACCGGGCCGGTCGCCCGGCCCGGACTGACGCCGACACCCCGCAGCGTGGCGCCGGTGTCCGTGCTGGAGCCCGGCACCGGTTCGGCGTCCGGGGTCGGGTGGGTCATCTGCACTCCTCGTTCCTGCCGTGGCCGCTCTGCCGTGCTTGACAATATGGCAACAACGGGCAGAATCAAGCAACAACAAACACGGACCGGAGGACAACGGGCATGTACGGGGCCGAGCGCCAGCAGCGCCTGGCGCAGCGCACACGCCGCGACGGGCGCATCGACGTCGCCGCGGCGGCCGCCGAGTACGACGTGGCGCCGGAGACCATCCGCCGCGACCTCGCCGCGCTCGAACGCCAGGGCCTGGTGCGCCGCGTCTACGGCGGGGCCATCCCGGTCGAGCGGCTCGACTTCGAACCCGGCGTGTCCCAGCGCGACCGCACCAACGCCGCGGAGAAGGAGCGCATCGCGCGGGCCGCGCTGGAAGCGGTGCCCGAGCGCGGGACGGTGCTGCTCGACGCCGGGACCACCACGGCGCGGCTGGCGGGTCTGCTGCCCGCCGAGCGTGAACTGTCCGTGGTCACCAACTCGCTGCCGGTGGCCACTGCGCTGGCCCCGCGCGGCAACTACCGGGTGCACATGCTCGGCGGCCGCATCCGCGGCACCACGCTGGCCGCCGTCGAGTCCTGGGCGCTGGACGTGCTGCGGGGGCTGACCGTCGATGTCGGGTTCTTCGGCACCAACGGCTTCTCCGCCGAGCGCGGGTGCACGACGCCCGATCCCGCCGAGTCCGCGGTCAAGGCCGCCATGGTCGCCGCGTGCCGCAGGCGGGTGCTGCTGGCCGACCACAGCAAGTACGGCGACGACCAGTTCAGCCGGTTCGCCGAGCTGGACGCGGTGGACGTGGTGATCACCGACAGCGGGCTGGATGCGGCCGCTCAGGAGGAACTCGGCGGGGCCGCCGGGGAGGTGGTGCTCGCGTGATCGTCACCGTCACCCCCAACCCGAGCCTGGACCGCACGCTGCACGTGCAGCACCTCGTGCCGGGCGCGGTGCACCGGGCCGGGCACGCGCACCTGGATCCGGGTGGCAAGGGCGTCAACGTCGCCCGCGCGCTGGTGGCTGCGGACGCGCCCGCCACCGCGGTGCTGCCCTCCGGCGGCGTCGAAGGAGCCCGCGTGGCGGAGCTGCTGGCGCCGGAGTCGGTCCCGGTGGCGCAGGTGCCGATCGGGACCGCCACGCGCAGCAACCTGGCCGTCGTCGAATCCGACGGCACCACAAGCAAGTTCAACGAATCCGGACCGCAGCTCACCCCGGCGGAGAGCACCGCGTTGCAGGACCGCGCCGGTGAGCTCGGTGCCGGCGCCGAATGGGTCGTGACCTGCGGCAGCGTGCCGGACGGCTGCCCGCCCGACCTGCACGCGCGGATCGTGCGGGCCGCGCGCGACGCCGGAGCGGCGACCGCGGTGGACACCTCCGGCGCCGAACTGCGGCACGCGTGCCTGGCCGGGCCCGACCTGGTCAAACCCAACCTGACCGAGCTGGCGGAGCTGGCCGGGTCCCCACTGCACGACCTCGGCGACGTGCTGCGCGTCGCGCAGCGCCTCCGGGACGGAGGAGTCGGCGCGGTGCTGGTCAGCCTCGGCGCCCTGGGCGCGGTCCTGGTCGACGGCACCGGCAGCAGGCATGCGACCTGCCCGCCCGAGCAGGTGCGCAGCACCGTCGGCGCCGGTGACGCCACGCTCGCCGGGTTCCTGCTCGGCGGTGGAGGAGGGGACCGGGCGCTGCGCACGGCGGTGGCCTACGGCGCGGCGGCGGTCGGGTTGGCGGGCACCCGGATGCCCCGACCGGCGGACGTGCACCCCGACCGGGTGCAGGTGCGGGCAGTGGACGAAACGGCAAGTCTCAGCGGAGTGGCGGCATGACAACCCTCATCACCCCCGAACTCGTGGACCTGGACGCGCAGGCGGCCGACCGCGGCGAACTCGTCAGGTCCATGGCCGAGCGACTGCGCGCGGCCGGACGCCTCTGCGACATCGAGCAGTTCCTGTCCGATGTGGAGGCTCGCGAGCAGCAGATGCCCACCGGGCTGGAAGGCGGCGTGGGCATCCCGCACTGCCGGTCGACCGCGGTCACCGAACCGTCCCTGGTGTTCGCGCGCAGTCCGCACGGCGTCGACTTCGGGGCCGCCGACGGTCCGGCCACGCTGATCTTCCTGATCGCTGCACCGGAAGGGGGCGGCGAGGAGCACATGACCGTGCTGGCCGCCCTGGCCCGGCGGTTGATGCGCACCGAGTTCAAGCAGGCGCTGCGCGAGGCCACCGACCCGGCCGCGGCCGCCGAGCACATCAGCTCGGAGGTGGCGCCATGAAGGTCGTCGCGGTGACCGCGTGCCCGACCGGTATCGCGCACACCTACATGGCCGCCGAGGCGCTGGAGCAGGCCGCCGCGGACCGCGGTGCGCAGATCCAGGTGGAGACCCAGGGGTCGGCCGGATCCGCGGAACTGTCCACTGCGGACATCGCCGCGGCCGACGTCGTGGTCTTCGCGGCCGACGTCGGTGTGCGCGACCGGGACCGCTTCGCGGGCAAGCCGATCGTGGAAGCGGGCGTCAAGCAGGCCATCAACGACGCCGCCGGGCTGTTGGAGCGGGCGGCCGACGCCACCCGGCAGGAAAGCGCCGATCCGGCACCGGAAACCGAACCCGAGGATGAAACATCCGGCACAGCAGCCGAATCCGCGCCCGGTTTCGGTTCACGGCTGCGCCAGTGGCTGATGACCGGGGTCAGCTACTTGATCCCGTTCGTATCCGCGGGCGGATTGCTCATGGCGCTGAGCTACGCGCTCGGCGGGTACCAGATCACCGATGCGCCGCCGGTCACCGAGCACTTCGACGCCCTCGAACTCGCCAGCTGGGCCGCGCTGGCGAACCAGACCGGACAAGCCGCCTTCGAGTTCCTGGTCCCGGTGCTGGCGGGCTTCATCGCCTATGCGATGGCTGATCGTCCCGCTCTCGCACCGGGTTTCGTCGGTGGCGCGATCGCGGTGACCACCGGCGCCGGATTCCTCGGCGGCCTGGTGGCCGGTCTGCTGGCCGGAGCCGTGGTCGTCGGCCTCAAGCGCGTCCCGGTCCCGCGCGGGATCGCGGGCATCATGCCGGTGGTGGTGCTCCCGCTGTTGGGTTCGCTGGTGGTCGGCGTGCTCATGTTCCTCGTCGTCGGCCAGCCCATCGCGGCGATCATGGCCGGGCTGACCGCATGGCTGACCGGGCTGTCCGGTGCCAACGCGGTGCTGCTCGGCGCATTGCTGGGCGCCATGATCGCCTTCGACATGGGCGGTCCGGTGAACAAGGTCGCCTACACCTTCGCGGTCGGCGGGCTCAGCATCGCGACCACCGCATCGCTGGAGATCATGGCGGCGGTGATGGCGGCGGGAATGGTTCCGCCGCTGGCCCTGGCGCTGGCCACGACGGTGCGCGGCAGCTCGTTCACCCCCGCCGAGCGCACCAGCGGGCGCACCGCCTGGCTGCTCGGAGCCTCGTTCATCACCGAGGGCGCCATCCCGTTCGCCGCCGCGGACCCGCTGCGGGTGATCCCGCCGATGGTCGCCGGATCGGCCACGGCGGGCGCCGTGTCGATGGGCGCGGACGCGACGCTGCGCGCCCCGCACGGTGGGCTGTTCGTGCTGCCGCTGGTGGGCGGACCGCTGCTGTACGCCGCTGCGATCGCCGCGGGTGTGGTCGTCGCCGCCGCCGGCGTGCTGGTGGCCAAGCGCATCGGCGACCCGACCGGCCTCGACCGCACCACCGCGGCCTGAACCGCACCGACCCCGCCAGGGTCCCGTCTTGCACTCGTGATGAGGAGCGATCCCGATGAACCGACGTGTGACCATCGCGTCCACCGTGGGCCTGCACGCCCGGCCCGCGGCGCTGTTCGCCAAGGCCGCCGCCGCGCAGCAGTCACCGGTGACGATCGCCAAGGTCGCCGACGGACAGGCCGGCGAGGCCGTCGACGCCGCCAGCGTGCTGGCTCTGATGGGACTCGGCGCGATGCACGGCGACGAGGTGGAGCTGACCTGCGCCGACGAGTCCGCGTTGGCGGAACTGGCCGAGCTGCTCGCCCGCGATCATGACGCCGAACCGGCCTGAGCGGCACCGGACGACTCCGCGCGCAGCTCGTCGATCGCTGCCCGGATGCCGTCGCGGTGGTGCGCCAGCACGACCACGTGCAGCGGATCCCCGCGCGAGCCGAGCTGCTGCGCCTCGCCGATCCGGAGCATGATCGCCGGTTCAGGCGCCGAGCAGGAGCCCGGCGATGTGCTCGTACGCCTGCCCGCGTGACGGACCGAGCGCCTGCACCGCGACGTGGTCGGCCCCGGCCTCCAGGTGCGCGGTGATGCCCTCGACCACCGCTGCGGCAGCACCGTGCACGGCCAGCGCGTCGATCAGCCGGTCCGTCCCGCCGCCGTCGAGCTCCTGTTCCGGCCAGCCGAGTCGGATCAGGTTGCGCCGGTAGTTGACCAGCGACAGGTACGGGTTGCGCACGCCCTCCCGGCCGACCTCGCGGGCCCGTGGGGCGTCGGTGTCCAGCACGACCTTCTGCTCGGGGGCCAGCACCGGCCCGTCACCCAGGATCTCGCGCGCCCACCGGGTGTGCTCCGGCGTCACCAGGTAGGGGATCGCGCCCGCGCAGCGCTCGCCGGCCAGCCGCAGCACCTTCGGGCCGAGCGCGGCCAGCACCCGCCGGTCCGCGGGCACCCCGGCCCCGTCCAGCTGGTCCAGGTAGTCGACGACCTTGTCGTAGGGCCGCACGTACTCCTGCGCGGCTTCCGGGTGGCCCACGCCCACCCCCAGCACGAACCGTCCCGGGTGCGCGGCCTCGATGCGGTGGAACGACTCGGCCACCACGCCTGCCGCGTCCTGCCACATGTTCACGATGCTGGTGCCGACGGTGATCCGCTCGGTCGCGGCCAGTAGCCGGTCCGCCACCTGCAGCGAGCCCTCGGGCGAACCGCCGACCCACGCGGTGCCGTAGCCGAGCTCCTCCAACCGGACCGCGACGTCCGGGTCCCACTCGTCCGAACGGCGCCAGACCCCGACCCTGCCCAGGTTCACCGCCACGGTCGATCACCCCACACACCGGCACCTGCGCATTGCTCGGCGCAGCCATCGTCCGCGCGCACCGCAGCCGGGCGCAAGCGGACCCGCGCGTTTCGCGTGGACGGTGCCGGGAAACACCGCGGTGGCAGCGAATCCCCGTCGGGAGGACGGATGAAGGTCGTCTACGTCTCCTACCCGCGCGGTGCGGCGCCGGGCGACGGTGCCACCGCCGACGCCGGCAACGCCCTCGGGCTGCGCGACCAGCTCGACCAGCACGGCCACCGGCTGGTGTCCACCAGCGACACCGGATCCGGCCTCGACGAGGAGCTCGCTGATGCCCAGGTGCTGGTGACCACGCCGTTCTGGCCGGTCTACCTGGACGCGGAACGCCTCGACCGGGCCCCGCAGCTCGGCCTGGTGATCACCGCGGGCATCGGCTCCGATCACGTGGACTTCTCCGCTGCTCGTGAGCGTGGCATCCACCTGGCCGAGGTGACCGGGTCCAACGTGGTCAGCGTCGCCGAGCACAACGTGTTGCAGATCCTCGCGCTGGTGCGCAATTTCGTCCCCGCGCACCGGCAGGTGCTGGACGGGCGGTGGGACGTGGCCGAAGCCGCCGCACCCGCGCACGACCTGGAGGGCAAGACCGTCGGCATCGTCGGCCTGGGCGCGATCGGAGCCCGGACCGCCCTGCGCCTGCGCGGTTTCGACGTGCGGATGCTCTACCACGCCAGGCACCGGAAGAGCCCGGCGGAAGAGGCCACGCTGGGCGTGCGCTACGCGCGGTTCGACGACCTCGTCGCCGAGTCCGATGTGATCTGCCTGGCGCTGCCGCTCACCGGGGGCAGCCGGGCCATGTTCGACCGGGAACGCCTGGCCGCGATGAAACCGGGCGCGTGGCTGGTCAACACGGCCCGCGGCGCCATCGTCGACCGCGACGACCTGGTGGTCTCCCTGGAATCCGGCCATCTCGGCGGGTACGCCGGCGACACCTGGTACCCGCAGCCCGCACCGGAGGACCACCCGTGGCGCAGCATGCCGAGCCACGCGATGACCATCCACTACTCGGGGATGACCGCCGAAGCCCAGCAGCGCATCGCGGCCGGGGTGCGCGAGATCCTCGGCGACTGGACTGCGGACCGCCCGCTACCGGAGGACTACCTGCTGCTGGACCCGCAAAGGCTGAGTAGCGCGGACGCGACCGGATCGGGTGGCGATCGTTTCACCCGGCCCGGCGCGGGGTAACCCGGCACCGGGCCGGTGCGCCCCCGGTCCTACGCGCCCCGCTGGAGGTCGCCATGCCGCAGTCCGTCGCGCACAAGCTCATCGCGTCGCATCTCGTGGACGGGTCGATGCGGCCCGGCGACGAGATCGCGCTGACCGTGGATCAGACGCTCACCCAGGACGCCACCGGGACGCTGGTCATGCAGGAGCTCGAAGCGCTGGACCTGGACCGCACCCGAGCGCAGCTCAGCGTGCAGTACGTGGACCACAACCTGTTGCAGGCCGACGAGAAGAACGCCGAGGACCACGCCTTCCTGCGCTCGGCCGCGCAGCGCTACGGGATCTGGTACTCCAAACCCGGCAACGGGGTCTCGCACCCCACGCACATGCAGCGGTTCGGCATCCCGGGCGCGACGATGGCGGGTTCGGACTCGCACACCTGCGCGGCCGGGTCGTTGGGCATGCTGGCGATCGGCGTGGGCGGGCTCGAAGTCGCCATGGCCATCGCCGGGCAGCCGCTGCACCTGCGGATGCCGGAGATCTGGGGCGTGCGGCTGACCGGTGAGCTGCCGCCGTGGGTATCGGCCAAGGACGTGGTGCTGGAGATGCTGCGCAGGCACACCGTGCAGGGCGGGGTGAACCGGATCATCGAGTACACCGGGCCGGGCCTGGACGGGCTGACCGCGATGGACCGGCACGTGATCGCCAACATGGGCGCCGAACTCGGCGCCACCACCACGGTCTTCCCCGCGGACGGCGCGGTGCACGAGTTCCTGCGTTCGGAGGGCCGCGCGGACGACTTCCGCGAATTGCTGCCCGACGCGGACGCGGCCTACGACCGGCACGAGGAGATCGACCTGTCCGCGCTGGAGCCGCTGATCGCGATGCCCTCGGCGCCGGACAACGTCGTCCCGGTGCGTGAGGTGGCCGGCCGCCCGGTCAACCAGGTGGTGGTCGGTTCCTCGGCGAATCCGGGGCTGCGGGATTTCGCGGTGACCGCGGAGATCGTGCGCGGGCAGCAGACCGATGACGCGGTCAGCTTCGACATCAACCCGACCTCGCGCGAGATCCTGGAGGACATGGCCAAGACCGGCGCGCTGTTCGACCTGATCGCCGCCGGTGGGCGGATCCACCAGTCCGGCTGCATGGGCTGCATCGGCATGGGCCAGGCCCCGGCTGTCGGGCACAACTCGCTGCGCACGTTCCCGCGCAACTTCCCCGGCCGCTCCGGTACCGAGGAGGATTCGGTGTGGTTGTGCTCGCCGGAGACCGCGGCCGCCGCGGCGCTGACCGGCATGATCACCGATCCCCGCGAGCTGGCGGGGGAGCGCGGCATGCAGCCGCCGCGACCGACGCTGCCCGCCGACGCCTCGGTGAACACGTCGATGCTGGTCGCGCCGCTGCCGCCGGAGCAGGCGCGCGAGCAGCAGCTGGAGCGCGGGCCGAACATCTCCGAACTGCCCGACTTCCCGCCGCTGCCGGGCCGCATCGAGGCGCCGGTGCTGCTCAAGACCGGGGACAACGTCTCCACCGATGAGATCTCCCCGGCCGGTGCGCGGGCGCTGCCGTACCGGTCGAACATCCCGCAGCTGGCGGAGTTCACGTTCACCCGCATCGATCCGCACTACCCGGAGCGCGCCCGGGAGCTGATGGGCGGTAGCGGGCACGTGGTCGTGGGGGGCTCGAACTACGGTCAGGGCTCGTCCCGCGAGCACGCCGCGATCACCCCGCGGTACCTGGGTCTGCGCGCCGTGATCGCGAAGTCGTTCGCGCGGATCCACTGGCAGAACCTCGCCAACTTCGGGATTCTCGCGCTTGAGTTCAGCGATCCAGGCGACTACGACCGGATCGGGCGGGATGACGTGCTGGTGCTCGACGATCTGACGGACTCGTTGCGCGCGGGTGCGGATCTCGTGGTGCACAACCGGACGCGCGACGAACGGTTCCGGGTGCACCACTCTCTGTCGCAGCGACAAGTGGATTCGGTGCTGGAGGGCGGGCAGATCCCGCTGCTGGCCCGGACGCGGCAGGCGTCGCGATGAGCAGCGGGCGCGCGGGCGTGCGGCGCGCGGACCCCGGGGGCCGGGGCCGATCAGGTCGGTTTCGTCGGGATTTCCCGCCGTGCGGATCGTTTCGGCGGACCGCGGCGCGCGCACTTGATCGGTCCCCGGAACGATGTAGCGGCGCCGAAGGGGGAATTCGGGCCGCGGTACCGGTTTTCCGGCGTTACGCTCGGTCGGTCCGCGTTCGAGCGATCCGGATCCCGACGTGCGAGGAGGCACGACGAGATGACCGCGTTGACGATTCCCGGTCTTGA
>NZ_JADEYC010000044.1 GCF_015209505.1 Saccharopolyspora montiporae
CACCGCCCGCGGCACCACCGGCGGCACCGGCCGCGCCGCCCGCACCGCGCGCGCCACCGGGGCCACCGCCGGGCGCGGGTGTCCACCGACCGCCGGGTCCCTGGCGTTCCCAGGCGCCGGTCTGCGGGTTCTGCCGGTACAGCGAACCGTCCTTGCCGCGCACGACACCGGGCGGCAGGCTGCCGCCGCCGGAACCGCCGCCGGGCGAGGCCCACGCGGATCCGGTGCTCGCCGGCGCACCGCCGGAACCGGCACCGCCACCGGCACCCGCGCCACCGCCGGAACCGCCGACAGCACCACCGCCGCCACCGGAGCCGGACGAGGCCCAGGACGAGGAGGTCGACGCCGGAGCACCACCGGACCCGGAACCGGACTCGGCGGCCGCGAAGTTGGTGGCGGCCGGGTCGTTCGGCGGCGGAGCGGGAGCCTGCTGCTTGCCGTCGGGGTTGAACGAGGGCAGCGCGGTCACCACGTTGTCCGTCTGCGAGGCGTAGCGCTCACGGGCGGCGGTGGCCTTCTCGTTGGTGGCCGTGTGGTCGGCCTGCCGCTCCTCGTAATCGCTCATCCAGCCGATGAACATGTTGTCCTTGTGCTCATCGACGAAGCCCTTCTCGGGCGGGTCGATCTGCACCTCGCGGCCGTTCTCCAGCGTGTCGCCCTCCGCCGGGATGCCGCGGAACGCCTCGTGCTGGTTCTGCGCCTGCTGCTGCAGCGAGTCCCGGATGCCCTTGGAGGTTTCCGAGACCCGCTCGGCCTTCGGGATCACCTCGGCGATGGAGGCGTTGGCCGCGTCGGCGGCCTGCCCCTCGTGCGCGCCTTCGGCCTTGCGCAGCGATCCCTCGACTTTCCCGACGATCTTCTCGAACTCCTCGGAGACCTTCTCCCACTTCTCCACGCCGCGACCGTCGGGCTGCGGCAGCGATCCCGCGTCCGGTGCGCCGCCCATCTGGTTGCGGAAGTCCCGCGCGGCGCTGGTGTAGCACATGTCCACCATGTCGATGTCTCTCCCCAGAAATCAGCCTCAGCCGGCCGCCGCCGGCAAGGTCGGAACCGAAGCCTCCAACGCCTTCTGCGCAAGGCCACAAGTGTTGGGCGTGTCTACATCATGAGAGTGCGCATACAACAGCTGGCGATCGTCAGTCGCCAAAAACATTGCGCAAAATCCATCCTGAGACGGGTCGCCCTGGTTCGCGCGCACCGCCGGATGCCCTGCCACCGTCAATTCTTCATAATCAGAGTATGTCGATTTGTTATCGTGGTACTCTCGAATCGAGCGGTCCTCAATCGGCCCCAAGGAAACACTCTTCCCGCCGTTTTCGCTTCTCCACAAGCACGCTTCTGGCTTGTCCTCCGAAAGTGACGGCGAATCGTCGACCTCGCCATCAGGGCCCATACCTAGTGACGTGGCCGCCCCTGCGGGAAGGAGATCGCAGAGCTCAGGCGCGGAAGCATTCCTGGGGTTCTCAATCTCTACTGAGCCTCCCTGTGCGTCCGGATTCGGCTGCGGAGCATCGTTTTGCGCCCCCTCAGAACACGCCGCCAGCACACCAATCAGCAGCACACTGGCGCCAGCAACGGCACCTTGCTTGAGAACCTTCACCATCGCCCTTTCGTCAGAGTCGATCCACGTCGGCAGCCGCCGCGTCGTCGGCCCTCTTGTACTCTGCAAGGGTTTCCTTATATGACGCGATCTTATCGCGCAACTTCTCGATAAGTTCATTCGTCGACGTTCGCAAGGAGCCTTGCTCACCTGTCGCCCGATCCTGGATGATTTGACGCGCCTTGTTCGTAACATCATCGTTGGCGGTCAACTCACCGGGCTTCACGTCATCAACTTGCCTGAGCAACGAAACAAGATCGTCTTGGATGTCTTCGAGCTCCTTGATGGCGCCTTCGAGCGCCTCAGGGTCAACGTTGTACCCGGCCATGTACTAGCCCCCTCCTGACCTAACACACCAGTCGACCGGATCATCGTCTACGAGCTCCGGCCTCCTTCGCAGCGGTTCTGCGTACCGAACCCTATGATGATCCTCACTCTTCGACCCCGGAACCCACCCCCGTCACCCGAATGTCGCAGTGGTGGCGTGCGGATCCGGCCCGCAGCACCGCTCCCCCACGGCCGATGTCGCCAACCCGCCTGGTGCTGCGGTCAACTCGCGTCGGCGCGGACGAGTTCGCGGGCCAGGTCGGCGGCTTCCGCGATGGTGTCCAACGGCAACGGCCGGGTGGCGACCGCTCCCTCGTGCAGCAGGAGGAGCCGGGTGCCGAGCTCGGTCGGGTGCGCGCAGCCCGCCGCGGCGGCGAGTTCGGCGAACAGGTCGCGCAGCCAGAACTTCTCGGCCGCGGCGATCCGGTGCGCGGGATGGTCGAGGTCCGGCAGTTCGGCCAGCGCGTTGATGAACGCGCAGCCGCGGGCGCCCGAGCCGCTCCAGGTGCGCAGCGCGACGAACGGCGCCACCACCGCCTCGACCGGGCCGTCCGCGGCGTCGACCGCGCCCCGCACGAGCTCGCGCCAGCGCTCGTCCCGCCCGGCCAGGTAGGCGGCCACGAGCTGGTCCTTCGACCCGAACCGGTTGTACAGCGTCCGCTTGGTCACCCCCGAACGCTCCGCGATCAGGTCCACGCCGACCGCGGTGATCCCGCGCTCGTAGAACAGCTCCTCGGCCGCGGCCAGGATGCGGCGGGCGGCAGGGGTCCAGGATTCCGGCACGACGCACCTTCACAGACCGGTGTAGGGTGGCTGGAGTTCACCGATCAGTATACCTGGGAGCTCCGATGACCGAGTCCATGCGCGCCGTGCGGATCACCGAGCACGGCGGACCGGACGTCCTCGAACCGGCGCGGGTCGCCGTGCCCACCCCGCAACCGGGCGAAGTCCGGGTGCGGGTCAGCGCGGTCGCGCTGAACAACACCGACCTCTGGACCAGGCAGGGCGCCTACGGCCGGCCGGACGATCCGGACGCGCTGTCCGGCTGGCGCGGCCCGATCGACTTCCCGCGCATCCAGGGCGCCGACGTGGCCGGGCACGTCGTGGCAGCCGGGGCCGACGCCGACGAGCACCTCATCGGGCGCCGGGTGGTCGTCGACCCCGCCCTCTACGACACCGCGGGCCCGGACGCCAACCCGATCGGCCTGCTGGGCAGCGAACGCGACGGCGGCTACGCCGAGTACGTGACCG
The DNA here is from genome assembly GCF_015209505.1 of Saccharopolyspora montiporae. Lineage (GTDB taxonomy): Bacteria > Actinomycetota > Actinomycetes > Mycobacteriales > Pseudonocardiaceae > Saccharopolyspora > Saccharopolyspora montiporae. The sequence continues at coordinate 3,179 of NZ_JADEYC010000044.1, forward strand.
CACGGGCCGACCGCGTGCACGACGTGACGGACTCCCCGCTCACCGACGAGCAGATCGCCGCGCTCCCCACCGCGTACGGCACGGCGCTGGGCATGATCGAGCGCGGCCGGCTGCAGGACGGCGAAACCGCCCTGGTGTCCGGCGCATCCGGCGGGGTCGGGCTCGCCGCGGTGCAGATCGCCCGCGCCCGCGGCGCGCAGGTGCTCGCCATCAGCAGCGGGACCAAGCTCGACGCGGTGCGCGCGGCAGGGGCGCAGCAGGTCATCGACCGGGCAGGCGACCTCCCCGCGCAGATCCGCGCCGCCGCCCCGGACGGCATCGACGTGGCGCTGGACGTGGTGGCCGGCGAGCTGGTGACCGACGGGCTGCCGCTGCTGCGGGAGAGCGGCCGGTGGGTCGTCGCCGGTGCGCTGGGCGGCTACCGGGCGGACTTCGACATCCGCCGCCTCTACCTGCACAACGCGCAGCTGATCGGCTCGGCCATGCACACACCCCGGCACTTCGCGCTGCTCGTGGACATGGCGCGGCGCGGCGAGATCGAGCCGGTCATCGCCGCGGCCTTCCCGCTGGAGCAGGCCGCGCAGGCGCAGGATGAGCTCGCCCGCCGGGGACACGTGGGCAAGATCGTGCTGCGTCCCTGAAACCTGCGTCCCTGAAACCTGCGTCCCTGAAACCTGCGTCCCTGAAACCTGGGCACCCTGAAAACCTGGGCACCCTGAAACCTGCGTCCCTGAAACCGGGGCAGCTCACTCCCGGATGCGGC
>NZ_JADEYC010000045.1 GCF_015209505.1 Saccharopolyspora montiporae
GGCACCCTGAAAACCTGGGCACCCTGAAACCTGCGTCCCTGAAACCGGGGCAGCTCACTCCCGGATGCGGCGGAACAGGCTGCGCAGCGGGTCGTAGCGGCGGTCGGCCACCCGCTCCTTGAGCGGGATCAGCGCGTTGTCCGTGATGTGGATGTGCTCCGGGCAGACCTCGGTGCAGCACTTGGTGATGTTGCACATGCCCAGGCCGCCGTCACCGCGGGCCCGCTCCGGCCGGTCGGTCGCCTCGTCCAGCGGGTGCATCTCCAGCTCGGCCACCCGCATCAGGAACCGCGGCCCGGAGAACGCCTCCTTGTTCTCCTCGTGGTCGCGGATGACGTGGCAGGTGTCCTGGCACAGGAAGCACTCGATGCACTTGCGGAACTCCTGCGAGCGCTGCACGTCCACCTGCTGCATCCGGTACTCGCCCGGCTCCAGGTCCGCGGGCGGCGTGAAAGCCGGGACTTCGCGGGCCTTCACGTAGTTGTAGGAGACGTCGCAGACGAGATCCTTGATCACCGGGAACGTGCGCATCGGCGTCACGGTGATCGTCTCGTCCTCCGCGAACTCCGACATCCGCGTCATGCACGTCAGCCGCGGGCGGCCGTTGACCTCCGCCGAGCACGAGCCGCACTTGCCCGCCTTGCAGTTCCAGCGCACCGCCAGGTCCGGGCACTGGGTGGCCTGCAGCCGGTGGATGAGGTCCAGCACGACCTCGCCCTCCTCGGCCGCCACCTCGTAGTCCACCAGCTCGCCGCCGCTGTCCGAACCCCGCCACACGCGGAAATGCGCCTGATACGCCACGCCGGTTCCCTCCTCACACCTGCGCTTCGCCCAGTTCGTCCGGCACGAAGTACTTGCGCAGCTCCTCGATCCGGAAGAGCTCCAGCAGGTCCGCCCGCACCGCGGGCTGCTGCTGCTCGGACACCCGGATCCCGTCCCCGTCCCGCTCGCAGACCAGCAGCGTGCGGCGCCAGGGCGCCTCCATCGCCGAGTGGTCGTCGCGGGTGTGCCCGCCGCGGCTCTCGGTGCGCAGCAGCGCCGCCCGCGCCACGCACTCGCTGACCAGCAGCATGTTCGCCAGGTCCAACGCCAGGTGCCAGCCCGGGTTGAACTGCCGGTTGCCCTCCACCGCGAGATCCGCTGCGCGGCGGGCGATGTCGTCCACCCGCTCCTGCGCGCGCCGCATCTCCTCGTCCCGGCGGATGATGCCGACCAGATCGTTCATCACCCGCTGCAGCTCGGCGTGCAGCGAGTACGGGTTCTGCGCGTTCTCCCGGCCCGCGCGCTCGAACGGGAGCTCCGCCCGGCGCGCCGCATCGTCCACATCGGACTGATCTGCCTCGGGGCGGGCGTCCAGCGCGGCCACGTGCTCGGCCGCGCCGACGCCCGCGCGGCGGCCGAACACCAGCAGGTCGGACAGCGAATTCCCGCCCAGCCGGTTGGATCCGTGCATACCGCCCGCGACCTCGCCCGCGGCGAACAGCCCCGGCACCCGGGACGCGGCGGTGTCCGGATCGACCTCCACCCCGCCCATCACGTAGTGGCAGGTCGGGCCGACCTCCATCGGCTCCGCGGTGATGTCCACATCGGCCAGTTCGCGGAACTGGTGGTGCATCGACGGCAGCCTGCGCAGGATCTCGTCGGCGGACAACCGGCTGGACACGTCCAGGAACACACCGCCGTGCTCGGTACCGCGACCTTCCTTGACCTCGGCGTTGATCGCCCGCGCCACCTCGTCGCGCGGCAGCAGCTCCGGCGGCCTGCGGTTGTTGTCCGGATCCTCGTACCAGCGGTCGGCCTCGTCCTCGCTGTCCGCGTAGTTGTCCTTGAACACCTCGGGGATGTAGTCGAACATGAACCGCTCGCCCGCGGAATTGCGCAGCACACCGCCGTCCCCGCGCACCGACTCGGTGACCAGGATGCCCTTCACGCTCGGCGGCCAGACCATGCCCGTCGGGTGGAACTGCACGAACTCCATGTTGATCAGCGCCGCACCCGCGCGCAGCGCCAGCGCGTGCCCGTCGCCGGTGTACTCCCACGAATTCGACGTGACCTGGAACGATTTGCCGATCCCGCCGGTGGCCAGCACCACCGCGGGCGCGCTGAACCGCACGAACCGGCCGGACTCGCGCCAGTAGGCGAACGCGCCCGCGATCCGCCCGGCCGGATCGGTGAGCAGCTCGGTGACCGTGCACTCCTGGAACACCTTGATCCGCGCCTCGTAGTCACCGTGCTCGGCGTGGTCGGCCTGCTGCAGCGACACCACCTGCTGCTGCAGCGTGCGGATCAGCTCCAGGCCCGTGCGGTCGCCGACGTGCGCCAGACGCGGGTACTCGTGCCCGCCGAAGTTGCGCTGGCTGATCCGGCCGTCCGCGGTGCGGTCGAACAGCGCGCCGTAGGTCTCCAGCTCCCACACCCGCTGCGGCGCCTCCTTGGCGTGCAGCTCGGCCATCCGCCAGTTGTTCAGGAACTTCCCGCCGCGCATGGTGTCCCGGAAGTGCACCTGCCAGTCGTCCCGCGAGTTCACGTTGCCCATGGACGCGGCGATCCCGCCCTCGGCCATGACGGTGTGCGCCTTGCCGAACAGCGATTTGCACACCACCGCGGTGCGCAGCCCGCGCGAGCGCGCCTCGATCGCCGCGCGCAGCCCGGCGCCACCGGCACCGATCACGACGACGTCGTAGTCGTGCCGCTCGATGTCCACCATCGACGATCCTTCCGGGTCAGTTGATCAGCCGCGGATCGGCGAACACGCCCGCGGCGATCAGCATCACGTACAGGTCGACCAGCGCCACCGACACCAGCGACAGCCAGGCCAGCAACATGTGCTTGCCGTTCAGCCAGGTCGCCTTCATCCACAGCCAGTAGCGCACCGGGTGCCGCGAGAAGTGGTTGATCCGGCCGCCGACCAGGTGCCGGCACGAGTGGCAGGACAGCGTGTACGCCCACAGCAGCACGATGTTCACCAGCATCAGCACCGTGCCCAGGCCGACGCCGATCCCGCCGTCCGTCCCGCGGAAGGCGATCGCGGTGTCCCAGGTCAGCACCAGCGCCACCAGCAGCGCCAGGTAGAAGAAGTACCGGTGCGAGTTCTGCAGGATCAGCGGCAGCCGGGACTCGCCGGTGTAACGGCGGTGCGGTTCGCCCACCGCGCAGGCCGGGGGTGACGCCCAGAACGACCGGTAGTAGGCCTTGCGGTAGTAGTAGCAGGTCACCCGGAAGCCGAGCACGAACGGCAGCACGAACACCGGCGGCGGCGCCCACGGGCTCAAGTCGGGGAACGGCTGGCCGAAGTGGCTCGCCCCCGGCACGCAGGCCGTGCTCAGGCACGGGGAGAAGAACGGCGCCAGGTAGTTGTGCTCCGGCACCCAGTACCACTGGTTGAGGAACACGCGGAACGTCCCGTAGAGCACGAACGCGGACAGTGCCAAGAAGGTGACCAGCGGCTGCACCCACCAGCGGTCGGTGCGCAGCGTGCGTGCGGAGATCGTGGCTCGACCGGTGGTGGGCGGTGCCGACATGCGCAGACCTCGTCGTCGTGGGTGTCGGACGGCAGGGGCCGGTGCGCGGCGGCACCGGTGCCGGGCTGGCTGGCTGGCTTTCGAGGGTGATCATTGTGCGGCGGCGGGCGGGCCCGCAGGTAGCCCGCCAACCGGCTCAACCCGTTCGAGCGATCCGCCGCGGCCCGGTTCGGTGACGGCGCGCGGCGCTACTGGTACGTGCGCCCGCCGAGGCCCTCGTCGTCGGCATCCCGCCACAGCGACGGGTCGTAGGGGGTGTCCGGCACCAGCACCACGTCGTCCGCGGGTGCGGCGGCACCCCGCTGCTGGGGAAGTTGGCTGGACAGCTCGGTGATGTCGATGTCCAGCCGGTCGATGTCGTTGCTGATCCGGCGCACCTGGGCCGTGTCGCCGTGGTGCGAGCGCAGGGTCGCGACGCTGCCGCGCAGCTGGGACAGCGCCCGCTGCAGCTCGGCCAGCGGGGTCGTCGAGGCCATGCCGAACACCTCTTCCGGCTAGGGGATTCCGGCCTCGACTCTGCCCCGAACCGACCGATGTGACAAGTACCACACTTTTGATCACCGGCATTTCGCCCGACCGGGCTCGCCCAGCGCAGCGGGCCCCGCGCTGCTGCCGGTCAGCGCTGGGAGTCGGCGGTGGCGGGCGGCCGTGGCCTCCGCGCGGTTCGCGCGTAGGCGCTCCGCGTGCCGCCGCGACGACGAGCAGCACGATCCCGGTGCCGAGCAGCCCGACCTGCACCAGGTCGAGCCCCCGGGGCACCGGACTCGAACGGCCCCCGGAAGCTCAGCAGCCCGCGTTCGTGATCAGCACGACGTTCACCGCCACGTACAGGTCATCGACCGGGAGCCGCCGCTGTGCAGCACCGCCCGACGTACCAGCACGGCCACCGCGACCAGCGTGCATGCCAGCCAGCACCCGATCGCGGCCATCCAGCCCGCCGAGCCCTGGGAACAGGCAAAAGTTCCGCAAATCCTGGAGACGTCACCCCGAAAAGAGTTGCGGATGCGGCGGAGCGCGGAACCGTCAGCTGCGGAACACCTTCCGGACATCGGAATCGCGCAGCGCGGAGCGCACATCGGTGTACCGCGCGGCACGGCGGAAGTCGGGCGGACCGATTTCCTGCAGTTCCCCGGCTTCTCGTGCTCGGCGGTGCTCGCGCCGGAGCCCCGGCAACAGCAGCACCGAGACGAGCACACCGGCGGCGAACAGCGCGAACCGCCGCGCGGAACCCTCGGGCAGGAACAGCAGTCCGAGCAGGTTGCCCGCCGAGGGCGCCAGGAGTGCGATGACCATCCGCACCCGCACCCGGCGCGGCCAGCCGCCCGGTCGCGCCGTCATCGCCCGAACACCGCCCGGATCCCGGAGAACCGGGTGACCCCGCGGACATCCGAGGGGACCTGCGGCGGCAGCGCACCCGCCGCCCGCGCCCGTCGGAACTCGCGCAGCTGCAGCGGCACCACGATCAGCATGCCCGCACCGGCGACCAGCACCACCGCGGTGCGCCACGCGTCGTCCGGCAGGTACATCCCCAGCAGGTTCATCAGCACCAGCACGATCACGGCCAGGGACAGCCCCTCATGCATCCGCCTGCGCCGGCGCTGCTCCGGCAAGCCGCGCAGCACGGGACCGGGTTCGGCAGGCATCCGGCCAAGCTGACCCGACCAGCAGATCAACAGCAACGCGGCGAGACCCGCACCACCCGGCCTCGGGCGGCGAGTATGCGCTCGTGCTTGCCCCATCCCGCGATCAGCAACGCCTCAATCTTGTGATTGTCGCCATATGCTCCAAACGGGTCATCTACTGCGAGATGGCCACATAAGCCATTCCTCGTCCGGATCATGAACAGCCAGCTGCAACAAGGAGGGGCGCGCCGTGACGGGACCAGGGTTCGAGGCCGACTACGAAATCATGAACAACGCGAGGCTACGAATTGAAAGCGTCAAGGAAAACCTTTCGGCCAGGCGATGCGTCAACTGGAACACAATGCGGAGAAGGCCACCAGGAATCCTGAAGCCGTCCTAAACGGAAGCTTCTCCGCCACATCAGGAAACGTGACGGTATGGGTGGATACCCTTGGCCGGACGGAATATTACCGAATCGCCCCGAACAGTGTCTTCGAAGGCGACGAAATCCGGCTGATCGAAGGGTTAAACGCGGCAACCCAGGAAGCACGCCGGAAGGCTGATCACCTCGAGTTTGACGAAGAGTCGGACGATGCACGCGCTCAGCCTGCGAGCGAAAGACCGAAACAACAGCCCTCGTGGTACCAGGAGCCTCCGCACGAAGGGAACGCGACGTGGCTGCATTGAACGGGATCCGCGCCGGGGTGCTCTGCCTCGGCCTCGTCGTGGTCGCCAGCGGGTGTGCGCCGCCTGCGCAGGGGTATCGGGACGAACCGGGCGCTTGTTCAGTGCTGTCGGACGCCAGTGTCGTCGAGCAACTCGGTCCGGAAGCCGTGGACATCCCGAACACCGCCGATGTCGAGGACGGGGACGAATCCCGGTCGAGCACCTGCGAATGGGAATCGCTCCACCCACCGCACTGGGGATCGCCCGCCACCGCGTGGATCAAGGTCACCACCCACGTATCGATCACCGACAACCGCGAACCCGACCCGGAAACCGCACGAGAACGCTACCGGTACAGCGGCCTCGCCGGTGAGACTCCCGATGCGCCACCGGACGTGATCGGCGACGCATCCCGGCAACGATTCCGCCCCGGCGACGGAGGGCTCCAGATTGTCGAGGTCGACGCCCTGCGCGCCAATGCACGCATCACCGTCGAATACTCCGGGGGAGGAAACAGGGACTTCGTCCCCTACTCCATCCCCCGCGAGCAGCACGAACGCGCCACCCGGGACATGGCGCGGGACGTGCTGCGCGGCCTGGGGCCGCCGCAGTAGTCCCCGGTCAGCCGTTGCGGGACGGGGCCAGGGGTTCTTCCGCGTCGTCGAGCGGTGGGAAGTCGCGGGTGCGCTTCCGGCGGCGGGCGAGCGCGGTGCCCGCGGCGCTCGCCGAGAGCGCGATCCCGGCGAACGCACACACCACGGCCGGCAGCGAGCCCGTGCCCAGCACCGCGCCGAGCAGCACCAGCAGCAGGCCACCGAAGGCCAGCCCGCGGATCAGCTCGCCGCCCGGATCGGCCTCGTCACGCATCGAGGGCATGCGATCACGCTCCGTCCTGCACGCGGCGGCGGTCCAGCACGAACGAGACCACCCCGGCGATCATCAACAGCAGCCCGCCGACCGCGCACACCAGCCCCGGCACCGAGCCGTTGCCCGCGACCAGGGCGCCGATGACGACGACCCAGGCGACGGCGACCAGCACCATGGTCCGTCGCGACACATCCGACCTGCCCGCACGTTGTCCAGCCACAGCTGGATCCTCGCCCGCCCGAGAGATCGACGGCAAATCGGGTCCCCGCCGGCCACTCGAACCCGGTCCGACCTGCTCGTCCACCGGCACAACCCGCCCGTTTGGTCCACTGTGGACGGATGATCACCCCCGCGAAGTCGTGCTCGCGAATCATTGTGACGGCGTTCGAACCGTGCAACGCTGATCAGACCGGGTCCATCCGGACGGCACCCCGCGTCGGAGGCGGCTGAGCTGCGCAGCACCGCCGGGCGCGGAAGCCGGGACGACCACGCGAGCCGGAGGTGATGCCGCGGCGAACATCCGCCCGCGCAGCGGCGGACCAGCGTGCGCCGGACGAACCGGCCCACGTCCCACCACTTCCCGAACGCGACTGCGATGACTGCGAGGCAGCATTGAGCATCCTCGGTACGCGGGTCGAACGCCGCGAGGACCCGCACCTGCTCACCGCGGGCGGGGTCTACGTGGCCGACCTGGCCGACCCCGCCCTGCACGGGGCGTTGCACGCCACCTACGTGCGCAGCCCCCTGGCCCACGCTCGGATCACCGAGATCGACACCGCCGACGCCCGCGCCATGCCCGGCGTCGCCGCCGTCTACACCGGCGCCGACGTGGACCTGCCGCCGTTCCCGCCGGGCGGCGGGATCAGCGGACCGCCGCCGGAACAGATGGGCCGACCGCACCTGGCGCACGACACGGTCCGGCACGTCGGCGAGCCCGTCGCGGTGGTGCTCACCGAAACCGCCGCCCAGGGCGAGGACGCCGCCGAACTGGTCTCCGTCGACTACGACCCGCTGGACGCGGTGGTCGACGTGGACGACGCGCTCACCGACGACACCCTGCTGTTCCCGGACGCGGGTACCAACACCACCGGCAGCATCGGCGACGCGGACGACGCGCTGTTCGACGGCTGCGAGGTGGTGGTCAGCAAGCGCATCGAGAACCAGCGGGTCGCCCCCGTTCCGCTGGAAGTGCGCGCGGCCGCGGCCGCCTGGGAAGGCGACAAGGTCACCCTGTGGCTGTCCAACCAGAACGCGCAGGCGTGCCGGGACGCGCTGATGGAGAACCTGTCGCTGCCCGCCGAGCGGATCCGCGTGGTGACCCCGGACGTCGGCGGCGGGTTCGGCGCCAAGATCGGCGTGGAGAACGAGGCCGCGCTGCTGGCCTGGCTCGCGCAACAGGCGCAGCGGCCGGTGCGCTGGGTCGAGGACCGCGGCGAGAACATGGTCGGCATGACCCACGGCCGCGCCCAGCGGCAGCGGATCACCGTCGGCGGCGACCGGGACGGCCGGATCAAGGCCTACCGGCTGGACATCGTGCAGGACACCGGCGCCTACCCGCGGATGGGCGCGTTCCTGCCCATGTTCACCAAGATGATGGCCAGCGGTGTCTACGACATCCCGCGGGTCGAGTGCACGGCCCGCTGCGTGGTCACCAACACCACGCCCATCGCCGCCTACCGCGGGGCCGGGCGGCCGGAAGCCACCGCCGCGGTCGAGCGTGCCGTGGACCTGTTCGCCGCGGAGACCGGCATCGACCCGTCCGAGGTGCGCAGGCGCAACCTGATCCGGCCCGAGCAGTTCCCGTACGCCACGCCCGGCGGGATGACCTACGACACCGGTGAGTACATCGCCGGGCTGGACGCGGTGCTGGACGCGGCCGACTACCCCGCGCTGCGCGCCGAACAGGACGAGCGCCGCCGCCGCGGGGACGCCAAGCAGCTCGGGCTCGGCCTGGCCAGCTACGTGGAGATCACCGCGCCGAACAACACCGAGGGCGAGCACGGCAGCGTCGAGATCCGGCCGGACGGCAGCGCTCTCGTGCTCACCGGCAGCTCCCCGCACGGCCAGGGGCACTGGACCTCGTACGCGATGCTGGTCTCCGACGAGTTGGGCATCGACCTCGACCGGATCGAGGTGGTGCACGGCGACACCGACCGCATCCCGAACGGGGTGGGCACCATGGGGTCGCGCTCGCTGCAGCTGGGCGGCTCCGCGGTGCACCGGGCGGCCACCGACGTGCTGGACAAGGGCCGCAAGCTGGCCGCCGAACTCATCGAGATCGACGAGTCCGACCTGGAGCTGACCGGCGGGAACTGGCAGGTGCGCGGCACGCCCGGGGTCACCGTGTCCTGGGCGCAGCTGGCCGAGCGCGCGGGCGGGCTCAACGCCGAGGTGCACTTCACCGAGGATCGGCCCACGTTCCCGTTCGGCACCCACCTGGCCGTGGTGGAGGTGGACACCGAGACCGGCAAGGTCGACTACCTGCGGCACATCACCGTCGACGACGCGGGCCGGATCATCAACCCGGTGCTCACCGAGGGGCAGCGGCACGGCGGCATCGCGCAGGGCGCGGCGCAGGCGCTGCTGGAGGAGGCCTCCTACGACGCCGACGGCAACCCGCAGAACGCCACGCTCGCCGACTACGCCATCGTCACCGCCGCGGAGCTGCCCAGCTTCGAGCTGCTCACCATGGAGACCGGCACGACGCTGAACCCGCTCGGGGTCAAGGGGATCGGCGAGGCCGGGACGATCGGCGCGACGCCCGCGGTGCAGAACGCGGTCGTGGACGCGCTGGCGCACCTGGGTGTCCGGCACATCGACATGCCCACCACGCCCCAGCGGGTGTGGACCGCGATCAACGAGGTCTGAGGAGGACTTCCGTGCACGTTTCCATCACCGTCAACGGCGAGCAGCGCGGTCACGACGTCGAGGACCGCACGCTGCTGGTGCACCACCTCCGGGACGACCGCGGGCTGACCGGCACCAACGTCGGCTGCGACACCACGTCCTGCGGCGCGTGCACCGTGCTGCTGGACGGCGAGTCGGTCAAGTCCTGCACGGTGCTGGCCGCGCAGGCCGACGGGCGCTCGGTCACCACCATCGAAGGTCTGGCCGAGGGCGAGCAGCTGCACCCGATGCAGCAGGCGTTCCGCGAGCACCACGGCCTGCAGTGCGGGTTCTGCACTCCGGGCATGGTCATGGCCTCGGTCTCGCTGCTGGACGAGAACCCGGATCCGACCGAGCAGGAGGTGCGCTCCGGGCTGGAGGGCAACCTCTGCCGGTGCACCGGGTACCACAACATCGTCCAGGCCGTGCTCAGCGCGGCGGAGCAGAAGTCGGGAGCCGCCGAATGATCCCTGCACCGTTCACCTACAAGAAGGCCGGCTCGATCGACGAGGCGCTGCAGCTGCTCGGCGAGCACGGCGATGACGCGAAACTGCTGGCGGGCGGGCATTCGCTGCTGCCGCTGATGAAGCTGCGGCTGGCCGTGCCGGAGGTGCTCATCGACCTCGGCGCGCTGCACGACCTGGCGCACATCACCGCGGACGGCGACCAGGTGCGGATCGGGGCGCTGACCCGGCACCGCGAGCTGGAGTCCTCGGCGCTGCTGGCCGAGCAGGTCCCGCTGCTGGCGCACGCGGCGGGCACGATCGGCGATCCGCAGGTGCGGCACCGCGGCACCATCGGCGGGTCGCTCGCGCACGGGGACGCGGCGTCCGACCTGCCCGCGGTGCTGCTGGCGCTGGACGGCGTGCTGGTGGTGCGCGGGCCGTCCGGGCAGCGCGAGGTCCCGGCGGCGGAGTTCTTCACCGACTTCTTCGAGACCGCGGTCGGCGAGGACGAGCTGCTCACCGAGATCCGGGTTCCGGCGAATCCGGGCGAGGGCTGGGACTTCCAGAAGTTCACCAAACGCGCCATCGACTGGGCCATGGTCGGCGCCGCCGTGGCCGGGGACCGGATCGGCCTGATCAACATGGGGCCGACCCCGCTGCGCGCCCGCGGGGTGGAGGAGGCGCTGGCCTCCGGTTCGGACATCAGCGCGGCGGCGCAGCGGGCCGCAGAAGGCACGTCCCCGCCGGACGAGCCGGGCGCGAGCGCCGAGTACCGTGCGCACCTGGCCCGGGTGCTGGTGCGCCGCGGTCTGGAAACCGCGCGGGCCCGCCGGGCCTGACCGGCTGCGGTGACCGCCCGAGCGCTCGGGCGGTCACCGCCGCGCCCGCGCCACGGCAGCGGTGAGCAGGAACAGCACCCCGCCGAGCAGCCACACCGGGTCCCAGACCAGCACGAAGTACCAGTACCAATGCGTCACCGGGCGGCCGAGATCGAGCGCGCCGCTGAGCACGAGGGCATTGCCGACCAGGCCGAACAGCCCGTGCAGCGTCATCACCAATCCGGCCGCGACGTTCACCCCGGACACCAGCAGCCCCGGCAGCCGCGCGCCCCACGGCGCCACCGCCGCCAGCGCGAGCAGCCCGAGGAGCACCTTGACCAGCGCCGCACCCAGGTTCGCGGGCAGCAGCAGCGGATCCGGCTGCTGTTCGAACGGATGCGCTCCGGTGGTCCCGCCGAACGCCCAGAACACGTTCAGCGCGGCGAAGGCGAACGCCCAGACCGCCGCGGCCCGCGCGGACCACGGCTTGGCGAAGCGCGATGGTTCCTGCACCCCGCCATCGTCCCGCGCGGCGCCGGTGGTCACCCGCGGGCGGTCTCGGCGAGCTGCTCGGCCAGCTGCGGGGTGGCGGCGGCGATACCGGACCAGCGGCGGGTCAGGTCCGGATCGAAGTCCAGGTCCCGGCCGTGCAGGTCCAGCAGCGCACCACCGGCCGCGGGCAGCGCCACCAGCGCCGCGGCCAGGTCGACGATCCGGTGCGTGTCGGATGCGGCATCCAGGAACGCGTCCACCGACCCCTCGGCGACCAGCGCGGCCTCCAGGCAGCTGGTGGACAGCACCCGGATCCGGCCCGCGCGGCGCGCCACCCGCCACCAGGCGTCCGCGGTGCGCTCGTGCGGGCGCAGCAGGTCGACCGCGGCGCCGTCCAGCTCGGTGCGCCCGGACGTGCGGTGGGGGCTGCGTTCGCCGCGGCGGGCCGACCAGCAGCGTCCGGTGTCGAACCAGCAGGTCAGCGACTCGACGGCCGTCCGGTCCCGGACGAGCGTCGCCGCGAACGCGGACAGCGGGACGCCCGCCGCGGCGTTGGCGGTGCCGTCGACCGGATCGACCACCAGCGTCGTGGCCGAACCGCGGTCGACGAACCCGATCTCCTCGCTGAGCAGGTTCAGCCCGTGCTGCGCGGCGACCTCGGCGACCGGTTCCTCCACCAGCAGGTCCAGCCGCATCGCCGCGGTGCCGTCCGCGCCCACCGCACCGGTTTCCGCGAGCCGCGCGCGGCTGTGCGCGGTGCGGGCGGCGCGGAACGCGGTACCGGCCGCGCGCGTCGCCTCGGCCAACACCGGGTGCGTGTCCGACGGCAGCCGCGGATCCGGGTTCGACCAGCCGATCATGCTCATCGCGCACCTCCGGGCAGCACGTCGCGCACCACCGGCCACCGGCCACCGGACTCCACCAGCACCAGATCGGCGCGCAATCCGGACCGCAGCGCACCGCGGTCGTCCAGGCCGGCGACCTCGGCGGGACCGCCGGTGACCAGCCGGACGGCCCGCGCCAGCCCGGTCTCGGCGGCCAACCGCCACACCGCGCCCAGCAGCCCGGACGGCAGGTAGTCCGAGGCCAGCGCGGTCACCAGGCCGCGGGACACCAGTCCGGCGGCCGAGACGTTGCCGGAGTGCGAGTTGCCGCGCAGCACGTTCGGCGCCCCGGCCACCACCGGCAGCCCGTGCTCGCGGGCCGCTTCGGCGGCGTCGACGGTGGTCGGGAACTCGGCGACCGCCCCGCCGCGGGTGCGCAGCGCGACGATCTCCGCGGCCGACTCCGGATCGTGCCCGAGCAACCGGATCCGCTCGCGGCGCGCGAGAGCGCCCAGCCACGCCAGGTTCTCGTCCCGCAACTCGGCCAGCGAGCCGCGTTCGGCGACCATGTCGGTGACGTGCTGCTCGGCCTGCTGCGGACTCATCCCGTCCGCACCGACCAGGTACTCCTCCATCCGGGTGCGGTCGACGTACTGGCCGATGCCCGGGGTGTGGTCCTCGTGCGAGACGAGGGTCGTGCCGGGCAGCGAATCCAGTTGCCGTTCCAGGGCTTTCGCGCCGCCCACCGAGCGGACGTCCAGGCGCAGCAGCAGCCGGTGGTCCACCGGGCCGTCCCGGCGGCGTTGCACCGCCGCGCACAGCTCCTCGGCGGTGCCGATGGTGCGTTCGGTGCCGCGGGCGGTCTTGTGCTGGAACGCGGCGCCGTGGAAGGCGGTGGTGACCCCGGCAGCGGCGAGCTTGGCCTCCAGGGACAGCACGGCGAAATCCCAGGGCAGCAAGGCCGCCGGCCGGGGTGCGCGCTCGCGTTCCAGCGCGTCGCTGTGCACGTCGACCAGTCCCGGCAGGCACAGCGCGCCGTCGCCGTCGGCATCGCAGCCCGCACCCGGCGGGTGGTCCTCGACCGCGGCGATCCGCCCGTCCCGGACGACGATCCGGCTGTCCTCGGCCACCCGATCCGGCAGCACGGCGCGGACGTGGCCGAGCACGTAGTCGGCGGGCACGCGGCCCAGCGGCCAGCCGGTGCGCGTCTCGGTGCTGCTCATGCCGCCACCCCCAACACCTCGTCGGCGCTGCCGGAACGGACGATGTGCCCGTCGGCGAGCTCGACCACCCGGGTGGCCAGCCTGCGGATCGCGTCCAGGTCGTGGAACACGGCCAGCACCGCGACACCGCGGTCGCGCAGCGAACCGATGAGCTGCAGCGCGAGTTCCCGGTTGGCCGGGTCCAGCGCGGACACCGGCTCGTCCAGCAGCAGCAGCTGCGGTGGGCGCACGGTCCCCGCGGCCAGGTTCACCCGCTGCCGCTCCCCGCCGGAGAGCACGCCGCAGTCCACGTCCCACAACCCCTCGTCCAGGCCGACCCCGCGCAGGGCTTCGGCCGCCGCGTCGCGCGCCGGTTCCCGGTCCAGCCCGCGCCTGCGGGCCGCCGCGGCCACCACCTCGGCCGGGCCGGTGCGCGGGGGCGTGGCCAGGAACTGGGACACGTAGCCGAGGTTGCGCCCGCGCAGCCGGGCCAGGTCGCGGTCCGGCAGACCCGCCAGGTCGATCGGGCCGTGCTCGGTGCGCAACACCACGGATCCGGCGTCCGGCACGTAGCTGCGTTGGGTGCAGCGCAGCAGGCTCGACTTGCCCGCGCCGCTGGGCCCGGCCACGGCCACATGCTCGCCGGCCGCGACGTCCAGGTCCACGCCGCGCAGCGAGACGACCTGCCGCCCGTCGACGGTGTGCAGGGTGAACGTCTTGCGCAGCCCGCGCACGGTCAGCACTTGTTCCACTGTGGACCTCACCTTCGTGCCGCGGCGACGAGCCGCTGCGTGTAGGGGTGGTGCGGATCGGCGAACAGCTGGTCGGTCAACCCGCTCTCCACGACCCGGCCGAGCTGCATGACGATGCTGCGGTCGGTGAGCGCCTCGATCACCGCGAAGTCGTGGCTGACCACGACCGCGGCGGTGTCCCGTTCGCCGAGCAAGCCGCGCAGCAGGTCGAGCACCCCGGCGGCGACCGAGGCGTCCAGGCCGGTGGTGGGCTCGTCCAGCAGCAGCACCGGCGGATCGGTGGCCAGCGCCTTGGCGATCTGCACCCGCTGGCGCATCCCACCGGAGAACTCGGCCACCGGATCGTCCATCCTGGACAGCGGGACCTCGACCCGCTCCAGCAGTTCGGCGGCGCGTTCGCGGATCGCGCGGAACCCGCGCCAGCCCGCGGCGGTGAGCCGCTCGGCGACGTTGCCACCCGCGGTGACCCGCAGGTCCAGCCCCGCGGCCGGGTCCTGGTGCACCAAGGACAGCGTGTCCACCCGCAGCGCGCGGCGCACCGCCGGATCCAGTTCGTGCAGCCCGGACCGGCCGCCGTCCACCGCCGCCAGGTGCACGGTTCCCGCGGTGGCCGGCTCGTCGCCCATCACGCAGCGCAGCACCGTCGACTTGCCCGAGCCCGATTCGCCGATCACACCCAGCGCTTCCCCGGCCGCCACGTCGAAGGTCACGTCCCAGGCGGCCACCACCGCACCGGTGCCCGGGCTGATCGCGGTCCCGGTGTCCGGGCCGGTCCCGGCGACCGCGGCCGCCCCGCCGGCACCGTGCACCTTGCCGATGCCCTCCGCCCGCAGCACCCACTCCGGGCGGTCCTCGCCGACCGGGCGGCGTTCGCGCACCTCGGTGCGCTGCGGCGGTTCCGCGGGCAGCAGCGACTCCGGCAACGGGTGCACCTCGTCGGCGGCGTCCCCGGCCGCGAACCGGGTGCACCAGTCGGAGTCGCTGCACACGTACCCGGTCGGCCCGCCCTCGACCAGGAAGCTGGTGCCCGATCCGCAGTAGCCGCAGGACGCCCCGGGCACCTGCTCCACCTCGAACGGCACGTCGTCGAAGGTCAGCGGCAGCACATCGGTGTGCGGCGGGATCGCGTAGATCCGCTTCTCCCGGCCCGCCCCGTAGAGGTTGAGGTGCGCGCACCGGTGCAGCTTGGGCACGTCCCAGCGCGGCACCGGGCTCGTGGCCATCACGTACCGACCGCCCACCAGCACCGGATACCCGGTGGACTTGGTGATCACGCCGTTGCGCACCAGGTCCTCGTACAGGCTCACCCACATCGCCGAGTAGTCGCCGTCGGCGTGCATCCGGGCGCACTCGACCACGGACTTCTGCACACCGCGCAGCGGTTCCGGCACCGGGACCTGGTACACGAGCACCTGTCCCGCGCCCAGCGGTTCCTCCGGGATGCGGTGCCGGGTCTGCACCACCGTGGCCGAGCGGGTGTCGGTGTCCGCGGCGCAGCCGGTGGTCCCGGCGATCATCCGGCGCAGGTTGACCGCGTTCACCCCGCCGTCGTCGCCCTGGTCGATCACCTTCACGGTGTCCGAGCCGCCGACCACGGCCAGCGTCACCTGCAGCCCACCGGATCCCCAACCGCGGGCCACCGGCATCTCCCGCGACCCGAACGGCACCTGGTAGCCCGGCACGCACACCGCGACCAGCGCGGCGCGGCGGATCTCGCGCTTGGCGCCCTCGTCCAGGATGTGCGCGCGCTGCTCGGCGTCCACGGCCATCTCGCGGACCGAGCGCGTCGTCGGTGCGGCGGTCATCGGCACTCCTCCCCGAACGGCTCGGGCACGCGTGGTTGCTGCGGGGCATCCGCGGTGCGCCGGGCCAACTTTCGGTCCACCATGGACCGGAATGTCACGTAGTGCGGCAGTTTCAGGTGTTCCAGGAAGCCGCCCGAGTCCAGCCCGTCGGTGGTCAGCAGCAGCAGCTGCTCCAGCGGGCTGTCCGGTCCGGCGCGGCGCCAGGCGATGTCCAGGTTGGCCATCGCGATCGCCTTGCGCTCGTTGTGCCCGAAGCACAGGCCGTAGCCGACGTCGAACCGGGTGCGGTCCTCCTCGGCACCGTCCAGGTCCTCGATACCCTCGGCCTCGGTGACGCGGATCCGCCCGAACGACACCGGATTCCCGGTGTGCGGGTGCCGCACGTGCAGCCGGATCCGGCCGTGCCGGGTATCGCCGAGGGTGATCTCGTGCACATCGCCGTCCGGACCGAGGATCGAGCGGTACCACAAGCCCACCAGCGCACCGGTTTCCGCGCGCGCCATGCTGGACAGCACCGCCGAGCGCGGTGCGGGCGGGCGCGCGGCCGCGCGGGTGATGTCGAACGGTTCCGGGTCGTCGGCGGGCGGGTCGTGCTGCACGGCCAGGTCGAGTTCGCGCAGCAGGTCCAGGAACCTGCGCGGATGCCGCTGCTCGGCGGTTCCGCCGTCGTCGGCGGGGGTTTCCGCCGGTTCGGGCTGCTCCGGCGGGCCGTCCGGGCGTTCCAGCAGCCTACCGGTGTAGTCGGTGGTGCGGCCCAGCAACTGCGGGCCGTCCGGGGTGCGGTGCGCGGGCACGATCCGCCGCAGCACGGTCATCTGGTCCGGGTCGACCGGTTCGGTCACCGCCAGCCGCGGCAGCGTCGACCGGTAGGCACGGACCAGGTGCGCGGCCTCCAGCACATCGCCCTCGGCCTGCCGGAACGCGTCGGCGGCCACGTGTGGGTCGTACAGCCCGGCCTCGCCCATGATGCGGTCCACCGCCAGCCGGAAGCGCAGCACGATCTGCTCGGTGCTCGCCCACTCGGCGTCGGCGTGGTCGCGGCGGCGGCGCACCAGCCGTTCAGCGGCCAGAATCGCGTCCATCCCACCGCGGACTCCGGAATATCCCATCAGCTAGCTCCTTCGACGCGGGTCGATCGCGGCAGGCCGGCCAGCCGTCCGTCCGGGGCGACCAGCAGCAGGTCCGGTCCGGCCGGGAAACCGGACAGCGCGGCGCGCTGCGCGGTGAAGTCGTCCGGTAGCCCGCGCACCCGCAGTTCCCGGCTGCCCGGCACGCCCGGCCCGGTCAGCTGCAGCGCGGTTCCCGCGCTGAACCCGGCCACGGCCAGGGTGATCAGCGCCGCGCGTTCCGGGGCCGCGGCGCTTCCCGCGGGAAACCGGTGCAGCGGCACGGTGTCGCCGAGAACGGCGGCCAGCCGGGCCCGTTCCGGCGGCACGAGCGGGGATCCGGTCGCCGTGCGCACCGCGTCGTGCTCGGTGTCGGTGAACACCGGGGTGTCCAGATCGGCCAGCGACAGCAGCGGCAGCAGCGCCGCGGGCAGCCCGGCCTCCGGCAGCTCCCGGAGCTCGCCGGGTTCGGCGAGCGCGTCCAGGCTCGCCCGGAACACCAGCTGGGTGGTGTCCCGGTCCAGTTCGGTGGCAGTGGCCATGCGGGGTCCCTCCGGTGCGCCGCGATCCGCGGCGGGCGCGGTCACAGCTCCTCGAATTCGACGATCGTGGGCGCCAGTTCGGCCCATTCCTCCCGGTCGGCGGCCTCCCGCCGCGCCAGCACGTCCTGGCACAGCCGGTCCGCGGCGCCGCCGTCGAGCCCGGTGCGGGCAGCCGCGTCCACGATCGCGGCGGCCAGCGCGGCGGGCCGGTCGTCGCCGAGGCGCAGCGACCAGCCGCGCTGCCCGGCGAGTTCGACCTCGGCGCGGCAGGCCAGCGCATCGCCGAGCAGGAAGCGCTCCTGTCGGACGGGTTCGCGCACCTGCACCGGGACGCAACCCACTTGCGGGCGCACCAGCACGGCCGGTTCGGCGCCCGCGGCGAGGCAGTCGTCGGCCAGGTCGATCAGTTCGGCGGATTCGGCCTCGGCGAGCAGTTCTGCGCGCAGTTCGGTGTTCACTCGTCCTCCGGGGGTCGGTGCGGACCGTCCATCTCGACGACGATCCGCGCGGAATCCGGTCGCGACCACGTGTGACTGGCCAGCACCGGGCGGCCGGTTCCCTCGTCGCAGCTGAGGCTCTCCACCAGCCACACGGGCCTGCCGAGTTCGGTGGCCAGGCCTTCCACCACCTCGGTGTCGGGCAGGTCGTAGCTGACCCGGCACCACGCCCGCACCGGCCGCACTTCGCCGAGCTGGCGCAAGATCGCATCGACCGACTCGACGGCGTGCACGGCGATGGCCGGATCGGGCAGCACGTCGCCCGGCACCCACTCGTTCGACCACGAGGTGAGCAGTTCGTCCACGTAGTACTGCCGGACGAGCAGGTGCGCGGGATCGCCCGCGGGCCGGCGGAGCCGTTCGGCCACGCCCGGCGGCAGGCCCGCGCTGCGCACGTCGCGCACCACGGACCGCGGGTCGCCGCCCGCCTCGCGCACCGTGCGGTGCCAGGACGGGGCGCGGCTCTGCGAGATGGCGTAGTCGATGCGGCGGTTGACGAACGTCCCCGCACCGCGGACCCGCCGCACGAGCAACCGCTGTTCCAGCTCCTGCACGGCCGCCCGGGCGGCGGCCCGCCCGACGGCGAACCGCACGCCGATCTCGTGCTCGCTCGGCACCCGGGACCCGGCGGGCAGGTCCGCCAGTTCCCGGGCGAGTTCGTCGGCTATTTCCAGGTACCGGCTTCTGGCCACATCCGAGAGCGTGGTCGCCGAGCTTGTCCGGACATCTGCGGTGGCGTCAACGGCCGGGACCGGTCAGGTGAACAGCGGGAACACCTGTCGCGCGGATCATCCCGTGGTGCACTGCTCGTCGCGGGTGGTGGCGCACACGTCGCGCACGCTGTCGAAGGTGTGGTCGTCGACCGGGACGAATCCCCAGTACCCGCCGGTGCGGCAATCGCCCGCGCAGAAACCGTTCTCGCGCAGGTAGTCGGCGTTGGCCTTGTCCCGCAGCGCCCCGCTGATCTTCTCGCGCAGCTGCGGCGCGAGGTCGTCGGAGACCGCCAGCGGGGATCCCGGGATGGGATCGGACTTCCACACCACGCGCAGGTCCTCGCGGGCCAGGCCACCGCGTTCCGGGAGCAGCTCGTCGACCATGACGTCCTGCGCGAACCCGGCACCGCACTGCCCGCCGTGCACGGACAGCGCCGAGGCGTCGTGCCCGCCGGCCATGACCGGCTGCACACCGCGCTCCGGATCGATGCCCGCGTCCAGCAGCGCCGCCTTCGGGTACAGGTAACCGGAGGTCGAGTTCGGGTCCACGAAGCACACCTGCCGGTCGCGGAACCCGGACAGGTCCTGCACCGGTGAATCGGCGGGCACGACGCCGTAGGAGCGGTAGGTGGGGTCCTGCCCGCGTTCCTCGGTCTGCGCGGCGACCGGGGTGATCTCCGCGCCGTTGCGCTCGGCCACCACGTAGGACAGCGGTCCGTACAGCGCGATGTCCACCTTGCCGGTGCGCTGGCCCTCGATGACCGCGGCGTAGTCGGTGGCCTTCTGCATGCGCACCTTCTTGCCGGTCTCCCGCTCCAGCATGCGGATCAGCGGTTCGTAGTCCTGTTCCAGGTCACCGGAATCCTCGGAGGGGATGGAGGCGAACACCAGCTCGTCCGGATCGCGGTCGCCGTGCTGTCCCTCCGCGGCGCTCGGGCCGCAGGCCGACAGGACGAACGGCAGTGTGGCCGCGGCGAGCAGCACCCGCGTGCGCCGGGAGAATGGCAGCATGATCGGTCCTTCCGTCAGGTGTCGCGGCCAGCGTGCGCACCGCGGGTGGACCTGCGGCCGTCGCCGGGTGAACCCGCGGCGAACGGGCCGGGATGTTGTCGCCAACCCGACCGGACATGCCCGGCGGCGCGGCAGGTGACCGGGCCCGCGGCTACGGTCGGCGCATGCGCGGTCGCGTTCTGGTGGGCACCTCGGGCTGGGCCTACGACTCCTGGCGCGCCCGTTCTACCCGTCCGACCTGCCGCGGGACTGCGAGCTCGCGCACCTGGCGTCCCGGTTGCCCAGCGCGGAGATCAACGCCTCGTTCCACGCGCTGCCAACGATGCCGCCGCCCGCGCCCCGCTGGACGCGCTCGCCCTCACCGAACGCCTCGCCGCGCGACCATGACCGCCGGCCGCGGTCAGGACGGTGCGCGGGTGGCGTGCCGGGTGCGGAAGTGGTCGGCGAGGTCGTGCTGCTGCCGCTCGTCGAGCACCGCGGTCAGCGCGCGGACGAGTTCGGCGCGTTCGGCAGGAGAGCCGTCCATGCGCTCGATCGCCGCCAGCACGTCCTCGGCCGACTCGGGAACGCCTGCTGCGCCGCCGGTTCCGGCACTGCCGACGTCCGCGCCGTCGTGCGCAGCACCGTCGGTCCCGGTTCCGTTCGTCCCGGTTCCGTCGGTGCCGTTGGCTTCCAGGGCACCGGCGGGCGGCGAATACGCCGCGCGGAACGAGGTCTCCGCGCCCGGTGCGAACATCTCGGCCCACTGGGTGCGCAGCTGGTGCGCGCTCGGCTGCCCGGTGTCGGCCGCGGCCTCGGCGAGGCGGCGGAAGTCGTCGATGCGCGCCACGGCCTCGTCCACCCGATAGTCGTTGTGCACCAACCACCAGACCAGGGTGCTGCCGGGGGTTTTCAGCACGTCCTGCGCCAGGTGTTCCCGCTTGTCGCGCTCCGACTCGCGCCGGCGCTCCCAGAGCAGCTGATCCTTGCGCGCATCGGTGAGCTCGCGCAGCCGCTCGGCGTCTGAATCGGCCAGCGCCACCCGCACGTCCACCGCCCACGCCTCGACCCGCCCGGACTCGTCGTGCCGCACCGCACCGAGCAGCGAATCGAGCCGGTGCTGCAGCAGCGGGTAATCGTCCGGGCCGGTCAGTGCCGCTTGCTCGGCGGCCTGCTCCACCACCAGGTGCACGGCGCGCCCGCCCGGATCGGCGTGCGGCATGCCGGGCGCCTCGGGCACCTGCCGCCAGCACACCCGGGCGGAGAACCAGAACCGGTAATCGTCCGCCGAGCTGCGCAGCGGAATCTCCTGCACCGCGCGGGTTTCCGGATCTTTCGGTTGCGGATCCGGCTGCGGCGTACGGTTTTCCGGCTGCGGCGTACGGTTTTCCGGCTGCGGCGTGCGGTCCGCGGGATCGGTGCGGGCGCGGCGGTGCCGGAGCAGCAACAGCTCGGCGACCGGCACCGGCACCAGCAGCAGCACCACCGCGGACACCGCCCACGACCACACCGGAGCACCGGCCCGCACGCCGAGCACGACCGCCAGCAGGCCGGCGAGGAACGAGAGCACGCGCAGCAGGTTGCGCTGTTCCCGGGTCATCGGTGGGTCCTCCCGCCGTCATCGCCTCGGCACCGGGCCGTCCGGTGCGCGGCACGACCCCATTCGGTACCGGCAACGCGGCACCCTTGGCGAGATCCGAAGATCAGGTCGAACCGATGGGAGCAGGGACGGCGACCCAGCGTCGCGCATGATCATCGCGCCGGCAGCGCACCGGAGTTGCCGGGCGATCCCCGATCGGACGATCGGGTAGCTATCCGTCGCCGCAAGTGCAGCGTCGCGCACGTGCAGTACCGGTCCGATCACCCGTGGCGGGTGTGCGAGCTCTCCTACCTCGCCGCGCCCGGACATGCGACTATCTAGCGGACGGAGTTCCTGCAAGGTGGTGGCAATTGCGATTACCCGGTAGCGCGGTGCGCGGTGCGGCGTGCGCGGCGGCCCTGCTGGTGCTGTCCGGCTGCGGGTTCAGCGGTGCGGAAACGGGCGACCGGCCCCTGCAGGCGGCGATGGCGTTCAGCCCGCAGAGCGGCTGGGACCCGGCCTCGGACGACGCGCTGATCCTGTCCCGGCTCGGCGTGACCGAGACGCTGGTGGACGTCGCGCCGGACGGTGCGGTGCATCCCGACCTGGCCGAGTCCTGGCAGCGGGTCTCCCCCGTCGAGTGGCGGTTCACCCTGGCGCCCGGCGTCCGCTTCCAGTCCGGCGAGCCGGTGACCGCGCAGGCCGCGGCCGACTCGCTGCGCCGGGTGACCTCGTCGGCCGCCCCGCCCCGCGCGCTGCGCGACGTGCTGGCCGGCGTCGACGCGCCGGACGAGCGGACCGTGCAGGTGCGCACCGCGCAACCGGATCCGATCCTGCCGCAGCGGCTGGCCACCGCGAACGCGGCCGTGCTCGCCCCGGGCGCGGTCGGCGAGGACGGCACCGTCGACCCGGCCGCCGGAGCCGGCACCGGCCCGTTCGAGGTGACCCGCGTGCACGGCGTGCAGAGCGTCGACCTGCGGCGCAGCGACAGCTACCGCAGGCAGCCGGCGCACGTGGACGCGGCCCAGGTCCGATTCGTCGACGACGCCTCCGCCCGGGTCAACGGCCTGCGCAGCGGCGAGTTCGACCTGATCGACAAGGTCCCGGTGGCACAGCTGGAGCCGCTGCGCTCGGCCGAGGACGTCGAGATCGACTCGCTGGAGCTGCCGCGCACCACCGCCCTGCACATGAACACCGCGGAGGGACCGTTCGCCGACCAGCAGGTCCGCGAAGCCGCCGAACGCGCGGTGGACCGCACCGGGCTGGTGGACGGGGTACTGCAAGGCGAATCGCTCCCCGCCGCCCGCTACTTCGGCCCCGGCGTGCCGTGGGGCTCGCGGGAGAAGCCGCCCGCGGGCGATCCGGCGGCCGCGCAGCGCGCGCTGACCGCGGCCACCGGTGAGCGGCGGATCCCGGTCACCATCGCCACCTACCCGGAACGCCCGGAACTGCCCGCGCTGACCACCGCGCTGGCCGACCAGCTGGGGCGCGCCGGATTCGACGTGCGCATCGTGCAGGAACCGTCCGACCGGGTGGAACCGAAGATCTTCAACGGCGAGGTGGACGCCGCGGTCTACTCGCGCAACTACCTCGTCGACGTGCCCGACGCGGCGAGCTACCTGGCCAGCGACTTCAGCTGCGCGGGCGGGTTCAACCTGGACCACTGGTGCGATCCGCGGCTGGACGCGCTGCTCGGTGGGCTGGACGCGGTCGACGACCGGGAGCAGCGCGCCGAGGTCTTCCGCGAAGCCAGTGAGCTGCTGGACGAGCACGTGGTCGGCGTCCCGCTGGCGCACGACCAGGACCGCATCGCGCACAGCACCGCCGTGACCGGTGTCGCCACCGACCCGCTGGAACGCGAACTCCTGACCGAGGAGGTCTCCCGCCGATGACCGCGACCGCACAGGCCCCCGCGTCCGTGGTGTCCTATTGGGACGGACGTGCCCGGGACGGCTACGACGCCCAGCCCGGGCAGAACCCGGCCCGCGAGCTGTGGTCGCAGCGGGTGGCGCCGCTGGTGTCCGCGGCCGTCGGCGACGGAGCGCAGGTGCTGGATTCCGGCTGCGGCACGGGTTTCCTGGCCACGCTGCTGGCCGCGCGCGGACACCGGGTCACCGGGCAGGACGCCTCGCCGGGCATGCTGGCCGTGGCCGAGGAGCGCGGCGTCGCCGAGGCGCTGGACGTGCGCTGGCTGGTGGGCCCGGCCGGAGCGCCGCCGGAAGGCCCGTTCGACGCGGTGGTGACCCGCAACGTGCTGTGGACGCTGCCCGATCCCGCCGATGCGGTGCGCGCGTGGCGCGGGGCGCTGCGCCCGGGCGGACTGCTGCTGATCACCGACGGGTTGTGGGGCGCGGCCGAAACCGGTGAACCCCGCACCGACGAGCGCTTCGACACGCACTACTCGGACGTCACCGCGCAGCTGCCCTACGGCGCGGGCCTGGACTTCGACCGCTGCGCCGCGCTCGTGGCCGGCTGCGGATTCACCGGGATCGCCGAGCGCACCGGCGTGTTCGACACCGCGCCGTACCCCAGCGCACCCGGGTTCTTCGTGCTCTGCGCCCGCGCACCGCACGAGCAGCTGCCGGGTTGACCGCCGCGCGCGCAACCGTGCTGCGGCTCGCGCTCACCCCGTTCGTGCTGGCCGGGGTCGTGCTGCTGGCGGTGCTGCTGCCGGAGCTGACCGGGGTGGACGCGGCGCGCAGCGTGCTGTCCGGCCGCTACGCGGACGGCGATGCGGATCCGCAGGTGCTCGAAGCGCTGCGCGCCCAGCTCGGGATGGACCAGCCGCTGCCGCAGCGCATCGCCGACCGCATCGGCGGCCTGCTCACCGGTGATCTCGGCGCGTCGTGGGTGTCCGGGCAGGACGCGGCCGCCGAAGTGCTCGCGGCGGCGCAGATCTCGCTGAGCATCGTGGTCGGCTCGATGCTGCTGTCCTTCGCGCTGGGCTTCGGCACCGGCCTGCTGGCCGCGCGGCGCACCGGGTCGGCCGCCGACCGCGCGGTGCGGGTGCTGAGCAGGTTCGCCGCCGCGCTGCCGGAGTTCGCGCTGGCCCCGCTGCTGGTCGTGGTGTTCGCGGTCGGGTTGCAGCTGCTGCCCAGTTCCGGGTGGCGCGGCCCGGAGTACGCGATCCTGCCGCTGGCCTCGCTGGTGCCGTGCCTGGCCGCACCGATCGCGGTCACCACCCGCGAGCACGCGCGCTCGCTGCGCGAGCGGACGTTCGCCGCGGCGGCGCAGGCCAAAGGTCTCGGCACGGCCCGGATCTGGCTGCTGCACATCGGAAAGCCCGCGCTGCCGCCCGCGTTGGCGCTGCTGACCTACAGCGCGGCCGGTGCGGTCGCGGGCACCACGGCGATCGAGGTGGTCTTCGACATCCCGGGTCTGGGCAGCACGCTGGTGGAAGCGGTGCGCACGCAGGACGTCCCGCTGGTGCAGGGCGGGCTGGTGGCGGCGGCACTGGCCGCGCTGGCGATCGGCGCGCTCGGCGATGCCGCCGCGCTCGCCGCGGATCCGCGGACGAGACGGGGGGCGGCGTGATCGCGCAGTTGACCGCCCGGCCGGTGCGCGCGGGCCTGTCCGCGCTGGTGCTCGCGGTGCTGGTGGCGGGCTGGCTGCGCAATCCGCTGCGCACCGACATGGCCGCGGTGCTGGACGGCCCGTCGGCGCAGCACCCGCTGGGCACCGACGAACTCGGCCGCGACGTGCTGGCCCGGCTCGCGCACGGCGCACCGCTGACGCTGGGTGCGGCGGGGGCGGCCCTGCTGCTGTCGGTGCTCATCGGCGTGTTCGTGGGCGGGCTGACCGGGCGCAGCGGCGGCCGGATCGCGGTGCTGGTGCGCGGGCTGATCGATGTCGCGGTAGCGCTGCCGCCCGTGCTGGTGGCCATCATCGCCGGGCTCATCGGCGGACCCGGCCGGATCACGCTGGTGTTCGCGCTGGTCAGCGTCGGATGGTTGCCGTTCGCCCGGCAGGTGGATGCCCAAGTGGCCGCCGTGCGCGGCGAACCGTGGGTCCGCGCGCACGAAGCGCTGGGCGCTTCGCCGGTCCGCGTGCTGCGCGTGTCGGTGCTGCCGGCCGTGCTCCCCGCGGTCGGTGCGCTGGCCGTCGTCCGGCTGCCTGCGCTGATCAACACGGTCGCCGCCCTGGGCTTCCTCGGCCTCGGCCCGCCACCGCCCAGCCCGGAATGGGGCGCCATGCTGGCCGAATCGGTCGACCACCTGGAAACCGCACCCTGGCTGCTGCTGGCCCCGCTCCTGGCCGTCCTCGCCGTGCAAACCCTCCTCGCCGGCACCGGGCGCACCGACCACCGACCGACCTGAACGGCCTATCCGGGAATGCCGAGATCGCGCAGGTACGCGATCCGGGCGTTGACGGCCGCACGGATCGTGATCCTAGTCGGGCAGGTGATCAACACCGCACGCGCGCAAGGCGGCCCGGGTGGCGAGGTCGACATCGCGGCGCTGGAAGGCTGCCGCCAACGCGTCGGCGTCGCTCCGCGCCAACCGGCCCGGCTCGGGCACGCGGATCTTGCGCAGGTACTGCGACTGGAAGCGCAGGGTGCCGCCGCGCATCCGGCGGCTGCTTGCGGGCGATATGCCGCCCGGTGAGCTGTTCACCGTGCCGCGCGCAATGTTCCGCGAGGCGCGGGTAGCGCTCCAGATCCACGAGTTCGCCGTCGGGCGTCCACGGGTTCACCAGATAGGTCCCGGACCAGGCCAGGTGCCCACCTCTGATGTCGGCGACCATCGCGAGCGGCAGGAGCCGGTCGCGCTCGACCAGGTCGTCGTCCTGCGTCAGGTAGACCTTGTCGGCCCCCGTCGCGATCCCGATGCCCACCCGCGTGCCGGTCGCGGCATCGTGCAAAGGGGCGAGCCGTTTCTCCAGGTCCGCCAGGAAGGCCAGCCGCTCCGGGCTGCCGACCGGCCACGAATCGGCGTGCTCGAACCAGCCGGTCGTCCGGGAAGCGGTGAAGCTGCTCTCCCGAACGGAGGAGGTCGCCCCGCGGCGCGACCATTCCAGCAGTTCTGCGGCCTGCGCACTGCCGAATTCCGCGGTCGTGTCAGCGACGAGCGCGCTGCCTTGCCGGCCGTTGCGCAACACCGTGACCGCGGGGTAGGCGGACACGGGCTCCTCGAAGCAGTCGACCTCGTGCATGGAGAGGACGGCATCCACGGCGAAGTCGCGGCACACGAGCTGCCGCAGTGCCCGCCCGTACTGGTTGCGCATCCACCGGTCCGCGCAGATGAAGCCGAGCGCTCCGCCCGGACGCAGCGCGGAGAGCGCGGCTTCGAGAAAACCGACGTACAGGTCGGCCCGGCCGATCATGCTGGGCCAGCGTTCCCGGTAGGCGATCAACCGATCATCGGGGATGTCCTCCAGGCGAACATACGGCGGGTTGCCGACGACGAAGTCGGCTCCGTGCTCCGCCGGCCCGCGGAGCAGGAAATCCCCGGCCCGCACCCACATCCGCGCGACGCTTTGCGCATCGTCCGGCGGCCACCCCTGCTGCACCAGCGTCTCGGCGACGCGCTCGCGGCTGGCGACCACGTTCCGGGGCAGCAGGTCGTAGGCGCGCACGGATTCCGCCGCGTCGAGGATCGATCTCCCCGCCAGCCCGCACGAGCGGCCGACCCGCTCGGCTACGGCGCCGAGGAAAGCACCTTCCCCGCAAGCCGGCTCCACCAAGGTGCGCGCTGCCAGATCGGTGGACGGGACATAGCCGACCAGGTCGAGAACGAGGTCCACCACCCAGCTCCGGGTGAAGACTTCGCCCTGCTCGATCGCGTCATCGGGGATCCCGCCCACGCACGCGGTGGTATCGGCAGGCAGGTCGAACAAGGTCACCCGCCCCAGCGTAGGCGACTCCGCAGTGCTGCTCCGGGGGCGACCCGCAGCGCGGACCGGTCGACGTGGGCGCGCGGACCGGCACGAACTGCTCCACCGCAACCGGGAGGTCGGCACCGCGCAACCGGGGCGCCTCACCCGAGCCGGCGATGCCCTGGATCACCTGCTGGAGTGCCCCCGGGACGATCCGCTGACCTGCCCGGCGACCGGCGCGCACCTCACCGACCGGGTGGATCGGGTGCTGCGCGCACTGTCCGGTGATGCCTGACCGGACACCCCGGCCGCCCGCCCGAGTGGTACACGGACCCCATTCCCACCCTTCCCGGCGAACACCGCATACACGGCGTTCACCAGCGAATACTCGGCGAAATCCGAGTCCTGCTCGTATGATCCGGCCCATGTGATCGCCATCACTGATCCGCGACCGGGAGGGGGCTGCTCATGACGGGTGGCACCGCGAGCGAGCAGGACAACGACACCGGCGGCGCGCAACCGCGCAACGGCACGGCACTCGTCGTGGGCGCGTCGATCATCGCCGCGTTCGGCGGGTTGCTCTTCGGCTACGACACCGGCGTGATCTCGGCAGCGCTGCTCTACATCCAGCCCGAGTTCGGGCTCGGCGACATGATGCAGCAGATCGTGGTCTCGTCGATCCTCATCGGCGCCGTCGTCGGCGTCATCATCGGCGGTCCGCTCGCCGACCGCCTCGGCAGGCGCAACACCCTGCTCGGCGTCACGGTGCTGTTCACCGTGGCGACGCTGGGGTGCGCGCTGACCCCGTCCACGGGACTGCTGGTGCTGTCCCGCGGATTCCTCGGCGTGGCCATCGGCATCTCGTCACTCGTGGTGCCCAGCTACATCGCCGAGATGTCCCCGCCGCACCGGCGCGGGACGCTGGTCTCGCTGCACCAGTTCATGGTCACCGTGGGCATCCTGGCCTCCTACATCGTCGGCTACGCGCTGTCCTCGGCCGGGTCCTGGCGCTGGATGCTCGGCGTGGCGACGGTTCCCGCGGTGCTCATGTTCTTCGGCCTGCTGGGCCTGCCGGAGAGCCCGCGCTGGCTGCTCACGCACGGCAGGCCGGAACAAGCCCGCGCGGTCCTGGCCCGCACCCGGCCCGCCGACCACGTGGACGCGGAACTGGCCGAGATCCGCGAGGCGGTGCAGACCGAGGGCCGCATCACCTACCGCGACCTGCTGGGGCCCCGCTACCGGCGGTGGATCTCGGTCGGCGTGGCCGCGGCGGGCAGCAGCCAGGTCGTCGGGGTCAACGCGGTGATCTACTACGCGCCGACGATCCTGAAGAACGTGGGATTCGGCGACACCGGCGCGATCCTGGCCTCGGTCGGCATCGGGTCGCTGAACGTGCTGTTCACGATCTTCGCGCTGGTGTTCATCGATCGGCTCGGCCGCAGGCCGCTGATCCTGGGCGGCACGGCGGTGGTCATCGGCGCGCTGATCCTGATCGGTTTCCTGTTCACCCAGCCCGTGCAGGGCACGGTGGCGGTGCTGCTGATCCTGGCGCTCGTGGTCTACCAGTCCGCGTTCGCCTGCAGCCTCGGCATCGCGATCTGGCTGGTCAACAGCGAGATCTTCCCGAGCAGCGTGCGCGGCAAGGCCGGTTCGTTCGGCATCGTCACGCACTGGGGCCTGGACCTGCTGGTGTCCATCTCGGTGCTGACGCTGATCGACCTGTTCGGCGGGGCGTCCGGCGTGTTCTGGCTGTACGCGGTGCTCGGCGCCTGCGGGTTGGTCTACCTGTACCGCTGGCTGCCGGAGACCAAGGGCCGCACGCTCGAACAGATCGAGTCCGACCTCACGGCGCGCTCGGCCAAGCACACCCACGCGGGCTGACCCCCACAGCGCGACGTCCCCGGGTCGCGGCCCGGGGACGTCGCGCGTCGGGTCAGCCCTGCGGCGCCGAGTGGTCGAACGACGCCCAGACTTCGCCGTAGCAGAACGCCGGATCGAGATGGGGGAGCCGGGTGTTGACGGACCACGCCTCCGCCCCCATGCCGTTCGGGAAGAGCCCGGACGAGGGCATCTGCCCGGAGATGTCCTGCGAACGCCCCTCGATGCCCCTGATCCCCGGGATGAAGAACGCGCCGTCCGTGTAGATCCGCACGTTGCCGCCCACCGCAAAACCCCCGGTGAGCCGGAAGAAGTCATTCTTCCAGGTGTACGCGCCGTCGGAGTTTCCCCACAGGCTCATCGCCGAGCAGTCGGCAGTGGCCTCTGCATACCCCTCCTCGACGACCCGCTGCTGCGTCTCGTCCACACCGGCCGCGTCCAGGGCGTCGGACGCGCTCAACTCGGGATTCGCCTGCACCGCCTGCTCGATCAGGTCCGCCTGTTCCTGGGTGATCTCGACTCCCCGCGTCTGCACCTGCGCGAGGGGCTGCTCGTCGGGCTGCTCCGGTTGCGCCGCCGCTGGTCCGGCGGTCCCGACCGCGGAGAGCACGAGTGCCGCGGTAGCGATCTTGCTGAGCGCCTTCATCGGAACCCGGGAATTGCGCATGGATCCTCCGTTCCCGCCGCGCAGCGCGCGGGACTGCGGGCGAATGCCGACAGGTTGGCGAATCGAGTCCTTTATGACCGATTCCGCGGATCAGTCTCAGCCGCGCCGCACCGGTGCGCCACCGCGAACCGCGCACCGTGACCGGACGGGCGAGTTCGCCGCGCTCCGGGGTTCGATGTGCGAAAGATCAGCTCAGGGAGCGGGGGCGAGCGTGCAGGGGAGGCTGCGGTAGCGGCGGACGTAGTGGCCGGTGGCGAACTCGCCGCGCGCGGCGTGCACCGCGAATCCCGGGTACCGGGCGAGCAGTTCCTCCAGCACGACGCGGGCTTGCAGCCGGGCGGCGTGCGCGCCGAGGCAGTGGTGCGCACCGACGCTGAACGCGAGGACGTTGCGCGGTGCGCGGGTGATGTCCAACCGCTCGGCGTCCGGCCCGTACCGGCGCGGATCCCGGTTCGCCGCGGCGTACAGCAGCAGCACCTTGCGCCCGGCGGGGATCGTCCGGTCGCCCAGCTGCACGTCGCGCGTGGTGGTGCGGGCGAGTCCCTGCACCGGGCTGGTGAGCCGCAGCAGTTCCTCCACCGCTTCCGGGATCAGCCGGGGGTCGGCGGCGAGCGCGTCCCGCTGCTCGGGGTGCGCGGTGAGCAGTTCGGCGCCGGCGCTGAGCAGACCGGTGGTGGTGTCGTTGCCGCCGGCGACCATGGTGAACGCGAAGCCCAGGATGCGGATCGGGCCGAGCGGGTCATCATCGCCGAAAACGCCGATCAGGTCGGAAATCACGTCGTCCCCGGGGTCGGCGCGTTTCCACTCGACGAGCCGCTGGAAGTAGTCGAACAACCCGGCCACGGCATCCGGGGTGGCCAACGGGTCGCCGCCCGCCGCGGCCGCGACGATGTCGTCGGTCCACCGGTCGAACTGCACGCGGTCAGCCTCCGGCACGCCGAGGTAGTGCGCGACGACGAAGCTCGGCAGCGGTTTGAGCAGCTCGGCGACCAGGTCCACCTCGCCGCGCCCGGCCAGCCGCTCCAGCCGGCGCACGACGAACTCCCGCACCTGCGGTTCGATCGAGTCGATCCGGCGCGGGGTGAATCCCCGGTTGATCAGCGCGCGGAAGTCGGTGTGCTCGGGCGGATCGAGGAACACCATCGGCGTGGCGTCACCGAGCCCGGCCCGGCGCAGTTCATCGGATTCGACGGTGAGCCCGCGCGCCGAGGAGAACGTCGAAGGATCCTTGGCCGCCGCAGCCACGTCCGCGTAGCGGGACAGCACCCAATAGTCGCCGCGTTCGACGTGGTGCACCGGATCGCGCTCGCGCAGCTGCTCGTACATCGGGAACGGGTCCCGCCAGGTCTCGGCCGACCTCGGAACGAATCCCCGGAACTCGTGCGCAGCCACATCGCGACGGTGCGCCGGTGATCGGCGGGCCCGCACGGCCGGACACCACTCAGCGGGACGGCACTGCTCCGATCGGCGAACCCGGCCCCTCCGGCACCGCGCGACCAGTAACCTCACCGGGACGAGCCACCCAGGAGGAGACCGTGACCGAGGACAGCGAGCGCACCGACGGGCAGGATCCGATGGAGGAGAGCTTCGACCAGCTGCGGCTCAGCGCCACGAGGCTGCGCATGGTGCACGAGGAAGGGCGCAGGCACGTGGGATCCGTCGACACCGGCAACGCGGAGACCAATGCGCTGGTGCAGAGCGTGCTGTCGGAGCTGTTCGAGCGCACCGGCCAGCTCGCCGACGACACCGACCGCACGGTCGAGCACTTCCACCCGCTCTACCAAGCGGACAAACGCGCAGGCCGCGCAGGCCCCGACCGCGAGGCGAGCGAGGAGCCGTAAGCCGCCTCAAGCAGCGGCGCGGCGCCGGGCGCGTGGACACGGCGCCGCCCGCCCCGCAGTGCTTCTCGACCTAGGCCGACTGGTCGAACGTGCCTGCCTTCAGGTCGGTGATGAACGCCCGGAAAGCGGTTGCTTCGACTTCGAGGATGGGGCTGGCTTCGGCTAACTTCGAGTCCCGAATACCGACGAGCCCCGCGGCCGTGCCGAATTCGACGCAGTTGCCTTGATCGCTGCCGCTGTAGGACGACTTCGTGAACTCCACCTGCGTCCAGTTCATGCCCGAGTTGGCCATGCCGCTCAGTCCTTTCGCGCGTTGCTTCCGGCGAACCGGCGTGCCAGTTCGCGCACGAAGTTACGTGACTCCACGGGGCCCGAGGCGACGCCGTGGAGCCTGCCGAGCAACTCGGTATAGCGGTGCACGGCTTCAGGCGGCTTGTCGAGGTAGACCGCATCCCCGTAAATCTCGATGTAGACGATGTCGGTACTGGTGTCGGCGTCGAACCGGAAGATCACGAAGTCGTAGCCGACATCGCCGTAGGACCGGATGTCGAACGGGATGATTCGGATCGTGACGTTCGGCAACAGCGCCAGCTCCGCCAGATGGTGCAACTGCGCAGCCATCACGTCCCGGGTACCGATCTGGCGACGCAGCGCCGATTCACTGAGCACGAAAGAAGCGTGCGGAGCCCCCTCGCCCGTCAACAGAGCTTGCCGCTCTTGCCGCACCCGCACGGTGTCCTCGCCGGCTTTGCCACTGGAGTCATCCCCGCGGCCGTCGAAGATGGCACGGGTGTAGTCCTCGGTCTGGAGGTTCCCGGGCAGGACCTCGGAGGCGACCACCATCACCTCGGTGGCACTGCGTTCGAAGTCGCGGAACGCGCGGAACCAGCGCGGACCGAGGTAGAGCGCGGTCTCGTCTTTGGGGCGGCCGCGACGACGACGCGCGCCCTGCGCCAACTCCCGGCACCACTCCCGGTCCTTCTCAGGCGCCTCGTACAACGCCAGCAGAGCTTCGAGCTCAGCCTTGGAGATGCTGACCTTGCCGTTCTCCACCCGGCTGATCTTGTTGTGCGCCTTTCCCAAGTGCTCGGCGGCTTCGTCCTGGTTCAGGCGGGCGGTCTCGCGCAACCGACGCAGCTCATTGCCGAGCTGTCGCTGCTGCATCGTGATGGTCGCCGACGGGCTGGACACCAAGAGCCCCTTCCTTTGGCCGCTCGACGCGGACGCCACGTTCACCCAGACAGATGTATTTACATTATGTACTTACACTTTTAATCTGGCGATGCCCGGCAAGCCAAGCAGCAGAAAGTACAAGATGTACTTCCATATCACGTGCGCACCCAGCGATTCCCCCGCTCCCGACGCAAACCGAGGACGGACTGGCCACTCTCTCGCTAGGTAGCCCAGCCTTCCCACCCCGTTCGGGCCGAGCGTGAACTGCTGCGCCGCCACCCGAACCCCGTGAACTCCACGGTGCGCAGCCAACAGCAGGTGTGGTCGCCACAGATCGCGCCCCGCTGCGATCCGCCTGCTCGCCGCACCCGCCCGGTTCCGCGCGGCCTGACCTCCCCCGACCCCAGGCCGCGCGGAACCCCTTGCCCACTCACCGACCTCGGAGACACACATGTCAGCACCACCAATCCTGTGCAGCGCACAGCACAGGACAGCTCACGCCGAGATCGGAGCCGTCAGTGCCATCGCGAGGTCCTGCTACCGCGCGCCGATCCTGGTTGAGGCGCTGCAGGAACGGGAATGGCGGCAGCCGAGGTCGAACGCCAACACCGTGCCTGCTCCACCGGCGGTGCAGGCGTGATCCGCCCCTGGACCGACCGACACGGAACCGTACACATCCGCGCCCCGCGCGCCGGCGAGACGGAATGCGGACTGGACGCCGGACTGCACACGAACACCCCGCCCCGGCGGGCGTGCGACGACTGCGTGCGCAGATCGATGGGCCGGGTCGAGACTAGCCATGACGGGACGGCCGCAAAGACGCTCACCGGGCCGCCGATCCCCGGGCCAACGCTCATCGAGCGCGTTGATGCAGGGACAGGAGGGCACCCCGACAGCGAAGACTCGACGTCCACAGGGGATTAGTCGAGGTGTAGCTTGCTCATCGTTCGAGCGTTCGCACCCGCACCACTGGCGACCGAGTGCACGATCCCGTTGTAGACCAAATCCCACAGGTCCCGGTTGTACTGGATCTCCAACAAGCTCAGCAGAACGTAGCCGCCGTGCTCGTCCCGCATCTCCAGGTCCCCACTTCCCATCGTGCCACTGACCTTGACCTCGGCCAGCTCGTACGTGCGCACTCGGGACTTGTCGCTGCGGGCGAACCAATCCGCGCCCGCCGAGAACCCCGGCTGACGACCCCTGAAGTAGAAGAAGACCGGCTGAGCCAGCAGGATCAGCCACATGTACCACAGACCGACCCAGGCAAATCCCCACAACGCCACCGTCATGACAACGGCCAGGGCTGCGGCCACCCACAAGCCGGTCACCACACTGTCCTTCGGCGAGCGCTGGTACCACTCCAGTCTCGGCCTCTCGCCCTCGGCGGGCGACGGACACTGCGCCTGATCAGGGTCAATACCGTTCTTTTCAGCCATATCCGCACGCAGAACCGGCGCGCGCGGAGGACGCGGTTCGCCGGTGATCGTGTCGGGTCGTGGCGCTGCGTGCGGCACTGATCTTTCTCCATCCCTCAAGGCAGGAGATGAAGAACATTTCTGGTCTGCGTCCCAGCACTCGCCCCATTCGCTACGGAATACACGATTCCGTTGTAGACCAAATCCCACAGGTCTCGGTTGTACTGGACCTCCCGCAGGCTGACCTGTGCCCAACCATCATGCTTGTCCTTGAGCTCAAGATTCCAGCTACCGGCGGTGCCGTGGACGGCAACCTCGGACAGCTCGTACAACCGCACATATGTTTCCGACCGCACCGCAAACCATTCGGCCCCGGCCGAAAACCCTTTCGCGCGCCCCACGAGCGAATACAGGGGGATCGGCGACACGACGATCGCCCACATCCACCACACGTAGATCCACTCAAATCCCCACAAGGCCAGGCTCACGAAACCAGCAAGGAATACCGAAAACCATACCCCGATTACGAAGTACTCCCTGATGGAGCGTTGGTACCATTCCAACGCTGGCCCTTCACCCACGGGGGAACCTGGACATCTGGCGCGCGCTGAGCGTCCGTTGTTCTTTTCAGCCATGTCCGCACGGAGCACCGGTGCGCGTGGCGGCCTGGGCTCGCCCGTCGCACTGTCGGGGGTCGGACCTGATTCCGGCATCATCCTACCGATCCTCGTTCTCAGTCACTCGCAGCTGACCAAATGGCGTCGACCTGAAACCGATTCCGACACCAGCCACGCCACCAACGACCGCGCCCACTGGACCCCCGATGCAAGCGCCGATCACGGCTCCACCGACGAAACCACTCGTATTGGACACGACCGATTGCGTGGCGCCCTTGCCCTGCATGACGTCGACACCGACACCAGCAGCCGTAAACACCGCCCCGGCAATCGGAAGTTTCCCTCCCACCTTTGTTGCCCCTCGAAGGAACATGTTCGATGGGGGTTTTGTCCCCTCTGGAACAATCTTGGCGTCCAGGGCCTTGGTGATCCGTGGTGGCACGTACTTGTCCACGAACTGTGATGCCTTCGTGGCGGTTGCCATGTTCACGGCGAACTGCTTTTCCATGGTCCGTTCCGCCGCGATCGTGGCTGCTTTGAGCTTGCCTGCGGGGCTCATGATGCTCTCGCTGGCCATGTGCGAGGCGAGCGCGGGGCTCTTGACGTTGGCCGCGGCGGTCCGCCACGCGGAGGTGCGAGCGGCGATCGCGGCGCCGGCACCAGCGGAGATATCGCCGAGGGTCACCGCGAATTTCGCGGGATCGAAGGTGCCGGAGAGGAACTGGACGACCTGTGCCTGGGAGCTGGTCTCCTTGTCCCGCGCCTTCTGCACGATCTCGCTCGCCTCGCTGTACGCCTGGACCTTCTTGGTGTACTCGGCATTGGCGTGCGCGAGTGCGCCGTGCTGCGCTGCCTCGGCCGGGCTGGCGTTCTCCGGCAACGTGCCCGGGTCACGAGGTGCGGGCCCGGGATCTTGGATCTTGAACCCACGGACGGTGAGACCGCCTTCCCGTGCGATGTCCCGCGCGTCCTGCATCCACTTGTGCACGGTGTTCAGGTCGTCCTGGTGGGTCTCCAACTGAGTGAGCAGGCTGGCGATCAGCAGAGTCTGACTGCTCGCCAGCTTGTCGCCCTCGGTCATCAGCTGCCGAGCACGGTCACCTGCCTCCCCCGTCCACCCGCTTTCCGAGTCCCCGCGAGCGGACACGAAGGCACTCGCGATGTCTTCCAAACCGACGCACCGCTCGCGCATCCACCGCGCCGACTCGGTCAGGGAATCCGGGTCACCGTCGACCTCGGTGTCTAGCTCTGCCATCTCGGATATCCCCTGTTACCGGTCGTGCGGGTGGTCGGCGCCGGGCTGAGCGTCCTGCAGGTGCGCAGTGGAGTCGAGGTCGGTCTCCACGTAGAGATCACGCCCCTCGGCCACCGCATCTCCCACACCGCCTGCGCTGGCCGACATGTTCGCTACGCCCTCGCAGATCGTGCGCATGGCGGCTTCGATCACGGCCGTGATCTCACCCGCCTGCGGAATCGGTGGTTCGCCTGCGTGCGCATCCACATCAGTGCTGGCGTTGCGCAGTGTGCTCGCCACCGACGACAACGTTTCCGGGTCGGCACCGATCCCCATCAGCCCGATCGTCGGGGCGGGAAGCGGATCGGGCTCGGTCTCGGCGAAATCGGGCACCCAGCCGCCGTCGTCGGCGCGGTGCATGGTCCAGCAGTGCCGCGCGGGCTCGGCGAGGAAGTCCTCCTCCACCAGCTCGACCAGGTGCAGGTCCAGCAGCGACCAGGTCAGCTCGAACTGCCAGCCCAACAACGCACGACGATCCGCATCCATCTCCGAATCCTCGCAGAACCGGAACCGTTGATCTCTTCGAGTTAATCCCAGCGCCGTGCCCCCGTGCTGTCGGCGCCCGGCTCTACCGTGCCGTGTGCAGGATCCAGCACGGGCGAGGGACCGGGTCTCGGGGTCACGCGGCCTCCGCAGCCCGGCCACCTGTCCTATCCGGACATGCCGCGCCCGACGGGGTCCGAGCCGATGCCGCCCTGGACCGGGTGCCGGCTCGACGAACCTCTTCCAGACCGGTGCCCCACTACCCGGCACGACGGCCCCAGGTGCCGAAAACCTCGCATCAGCCCGATGAACAGGACGAGTGGCCTCTATGACCGTTCCCGCATCGACTCTCGTGGCCCTCCTCGCGATCAGCGTCTTCGCGGGTGGGGCGGGTGCGCTGGCCGGGATCGGCGGTGGTGCGATCATCGTTCCGGTGCTGGTGCTGGGGTACGGTTTCTCCTTTCAGACCGCCGTTGCCACCTCGCTCGCGGCCGTGATCGCGAACTCGGCGATGGGCGCGTCCACCTATCTGCGGCAGGGCCTCACGCACCTCCGGTTGTCCTTCCGGTTGGAAATCGCGACCACGATCGGCGGCATCACCGGGGGCCTGGCCAGCTCGCTGATCCCGCGGCCGATCCTGGAAGGGGTGTTCGCTGTGGTCCAGTTCTTCGCCGCGTGGTTGAGCAGGCGGAAGACGGCCGGGTCCGCGGTGATCCCGGACGACCGCGGTTCGACATTCCCGCCGGACACGCTGACGACGATGGGTCTGCGCGCGTGCGAGACGGACCGCGGGATCAGCGGTCTCGTCACCGACGAGCACGACGGCACGACCAAGCACTGGACGGCGCGGAAACTGTGGCTGGGCAGCGGGGTATCCGTGTTCGCCGGATTCATGTCCGGTCTGCTGGGCGTCGGCGGAGGATTCCTCAAGATTCCCGCGATGAACATCGGGATGGGGATTCCGCTGCGAGTGGCGACCGCCAGCAGCCAGTTCATGATCGGCATCACCGCCGTGTCCGGATTCCTGGTCTATTTCGCCAAAGGAGATGTGCTGCTGTTCGTCGTGGCACCGATCGTGCTGGGGGTGACGCTCGGATCGCGGGCCGGAGTCATCCTGGCCGGCAAGGTTTCGATCTCAGTGATCCGCTGGGTGTACGTCAGCACGATCGTCGCGTCCGGAGCAGCGTTCGCGCTCTCGGCACTCGGCGTCACCTCGTTGGGCGGTCCATGACGCGGAACGAGCACGCACACCGACCACCGAGGAGTTCGGCATGACCCCGAAAGACCTATCGTCAACGCAGGCGAACAACCTCGTCGTCGCCCGTTCGCTGCGCGCGGTGCTCTACCCGGCGCTGGCCCTGATCGCCTGCGGCCTGATCTTCGCCTTGGTCGAGGGGGAACCCCTCGATGCGGGCGCGGTCGAGTTGTCGCAGATCGTCGCGCTCGACTCCACCGGCACACTGCTCGTCGCACTCGGTGTGCTCGTGCTCGCCTGCGCACCGGTCGTCGCGGTCCTCGCGGTGCTGCCCAGGCTCGTGCGCACCGGACACTGGACCCCGGCCCGCGACGCGATCATCGTACTCCTACTACTCACCCTCGCCGCCACGATCTGACCCGTCGCCGCGTACAACCGTGGCGCCCCGAGGCACATTCGGCCATGTATCTGCCCGCAGGATTCGATTCTCATGTCAACGAAAGGTTCCACTCCTTTCCACAGCCTGCTTCTCACCTGACTGGCGGTACGAAACGTCAGACCGAGAGCAAGATCATCGGTTGATCGACGTCGACGACAAGAGGGGCACATGACGCGCGACGGGCACTATGCGAGTTGTGAGAGGGCCGAGAGCCACAACTGCGCTTGCGGCGTCTGCGGTGGTGCATGGCATGGCTGGACCGGCGCAGTGGAAATCGCCCGAAACCCTGATCCACAACCGCGCCGAGCATTGCGACAAACGGCCGACGACAGGTGGAACAAGGCGTTCGCAAAGTGCAAGACACCAGGACGAGCGACCCTTCCCAAAAAAGCCGCCAGCATGGATTCTGTCATTGCAGATCTCGTCGACCTGCTCTCCGACGACGACGGGCGGAATCGCGACGGGACGTGGCGTCCGCATCACGATGACCTTGCCTCCTCATCGCCCGCAGAACGTGGTCTTCCACTGCCCCGGCACACACGCGGCAGCCACACCCAACCAATGCCCCAGGGCCGAAAGCCCGATCACAACTTTTCGGTCGATGAGCTCCGGACGATCATGGAGTCCGGGTCAACGCTCGACCAGGTCGATGCGCTGGGCACGAAAGTGTTCCAGCAGGCGTTCGACGATATCGCCGAACAGTTCGGCGGAACCGTTCCCATCGAAGTCAAGAAGGCTCTCGCCGATCACTTTTGGTGCGACTTCTTAGCGAATTCCGCGAAATACCTTTCCAAGGGAATCACGATCGCCAAGCTGCTTCCGAAACGGGTTTCCGATTGGATCTCGAAACGGATCATCAAATGGCGACAGGATCAGGATCGACTCCCCCTCGAAGACGAGATAATCCGCACCGGAACGAGGAGCATTTGCAAGCTTCTCTTGGACATCACCAATAAAGTCGATTTGCGGACGGCTCTTCTGGTGGTACGGATCCTGGCGATCCTCACGTGCAAGTCGCCGGAACGCCACCAGGCCGTCAGCAAACATTGCGTGGCCCCCATCAGCAAACATCTCACAGCGGAGACGAGGCGGCGCTTGACCCAGGTCATCGAACAAGAATGGCTCCCCGCCGTGCAGGGGGACGCGGCGCAAACACTGCGCTGAGGACATGTTCCGTCGGCGTCAACGAGCAGCACCGCGTCACCTCCGCAGTAGGGTGTGCGTTCCAGTCATGGACCGCTTCCAGGGTGAGTTCGGTGTCCGGATCGGGTTCGGGCACGCCGAGCGCGGCTCGCCGGCCGCGGTAGCGGCACAGCAGGTCGTATTCGGCGGCCCGTCTGGTCGCCGTGGTCAGACTGGTCGCCAAGAACCGGGCCACATCGGTCATCGCGGCACCGCGTTGCGGGAACTGGAAGTCGACCAGCCGCACGGTTCCCGCACAGCAAAACGGTGCGGAGCCGCCACAAAGGCGACCACCGCACCGCGGGGCCTACGGGGGCTCGGCCCCCGTATGAACATCGACGCCCCGGGAGGATGACCGGAGGTCATCGAACACGAGGCATCACGTGGAGGTGCCGGGAATCGAACCCGGGTCCTCCGACGCATCACCGAGACTTCTCCGTGCGCAGTCCGCTCTGTCTCTACTCGGCTTCACCGGTCACGCGGACGAGCCGGTGTGACAAGCCCAGTCGCTGTTCGGTGTCCCACTAGCTCCCGCGACCGGACCTGGTGGTGAGCCTCCTAGCTGATGCCGGATTCCGGGGCGGAGGCTAACCCGGTCCGACAGAGTTGCTCCTCGCTCAGGCAGCGAGGGCGAACTCGCGCTGACTCTTGTCGGCGCTTATTGGTTGACGGCGACGCTTCACGGTGGTCTCCCGCCTGCACCGGCACGCTTCCCTCGGATCACCGTACGGAGTCGAAACCGTTCACCCCCTTGCGACCATCCGGCCGCTCGACCACGGACCGCGTCCCGGCCCGCTCACCCAGCATAACGCCCGCCCGGGCGGCGATCATTCCCGCATCCCGCACCGGTCACTCCGACAACAGGCGCGCCGGTGTGTCGTGCAGCACCCGGCGCAGGAAACCGTCCCCGAGCCGCTCGTCGCCGTCCGCCCAACCGATGATCGCGGACAGCTGCTCGGCGTACGGGTACGGGATGTTCGGGTAGTCGGTGCCCAGCACCACCCGGTCCTGCAGATCCGCGATCCGGCCCGGCCAATCCTGCGGCAGCGGCGCGAACCGCTCGCTGAACCCGACACCGACCATGGTGGTGTCCACGTGCACCCGCGGGTACCGGCGCACCAGGTCCAGCGCCGCCGCGTAGTCCGGCATACCCGCGTGCGCGAGCACCGCCGTCAGCCGGGGATGGGACCGCAGCACCCGCTCGAAGATGTCCAGACCGGTGTGCTGACCGGGCCTGGGCCCGTTCCCGCAGTGCACGACCACCGGAACCCCGGCCTCGGCGAGCAGCCCCCACGCCCGGTCGAGCTGCTCGTCCCGCGGGTCGAACGCGCCGACCTGGACGTGCACCTTCACGCACCGCGCACCCTCGCGCAGCGCCTCGGCCAAGTAGTCGGGCGCGCCGGGCTCCGGGAACATCGTCGCGGTCGGCACCGCCTCCGGCGTGCTCGCGGCGAACTCGCGCACCCAGCCGTTCAGCCACGCGGCCATGTCCGGCTTGTGCGGGTAGACCAGCGGCGCGAAGGTGCGCACGCCCAGCTCGCGCAGGATGCGGACCCGGGTCTCCTCCGGATACCGGTAGCGCACCGGCCACGCCATGCCGTAGTGCTCCTCGGCCAGGTCGAAGAACGCCCACACCTTGTGCAGCACCCGCTCGGGCAGGAAGTGCGTGTGCAGGTCGACCAGCCCGGGAAGGCCGAGTTCGGCGATCCGGTCCGGGACCCGCTCGTCGTCCGGCGGGCCGGCCACTACGTCCGCTTGCCCTTCCGAGCGCGGCCGATCGCGCGGGCCATCTCCCGCTCGGCGTCGCGCTTGGCCATGTCGCGGCGCTTGTCGTGCGCCTTCTTGCCGCGCGCCAGCGCCAGTTCGACCTTGGCCTTGCCGTCCGAGAAGTACAGCGACAGCGGCACGAGGCTCAGCCCGCTCTCCTGGATCTTGCCGACCAGCCGGACGATCTCATCCTTGTGCATCAGCAACTTCCGGGAGCGCCGCGGCTCGTGGTTGGTCCACGTGCCCTCGGTGTACTCCGGGATGTGCACGTTGCGCAGCCACACCTCGCCGTCGTCGACGGTGGCGAACGCGTCGACCAGCGAGGCCTTGCCCTGGCGCAGGCTCTTGACCTCGGTCCCGGCCAGCACGATGCCGGTCTCGTAGGTGTCGAGCACGGACCAGTCGTGCCGCGCCTTGCGGTTCTGCGCGATCAGCTTGCGCCCGCGTTCCTTCACCATGCGTCCAACTCTAGCTCCCGCCGCGAGCACGCCGAACGGGGTTTTCGCGCGGCGCGGACGGCCACGAGCGCCCCCGGACGCGAAACGGCCCGCGGCACCCGGTGTGGACCGGGCACCGCGGGCCGGTGCCGATGCTCAGAGCCGCACGTACAGCCGCAGCGTCACGTAGCCGGTGATCGCGGACACGGCCGCGGCGACCAGCGCGAGGATCGGCGACACGACGGCTATGTCGCCCCATTCGATGGGTGGGATCACCCCGGCCCCGAACACCGGGGACATCACGCTGTCGATGAACGTGGCCTTCGCGACCACCAGGCCGAGGATCGCCAGGACCGCGCCGATCAACCCGGACACCACCGCTTCCAGCAGGAACGGCAGCTGGGTGTACCAGCGCGTGGCGCCGACCAGGCGCATGATGCCGGTCTCCGTGCGCCG
This sequence comes from Saccharopolyspora montiporae, assembly GCF_015209505.1. Classification (GTDB taxonomy): domain Bacteria; phylum Actinomycetota; class Actinomycetes; order Mycobacteriales; family Pseudonocardiaceae; genus Saccharopolyspora; species Saccharopolyspora montiporae. Next base: position 41,987 of record NZ_JADEYC010000045.1, read on the forward strand.
GGTGAACGCGGACAGCTGGATCGTGTTCGAGATCAGCAGCAGCGCGGCCATGGCCTGGATCAACGCGATCGCGAAGGTGGCGTTGCGCACGCCGTTGAGCACGTTGAACAGCTGCCCCAGGTAGTCGGCCTGGTCGACGACGCTGTCCACACCGGCCTTGCCCTGGACCTGCTGCTCCAGCGCCGGGAAGCGCTCCGGCTCGGAGAGCTTCACGCGCAGCGAGGCGGGCATGGCCTCGGCGCGGGCCACGCTCTTGAGCTCCGGCTGGGACTCGAACACCCGGTTGAAGTTGGCGAACGCCTCTTCGCGGTTCTCGTACTCCACGCTGTCCACCCCGGAGAAGCCCTCCAGGTCGGCGAGGATGTTCGCGCAGGGCTGCTGGGCGCAGTCGGTGTCGTTGGCGGAGACGTCATCGGTCATGAACACCACGACCTCGGCCTGGTCCTGGTAGGTCTCCTGCATCTTGTCGATCATCCGGATGACAAGCAGACCGCCGCCGAGCAGACCGACCGAAATGGCCGTCGTCAGAATCATCGCGATGGTCATCGTCACGTTGCGACGGAGTCCGTTGACGACCTCGCTGAATACGAAGCTCGCACGCATCTTGTGTCAGCTTTCCTACCGGTGTCGGGGGTTTGACTCGGGGTGCGGGGGTGGCGCGCTCAGCGCCCGACGCCGTAGACACCGCGCGCGTCGTCGCGGATCACGCGGCCGAGGCTGAGCTCGACCACGCGGCGGCGCATCGAGTCGACGATGGAGTGGTCGTGCGTGGCCATGATGACCGTGGTGCCGGTGCGATTGATCCGCTCCAGCAGCAGCATGATGTCCTGGCTGGTGTCCGGGTCGAGGTTCCCGGTGGGCTCATCGCACATCAGCACCAGCGGCCGGTTGACGAAGGCCCGCGCGATCGCCACCCGCTGCTGCTCACCACCGGAGAGCTCGTGCGGCATGCGGTCCGCCTTGCCGTCCAGGCCGACCAGCTGCAGCACCTCGGGGACCACCTTGCGGATGGTGTGCCGCGGCTTGCCGATGACCTCCAACGCGAACGCCACGTTCTCCGCGACGGTCTTGTTGTTGAGCAGCCGGAAGTCTTGGAAGACACAGCCGATCCGCTGGCGCAGTCGGGGAACGCGCCGGCGCGGGAGCTTGGCGACGTTCCAGTCGGCGACGAACAGCCGGCCCCGACTGGGCACGTCCTCGCGCAGCAGCAGGCGCAGGAACGTCGACTTCCCGGACCCGGACGGGCCGATCAGGAACACGAACTCGCCCTTGTCGATGCCGACCGAGACATCTTCCAGAGCGGGCCGGGTCGACGTCTTGTACGTCTTGGACACGTGCTCAAGCCGAATCACGGGGCGTGAGCCTACCTGCGACCGTTCGAGGGACCGCGCCTCACCCACCCCGCCGACCAGCCACCGGGCGCGCGGGCCCTGCGCGGAGCCCGCCGCCGTGCCTGCGGACGGGCGTCGGTCCGGACACCGCGGCACGTTCCACCCGCGGTGCAGCGCACGGTACGACCGGGACCGACCGGACACATCGGGCCGCCTCGCTAGAACTCCTGTTCGACTCAGCGGCCCCGGCGCACGGCCGGGTCACCGCGGGCGGCGCCGGATCAGGCCGCTTCCTGCTGGCGGCGCCAGCGGATACCGGACTCCAGGAAGCCGTCGATCTCCCCGTCCAGCACGGCCTCCGGGTTGCCGACCTCGTGGTCGGTGCGCAGGTCCTTGACCATCTGGTACGGGTGCAGCACGTAGGAGCGCATCTGGTTGCCCCAGCTGGAGCCGCTGCCCTTGAGCGCGTCCAGCTCGGCGCGCTCCTGCTCCTTCTGCCTGGTCAGCAGCTTGGACTGCAGCACGCGCATGGCCGCGGCCTTGTTCTGCAGCTGCGACTTCTCGTTCTGGCAGGACACGACGATGCCGGTCGGCTGGTGGGTGATCCGCACCGCCGAGTCGGTCGTGTTGACGCTCTGCCCGCCGGGACCCGAGGACCGGAACACGTCCACCCGGATGTCCTTCTCCGGGATCTCGACGTGGTCGGTCTCCTCCACCACGGGAAGCACCTCCACCCCGGCGAACGAGGTCTGCCTGCGGCCCTGGTTGTCGAACGGCGAGATGCGCACCAGCCGGTGCGTGCCCTGCTCCACGGACAGCGTGCCGTAGGCGTACTGGGCGTTGACCTGGAAGGTGACCGACTTCAGCCCGGCCTCCTCGGCGTACGAGGTGTCGTAGACCTCCACCGGGTACTCGTGGCGCTCGGCCCAGCGCAGGTACATCCGCATCAGCATCTCGGCGAAGTCCGCGGCGTCCACCCCGCCGGCCTCCGCACGGATGGTGACCACGGCCTCCCGCGAGTCGTACTCGCCGGACAGCAGGGTGCGGACTTCGAGCGCCTCCAGATCCTTGCGCAGCCGCGCCCGCTCCTCGTCGGCCTCGGCGAGCCCCGCGGAGTCGGCTTCGGCTTCGCTGAGCTCGTAGAGCACCTCCAGGTCCTCCACGCGCTGGCGCATCTCGGTGATCCGGCGCAGGTCGGCCTGGCTGTGCACCAGCTGGCTGCTGACCCGCTGGGCGTACTCGACGTTATCCCAGAGGTCGGGCTTGGCGGCCTCGGTCTCCAGCTCCGTGATCTTGCTGCGCAACGCGTCCAGATCCATCACGCTCTCGATGTTTTCGAGAGTGCTGGACAGTTCCTTGAGCTCGCTTGCGACGTCGGGATTCACAGTGCTCAGGGTACGTCACCGGCGCAGCGCTCCCCACGAGGACGGCCGCTCGGCGCGGGGCGAGCCGCTGCGCCGGGCGACCGAGCGCGTGGCCGGACACCGCGCCCTCGTCACTTCGGGATGTTGTCCAGCAGCTTGATGATGGCCCGGTTGTGGGCGACGGTGAAATCGGCCGCGGCCTTCTCGTACGGGTCGTCGGCGGTCTTGGCCGCGTTCTTGGCCTCGTCCAGCTTCTGGGTGTACTGGGTCCGCGCGGACGCCACGAGGTTGGCGCGCTGCTTGGCGGTCAGCGACCCGGAGTAGACGAGTCGCAGGATGAGCGGGCTGCGGACGTTGTCCGGCCCCGGTTCGGTGTTCAGCCACGTTTTGAAGGCGCGCTTGCCCGCGGCGGTGATCGCGTACTGCTGGCTGGAACGGGGTCCCTGCTTGCCGAGGCGCAGCAGGCCCGCATCGGTGAGCGCCGGCAGCTCCCGGTACACCTGGCTGCGGGTGACGCTGAAGAACCCGCCGAAGCGCTCGGTAGCGGCAGCAACCAGCTGACCACCGGTCTTCGGCCCTTCGTGCAGTAGCCCCAACAGGGCGGCGGATGTCGCGTTCAGCTCGGTCACGGACCCAACGGTGCCACGCCGCCATGATGCTGTCCACAGTGGTCCGCAGATCTGTCCACAGTGGTTGCAATCCGCTGGTCCGAGTGGACGAGGCGTTCGGCCATCAGCGCGAGATCCCGCCGGCCGCCGACCACGCTCGGCGAGCACGGTGGCGGGATGACTGGTCCGAGCGCCCGCGCGCACTGCGCCCAACGGCCGCGCCGTTCCCCTGTCCGAGGGTTCTTGGCCGCGCGAAGAGGTGCTATCGCCGGCGGCCTCTGCACAACGGCGCGGTCCGCGAGGAAGCTACCGGGCACCGCAGTCGAGCACTCGGAGGTAGGACGGTGCATCGGAGTTGGCCGCGCATCCCGTCCCCGGCAGGCGCCGCCCGGGAGCGGCATGCCGTTTCGGTTCAGCGTACTGCCGCCACCAGCAGCTGCGCCGTGTGCGGGCGGGCGATGCGCACCCCGCCGGACCCGGACGGCGGGAGCGGGGTCTGCTCCCCGGAGTGCGCCAAGGTCTGGGCCGCCGACCGGGATTGACGCTCGCGCACCACCGGCCCCGGCCGTGCGCTCGGGCCCCTCGCGCCTCGACGACGCATAGTTCGGCCACCGCTCGCGCACGTCGCGCACGAGAAGGGCCCCGGCCGAAGCCGGGGCCC
>NZ_JADEYC010000046.1 GCF_015209505.1 Saccharopolyspora montiporae
GCCCCCGCCCGGGGCGCCGGGCCGCCCGGGACCGGGGCAGCAGCACCCGCCGCAGCAGCACCCGCCGCAGCCGCCGCGCCCGCCCCAGCAGCCGCAGTCCGGCGCCCGCCGCTAGCGGTCGAGGAAAGACGCGAAGGAGGCGGCGGCCATATCGCGGTCCGCGTACCCGGCGTCGTGCACCCGGTGCAGCCGCTGCCGCGCGGCCTCGGCCATGTCCAGGCGCAGCCCGTCGCCAGTGGCGCTGCGGATGAGCTCGGCGTCCTTGAGCGCCGCGGTCACCGTGAACGAGGGTGTGTCATCGTCCTCCAGGACGGCCCCGCCCTTGACGTGCGCATACGGTGAATCGGTACCGGAGCCCCGCGATCGCGTCCAGGAACGCCCGCGGGTCCACGCCCAGCGCGTCGGCCAGGGCCATCGACTCGCCGACCGCATCGTTGAGCGCCAGCACCCAGCAGCCGCCGCGCGGAACCGGTCCGGCTGCGGTGTCATGGGGGCATGCGCAGCACGATCCTGGGCAAGACCGGTATGGACGTCTCCCGCATCGCCTTCGGCACCTGGCAGGTCGGCGGGGACTGGGGTTCCTACGACGAGCAGGCGGCCACCGGGGCGATCCGCCACGCGCGGGAGCTGGGCGTCAACCTGTTCGACACGGCGCAGGGGTACGGGTTCGGCGAGGCCGAGGCCCTGCTGGGGCGGGCGCTGCGCCAGGAGCTCGACCGGGACCGGGAGAGCCTGGTCATCGCGACGAAGGGCGGGATCGCTCCGGGAGCTGCGCGCAGCCGCGACGCGGGCCGGTCCTCGCTGCGCTCGGGTGTCGAGCAGAGCCTGCGCGCGCTCGGCGTGGACCACGTGGACCTCTACCAGGTGCACTGGCCCGATCCGCGGACGCCGAGCGAGGAAACCGCCGGTGCGCTGCAGGAACTCGTCGACGAGGGCAAGATCCGGCACGCCGGGGTGTCCAACTACGACGCGGCCCAGCTGGCCGACTTCGACCGGACGCGGCCGGTGGAGACGCTGCAGCCGCCGTACCACCTGTTCCGGCGCGGGATCGAGGCCGAGATCCTGCCCTACGCCCGCACGCACGACATCGGCGTGCTCTGCTACAGCCCGCTCGCCAGCGGGCTGTTGACCGGCACGATCACCCCGGAGACGCGGTTCGAATCCGGCGACTGGCGCGCGCAGTCCACCGCGTTCCGCGGGGAGGCGCTGCGGCGCAACCTGGAGATCGTGGACCGGCTCGAAGAATTCGCCGCCGGCAAGCGGATCTCGGTGAGCCAGCTGGCGATCGCCTGGGTGCTGGCCCAGCAGGGCGTGCACGCGGCGATCGTGGGGGCACGCAGCGCGCGCAACATCGAGAACAGCATCGCCGCGGCCGAGATCGACCTCACCGAGGAAGACCTGGCCAACATCGAGCGGATCACCGCCGACGCGGTGGAGATCGGCGGGGCCAGTCCGGAAGGCGTCGCCTGAGCGGTGCCGGCGGGCACGCGCGAAAGCGGGGCGGGTGCGCCGGTGTGCGCACCCGCCCCGCGGTGTTCGACCCCGGTCAGGCAGTGGCCGGTTCGTCGACGGTGGTGGTCAGCTCGCCGTCCTCGGCGTCGACCCGCAGCCGGCTGCCCTCGGTGAGGCTGCCGTCCAGCAGCAGGTCGCTGATCCGGTCGTCGACCTGGCGCTCGATCGCCCGGCGCAGCGGCCGCGCCCCGAACTCGGGCTGGTAGCCCCGTTCGGAGATCCAGCCGACCGCGGCGTCGGTGAACTCGACCTCGACGCCCATCGCCCGCAACCGCTCCACGGTCTGCTCCAGCAGCATGCGGGTGATCGTGTGCAGCTGATCGCCGTCCAGCCGCTTGAACACCACGATCTCGTTGATGCGGTTGAGGAATTCGGGGCGGAACGCCTCGCGCAGCTTCGGCATGATCCGCTCGTCCAGCGCCGGGGACTCCTCGCCGCTCTTGAAGCCGATCGCGCCGCCGCTGCTGGAGACCAGCTCCGAGCCCAGGTTGCTGGTCATGATCAGCACCGTGTTGCTGAAGTCGACCGTGCGTCCCTGGCCGTCGGTCATCCGCCCGTCGTCGAGCACCTGCAGCAGCGTGTTGAACACGTCCGGGTGGGCCTTCTCGATCTCGTCGAGCAGCACCACCGAGTACGGGTGGCGCCGCACCTGCTCGGTGAGCTCACCGGCCTCGCCGTGCCCGACGTAGCCCGGCGGCGCCCCGACCAGCCGGCTGGCGGTGTGCCGCTCCTGGAACTCGCTCATGTCCAGCCGGACCATCCGCTTCTCGTCGCCGAACAGCGAGGCCGCCAGCGCCTTGGCCAGCTCCGTCTTGCCGACACCGGTCGGGCCGAGGAACAGGAAGCTGCCCACGGGCCGGTTCGGATCGCCCAGACCGCTGCGCGAGCGCCGCACCGCGCGGGCCAGCGCCCGCACGGCGTCGTCCTGGCCGACGACCCGCTCGTGCAGTTCCTGCTCCAGCCGCTGCAGCCGGACCTTCTCGGCCGCGGTCAGCTGGCTGACCGGCACGCCCGTCGCCCGGGAGACCACCTCGGCGATGTCCTCCTCGGTGACCTCCAGCACCTCGGCCTGCTCGGAAGCGCCGAGCTCTTGAAGCTCCCGCTGCGCCTGGTTGATCCGGTCGCGCAGCTCGGAGGCCCGCTCGTACTCCTCGGCGGCCACCGCCTGCTCCTTGTCCTGCTCCAGCTGCTCGACGCGCTGCCGGATGCCGGCCTCCTGCGAGTCCGGGGACAGCGCCGCGAGACGCTTGCGCGCACCCGCCTGGTCGATCAGGTCGATCGCCTTGTCCGGCAGGAACCGGTCGGTGACGTACTGGTCGGACAGCCGGGCCGCCGCGTCGACCGCGGTCTCGGTGTAGTGGACCTGGTGGTGCTGCTCGTAGCTTTCCTGCAGGCCGCGCAGGATCGAGACGGTGTCGGCCACGGTCGGTTCGGGCACCTGCACGGGACCGAACCGGCGCTCCAGGGCCTGGTCCTTCTCGATGTTCTTGCGGTACTCCTCCAGCGTGGTCGCGCCGACCACGTGCAGTTCCCCGCGGGCCAGCCGCGGCTTGAGCATGTTGCCGGCGTCCACCGCGCCTTCGGCGCCACCGGCGCCGACCACGGTGTGCAGCTCGTCGAGGAACAGGATGATCCGCTCGCTGTTGCCGGAAACCTCGTCGATGACCTTGGTCATCCGCTCCTCGAAGTCACCGCGGTAGCGGGTGCCGGCGAGCATGCCGGACAGGTCCAGCTGCACGACGCGCTTGCCCTCCAGCACCTTCGGCACCTGGCCGTCCACGATGCGCTGGGCCAGGCCCTCGACGATGGCGGTCTTGCCGACACCGGCCTCGCCGATGAGCACCGGGTTGTTCTTGGTGCGCCGGGACAGGATCTCCACCGTCTGCTCGATCTCGTCGGCGCGGCCGATGACCGGGTCGAGCTCGCCGCCGCGGGCGCGTTCGGTCAGGTCGGTGCCGTACTGGTCGAGCGTGGGCGTCTCGGTGCTGCCGGACTGGGCGCCGCCGTCCGGGCCGGCCTGCTCGGCTTGCTGCTGGGCCGAGCGCAGCGACTCCGGGCCCGCGCCGTGCGCGGACAGCAGCCGCCCGGTCTCCGAGTCGGAGTTGGCCGCCATGGCCAGCAGGATGTGCTGCGGGCCGATGTAGGTCGAGCCCAGGGCCCGCGCCACCTGGTGCGCGTCGGTGAGCACGGTCTTCGCCGCCAGCGTCACGGTCAGCCCCTGCTCGTCGGACACCGGGGTGCCGGACTTGGCGGGCAGGTGCTCCTCGATCCGCTTGCTGAACGAGTCCGCGTCCACGCTCGCCTGGTTCAGCATCCGCCGGGTGGGCTCTTGGTTGCTCGCAGCCCACAGCAGGTGCAGGGCGTCCAGGTCGTTCTGCCCGCGCTCCCGCGCGTACCCGACGGCTTCACCCAGCAACTGCTGCGCCTGCTCGGTCATCAGCTCGGTGATGTCGATCCGACGCGAGCGGGGCGAGGTGTCGTCGGTGCCGAAGAAGCGGGCGAAGTAGTCGTCGAACGGTCCGCCGCCGACCGGTCCGAAGAACGTGGCCATTCCGTACCTCCTCGCGACAGTGTTGCTGGCTGCCGCAGCCATCTCCTTGAGTCTTCTACTATCAACTAACGTCAGTAGCCCTCGGATAATTCCGGGGCGAGATCAGCGAGACCCACGTCACGCCGAACGGCTCCGCTCGGCTGCCGCGGCACCCGGTACAACACCGCGACCCCGCCTGCGGCTTCCCCGGTGCACAAGCCTTGACTTGCAGCGCGCTGGAAGTCGCACCGTGGCCGTACCGGGTCCGCACCGGGCGGGCCGCGCACGAGGAGGCAGGGCCGATGGAGACTTCGGTGGACACCGCGGTGTTCGAGGACGGCTATCGGAAGGGCGATCCGCCCTGGGTGATCGGGCAGCCGCAGCCGGCGCTGGTGGAGCTCGAACGCGCCGGGCAGGTCAGCGGGACCGTGCTGGACATCGGCTGCGGGACCGGGGACAACGCGGTGCACCTCGCCGCGCTGGGCTACGACGTGGTGGGCATCGACGCCTCGCCCACAGCACTGCAACGGGCCCGGGCCACCGCGGCCGCTCGCGGGGTCGAGGTCCGGTTCGAGCAGGCCGACGCCCTCGACCTGTCCGCGCAGGCGGTGTACGACACCGTGCTGGACAGCGCGCTGTTCCACATCTTCGGGACCGCCGACCAGCTCCGCTACACGCGCAGCCTGCACCGGGCGGTCCGCGGCCGGGTTCACCTGCTGGCGCTGGCCGATGCCGAACCGCAGATCGGCCCGCGGGTCAGCGCCGCGGAGATCCGCGCCGCGTTCGCGGACGGCTGGCAACTGACCCGCCTCGAACGGGCCCACTACCGCGGGGTGGCGCGCGGCGACTCCGCGGCGGCGTTCGGCGTCGCCGAAGGCGAGATCGTCGACGCGCCGGCGTGGTCGGCCACCGCCGTCCGGCGCTGAGCCGCGGTGGCAGACTGCGCGCATGTCGGACGAATCCTGCGCGGTGGCGCACGGTAGTTCTCCCGCCGAGGTGGGGGAGCGGGCATTGGCGGCGGTGTTCGCGGGTCCGGTCGCCGGGCACCTGCTGCACTTCGGGCGCGAGCTGGGGTTCGCGGTGCGGCTGGTCGAACCGGACCCGCAGCGCGCCGCCGAAGCGCGCAACGGCGGAATCCCGGTGCAGCAGGCGGTGACCGGGCTCGACGACGGCACCGACATCGTGGTCACCGACCACCACCGGCCGGAACTGGGGTCCGTGCTGCGCGATGCGCTGCACGGGCCCAGCCGGTGGATCGGCGTGCTCGGCAACCCGCGGCACGAAGGCCCGCACGTGGCGGCGCTGCGCGAGCTCGGCGTCGCCGAGGAGAGCATCGCCCGGGTGCACCGCCCGGTCGGACTCAACATCGGTTCCCGCACCCCGCCGGAGATCGCGCTGGCCACGCTGGCCGGCCTGATCGCCGACCGCAACGGCAGGCCGGGCGGCTTCGAGTTCTGAGGTCTCGCGCGGGGGCTCGGCTCGGGGCTATGCTGCGCCGCGCTCGGTGACCCGATGCGGGAGGAGCGCGCGGTGTCCGGTATCGCGTTTCGGGAGTTGTCCCCGGTGTCGTTCCTGCAGCGCGCTGCGGAGGTGTTCGCCGATCGCCCCGCGGTGGTCGACGGCGCCGACGTTCGCTCCTACGCCGAGTTCTGGGATCGCGCGCAACGGATGGCCGGCGCGCTGGTGGCGCGCGGGATCCAGCCCGGGGACCGGGTGGCGGTGCTCGCGCCCAACTCACCGGTGCTGTTGGAGGCGCATTACGGCGTCCCGCTGGCCGGGGCGGTGCTCGTCGCGCTGAACACCCGGCTGTCCGCGGCCGAGATCGGATACATCCTGCAGCACAGCGGTTCTCGGCTGCTGCTGGTGGACGATGCGCTGACCGAGCTCGCCGAGCGGGCGCTGGGCGAGCTCGGCGCCGACGCTCCCGAGGCGGTCGGCGCGGACCGGTTCGAGCGCGAGCTGCGCGGCGCCGAACCGCACCGGCACGAGATCACCGACGAGCGCGGGCTGCTCTCGCTCAACTACACCAGCGGCACCACCGGCCGCCCGAAAGGCGTGATGTACCACCACCGCGGCGCCTACCTGCAGGCGCTGGCGATGGCCTACCACGCGCAGTTGGACACCTCGGCGCGCTACCTGTGGACGCTGCCGATGTTCCACACCAACGGCTGGTGCTTCCCGTGGGCGGTGACCGCGGCGGGGGCGGTGCACCAGTGCCTGCGTGCGGTGGACCCGGCCGAGATCTGGCGTGCGGTGCACGAGGACGGGGTTACGCACTTCTGCGCCGCCCCTACGGTGCTGACCGGGTTGACCGAGCATCCCGCCGCCGCTCGGCCGCAGCAGGTGGTGCGGGTGTTCGCCGGCGGGGCGCCGCCGTGGCCCGCGTTGCTGGAGCGCACCGGCGAACTGGGGCTGGACGTCCGCCACCTCTACGGGCTGACCGAGACCTTCGGGCCCGCGGTGGTCTGCGAGGTGCAGCCCGAGTGGGCGTCGCGCGCACCCGATGAGCGCGCCCGGCTGATCGCCCGGCAGGGCATCGCCAACGTCATCGCCGAACCGGTGCGGGTCGCCGATCCCGAGGGGCGCGACGTGCCGGCGGACGGGGAGACGGCCGGAGAACTCCTGCTGCGTGGCAACGATGTGATGCTGGGCTACTACCGCGACGAGGAAGCCACCGCGGCGGCCACGCTGGACGGCTGGTTCCGTAGCGGCGATCTGGCCGTGCGCCACCCGGACGGCTACGTGGAGATCCGGGACCGGCTCAAGGACGTGATCATCTCCGGCGGGGAGAACATCGCCTCGGTGGAGGTGGAGAACGCGCTGACCGCGCATCCCGACGTGCTGGAAGCCGCGGTCGTGGGCGTGCCGGACGAGAAGTGGGGCGAGGTGCCGGTCGCGCACGTGGCGCTGCGCAGCGGTGCGCGCACCACCGAGCAGGAGCTCATCGACCACGTGCGCGAGCGGATCGCCCGCTTCAAGGCGCCGCGGTACGTCGTGTTCGGCGACCTGCCCAAGACCTCCACCGGCAAGCTGCGCAAGAATGTGCTGCGCCAGCGCTCCCGTACCGGCGGCTGAGCCTCACACCTCGGCGAGCGCGGCGAGCAGCTGGTCGCCGTACTTGGCGAGCTTGTTCTCGCCGACCCCGCTGATCGTGGCCAGTTCCTCGGGGCTGCCGGGCTTGGTGATGGCGATCTGGCGCAGCGTCGCGTCGTGGAAGATGACGAACGGAGCTTTGTTCTCCTCCCTGGCCGTGGCCGCGCGCCACGCGCGCAGGTGCTGGAACACCGGCTCGGCCTCGGCGGGCAGCTCCTGCGGGGTCCCGCCCTTCTTCGCCCGGCTCGTCCCGGCACCGGAGCCGCCGGCGCTGCGCTGCGGTTCGCTGCGCAGCCGCACGGTCCGGGGCTCCTCGCGGCGCAGCACCTCCGAGCTGCTCGCGGTGAGCACCAGGGTGCCGTACTCGCCCTCGACGGCCAGCAGCCCGGCCGCCAGCAGTTGGCGCGCCACGGTGCGCCATTCCGCGTCGCCGAGTTCGGCACCGACGCCGAACACGCTGAGCTCGTGGTGCCGGAACTGCTCGACCTTGGCGGTGCGCTTGCCGCGCAGGATGTCCACGATCTGCCCGGTGCCGAACTTCTGGTTCCGCTCCCGGTCCAGGCGCACCACGGTCGACAGCAGCTTCTGCGCCGCCACGGTGCCGTCCCAGGACTCCGGCGGGGTCAGGCAGGTGTCGCAGTTGCCGCACGGCCCGGATTCCTGGCCGAAGTGCGCGAGCAGCCGCACCCGGCGGCAGTCCACCGTCTCGCACAGCGCGAGCATCGCGTCCAGGTGCGCGGTGAGCGTGCGCCGGTGCGCCTCGTCGCCGTCGGAGGACTGGATCATCTTGCGCTGCTGCACCACGTCCTGCAGGCCGTAGGCCATCCAGGCCGTCGCCGGGAGCCCGTCGCGCCCGGCCCGCCCGGTCTCCTGGTAGTAGCCCTCGATGGACTTCGGCAGGTCGAGGTGGGCCACGAACCGCACATCCGGTTTGTCGATGCCCATGCCGAAGGCGATGGTGGCCACCACGACCACGCCGTCCTCGCGCAGGAACCGCTCCTGGTGGCGGGCGCGCACGGAGGCGTCCAGCCCCGCGTGGTACGGCACCGCGTCGATCCCGTTGCCGGACAGGAATTCCGCGGTGCGCTCCACATCGGCGCGGGACAACCGGTAGACGATCCCGGCGTCGCCGGGGTGCTCGGTGCGCAGCAGGTCCAGCAGCTGCTTGCGCGGCTCGGCCTTGGCGGCGATCCGGTAGCGGATGTTGGGCCGGTCGAAGTCCGCGACGAAGTGCCGCGCCCCGGTCAGCTCCAGCCGGGTGGAGATCTCCTCGCGGGTGCGCGGGGTGGCGGTGGCGGTCAGCGCGATGCGCGGCACCGACGGCCAGCGCTCGTGCAGCACGGACAGCTGCAGGTACTCCGGCCGGAAGTCGTGGCCCCACTGGGCCACGCAGTGCGCCTCGTCGATGGCGAACAGCGAGATCCGCCCGCGGTCCAGCAGATCGGCGGTCGGTTCGGTGCGCAGCCGCTCCGGTGCCAGGTAGAGCAGGTCCAGTTCGCCGGCCAGGAAGGCTTCCTCGGTGGCGCGGCGCTCGTGCGGCTGCTGCGCGGAGTTGAGGAATCCGGCCCGCACACCGAGCTCGGTGAGCGCGTCGACTTGGTCCTGCATCAGCGCGATCAGCGGGGAGACGACGATCCCGGTTCCCGGCCGCACCAGCGACGGGACCTGGTAGCACAGCGATTTGCCACCGCCGGTGGGCATCAGCACGAGGGCGTCGCCGCCGCCGATCACGTGCTCGACGATCTCGCGCTGCCTGCCGCGGAAGTCCTCGTAGCCGAACACCCGGCGCAGGACGTCCCGGGCGTCGTCGGCTGGGCCCTCGTCGATCGCGGGGGCCCCATCGATCGCGGGGGCCTCATCCGGGGTGGTCATCGCCGCGGAGTCTAGCCAGCCGCCCCGGGCGAGCGGGTTCCGCGGTGTGTCGTCCGGTGTGACGTGGCGCTCGGGAGGTGTCGCGGGAATGACTCGCGATGAAGAATCGTTCGTGGAAGTAGTTTAGACTGACAACGAATGGCTCGGTTGCTGAGGAGCGCAGATGCAGTTCGGAATCTTCTCGGTCGGTGACGTCACCACCGACCCGACCAACGGCCGCACCCCGTCCGAGGCCGAGCGGATCAAGGCGATGCTGCGGATCGCGCTTAAGGCCGACGAGGTCGGACTGGACGTGTTCGCCACCGGCGAGCACCACAACCCGCCGTTCGTCCCGTCCTCGCCCACGACGATGCTCGGCTACGTCGCCGCGCGCACCGAGCGGCTGCAGCTGTCCACGGCCACCACGCTGATCACCACGAACGACCCGGTCAAGATCGCCGAGGACTTCGCGATGCTGCAGCACGTGGCCGACGGCCGGGTGGACGTGATGATGGGCCGCGGCAACACCGGACCCGTCTACCCGTGGTTCGGCCAGGACATCCGGCAGGGCATCCCGCTCGCGCTGGAGAACTACCACCTGCTGCACCGGTTGTGGCGCGAGGACGTCGTCGACTGGGAGGGGCGGTTCCGCACCCCGCTGCAGTCGTTCACCGCCACGCCCCGGCCGCTGGACGGCGTGCCGCCGTTCGTCTGGCACGGGTCGATCCGCAGCCCGGAGATCGCCGAGCAGGCCGCCTACTACGGCGACGGGTTCTTCCACAACAACATCTTCTGGCCCGCCGAACACACCAAGCGGATGGTCGACCTCTACCGGCGCCGCTTCGAGCACTACGGGCATGGCAGTGCCGACCAGGCGATCGTCGGCTTGGGCGGGCAGGTGTTCATGCGCAAGAACTCGCAGGACGCCGTCAGCGAGTTCCGGCCGTACTTCGACCACGCACCGGTCTACGGCGGCGGTCCGACGCTGGAGGAGTTCACCGAGCAGACGCCGCTGACGGTGGGCAGCCCGCAGCAGGTCATCGACCGGACGCTGCGGTTCCGCGCGGATTTCGGCGACTACCAGCGCCAGTTGTTCCTGATGGATCACGCGGGACTGCCGCTCAAGACCGTGCTCGAACAGCTCGACCTGCTCGGCGAGGAGGTCGTTCCGGTGCTGCGCGAGGAGTTCGCCAAGCAGCGCCCGAGCCACGTGCCGGACGCGCCCACGCACGCCGCGCTGCTGGCCCAGCAGCAGGAGCAGCAGGAAGAAGGTGTCTCCCGATGACCGACCGCCGTCTCGTCGTCGTGTCCGCCGGGCTGAGCCGGCCCTCGTCCACCCGGCTGCTGGCCGACCAGCTCTCCACGGCGGCGGTGCGCGAGCTGGCCGAACGCGGTGCGCAGGCCGAGGTCGAGGTCGTCGAGCTGCGCGAGCACGCCAAGGAGATCGCCAACAACCTGGTGACCGGGTTCCCCGGGGCGGAGCTGCGCGCGGTCCTGGACTCGGTTGCCGCCGCCGACGGCCTCATCGCGGTCACCCCGGTGTTCCAGGCGTCCTACAGCGGGTTGTTCAAGTCGTTCTTCGACGTGCTCGACGGCGAAGCGCTGATCGGCACACCCGCGCTGCTCGGGGCCACCGGCGGCTCGCCCCGGCACTCGCTGGTGCTGGAGCACGCGATGCGCCCGATGTTCGGCTACCTGCGGTCGGTCGTGGTGCCCACCGCCGTGTACGCGGCGGCGGAGGACTGGGGCGGTGGCGGGGCCGGCCGCGCGCTGTCCGAGCGGGTGGACCGCGCGGCGGCGGAGTTCGCCCCGCTGGTCGCAGCACGCGAATCGGCCCCGGTGGCCGACGGGTTCGACGATCCGGTCCCGTTCGAGCAGCTGATGGCCTCGTACGGCTGAACGCGGGCGGAGGCTGGTCGCGGTGCGCCCGGGCGCACCCCCTAACGTCGGGTCGGCACGGTCGTCCAGGCCGGTGCACCGGACGACGGGAGGCCCAGGATGGTCGAGGCGCGCGGTACGTCCCCTCCGCCGCCCCGGAACACGCGTCCGGGCAACCGCAGGACGCTGATCACCGCGGCGGCCGCGGACCTGTTCTACCGGCTCGGCTACGACCGGGTGTCGATGAACGACATCGCCGCGGCCGTCGGCGTCGGTCCGTCGGCGCTGTACCGGCACTTCGCGGGCAAGCAGCAGCTGCTCACCGGGCTGGTGCTCGAAGAGTTCCAGCCGTTCGCGGAGATCTGCGCGCGGCCCGGCGCCGATCTGGACGCGACCGCGGGGGCGTTGGCCGGGGCCGCGCTGGACCACCGCCAGCTCGGCGTGCTCTGGCAGCGCGAGTCCCGGCACCTGCCGGTCCAGCAGCGCGACGTGCTGCGCGCCGAACTGCGCCAGGTGGCCGCCGGGCTGACCGGGATGGTGCGTGCGTTCCGCCCCGACCTGACCGGTCAGGACGCGCGGTTCCGCGGCTGGTGCGCGTTCAGCGTGCTGACCAGCCCGTCGTACCACCGGGTCGAACTGTCCCGCGCCGCGTTCGAGCAGCTGCTGCGGTCCTGCGTGCGGGTCGTCTGCGAGCAGCCGCCGCTGCAGCTGGCCGGGCGCGGGCGCGCTGCGCGGCGTCCGACCTCGCTGTCCGGGCGGGCCTCGCGCCGACGGCTGCTGCTGTCCGCGGGGGCGCGGCTGTTCTCCGACCGGGGGTACACCGAGGTCACCACCGAGGACATCGGTGCCGCCGCGGGCATCGCCGGACCGAGCCTGTACCACTACTTCGCCAGCAAGCAGGAGCTGCTCGGGGCGGTGCTGACCCGCGGCGCGGCCTGGCTGGAGGTCGAGCTGGAACGCACGTTGGCCAGCGAGCCGGAGGCGTCCGCCGCGCTGCGCGAGCTGCTGCGCTCCTACACCACCTTCGCCTTCGACCAGGGCGGGTTCATCGACGCGCTGGTCAGCGAGGTCAACCACCTGCCCGACGACGAGCGGCACCGCATCCGGCAGACCCAGCACGCCTACGTCGCCGAGTGGGTCGGGCTGCTGTGCGAGGCGCGGCCGGAACTCGACCAGGTGCGCGCGCGGATCCTGGTCCAGGCGGCGCTGACCGCCGCCAACGACATGGCGCGCACCGGCGGTTCGCGGCACGTCGAAGCGGTCTGCGCGATCGGCACGGCCGTCATGCTCGACACCGCGGTGCAGACCGAGTCGGATTGCTAGCGGGTATTCACTTGGCCGGCATCGTCCCTGGAAGAGCGGGTTCCCGAGAGGTTCGGGAGCTAACTGCCGATCACTTCCGACGTTGACCGAGGCACGTGCGCGCGGCTAGCCTCCACTCCGATCAGGTCTGCTCGGGCAGCTAGGGTCGTGGTCGCGGGTGCACACATCCGCTGCGGCCCGCCGGTGGGGCAGGCCGCTGCCGAGCACGGGTGACGACGAACAGGTTGGTTGCATGAGCAGCGCGACTGAGCCGGTGGGCGAGCCGCCGGCCGAGGTGCCGGACATCCACACGACCGCGGGCAAGCTCGCGGATCTGTACCGGCGCAACGACGAGGCGGTGCACGCCGGCTCGGCGCGGGCGGTCGAGAAGCAGCACGCCAAGGGCAAGAAGACGGCCCGCGAGCGGGTCGACATGTTGCTGGACCCGGGCTCGTTCGTCGAACTCGACGTGCACGCCCGGCACCGCACGACCAACTTCGGCATGGACGCCGACCGCCCCTACGGCGATGGCGTGGTCACCGGCTACGGCACGGTCGACGGCCGCAAGGTCTGCGTGTTCTCCCAGGACTTCACCGTGTTCGGCGGCTCGCTGGGCGAGGTCTTCGGCGAGAAGATCGTCAAGGTCATGGACCTGGCGCTCAAGACCGGCTGCCCGCTGATCGGCATCAACGATTCCGGCGGCGCGCGCATCCAGGAAGGTGTCGCGGCGCTGGGCCTGTACGCCGAGATTTTCAAGCGCAACACGCACGCCTCCGGCGTCATCCCGCAGATCTCGCTGATCATGGGCCCGTGCGCCGGCGGTGCCGTGTACTCCCCGGCGATCACCGACTTCACCGTCATGGTCGACCAGACCTCGCACATGTTCATCACCGGCCCGGATGTGATCAAGACCGTCACCGGTGAGGACGTCACCTTCGAGGACCTCGGCGGTGCGCGCACGCACAACTCCCGCTCCGGCAACGCGCACTACCTCGCCTCGGACGAGGACGACGCGGTCTCCTACGTCAAGGAGCTGCTGTCCTTCCTGCCGAGCAACAACCTCAGCGAACCGCCGGTGTTCGGTGGCTCCGCCGAGGCATCCGGTTCGGTGGCCGACTCGGTCACCGACGCCGACCGCGAGCTGGACACCCTCGTGCCGGACTCACCCAACCAGCCCTACGACATGCACGAGGTCATCGCGCGGGTGGTCGACGAGGGCGAGTTCCTCGAAGTCGGCAGCATGTTCGCGCCGAACATCCTCACCGGCTACGGCCGGGTCGAGGGCTCGCCGGTCGGCATCGTGGCCAACCAGCCCACCCAGCTGGCCGGCACGCTGGACATCGACGCCAGCGAGAAGGCCGCCCGGTTCGTGCGCACCTGCGACGCGTTCAACATCCCGGTGCTGACCTTCGTCGACGTGCCCGGCTTCCTGCCCGGTACCGACCAGGAGTTCAACGGGATCATCCGCCGCGGCGCCAAGCTGCTCTACGCCTACGCCGAGGCGACCGTCCCGCTGGTCACCGTCATCACGCGCAAGGCCTACGGCGGGGCCTACGACGTGATGGGTTCCAAGCACCTCGGCGCGGACATCAACATCGCCTGGCCCAGCGCGCAGATCGCCGTCATGGGCGCGCAGGGCGCGGTCAACATTCTGTACCGCAGGCAGCTGACCGAGGCGGCCGAGGCGGGGCAGGACGTGGAGTCCGTGCGGGCGGACCTGCAGCAGGAATACGAGGACACGCTGTGCAACCCGTACGAGGCGGCTGAGCGGGGCTACGTGGACACGGTCATCCCGCCGTCGCACACCCGCGGGCACGTGGCCCGTTCGCTGCGGATGCTGGCCGACAAGCGGGCCAGCCTGCCCGCCAAGAAGCACGGCAACATCCCGCTGTGACCGATGACCGGACGCCGGAGGTGCCCATGAGCCAAGACGACGGGCCGGCCCCGCAGCCGGACGAGCGCCCGGTGCTGCGCGTCGTGCGCGGCGAACCCGACGAGGCCGAGATCGCGGCGCTGACCACCGCGTTGACCGCGGCCGCGGCCTCCGCCGCCGCCCAGGAACCGGCGGCCCCGCCGCGCATGTCGGTGTGGGCCGACCGCGAGGCGGGGTTGCGCCATCCCGCCGGGCGGCGCCCGCTGCGCCCGGGCAGGCACGCCTGGCGCGCCTCCGGGCTGCCGGGCTGACCCCGGCCCGGTTTTCCGTGCCGACCACCACCGATGACCAGCCGGCGTCGCGCCGGGAGTTGAGGAGTTGACCACTGTGGACGTGACGCCGATCAGCAAGGTCCTGATCGCCAACCGCGGCGAGATCGCCGTGCGTGTGATCCGCGCCTGCCGGGACGAGAACATCGCCAGCGTCGCGGTGTACGCCGAGCCGGACGCGGACATGTCGTTCGTGCGGCTGGCCGACGAGGCGTTCGCGCTCGGGGGGACCACCCCCGGCGAGTCGTACCTGGACATCGCCAAGATCGTGGACGTGGCCCGGCGCAGCGGCGCGGACGCCGTGCACCCCGGGTACGGATTCCTGTCCGAGAACGCCGATTTCGCGCAGGCCGTCATCGATGCGGGGCTGAACTGGATTGGCCCGGCGCCGCAGGCCATCCGCG
The DNA here is from genome assembly GCF_015209505.1 of Saccharopolyspora montiporae. GTDB lineage: Bacteria > Actinomycetota > Actinomycetes > Mycobacteriales > Pseudonocardiaceae > Saccharopolyspora > Saccharopolyspora montiporae. The sequence goes on from NZ_JADEYC010000046.1 coordinate 14,773, forward strand.
ATCTCGGGGACAAGGTCACCGCGCGGCACATCGCCACCCGGGCCGGCGCTCCGCTGGTGCCGGGCACCAAGGACCCGGTCTCCGGGGCCGACGAGGTGGTGGCCTTCGCCGAGGAGCACGGGCTGCCGGTCGCGATCAAGGCCGCGTTCGGCGGCGGCGGCCGCGGGCTGAAGGTGGCCCGCACGATGGAGGAGATCCCGGAGCTGTACTCCTCGGCGGTGCGCGAGGCCGAGGGCGCGTTCGGCCGCGGGGAGTGCTTCGTGGAGCGCTACCTGGACCGGCCGCGGCACGTCGAGGCCCAGGTGATCGCCGACCAGCACGGCACCGTCGTGGTGGCCGGCACCCGGGACTGCTCGCTGCAGCGCAGGCACCAGAAGCTCGTCGAGGAAGCCCCCGCCCCGTACCTCACCGACGACCAGCGTTCCCGGATCCACGAGGCGGCCCGCTCGATCTGCGCCGAGGCCGGTTACCACGGCGCGGGCACGGTCGAGTTCCTCGTCGGGCTGGACGGGACCATCTCGTTCCTGGAGGTCAACACCCGGCTGCAGGTGGAGCACCCGGTGACCGAGGAGACCACCGGGATCGACCTGGTGCGCCAGCAGTTCCGCATCGCCGAGGGCGCCAAGCTGGACATCACCGAGGACCCGGCGCCGAACGGCCACTCCATCGAGTTCCGGATCAACGGTGAGGACGCCGGGCGCAACTTCCTGCCCGCCCCGGGCACGATCACCCGTTTCGACGTGCCGCAGGGCCCCGGTGTCCGGGTGGACGCCGGGATGGAGGCCGGCACGGTGATCGGCGGCCAGTTCGACTCCATGCTCGGCAAGCTGATCGTCACCGGTGCCGACCGCGAGCAGGCGCTGCAGCGCTCCCGCCGCGTCCTGGACGAGATGCAGGTGGAGGGCATGGCCACGGTGCTGCCGTTCCACCGGGCGATCGTGCGCGATCCCGCGTTCACCGCGGACGAGGAATTCACCGTGCACACCCGCTGGATCGAGACCGAGTGGGACAACACCGTCGAGCCGTTCACCGGTGGCGCCGAGCCCGGTGCGGAGACCGAGCAGCGGCAGACGGTCGTGGTCGAGGTCGGCGGCAAGCGGCTGGAGGTGTCGCTGCCCGCGGCGTTCGCGGCGCCGGCGGCCCCGGCGCAGAACTCGGCCCCGCCGCGCAGGCGCTCCGGTGGCGGGCAGGGCGCTGCGGTGTCCGGGGACGCGGTCACCGCGCCGATGCAGGGCACCATCGTCAAGATCGAGGTCGAGGACGGGACGCAGGTGCAGGCCGGGGACCGGATCGCGGTCCTGGAGGCGATGAAGATGGAGAACCCGGTCAACGCGCACAAGGCCGGCACCATCAGCGGCCTCGGCGCCCAGCCGGGCGAGTCGGTGTCCCAGGGCACCCCGCTCTGCGAGATCAAGGACTGACTGACCGGCCGTTCGCGAGTGAGCCCGCGGGCCCGTTCCGGTGCGTCCGGAGCGGGCCCGCGTGCTTTCGGACACCCGGAACACACCAACCGGTTGGTATGTGTGGTAGGTCTGAGTATCGCTGAAGACCACCGGCGGGCCGGTGCACGCGCGAGTTCGAGGAGCGGTGATGACGACGTCGCGGTACGAGTGGCTGGAACCGGGTGCCCACGAGGTTTCCCCCGGAGTGCACCGGATTCCGCTACCGCTGCCCAACGACGGGCTGCGCGCGGTGAACGTCTACGCGATCACCGACGGCGACTCGCTGACGCTCGTGGACGGCGGGTGGGCGCTGGAGGACGCCCGCGAGCACCTGGTCACGGCGCTCGGGCAGCTCGGTGCCGGGCTCGGCGACATCCGCCGGTTCCTGGTCACCCACGCGCACCGGGACCACTACACGCAGGCCGTCGCGCTGCGCCGGGAGTACGGCACCGAGGTGCTGCTCGGCGAGGAGGAGCGGCACACCCTGCAGGCGCTGCGCGCGCCGGAGCACCGGCCGCTGGCCAAGCAGGTGGAGCTGCTCGCGCGCTGCGGTGCCAAGCCGGTCCGGGACGCGGTGCTGGCCGCGCGCGGCGGTGGCACGCGCACCCCGGACGACTGGGAGGACCCGGACCGCTGGATCGGCGCCGCCACCGAGATCGCGCTCGCCGACCGGCCGCTGCGCGCGGTGGCCACCCCGGGGCACACCCGCGGCCACCTGGTGTTCGTGGACGAGGCGAGCGAGCTGATGTTCGCCGGTGACCACGTGCTGCCGCACATCACCCCGTCCATCGGGTTCGAACAGGCGCCCAGCGAAGTGCCGCTGCGCGACTACCTGTCCTCGCTGCGCCTGGTGCGCTCGATGCCGGACCGGCGGCTGCTGCCCGCGCACGGTCCGGTGACCGACAGCGTGCACCGGCGGGTGGACGAACTGCTCGACCACCACGACGAGCGGCTGTCCGCGATCGCCGGTGTCGTGCAGTGCGGCGCGAGCACGCCCTACGAGGCGGCTCGCGCGCTCACCTGGACGCGGCACGAGTACGCGCTCGACGACCTGGAACCGTTCAACCAGATGATGGCGGTGCTGGAGACGGCCACCCACCTGGACGTGCTGCGCCTGCAGGACAGGCTGTGCGAGGAGGAGGTCGAGGGCGTCGTGCACTTCGCCCCCGCCTGACCTCCGCCCGGCTCAGGCCGCGGTGTCCACGACGACGCGCCCGCGGGTGCGGCCGGCCAAGATCTCCGCGGCCAGTTCCGGCACCTCGGACAGCGGCCGCACCTCGGTGGCCGCGTCCAGCACGTCCAGCGGGAGGTCGGTGCTCAACCGGCTCCACGCCTCGGCGCGCACCGGGTTCGGGCACTGCACCGAGTCGATGCCGCGCAGGTCGATCCCGCGCAGGATGAACGGCAGCACGCTGGTGGGCAGGTCGGTGCCCGCGGCCATGCCGCACGCGGCCACGGCTCCCCGGTAGTCGGTCTGCTTGAGCACGGTGGCCAGCACCTGGCCACCGACCGTGTCCACCGCAGCGCTCCAGCGGGCCCTGTCCAGCGGGCGCCCGGAATCGCCCGCCAGCTCCTCCCGGCCGACGAACCCGCTCGCGCCCAGCGAGGTGAGGTAGTCCCGGGTCTCCGGGCGCCCCGTCGCGGCGGTGACCCGGTGGCCCAACCGGGACAGCAGGGCGACCGCGACGCTGCCGACCCCGCCCGCGGCACCGGTCACCAAGACCTCGCCCCCGTCCTCCGGGCTGACACCGGACTCCTCCAGCGCCAGCACGCACAGCATGGCGGTGAGCCCGGCGGTGCCGACGGCCATCGACTGGCGCAGCCCGATCGGTTCCGGCTTGTGCACCAGCCAATCGGCCGGGACCCGCTGCCGCGCGGTGTACCCGCCGGGATGCGTCTCGGACAGGCCCCAGCCGGTGACGATCACCTCGTCGCCGGGCCGCCACTGCGGGGCGTCGGACTCGGCGACCACACCTGCCAGGTCGATCCCGCACACCAGCGGGAACTTGCGCACGATTTTGCCCTTGCCGGTGACCGCGAGTCCGTCCTTGTAGTTCAGCGACGAGTACCGGACGTCGACCGTCACCTCGCCCGGGGGGAGGTCGGCGTCGGTGAGCTGCTCGAACCGGGCTGGGCCGTCGCCGGAGGCGACCAGTGCGCGATGGGAATCCATGCTGCCGTCCTACCCGGGCGGGCGGTGCTTCGGCAACCGGCGCCGGGCGCCCGGTGCCCTGGCCGGAAAATCACCCACCTGCGGCGTTCGGTGCGGGCGCGCGGCGTGGCAGCCTGGATTCCCGCGCATCGCGGAATGGCGGTGGCGGGCAGCGGGTATCTCGTTGGGGTCGAGGGAACGTCGCTAGGAGCTCGCCATGTTGAGCAGGCACGAGCGGGATCGGCTGGCCGAGATCGAATCCGGCCTGCTGTCCGACGATCCGCGGCTGGCGGAGAAATTCGAACGGTTCGACGGGGGCCGGGACGCGTCCGGCCTGTGGCGCGTGGTCGTCGTGCTGGCGCTCGCGCTGGCCGGTGCGCTGGTCTCGGTGCTCCTGGTGAGCGGGCAGTTGATCGCCGCAGCCGTGGTCGGTGCGCTGGCCGTCGTGGGCGGCGCGGTGTGCTGCTGGCGGGCGTGGCGCCGACCGGGCGCATCCGGCAGGACGTGACCGGCGCGCCCGGCCGGTCCGTACTCCGGGCGGCGCTTCAGCCGGGCCCGTGGCGCAGCGCCTGCAGCACGGTGTCCGGCTCGACGTAGGTCTCGTCCGGCAGCTCGTCGATGCGGGCCAGGTGCGCTTCCGGAGCCCCGTGCTCGATGAGCTGGTCGAAGATCTGCCGCCGCGTCGCCGGGTAGTGGACGTGCGCGAGCAACCGCAGCAACTCCCCCCGATCGGGCTCGGACATCGTCACCCCCTCCCGCCGTGCCACTACCCGGCCAGTGCCTTGCGGGCCGCCGCGGCGATCGCCTCGGCGTCGATGCCCGCCTGCTGCAGCAGTTCGGCCGGGGTCCCGGAGCCGGGAAGGTCGCGCACCGCCAGCGAGTGCACCGGGGCGGGAACGCCGTGCTCCGCAAGTCCGCCCAGTACCGCTTCGCCGAGACCGCCTGCACCCCAGTGGTCCTCGGCAGTGACGATCGCGCCCGTCTCCTCGGCCGCGCGGCGCAGCGTGCCGGTGTCCACCGGCTTGACCGAGTAGAGGTCGATGACCCGCGCCTCGATCCCCTCGGTGGCCAGCGCTTCGGCGGCGGACACCGCTTCCGGCACGGTGACGCCGGCGCCGATCAGCGTCACGTCGGAACCCTCGCGCAGCACCTTCGAACCGCCGATCGGGAATTCCTCGTCCGGCCCGTACCGCACCGGGGTGGCGCCGCGGTTGGTGCGCAGGTAGCTGATGCCCGGGCGGTCGGCCACCGCCGCCACCAGTTGCGCGGTCTGGTTCGCATCGCACGGGTAGAGCACGGTGCTGCCGTGCACCGCGCGGAACATGGCCAGGTCCTCCAGCCCCATCTGGGACGGGCCGTCCTCGCCGATGGCCACGCCGGCGTGCGATCCGGCCACGCAGAAGTCCGCCTCGCTGACCGCGGCCATCCGGATGAAGTCGTAGGCGCGGGTCAGGAACGCGGCGAAGGTGGACAGGAACGGTCGCCAACCGCGGGCCTGCAGCCCGATGGCCGCGGCCACCATCTGCTGCTCGCTGATGAACATCTCGAAGTAGCGCTCGGGATGTGCGTCCCGGAACAGCTCGGAGAACGTCGAGTTGGACACCTCGCCGTCCAGGGCGATGACGTCCCCGCGCCGATTGCCCAGGGCCTCCAGCACCTGCCCGTACGCCTTGCGGGTGGCCAGTTGCTCGCCGGGGTCGAAGGTCGGCAGCTGGCCGCCCGCCGCGGTGAACGTGTGCCGGGTGCTGTCGCCGGTCGGCGCGGTGGGCGAGACGCGCAGATCGCGCACGCCGCCGAGTTCGGCGATGGCTTCCCGCGGATCCTTCAGCGGTTTGCCGTGCGCGCCGAGCTGGTCCTCGACCGCGGCCACGCCGCGCCCCTTCTTGGTGGCGGCGATGATCGCCAGCGGCCGTCCGTCCGGCTCGTCCGCCCGTTCCAGCGCGGCTTCGATCTGCGCGAGGTCGTGCCCGTCGATCTCCACGGTGCGCCAGCCGGCGGCCTGGGCGCGTGCCGCGTAGGACTCCAGGTTCCAGCCGTGCATCGTCTCGCCGGTCTGCCCCAGCCGGTTCACGTCGATCAGCGCGACCAGGTTGTCCAGCTGCTCGTGGCCCGCGTGTTCCAGGGCCTCCCAGGTCGAGCCCTCGGCCATCTCGCCGTCCCCGCACAGCACCCACACGCGGTAGGGCAGCCGGTCCAGCCGCCGGGCCGCCAGTGCGAGGCCGACGCCGACCGGCAATCCCTGGCCCAACGAGCCGGTGGCGACATCGACCCAGGGCAGGACCGGGGTGGGGTGGCCCTGCAGGCGGCTGCCGAAGGCGCGGAAGGTGAGCAGCTCCGCGTCGTCGACGGCACCGACCGCCTTGAAGCAGGAGTACAGCAGCGGGGAGGCATGCCCCTTGGAGAAGACCAGGTGGTCGTTGCGCGGATCGTCCGGACGTGTGAAGTCCAGCCGCAGGTGGCCGTCCAGCAGGCAGGCCATCAGGTCCGCGGCCGACATGGACGACGTCGGGTGCCCGGACCCCGCCGCATCGCTAGCCCGGACCGAATCGACTCGGAGCTGTTGCGCGAGTTCATGGCGGAACGTCGTTTGGTCCATGCACCCGTGGTGCCCCGCTCGTCGGGGTGCCGAAACCTGCCGCCGGTCGCACACCCGGTCGACCGACCGTCCTCAGTGGACTCAGTTCTGCGTGTTGTTCAGCCCGGACAGCAGCCGCTTGATCACCTCGGGGTCGATCTCGCCGGTCTGCTCGGTGGGCTTCTCGGCGGGTGCGGTGCGACCGGGGGAGCGGCGGGGCAGCGGGACGGCGTCCGCGGACACGCCGCCGGGAAGCGCGAGTTCGCACCAGACCACGGTCCCGCCGCCGGTCAGCGTGGTGGCGCCGCACCGGCCGTCGGCCAGCGCGGGGTCCAGGGCCGGGGCCTCGCCGCCCTGCTCGTCCTCGACCTCCAGCACGAGCGCCTCGCCGCTGAGCCGCAGGCGCACGGTGAGGAAACCGGGGGAGTTCTGGTCGGCGCTGTCCACGGCCGCGGTCACGAACTGGGCGGCGAGCGTGCTCGTCTGCTCGATCATCGAGCGCAGCGACCACTCGGTCAGGGAGAACCGGACGAACATCTCCGTGCAGTTCAACGCACTCGGCAAGGCGATGAGTCGAAGGTCGTCGACTTGTGCGGTCTGGGTGCTCACCTGGTCCTCGTCCTCTCCACGTCCGCTGCGGGTGCCGCCTCACCCGGGTACTTCATCTTGCCAACCCCCGCGATCCGGCCCGCAGCCAGGGGCGGACCGGCTCGACCGCGCGCCACCCGGCGCACAGGTGTTCGCCCGCGGAAGCGCTCGGCAGTGGCCGATCGTGGCGGCCGGGGCGCGGAGTCGTGCGGGGCTCCGCACGTCCGGTCCACTGCGGACACCCGCCGGACCGTCCGGTGCCGGCTGCGCGAGCGCTGGTCACGGCCTCGTGGCGAGGGTGCCGGGCGCTTGGGCATGTCCGGAAGTTACGGCACGGCTCCGCGGCCGGTACACCCTTCTGGGCGTATCGGTTCCGCAACGGCGGTGTGCCGCGCGGATGAGCGCGCGGCCACCGGCGGATGTCGTCGTGGCCCGGTTCACCGGTCCGTTCGGCGCATTGCGGGCGAAGCAGGCGCGCCCGTCGGCGCACGGTACCGGCGTGATCACCGCCCGCGCGCAACGCTCGTGATCTGCAGCGTCGGTCACACCGGGACGTTTTCCTCTGCCCGCCGGGTTCCGGCGCGGGCACTGTCTGTGGTGTCCGAACACCGGCAGAGGGAGGGAGCGGGCCATGACGTGGTTCCCGGCCATGAGCAGGAAGCGGGGCGTCGCCGAGGAGCGGCCGTTCACCTCCGAGGAGGTCGAGACCCTCGCCGAAGCGGTGCGGTTGGCGCCTTCCGTGCACAACGCGCAGCCCTGGACGCTGGCGGTCGACGGCCGCAGCGCCACCTTGCACGAGCGGTCCGTGGAAGGCCTGCACGAGCAGGACCCGGAGGGCCGCGACCGGCGCATCTCCGTCGGTGCGGCCGTCGCCGATCTCGCGCTGTCCGTGCGCGCGCTCGGCTGGGCCACCGATGTGCGGTGGCACGCCGAGGACGAACCGGGCACCGCGACGGTGATCGGCACGCACCGGCAGCGCGCGACGGTGCTGGACCGCGAGCGCGCCCGCGCCATCGGTGAGCGGGCGAGTTTCCGGCGCCCGTTCGCGGGGCGGGTGGTGCCGCACTTGCTGCGCACCTGCGTGATCTCGGCGGCGACGGTGCAGGCGAGCTGGATCCGCGGTGGTGCCGAGGAGCGCGCGCTGGCGCGGAACCTCGCCCGCGCGGCGCGGATCAACCGCAGCGACGTCCGGTACCAGCGCGAGCTGGGCATGTGGATGTCCGAACCCAGCGGCGGCACGGGTTTCCCGGCCGATGCCCTGGCCGAGACCGGGCTCCCGTCGGTGGGGTTGGTCGGATCCGGCACCCGACTGCCCGACCAGGAGCGGCTCGCCGAGTGGATCGGCCAGGAGTCGGTGCTGGTGTTCAGCACGCTGACCGACGGTCCTCGGGATCAGCTGCGGGTGGGCATGGCGGTTCAGCGCGCCTGGTTGGAGGCGACCCGGCTCGGGTTGGTCGGTTCGGTGCTGACCCAGCCGCTGCGCCTGTCGGAGGTGCGGACCGAGCTGCGCGACGAGCTCGGGCTCGGCGGGATCCCGCAGGTGCTGCTGCGCGTCGGCTTCCCCCCGGAGCCGCACGTCCCGCACGCCGAGCGTCGCCCGTTGCCGCAGGTGTTCGAGGACTGACCGGCTGCCGGGCCGGCCTTTCCGGCTCCGCGTCCACCCCCGTCGGGCGCGGAGTCACCGCCGCAAGCACCGCCGCGGCCAACGCCGCTCCCGCGGCGACCAGGAAGATCCCGGTGTAGGCGGCGCGGGCCGGCAGCACCGCGCTGTCCACCCGCAGCACCCACCCGGTGGTGAACGCGACCACGACCGCGCTGCACGCCGCGGTCCCGATGGAGCGGGCGAGGCTGTTGAGGCTGTTCGCGGCCGCCGTGGTGCTCGTCGGTACCGCCTGCATGATCAGCGTCGGCAGCGCCCCGTAGGCCAGCGCACCGCCGACGGCGATCAGCGTCAGCGCCGCGACCACCAGGGCCAGCGGTGCGGTCACCATCGCCGCGGCCACGTTCCCGCAGGTGAGCACGCTCGCCCCGAGCACCACGGCGGTGCGCGGGCCGTAACGGGCCGAGAGGTGCGCCGACACCGGGGAGAACACGCCCATCGCGGCGCCGATGGGCAGCAGCACGAGCCCGCTGGCCACTAGGGACAGCCCGAAGCCGTACCCGGTGGCCCGCGGTGCCTGCATGATCTGCGCGCCGACCATGAATCCGCCGAACATCGCCGTACCCACCAACATCGAGGCGATGTTGGTGAACAGCACCGTCGGGCGCGCCGAGATCCGCAGGTCCACCAGCGGATCGCCGCGCCGCAGCTCGTAGCGCCCCCACACCAGGAACAGCACGACGGACGCGGCGCCGGGGCCGAGCACCGCGGCGCTGGTCCAGCCCCAGTCGTTGCCCTTGGACACGGCCAGCAGCAGGCACACCAGACCGGCGCTGAGCCCGACCGCGCCGGGGACGTCGAAGCCCCCGCCGGAACGCAGCGGCGAGGCCGGTACGACCAGCCGCACCAGCACGATCTCGGCGATACCGAACGCGGCGGCACCGGCGAACAGCCAGTGCCAGTCGAACCGCTCGGCGACCAGACCGGTGATCGGCAACCCGACCGCGCCGCCGATGCCCAGCGTCGCGCTCATCAGCGCCACACCGGAACCGACCCGCTCCGGCGGCAGCACGTCGCGCATGATGCTCATGCCCAGCGGCACCACCCCGATCGCGGCGCCCTGCAGGACTCGGCCGCACAGCACCACGGCGAACTCGTCGCTGACCGCCCCCAGCGCCGAACCGGCGGCCATGCAGGCCAGCGCGATCAGCAGCATCCGCCGCTTGCCGTGCATGTCGCCGAGCCGGCCCAGCACGGGCGCGCACACCGCACCCGCGACCAGCGTCGAGGTGACCAGCCACGCGGCATTGGCCCGGGAGGTGTCCAGCAGGTGCGGGAACTCGCCGAGCAGCGGGACCACGAGCGTCTGCATCAGCGATACCGCGATGCCGCAGGAGGCCAGGACCGCGATGACGGTCCGGCTGCTGCGGGACGGTGCGGCGCTTGCTGCGCTGCTCATCGTCCTCCTCGTATGCGCTTGTGCGGCCGACCGAGGAGTAAACCCCGCGATCCGTGGTGAACGCAATGCCGTCCACCTGGAATTCATGCCAGTGGACCAGTTCCCGCCACCAAGTCCACTGTGGATTACGCGGTGCGTCTGGTCAACGCCGTGCTCGACGTGCATGATCGGACGGCGGCCGCACCGCTGCGGCGAACGGAGGATCGCTCATGCGCAACGCGCTGACCGGCATGTTCGGCATCGACAGCCCGCTCGTCGGGTTCAACCGCTCACCGGGTGTGGTGGCCGAGGTGACCAAGGCCGGCGGGATGGGGGTGCTCGCCGCGACCGGGTACACGCCCGAGGAGCTCGATGCGCAACTGACCTGGATCGAGCAGCAGGTCGGCGGGCGGCCGTTCGGCGTCGACGTCCTGGTGCCGTCCAAGACCGCCACCGGCGACCCGGCCGACTACATCGCCAGCCTGCGCGCGCAGATCCCGGACGAGCACCGCCGTTTCGTGGACGAACTGCTCGCCAAGTACGACATTCCGCCGGTCCCGGACCCCGAACTGGGCAGCGAGCGGTTCGCGGCCAGCGTCGGACCGGAGATCGTCGAACCGCTGCTGGACGTCGCCTTCTCGCACCGGATTTCGCTGATGGCCAACGCGCTCGGCCCGCCACCGCCCGGGATGCTGGAGCGCGGGCGGCGCGACGGCATCCCGATCGCCGCACTGGTGGGCACGCCGGAGCACGCGGCCCGGCAGCTCGACCTCGGGGTGGACCTGCTGGTCGCGCAGGGGACCGAGGCGGGCGGGCACACGGGCACCATCGCCACGACCGTGCTGGTCCCGGAAGTCGTCGAGGCGGCGGGCGATGTGCCGGTGCTGGCCGCGGGCGGGATCGCCTCGGGCAGGCAGATGGCGGCGGCCCTAGCCCTCGGCGCGGCGGGAGTCTGGTGCGGCTCGGTGTGGTTGTCCAGCCACGAGGACATCACCTCGCCCGCGGTCAAGGCGAAGTTCCTCGGCGCCACGAGCTCGGACACCGTGCGCTCACCGGCCAGGACCGGCAAGCCCGCGCGCCAGCTGCGCAGCGCCTGGCACGACGAGTGGGCGGGCCCGGCCTCCCCGGGCGCGCTGCCGATGCCGCTGCAACCGATGCTGGTCACCGAGGCGTGGCGGCGCATCGACCGCGCCGCCGAGCAGGGCCACGCAGGCGCCCGGGAGCTCGAATCGTTCTTCATCGGTCAGGTCGTCGGTTCGTTCGCGCAGCTGCGCCCGGCAGCCGAGATCACCCGGGAGATGATCGACGACTGCCGGGAAGTGCTGCGCGGGCTGGGCGGTCTCGCCGACTGAGGCCGCTACCGGCGTTCGGCGCGCAGCAGGCCGCGCCGCACCTTGCCCGCCTCGTCGCGCAGCGGTTGCGCGGTGAACTCCACGCTGCGGGGCAGGCGGTGCGCCGCCACGTGCCCGCGCAGGTGTTCCAGCAGGGCTTCGGCGCTGACCGGAGCGCTCGGTTGCACGATCGCGTGCACCGCATTGCCCAGGTCCTCGTCCGGTAGCCCGATCACGCAGCTGTCCGCGACCGCCTCGTGCAGCCCGAGCGCGGCTTCGATCTCCGCCGGGTAGACGTTGGCCCCGCCCACCAGGATCATGTCCGATTCCCGGTCGCCGAGGTAGAGGTAGCCGTGCTCGTCGAACCATCCGATGTCGCCCAGCGATTCCCAGCCCGCGTCGTCGGCGTCGGCCGTGCCGCCGAGCAGGTGGTAGGTCGGCTCGGTGCCCGCGTCGCGGCGCATCCAGATCTTGCCTTCCCGACCCGGGCCGAGCTCGCGCCCGTCCGCGTCGCGCACCTGCATCCGACCCTTGAGCACCCTGCCCACCGAACCCGGGTGCTGCAGCCACTCCTCACCGGTGATCGCCGCGGAGGCCACCGATTCGGTCCCGGCGTAGATCTCGCGCAGGATCGGGCCCACCCAGTCGATCCAGTGCCGCTTGAGCCAGACGGGGACCGGGGCGGCGGTGTGGAAAACGGTGCGCAGGCTGGACATGTCCGCGGCCGCGCGCACGGGTTCGGGGAGTTTCGCGATCCGGTGCAGGATCGTGGAGACCGCGTAGAGCCAACTGACCCGGTGCTCGGCGATGAGCTCCAGCGCGCGGGCCGCGTCGAAGCGGCGCATGAGCACGACGTGGTTGCCGCGCAGCAGTCCCATCGCCACGGCCATGTTCGGGCCGTTGTGCGAGACCGGGGACGGCACCAGCACGACCCCGCCGTGCTCGATCCCGAACGCGTCCGCGGCGGGGTCGATCTCCTCGACGGTGGCTGCGCCGCCGGAGACGATGACCTTCGGCCGGCCGGTGCTCCCGCCGGAGGCCGGCGCCTTCCACGCCGGCGAGATGGCCGGGGGCAACGGGGAATCGTCCTGCTGGGCGGAACTCCGGTGCCCCGCGGGCAGGTGCGGCCGGTTGCCGGTGACCTCGCCGGGCACGTCGCCGATCACCAGGGCCGGACCGGTGAGAGCGACGATCTCGGCGAGTTCGGCGGTGGGCAGCTTCGGGCTCAGCGGCTGCGGGACCGCGCCGATCTTCCAGCAGGCGACCTCGGCGAGCACGAACGCGGTGCTGTTTCCCAGCACGATGGCGGTGAAATCCCCGGCGCGGACACCGGCCGCCAGCATGTCGCGGGCCAGCCGGTTGGCGGCCGACTCCAGCCGGGCGCGGGTCAGCGTTCCGTCTTCGCAGGTGAGGGCGGGTATATCGGGTCCTTCGGCGGCGAGTTCGGCCAGTCGGACCGGGAGTGGTGTGCCGGAGTGCTGATCATCGTCGGACACGGTCGGTTCTCCTTCGCGTCGGAGCCGAGGTCTCATGATCCACTATGGAGTGTTCGCCGATCGCCTCGACGACGGGAACGGTGGAAAGAACCGCCATGCGGCGGATTGTGCTGTTCCGGAAGGCACGTGTGCACTGGTTCCGGAGCGATCGCCGCGGGCGTCCGGAAGCGCCTGTGCGTGGGGAGGTTGGCGTGAGCAAGCTGCGATTCGGCGTTTTCCTGGCACCTTTCCACACTCCCGGCCGCAATCCCACCCTCGCGCTGCAGCGCGATCTGGAGCTGGTCGAGCACCTCGACGACCTCGGCTTCGACGAGGTCTGGATCGGTGAACACCATTCGGCGGGCAGCGAGCTGATCGCCTCGCCGGAGATCTTCATCGCCGCGGCGGCCGAACGGACCCGGCGGATCCGGTTGGGCACCGGCGTGGTCTCGCTGTCGTACCACAACCCCCTGTGGGTGGCCGATCGCATGGTGCTGCTGGACCACCTCACCCGTGGGCGGGTGATGCTCGGCGTGGGACCCGGTTCGCTGCCCACCGATTCAGCGATGATCGGGCTCGACCCCACCGCCACCCGCGAGCTGCTGGCGACCAACCTGGACATCGTGCTGCGGCTGCTGCGCGGCGAGGCGGTCACGGCGAGCACCCGCACGCACGAGCTCGTCGATGCGCGGCTGCAGCTGCGCCCGTACTCGGACCCGCTGTTCGACATCGCGGTCGCCGCGGTGGCCTCGCCCACCGGGCCGCGCCTCGCCGGGACGCACGGGCTGGGCATGCTGTCCCTCGGCGCGACGCTGACCGCGGACGGGTTCGATGCGCTGGGCCACCACTGGGGCGTGCTCGCCGAACGCGCGCAACACGTGGGTGCCGAGGTGGACCGCGCCTCCTGGCGGCTGGTGGGGCCGATGCACGTGGCCGAGACCCGGGAGCAGGCGTACCGGGACGTCGAGCACGGCATCGAGGACTGGTTCCGCTACTTCCAGAAGGTCGCCGCGTTCCCGCAGATGCACGTGGAGGGCGGGAACATGCGGGAGATGGTGGATTTCATCCGGGAGTCCGGGGTCGGCGTGATCGGTACGCCCGACGACGCCACCGAGCAGGTGCAGCGGTTGTGGGACCAGTCGGGCGGTTTCGGTGCGATGCTGGTGATGGCGCAGGACTGGGCCGATCCGGCGGCGACCCGGCGCTCCTACGAACTGCTCGCCGAGCGGGTTCTGCCGCACTTCCAGGGGCAGAGCGAGCCGACGCTGCGCGCGCGGGACCGGGCCACGGAGGTGCGCAGCGGGCACGCGCAGGCGCAGCTGGACGCGGTGGCACGGATGACGCAGAAATACGCGGAGGAGGGCGGCTGACCCTGGCGCCGAGACATGATGCCGCGTACTGTGAACCTCAGGTTTACAGCTAGGAGGTGGGCGCGATGATGCCGGTGCAGGAGCTCGGCGCCCTGGCGGAGCGGTTGGCGGTGGAGAAAGCCGAGGATTCCGTCGTGGCGCCGAAGAACGAGGACCCGCCCGACGAGCAGCGCCGCCGCGGCGCGGCCATGGGCCGACTGAGGGCTGCGCGGGACGTGGAGGAGCTCGCCGCCCGCGCGGCCGCCCAGCGCACCGCGGCGGCGGCCGAACGGGCCGTGTGGTTGGGTGCGAGCCTGGCCGACCTCGGCACGTCCACCGGTCATTCCCGGCAGGCCGCGCGCAAGCGGTGGCCGGGGTTGGGCGAGATCTACCGGCGGCGCAAGTGGCTCGCCGAGCACATCCCGGATATCAAGCACGTCGCCGGGCTGCTCGACCAGCACGCCCGCGAGCTGCGACCGTCCGAGTTCCACACCGAGGAGCAGCTGGCCGACGGGTTGCGCGCGGTACGCAGCACGGCCCGGTGGTGTGCGGCGGAGTTCGGCGCGGCAGCCGACGGCAGGCCCACCGCGGACGCCGATCCGGTCGCGCGGTGGCGCGAACTCGACGTGCTGGTCGGCGGGCATCTCCGGCACGTCGTGGAGGCGGCCGGACCGTCGGACACCGACCAGGCGGACTTCGCGCTGCACGTGACGCGCGGCCTCGTCGGGTACTACGACCACGCGGTCGCGGGCACCGACGCGGACGACTGACGGATCGTGGACCGGGGTGCGGTCACAGGTCGAGGTCGACGACCACCGGGGCGTGGTCCGAGGTTCCCTTGCCCTTGCGCGCGTCCCGGTCCACGTAGGCGTCGCTGACCGCAGCGGTCAGCTGCGGGTCGCCGTAGACCAGGTCGATGCGCATGCCCTGGTTCTTCGGGAAGCGCAGTGCGCGGTAGTCCCAGTACGTGAAGGCCACCTCGTACTTCAGCGGCCGCGGCGCCACCTCGGCCAGGCCCGTGCCGACCAGTTCGGTCAGCGCGGCGCGCTCCCGCTCGGTCACGTGCGTCGCGCCGTCGAACTGGCCGATGTCCCACACATCGGCATCGGTGGGCGCGATGTTGAAATCCCCCAGCACGGCGAACGGTCCGGCGGTCTTGAGCTCTTCGGCCGCTGTCTCGCGCAGCGCGGAAAGCCAGCGCAGCTTGTACTCGTAGTGCGGGTGGTCGACATCGCGGCCGTTGGGCACGTACACCGACCACACCCGGACACCGCCGCAGGTGGCGCCGATCGCCCGCGGTTCGGCCGCCTCGAACATCGCTCCCTCGGCCTGGAACCCCGGTTCGTCGGCCAGGCCGCGCCGCACGTCGTCCAGCCCGACCCGGGACAGCACCGCGACGCCGTTCCAACGGCCGTTGCCGTGCGCGGCCACCTCGTAGCCGAGTTCGGCGACCTGCTCGGCCGGGAACGCGTCGGCGTCGACCTTCAGCTCCTGCAGGCACAGCACGTCCGGCTCGGCCGCGGACAGCCAGTCGAGCAGCTTGGGTAGCCGCGCGTTCACCGAGTTGACGTTCCAGGTGGCGATGCGCATGGCGGAGAGCCTGTCATACCTGCTCGCGCGCGCTGCGGGAGAGGTCGCCGCCCTCCGGGGATCACCGCGTGCGGGGTCGCCGGATCGCAGGGGTCGGCCGCTGTCAGGCCGCCTGCTCGCCGGCGAACTGGTAGCGCCACACGCCGTCGGCCCGGCGGTCGTACCGCTCGTAGTGCACCCGGCTCGCGGCACCGTCGGTGCCGAAGGTGAACTCGCCCACGGGCGGCTGCGCGCCGGGCGCCGGGAGGATGAACGACCGGCCGTCCTGTGGGCCGCCGATCAACTCCGCGTGCACGTGCTGCTGCATCCAGTATCCCTCCGTTCGGTGACGACTGCGCTGTCCATGGGACCATCTGTGTTCGGATTGGGTTCCACGTGTCACCCGAAGGTCGCAACGAAGTCGATCGCGCAGATACGTTTCGCGTTCGCCGGACAGCGCTCCGTGCCGGAGCCGCGGTCGCGGCGCGGAGATTGCGCCTCCCGTCCCGCGGGTACGCGAGCGGCATGACCGATGACGGACTCGCCACCTACCGCGCCCGGCGGGACACGGCAACGTCCGGCGAACCCAGCGGGGCGCGGTCCGGCGCGAACGGCGGACCGCACCCGCGGTTCGTGGTGCAGCGGCACGAAGCCTCCAGCCTGCATTACGACTTCCGGCTGGAGGCCGACGGCGTGCTCAAGTCCTGGGCGGTGCCCAAGGGGCCGTCGCTGGACCCGCACGACAAGCGGCTGGCCACGCAGACCGAGGACCACCCGGTGGACTACGCGGACTTCGAGGGCGAGATCCCGGAGGGCTACGGCGCCGGCACCGTCGTGGTGTGGGACACCGGTACCTACCGCAACCTCACCGAGCACCGCGGCGCACCGGTTCCCGTTCCCGATGCGCTGGACCGCGGGCACGTCAAGGTCGAGCTTCGAGGTAGCAAACTGCACGGCGCGTTCGCGCTCACCCGCACCCGGATGGACGGCCGCGCCGAATGGCTGCTGGTGAAGGTGGACGACGCCGAGGTCGACCGCAGGCACGATCCGGTGCGCGAGGACCCGGAGTCGGTGCTGTCCGGCCGGACCAACGCCGAACTGCGCAGCGGAGGAGGCCGATGAACCGCGACCCCGGCGAACGGGACGTGGAGCTGTCGAACCCGGACAAGGTCCTCTACCCGGCCGACGGCCGGACCAAGCGGGACGTGTTCGAGTACTTCGGCTCGGTCTCCAGCGAGATGCTGCCGCACGTGCGCGGCAAACCCGCGACCCTGCGCCGGTTCCCGGACGGGGTGCACGAGGAGGGCTTCTTCCAGAAGGCGGCACCGGATTCCGTCCCGGACTGGATCCGGGTGGCGGCCGTGCCTCAGGTGGGCTCCGCGGAACCGCTGCACCAGGTCGTCGCCGACGACGCGGCCACGCTGCTGTACCTGGCCAACCTGGCGTGCCTGGAACTGCACGTGGGGCTGGCGCGCGTGGAGCAGCCCGACCGTCCGCTGCTGGCTGTGCTGGACGTCGACCCGCCGGCCGACGTCGACCTGCCGCTGCTGCGCGACGTGGTGCGCGATCTGTGCCGGCGGTTCCGCGGGGCCGGGCTCACCCCGTACCTGCAGACCACCGGCGGCAAGGGGTTCCACGTGGTCGCGCCGCTGGCCGGCGAGCACGGTTTCGACGAAGTACGCGACCGGATGCGGACGATGAGCCAGCAGGCCCAGGACGACCAGCCGCGCACGCTGACCACCAGCCAGCGCAAGCAGCACCGCGGCGACCGCATCTACCTCGACGTCGGCCGGAACGCCTACGGGCAGACCATGATCGCGCCGTACTCGCTGCGCGCGCGGGACGGTGCCCCCGCGGCCACCCCGGTGACCGAGGAAGAGCTGGACGAGGTCGGTCCCCGCTCGTTCGGTCTGGCCGGTATGGCCGAACGGTTGGCGCGCCGCGGGGATCCGTGGAGCGGCATCGAGCAGGCTCATCCTGCCGGACTGCCCGGCGGTGCGTGACCGACCGACGCGAGAGGAGGACCGATGAGCTCCGATCCGGCCGAGACCGGTGAGAGCGCCCCGGAACCGGAGGAGCCCACCACGCTGGGCGGACCGACCGGCCTCGACGAGGACGAGATCGGCGAGGACCGGACCCCGGGCGGTGTGGAACCGCCGGACGAGTGGAGCAGGACGGCCGCCGACCGGCCCACCCCGCGCGAGCAGCGCGCCGGCGAATCCGTCGAGCAGCGGCTGGCCGAGGAACGCCCGGACACCGAGAACGAGCCGGTCGGCACCGAACCGGTCGGCGAGACCCGCGAGCACGAGCTCGACGAGACCGTCGACGAGCGCGCCGAACAGCAGGTCGCCGACAGCGACCCGGACCACGTCGAACCGGACTGACCGGGCAGGCGAGGTCCGCTCGGCGGGAAGGGGGAGCAGTGGACGCCGAGATCACGTTGACGGTCGACGGGACGCGGCACCGGTTCACCGTGGACACGCGGACGACCGTGTTGGACGCGCTGCGCGAGCGGTTGGGGGTGACCAGCCCGAAGAAGGGTTGCGACCACGGGCAGTGCGGTGCCTGCACCGTGCTGCTGGACGGCGTGCGGGCCAACTCGTGCCTGCTGCTGGCGGTGGCATGCGGCGGATCCCGCGTCGGCACCGCCGAAGGGCTCGGCACGGCCGAGGATCCGCACCCGATGCAGCGCTCGTTCGTCGAACACGATGCGCTGCAGTGCGGCTACTGCACGCCCGGCCAGGTGATCTCCGCGGTGGGCGCCCTCGACGAGTGGGCCGCCGGAACGCCCAGCGCCGCGACTCGCCGCGACGGCACACCCGCGGACCCCGATGACGAGATCCGCGAGCGGATGAGTGGGAATCTGTGCCGCTGCGGCGCCTACGCCAACATCGTGCCCGCGATCCGGGAGGTGTCCGACCGGTGAGGCCGTTCCGCTACGAGCACGCCGCGAACCCGGACGCGGCGGTGCGTGCCGTCTCCCGCGATCCGGACGCCCGATTCCTGGCCGGTGGCACCAATCTCGTCGACCTGATGAAGCTGGCAGTGGCCGAACCGGGCTCGCTGGTCGACGTGCGCACCGCCACCGCCCCGCGTATCGAGCGGCTGGACGACGGCGGGCTGCGCATCGGCGCCGCGGTCACCAACACCGCGCTGGCCGCTGACACCGAGGTGCGCAGCCGCTACCCGCTGCTGTCCGAAGCGGTGCTGACCGGCGCGTCCGGGCAGCTGCGCAACATCGCCACCACCGGCGGCAACCTGCTGCAGCGCACCCGATGCCCGTACTTCCAGGACGTGACCACGCCGTGCACCAAGCGCGAACCCGGCACCGGCTGTTCGGCGCTGGAGGGGTTCCAGCGCGAGCACGCGATCCTCGGCGCGTCCCGGTCGTGCATCGCCACGCACCCCTCGGACATGGCGGTCGCGCTCGTGGCGCTGGACGCCGCGGTGCGCACCACCGGCCCGAGCGGTGCGCGCGTGCTGCCGATCGCCCAGCTGCACCGGCTGCCGGGAGACGAACCCCAGCACGACACCGTGCTGGAGCACGGCGAACTGATCACCGCGGTGGACATCCCGCCGCTGGGTTTCGCCCCGCGTTCGCGCTACCGCAAGGCCCGGGAACGGGCGTCCTTCGCGTTCGCGCTGGTGTCGGTGGCCGCTGCGCTCGACGTCGCCGACGGGATCGTGCGCGGGGTGCGCCTCGCGCTCGGCGGTGTCGCGCACAAGCCGTGGCGGGCCGCCGCCGCCGAGGCCGAACTGCTCGGCGCCCCCGCCGACACCGCGCGGTTCACCGCGGCCGCCGATGCCGAACTGTCCGCGGCGCAGCCGGTTCCGGGCAACGAGTTCAAAGTCCCGCTGGCGCGCAACATGATCGTTGCGACGCTGGCCGACATCGCGGGGGAACAGCGATGAGCGAGCTGCGGCTGGACGGACCGGACAAGGTGCGGGGGACCGCACGCTACGCCGCCGAGCACCCGGTCGAGGATCCGGTGCACCTGTACGCGCTGCAGTCCCGGATCGCCCGCGGGTCGGTGACCGCGCTGGACGTCGGCGCGGCGCGGGCGCAGGACGGGGTGCTCGGACTGCTCACGCACGACAACGCCCCGCGGCTGGCCCCGGAAGCCGATCGCGACCTGGTGGTGCTGCAGTCCGCGGAGATCGGGTACCGCGGCCAGTTCATCGGCGCGGTTCTGGCCGAAACGCCCGAAGCTGCCCGGCACGCCGCCGGTCTCGTCCAGGTGCAGTACGCCGAGCAGCCCGCCGAACTCGCCTTCGCGCCGGACGATCCGCAGCTGGTGGCGCCGGAGAAGGTCAACGCCGGGCACCCGACCGACACCGACCAGGGCGACGTGGACGCCGCGTTCGCCGCGGCCGAGGTGCTGGTGCGGGGCACGTACCGCACACCGCTGGAGCACAACAACCCGATGGAACCGCACGCCACCATCGCGTCCTGGTCGGCCGACGGGGAGCTCACCCTGTACGACTCCACCCAGGGCGTGCACTGGGTGCGCGACGCGCTGGTGCGCGCGTTCGGCCTCGACCCGGAGCGGGTGCACGTGATCTCGCCGCACGTGGGTGGCGGTTTCGGGTCCAAGGGGATCCCGCATTCCAACGTGGTGCTGACCGCCATGGCCGCGCGCCTGGTGGCGCCGCGGCCGGTGAAGTACCCGCTGACCCGCGGGCAGATGTTCGATGTGGTCGGCTACCGCACCCCGACGGTCCAGCACATCCGGATGGCCGCCGATTCCGCGGGGCGGTTGACCGCGATCAGCCACGACGTCGCCGAGCAGTCGTCGCGGACCAAGGAGTTCGCCGAGCAGACCGCGGTGCCCACCCGCACCACCTACGCGGCCCCGAACCGGCGCACCGCGCACCGGATCGCGGTGCTCGACGTGCCGGTGCCCAGCTGGATGCGCGCGCCCGGTGAGTGCCCGGGGATGTTCGGCCTGGAGGTCGCCGCCGACGAGACGGCCGAAGCGTGCGGGCTGGACCCGATCGAGTTCCGCGAACGCAACGACACCGCGCAGGATCCCGCCACCGGACTGCCGTTCTCCAGTCGGAACCTGGTGTCCTGCTTGCGCACCGGAGCGCAGCGGTTCGGCTGGTACGACCGGGCGCCCAGCCCGCGCGGCAACAGGGACGGCGAGTGGCTGGTCGGTACCGGGGTGGCCGCGTCGACCTATCCGGTGTTGCGCATGCCCGGTTCGCGGGCCACCGTCCGGGCGCGGCCGGACGGGACCTACCAGGTGCTCATCGGGGCGAGTGATATCGGGACCGGGGCGTGGACCGCGCTGACCCGGATCGCGGCCGAGGCGCTGGACGTGCCGGAGAGCTCGGTGCGGGTCAGCCTCGGCGACACCGACCTGCCGTGGGCCTCGGGCGCGGGCGGATCGACCGGCACGAACTGCTGGGGGTCGGCCATCGTGCACGCGGCTCGGCTGCTGCGGGAGCAGCTGGCCGAGCGGGAGGCGATGCCCGACGAGGGGGTCGCGGTCACCGCGGGTCTGCCGGACAACCCGCACGCGGGCAACTGCGCGATGCACGCCTTCGGGGCCCAGTTCGCCGAGGTGCGGGTGCACGTGCACACCGGTGAGGTGCGGGTTCCGCGTCTGCTGGGCATTTTCGCCGTCGGCCGGGTGATCAACGCCGTCACCGGCCGGTCGCAGCTGATCGGCGGGATGACGATGGGGCTGTCCGGCGCCTTGCACGAGCACAGCTACCGCGATCCCCGGTTCGGGCACGTCGTCAACCGCGATCTCGCGCAGTACCACATCGCCGGGCACGCGGACATCGGCGAGATCGAGGCGGACTGGATCGAGGAGCACGACCCCTACGTCAACCCGATGGGCGCCAAGGGGATCGGCGAGATCGGGATCGTCGGCACCGCGGCGGCCGTGGCCAACGGGGCGTACCACGCGAGCGGGGTGCGGGTGCGCGAGCTGCCGCTCACCCCGGACCGGTTCCTGCGCGGTCCGTGAACCCGCGCAACGCGCGCTCGGCGACCGCGCGCGCAGGCACGCCGAGGGCGTCGGCCGCGGCGACGACGTCGTCGTGCTCCGGTTTCGCGTGCCACGGGCCCTGTTTGACCCGCACCCGGTGTCCACCGACCAGCACCGCCGAGGTCGTGCGGGGTGCGGGGGAGCGGTGCACGCGGTGGCTGCGCACGCCCAGCGTTCCGGTCTCGGCCAACAGCAGCTCGGTCAGCTCCGGTTCCAGCGCCGGATCGCACAGCACGTGCAGCACGCACCCGGGCCGGGACTTCTTCATCCCCGCCGGGCTCGTCCACGCGTCCGCGGCGCCGCGTTGCAGCGCGCTTTCCAGCACATGTCCCAGGATCTCACCCGGTACATCGTCCACAGTGGTCTCCAGCATCGCCATCGCGCCCGCCGGTTCGCCGACCGGTTCGCCGAGCACCGCGGTGAGCGCGTTGGGCCGGTCCGCGAACTCGCGGGTCCCCGCGCCGCGCGCGGTCCCGACCACCGTCATCGGCGGCGGTGGGGCGTAGCTGGTCCCGGCGGCGCGCAGCAGCGCGGCACCGGTCGGGGTGACCGTTTCCCCATCCAGATCACACCCGCGGACCACCGCACCGCGCAGCAGCTCCGTCGTGGCCGGGGCCGGTGCGGGCAGCACGCCGTGCGCGCAGCGGACGGTCCCGGTGCCCAGGGCGAGCGGGGCGCTGTGCACCTGCCGCACGCCCAGCGCGTGCAGGGCCGCCGCGGTGCCCACGGTGTCCAGCACGGTGTCCAGACCGCCGATCTCGTGCAGGTGCACCTGATCCGGATCCTGGCCGTGCAGCGCGGCTTCGGTGCCCGCGATGGCCCGCACCGCCTCGGCGGCGAGGTCGGCGACCGGTTCCGGGCGGGCGCGCCGCACCCGGTCGAGCAGGTCGGCCGCCGTGCGCGCGGTGCGGTCGTCGTCCGTACCGATCACGGCCCGGGTCGCGCTGATGCCGCCGGTGCCGACCTGCTCGGCAGCCAGCGACCAGCCGCGCAGACCCGTGGCCTCGACGGCCGCGCGCACCCGGTCCAGCGGTGCGCCGAGTCCGAGCAACGCGCCCAGCAGCATGTCCCCGGAGACGCCCGTGGCCGGGTTGAGCCAGAGGATCACCGCTGCCCCGCCGCGGTGCGCGCGAGCCGGTGCGCGGCCATCGCCGCACCGAACCCGGAGTCGATGTTGACCACGACGATCCCGGCCGCACAGGAGGTCAGCATCGCCAGCAGCGGGGTCACCCCGTCCAGCGCGGCGCCGTAGCCGACCGAGGTCGGCACCGCGATCACCGGGCAGCCGACCAATCCGCCGACCGCGCTGGCCAGCGCCCCTTCCATGCCCGCGACCACGATCACCGCGTCGGCGGCGGCCAGTTCGTCCTGCACCGCCAGTAGCCGGTGCAGCCCGGCCACCCCCACATCGCGCACCGCGGTGGTGCGCAGCCCGATCGCCTCGGCGACCGCGGTCGCTTCGGCCGCGACGGGCCCGTCGGCGGTTCCGGCGGTGGCCACGCAGATCCGGAACGAGCCCTCCGCCGCGGGGCGCCACACGAGCAGTCGCGCGTCGGCACGGTAGTGCCCGTCCGGGACTTCGGCCAGCACCTCGGCGGCCGCGTCCGCGCCGATCCTGGTCACCAACACCGGTCCGCTGCTGTGCGCGTGCAGTTCGCGCACCACACCGGTGATCTCAGCGGTGCGCTTGCCCGGGGCGTAGACCACTTCCGGCAGGCCCTGCCGGGATTCCCGGTCCAGGTCCGGGCGGGCGTAGCCGAGGTCGGTGAACCCGGTCATGCGCTCGTCCGGGACGGCAGCAGCGGCAACAGGGCATTCATCCGGCCACTGGTGAACCCGGCGAGGTCCAGTGAGCAGAAGGTGAACCCGGCCGCGCGCACGGCGCCGTCGATCTCCTGCCGGGCGGCCGCGGCCCGCTCGACCGCGTCCGGGGGCACCTCCAACCGCGCGAGCGTCCCGCCGGAGTGCGCGCGCACCCGGCACTCCGCGAAGCCCAGCCGGTGCAGCTCCTGTTCGGCGCGCTCGACCTGCGCCAGCACCTCCGGGGTGACCGGGTCCCCGTAGGCGACCCGCGAGGCCAGGCATGCGGCCGCAGGTTTGTCCGCTGTGGACAGTCCGAGATCGCCGCTGATCGCGCGCACCGCGCGCTTGTCGAGTCCCGCATCCACCATCGGCGCGATCGCGTCCCGCCCGGCGGCGGCGCGCTGTCCCGGTCGGTGATCGCCGAGATCGTCGAGGTTGGTGCCCAGCGCGACCCGCGCGCCCATCGCGGTCGCGATCGGGTCCGCCGCGTCGAACAGCGCCGATTTGCAGTGGAAGCAGCGGTTCCCGTCGTTGGCAGCGTATTCCGGGCGCTCGGCCTCGTCGGTGCACACTTCCACGTGCGCGAAACCGCGGTCGCGGGCGAACGCGCGCGCTCCGGCGCGCTCGGCGGCGGGCAGGCTCGGCGAAATCGCGGTGATCGCGAGCATCCGGGAACCGAGGACCCGGTGGGCGACCTCGGCCAGCAGCGCCGAGTCCACCCCGCCGGAGAACGCCACCACCAGGGCGGGTTCCGCGGCGATCCGGGTGTGCAGGCGATCGAGTGCGGACGAGCTCACGGCCGGCTCCTTCCGTCCAGCGGCGCGGGGCACGTGCCCGGCCCGGGACGACTCTAGCCCAACGGCGCAAGACCCGTCCCGCGCCGAAGCTCCGGTGCGGGAGGGAGGTTCCGGGTTGTGCTCCTTGAGCGACGGAATCCGTCTCCGCGCGGCACGCGGCCCGCACCGCCCAGCAGGCCACTGCGGCACTAGACCTGATCGTCCGCAATGGACGGATGCTAGTGGTCGCGATTCGTCATCAGCTGCGCGAGCGCGGTCAGCTCACCGGTGGCCGACTCGACCGGTCCGGCCCGCCGCAGGTCGCGCAGCGCGCTGGAGAGCACGTCGTCGGCCTGGCGTTGACTCCACGCCCGGCCACCGGCCACCGCCACGAGTTCCGCGGCGTGCGCCAGATCGCTGCCGGAGAGCGGCTCGTCCCGGCGGTAGAGCTCGGCCAACCGCTGCCCGGCCGGCGTCCCCGAGCTCAGCGCGGCCACCACCGGCAGGGTCTTCTTGCGGGTGCGCAGGTCGGAGAACACCGGTTTCCCGGTGACGCCCGGATCGCCCCAGATGCCCAGCAGGTCGTCCACGTGCTGGAACGCCACCCCCAGCCGCTCGCCGAAGGACTGCATCCGTGCGACCTGCTCGGCCGAACCGCCGCCGAGCAGCGCACCGAGCGCGGCGGCCCCGCCGAGCAGCGCACCGGTCTTGTCCCGCGCCATGCGCCGGCATTCCGCCAGTTCCACGACGTGCCGGTCCTCGAACGTGAGATCCGCGCTCTGCCCGCTGATCAGGTCGAGCACCGCGGTGGACAGCATCCGCGCCGCTTCGGCCGCCCGCGGGTTCGCGCAGGAGGCGAGCACGTCGTTGGCCAGCGTCAGCAGCGCATCCCCGGCCAGGATCGCCGGGCCGGTCCCGAACACGGTCCAGGCCGTCGGCCGGTGCCTGCGCGAGACGTCCCCGTCCATCACGTCGTCGTGCAGCAGCGAGAAGTTGTGCACCAGCTCGACCGCGACGGCCCCGGGCAGCGCGTCGGACTCCGCCCCGCCCACCGCCGCGGAAGCCAGCAGCACCAGGGCGGGCCGGACGGCCTTGCCCCGGTCCGCGTCCACCGGATTGCCCCGCTCGTCCCACCATCCGAGGTGGTAGCCGGTGATGTGCCGCATCCGCTCCGGCAGCTCGTCCACGGCGGCGCGCAGTGCCGGTTCCGCGGCCGTCCGGCTGCGGTCCAGGGCTGCCCGCGCGGCGGCCCCGGCCCCGTTCGCGTTGTGCTGCAGAGCTGTCATCTGCTGCTTCCCTTCGGCTCGTGCCCCGCACGCGGGGACCGGGTGTCCACCGGGGTCGGCGGGTCAGCGGTTGATCTCGACGTGTTCGAGCACGCCCAGCGAGTCCGGGACCAGCGCGGCGGCCGAGTAGTAGGTGCTGACCAAGTACGACATGACCGCGTTCCGGTCGATGCCCATGAACCGCGCCGAGATGCCCGGCTGGTACTCGTCGGCCAGCCCTGTCCGGTGCAGACCCACCACGCCCTGGTCGTCCTCGCCGGTGCGCATCGCCAGCACCGAGCTGGTGCCCCGATCGCTGATCGGCACCTTGTCGCTGGGCAGCAACGGGATCCCGCGCCACGCCTGCACCGTGCGCCCGCCCACGTCGGTGGGTTCGGGGTAGATCCCGCGGCGGGTGCACTCCCGGCCGAACGCGGCGATGGTGCGCGGATGCGCGAGCAGGAACCGGGTGCGGCGCCGGCGCGAGACGAGCTCGTCGAGGTCGTCGGGGGTGGGTGGGCCGGT
>NZ_JADEYC010000047.1 GCF_015209505.1 Saccharopolyspora montiporae
TCCGGCGGGCACCCCCACCGGACGGCGCCCGTCGCGCGTCCCGATGCGGTGTCGACGGTATTGGGCCGCTGTGCCGCGGTGATTCGCGGCCGTCCAATGCAGACTCGCCGGGACGCCGCGAAGATCAGTACATCGGGTGATCTTCTCGGCTGCTGTCCTGCGGCTGCTGATCACCCGAATCACCATCGGCGCCATGACCCGAAGCATGCCGTGGCGACCAAGCGGGTCCGGTCGGCTCGCGAACGACCAACACCCCGGAGCCGCACCGAACCTCCCCACCGGACAGGCGCTCTGGTTGACCGCGCTGTCGGTGCTCACTCCGGGAGTGGCGCACTGGCGTGCCGGAAAGCGGCGCACCGCACTGGTTCTCGCCACGACGAGCTTCGTGGTCTGGGGCGCGGTCGCGCTCGCCATCGCCGCCGCGGGACGCACCGAGCTGGTCGCTCTGGCCGTGCAGCCGGCGGTGCTGATGATCGTCCTGGTCGGGGCGCTGCTCGTCGCGCCGGCGTGGATGTGGCTGGTGGTGTCCTCCTACCGCGCGGTGCGCCCGGCCGATCCGCGCAGCCGCTCGCGGCTCGCCCAGCTCGGCGTGCTCGGGTTGTGCGCGGCGGTGGCCCTGCCGCCCGCTGCGATCGCGAACCTGGCCTACAGCCAGTACGACCTGGTCACCAGCGTTTTCCGGGACAACTCGGCCGCACCCGCTCCCTCGGCCGCGGTTCCACCCGCGGACCGCGAGCAGGGGCAGCCGCTGCCCGGCGAACGCCGGCTCAACATCCTGCTGTTGGGCAGCGATGCCGGACCCGGGCGCACCGAGGCCCGCACGGACACCATGGTGCTGGCCAGCATCGACCAGGAGACCGGGCGCACGGTGCTGTTCGGCCTGCCGCGCAACCTGGAGTACGCGCCGATGCCGTCCGGGCCGGCGCAGGACGCCTACCCCGGCGGGTTCTCCGACCTGCTCAATGCCGTCTACCGCGAAGGTGCGGCGACCCACCCGGAATTCGGCGAGGGCGCGGCCGATCCCGGTGCCGAACTGCTCAAGGGGACCGTGTCGCAGATCCTCGACCTGCCGGTGCACAACTACGCCATGGTGAACATGGACGGTTTCCACCACATGGTGGATGCGCTCGGCGGTCTCGACCTCAACGTCGCCGCGCGCATCCCGATGGGCGACACCGGCGGTTTCTTCGAACCGGGCGAGCAACAGCTCGACGGGGCGCACGCCCTCTGGTACGCGCGGTCGCGCACCGGCGGCAGTGACTACGACCGGATGGCCCGCCAGCGCTGCATGATCGGCGCGTTGGCCGACCAGGCCGACCCGATGACCGTGCTGCGCCACTACGACCAGGTCGCCGACGTGGCCAAGGACAACGTCAGCACCGACATCCCCAGCGGGATGTTGCAGGACCTCACCGGACTGGCGGAGAAGATCAACCCGCACGCCAGTGTCCAGTTCACCCCGCCGCTGATCCAACCCGGTGCGCCGGACTACAACCTGATCCGGGCCACCGCGCACGACACCATCCAGCAGTCCGAGGCCGAGCAGGAAGAGGAGTCCGGCCAGTCCGGCTCGGGCCAGTCGCAGGAGTCGGAACTGCGCACCTGCTGATCTCACCCGCACGGTCGCGGGAACCGCCGTGCGGCAGCGGTTTCCGCGCCCATGCCCGCGCCGCGCCCGGATCGGGTGCGGCGCGGGCTTTTCCGGAACGGGTGGCTGCTCAGTCCCACTCCAGCACGGCGCCGGTCTGGTACTCGGTGACCCGGGTCTCGAAGAAGTTCTTCTCCTTCTGCAGGTCGATGGCCTCCGACATCCACGGGAACGGGTTCTCGGTGTCCGGGAAGACCGGGTCCAGGCCCAGCTGCACGCAGCGCCGGTTGGTGATGAAGTGCATGTACTCGGCGCACAGGTCGGCGTTGAGCCCGAGCATGCCGCGCGGCATGGTGTCGCGGCCGTAGGCCACCTCGAGTTCGCACGCTTCGGCGAGCATCGTGCGCACCTCCTGCTGGAACTCCGCGGTCCACAGGTGCGGGTTCTCCAGCTTGATCTGGTTGATGCAGTCGATGCCGAAGTTCAGGTGGATCGACTCGTCGCGCAGGATGTACTGGTACTGCTCGGCGATGCCCACCATCTTGTTGCGGCGGCCCAGCGAGAGGATCTGCGCGAACCCGGTGTAGAACCACATCCCCTCGAAGATGACGTAGAACGCCACCAGATCGCGCAGGAACGCCTGGTCGGCCTCGGTGCCGCCGGTGGCGAAGTCCGGGTCCTCCAGGTTCTGCGTGTAGCGCATCGCCCAGGAGTCCTTGTCCGAGATGGACGGGACCTCCCGGTACATGTTGAACAGCTCGCCCTCGTCCAGGCCGAGGCTCTCGCAGATGTACTGGAAGGTGTGCGTGTGCACGGCTTCCTCGAACGCCTGCCGCAGCAGGTACTGGCGGCACTCGGGGTTGGTGATGTGCCGGTACACCGCGAGCACGATGTTGTTGGCCACCAAGGACTCCGCGGTGGCGAAGAACCCGAGGTTGCGCTTGATCATCATCCGCTCGTCATCGGTGAGCCCGTCCGCGGACTTCCACAGCGCGATGTCGGCCTGCATGGACACCTCGGTGGGCATCCAGTGGTTGTTGCAGCCGGACAGGTACTTGTCCCACGCCCAGTGGTACTTCAGCGGGAGCAGTTGGTTGACGTCCGCCCGCGCGTTGATCATGGCCTTCTCGTCGGCCTGCACGCGCCCGGCGTCCCGGTCGATCTCGCCGAGCCCGGTCGTGGACAGCACGGTCGGTTCTGCGGTGCTCATCGGCTTTTCGTTCTCCCTGGTGCGAATTCGGGGGTGCGGCGGTCGTGCCCGCGGGTGGCGCGGGCACGACCGCGGGGACTCACTGGCAGGCTTCGCAGTCCGGATCGTCGACCGAGCACGCCTCGCCGGCGGGCTCGGCGGCGGTGGGCACCGAGGCTTGCACGGCGTTGAGCTTGCCGTCGGTACCGGACAACGTGCTCTTCTCCACATGCGTGGCCGCGGTCGACCGCAGGTAGTAGGTGGTCTTGAGACCGTGCCGCCAAGCCAGCCGGTACAGCTCGTCGAGCTTGCGCCCGCTGGGCCGCGAGACGTAGAGGTTCAGCGACTGCGCCTGGTCGATCCACTTCTGCCTGCGCGCGGCGGCCTGCACCAGCCAGTGCGGCTCGATCTCGAACGCCGTCGCGTACAGGCGCTTGAGCTCGTCCGGGACCCGGTCGACGGCCGCCAGCGATCCGTCGAAGTACTTCAGGTCGGAGACCATCGCCTCGTCCCACAGACCCGCGGCCTTGAGGTCGGCGACCAGGTGCGCGTTCACCACCGTGAAGTCACCGGACATGTTCGACTTCACGTAGAGGTTGCGGTAGAGCGGCTCGATGGACTGCCCGACCCCGCAGATGTTGGAGATCGTGGCCGTCGGCGCGATGGCCAGCACGTTCGAATTGCGCATCCCGTCGGTGCGCACCTGCTCGCGCAGGCCTTCCCAGTCCAGCTCCTGCGAGCGGTCGATCTCGAAGCGGTCCTGCTCGCGGGTCGCCGCCAGCAGCTCCAGCGAGTCCACCGGCAGGACGCCCCGGCTCCACAGCGAGCCCTCGAACGACTCGTAGCGGCCGCGTTCGGCGGCGAGCTCGCTGGAGGCGCGGATCGCGTGGTAGCTGATCTGCTCCATGCTGCGGTCGGCGAATTCCACCGCCTCGGCGGAATCCATCGGGATGCGCTGGGTGAACAGCGCGTCCGAGAAGCCCATCAACCCCAGGCCCACCGGGCGGTGGCGCATGTTCGAGTTCCACGCCTGCGGAATCGTGTAGAAGTTGATGTCGATGACGTTGTCCAGCATCCGCACCGCGGTGCGCAACGTGCCTTCGAGCCGCTGCTGGTCGATGCCGTCGGCGGTGACGTGCTGGGCGAGGTTGACCGAACCGAGGTTGCACACCGCGACCTCGTCGCCGCCGGTGTTCAGCGTGATCTCGGTGCACAGGTTCGACGAGTGCACCACCCCGGCGTGCTGCTGCGGGGAACGCAGGTTGCACGGGTCCTTGAAGGTGATCCACGGATGCCCGGTCTCGAACAGCATGGTCAGCATCCGCCGCCACAGGTCCACGGCGCGGACCGTGCGGTGCACGCGGATCTCCCCGCGCTCAGCGGCGGTCTCGTAGGCGCGGTAGCGCTCGGCGAACGCATCGCCGTACAGGTCGTGCAGGTCGGTGACCTCGTCCGGGGAGAACAAGGTCCACTCCGCGTCGGCCTCGACCCGGCGCATGAACTCGTCCGGAACCCAGTTCGCGGTGTTCATGTCGTGCGTGCGCCGCCGGTCGTCGCCGGTGTTCTTGCGCAGGTCGAGGAACTCCTCGATGTCGATGTGCCAGGACTCCAGGTAGGCGCACGCCGCCCCCTTGCGCTTGCCGCCCTGGTTGACCGCGACCGCGGTGTCGTTGGCGATCTTGAGGAACGGGACCAGGCCCTGGGACTTGCCGTTGGTGCCGTTGATGTGCGCGCCGAGCCCGCGCACCGGGGTCCAGTCGTTGCCCAGCCCGCCGGAGTACTTCGCCAGCAGCGCGTTGTTGCGGTAGGACTGGAAGATCGAGTCCAGGTCATCATCGACCGTGGTCAGGAAGCACGACGACAGCTGCGGGTGGGTGGTGCCGGAGTTGAACAGCGTCGGCGTCGAGCACATGAAGTCGAAGCTGGACAGCAGCCGGTAGAACTCGATGGCCCGCGCTTCTCGGTCGTCCTCGCGCAGCGCCAGGCCCATCGCGACCCGCATGAAGAACGCCTGCGGCAGCTCGTGGCGGGTGCCGTCGTGGTGCAGCAGGTAGCGGTCGTAGAGCGTCTGCAGCCCCAGGTAGTCGAACAGCAGGTCCCGGTCGGCATCCAGCGCGGCCCCCAGCCGCTCCAGGTCGAACTCGGCCAGGACCGGGTCGAGCTGGCCGAGCCGGACGCCGTGGCGCACGTAGTCGGCGAAGTAGCCGGCGTACTGCTCGCGGATCTGCTCCTGGTCGGCTTCGCGCTGCGCACCGGCCACCGCCGACAGCGCCTCGCGACGCAGCTTGTCCAGCAGCAGCCGGGCGCTGGCGAAGGAGTAGTCCGGATCGCGCTCGACGAGCGTGCGCGCGGCCATGATCAGCGCCTGGTTGAGCTCGTCGCTGCTCATGCCGTCGTAGAGGCCGCGCCGGGTTTCCTTGAGCACGGCGGCGGGTTCGGTCCGGCCGAGTCCGGAGCAGACCTGTTCGACCAGCGTGCACACCCGGTCCCAATCCACCGGGGTGCGCTGCCCGTCGGGACGGGTGATGCGCACATCCGGGGCCTGCGGCTCGTGCTCGGTGCTGCCCGCGTCGGCGCGGCGCGACTCGGCCCGCTGTTCGCGGTAGAGCACGTAGGCGCGGGCGACCTGGTGGTGCCCGCCGCGCATCAGCGCGAGCTCGACCTGGTCCTGGATCTGCTCGATGTGCAGCGCGGTGCCGGGTCCGGCGTAGCGCAGCAGCGCGGTGCAGACCTCGTCCGTCAGCTCGGCGACCAGGCGGTGCAGGCGTGCGGACGCCGCGGCGCCGTCCCCCTCGACGGCCAGGAACGCCTTGGTGAGGGCGACCGAGATCTTGTCGGCGTCGAACGCCGACGTGGTGCCGTCGCGGCGCAGCACCCGCGCGTCCGGCGGCACCCGGGAGTCGGAGGGGTCGTGCGCCGCGGAAGCGGGGGAGACGGGCGGGGACTCGGTCAACGTGGGCTCTCCTATCGCGAGCTCGGGCTGCTGGCCCGGAATCCACCGCGGGAGAGGACGCGACACGGTTCGACGACGTGGCCCCACCGACCCGTCGCCGGACGTCCGCGCGAACCCTCCCTCGGGGTTCCGGACGGCGCGCACACCTCGTGCGCGCACCGATGGCAGGTCTTCGGACTCGCGGGCTTCCGGTGCCGGGCACCGGACCTACTGACCGTCGCTTCCCGAGCCGATCGCGCTCAGTGCTGGACCACCGCTGGTGGGTGGTGACGGTGTTCGTTCCCGCTTACCGCTGCGGGGCAGTCCCGGATTCGCACCGGGTTCCCTGTTGTCTCACCGGGCTCGTCGTCCCGGTGAACCATCGACGCGATCGATGCTACATCTTGGGTCTGACAGTTCCGCGGACACCTACATACGGCGTGT
>NZ_JADEYC010000048.1 GCF_015209505.1 Saccharopolyspora montiporae
GTTGTCTCACCGGGCTCGTCGTCCCGGTGAACCATCGACGCGATCGATGCTACATCTTGGGTCTGACAGTTCCGCGGACACCTACATACGGCGTGTCGCAGGGTTGACCTCGGTCCGGCCGCGCACTGCCGAGCGCACACGGGCGAGCACGGTGCGGCAGGGCTCGTTCCTCCACTGTGGACCCCGGGGCGGTCGTGGGAGTGCATCCGCCGAGGTGCGCGCGGGTGCGGTCGCGATTCGGTTCAGCGCTTCATGCGGTGCAGCGTCAGCCGGTAGCCGTCCGGGTCGGCCACGGTGAACATGCGGCCGAACGGCCCGTCGGTGGGTGCGAGCTCCACCTGCCCGCCGTGCTGCATCACGCGTTCGTGTAGCGCATCGACGTCCTCGCAGTCGAGCCACAGCGCCACGCCGAGCCCGGCCGTGCCGGTCCGCGGCGGCAGGTCGGCGCGCAGCGCCATCGGAACCGGTCGCGTGCGCAGCACCTGCACCCCGGGAGGGCTGCTCGGCGCCGCGGTGATCCCGAGCACCCGGCAGTAGAAGTCCCGGGCGCGGGCGAGGTTGCTGACCTGCAGGGACAGGTAATCCAGGCCGGTGGTAGCGCTCACGATGGCCTCCGTCGTCCGGGCCGGGGTCCGGGGCCCAGGCTGATGGCGCGCGTGCGGCCGCGCATGTCGATCCACCGCGGTCACCACAGGCGCGGTGCACCACAGCAGCGGTGGTCGAGGCGTTCGCCGTTCAGCTTCCGGGGCGGCTGGTGGCCGGCCCGCCGAACGTGCTGCGGTAGGCGCTGGGCGAGGTGCCGAGCCGTTCGCGCAGCTGCCTGCGCAGCGCCGCGGCGGTGCCGAAACCCGTGCGCCAGGCGATGCTCTCGACCGTCAGCCCGGTCTCCTCCAGCAGCTGCTGCGCGCGCTCGACGCGCTGCTGGGCCAGCCACTGCGCCGGGGACAGCCCGGTCTCGTCCCGGAACCGGCGGGTGAAGGTGCGCACGCTCATCGAGGCGCAGGACGCCAGTTCGGCCAGGTCGATCCGCCGGTCGAGGTGCTCCCGCGCCCACTCGCGCGCCCGTCCGGTGGCCGAGCCGCGCGGCTCCGGGACAGCGGTCCGGATGAACTGCGCTTGCCCGCCCTCCCGGTGCGCGGGTACGACGGCGCTGCGCGCCACGGCGTTGGCGACCGCGACCCCGTGGTCCTCGCGGATCATGTGCATGCACAGGTCGATCCCGGCGGCCTCGCCCGCGGAGGTGAGCACCGCGCCCTCGTCCACGTACAGCACATCGGCAATCAGCCGGACCTGCGGGAACCGCGCGCGGAACCGCGCGGCGGAGTTCCAGTGCGTCGTGGCGCTGCGCCCGTCGAGCAACCCGGCCGCGGCGAGCACGAACGCCCCGGTGCAGATCGAGGCGATGCGCGCGTGCTCGGCGGTCGCGGCGAGTGCTTCGGCCAGCTGGCGTGGCAGCCGGCCCGCGGTCTCCGGCGCGTCATCGCCCGCGGCGGCCGGGACGAACACCGTGTCGGCGTCCTGCAGCGCCTCGGGCCCGTGCGGTACCGAGATCGGGAAATCGGCGCTGCTGGGTAGCGGCCCGGGTTGCTCGGCGCAGGTGCGCACCTCGTAGAGCGGTTCGCCGTCGGCGCCCAGCGCGTACGGGAACAGCTGGTGCACCACCGACAGCTCCAGCACGAGAACACCCGGGCGCGCGAGCACCGCGATGCGGTGTGGAGCGCGGGAAGCACCCATGGCCCGATTCTTGCACATGGTGGCCTGCGGGCCACTCGTCGTGCCGTCCGCACGAGCGCAGCATGGACGTGACCGGCGCGGAAGGAATCGCCGGAGCTGCGACCGAGGAGTCGGCATGGCACTGGTGTGGTTGGTTCTGGCCGTGGAGACCGCGGTGGCGTTCGGGATCGCGCTGTGGGCGGCCTGCTGGGCGCAGCGCACCCTGCGCACCGCACCGCGGTGCACCCAACGGTCCCGGCAGCAGAACCGCGTGCGCGTTCCGGACCGGGCGGCCTGCCCGCGCGGCTGAGCGCGGGGCGCGGCCGGGTCAGCCCGCGTTCGCCGCGACCTCGGCCGCGGCCTGCTGCGCGAGCGCGCCCAGTTCGGCGAACCGCTCTTCGGGCAGCCGGTCCTGCGGGCCCCAGATGCTGATGACGGCGAACGGGTGCCGGTGCGCGTCGAGCACGGGTGCGGCGACGCCGTACACCTGCGATTCGAGTTCCCCGCGGCTGACGGCGTATCCCGCGGTGCGGATACCGTGCAGCTCGGTGCGCAGCGCCTCCTCGTCGGTGCGGGTGGTGCGCGTGTATTCGGGCAGCGGTGCGGCCAGCATCGAGGCCAGCTCGTGCTCGGGCAGCCAGGCCAGGAACGCCTTGCCCGCCGAGGTCGCGTGGAACGGGACCTGTTCGCCCAGCCAGCGCGCGCTGAGCACGACCGGCGGAACGACTTCGTCCACATAGGTCAGACCGAGTTGCTGCGCCACGGCGAGGTTCGCGGTCTCGCCGGTGCGGTGGCTGAGCTGTTCCAGGGTGCCGTGCGCGGCGCGGACCAGGCTGTCGGTGCCCGCGCTGCCGGCCATGCGGTTGATCGCGAAGCCGATCCCGTAGCGGTGGGTGACCGGATCGCGCTCCACCAGCCCGTGGTGTTCGAGGGTGGCCAGCAGCCGCCAGGCCGTGGCCCGGTTCAGCTCGCACTCCGCGGCCAGCTCCGCGACGGAGCGGCCCGCCGACCGCCCGGCCGAGACCGCGTTGAGCAGCGCCACCGCCCGATCGACCGACTGCACCCGCCCGGTCCCGGACCGCGCCTGCTCCGCCTCCGCACCGCCTCCCGAGTGTCCGGCCGTTTCCACGCTCATGCGCCCAGCCTAGTGGTGCCCGTCCGCGCGGCGGGCCGCGGCCGCGTTGACGGGTCCGAATCGCATGGCTAAGCTTTCGCATAATACGAACGATCAACGCACGATGTGAGACAACATGGATCGAGTGGTGACCCCGTACGAAGGCAGCGGGCACCGTCCCTGGGACGACGAAGCGCCCATTCCCGCGCCGCTTCGCCTGCACAGCACCGACGTCCGCCCGCAATGGGTGGACTACAACGGCCACATGAGCGAGTCCTGCTACCTGCTCGTGGTCGGCGACGACTCCGACGCGTTCTTCCGGTTCATCGGGATCGACGAGCAGTACCGGGCCGCGGGCGGCTCGCTGTACACGGTGGAAACGCACCTGCACCACCGCGGGGAAGCCGCGCTCGGCGACCCGCTGGAGCTGGGCCTGCGCGTGCTCGACCACGACCACAAACGGGTGCACCTCTTCCACGAGATGCACCACGGCGACACCGGGGCGCTGCTGGCCACCGCCGAGCAGATGCTGATCCACGTGGACACCACCCGCGGCGGATCCGCACCGCTGCCCGAATACCTCCAGCAGCGGCTCACCACGATCGCCACCGCCCACCGGAGCCTGCCCGCGCCCGCGTCCGTCGGCGTGCCGATGGGCATCCGCCGCTGACACCCGGCCGAGAAAGCCCGAGAACGAGGAGAGCGCAGTGGATTTCGAGCTCACCGACGAGCAGCGGATGATGGTGGACACGGTGCGCAAGTTCGTGGCCACCGAACTGGAACCGCACGAGGACGAGGTAGAGCGCCTCGATCACGTGCCCGAGCACCTCGCCGAGCAGATCCGGTCCCGCGCGCTGCAGGCCGGGCTCTACGCGGCCAACATGCCCGCCGACATCGGCGGAGCAGGACTCGACGCCACCAGTATGACGCTCGTGGAACGCGAACTCGGCCGCGCCGGGTACGCGCTGCAGATGCTCGTGGCCCGCCCCAGCAACATCCTGCAGGCGTGCGAAGGGCAGCAGCGCGAGCGCTACCTGCTGCCCACCGTGCGCGGCGAGCGGCACGACTGCCTGGCCATGACCGAACCCGGTGCAGGATCCGACGTGCGCTCGATGACCACCCGCGCCGTGCGCGACGGCGACGACTACGTCATCAACGGCACCAAGCACTTCATCAGCCACGCCGACGTCGCCGACTTCGTGGTCCTGTTCGCCACCACCGGCACCGAGGACACACCCCGCGGGCCGCGCAACCGCATCACCGCGTTCCTGGTCGACCTCGACGCGGACGGGCTCACCGTGCGCCGCGGGTCGGACTGCGTCTCGCACCGCGGCTACCACCAGTGCGAGCTGTCGTTCACCGACTGCCGTGTGCCCGCGGCACAGCGGCTCGGCGAAGAAGGGCGTGGGTTCGAGCTCATGGGCGAGTGGCTCGGCGCCAGCCGGCTCAGCGTCGCGGCCACCAGCGTCGGCCGCGCCCGCCGCGTGCTGGAGATGACCACCCGCTGGGCCGCCGAACGCACCCAGTTCGGCCAGACCATCGGCCGGTTCCAAGGCGTGAGCTTCCCGCTGGCCGACATGGCCACCGAACTCGACGCGGCCGAACTGCTGACCCTGCGCGCCGCGGCGAACCTGGACCACGGGCACATGTCCGATCAGGACGCCGCCATGGCCAAGCTCTACGCCTCCGAAGCGTTAGGCCGGATCACCGACCGGGCGCTGCAGGTCTTCGGCGGGGCCGGACTGATGTCCGAGCTGCCCATCGAGCGGTTCTGGCGCGACGCGCGAGTGGAGCGGATCTGGGACGGCACCAGCGAGATCCAGCGGCACATCATCTCCCGCGCCATGCTGCGCCCGCTGGGGTCGTGATGAGCGCCGCGAGCGACGTGCGGCGCAAGGACAACCTGCGCCGGATGCTGTCCCCGGAGACCATCGCGGTCATCGGCGGATCGGCCGCTGCCGAATCCGTGCGCCAGTGCCGTGCAGTGGGATTCCAGGGCCGGATCTGGCCGGTGCACCCGCACCGCACCGACCTGGAAGGCCTGCCGTGCTACCGCAGCGCGGCGGAGCTGCCCGCGGCCCCGGACGCCGCGCTGGTCGCCGTACCGGGACCGGCCACCGTCGACGTGGTGGGCCAGCTGGCCGCGCGCGGCACCGGCGGCGCGGTCTGCCACGCATCCGGCTTCGCCGAACACGGGCGCGACGGCGGCGCGCTGCAGCAGCAGCTCGTCGACGCGTGCGGCGACATGGCGCTGATCGGCCCGAACTGCATCGGATCCCTGGACTACCTGGGCGGTTCCGCGCTGTGGCCGGACCAGCACGGCGGGAACCGGGTGGCATCCGGCGTCGCCGTGCTCACGCAAAGCGGCAACATCGCGCAGAACCTCACCATGCAGCGCCGTTCGCTGCCGGTGGCCCGGGTCGTCACGCTGGGCAACGCGGCGGTGACCGGCTTCGCCGAGCTGATCGAGGCGCTGCTGGAGGACCCGCGGATCACCGCGATCGGGCTGCACCTGGAAGGTGTCGCCGACCCGGCAGGCCTGGTGCGCGCGGGACTGGCCGCACTGCGCGCCGGAATCCCCGTCGTGGCGCTGAAATCGGGACGCTCGGAACTGGGCGCGCAGGCCAACCTCAGCCACACCAGCTCGCTGGCCGGCTCGGACGCGCTGTGCGAGGCGTTGTTCGACCGGGCCGGCATCGCGCGGATCTCCGGGCTGTCCGCGTTCGTGGAGGCGCTGAAATTCCTGCACGTGCACGGCGCGGCCGCCGGGGCGAGCATCACCTCGGCCAGCTGCTCCGGCGGGGAAGCGGCCCTGGTCGCCGACCTCGCCGAACAGCACGGACTGGACGTGCCGCCGTTCCCGGAACCGGTGCACGAGCGGTTGGCGCAGGCCCTCGGCGACCGGGTCCCGGTCGGCAACCCGCTCGACTACCACACCTACATCTGGGGCGACGCCCATGCGCAGGCCGAGGTATTCGGAGCGTGGCTGGGCAGCGGCGCGGACGCGCACCTGCTGCTGGTCGACCACCCGCGGGCCGACCGCTGCCGCGGCGAGCAGTGGAGCACCGCGATCGAGGCGCTGAGCACGGCGCACGCCCGCAGCTCGACGGCCGGGGTGTGCGTGGTGAGCACGCTGCCGGAAGGACTGCCCGAGCAGGTCGGTGCGCAGCTGCTCGACCGCGGCATCGCACCGGTGCAGGGCCTGGCCGAATGCGCGGAAGCCGTCGCCGCCGCCGCACGCATCGGCGCGGCCCAGCGCAGCACCGAGCACCGCCTGCCCATCGAACCGGGCGAGAGTCCTGCGGGCCGGCCGCGCACGAGCGACGAGGCCGCGGGCAAGCGGGAACTGGCCGCGTGCGGGATCGAGGTGCCCCGCGGCGAGATCACCGGCGCCGAGCAGGCCCCCGATGCGGCCGCACGCACCGGATTTCCGGTGGTCCTCAAGGCGGTGTCGGCCGAGCTGGCGCACAAGAGCGAAGCCGGCGCCGTGCGCATCGGGCTGCAGAACGCCGAGCAGGTGCGCCACGCGGTCGCGGAGATGTCCGGACTGGCCGACCGGTTCCTGGTGGAGCGCATGGTCACCGGTGCGGTCGCCGAACTCATCGTCGGCGTGCGCCGCGACCCCGTGTTCGGCCCCGCGCTGACCGTGGGATCCGGCGGAGTGCTGGTGGAACTGCTCCGCGACACCACCTCCCTGCTGCTGCCGGTGTCCCGCGAGCAGGTGCACGAAGCGCTGCAGCGGCTGCGGATCTGGCCCGTGCTGACCGGGTACCGCGGCCCCGGAGCCGACGTGCCCGCGGTGCTCGACGCGATCCTGGCCGCGGCCGCGTTCGCGCACGAGGACCCGAACCTCTGCGAACTCGACATCAACCCGCTGCTGGCGCTGCCCACCGGACGCGGCGCCGTGGCGGTGGACGCACTCGTCCGGCGAACCGAACAGGAGGACGACCGGTGAGCGAAGCGGTGCACCGGCACGCCCGGGACGGCGTGCTGACGGTGACCCTGGACCGGCCCAAGGCCAACGCGGTCGACGTGACCACCAGCCGTGCGCTGCACGACGCGTTCGCGCAGCTGCAGCAGGACGATTCGCTGCGCGTGGCGGTGCTGACCGGAGCAGGGGAGCGGTTCTTCTCCGCGGGCTGGGACCTCAAGGCCGCCGCCGACGGCGAGGCCGTCGACGCCGACCACGGCCCGGGCGGGTTCGCGGGGCTGACCGAGTTCTTCGGGCTGGACAAACCGGTGATCGCCGCGGTCAACGGCCTCGCCCTCGGCGGCGGGTTCGAGCTCGCGCTGGCCGCAGACCTGGTCGTGGCCGCCGAGCACGCCGAGTTCGCGCTCACCGAGGTCATGCTGGGCATGGTCGCCGACTCCGGTGGCGTGCTGCGGTTGCCCGACCGGCTGCCCGCCGCCGTCGCGCGGGAGATGCTGCTGACCGGGCGGCGGATGTCCGCGCAGGAAGCCGCGCACTGGGGGCTGGTCAACCGGGTGGTCCCCGCCGACGAGCTGCCCGGCGAGGCCGACCGGATGGCGCGCAGCGTCGCGGCCGCGGCCCCGCTGGCCGTGGCCGCGGTGCAGGAGATCACCCGCAGCACCGCCGAACTCGACGTCGAAGCCGGTTTCGCGCTCATGCGCAGCGGCCGGCTGCCGCGCTACGCGCAGATGCTGCGCTCGGCCGATGCGGAGGAAGGTCCGCGCGCGTTCGCCGAGAAGCGCGCACCGCGCTGGACGGGGAGCTGAGCTCGGCCGGTCAGCGGTCCCCGCCGCCGAGGAAGCGGCGCAGCACCCCGCGCACACCCCCTGGCTCGCCACCGGTCTGCGCGGCGGCGGGCGGCGCGGCGGGTGCTGCGGTGCTACCCGGTGCGGGTCCGGTGAACTGCATCGCCCGGTACGGCCAGTTCTTCTGCGTGTTCCACTGGCTGACCACCAGGTGCAGCTCGTCGATCGACGAGCCGGGCACGATGTAGCCGCCGTAGAGCTGGGCGACACCACCTGCGCGGTGGTCCTCGCCGCGCCACGAGGTGCCCTGCAGCGCGGTGGACAGGCGCGCTTCGTAGAGGTTGTCGGTCGGCCCGTTGAGATCGCGCACGTCCATCCGGTAGTTGCCCGCGTCGAAGCAGGCCAGCAGCCACCGGTCGGCGACGCGGCGCAGGGACAGCTCGCCGTAGGCCCCGGTCAGTACGATCGTCGGCGGGTTGCCCCAGGCCCACGCGCCGTCGCGAAAACCCCATCCCTCCCAGGCGTTCGGGTCGGTGAGCCGGTCGGCGGGCACGCGTTGCAGCAGCAGCCCGCGGTCGCGCTGGAAACCGGTGGAGAACGCGTAGACCATGCCGTCGTCGCCGAGCTCCCAGGTCAGCATCTGGAACAGCCCGCCGAGGTGGTCGCCGGGCCAGGTGGTGCCGGTGTGCTGCCAGCTCTGCCCGTTGTCGGTGGAGCGGTGCACTTCGGTCCAGTGCACGTTGCCGATGCCCGCGCAGACCATCACGTGCAGGAACATCGCACCGCCGACGGTGATCAGGTCGGTGGGGATGACGGTGCTGACGTGCTTGCCGTGGATGACCGTGTCGTGCTGGTACGGCAGGATCTGCTCGGCGTAATCGCCGCGCCCGGCCGCACCGGTCCAGCGCAGCCCGGAGCCGATCCCGGACGGGTCGGCGAACAGCACCACCGGGGAGCGCCATCCCGGGCCGCCGATCCCGGCGCGTTCGAAGGTGTCGCCGAACACGGCCACGAGCCGCCCGTCCGGTGCGGTGGCCACGGCGCCCAGGTCGGTACCGCCGATCCCGAAGCGCTCGGTGAGCCCGGGTCCGGTCAGGTCTGTCACCTTGTGCACGGTTTCGCCTCCTCGGCTGCGGGTCGTCCGGCAGGTGCCTCCGACTCTAATGACGTGCGGCCGGGTGCACGACGTGACCACTTCGGACTCCGGGGAGCGGGAAAGATGAAGCGAGTTCAGCGCCGGTCCATGATCGGATTCTACCTTTCCGGGGTGTTGTTCCGGTCCGGTACCGGCGGCATGCTCAGTGGGGCCGTGCCGAGCCCGCGGAGCCCGGTGCTCCCGCACCGCTGCGCGGGTGCGACGGCCGAAACGCGGGGAACGCTCCCGGATTCCCGCATGCCGGGTGGAGGAGGAGACGGGTGTCGGAGCACACGAGGACCGCGGCACCGAGGCCGTCCGGACCCAGGATATCCGGGAACGTCATCGACATCCGCAGCGATCCGGTCGGCTTCCTGCGGGAATGCCGCGACCGGTACGGGGATGTCTTCCGCTACAGCACGCACGTCGTGGTCACGTCCGATCCGGACGACATCCACACCGTGCTGACCGGTACCGACCGCACGCCGGGCCCGGCAGCGCACGACGACTCCGAGGAGCGCGAGATCGAGCGCATCCGCGCCCGCACGCTCGCCCGCCGGGCGCTCAAACCCGCCGTGATGGCCCAACACATCCCGCAGGTGGCTGCCGCCGTCAACGCCCAGCTGCACGAGATGTCCGGACGGGACATCGATCCCGCCGACCTGGCACCGTTTTTCGTGCGCGCGGTGCTCCCAGCCACGGCACGCGATCCGCACCCGGATCTCGTCCCCGCCGTCGTGGAGGCATCGCGCGCGGCGATCGCCTCCCTCGACCCCGGCAAGCGGGTGCCGCGCTGGCTGCCCAGCAGGCACCGGCGGCGGATCCGCAACGCCGAGCAGCTCGTGCGCCACGAGCTGCGCGCCTATCTCGCCCACCACCGGATGCCCCCACCCGGTTGCCCGCACGCGGTGGCCGACGACGTGCTCGAACCCGGCGAGCGGGCGCGCGGGCCGATCGCCGAACGCGCGCTGGCCACGACGCTGCTCGCCTCCGCCGAGCTGCCGAGTACCGCGCTCGCCTGGGTGCTCTACGAACTCGGCACCCGCGAGCGGGAGCGCGACGCGCTGCGCGCCGAAGCGCGCGACCTGACCGCGGCGGTCGCCCGGCTCGCTCGCGGCCACGAACTCGCCGACGTGCTGCCGCGCACCCGAGCCTTCGTGCACGAGGTCCTGCGCCTGCACCCGCCCGCATGGCTCATGGCGCGCCGGATGCCCGCTGCGGCCCGGCTCGGCGAGCACCACGTGGCACCGGGCGACAGCGTGGTGTTCAGCCCGTACCTCGTGCACCGTGATCCGCGCTGGTGGCAGGCACCCGACGAATTCCGCCCGCAGCGCTGGCTGGCCGAACACCCACCGCACGCGCCGCGCGCCTATCTGCCGTTCGGGGCGGGACCGCGGATCTGCTACGGCGCGCACCTGGGCACCGCGGTGCTCTGCCTGACGGTCGCGCGCATCGTCGCCGAATACCGGCTGCGACTGCCCGGGGCGAGCCGGGTCGAACCGCGGTTCGCGGTTCCGCTGCGGCCGGCGAACCTGCGGATGCGCTGGGAGCGGGCTCCGGTCGACGCGCCGGGCTGAAGCTCCGTCCCGATCGTTCTAGTCGAACAACTCCGCGATCGACGTGGGCAGCTGGCGGACGGTGTCCTCGATCTCGCGGTCCGGCGCCCATTCGCGCAGTGTGGCGAGCACGGCGCGCACCTGCTGCTGCACCGCGTCCTGGTCGGTGGTGAGCATCTCGCCGCTGGCGCGGTCCAGGAACCCGGCCCGATCCAGCTGCCGCGCCTGTCCGCTGCGTTGCCCGAGCTCGTCCTGCAACTCGGGCGGCAGACTGGCGCGCAGGTCGTCCACCTGCCCGCCGGACACGGCCTCGGCCAGCGTCCGCAGCGTCACCCGGGTCGCGACATCGGCCTCCTGCGGGGAGGCCAGCCCGGCGCGGGTCTGCACCTGCTGGACGAACGTACGCAGCGCCTGATCCTCGTTCAGGCTCTCGGACACGGTTGACCACCTCTCTACGTTCTCGGCGACGGCCGGAGCGCCCGGCCGGCGCATGCTCACTGGAAGAGCGGGGCGTACCCGGCGGGCAGCTGCGACCGCAGGTCCTTGATCTCGCCCGGCGAGACGAACTCGGACAGCGTGGCCAGCACCGCGCGGGTGTGCACCCGGGCCTGCTCCGGGTCGCTGCCCGGCCCTTCCCGGTCGGCGACGCGGCGCAGGAAGTCGTCCACGTCCCCGATCTGCTCGGACTGCCCGGTGTGCTGCTGCAGCGGCTCCTTGAGCTCCGGCGGGAGCTGGCTGGCGAGATCGGTGGGCTCGTTGCCGGTCAACCGCTGGCCCAGCGTCGCCAGGACCACTTTGGCCACCGAGTCGGCCTGGCCGCGGTCCGCGGGACCGCCGGACTGGCCGAGCCGCTTGAGGAACTGGTCGTACTGCATTGCTCCTTCTTCCGGTGCAACCGGGAGGATGGACCGCCCCGGCCGGATCACGTGCTTCACCGTGGTGGATGCCCCAACGGGCGGTGATCCAAACACCGCGCAGCCGATCAGGATTCGCAGTCGCTGATGATGGTCTGCGCGATCTCGCGGAGTTTGACGTTGCGCTGCTGCGAGATCTTCTTCAGCAGAGCTTCCGCGTCGTCGGCGCTGAGCCCGTGCTGCTGCATGATGATGCCGATCGCCTCACCGATCTCCTGACGGGTGGCGATGGCCGCCTGCAGTTGGGCGCTGGTGCGGGCGCCGGCGAAGGCCACCGCCGCGTGTGAGGCCAGCAGCCAGCCGACCAGTTCGGAGTGGCGCGTGAACGCGCCCGGTTCCGGGGAGTACAGGTCCAGCGCGCCGAGGTCGCCTTCCTCGGTGTAGAGCAGGAATCCCATCATGCTGGCGATTCCGAGCTCGCGGGCTCGCGGGGCGAAGTTCGGCCAGCGGTCCGCTTCGGCTTCCAGGTCGGCAATCCGGTAGGACTGCGCTTTGCGGAACGCGGCGTCGAAGCAGGGGCCCTCGGCGGCCTCGCCCTGCGCAGCATCGGAATCGCGGACCAGATCGCCGGTCACGGCGGCGCTGTCCACCCGGTTGTGCCGGTCCAGCAGCAGCACGCCCGCGTGCTCGCAGCCGTCCACGAGCTGTACCGCATGCGTGACGATGCTGTCCAATGTGGACTGAACCGAGTCTTGGGCCAGCAGGTCGCGCGACATCCCGGCCAGGCCTACCGCTACGCGCTCCAGCACCGCGGAATCCGCTTGCTCGCTCATGATCCCCCTCTTCCGCGCTCGCTCACACGCGGGAAGACGCGTGGCAAGCGTACCGGCACTCCGGTCATCCGGAGGCGGCGTCGAGGGCATCGGTGACATCCGGGCGGCGCAGCGCGTCCAGTCCGGCGTGCCGCAGGGCCCGCAGCGGTTCAGCGCCCGCGATGACCACGCGCAGGCCGATACCGCGAGTTCCTGCGCGCAGCTGAGCCCGGTGGAGCATCTCCAGCGCCGCCACAGCCAGGAACGGAACGGCGGTGAGGTCGAGCACCACCGTCCGCGCGGGAGCGCCCAGCTCCGCGTCGATCCGTTCTTCCAGGTGCGGCACGGTGGCGGCATCCAGCTCACCGGTAACGGTGATCAGCACCGTCCCGCTGCTCGGCCGCGAAGCCCGTAGCCCCAACCGGGCGGCCTCGCGGCCCGGCGGCGCACCGGAAATCCGATCGGAGGTCATAGCTCGTCCTTCCCGCCGGATCGAGTCGCAGAGCAGCCAGCCCCGCTCGACACCGCCGCGGCGGCGTCGAGAGGGGATCAGCGCTGCGCCGTCGACTCGACCTGGCGCATCGATGATCCGTGGCTGATCCTCAACCGGGTTCAGACTAGCAACGGCCACCAACGGCTCGATGTCCTGGACGCCACGCTCACCGGGCGGACCCGGTCGATCAATCCTGTGTGGGGGGATTTCGCACGGCGATGATCCGCATCCGCTCCTAGCCTCGGTACGGCGCGCACTCCGATCGGGATCCCTCCGGACGGGCCCCGGGAACAGAGAGGTGCACCACCATGGCCAACGCTTCGACCCGCCGTCTCCTCGCCGCCGCGCTCGCCGCTCCCGCCCTCGCGCTGGCCGCGCCGACCGTCGCCCTGGCCGACGGGGCGCTGGAG
Organism: Saccharopolyspora montiporae; assembly: GCF_015209505.1. Lineage (GTDB taxonomy): Bacteria > Actinomycetota > Actinomycetes > Mycobacteriales > Pseudonocardiaceae > Saccharopolyspora > Saccharopolyspora montiporae. The sequence continues at coordinate 12,804 of NZ_JADEYC010000048.1, forward strand.
AGCAACATGGACTACGCGGGCCCCGGAGGCACGGCTGCGCAGGACACCGTGACCGCCGCCGACGAAGCGGGCAACGCCATCTGGGGCGAGCAGACCGGCGCCGCCGGCCCCGGCGGGGTCTACTCGGACAGCGCTGTGGCAGCGGTGAGCGGCCAGGACTGATCGCGCCCGCACGGCGGTGGCCGGGACGCGCCGGGCCGCCGCCGTGCGGGGACCGGTCAGCACCCGTCGGCCGCGGGCTCCTTCGGCAGCTCGCCGCGCAATCGCACGACCGCATCGCGCAGCCGGGTCTTGAACGTCGTGCGCGGCACCCCCAGGATCTCCGCGGCCTCCTGCGAGCTGTAGCCGCAGTAGTGCACCAGCAGAACCGATTCCCGTTGCAACTCGCTGAGCTCCTCGATCGCGCGCCGCACCTGCGCGTGCTCCCACCGGGACACGGCCTGCTCGACGACCTGGTCGAAGGGCCGTTCCACGAGACGCGCACCGTAGCGGGCCTCGCGCCGCGCAGCGGCCTGCACCGAGCGGACGCGGTCCACGGCCCGCCGCCGCGCGAGCACCAGCACCCAGTTGAGCACGCCTCCGCGCTCCGGCCGGTACTTCCCCGCCGAGAGCCACACCTCGGTGAGGACCTCCTGGGCGACCTCCTCCGCCTGCGCGGCATCCCGCAGGATCTGCACGACCGCCGTCGTGACGCGCTCCCACAGCCAGTGGTAGAGCTGCTCGGCCGCGCGGTGGTCCCCGGCGGCGAGTTCCTCCACCGCGACGACGAGAGCACGCTCGCTCGGTTCCACAGGTCCCCGGTCGCCCGGACTTCGCGGCGCGGTCACCGTCCACACAGGCCCGCGGTGCGGGGACGGACGCACGCGGTGCCGGCTGCGCGTGGGGAAGGTCGGGCAGCAGTGCCGATGCCCGGGAGGTGTTCCATGACGGTGATTCGGCACGGCAGCCCGGAACGATTGGTGCTCGCCGGAAAGTGCGCCGGTGGGGCGGTTCGTGCCCGGCCCACCGGCGCGCGGGTGACTCAGAGTCCGAGGCCCCCGGTCAGGTCGCCGACGGCACCACCGACCGGCCCGTCACTGCCGGTCACCGGCGAGGTGATGTCGGCCTGCCCGGCGGACGTGTCCGCCGTGGGATCGACCGCACCGGTCACGTCGCCGACCTCGGGCAGCACGCCGCCCACGTCCTGCAGCCCGCCGGTGACGTCACCGGCACCGGCGATCTCGCCCAGCTCCCCGGTGAGGTCACCGGTGATGTCGCCGCCGGCGACATCGGTCAGCGCGTTGACGTCACCGGTCTCGACGTCGCCGACCAGGCCGTCGACGCCGATCCCGTTGCCCGAGCCCAGAGCGTTCTCCGAGCCGACGGTGTCCTCGCTGCTGGACATCTCCGCGTTCTCGACCATCTCGGTGTTGTCGGTCGTGCTGGTGTTCCCGGCCTGCTCGGCGTCCAGCACAGAGTCGACGTCACCGAGCGACGAGAAGATTTCGGGGGTAGTCATGCTCTTCCAACTCCATTCCGCTTGCCGCCGGGATCGGTTCCCCGGCGGTGGTTCACGACCACGGGAGTGGGAACTCCACGGTCGGACGCGATCCGCGGCGCGGATCGGTTTTCGGTGGGAGATCCCGCTTTCCGGAGCGGAGGCGGCACTCGGTCCGCGGTCCCGGTTGATCTGCCCCCGGATTCAGCCGACGGCATCCCGCACATCCCATACGTACCGGCACCGCCGAGCCGCGGTACCGCCCCCGCGATGCCGAACACTAAAGATGGACGCAGCACCCGGAATGGGGGGAATGGCCCCGTGCTCGCCGAGCTCTGTTGGGGGATCCGTTCGGGGAATGCCCGGCCTTCCGGCGGCTGGAGCAGCGCACGGAACTGCGTGGGGTACGGGTGGAATCGCCCGCACCGGGGGAATGTGCCGGACTACACACCGGGACTCGGGATCCCGATGACGACTGCGGAAAATCTAACCCGCAGGACCAATCCGGGTCCAGCCCCGCTACGAATCATGCCCGCAAGGTTCGACATGTCCGAACCGCGCGCCGGTTGGCGGGCGCGAGCCGTGCGGATCGAACGGGATGCCACCGGGTTTCGCCGCCGCCAGGTCCGATGCGAACTCGCCGTCGGCCAGCGCCGGCGTCGCGGCGCCGAAACCGGCGCCGGTGAGCCCTTCCCGGAAACCGCGGGGGAACGCGCCCCATCCCACCGGCGCCGGGTACTGCTACGCACCGCGGTGGTTCTCCGGTCGTTCTCCGGCGTCGGCGAACCGGAAAGCGTGCGTGGCCCCCGCCGTCCTTGTGGTAGACGATCTTCGGATGGCCGCCCTCCCGGGCAATCTCGTCGCGGTGCCGCGTCTCGTACTCCCCGTGCGCCGACGCCGCGACGTACCCGACCGTGCCGGTGCCCTGCTCGACCCACACCACGACGTGTTCCAGCTCGTGCCTGTGGCGCCTCTCCCGTCGGTCGGGAACGACCGGGTGTCCACGCGAGCACCCGCCGGACTCGGCCGGCACCGCCGATCGGCGGTGCCGCACCGGTCAGCGCGCAGCCAGCACCTGGCGCTCGGCGTCCCGCCGGCCGACGAGGAACCACAGCGCGCTGCCGAGGAACGGCGCCACGAACGCGAACACCAGCCAGGCCAGCTTCATCCCCGCGGTGTGCGCCGAGCACACGATGCTGATCAGCGCCGCGACGAACAGCACGACGTAGGCCAGCGCCGCCAGCGCGGCCAGGCCGAGAAGCAGTAGCCCCAGCGCGCTCGCGCCGGCGTCGGAGGTGGTGAGCAGGGTGTGCATCTTTCGGGTCTCCCGTCGGGTCGTGCCCGGCGCGCTGCCGGGCTCCGGTGTCTTCGACGAGTCGATCTTGCTGCCTGGGGCGGGTGCCGATCATCAGTCTTCCTCGCACTCCTACCCGGCCGAAAGTGCTAGGCCAACGCGCGGTGACCGGGCCTGGTGCAGGGTTTGGTGACAGCTGCTTACG
>NZ_JADEYC010000049.1 GCF_015209505.1 Saccharopolyspora montiporae
AGCCCAGCGAGCTACCGAGCTGCTCCACCCCGCGTTGCTGAATACAGCTTACGCACCATCGCCCGTTCGTGCAAACCGGGGGTTGACGGACCACGGAGGACGGTCGGTGCCGATGGTCGGATCGACTGCCGCACAAGCGTTCTCGCTCCCGCCCGGCCTCGCGGGAGGCCGGTGGCCGGCTCACCCGGAGGGAGGCACCGGTGGCGGCGGGCCGGAAACCGCCGCCACCGACCGGGATCAGCCCCCGCTGCCCTGGGCGCGTTCGAACCGGGCCAGCGCGTCTTCCAGCTCCTGGTAGGCGCCGCCGATGTTCTGCCAGTCACCGTCGCGCTGCGCGTTGCGCACCCGCTCCATGGCGCCCTGGATGTCATTGACGGCCCGGCTCAGCTCCGGGTTGTTCTGCCCCTGCGGCGGCTGCTGCCCCTCGCCATCCGGTTGCTGCGGCTGCTGCTGGTCGTCGCCGCCGACGTTGCCGCCGGCACCGCCGCCGAAGACCTGATCCAGCGCACCCGGCAGCGTCTCGGCGAAGCCGACGCGGCCGCCGAACGAGACCAGCACCCGGGCCAGCTGCGGGAACGATTCCTGCTCGTTGCGCTGGATGTAGATCGGCTCCACGTACAGCAGGCCGCCCGCCACCGGCAGTGTGAGCTGGTTGCCGAAGATCGCCGTGACGTTCGGGTTGTTGAACAGGGTGCGGTTCTCGGTGACCTCCGGAGTGGACTCCATCTGGTTCTGCACCTGGTTCGGACCCGGCGTCTGGGTGTTCGTGGGCAACCGCAGCACGGTGATGTCGCCGTAGTTCTCCGGATCCGAGGAGGCCGACATCCACGCCGCGAGGTTCTCCCGCCGCAGCGCGGTGAGCGGGCTGATCAGCTGGAACTGCGGCTTGTTCTGCCCCTCGGCCTGGGCGACCACGTAGTAGGGCGGGAGCTGGTTGCCCGCGCCGTTGCCCGGCTGGTCGCTGGTCGGGTCCGGCGGGACCTCCCAGAACGTGAGGTTGGAGAAGAAGTCGCCCGGGTTGTCCACGTGGTACGAGGACAGCAGCTCGCGCTGCACCTTGAACATGTCCTCCGGGTACCGGAAGTGCTCGCGCAGCTGCGGGCTGATCTCCTCCTTCGGCTTGACCACGCCCGGGAAGACGCCCTGCCACGCCTTGAGCACCGGGTCGTTCTCGTCGTTCTCGTAGAGCTCGACGTTGCCGTCGTAGGCATCGACGGTGGCCTTGACCGAGTTCCGGATGTAGTTGATCTCCTGGTTCGGCTGGCGCTCCACACCGGTGAGGGTGTCGTTGGTGGCCTCGCCGAGCTCGGTCTTCTGCGCGTACGGGTAGCGGTCCAGCGTGGTGTAGCCGTCGACGATCCACTTGATCCGGCCGTCGACCACCGCCGGGTACGGGTCGCCGTCGAGCTTGAGCCAGGGCGCGGCCTTCTGCACCCGGTCCCGCGGGTTGCGCTCGTAGATGATCTTGGACTCGGAGCCGATCGCCTGGTTGAACAGGATGTTGCGCTCACCGTGGAAGGTGGCGAACACCAGGCGCTGGAACAGGTTGTTCAGCGGGACGCCGCCCTGCCCGGTGTAGGTGTACTGCTCCTGGTCGGTGTCGTACTCGCGCGGCGCCTCGCCCTGCTCGCCACCGACGATGGCGTAGTCCGAGACGAGCTCGCCGTAGTAGATCCGCGGCTGGTCGACCGGGATGTCGCCCTGCCCGTCGTTGGACACGTCGCTGATGCTGAACACCGGGTAGCCGCCCTCGGTGGCGCCTTCCTCCAGCGTGGAGTCGACGCGGTCCGCCGGGGCGCTGACGAAGCCGTTGCCGTGCGTGTAGACCATGTGCCGGTTGATCCACGACTGCTGGTTGGCGGCCAGCCCATCGGTGTTCATCTCGCGCAGCGCGACCAGGTAGTCCTGCAGCTCGCCGTTGGCGCCCCGGTAGCGGTCCACGTCGAGCTTGTCGGTGTAGCCGTAGAAGTTGTACTGCTGGGTCAGCTGCGTGAACGTCGCGGACAGCACGTTCGGGTCCAGCAAGCGGATGTTCGGGATCGTGCCCTGGTCCGCGGCGACCTCGTTGGGCTGCAGGTTGGTGCGTCCCGGGTAGGGGACGAAGTCCACCTTGTCCTCGCCGATGGCGAACGCGTCCTTGGTGGCTTCGAGGTTGCGCTCGATGGAGGCCGCCTCGCGCTGGTTGGCGTTCGGGCGCACCGAGAACTGCTCCATCAGCGCCGGGAACGCGGCGCCGACGACCACGCTGGACAGCACGAGCAGCACCGTGGCCAGCGCCGGGATGTACACGTTGTTCATGAACACCAGCGCGAAGAAGGAGATCGCGCAGATGACCGCGATGCACATCAGGATGAGCTTGGCCGGCACCACCGCGTGCAGGTCGGTGTAGCTGGCGCCGGTGAACAGCGAGTTGCGCCCGTCCAGCAGCAGGTCGTAGCGGTCCAGGAAGTAGTCGACCGCCTTGAGCAGCACGAACAGCCCGGCGAGCACGCCCAGCTGGATGCGGGCCGCACGAGCCAGCGCCGTCGAGCGCCCGGACAGCTGGATCGCGCCGAAGACGTAGTGCGCGATCAGCGCGGCGATGAACGAGACGGTCACCGCCACGAAGCCCCAGGCCAGCAGGAACCGGTAGAACGGCAGCTGGAAGGTGTAGAAGCTGATGTCCTTGCCGAACTCCGGATCGGTCTGCCCGAACGGCACGGAGTGCAGGAACAGCTGCACGGTCTGCCAGTCGGCCTGCGCGGCGAGCCCGCCGATCACACCGATGACGACCGGGATGGCGATGCCGAACAGCCGGGAGCGCTCGGTGATCGTCGTGCGGTAGCGCGCCAGCGGATCGTCCGGACCGCTGACCGGGACGAACACCGGGCGGTTCCGGTACGCCAGCCAGAGGTTGAGCCCCACCACCAGGCCCACGAACACCGCGGCCGCGACACCGAGCGCTATGCGGGTGAGCAGCTGGGTGGTCAGCACCTGGCGCATGCCGACCTCGCCGTACCACAACCAGTCGACGTAGACGCCGAGGAAGCGGGAACCGACGAGGAGGGCGAGCAGCACGACACCGCCGATGATCAGCAGTATCCGGCTTCGCCGGGACAGTTTCGGCATACCTACCGGGGGCCGCATTGCCACAACGCACGCTCCAGGTGACGAACAGCGAGGCCAGACGACCACCCGCGGTGATCGTCATTCGTGATGTCCAACTCTACGGCCCCGTCCAGCACGTCCGGGAAGCGGCTGCATGAAATGCGCGAAGCGGACACGATCGCGGTCCGGTGGCCGCGCTGCCCGGCGCCGTGCGGGCCGGTGCGACCATGTCCGGCATGGCACCGCAGACGCCCGAAGAGCTCACCGCCGCCCTCCCCCGCGCCGCGCGCGAGATCGAGGAGTTCACCGCCGCAGCCGGGTGGGACCAGCCGACCCAGGTCTTCGCGCTGGTGCCGACCGCGCGGCTGCTGGCCGAGGAGCCCGGGCTCGCCGACCAGCTGGACCCCGACTCGCCGCTGACGCCGATCGCGCAGGAGTCACTGCCCACAGAGGACCTGGCCGAAGCGCTCGGCCAGATCGCCTGGCCGGAGCAGGTGGCCGGCTGCGCGCTGGTGCAGGAGATCGTGGTGCTGCCGCCGGAGGCCGAGGCCGCGCTGCCCGAGGACCCGGCGGGCGCGCAGCAGGCCGCGGCCGAGCACCCGGAGCGCCGGGAGGCCCGGCTGGTGGCCGCGGTGCTGCGCGACGGCGGCGAGACCTGCGTGATGCGCCTGCGCACCGAGGAAGACGACGGGGAGCGGGTGGAGGATGCCTCGCTCGCCCCGAACCTCCTCGCGGCCCTCCGCGAAACCTTCGCGGATTGAGAGCTGCGCGCAAACCGCCTGCCCCGGTCAGCAGGGTTCCGGGGGTTTTCCTTCGCGGATCGCGCTGAGGGCCCGCATCGCGTCGTCGAGCGTGCCGACCTTGGCCAGTTGCAGGTCGTCCGGCGCCTGCGAGGCGGCCTCGGCGCAGTTGCCCGCCGGGACCAGGAAGGTCGTGGCGCCTTCCTCGGACGCCTTGGCCATCTTGAACGGGATCCCGCCGATCGGGCCGACGCGGCCCAGCTCGTCGATCTCACCGGTCCCGGCGATGAACTCCCCGCCGTTGAGCTCGCCCGGCGTGAGCTTGTCGATGATGGCCAGGCTGAACATCAGCCCCGCGGACGGGCCGCCCACGTCGGCCAGGCTGATCTCGATGTCGAAGTTCGCGTCCGGGCGCTCGGCCGCACCGACGCCCAGGTAGCCACCCGGACCGTCCGGGCGCTCGGTCAGCCGGACGGTCGCGGTCCGCGGCGGCTGGTCCTCGTGCTGGAACTCGATCCGCGCCTCGTCGCCCGGCGCGCTGCCGCGCAGCGCCGCCCGCAGCGATTCCGGATCGCCCACCGGCCGCCCGTTGGCCGAGATCAACCGGTCGCCCGGGGCGAGCACGCCGTCCGCCGGGCTGTCCTGCACGATCTGCGCGGCGACCACCTTCATCGGGTAGCCGAGGTGGCCCAGCGCGGCCGTCTCGGCCGAGGTCTGCGAGTCGGTGAACGCCGCGGTGTTCTCCGCTTCGATCTCCTGCTCGCTCTTGTCCGGCGGGAAGTACACCTCGCGCGGGGCCAGCGCGTAGTTCCCGCTCGACCACAGGCCCAGCGCCCCGAACACGGACAGCTGGTCGGTGACCGACACGGTGGTCATGTTCAGGTGCCCGTTGGTGGGGAAGGTCTGCTGCCCTTCGATGTCGATGACCGGGGCGTCCCCGTCGGTGCCGAGCGTGTTGTAGGTCGGACCGGGTCCCAGGGCCACGAACGGGACCCGAACGAACACGCCGAGCAGGCCGAAAGCGACAACCAGTACGACACTTGCCAACAGCGTCCAGGTGCGGCGGTTCACGGCTCGACAGCGTACGTGTTCGCCCGCGGCGATGTTCCGCCCCGCGGCACCGCCCGGCGCCCCGGACGCCTTCAGCCAACCGTCCCCTGCCGCGTACGGTGGAACTATGACCAACTTGCCGTTCGGGTTCAACCCGCAGGACCCCGACGACCCGGAGAACCGGGACTCGTCCGACGGGCGCCCTGAAGGTGGTTCCGGCAACTCCGGAGACACCCCGGGGTTCGGATTCGCCGGCATGCCCGGTCCGGGCGGTATGCCGAACTTCGACATGGGCGCACTGGGGCAGATGCTGACCCAGCTCGGCCAGGCGCTGAGCCAATCCGGGAGCGGCGGCTCCGGCAACGAGTCCGGCCCGGTGAACTACGACCTCGCCAAACAGCTGGCCGTGCAGCAGCTGCACCGCGAGCAGAAGACCGAGCGCCCGACCCAGGACCAGGTCAAGGCGGTCGAGGACGCGGTGCGGCTCGCCGAGTTGTGGCTGGATCCGGCCACCTCGCTGCCGGCCGGCGTGCGCTCGGTGCAGACCTGGTCGTCGGTGGACTGGGTGGAGAAGACGCTGCCCACCTGGCGCAGGCTGTGCGATCCGATCGCCGAGCAGATGTCGCACGCCTGGCTGCAGGCGCTGCCCGAGGAGGCCAAGCAGGCCGCCGGGCCGCTGCTGTCCATGCTCGGCCAGATGGGCGGGATGACGTTCGGTTCGCAGCTGGGCAACGGTCTCGCGCAGCTCGGCGGTGAGGTGCTCACCGGAACCGACGTGGGACTGCCGCTGGGACCGGAGGGCACCGCAGCGCTGCTGCCGGCCAACATCGAGAAGTTCGTCGAGGGGCTGGACCGGCCGATCAGCGAGGCGACCGTCTTCCTGGCCGCCCGTGAAGCCGCGTACCAGCGGCTGTTCACCCAGGTCCCGTGGCTGGGCCAGCAGCTGCTGGCCACGGTCGAGGAGTACGCGCGCGGCATCAAGGTGGACACCTCGGCGCTGGAGGAGTTGGCGGGCAAGATCGACCCGACCAACCCCGGCTCGATGGAAGACCTGATGAGCTCGGGCATGCTCGAACCGCAGACCACCCCGGAGCAGCAGGCGGCGCTCAACCGGCTGGAAACGCTGCTGGCCCTGGTCGAGGGCTGGGTGGACGTGGTCGTGGCCGACGCGGTGACCGACCGGCTGCCGGGCGCCGAGGCGCTGGGCGAGACCGTGCGGCGGCGCCGGGCGACCGGCGGACCGGCCGAGCAGACCTTCGCCACGCTGATCGGCCTGGAGCTCCGGCCGCGGCGGATGCGCGATGCGGCCAACCTGTGGCGGCTGATGACCGACCGGCACGGCATCGACGGCCGGGACGAGGTCTGGGAGCACCCGGACCTGCTGCCCGGCAGCGCGGACCTGGACGAACCGCTGGACTTCGCCGACCGCTGGGGCACCGCGTCGGACCTGGACGACCCGATCGCGGCGATCCGGCGCGCCGAGCAGGCCGAGGCCGAGGGCTCGTCGGGGACCTCGGCCTCCGGAAGCTCGGGCTCGGGTGACGCGGACTCCGGTGACTCGGATTCCGGCAGCTCCGACGACGGCGGCGAGACGGACCGCTGAGGCTCGCCGCGGCGGGCGGGCCGACCGGGGTCCGCTCGCCATCGCGCGCGGTGCTCAGTCGCCCGCGCCCTCCTCGTCCGGCTCATCGGGCTCGGTGTCGTCGGCCAGGTCCAGGCCCAAGCTCGCGGCCGCGGACAGTCCTTCCAGGTAGCCGATGGCGCGGTCCATCCGCGGGTAGCGCTGCACCCACTTCCAGAACCGCGGGCCGTGCCCGGGCACCAGCAGGTGTGCGAGCTCGTGCACGAGCACGTAGTCCAGCACCCATCCGGGTACATCTTGCAGCCGTCGGCTCACCCGGATGCTTCGCTCGGCCGGGGTACACGAGGCCCAGCGGGTGCGCATCGGCGCGACCCACCGCACCACGTCCGGCACCGCCCGGGCATCGAGGTACTCGGCGGACAGCTGCGCACACCGCGCAGCCAGTGCCGCATCGGACTCGCGAGCGGGCGAGCGGCGACGCGTCTCACTGCGCTCCAGACGGCTCAGCATGTCCGCCACCCAGCGCTTTTCCTCCGCGCGCGACATCCGCGCGGGAATGAGCACGACCACCTTCTCGCCGTCCCGGTAGGCGCTCACGGTCTGTTTCCGGCGCTTGCTGCGGCGCACCTCGACCTCGGGTTCAGCCACGGCAGTGGACTCTAGCGAGCTACCCCGACAATCGGATCCCCCTGTGAGCTGGACCTCACGATTCAGCGTCCGGAAATGCGTGTTTCGTTACTCCATCGAGCGGAACATGCGGTGCGTCGAATGCATGCATGTGGATTGGCCCACATGTACCGTTCGGCTCCGCCCCGCTGAGTGGAGGGGCCGCAGGCGAAACAGCTGCGCGGTTGGAGGTTCGGATGGATGCGAAGGAGGGAGCCGTGGCCGACACGTACAACGGCTACTGCGTGAAGTGCCGGGAGAAGCGGGACTTTTCCGGCGAGGTCTCGGAGACCAACGGCCGCCGGATGGCCAAGGGCACCTGCCCGGTGTGCGGGACCAAGATGACCAGGATCCTCGGCAAGGCGTGAGCGGTCCCGAGCGGCGCGCGGGACGGGGTGGGCCGCGGTGACGCACCCACCCGCCCGCTGCGCTGCGGCATTCGGCGGCGGGACCGCACCGACCAGCGGCCCAAACCGCGCCGCCACCTCGCAGATCACCTCCCGCGATGGGGCGCAGAACCTCTAGCATGGTTCCGGATACTCGATTTCAACGAGATTTCGGACATCGAGAGAGGGTTTCCTGCGCGCATCGAGGAGAATTCGTGGCCGACATTCCCCGCAGGGCGGCGCAGCGCACCGCCAAACTCGCCAGTCTCCCGTTCGGAATGGCCGGCCGGGTGGCCGCTGGTTGGGGAAGGCGACTGACCGGCCAAGACGCCGACGAGGTCAGTGCCGACGTTTCCGCCCGCACCGCGGAACAGCTGTTCGCGGTGCTCGGCCAGCTCAAGGGCGGCGCGATGAAGTTCGGCCAGGCGCTGAGCGTGTTCGAGGCTGCGGTTCCGGACGAGCTGGCCGGCCCGTACCGCGAGGCGCTGACCCGGTTGCAGGCGGCCGCTCCCCCGATGCAGACGGCGAGCGTGCACCGGATGCTCGCCGAGCAGCTGGGCAGCGGCTGGCGCGACCGGTTCGCCGAGTTCGACGAGACGCCGGCCGCGGCGGCCAGCATCGGCCAGGTGCACCGCGCGACCTGGCACGACGGCCGCGAGGTCGCGGTCAAGGTGCAGTACCCGGGGGCCGATGAGGCGCTGCGCTCGGACCTGCGCCAGCTGACCCGGTTCTCCCGGCTGTTCCAGTCGCTGGCGCCGGGCGCGGAGGTCAAACCGCTGCTGGCCGAGCTGCAGGACCGGATGGTCGAGGAGCTCGATTACCGGAGCGAGGCCGACTACCAGCGCGCGTTCGCCGCCGCGTTCCGCGGCGACGTCGATGTGCGGGTGCCCGAGGTCGTGGCCAGCTCGCCGAAGGTCATGGTCACCGAGTGGGTCACCGGGACACCGTTCGCCCAGCTCATCACGGACGGCGACCACGAGCTGCGCAACGAGGCGGGCCGGCTGCTGGCCGAGTTCCACTACTCCTCGCCCGCCAGGGTCGGCCTGCTGCACGCGGACCCGCACCCGGGCAACTTCCTGCTGCTCGACGACGGGCGGATCAGCGTCCTCGATTTCGGGGCGGCCGCGCGGCTGCCGGACGGTCCCCCGCGCACGCTCGGCCGGATGCTGCGGCTGGCCGTCGACGACCGGGCCGACGAGCTGCTGCAGCTGCTGCGCGACGAGCACTTCGTCCAGCCCGGGCACGAGGTCGACGCCGCGGACGTGCAGGCCTACCTCGGGCCGTTCGTCGACCCGGCGCGCACGCCGACCTTCCACTTCACCCGGGAATGGCTGCAGCACCAGGCCGAACGGGTCGGCGACCTGCGCAGCCCGGACTTCCGGACCGCGCGGTCGCTGAACCTGCCGCCGGAATACCTGCTGATCCACCGGGTCACGCTCGGCGCCACCGGGATCCTGTGCCAGCTGGACGCCGAGGTCGCCGCGCAGGACATCATCCGCCGCTGGCAGCCCGGTTTCGCCGAGGACTGACGACGGCGAAACCGGGTGCGGCGAGCTCAGTTCCGCGTGCCCACGTGCACGGTCGACGCGGACAGGTAGTACAGGTCGGAACGATTCCCGGCGTATTCCGGGTCTTCCGGGTCCAGCAGCCGCTGCACGGTGCGCAGGTCCGCCTCGTCCAGCTGCTCCCCGCCGTGCTCGATGAGCATCTCCAACCGGCGCAGCACCGCGCGGTGCGCGGCACCGGTGACCGGAGCCGGGCGGTCGACCAGGTAGCTCCACGTCTCGACATCGGTCAGCCCGGCCTCGCGCAGCGCGCTGCCCCAGCCCATCGGCAACCGCGTCTGCTCGTCCATCCCCTCGCGCATACCGCGGAACCACTGGTTGCGCGCGGCGCTGAGCCGGGCTTCCAGCCCGGGTTCGCCGAGGCCGATGTCCCAGGGCAGCGTGCGCTCCTCCAGGCCGAACTCGACGATCGCCAGCCGCCCACCCGGGCGCACCAGGCCGGCGAGCCTGCGCAGCCCGGCGAGCTGGTCCGGCAGGTGGTGCACCACGGCCGCCGCGAACACCAGGTCCGCGGGCTGCACCTGCTCGGTGAACGCGTCCTCGGCGGCGTCCCCGAGCACCGACCGCACCTCGACGCCCTCCGGTGCGGCGGCGCGCACCTCCTGCGCGGTCGCGTCCAGCAGCTCCTGCGCGACGTCGACCACCTGCACCGATCCGCCGGCGGGCAGCTGCGCGGCGAACGCGGCGGCCTGCCCTCCTGCGCCGGAACCGACCTCGACGATGCTGCGGTCCCCGGGGCGCAGCAGCCGGCGGGCGAGCTCGGCCATCTCCGGTGCGGTCAGCGCATCGCTGTCGCGCAGCATCTCCAGGCGCGCGTTCCAGTCCATGTTGTCGTGCGAGTGTCCAGCCATCACCCCAGATTAGAGCCCGAGGTCACCGGTGCCGCAGGCGCGGCGGACGACCTCGGCCGTCCGCCGCCGAACCTCCTATCGGGCAGCGCATGCGCGCTCCTCCTCCCGTCGTCTCGTCCGGGGCCTCAGGCGGCCCGTTCTTCGGGCAGCGGGTGCTTGCGCGGGCGGCCGCGGGGTCGCTTGCGGGCGATCACCGCGCCGTGCTCCACGATCTCCCCGCCCCACACGCCCCAGGGTTCACCGCGGGCCAACGCCCCGGCCAGGCATTCGGCCCGCAGCGGGCAGTCGCCGCACAGCGTCTTGGCCCGCTCCAGTTCGCGCGGGTTCTCCGCGAACCACAGGTCGGGGTCCTGCCTGCAGGGCAGCACCGCGTCCTCGGGTGCGGTGGTCGGGACGTCCTCGGCGGATATCGGGACACTCCCGGTAAGCATTCGGTTTCCTCCTGCGTTCGATCGGTGGCAGACCGGGACCTGGCTGGAAGGAGTCCGAGCAGAAAAAACCGCGGACCTTCAGACAGGTCCGCGGTGGGGGAATCTCCCGGAGGGGTCGCTAGATCAGCTGGTGATCGCGACCGCGCGGGGGAGCGGACCTGGCGGCGTGCCGCACGAAGTGCGCGAACCGGCCTGCGGTGAACTGATAGCCCGGGACGTGGTCATGCCACGCGGCGAGCAGTCGTCCACCGGGCAGGCGGTGGTCCGGCATCGGCAGCAGGATCGTGCTGATCACCGGAAACCACCCCTCACGCATGTGCGCCGCCTCGGGTGACCTCGTGCCGGTCACCGGGTCGTAGCGCTCGTGCCAGCAGGTTATGGGGGCGGGCACCGCGGGCGCAACGCATTTTTCGCCGGATCCGCCCGACCGGGGCAACAACCCCTGTGACCTGCGGCTCGTCCGGATCAGCGGTCGCCGCGCACCAGGGCCAGCACGTCGGCACCGAACTTGTCGAGCTTGGAAGCACCGATCCCGGAGATGCCCACCAGCGCGCCCTCGTCCGTCGGCCGCTGCTCGGCGATGGCGGTCAGCGTCGCATCGGTGAACACGACGTAGGCCGGGACCTTGAGCTGCCGGGCCCGCTCGCCGCGCCACGCCTTGAGCCGGCCGAGCAGGTCCTCGTCCAGGTCTGCGGGGCACTGCGCGCACCGGCCGAGCTTGATGTCCATCGTGCCGGACAGCGCACCGCCGCAGACCCGGCACTCGGGTTTGTCGGTCCCGGCCGCGGCGCGCGCCACCACCGCGCGCTGCCGGGCTTTGCCGGGCATGGCCGCAGGGTGCCCGTCCGGCACCAGCGGATACAGGAAGCGGCTGCGCCGGCGCGGACGTCCCCCGCCGCCGGAGCGGGCCAGCGACCAGGACAGCCGGAGGTGCTCGCGAGCCCGAGTCACGCCCACGTACAGCAGTCGGCGCTCCTCCTCCACCGCGGCGTCGGTGTCCGCGTACTGGATGGGCAGCGTGCCCTCGACGAGGCCGACCAGGAACACCGCGTCCCACTCCAGGCCTTTCGCCGCGTGCAGCGAGGCCAGGGTCACCCCCTCCACGGTGGGCGGGTGCTGCGCTTCGGCGCGCGCCTCCAGTTCGGCGACGTAGCGCGGCAAACCGGCGTCCGCAACGGTGGTGGCCAGTTCCTCGGCCAATTCCACCAGCGCGATCAGCGATTCCCAGCGGTCCCGGGCGGTGCCGCCCGCGGGCGGCTCGTCGGTGAGGCCCACCTCGTGCAGCACCGAGCGCACCGCCGCGGGCAGGTCGGGGCCGAGGTCGTCGTGCGCGGCCGCGGTGCGCAGCGCGGCCATCGCCTGCCGGACCTCGGTACGGGCGAAGAACCGCTCCCCGCCGCGCACCTGGTACGGGATTTCCGCGTCCGACAGCGCCTTCTCGTACGCCTCGGACTGCGCGTTGACCCGGAACAGGACCGCGATCTCGGACAGCGGCACCCCGTTCGCGGCGAGCTTGGCGATCCGGCGGGACACCTCCGCGGCCTCGGCGGTCTCGTCGTCGTGCTCGGCGTAGTCCGGTTCCGGTCCGGCCGGGCGCTGCCCGGACAGCCGCAGCCGGGTGCCCGCGGGCCGGTCGCGCGCGGCGCCGATCACCTCGTTGGCCAGTGCCACGACCTGCGGTGTCGACCGGTAGTCGCGTTCCAGCCGCACGGTGGTGGCTTCCGGGAAGCGGCGGCTGAACCCGATCAGCCACTTCGGGCTGGCCCCGGCGAACGAGTAGATGGTCTGGTTGGCGTCGCCGACGACGGTGAGGTCGTCCCGGTTGCCCAGCCACGCGTCCAGCACCCGCTGCTGCAGCGGGTTCACGTCCTGGTACTCGTCGACGACGAACGAGCGGTACTGGCCGCGGAACTCCTCGCCGACGTCCGGGTGCTCTTCGAGGATCGCGGCGATGTGCAGCAGCAGATCGTCGAAGTCGAGCTGCTGGGCGCGGTTCTTGAGCTGCTCGTAGGCGGTGAACAGCTGCGCCTGCTGGGCGGGCAGCAGCGGTCCGTCCCGTCCGGCGCGGACGGCGGCGGCCGGGTAGTCCTCCGGGGCGATCAGCGAGGACTTCGCCCACTCGATCTCGGCGGCCGCATCGCGCACGGTTTCCTTGTCCGTGGACGCGCCCACCTTGTTCGCGGCCTGCATGACCAGCCGGAACTTGTTGTCCAGCAGCTGCCACAGGCGCATGTCGTGCACCCGCGGCCAGAAGTAGCGCAGCTGGCGGAACGCGGCCGCGTGGAAGGTCTGCGCCTGCACACCGCCTGCCCCGAGCCCGCGCAACCGGGTGCGCATCTCGCCCGCCGCGCGGGCGGTGAAGGTCACCGCGAGTACCTGCTGCGGAGCCACGAGCCCGCGCTGCACCAGGTAGGCGATCCGGTGCGTGATGGTGCGGGTCTTGCCGGTACCCGCGCCGGCCAGCACGCACACCGGTCCGCGCGGCGCCGTCACGGCCGCCCGCTGCTCCGGATCCAGCCCCTCCAGCAGACGCACTTCTACGGCCATGCCAGGCATCCTCGCAGATCGATGCCACGGTGGACTGGTGAGGTTTGCGGGGCGTGCCGGTGGCGGAACCTCAGCGGCGCGCAGGCTGCGGGTCGATCGGTGAGGGGAAGCGGCTGGCGCCGCTTGGGCGGCACACCCAAGGCCCCAGGTCACACCCGAACTCCCGGTCAGCCCATTGCCCAGCCGCGGAGCATTCGGTAGGCGATGGAGACGCTCGGGGGCAGGCGCAGTCCCTCCACCGCGCCGCGGTCGGATTCGAGGGCTCTGCGCACCACGTCGCGGTGCACCCAGCGGGCTTCCTCGATCTCACCGTCGGCGGGCACCAGGGGTTGCGCCGGGTCGGCCACGGCGGCGAAGCCCAGCATCAGCGACCGCGGGAACGGCCACGGCTGGCTGCCCAGGTAGCCGATCTCGCGCACCTGCACGCCGACCTCCTCGGCGATCTCGCGCGCCACGCAGGCTTCCAGCGACTCGCCGACCTCGACGAACCCGGCCAGCACGGAGAACCGCTCGGCCGGCCACACCGGTTGCCGCGCCAGCAGGACCTGGTCCGCGCCGTCGTGCACCAGACAGATCACCGCCGGATCGGTACGCGGGTACTCCTCGCGCTCGCACCCGGTGCAGCGGCGGGCCCAGCCGACCCGGACGCGCGCGGTGGCCGCCCCGCACACCGCGCAGTAGCGGGCGTGGTCGTGCCAGTTGAGCAGGCCCACCGCGGTGGTGAGCAGACCGGCGTCCGTGTCGTCGAGCAGGGCGCCCGCGGTGCGCAGATCGCCCCAGCCGTCCTCCGCGCCGTGCTCGGCGCGCAACGCCCAGTAGCTGACGCCGCCCTGCACGCCGAGCAGCACCGCGTTCGGCACCGGGTAGTCACCGAAGTCGGTGGCCGGCTGGTGCGCGAGGCCGGATCCGGCGGTGATCGGCGAGCGGCCCTTGGCGTCCACCAGGACCACCCGGCCCTGCGGCCACAGCTCCGCGGCACCGTCGGGCATGTCCCGCAGCGCTTCCTTGCGGTCCACAGTGGACCGGGAGAGCAGCGGTGCCGCGTCCAGCCGGAAACCGGTGGCCGGTCCGGTGCCTGACATCATCACCGCACTCCTCGCGCCGTGCTCCGGGCCGTCATGGCAGCTGCACACCTCCGAGCATCCGCAGCTGGTCGGCGAGCACGTCGGCATCGCCCACCACGACTCCGGTGAACGCCGTCGGCGCGAACCGCTGCGCCGCCTCGGCGACCTGCTGCACCGTGACCTCGCGCAACCGCTCCGGGTGCGCGGTCAACCAGTCCTGCCCGATCCCGGCCGCGGCCAGCACGACCAGCGTGGAGGCCAGCCCGGACTGCGAGGCGGTGGAAGTGAGCAGGCCGCCGACCGCGTACTCGCGCGCGGACTCCACTTCGGACTCGGTCGGCGGCACCAGCGCCAGCCGCGCGAGTTCGTACCGGGTCTCCAGCAGCGCGGCCGCGGTCACCTCGCTGGCCGTGTCCGCGTCGACGAGCAGCGTCCCGCCGCCGGGCGTGAACTCGAACGCGGAGTGCGCCCCGTAGGTGTAGCCCTTGTCCTCGCGGATGTTCTCCACCAGCCGGGACGAGAAGTACCCGCCGAAGCACAGGTTGGCGATCTGCAGCGCCGGGTACTGCGGGTCGGTGCGCGGCAGCGCCTGCGCGGACAGCCGCAGCTGCGACTGCACGGCACCGGGCCGGTGCACCAGGCGCAGGTCCCCGCCGCGCACGGCCGGCAGCTCGGGCAGTTCCGCCGCGGAGCCGGACCCGTCCCAGCCGGACAGCGCGCGCTGCACCGCGGACACCACCTGCTCCGGGTCGATGTCGCCGACCAGCACCAGCACCGAGCCGCGCGGCAGCACCGCCCGGCGGTGCAGGTCGCGGACCTGCTCGGCGGTGACCTCGGCGACGTCCTCGGCCTGCGGGACCTCGCGGGCGAACGGGTGGTCGCCGTACCGGTGCCGCTGCAGCTCCTCGCGGGCGATCACCCGGGGCTGCGAGCGGGCGACGCCGATGCGCTCCACCAGCCGGGAGCGTTCGCCGTCGACTTCCTCGTCCCGGTAGACCGCGCCGGTCAGCGCGTCGCCGAGCACGTCCAGCAGCGTGTCCAGCCCGCTGGCCAACCCGTCACCGGCGATGCTGAGCCGCTCCGGGTCGACCACGGCGTGCAGGTCGCCGCCGACCGCGGCCAGATCGGTGTCCATCCGCACCCGGTCGCGGGTGGCGGTGCCGGTGAGCAGGGTCTCGGCGAGCACCTCGGCCTGCGCCGGGTGCTCGGGCGCCTGCCCGGCGAACGGGATGCGCAGTCGCAGCTCGACCATCGGCACCACGCCGTGCCGGGCGGCGATCACCCGCAGCCCGTTGTCCAGCACGGTGTCCACGGCTTCCGGCGGCCGTCCGGTGCGCGGCTCGCCCAGCGGCGGCAGCGACCGGGGGCCGAGCTCGGTGCGGCCGATCTCCTCGGCACTGCGATGCGTTGCGCGGGTCATGCCGCACCTCCCTGAGCGGTGTCCTCGTCCCCTGCCGGTTCCAGCCGCAGCACCGCGCGCGCGTCCGGGCGCAGCGCCTTGGCCGCGGCGGCCACGTCGTCGGCGCCGATCCGCCCGATGCGCTCCGGGAGCTCGGAGATGAGCTCGGCGCGGCCGTGCAGCAGTTCCGCGCTGCCCAGGTCCAACGTCCGGGACACGACCCGGTCGTGCTCGCGGTGCAGGCCGGCGGTCCAGCGGGCGGTGATCCGGGACAGCTCCTCGGCGGTCGGCCCGTCGGAGGCCAGCCGCTCCAGCTCCTCGTCCACCGCGCCGATCACCCGGTCCGCGCCGACCTCGGGGGTGTGGATCGCGGTGAGGTTGAACGTGTCCGGGTCGCGCGCGTCCAGCGGGGCACCCATCAGCCCGGCGCCCGCGTGCACGTCGACCACCAGCGGCTCCCGATAGACCAGCCGCTGCTGCAGCCGGGACGCGTCGCCGTCGGACAGCACCGCGGCGAGCACCACGTTGGCCAGGTACGCGTCCAGTTCGCCGACGGGGTCGGGCAGCCGGTAGCCGAGCGCGACCGCGGGCAGCGGGGCATGCGGGTCCGCGTGCTCACCGCGCAGCTCGGTGCTCGGGAACGGCTCGCCGAAGGCCGGCCGCGGCGTGACCTCGCGCGCGGGCACGTCGCCGAAGTGCCGGTGCACCAGCTCGGTCGCGTGCTCGACGTCGAGGTCGCCGGTGATGGTCAGCACCGCGTTGCCCGGTGCGTAGAAGGTGTCGAAGAACGCGGCGCAGTCGTCGACGGTGGCCTGTTCCAGGTCGGTGAAGTCGCCGTACCCGTTGTGCGCGTTGGCGAACGTGGAGTACAGCACCGGCGGCAGCAGGATCCACGGGAACCCGCCGTAGGGGCGGTTGAGGACGTTGAGCCGGATCTCCTCCTTGACCACGTCCACCTGGTTGCGCAGGTTCTCCTCGGTGAGCTTGGGCGCGCGCATCCGGTCGGCTTCCAGGAACAGGCCGCGCTCCAGCGCCGAGGACGGCAGCACCTGGAAGTAGTCGGTGTAGTCCTGGTGCGTGGAGCCGTTGAACACGCCGCCGGATCCCTGCACGTGCCGGAAGTGCGCCAGCTTCTCCAGGCTCTCGCTGCCCTGGAACATGAGATGCTCGAACAGGTGGGCGAATCCGGTGCGCCCTTCCGGTTCGGAGCGGAAGCCCACGTCGTAGTGCACGCTGACCCCGACCACCGGAGCCTGTCCGGACGCGGACGGACCCGCCGCCGAGTCCGGTGCGAGCACCACGCGCAGCCCGTTGGGCAACGTCAAGCGATGCAGCTGGGGTTCGACCATGCCATGCAGCCTACGTGCGCGGGGCCGACCTCCGCGTGCCCCCCGCCACACCCCGCGGGCGTGTCGTGACCTGTCGGACACCGCGCGGCAACCGGCGGATTCCCCACCGGCTCAACGAACCTCGGCGATCAGCGGACCGGGACGATCAGCGCACTTGCGCGATGAGCGCTTCCACCTGGCCGCCGATCATCCGGGCGTCCGCGGGCAGCATGGCGAACACCCGCTCGCCGGTGCTGCCGCGTTCGGTGCGGTTGAGGTAGCGGCCGTCGGGTTCGTGGTTGTCCAGCCACCACGCGATCTGCGACCGGTTGCGCCGCCCGTTGCGGTCGCGCAGGTTGGCCGCGAGCTGCCCGATGCGCAGGTGCTCGGCGTGGCTGATCGCCTGGTACAGCGCCACTTGCCGGTCACCGCTGCTCGCCCGCGCGCGGGCGGGGGTTCCTCCCTGCATCAGGCTCTGCTGGCCGAAGTCGTCGGCGGGCTGTTCATCGGTGCGGAACGAGGTCTCCGGCACCCGGACCGTCCCGCGGTTGCCGGGCGGGGCGGGCGGCAGCGTGCCGAGCAGCGCCTGCGCCAGAGACACCCGGTTGTGCACCTCGACGGTGAGCAGCCCGCCGCGCTTCGGGTTCTCGCTGGGCGCCTGCACCCCGAGCACGACCTCGTCGTCGGGGGTGAGCACGGCCACGGCACGCCAGCAGTGATCGGCGCCGACCTGCGGATACCAAATGGAGTCGATCCACAGGTGCGGTTCGGCGAGCGCGCCGAGCGCGTCGACCAGCGGCGGCGGGACCTCGTCGTCGATCACCAGCCCGAGCGATTCCATCCGCGGCAGCTCGGCTTTCGCGATCCGGGACAGCTCACCGGTCGTGCGCCCGGCGGAGGTGGTGCTCAGCGGCAGCGTGAGCCCGTTGATCCGCAGGTATTTGAGCACGACGTCCAGCTGCACCGGGGTCAGCTGCCACCGTCCTGACACGCTCACCCGAACCGCCCCCTTTCGAAAACCACTTCCCCACACCGGCACGCGTCGACCCGGCCGCGCGATGCGTTGCCGCGGCCGGGTTCCGCGCGTTCGGTGTTCGTCGTCCCGCGCGGTGCGGGGTTATTCGCCCAGCACCGGCGGTGCGGTGCGCGGCATGTCGTCGAGCCAGACGTCGTCCTGCTCTTCGAGCCAGGTCGGCCGCTCGTGCTCGTCGTCGCCGCCTTGGCCCTGGCCGCCGCGGCCACCGCCCATCGCGCCGCCGCCCATGCCACCGCGGCCGGCACCGGCTCCGGCACCCATCCCGGCGCCGCGAGCCCCGCCGGCACCGGCGCCGGCACCACCCGCGCCGGCT
>NZ_JADEYC010000005.1 GCF_015209505.1 Saccharopolyspora montiporae
GCCGTTCCCGCCGTGCGCCCTGGAAACTCCGAAAGCCGTCCCGGGCGTGCGGTTCCCGCGGGAACCGCACGCCCGGGACGGCTTTCGGAGTTTCCAGGGCGCACGGCGGGAACGGCATCCGCCGACGTGCCGCCCGTGCCGCTTCGCCCCACTCCGGGGTCAGAACGGGGGCTGCGCCGGGCGGCGCCGGACGATCGCGCCCGCGTCGACGCGCATCTGCATCCCCGTGACGTACCGGGACTCGTCGGCCACCAGGAACACCACGAGCTCGGCCACGTCCTGTGGCTCGACGTAGGGCAGGCCCATCGCGGTCATGGAGTGGAACGGCCCGAGGGCGTCGTCGCGCGTCGGCTCGGCCAGGTCCGGACGGAAGACCCGGTACATCGGGTCGCTGTTGAGCATGTCGGTGTTGGTGTTGGTCGGGTGCACCGCGTTCACCCGGATCCGCCGCGGGGCCAGCGCCAGCGAGAGGTCGTTGACGAACCCCGCCACCGACCGCTTCGCGAACGAGTACCCGAGCTTGCCGCAGTCCGTCGTGTCGCCGGCCGACGGCGGCATAAGCGCCGCGGCCGAACCGGTCGCGACGATGGAGCCGCCGTCCGGCAGATGCGCGAGCGCGGCGTCGACCGCGTGCACCACGCCGTTGAAGTCGACGGTCACCGCATCGAGGAACGCCTGCGCGTCGGGGTTGTCGATGGGAGCGATCCCGGCCTGCGCGAGCACCGCGTCGAGGCCGCCCAGTTCCGCGACGCCGTCATCGACCGCGGCGCGCACCGCGGCGGGATCGCGGACGTCGGCGGTGCGCGCCACGATCCGCCGGTCCCGCTTCTCCACCTCGCGCACGGTCTCGTCGAGATCGGTGCTGCCCGCCAGGGGATAGCCGACCGTGTCGATCGGCGCGCAGCCGTCGATCGCGATGATGTCGGCACCCTCCTCGGCGAGCCGGATCGCGTGCGCGCGTCCCTGCCCGCGCGCCGCGCCCGTGATGCAGACGACCTTGTCCTGTACCCGGCCCATACCGGCCTCCTCGTGGAATTGTGCTGCGGGTCGGCGCCGATCACGTGCGTCACCAGTCGACGAGCCGGTCCAGCAGCTGTGCTGTGGTGGAGAAGTAGTCGCCGTACCCGCCGCGGAAGAACAGCAGCGGGTTCCTCGGCGGGAAGGCGCGGAGATCCTGCACGGCACCGACGACCAGCACGTGATCGCCGATGTCGACGGCCCGGTCGATCGTGCAGTCGATCCAGGCGAGGACGCCGTCGAGCACCGGATTGCCCAGCGGGGACCGCTGCCAGGCGACGCCGTCGAACTTGTGCGGGCCGCGGACCGCCAGCCGCCTGCTGAGCGGCTCCTGGTCCGAGGCCAGCGCGTTCGCGCAGAACTGCCCGCCGTCGAGGATCTTCGGCAGCGTGGACGACGACCGGTCCGCGAGGAACGAGACCAGCGGCGGGTCCAGCGACACGGAGGTGAACGAGCCGACGATCATGCCGGCGGGCAGCTCGTCGGGTCCCGGCGCGGTGACGGCGACGACGCTGGTCGGCACGTTGCCCAGCACGTCGCGGAAGTATCGGTCGTCGATCCCGTTGCCCATCCCCGGCTCCTCGGGCGTCTCGGCGTGCTGGGTCAGATCAGGACGCGCATCTGCGGCGGCAGTTCGAACCCCATCTGCGTGAGCGCGTTGCCGTGGTAGGTCGATCCGGGAACGTGGATCATGTGCGCCAGCCCGGCGTGCGCGTCGCGCCACAGCCGTTGCAGCGGATTGCTCCGCCGGATGACGTTGCCGCCGGAGCGCGCGAAGATCCCGTCGAGCGCGGTGACCGCTCGCCACGCGCAGCGGACCTGGTTGCGCCGCACATCGGAGCGGTCTTGGAGGCTCACCGGGCGGCCCGCGTCGATCTGGTCGTAGAGCCTGCTGATCCCGTCGATGAGCTGGACCCGGGACGCCTGGATCTCCGCCGAAGCCTCCCCGGTCGCGTAGAGCACGTAGGGGTCGTCCCGGACCTGGACCCCGGTGACCGCGACCCGGTCCTTCTGCTGGGCCACGTGCGTGGCCAACGCGTTCTCGCAGATGCCGATCACGGCCGCGGTGATGCCCAGCGGGAACATCGCGGTGAACGGCAGCTGGTACAGGGTGTCGGTGACTCCGTGGCGATCGGCGGATTGGCCTTCCATGATGTCGGTCTGGTCGACCGCCCGGTAGGTGGGAACGAACGCGTCCTGGACCACGACGTCCTTGCTCCCGGTGCCGGACAGGCCGATCACGTCCCAGGAGTCGTCGATGATCTCGTAGTCGGAGCGGGGCAGGATCACGTGCAGCACGGTCGGCGGTGCGGCCGGGCTTCCCGCGCCGTCGCCGACCAGCGCACCCAGGAAGTCCCACTCGCAGTGGTCCGCGCCGGAGGAGAACGGCCACCGCCCGCTGAGCGAGTAACCTCCGTCGACGGGTTCGGCGACGCCGTTGGGCATGTAGGGCGAAGCGATCCAGGTGTCCTGGTCCTCGCCCCAGATCTCCTCGCCGAGCCGGGGGTGGAGTTGCGCGACTTCCCACGGATGCACCCCCGCCACCCCGCACACCCAGCCCGCGGCGCTGTCGTACGAGGCCAGGGCCATGACCGCTTCGGCGAAATCGCGCGGATGCGCGGCGTGACCGCCGAACTTCGCGGGCTGCAGCATCCGCATCACGCCCGCCGAACGGGTCAGCGCCACGGTCTCGCCGCTGAGCCTGCCCAGCTGTTCGTTCTCCTCGGCGAGCGCCGCGATGTCGGGTCCGAGTTCGTGGACTCGGCGGACCACCTGGTGCGTCATGCCGGATCGCCTCCTGCCTGGTCGGCCGCTTCTCGGGTGAGGAATTCGAGCACGACGCGCTCGAAGTCGGATTTCCGCTCGATCTGGGCCCAGTGCCCGCACCGGGCGAAGGTGTGCAGTTCGACGTCGGGCATCCACCGGTTCGCGAAGTGGGCCTGGTCGTAGGGGAGCATGCGGTCATCGCGGCCCCAGACGAGCAGGGTCGGGGTCGTCACGGTCGCGGCCTGGGTCCACAGCGGCGTGTACTTCGCGCGGGTGCCCGGGTCGACCATCGACCCGAAGATCGCCATCGTCGCGTCCAGCACGCCGTCGGCCGTGGCGTTGCGCATGCGCTCGTCGACGAGGTCCTCGGTGATCCGGCCGTGGTCGTGGACCATCGTCGTGAGCCACGCGATCATCCGGTCTCGGCTCGGCTCGCCGAGGAACTCCGACAGCCGCAGGAATCCCTCGCTCGGTTCGGGGGCGAACGCCCCGACCGACAGCCCGCCGGAGCCCATCAGCGCCATCCGCCGCACCCGCCGCGGGGCGAGCCGCGCGAGCTCGGCCGCGACCGCTCCGCCCATCGAATTGCCGACGAACACCGCCGACTCGATGCCCAGCCGGTCCAGGAACCGGGCCGTCCAGCGGGCGGCGACCACCGGGTAGATCTCGGCGAGCTCGGGCAGGTCGCTGCCGCCGAAGCCGGGCAGGTCCGGCATGATCGTGCGGAACCGCTCGGCGAACACCGGCAGGTTGTCGCGGAAGTTCGACCACGCGGACACGCCGGGCCCGGATCCGTGCAGCATGAGCAGCGGTTCGCCCGCGCCCGCCTCGTGGTACGCGACGGTGAGGCCGTCGACCTCGGTGGTCTTGTGCGTCGACGCGCGGGTGACCACCGGCGCGTCCCCGCCGCCGGTCACGGGAGGAGGCCGGCGGACGGCGAGGTGGGCAGGAACGAGCCGCCGGGCCCGACGTCGAGGACGTCGCCGTACCAGGTCTGCCCGTACGCGAGCTCGGGGAGCTTCCACTCCAGCGCTTCCCACGTCGGGTCGAAGATGAGGTAGCCACCCGAGTAGAGCTCGATCCGGTGGCCGGATCCAGGGTCGTGCACGTAGAGGTACATGGCCTGCCCGATCCCGTGCTTGCCCGGCCCGGCGCCGTAGGCGATGTCGAGATCGCGGATCTCGTCGGCGGCGGTGAGGATGTCGTGGAAGTTCTCGACGTTGAACGCCACGTGGTGGAACTGGCCGGTCTTCTCCTCGGCCGCGACGCCGATCGCGACGTCGTGCACCTGCGGCGTGACCGACAGCCAGGACGCCAGGATGATGTCCGGTGCGTCGGGCAGCCGGGCGAACTCGCGGCGCTTGAAGCCCAGGGAGTCCTGCAGCCACGCCTCGGCCTCGTTGACGGTGCCCGCGCTGGTCTGCAGGTTGATGTGGTCCAGGCGGCGCACGCCGAGACCGCGGCGCCGGGAGCTGTTGCTCAGCACCTTCGACCGGATCGATTCCTCGGCGAGCGGCTTGTCGATGTCGTGGAAGAACTCGAACGGGTGGTCGCTACCCGGAACCAGGAAGCGCACGGCTTCGCCGCGGCCGAGCTCGTGCCCGGCGGGCAGCTCGACCGCCTGGACTCCCTGCTCCTGGAACCGCTTGTGGAAGAGCTCGACGTCCTGCTTGCGCTTGACGCGGAAGCCGTAGGAGTTGACCCGGGCCTCGTCCTGCTGGGTCAGCACCAGCGAGTGGTGCGCGAACTCCTGGTAGGCGCGCAGGTAGGCCACTCCGCCGACCTGGTCGACGACCTCCATCCCGAGCAGATCGCGGAAGAACCGGATCGAGCGTTCGAGGTCCGGCGTACCCAGGTCGATGCTGGCGGCGTGGGCGATCTGCGGCCCCGGGTCGTATTCGGGCTGGGTCATGTGCGCCTCTCCCTCGAGTCGTGTCCCGCGCCGGACGCGCCGGTCGGCCCACGATAAAGAGTACACCGAATATTCGCGAGGGTCATGCCGGTCTCGCGGATCGCGGACTCCGCTCCGACGTCGGCGTCTGCGGTTCAGGACGTGGAAAACGACATTGACACGGGTTTTGCCCGGAGGTCATGCTCCAACCTGAGCGAGGGACGCAGCGTTGGTGGCGCACTCCGCGCCGGACGTCAGAACGAACGGTTCGAAAATTCAGAACACTCTTGATGGGCACTCCGGTCATCCGGGTCGACCGTGGAGAACGCGAGGGGTGATGGTGATGACGTCCGGTGAACGCGCCGAGGACACCTACGACATCGTCGTCGTGGGTTCCGGCGGTGGAGGCCTGATCGGCGCGTACATCGCGGCCTCGCGCGGGCTGCGCACGCTGCTCGTCGAGAAGACCGACCGGGTCGGCGGCACGACCTCCTACTCCGGCGCCGGGTTGTGGTTCCCGGGTTCGGCCCCGATCGAGCGCGCCGGGGTGCCCGACGACGTCGAAACCGCGCGCACCTACCTGCGCAGCGTCGTCGACGACGAGTCCCGGGAAGGGCTGCAGGACGCCTACCTCGACGCGGGACCGCGACTGGTCGACGAGCTGGAGCGCAACCCGTGGTTCCAGTCCTTCCGGCACGATCCGGTGCCCGACTACTTCGCGGCGAACCCCGGTTCGAGCCCGATGGGGCGCACCATCTTCCCGCCGGAGATCGCCGCCGACGTCCTCGGCGAGCACGCCGCGATCGTGCGGCCGTGCATTCCCGAGGAGCGGTGGGGACAGGCGGAGGGACCGGTGCTGCACGGCGGTCGGGCGTTGATCGGCAGAGCGCTGGGGGCGTTCCTGGAGACCGGGAACGGCGCACTCCGGCTGGAAACCGCGCTGCACCGCCTGGTCGTCGAGGACGGGCGGGTCACCGGGGTCACCGCGATCCACGACGGGGCGGAGACCACGATCCGTGCCACCCGGGGCGTGCTCCTCGCCGCGGGCGGGTTCGAGCGTAATGCCGCGCTGCGCGCGAAGTACCAACCCATCGCGCTCACCGGCGAGTGGTCCAACGGCGCCCCGGCCAACACCGGCGACGCGCTGCTGGCCGGGATCGACGCCGGGGCCACGACCGACCTGCTCGACGAGGCGTGGTACGTCCCCGGGCTTGTGCAGCCCGACGGGCTCCCGGTGTTCCAAAGCGGACTGCGCGGCGGGATCTGGGTGAACGCCGACGGCGAGCGCTTCGTGAACGAGGCCCGCCCCTACGACCAGGCCGGGCACGAGATCGCCGCCCGGCACGTGGCGACCGGTGTTCCGCACATCCCCGCGCACTGGATCCTCGACCAGCGCCAGATCGACCGAGACGGGTTCGGCGGCCCGCCGGACCAGCCCGTCGATCCGGCGTGGTTCTCCTCGGGTGCGCTGCGCCGGGCTGACTCGCTGGACGAGCTGGCGACGCTGATCGGCGTGCCGCCCGACGCGCTGCGCGCCACGGTCGAGAAGTTCAACTCCGACGCGGAAGTGGGCGTCGACACCCGGTTCCACCGCGGCGAGACGCCGTGGGACCAGATCTTCCACCACGTGGTCCCGTTCCCGTTCCGCCCCGAGATGAACTGCCCGGCGAGCCCGACGCCCGACTTCCCGAACCCGCTGCTGCTCCCGTTGGACAGCCCACCGTTCTACGTCGCGGAGATCGTGCTCTCCGACATCGGGACGAAGGGCGGCCTGAAGATCGACGAACGCGCGCGGGTGCTGCGCGCGGACGGCGGTCCGATCGCCGGCCTCTACGCGACGGGCAACACCGCGGCCGCGATGTCGGGGCGGGCCTACCCGGGCGCCGGGACCCCGATCGGATCGAGCCTCGCCTTCGGCTACCTCGCGGTGCTCGACGCCGCGGGTGCCGCGGGCTGAAAGACCGGACATCGGCCAAAGGAGGCGGTTGTGGACGACGCGGTGAAGTTCCGGCTCTACCGGTTCTCGGTCTGGTGCGGGGTGATCGTGCTGGTCGCGTTCATCGTCGCGTTCACGATCGTGGGCAAGCTGACGCCCCCGCCGCCCCCGGAGGCGGGGGCGGAGGAGATCGCGGCGTTCCTGGTGCAGAACCGGACCGGGATCCTCTGGGCCGTGGTGATCATGGGCGTGTTCGCGCCGCTGTTCTACCCGTTCGCCGTGGTCACGAGCCTGCAGATGCGGCGGATCGAAGGCGGCTGGGGACTGCTGTCCATGGTGCAGCTGACGACCGCCGTGGTCGCCCCGACCGGCTGGCTCTACCCGCTCGCGGTGCTCGCGACCGCCGCGTACCGCCCGGAGCGGGACCCGCAGCTGATGCTGCTGCTCAGCGACCAATTCTGGCTCACCTACGTCGGGGTCGCCGCGATCTTCGTGGTCAACGTCGCCGTGATCGGTCTGTCGGCGCTGGTCGACCGGCGGGATCGGCCGGTGTTCCCCCGCTGGTTCGGGCCCCTGAACTTCGTGCTGGCGCTGCTGCTGCTTCCCGGCGTCTTCGTCTACGTGTCCACCGGCGGGGCCCTGGCCTGGGACGGGATGTTCGCGATGCTGGTGCCCGCCGTGGCGTTCCTCATCTGGAAGGTCATCCTGATCGTCGTGCTGCTGCGCGCGGTCTCCGCGGAGGAGGCCGAAGCCGGTCAGCACCGCGCGGCGGTACCGACGACGACCTGAGCGGCCGGTCGCGCGGTGCCCGCGAGGGCGTCCCGGTGCGGGGCCGCCGGGACCCACCGGGCGAGCCCGTTTCCCGACCGGTGCACTACGCGCGGCGCAGCAGCATCGCTCCGGACGGCACCCCGCCGCCGGCGGTGACGGCGGCCAACCCGGCACCGTCCACCTGCCGGCCGGAAGCCTCGTCGCGCAACTGCAGCATCGCCTCGCGAACGAAACCGAACCCGTGCAGCCGGCCTGCCGAGAGCTGGCCGCCGTGCGGGTTGAGCGGCAGCGCACCGCCGAGGGCGATGGTCGCGCCGCCGTCGATGAAATCGGTCGCCTCGCCGCGACCGCAGAAGCCGAGCCCTTCGAGCCAGGACAGCGCGTTGAAGGTGAATCCGTCGTAGAGCAGTGCCACGTCGACGTCGGACGGGGTGCGGTCGGTGCGCGCCCACACGTGGGCGGACGGGCCGCGCGACTGCGGGGTGTGCGCCAGGGTGTCCTGGTCCCAGCTGATGCGCTCCAGGATCGCGCTGCCGACCGCCTCCACCAGCACCGGTGGTTTCGGGCGGTCGGCCGCGGTCTCGATCGCGGAGACGATGACCGCGATCGCGCCGTCGCAGGGCACGTCGCAGTCGTAGAGCCCGAACGGGGTGGTGATCACGCGGGCGTCGAAGTACTCGTCGAGGGTCAGCGGATCGCGGTGGAGCGCTTCGGGATTGCGTTCAGCGCCCTGCCTGGCGGTGACGGCGATGGCCCCGAGCGCTTCGCGCCCGACTCCGTAGCGGTGCAGGTAGTGCGCGGCGTTGCAGCCGATCCACTGCGCGGGCGAGACGGCGCCGAACGGGGCGCGCCATTCGAACATGCCCGTGGCGCGGGAGTTGTCGGGCTGCTGCCACCGCCCCGCCCGGACGAGCGCGGTGTGCGAGGACTCCCACACGGTGCGGAAGCACAGCACGTGCCTGCACAGGCCGGCGGCGACCGCGAGCATGGCCGAGGTGATCGAGCCGATCTGCCCCGGTGTCTCCCGCGCGCCGTTGACCCAGGTGGGTCGCAACTGCAGCGCCTCGGTCAGCGCCGTCACGCCGCCCTCGCTGAGCCCGCCCGGATCCGGGCCCGGATACGTGGCTAGCCCGTCGATGTCGTCGAGCTCCAGCCCCGCGTCGGCCACCGCGGCCAGCGAGGCTTCGACGGTGAGCGCGACCGGATCGACCATCAGCCGCCTGCCGATCCGGGACCGGCCGACACCGGTCAGCGCGACCCGGTCCTCGTACTTCTCGGTGGAGGGCGCGGGACGCAGGTCGGGGAGGATCTCGCGCGGCTCGGGCAGCGGGCCCGGCGTGCTGTCGTCCGGATCCGGCTCGAACAGCGGCAGGAACAGGTCGTCGTGCCGCTCGAAGCGCACCCGCACCCGCATGCCGACGTGGACCTCGTCCGGTTCGCAGCCGACGATGTTGGTCGTCAGCCGCGCCCGGTCGTCCTCGGCGATCGCGACCACGGCCACCACGTAGGGGGGCGGGAACGACGGCAACCAGCTCTGGTGGTTGACGCTGAACCCGACGACCACCGCCCGGCCCGAGGTCGCCGACAGCGCCACCGAGCGGCCACGGCACGACGGGCACACCGGCATCGGGGGGTGGAAGTAGCGGCCGCAGTCGGTGCACCGGGAGATCCGCAGGACGCCGTCGGCGCCGGACTGCCAGAACTCGTCGCTGCCGAGCGTGGGCTGCGGCAGGGGGCGCTCCGGCGGAGAGCTGGTCATGGGAACCCTTCCGTCACGTCCGTCGTCCCGGAGCATGATGCCCCGGATAGTTAGGTGAACTCAATACGTGACAGGGCCGTCCACGCCGGGGAAAAGCACCGGTAGAACGCTGGAAAAACGGCCGTCGATCGAAAAAGGGTATACACAATATCCGGGTGCGGGTAGAGTTCGCGGCTGAACACAGCCCGTTCCCCGACGGTGCGCGCGTCCGGGCACCAACGGGGTGCTCCGAGGCTGTGGACAACGCGGGTGCCGCGATCGCGACCAGGGAGCGCCACGATGCCGTTGCAGCCATGGATGAAGTTGTTGTCGACCGACGACCACCTGATCGAACCGCCGAGCCTGTGGTCGGACCGGCTGCCGAAGAAGTACCAGGAACAAGCACCGCGGATCGTCGAGCAGTCCCGGGGCGAGGGCGTCGCGCCTGCCGAGGTATGGACCTACGAAGGCCGGATCTACCCCTACATCGGGCTCAACGCGGTGGCGGGCAAGAAGCCCGAGGAATTCGGCATGGAGCCGACCCGCTTCGACGAGATGATCCCGGGCTGCTACGACCCGAAGGCTCGGATCCGGGACATGGACCTCGACGGCGTGTGGGGCGCGATGAGCTTCCCGTCGTTCCCGCGGTTCGCGGGAACGGTGTTCCTGGAGGGGGAAGACCGCGATCTCGCGCTGCTGTGCGTGCGGGCCTGGAACGACTTCGTGCTCGACGAGTGGTGCGCCGCGGCCCCGGACCGCCTGATCCCCCTGGTCATCCTGCCGTTGTGGGACGTGGCGGAATGCGTGGCCGAGATCCACCGCACCGCGGCCCGCGGCGCGAAGGGGATCGCGTTCACGGAGAACCCGGTGCCGCTCGGGCTGCCGTCGTTCCACACCGACCACTGGGACCCGGTGTTCTCCGCGGCCGAGGAGACCGACATGCCGCTGTGCCTGCACTTCGGCACCTCGGGCAACGCTCCGAAGACCGCCCCCGAAGCCCCGTTCGCGGTCACCATCGCGCTGTTCGGCTGCAACTCGATGTACGCCACGGCCGACCTGCTGTTCTCCCCGGTGTTCCACAAGCACCCCAAGTTGAAGGTGGGGTTGTCCGAAGGCGGCATCGGCTGGATGCCGTACCTGCTCGAACGGATCGACTTCACCTGGGAGCGCCACCGCTTCTACCAGAACGTCAACCAGGAGGTGCGGCCCTCCGAGCTGTTCTTCAAGCACATCCACGGGTGCTTCATCGACGACCGGTTCGGCGTGGAGGTCCGGGACCACATCGGGGTCGAGCGCATCACCTGGGAATGCGACTACCCGCATTCGGACTCGTACTGGCCGAAGAGCCGCGCCTACGCGGCCGAGGTGCTCGCCGAGGTGCCCGACGAGGAGGTCCACCGGATCGTGGAAACCAACACCCGCCGTCTCTACAACTTCCCCGCATGAACCGGCGGCCGGAATCGGAGCGGTCCGACTGGACGGACCTGGACCTGCTCACCCGGGACGAAGCCGCGGAGCGGCTGCGCGAGGAGATCGCCGAGATCGAACCGCGCCTGGCCGAACTCCCCGCCGACGACGCCGAGCGCGCGCTGCTGGAAGCGCGGCTGGGAGCCCTGCGCGCGGTTCACGACGATCTGGCGGTGCCCGATGGCACGTCCGAACCCTGACCACCGGACCGGAACGGGCGGCGCACCGGGCATCGCGACCGTCGGTTTCGTCGGCGCGGGAAAGATCGGCGGTCGGATGGTGGAGCGGCTGCTGGCCGCCGGTCACCGCGTTCGCCTGTACGCGCGGCGGCCCGAGGTGCGGGATCGGCTCGCCGCCCTCGGCGCCGAGAACGTCGAGCGGCCGCGGGATCTCGCCGGCTGCGACGTCGTCGTCAGTTGCCTCTACAGCGACGAGCAGGTGCTCGACGTGCTGCCCGGCCTCGTCGCGGACCTGGGCCCGGCGACGGTGCTGGTCTCGCACACCACCGGCAGGGTCGAGACGCTGAGCCGGCTGGCTGAGCGCTGCCCGGCCGGGGACGCCGCGTTCGTCGACGCGGCGTTCAGCGGCACGGCCGCCGACGTGGCGGCGGGGCGGCTCACCGTGTTCCTCGGTGGGCGGGCCGAGCACGTCGCGACGGCCGCCGGGGTCGTCGGCGCTTACGCCGACCCGGTGGTCACCACGGGGGCGCTCGGCTCGGCGTTGCGGGTGAAGCTGCTGAACAACCTGATCTTCGCCGCGATCACGCAGGTCACGTTGCGCGGCCTGGAAGCGGGCCGCGCGATGGGGATCGAGGAGAGCGCGGTTCTCGAAGCGCTGTCGGTCGGCAGCGGGGGCAGTGCGGCGGCCCGCCACATCGCCGCGCACGGTGGATCCGGGCCCTACATCGACGCCGTCCGGCCGTTCCTCCGCAAGGACCTGGCGGCGTGCCGGGACTTCGCGGCCGCGCTCGGTATCGACCTGTCGGCGCTGCTCGCCGCGGCGTGCGACGGGCCGTTGGGGCTCGGCGATGCCGGTCTGCTGGAGAAGGGAGCAGTTCGATGAAGATCACCATCGACACGGCGACGTGCTCCGGGCACGCGCGGTGCGCGGCGACGGCGCCGGAGGTGTACGAGCTCGACGAGAGCGGGTTCGCCCTGCCCATCGACGACGCCGTCCCGGACGCCCTCGCGGACGAGGCCCGCGAAGGCGCGATGGCGTGCCCGGAGCGGGCGATCCGGGTGGAGGAATCCGGGCGGAAGGGGGCGTGACCCGCGCGGGTCACGGCATCGAGGAGGTCATCGAAGTGCACCGACCGATGGAGGGTGTGCGCGTCCTGGAGGTCGCGCAGTTCACTTTCGTCCCTGCCGCGGGCGCGGTGCTCGCGGACTGGGGCGCCGACGTGATCAAGATCGAGCACGCGGAACGCGGCGACGCCCAGCGCGGACTCACCCGCGTGCTGGGACTGCCCACAGCGGGCGAGGATTCGACGTTCTCGCCGATCATGGAGGGTCCCAACCGCGGGAAGCGCAGCATCGGTCTGGCGCTGGAGAAACCGGCCGCGCGCGCGGTGTTCGAGAAGTTGGTGGCCGCCAGCGACGTGCTCCTCACCAACTTCCTGCCCGAGGCCCGGGCCAAGCTCAACATCGATCTCGACGACGTCAGGGCGATCAACCCGGACATCGTCTACGTGCGGGGGAGCGGTTTCGGCGCCCGCGGTCCGGAATCGGACAAGGGCGGCTACGACAGCACGGCGTTCTGGGCGCGCGGGGGCAGCGCGGCGGGGGTGACCCCGCCGGGGGCGGACCGGATGATGCGGATGCCCGCGGGCGCCTACGGGGACTCGATGGGCGGCATGACGATCGCGGGCGGGATCGCCGCCGCGCTGTACTCGCGGCAGGTCACCGGCGAGCCCTCGGTCGTCGACGTGTCGTTGCTCGGCGTCGGCGCGTGGACCACCCAATACACGGTGAACCAGGCGCTCATGGTGGGTGGGCCGCTGCCCGTCCGGGAACAGCCGAGGCACGGTTCGCGGACCAACCCGCTGGTCGGCGCGTACCGGACGGCGGACGGTCGCTGGCTGGAGCTCGCGATGCTGCAGCCCGGCCGGTATTGGCCGGAGTTCTGCCGGCTGTCCGGACGGGAGGAGCTCGCCACCGACGAGCGCTTCGGCGACGTCGAGGCGCTGATGGAGAACGCCGCTACCGCCGCCGAACTCGTCGCCGAGATCATCGCCTCCCGGACGTTCGCCGAATGGATCGAGATCCTGGCGCAGGGCGAGGGGCAGTGGTCGGCCGTCCAGGACGCGTGGGAGGTCGGCCAGGACCCGTCGCTGCGCGCCAACGGCCTGATCGCGCCGGTCGTCGACGCCGACGGGCGCGGGCGCGAACTGGTCACCAACCCGGTCCAGTTCGACCAGACACCGGCGGAGCTCACCCGCGCGCCGCAGTTCGCCGAGCACACCGACGAGATCCTGCGCGAGTCCGGCGTCGACGACGACGAGCTGATCCAGCTCAAGATCGACGGGGCGGCGACCTGAGCGGTCGCGGATCGACGCGAAAGCCATCGACGGGAGGAACGGTGATGAGCACGACGCTCGAACCGGAGGGCGACTACGACGGCGTGCCCTCGTACCGATACGACAACACCACGGGCGGATCGGTGCTCAGCCATCACCGGCGCTGGGACGAGCTGGCCG
This sequence comes from Saccharopolyspora montiporae, assembly GCF_015209505.1. GTDB lineage: Bacteria > Actinomycetota > Actinomycetes > Mycobacteriales > Pseudonocardiaceae > Saccharopolyspora > Saccharopolyspora montiporae. The sequence goes on from NZ_JADEYC010000005.1 coordinate 13,283, forward strand.
CCACGCACGACGGGTTCCGCAGCAGCGTCTCCCACGGCTTCTGGGTGATCACCAACGGCCCGGAGATCCAGCGGGCCCTGCAGGACTGGGAGGCGTTCTCCAGCAAGTCCGTGACGGCGCTGGATCCGGACCCGAAGTTCCTGTGGATCCCGGAGATGCTCGATCCGCCGCTGCACAGCCGGTGGCGCCGGCTGCTCGGGCGCGAGTTCTCGCCGAACGCGGTCGCCGCGCGGGAGGCGGAGATCCGGGCGGTCGCCACCGGGATGATCGACCGGCTCTCCGGCAGCGGCGGGGCCGACGTGCTCGATACGTTCGCCCGGCGGTTCCCGACGCAGATCTTCCTGCGGCTGATGGGCCTGCCGGAGGAGGAACTGGACGTGTTCCTGGAGTGGGTGCACGAGATCCTGCACCTGTCCTACGAGCAGGACCCGGACCGCAGCAGGCAGCTGGCCGCGATCACCGCGGTGTCGGACTACTTCCAGGAGCAGATCGCGCTGCGCCGCACAGCTCCGAAGGACGACCTGCTCTCCAGGGTGATGACCTGGGAGATCGACGGGGAACCCATCAGCGATCGGGACCTGCACGCGTTCTGCGTGCTGATGTTCAACGCCGGTCTCGACACCGTCCCGATCGCGGTCGGCTGGGCCCTGTACCACTTCGCGAGCCATCCCGGGCAGCGCGCGGCGATCGTCGCCGACCCGTCGCTGATCCCGACGGCGGTGGAGGAGATCCTGCGCGTCTACTCGTTCGTCGTCCCGGCGCGCAAGGCCACCCGTGACGTCGAGGTCGGCGGGTGCCCGGTGAAGGCGGACGAGATGGTGATGCTCCCGCTGGTGGTGAGCAACCGCGACCCGGAGCGGTACGCGAACCCGACCGAGGTGGACCTGGACCGGACGACGAGCAACCACATCGCGTTCGGCTCGGGACCGCACCGCTGCCTGGGTTCGCACCTCGCGCGGTTGGAGCTCAACGTGGCGATGCAGGAGTGGCACCGGCGGATCCCGGACTACCGGATCGCCGAGGGCCAGGACCTGGAGCAAACCGGGAACATGTACGGCCTCACGTCGCTGCGCCTGGAATGGTGACCGCAACCGTGGGCACCGCGCCGAGCACCGGTGCGAGCGCGTCCACCGACGAGCAGGCCGAGCTGCGGACCGTCACGCGGCGGTTCTTGGCCGAGCGGTCGCCGAGCGGGTCGGTGCGCCGCTGGATGGACTCCGCCCAGGGGCACGACCCGGCGTTGTGGCGGCAGCTGACCGGACAGCTCGGTCTCGCGGGCGTGGCGGTGCCCGAGCGGTTCGGCGGCGCGGGCGGCGGTCCGGTCGAGCTGGGGATCGTGCTCGAAGAGATGGGGCGGGCGTTGGTGCCCTCGCCGTTCTTCGCGACCGCGGCTCTGGCCGGGCAGGCCCTGACCGCTTCCGGGGACGGGGCGAGCTGGCTCCCGGCCGTGGCGGCCGGTTCGCTGACCGCGACCCTCGCCGTGGCGGAGGGCAGCGGCTCGTGGCGGCCGGCGGACATCGCGACCGTCGCGAGCCCGTCCGGCGACGGCTGGTCCCTGTCCGGCACGAAGATGTTCGTCGTCGACGGTGATTCGGCCGCTTTGCTGCTGGTGGTCGCCCGCACCGACACGGGCCCTGCGTTGTTCGCCGTCACCGGCGACACCGGGGTGCAGCGGACCCGGCTCGATGCGCTCGACCCGACCCGGCGCCTGGCCAGGATCGATCTCGACGGCGTCCCGGCGGTGCGGATCGGATCGGACGACGACGCGGCACCACTGCTGCGGCAGGTGCTCGATCTGGCGGTGGTGGCCCTGGCGGCCGAACAGGTCGGCGGAGCGCAGGCGTGCCTGCGCAGCGCGGTCGACCACGCGCAGGTCCGCGAGCAGTTCGGGCGGCCGATCGGCGCGTTCCAGGCGATCAAGCACCGCTGCGCCGACCTGCTCGTCGAGGTCGAGGCCGCGCGGTCGGCGGTCGCCTACGCCGCGTCCGTCGCGACGGATCCGGCCGAGCGACCGGTGGCCGCGGCGCTGGCGGCGGCGTACTGCTCGCGGGCGTACACGCACGTGGCCAAGGAGAACATCCAGATCCACGGCGGCGTCGGATACACCTGGGAGCACGACGCGCACCTGCACCTCAAGCGGGCCAAGTCGTCCGAGCTGCTGTTCGGCGCACCCACGACGCACCGCGCCCGACTGGCCGACCTGGTCGGAATCGGGAGCGGTGCCGAGGAGGACCGGTGACATCGACACCCGCGCGGGAGGACGGCGCGCACGCCGGGGAGACCGACGACGAGTTCCGGGCCCGCCTGCGGGCGTTCTTCACCGAGCACCACCCCGGCCGCCGTCCGGAGCGACCCGCGGAACGGCTGGCCTGGCAGAAGCGTTGGTTGGCCGCGCTTTTCGACGCCGGGTACGCGGGCCCGAGCTGGCCGCGCGAACACGGCGGGATGGGGCTGGGATTCGCCCGGCAGGTCATCTACCACGAGGAGCACGCCCGCGCGCGGGTGCCGGGACCGCTGGGCACCGGCGTCGGCATCGCCGCGCCGACCATCATCACCCACGGCACGCCCGCGCAGGGGGAGCGCTTCCTGCGGCCGATGCTGCGCGGTGACGTGGTGTGGGCGCAGGGCTACTCCGAGCCGGAGGCCGGTTCCGACCTGGCCGCGCTGCGCACCACCGCCCGCCGGGACGGCGACGAATACGTGGTCACCGGGCAGAAGGTGTGGACCAGCTCCGCCGACATCGCCGACGTGCTGTTCACCCTGGTCCGCACCGGCACGCCCGAGGATCGGCACGAGGGCATCAGCTACCTGGTGGTCGACGCGAACGCGCCCGGGATCACCGTGCGACCGCTGCGCGACCTGACCGGAGACGCGAACTTCTGCGAGATCTTCTTCGACGAGGTGCGCGTGCCGGTCATCGACCGGATCGGTGCGGAGAACGGCGGATGGCCGCTGGTGCGCACCAGTCTCGGCCACGAACGCGCCGCCGGGGCGATGACCCAGGCCGCTCGGTACCGCCGGGTGCTCGACGAGCTCGTCGCGCTCGCCCGCGAACGCGGCGCCACGTCCGATCCGCTGGTGCGCGACCGGCTCACCGACTTCGAAGCGCGGGTGCGGATCATGCGCTACACGGCCACGCGCGTCATCGCCGACATCATCGCCACCGGCGAGCCGGGGCCGGCGTCGTCGACCTCGCGGCTGTTCGTCGCCGCCTTCGAGCAGGAGCTGCACGAGTTCGCCGTCGAGCTGCTCGGCGCCCACGGGACGCTCGGCCGCAGCGATCCGCACGCGGTGCAGCGCGGCCGGTGGGTGTGGGGATTCCTGCGCACCCGCGCGTCGACGATCGGCACGGGTACCGCGGAGATGCAGCGCAACACGATCGCCGAACGGATCCTGGGTCTGCCCCGCGACCCGGTGGCAGGTTCCCCCCGACCAGCGGGAGGTGCGTGATGACGGCGACCGGGCGAGAGCGGGAGTCGGAGTTCGGGGTGCTGACCGACGAGGCGATCGAGCAGTCCCGGCGCCGCCTCGGCGTGCCGGTCCCGCAGCGCAACCCGCCGCACAACTACGAGGTGACCTGGGACGGGGTCCGGCACTTCGCCTATGGCTACGGCGACGACAACCCGCTCTACTGCGATCCCGAGCACGGCCGGAGCACCTGCTGGGGGGCGCTGATCGCACCGCCGACGTTCCTCTACACGATGGGCGAGGACGCCGCGCCGAAGCCGGACGCGGAGACCAGAGCACTGCTCAAGGGGGACCCGTTCGCCGGGCTCGGCTCGTACCAGGCGGTGATGGAGTTCGAGTGGTGGCGGCCGCTGCGGCTGGGCGACCGGTGCCGGGTGCTGCAGACGCAGGTGGGCGTGCGGCCCAAGCGCAGCTCCTTCGGCGGGCGCACCGCGCACGTCACCAACGACTACCTCTACACCAACGGGCACGGCGAGCTGCACGCGGTCCGGCGCGGCACCTGGATCAACGCCGAGCGGCGCGCCTCGAAGGAGCGGGCCAAGGAGACGCTGGAACAGCCGCCCTACGCGCCCGAGCAGTTGGCCGAGATCGACGCGGCCTACGCGGCCGAGACGAGGGCCGGCGCCGAGCCGCGCCGCTGGGAGGACGTCGAGATCGGCGATGTCCTGCAACCCAAGGTGAAGGGCCCGCTGACCGTCACCGACGTGATCGTCTGGCACCTGGGGTGGGGCATGCAGCTCACCCCGCCCGGCGCGTTCAAGATCGCGGCGAACGTCCGGCGCAAGGCGCCGGGGCTCTACCCGCCCAACGAGCGCAACATCCCGGACACGGTGCAGCGGCTGCACTGGGAGCCGGCGCGCGCCACGGAACTGGGGCTGCCGAACTCCTACGACTACGGCGGGATGCGCGAGACCTGGCTGTGCCACCTGCTCACCGACTGGATCGGCGACGACGGCTGGCTGTGGCGGCTGCGCTGCGAACACCGCCGGTTCAACTACCTCGGCGACACCACCTGGGTGCGCGGCGAGGTCGTGGACAAGCGGCGGACCGAGGGGCGCAACGAGGTGCACATCGCGGTGCGCTGCGAGAACCAGCGCGGTGAGGTCACCACGCCGGGCACGGCCGTGGTGCTGCTGCCGAGCCGGGACCGGGCCGTCGAGCTCCCGCAGCCGCCGGCCGCGGACCTCGACGGCGCGGTGGCCAGCGAACTGGCCAGGTTCGACGTCGGGGGCTGATCAGCGCGGCCGTGGCCGGCGAGGTGCGGAAACTCGGCGGCGGCCCGAGGACCGCGCTCAGTGCCACCAGGGGCTGAGGGCGTCCAGATGCCTGCGCATCCGGTGCCGGGCCACACCGGTGTCGCCGTCGGTGATCGCGTCCAGGATGCGCTGGTGCACGTGCTGGACCTCCTCGGCCGCCGCGTCCCCCGGCAGCGTTCGGTCTTGGCCCGAGGCGTGCCGGCGGAACAGGTCGGTGATGACGTCGAGGAACAGCGACAGCACCGGGTTGCCCGCCAACTCGGCCAGTTCGGAGTGGAACAGGTCGGCCTTGCGCGGCTGGTCGGCCGGGCCCTCGCCGGGCCAGCGGACCGCCGAGGACAGCCGCTCGGCCACTTCGGCGTCGCCGTCGAGGTGCCGCTGGGTCACCCGCGCGACGGTGCCGAGTTCGATGGCGTCGCGCACGACGCGCAGGTCGTCCGCGGTCACCGACTGGTACTCGAGGTAGAGCGCCATCGTGTCGATGCTGGCTTGCGGCTCGGGTTCGGTGACGATCAGCCCGCCACCGGGGCCGCGCCGCATCCGCGCGACCGAGTGGTACTCCAGCAGCCGCACGGCTTCGCGCAGCACCGCCCTGCTGATGCCGTAGCGGGCGAGCAGGTCGGCCTCCGAGCCGAGCGCGGACCCGATCTGCCAGCCGCGCGCGGCGATGTCGTCGTGGATCCTGGCCGCGACCACCTCGGCGAGCTTGGCCCGCGAGCCGTCCGCCACCTCGGGTTCGATCACGGCGCCCGCGACCCGCGCCCGGCGCACCCGGTGCTCCTCGATCCACGAGGCCACCCGCTCCAGGTGTCCGGCCAGCGTCGTCTGCGCGCGGGCCCCGTCGCCCGCGATGACGGAGTCCGCGATGGCTCGGTGCGCCTCGTGCGCGGTTTCCTTCGCCTCCCGCACTGTCGCCTTGGACAGCCGTCGTGACGTGTGCGAGTACCGGGCGGTGAGCCGGGTGAGGACGTCAATGAACAGGTGCAGCGCCGGATTGCCGGACAGCTCGCCGAGCAGCGGGTGCAGCCGCTCGTAGGACCGGTTGGCCCGGTCGTCGCGGTGCGCCTCTTCCTCGTCGAGAGCGGCGCGCAACGTGTCGATGCCGTCCTCGGTGATGCGTTCGGCGGCCAGGCCCACGGCGATCGGTTCGAGCAGCAGCCGCGCCTGCAGCAGGTCGGTGACGCTCGTGCCGAGGTACTCCAGGTAGATGACCAGGGATCGGGTGGCGGGGCCCGCGTCCGGTGCGCAGATGATCAGCCCGCCACCCGGCCCGCGGCGCATCCGCGCGACCCGGTGGTGCTCGACCAGGCGCACCGCCTCGCGCAGGACCGCGCGGCTGATCCCGTAGCGCTCGCGCAGCTCCTGCTCCGAGCCGAGGGGCTCATCGACGGGCCAGCCCCACCGCATGACGTCGGCCTCGATCCGGTGCGCGACCTGGGCTGCGAGCTTGGCGATGGGAACGTCGGTATCGTCGGTGTCCGCGATCGGCTGCCACGCGGCGTCCGCGTGCTCCTGGTCAGCGGCGGTCACCATCCGGCCAACTCCTCTGAACGGTCGTTTGCGTATCCTCAGTCTACGCGCATGCGGAGCAAAACCGTACAGATGCCTGTTTCAGCGTGGTGGTCGGGCCCGATTCGGGCCACTGTTTACCGCCGGTTCACCGCGGTGCGAACCGCTGCCCCGCGTCCAGCCGGAGGCACTGCCCGTTGAGCATCGGGTTGTCGACGATCGCCAGGACGAGCTTGGCGTACTCCTCCGGGCGGCCCATCCGCCGGGGGAACGCGGCGTCCTTGACCAGCGCGGACTTGGCCTCGTCCGGGAGCTTGCGCACCGCCCCCGTTTCGAACAGGCTCGGCGCGATCGCCAGCACGCGGATGCCGAGCGAGCCCAGGTCGCGCGCCATCGTCAGGGACATGCCGGCGATGGCGGCTTTCGCCGCGGTGTAGGCAACTTGGCCGACCTGGCCCTCGAACGCGGCGATGGACGCGGTGTTGACGATGACGCCGCGTTCGCCGGTGCCCTCGGGATCCTCGGGTTCGTTGCCGCTCATCCGCGCGGCCGCGAGCCGGCTGATGTTGAACGTGGCGACCGCGTTGAGGTCGAGCACGCGGCGGAAGGTGTCGAGATCGTGCGGCCCCCGCTTGGTGAGCGTGCGTTGCGCGATGCCGCCACCGGCGGTGGTGACGGTGATGTGCAGCCCCCCGAGATCGTCGGCGGCCGTGGCCAGCGCCCGTTCGGTGCCCGCGAAATCGGTGACGTCGACCGGGTGGAAACTGCCGCCGCACGCGGTGGCCACCACCTCGCCGTCGGAGTCCGGGCGGTCGAGCACCGCCACGTCCGCGCCGCGGGCGGCGAGCAGTTCGGCGCTGGCGCGGCCCATGCCGGAGGCCCCGCCGAACACGGCGGCCTTCTTGCCCTTCGTCTCCATCGATGTCCTCTCGTCGGTGACCGGGATCAGGTCGGCGCGGGCTGCCGCAGGCTCAAGCGGCACAGGCGTTCGCGGTGGATGGCGGGCCCGCCGTGCAACGCGCTGTCGGCCTTCGCGCGGCGCAGGTAGAGGTGCAGATCGTGTTCCCAGGTGAACCCGATGCCGCCGTGCAGCTGCAACGACCCGCCCGCCACCTCGGTGCTCGCGGAGCTGGAATGCGACGCGGCCACGCACGCGGCGCGCGCGGCGTCGGGGGCTCCGGCGTCGGCGGCCATCGCCGCGTAGTAGGTCGCGGCCCTGGTGCCGTGCACCAGCATCGCCATCGTGGCGCACGTGTGCTTGACCGCCTGGAACGTGCCGAGCTGCCGTCCGAACTGCACGCGTTCCGACATGTAGTCGACGGTCATCTCCACCATCCGGCTCGTCACGCCGAGGATCTCGGCCGAGGCCAGCACGCACGCGTCGTCGAGCAGCCGCTGGACGGCGACGGGACCGTCGTGCAGCCGGCGGTCCGGTGGGATCCGCACGCCGTCGAACCGGACTTCGTAGAACGAGCGGGTCAGGTCCAGCGTCCGCTGGCGCCGCAGGGCGACTCCCGGAGCGTCGCGGTCGACCACGAACGAAGCGAGACCGTCGTCGTGGCGCGCCGTCACCAGCAGCCACCGCGCTCCGCCCGCGTCCTGGACCGCGGTCTTGACTCCGTCCAGGACTACCGAGCCGCGGTCGGTGCGGGCCGCGGTGCGCACGCCGTCGAGAGTCCACGGCGCGCCCGGTTCGGCGAAAGCCCAGGTCATCCAGTCGGTTCCGTCGGCGAGCGCGGGCAGGACCTCCGAGCGCAGAGCCGTGGTCCCGTGCCGGGACAGCGCGAGCCCGGCCAGCGCGGCGGGCAGGATCGGCACGCTCGCGGCGGCACGGCCGAGCTCTTCGGCGACCAGTGCCAGCTCGGTGAGTCCCTGGCCGTCGCCGCCGTGCTCCGGGGGCAGGGCCAGGCCGGGCCACCCGAACTCGCCCGCCAGCTCCCACAGCGTCGGATCGACGTCGTCGTCGGAGGCCGCGCGGGCTCGGACGGCCTCGATCGGTGCGTGGTCGGACAGCAGTCGCCGCGATGCCGCACGCAGCATCGCCTGCTCGTCGGTGAGCTCGAAGTCCACGATCCTCCACCCCGTCGCCGGCGGTCGCACCGATGACGGCGCGACGTCAACAAAGTATACTCTTTTTCGGCCGCGGTCGAGATGCCGACGATTCTCCGGGGTGCTCCGGAGAGTGTCGCGATCCGCTGCGGGACGCCCGACGACGACGAGGGGAAGCGATGCGGCTGGAGTCCACGCCGGAGCTCACGGCGTTCCGGGACGAGGTGCGGGCGTTCGTCGCCCGGCACGCGCCGGGGAAGAAGACCCGTGCGGGGGTGCGCGCGCCGGACGCGGATCTCCTGCCCGCGATCAGGGAATGGACCGCGAAGCTCTTCGACGCGGGCTTCCTCGGGATCGACTGGCCGGAGGAGTACGGGGGGCGTCCGGACGCCGATCCCCGGGAGGCGTTCGTCGTGGCCGAGGAGATCGCCCGGGCCCGCACGTGGCCGCCGATCGGTGCCGCGGCGTTGGCCGCTGCGGCGCTGATCGAGTTCGGTCGTGCCGAGCAGCGCGCGCGGCTGCTGCCCCGGATCCGCTCCTGCGCGGACGTGTGGTGCCAGCTCTTCAGCGAACCGAACGCCGGGAGCGATCTCGCGGCGTTGCGGACCCGAGCGCGCCGCGAGGGCGAGGAGTTCGTCGTCGACGGCCAGAAGGTCTGGACGACCAACGGCCAGCACGCGGACATGGGCCTGCTGCTGGCCCGGACCGACCCCGATGCGCGCAAGCACCGCGGCATCACGGCGTTCGCGGTGGACATGCGCAGCCCCGGCGTGGACGTCCGCCCGCTGCGGGAGATCACCGGGACCACCGACTTCAACGAGGTCTTCCTCGACGGCGTCCGGGTGCCGGCGGCCGACGTGATCGGCGAGGTCGACGACGGCTGGCGGGTGGCGATGAGCAGCCTCGGGCGGGAGCGGTCCGGCGTCGCGGCCCGGGGGGTCGAGCTGTTCGCGATGCTCGACGACCTGCTGGGCCTGGCGGAAGGTGCGTCCGCCGGCGGCGGGGCCGCCCTGGAGGATTCCGCGACCCGGCAGGAGATCGGGGAGCTCGCGACGCGGGTGCACGTCAACGCCGCGATGGTCGGCATGGCGCAGTCGCGCATGGCGCACGGCACCGACCGGCCCGGTGATGGCCCGTTCGGCAAGATCTTCTTCAGCGAGCTCAACCACGACCTCGCGGCGTTCGGCGTCCGGTTGCAGGGCGCCGACGGGCTGCTCACCGAGGAGGACCACGCCGCGGTGGCCGACGGCTGGTGGCAGGACGCCGACCTGTACTCGCGCGCCTTCACCATCGCGGGCGGGGCGAACGAAGTGCTGCGCACGCAGATCGCAGAACGGGAACTGGGACTTCCGCGCGGGTCGTGAGAACGCGGGGCGCCGCGGCATCGGATCCCGCGCGGACAGGAGGATCCATTGTGGACGAAATAGTTACCCGAAGCGAAGCTGGCCATCGATGCTTTGGGGTGGCCGGAATCCCGCCCGGGTGTGGATCGTTCTCCCGCGATGATCCCTTGTCCCGGTGATCGAGCTGTGCTAAGCAAGTGACCAACAATGTTAAGCGGGTGCTCAGCACTCGTGCACGATCGCCAGGGTGTCGGCACGATTCAAAGGAGAATTCGTGTGAGTGCCTTGAACGGATCTTCTCTTCCACGACAACGACCCCGGGTGGCGCTGCCGAACGCTCGCGGCGCCCGGGTGGTGTTCCGATGACCGCGCTGCACCCGGCGGCGGCCCGCTACGTCAGCAACCGGGTTCCCCGGGTCGAGGATCCGCGGCTACTCACCGGTCACGGGTCCTTTGTGGACGACGTCGTGCGGAACGGGATGTTGCACGTCGCGTTCGTGCGCAGTCCGCACGCGAGAGCGCGCATCACCGGGATCGACGCGGCGGACGCTCGCGCGCTCGACGGCGTCCGCGCCGTCTTCCTCGCCGCGGACCTCAACCCGGACGTCCGGGAGCAGTGGTACACCCTGATCGGCAAGGACGTGCCGGACACCCCGCGGCCGCCGCTGGCCGAGGGCGAGGTCCGGTTCGTGGGCGACCCGGTGGCGATGGTGGTGGCCACCGACCGGTACGTGGCCGAGGACGCCGCCGATCTGGTCGCCGTCGACTACGACCCGTTGCCGCCGATCGCCGACTACCTGACCGCGCTGGACACCGACGAGCTCGTGCACCCGGACTACCCGGGCAACGTGGCGGGCGAGCTGGCCGGGCCACCGCCGGAGGAGTTGGCGGAGGTCTTCGACGGCGCCGCGCACGTGGAGTCCGCGACGATCTACCAGCAGTCCTACGCCCCGGTGCCGATGGAGACCCGCGGCCTCGTCGCCGAGTGGTCGGCACCGGACGGTGAGCTGACCCTCTGGGCATCCACCCAGGCGCCGCACGAGGTGCGGCTGTTCTGTTCCCGGCTGCTGGGTCTGCCCGAACACCGGGTGCGGGTGATCGTGCGGGACACCGGAGGTGGTTTCGGGCAGAAGATGATGCCGCTGCGCGAGGACATGTGCGTCATGCTCGCCGCGCGCAAGCTGCCCGCTCCGGTGAAGTGGATCGAGGACCGCAGGGAGAATCTGCTCTCGGCCGGTCAGTCCCGGCACGAACACGCCGACGTGCGGATGGCGTTCGACGACGAGGGCGAGATTCTCGCCGCGCAGGTCGATTACGCGCAGGACGTCGGGGCCTACCCGACGCCGTGGCCGGTGCAGAACGCCGTCGCGGCGGGCATGCTGCTGCCCGGTCCGTACCGCGTCGGCCGCGCGACGTTCGCCTGCCGGTCGGTGTTCTCCAACACCAGCGGCCGCACCGCCTACCGGGGGCCGTGGCAGTTCGAGTCGGTGGCGCGGGAAGTGCTGCTGGACCGGGCGGCGCGCGCGATGGGCATCGACCCCGTCGAGCTGCGGCGGCGGACCCTGCTGCGCGCCGACGAGCTGCCGTTCGTCAACCCCAACGGCATGCCCTACAGCGACGTCACTCCGCTGGAGACCTTCGAGCACGCGCTGGAGATCCTGGACTACGAGGACTTCCGGCGCGAACAACGGCGGGCCCGCGCCGAGGGCCGCTATCTCGGCGTCGGGACCTGCACCTACGTGGAGCCCACGACCACGGCGATGGGCCCGCAGGCCACCGAAGGCGCGACCATCCGGGTCGAGCCCTCGGGCGCGGTCAACGTCTACCTCTCGGGTGGTTCCTCGGGGAACAGCCTGGAGACGACCGCGGTGCAGCTCACCGCCGACGCCCTCGGCGCGGACATCGCCGACGTGCACACGATCCAGGGCGACACCGCCGTCACGCCGTTCGGCGGTGGAACCGGGGGAAGCCGGTCCGGGTCGATGATCGCGGGCGCGGTGGAGGCGACGGCATCGCAGCTGCGCGAGCGCATCGTCGCCATCGCCGCGCACCGCATGGAGGCCGCCGCCGAGGACGTCGTGCTCGACGGTAGCCGCGCCTTCGTCCGCGGGACCTCCGCCGGCGGCCTGGCCCTGTCCGAGATCGCGGAAACGGCCTACTTCGGCGTCGAATCCCTGCCGCCCGGAGTGCCGCCCGGCCTTGAGGCCAGCGCGCGGTACCGGGGTGAGAGCACGATCATCTGGGCGAACGCCACCCACGTCAGCGTGTGCGAGGTGGATGTGGCGACCGGAGCCGTGCGGCTGCTGCGGCACATCGTCAGCGAGGACTGCGGCCCGATGATCAACCCCGACGTCGTCGAGGGCCAGATCGCGGGCGGCACGGTCCAGGGGATCGGCGGAGCGCTGTACGAGCACCTGGCCTACGACGAGGAGGGGACACCGGTGTCCACGACGTTCATGGACTACCTGCTGCCGAGCAGCATGGAGGTCCCCGACATCGAGTACGGCCACGTCGAGACGCCGGGCCCGGGCCCCGGCGGCTACAAGGGCGTCGGCGAGGGCGGTGCGATCGGCGCTCCACCGGCGGTGATCAACGCGGTGGCCGATGCGCTCGCGCCGTTCGGGGTGGAGATCACCACCCTGCCGCTGACCCCGGCCGCGCTGGTCGAGGCCATCGAGCGGTCGGAGGAGGACCGGTGAAACCTGCCGCGTTCGACTACCACCGACCCTCCACCGTGGACGAATCGGTGTCGCTGCTCGCCGAGTTCGGCGACGACGCGAAGGTGATCGCCGGCGGACAGAGCCTGGTTCCCATGCTCGCGCTGCGGATCGCGGTGTTCGACCACCTGGTGGATCTGGGTCGCATCCCGGAACTGCGCGGGATCCGGCGCGAGGGCGGGAGCACGTGGGTCGGTGCGGGCACGACGCAGGCCACCATCGAGCACTCCGCCGACATCGCCGGGGCGGTGCCGCTGCTCGCCCGCGCGACCCCGTTGATCGCCCACGTCCCGATTCGCAACCGGGGCACGCTCGGCGGATCCCTCGCGCACGCCGACGCCGCCGCCGAATACCCCGCCGTCGCGCTCGCGCTCGACGCGGAACTCCAAGCGGCCTCGGTGCGGGGGAAGCGGAGCATCCCGGCCGGGCGGTTCTTCACCGGGGTGTGGACCACCGAGCTGGCCGACGACGAGGTCCTCACCGGTGTTCGCTTCCCGGTGTGGTCCGGCCGAACCGGGTTCGCGGTCGAGGAATTCGCCCGGCGCAAGCACGACTTCGCCGTTGCCGGGGCCACCGCCGCCGTGGAGCTCGACGACACCGACCACGTCGTGCGCTGTGCCATCGGGCTGTTCGGGCTCGGCCCGGCGCCGCAGCGGGCCTCGGCGGCGGAAGCCGGGGCGATCGGCAACCGGATCACCGACGTCGACGCCGAGGAGATCGGGCGGCAGGCGACGACCGACCTGGAAACCGTGCCTTCCGACCTGCACGGGTCCTCGGCCTACCGCAAGCGGGTCGGAGCCGCCGTGGTGGCGCGCGCGTGGCGCCGAGCGAGCGAGGAGGCCGCGCATGGCTGACATCGAGATCCGGGTGAATGAGACTCCGCGCCACGAGGCGGTCGAGCCGAGGTTGACGCTCGCCGACTTCCTGCGCGAGCGCTGCGGTCTCACCGGAACCCACCTGGGCTGCGAACACGGGGTGTGCGGCGCCTGCACGGTGCTGCTCGACGGGCAGCCCGTCCGCGCGTGCCTGATGTTCGCGATCCAGGCCGACGGCAGCGAGATCACGACCGTGGAGGACTTCGCCTCCGATGGTGAGCTCTCCCCGGTCCAGGAGGCGTTCCGCCGCCACCACGGTGTGCAGTGCGGCTTCTGCACGCCCGGGTTCGTGGTGTCGGTGACGGCTTTCCTGCGGGACAACCCCGATCCGACCGACGAGGAGATCCGGGAAGCCCTGAGCGCGAATCTCTGCCGGTGCACCGGGTACCAGGGCATTCTCAAAGCCGTCCGCGCGGCGGCGGAAACCGATCAGGAATGAGGTTACGATGTCCGGACGCGTAGCAGGCAAGGTCGCCTTCGTCACCGGCGCGGCGCGCGGTCAGGGCCGCAGCCATGCCGTGCGGCTCGCGCAGGAAGGCGCCGACATCATCGGCATCGACGTGTGCGACCAGCTCGACGGCGTGCCGTTCCCGATGTCCACACCGGACGACCTGGCCGAGACGGTCGCCCTCGTCGAGAAGGAAGGCCGTCGCATGGTCACGGCCCAGGGCGACGTGCGCGACTACGACGCGGTGCACGAGGTGGTGTCCCGCGGCGTCGATGCGTTCGGCCGGTTGGACATCGCCGTCGCCAACGCCGGGATCGGCACCGGCGGCAGCACTCTCGCCGACATGGACGACAAGACGTGGACCGACATGATCGACGTGAACCTCAAGAGCGTGTGGCTCACCGCGAAGGCGGCGATCCCGCACATCACCGCCGGTGGCCGGGGCGGGTCGATCGTGCTCACCAGCTCCGTCGGCGGGCTCAAGGCGTACCCGTTCACCGGCCACTACGTCGCGGCCAAGCACGGCGTCGTCGGGGTGATGCGCACGCTGGCCGTTGAGCTCGCGCAGGACAACATCCGGGTCAACAGCGTGCACCCGACGCAGGTCAACACCCCGATGGTGATGAACGACGCCACCTTCGCGATGTTCCGCCCCGACCTGGAGAACCCGACACAGGACGACTTCGCGCCGATCTCGCAGATGATGCACACGTTGCCGGTGCCGTGGGTCGAGCCGGAGGACATCAGCAACGCGGTGCTGTTCCTGGCCTCGGAGGAATCCCGTTACGTGACCGGCCTGACGCTGCCCGTCGACGCGGGCGGCCTGCTGAAGTAACCGCGCCGGGACGGCTGCGGGCGACGATCCCGACGTCGACGTGCCCGGGGGTCATGTCGACGTCGGGGTCAGCTCGCTGATCAGCCACTGGCCGGCGATCCGGGTCATCGTCACCCGGGCGGTGCTGGACGTGCCGCGCGCCTGCGGTGCCTGTTCGCTGGAGGTCTGCTGGTCGATGAACACCAGGACGACGACCGAGTCGGGCGTGGTGCTGACCGGAGCCGCCCGGCTGACCACCGCGACCGACGAGGTGCCCTGCTTGCGCACGGCCGGCGCGATCGTCCGCTGGGCGAACGGCACGTAGTACTGCGCGAACGAGCCCGCCGTGTGCTTGCGCGCCCGGTCGATGTCGCCGTCGATGGTGTCGGCGCGGTAGGACAGGACTTCGGCGACCCGGAGCCGGGCCTGGGCGACCGCCTCCGACCGGGCTTCGGTGATCGCCTGCGCGCGATGTCCGGCGACGACCAGCACCGCCGCGGCCAGCACCGACACGAGGGTCAGCGCGGCCGTGGCGAGCAGGACGACCCGGCGTCGTCGCGCGGGAACACGGCCCACGCGAGCCAGCATCGCCGCCGGGGCGCGGCGTAACCGCCCCACCGCGGCCAGAGCTCGTGCTGCAAGTCGCATCGTCGTTCCTCTCGGGATGGGGTGGTCAGGCGATGACGTCGTTGGACTTGACGAGCCACCGGGGCCCTTGTCGGACCAGGCCGATCGCGACCCGGTAGTGCCTCGTCTGCGGCGTCTTGAGCTCGGTGTTGGTGATGTGCGTGGTCACCGAGAGCAGGACCGTGGCGCTGTTGGCGTCATTGCGCTCGACGCCGACGGCGCTGATGTCGCTGGAGGACTTCACCTTCCCCTGCTCCAGGATGTAGCGGAGCCCGTCCCTGCCGTCGATGAGGCCCTGGCGGTATTCGCCCGTGGTCATCGACGCGAGCTGGTCGACCTGCTTCGGGAAGGTCTGGTGGTCCAGCGAGTACGACAGCTGGGCCATGTCGCGCGCGACGGAGGTGATCTCCGCGCGCCGGTCGGCGGCGGCACGGTAGTCGAGGACGGATGTCAGCAGCATGCCGCCCGCGACCAGGGAGGACGACAGCACGATGACGAGAGCGCCCATCCCGACGACCCACCGGATCGGCCTGGTGCGCTCCGGCGGCGCTTCGGCGGTGCCCTCGGTCTCGCGGTCGCCCTCGGCGGATGCGGAGTTCTTCGGAACCATCACGGACTCCCTGTCACGGTCGCTCGGAGGTGGTCACAGCGGCTCGAAGGCGGCCAACAGCCACCGGTCGCCGGTCTTCGCCGCGGTGACCCGCGCGACGCGGCTGTCCACCCGCGGCGCCGAGAGGCTCTTCCCCTCGGTGGTCTGGTTCAGGTACACCAGCACGACCACCCGGTCCGGTCGTGCCCGCTCGACCCCGGCCGACCGGACGACCGTCCGCGTGCTCGCCTCCTCGGCCAGCACAGCCGGTTTGAGCGTGTCGCCGAGCTCGTTCTGCCCCCAGTAGTCGCCCGTGGTGACCGATTTCGCGCGGTCCAGATCGGCATCGATCGTGCGGAAGTCGAAGTTGAGCAGCCGGGGGGTGAGCTCCTGGACGCTGGGCACGGCCTCCCGCTTCGCCCGCTCGGTGCGCACCGCGTCGACCGCGGAGAAGGTGAGCGCGCTCGTCGCGACGACCGCGCCGGCCGCGAGCAGCGCGGTGAACGCCGCCAGCAGGGAGCGCGATCTTCCGCTCGGCAGCGAGCGATCCGCGCGATCGATCGCCCTGCGGGGCAACCGTGCACCGGTACGGATCAGCTTCATCGAACCTCCTTGGTCAGAAACCGCTTCTGCCGCCCAACTCCATGTAGATCAAGGTGATGATCGTGTTGACCACGAAGAGGATGGAGACCACGAGCACGACGGTCTCGTTGACCGCCTCGCCGACGCCCTTGGCGCCCGACCCCACCGTCAGTCCCCGGTAGCAGCCGACCAGCCCCGCCGCCAGGCCGAAGATGACCGCCTTGATGACCCCGACGACCACGTCGGCGAGCCCGACCAGCAGCGGCAGGTTGGCGACGAACTGGCCGGCGCTGGCGCCCTGCAGCAGGACGGAGAACACGTACCCGGTGCTGATCCCCACCACGCACACCACGGCGTTGAGACCGACCGCCAGCAGCGTCGTCGCGAGCACCCTCGGCACGACGAGGCGGTGGATCGCGTCGACGCCGAGCACCGCCATCGCGTTGATCTCGTCCCGGATCGTCCGGGACGCCAGATCGGCGCAGATCGCGGTCGACCCGGCACCGGCGAGCACGAGCACGCTGGCCATCGACCCGATCTCCCGCACGACGGCCAGCGCGGTGCCGGCCCCGGAAAGATCGATCGCGCCGATCTGCGCGAGGAGCTGGTTGACGAAGAAGATGGTGACGCCGAGGAACGGGACGGCCAGGAAGATGCACGGCAGGATCGTGACCCGGGCCAGGAAGACCGTCTGTTCCAGGAACTCCCTGAGCTGGAAGGGCCGCCGGAACACGGCGCGGATCGTGTCCAGGCTCATCGCGACGAAACCGCCGATGAGGCTGATCGCGGTCGATGGCTTGAGCGGCACTGGTACCCCCGGCGCTCACGCGACGAACTGCAGGTCGGAGACGAGCCAGCGCCCGCCCTGGTTCTCCAGCTCCATCACGGTGCGGTACTCGGCGGGATAGCCCTGCGGTGACTCGGCGTTGGCGATCATCGCGCTGGCCGACACCAGGACGGTGGCGTGCGAGTCGTCGGCCTGCTGGAGGGCCGATGCGGTGATCTTGGCCCGTGAGCGGACCTCTCCGCCGCGGACCACCTGCCCGAACTGGTCGGCGTTCTGCGCGAACTGGTCTCGCCAGCCCCCGGTCGAACCCGCGATGACGCGGTCGAGCGAGCCCTGGACGTCGGCCGGGTCGAGCGAGAGCAGGGCGAGTACCTGCGATCGCGCCGCGACCGTGATGGCGTCGTCGCGCTGCTGCTGGTCGTGCTGCCAGCGCGCGTAGTACAGGCCCGCGCTCGCGGTGCCGAGCAGCGCGATCAGCGTCGCGCACACCACGACCACCGCGGCGAGGCCCCTGGCGTGCCGCGCGCTCCATCGCGGTGCCTCGTCGTCCTGTTGCGCCGGGCTCCCGCCGGGGCCGGTGAGCGCGCGGCCCTCCTCGGGGATCGCCTCGGTGGCGCTGTCGTTGACGGACATGCGATCGCCGTCCCTTCTGGACTTCCGATGCGGGCGGTGGTCACGGTCGGGTCGGGGTCAGCAGCGGCGAGAGCAGGTACTGCCCCAGCCCGGGAAGTCGTCCCGCCTCCGTCTCGACCTTCGGCAGCGGGTGCCCGGACCCGTTGAGGAACGTCCGCCCCCCGGCGGAGAAGAGCCCGCTCGGACCGGTGTGCGAAGAGTTCCCGGGCCCGTTGATCGCCGGCGGCGGCTGCTCCTTCTCCGGCCCGGAGAAGTCGTCCTCGCCGATGAAGGCCTCGTTCTCGGCGCGCGTCTTCGGGTTCTGCGCGGCCACCTCCAGCATGTGCCGGACCGCGGCATCGGTGGCGGCCTTGGCCTCGTCGGGGCGCTGGAAGTTCCACCCGCACGCGGCGGCCGTCGCGCCGGTCGACCCCGGTCCCGCGGGACTGCCCGGCGGGCAGGGCGCGTTGCGGTAGCCGCGGACCGCGATCGGCGAGTCCTTCGGCTCCTTGCAGTAGGCGTCGGTGGGCGGGGGCCGGGAGTTGGACAGGTCGGACGGCGCGATCCGGTCGGGGTCGTACCCGGTCACGCACGGCGCCGGCTGGTTGAAGGTGAGCTTGAAGCCCATCGCCGAGTACGGTGCGGGGTTCTCCCCGGAGTCCTGGATCCCCCACGCCGACGTGCTCGTCATGCTGGCCACCGCCGCGGGGAACACGACCAGCGTGTGCCGGATGTTGGGCTCGTAGACCCGCAGCACCTGGCTGGTCGAGTTCAGGTCCGTGAGCAGTTGGGGGAGCGTCGGTCGGACCTCGCGCAGCAGGGAGTCGAACTCGTCGGCCATCGGCCCGGTGTGCTCGATCGCGCCGCGGATGCTCGGGTCGGCCGACCGCAGGCTCTCCGTGGCCGCGGCCAGGTCGCCGGTGAACGAGTTGACCTGCGGTCCGATCTCCCGCTGGGTGCCGAGAACCGGGACCAGGTCGTTGACGAGTTTGATGGTCGGGTCCAGGTTGGCCTCCGCCACGCCCTGCAACTCGGCGGCCGAGCGCAGGAACCGCTCCAGATCGCCGCCGGTCCCGTTGACGGCCCGGTAGAGCTCGTCGACGGTGGCGTTGAGCTCGTTCAGCGGCAGCGTCGCGGCGAGCCGGTCCACCGAGGACAACATGTCGCCGATCGGCGTCGGGAATCCCACCTGCCGTGCCGGGATGACCTGGCCGTCGCGCAGTGCGTCCGACGCGCCGCGGGGCTCGAAGTTGACGTATTGCTCACCGATCGCCGAGGTGCTGCGGATCGTGACCGGGGAATCGGCCGGGATCCGCACGCCGTTCTCGATGCCGAGCACCGCGCGCACGCCGCCCCGTTCGAGCTCCATCCGGTCCACCTTGCCGACCTTGATGCCGCGCAGCGTGACCACCGCGTTCTCGTAGAGGTTGCCGGACCTGGGCAGGTCGAGCTCGACGGAATAGGTCCCGATCCCCAGCAGGCGGGGGAGCTGGACGTACTGCACGGTCGCGATCAGCACGCCGATCACGGTGACCACGGCGAAGGCGATGAGTTGCCCCCGGACGAACCTGGTCTGCATCAGGTGCCTCCCGGGACGAGCGCGTCGAGCGGTCGGTCGAGCAGGCCGCCCTCCGGTGGCGCTTCCCCCGGCGGTTCCGGCGGGAGCGGGAGCAGCCCGGGCTGCCCGCTGGCGAGCGGGTTGGCACCGGGGATCCCCTCGGAGAGCGACGAACCGCCCAGCAGCGGTATCCCGGCGACGGTGAGGCCGCGGGTGAAGTTGTCGCTGAGCGTCTTCGCGTCGAGGTCGACCGTGATGTAGAGGTTCCCGTAGTCGCCGTTGATGACGGCCGGGAAGGCGTTGTTCGTCGCGAACGGGAAGGTCGGCAGCATGCCCGCCGATTCGGTGAGGTCCTTGCCCGAGTCGGCCAGCTTCTGCAGCACGGGTTGGAGTGCCGTGAGGTTCGCGTGCAGGTCGTTCCGGCTGGTGTTGAGCACGTTCGACGCGACTTCGCCGAACGACGACACCGAATCCAGCGTCTGGACCAGGCTGGAGCGTTGCCGTTCCAGGGCGGCCAGTCCGGGCGGGATCGTGCGGAGGGCGTCGTCGATGACCCGGTCCTGCTCGGCCAGGGTCGCGCTGAGCCGGTCCAGGTTCTCCACCGCGCGCACGATGTCGCCCTTGCGCCGGTCCAATGTGGACGCGAGGGCCTCGACGTTGCGGACGAGGCCGCGGGCATCGCCCTCGCGGCCGGCGAGCGCGTCGTTGAGTTCGGTGGTGACGGTCTTCAGCTGGGAGAGCCCGCCCTGGTTGAGCAGCGCGGAGAGGGCGGCCAGGAGTTCCTCCGTCTCCGGGTACTGCCCGGTCCGGGGCACCGGGATGTCGTCGCCGGCCCGCATCGTGCCGACCGGCCGGTCGTGCTCGGGCGGGGCCAACTCCAGGTATTCCGCGCCCAGCAGGCTCTTCTGCGCGACCCGGGCCTCGGCGTTGGCGGGCAGGGTGACCGAACGCCGCAGGCTGACGGTCAGCTCGGCTGTCCAGTCGTCGAAGGCGACGCCGGTGACCGTTCCGACGGTGATGTCACCGACCTTCACCTCGGCGTTGGGCACGAGGCGAGCAGGTGAACGTCGCCGGATCGCTGAGGTTGTTGATGGCGAACGCCCCGGCCATGAGGCTGCCGGTCGGGTCGTAGGAGTTGTTGAAGTTGGACACCGCGGTCGGCGCGCGTTGCAGGAAGTCGCCGAGCGCCTGCCGATTGGACGCGAGTTGCCGGGCGACCCCGGCGACGCCCTCGAGATCGGCACGCAGCGGGTCCTTGTGCTCCCGGACGAACTCCTCCAGCAGCACCGCGACCTGGTCGAGGGTGCGGACCGCTTCCACCAGCTGCCCACGGTTGCTCGCCAGCAGGTCGGAAGCCTGCGTCAGCTGGCCGCTGAACGCCTGCACCGCGTCGTCGTTGCGCTCCAGGTTGCTGACCACCGACTGGAGGTTGCGCACCGTACCGAACAGGTCCTCGCCACCGGCGGCCAGCGTCGTCATGGCGGTGGAGGCGTTGCGGATGGTGTCGCGCACCTGGTCGCCCTGCCCGCCGATGTTCTCCCGCGTCGTGCGCAGCACCCGGCCCAGCGGACCGGTGACGTCCCCGGAGCGGGGCCCGAGCGCGTCGGCCAGTTCGGTCAGCTCGTCGACCGTGGCATCCCATTCGACCGGGGTGGCCGTGCGGGACTCCGGGACGGTCGCGTCGTCGGGGAGCACCGCGCCGTCGACGTGCGCGGGGCTGAGCTGGATGAACCTGGTGGTGACCAACGTCGGGGCGACGATCGCCACGGTCGCGTCGGCCGGGACCTCGACGTCGGCGCGGTAGCTCAGCACGACCTTGGCCCTGCCGGGCTCGGCGGTGATCGAGTCGATCTTCCCGACGTCGACGCCGAGCACCCGAACCGGATCGCCGGGGTAGATGCTGGGCGCTTCGGGGAAGTACGCGGTGATGGTCTTCTCCCCGCGGATCGGCACCACGAGAGCGGCGGTGGTGACCGCGGCCAGCACGAGCACCAGCGCGATCAACAGCTTCGGACGCCGGGGTCTGGTCATGGGTGGACCGCCTTGAGCACGTCGGGGAGCAGCGGTGCGATGTTGGTCGGTGGCAGGTCCGGGATGAACCCGTAGAACCACGGGCCACCGCCGACCGACTCGCCGAGCGAGCCCGAGTAGATGTTCAGGCCCTGGATGGTCGTGCCCAGCAGCTCGTTGTCCGCGTTGAGCATGTCGAGGACCTTGCGGAGCCGGTCCAGCGCCGGCCGCAGCTGCTGCTGGTTGTCGTGCACGAGGCCGGTGAGCTCGTCGAGCATCGAGGTGGTCGTGACCAGGAGCTGCTCGACGAGCTCGCGGCGGCTGTTGAGCTCGGCCAACAACAGGTTCCCGTCGTCGAAAAGCCGGGACAGGTCCCGGTTCCGCTGCGCGAGGACGCCCGTCACGGTGTTGGCCCGGTCGAGCAGGTCCAGCAGGGCCTGATCCTGCTCGGACACCGTCTTGGTCAGCCGGTTGAGGCCGTCGAGGGTCGTGCGCAGTTCGTCCGGCGTGTTCTGCAGGGTCGTCGAGACGGTGTCCAATGCCTGGCCCAGTTGCCGGGTGTCGAGCTGCGAGCTCTGCTGGGTCAGCTGCCCCAGGACCTGCGCGAGGTCGTACGGCGAACTCGTCCGGCTGAGCGGTATCTCGGCGCCGGAGTCCAGTTGCCCCCGGCCGGAGGGCTGCACCGCCAGGAACTTGACGCCGAGTGGAGTGGCGGTCCTGATCCCCGCCCTGGTCAGGTCGCCGAGATTGCCGGGCCCCTGCACGGAGAAGCCGACCCTGACCTTGCCGCGCTCCAGATCGACGCTGGTCACCTCGCCGACGGCCAGTCCGCCGATGCGGACCTCCGCCCCGGGGGTGAGCCCGCCCGCATCGGTGAACACCGCCGAGTACGACGCGCTGGTCAGGGACCGGTAGAGCGAGCCGGAACTCAGTGCCGTCGCGAGCAGCACCGCGACGACCAGCACACCGATGACGCCGACCAAGCGCGGGTCGCGCTCCCGAAATCTCGTCTTCATCGTTAGCACCGCTTCACGTTTCCGCTGTTGATGAAGGGGGTGTCGATCTTCCCCTGCGGGGTGGAGACCCGGAGCTGCACGCCGCACACGTAGAACTGGAAGGCGCTCTGGTTGGCGCCGAGCCTGCCGAGCGAGACGTAGTACCCGGGCAGTCGCCGGATCAGGTTGTCCAGCGCCGCTTGGTCGTTGTTGATGGTCTGGGCGAGCCGGTCCAGCTGGGTCACCGTGCCCCGGATCTCGGGCCGCTCCTGGCGGAGCAGGCCGCTCATCGAGGTGGTGAGACCGTTGATGTGCTCCAGCGAGCCGCCGATCTGCCCGCGGTCCTCGGCGAGACCGCTGACCAGCGCCTGCAGGTTGACGATGGTGTCGCTGAGTTCCGGCGCGCGGCGGATGAGCGTCTCCAGCACCGCGTTGAGGTGGTCGACGAGATCGCTGATCAGGACGCTTCGGTCGGCGAGGGTCGTGGTGACCGAGCCGAGATCGGACAACAGCGCTTCCACCGAGCTGCCCTGGCCCTGCAACACCGAGATCAGCGCCGCGGAGAGGCGGTTGACCTGGTCCGGCTGCAGTCCCTGGAACAGCGGCGTGAAGCCGTTGTAGACCTCGTCGAGATCCAGCGCCGGTCTGGTCTGCGGCACCGGGATCGTGCCGCCGGACGGCAGCGCGTCGCCCGGGCCCGGCCCGATCTGCAGGAATCGATCGCCGACCAGGTTCTTGTACCGGATCACCGCGTTGCTGCCGGTGGTGATCGCGACCGCGGTGTCCAGGGAGAAGGTGACGCGGATCGTGTTGTCCGGCAGGCGTTCCGTGCTTTCGACCCGTCCCACGCCGACCCCGGCTGCCCGGACCTCGCTGCCGGGTTCCATGCCGGAGATGTCGTCGAAGACCGCGTGGTAGCTCGTGGTGGGGTGGAAGCGGAAACCGCCGAATACCACGACGAGCGCGCCCGTCAAGACGACCGCCGCGGTCACGAAGGCCGTTACCTTGATCGACAGGCCCGCCCACCTCATCGGCCACCGTCCACGTAGGGCTCGATGGCCGGTCCCAGCATCTGCTTCGCCAGCTGCAGCGGACTGACGACCTCGGTCTTCTGCCGGTAGAAGTCCGGTGTCGTGGTCCCGTCGGGGAATTCGTAGTGCGGTCCGTAGGGGACCAGGCCGGGGTAGCACCGCGGTGGTGCGCCGGGCGGGACCATCACCGGGTCGTCGGCCCCCTTCTGGTAGCCCTCCTGCCCGGGCATGAGCGTGATCACGCCGTGGATCCCGTTGTACTGCCCGCCGACGGACTGCGCGCTGGCCAGCCGCAGCGCGTTCGAGTTGGCCAGCGCGCAGGGGAACGTCGGCGAGTAGTACGACAGCAGCTGCGAGGTCGGGCGCATCGTGTCGAGCAGGTCGACCAGCTGCTGACCGTGGTCGTTGAGCACCGCTCGCCCGTCGTCGGAGGTGCGCCGCAGGCTCAGCAGCAGCGCGCCCAGACCGACTTCCTCGTCCTGAACGGTTCGGCTCAACGTGGTGGTGTTGCCGGTGATGCGCGTGAGATCCGGTGCCACGTCGGCGTAGGTCTCGGCCACCTCCGGCAGGGCGCGGAGATCCTCGTCGAGCGCGGGCAGCGTCGGCGTGAACCGGGTCAGGTAGGTGTTGAGATCGCTGACGAGAGTGCCGAGACGTTCCCCCTGGCCGCGCAACGCGGTGGCCATGGCCCCCAGCGTGGCGTTCATCTTCGCCGGTTTGACCGCGGTCAGCAGCCCGATCAGGCCCTGGAAGACGGAATTGGTCTCCGTGCCCACGTTCTCGGTGCGGATCGTGCTCTCCGCGGCGATCACCTGCCGGCTCGGCGCCGGCGGTGGCACCAGCTCGATGAACTTCGTCCCGAAGACCGTGGGCGCGACGATCCGCGCGCTGACGTCCTCGGGCACCAAACCGGCGTGCTCGCGGTCGATCGCGATCCGGATGACGGCCTTACCGCCCGCGGACTCGACCGTGCGCGCCTCGCCGATGGTGACGCCGTGCAAGGTGACGTCCGACTTGGGATCGAGCAGCAGTCCGCTGCGATCGGCGATCACCGTCGCCGGGACGACCGGGACGAAGATCCGGTTGTAGCTCGCGAAGACGACGACCAGCGAAAGCCCGATCAGGCCGACACCGATGAGTCCGAGAATTCTGTGGCGCAGCGGGCGCGCAGGGGTGACCACGGCACCTCACCTCGATATGTGCAGGGTGTCGGAGTTGCCGTACAGGATCAGGCTCATGCCGAGCGCCACGAACATGACGCCCACGAGCGACAGCCGAACGGCGCGGCCCACCGCGTGCCCCACACCGACCGGCCCCCCGGAGGCGGTGTAGCCGTAATAGCAGTGCACTGAAATGACCACGACCGCCATCACCAGGACCACGAGGAACGAGCTCACGATGTCGCTGGGCACCAGGAAGGTGTCGAAGTAGTGGTCGTAGGTCCCGGGGGACTGACCGTAGAGCAAGGTCGTGGTCGCGCGGGTCAGGCCGTAGGACATCACCAGCGAGATCGTGTAAAGCGGGGTCACCGCGATGAATCCGGCGATCATCCGCGTCGTGACCAGGTAGGGGATCGAGGGGATCGCCATCACTTCGAGCGCGTCGATCTCCTCGCTGATGCGCATCGCCCCGAGTTCGGCCGTGAATCCGGCACCGACCGTGGCGACCAGCGCGATTCCGGTCACCAGCGGTGCGGCGATGCGGGTATTGACGTAGGCGGAGACGAAGCCGAGCAACGCGTCGATGCCGATGCTCGCCAGCTGCGCGTAACCCTGGATCGCCAGCTCGATGCCCGTGGTCCCGGTCAGGAACGCCACGATCATGGCGGTGCCACCGACCACAGCCAGCGCTCCCCGGCCGAAGCTCACCGAGGCGAGCTGGCGCAGGACCTCCGCGCGGTAACGGCGGAACGCGGGCGCCGACCAGCCGAAAGCCTTGCCGTAGAAGGCGACTTGGTACCCGACGGCATCGAGCGCCGAGCCGAGCGCGGCCACGGCGCGGCGGGCGCGACCCCGGCTCATCGGGACCACTGGGAATCCGCT
Organism: Saccharopolyspora montiporae; assembly: GCF_015209505.1. Classification (GTDB taxonomy): domain Bacteria; phylum Actinomycetota; class Actinomycetes; order Mycobacteriales; family Pseudonocardiaceae; genus Saccharopolyspora; species Saccharopolyspora montiporae. The sequence continues at coordinate 38,595 of NZ_JADEYC010000005.1, forward strand.
GGGGCGACCGGGATGTCGTCCGGAACCGGTGCGAGATCGCGCGATGGTGGCTCTGGTGCGGGCATCGTCGCCTCACTTCCGGTTGCCGGTGGCGGACAGCTCTGGCTCGGTGCGGCGGAGATGTGTCGTACGCAACAAAGTGCTGAGCACATGCTTAACATCCGGGTGGGACCCGGTCAAGGTGTACTCAATTCGGTCCTCGTGCGAATTGCCGCTGCACGCGCGGGAATACGTCCAGGGGTCCGGCGGTAGGATCGAGTCCGGTCGCGCCGGCGATGCGTGCGACAAGCCGAGGAGGTAGTCGAGGATGGCATCGGAACGGCGGATTGGTGCCCCGGACGCGAAGAACCGCGCGGTGCTGCTCGATGCCGCGGAGCGGATCCTGCTGAACGAGGGGTATCCGGCGGTGACGTCGCGGAAGGTGGCGGCCGAAGCGGGATTGAAGTCCCAGCTGGTGCACTACTACTTCCAGACGATGGACGACCTGTTCCTCGAGGTGTTCCGGCGCCGCGCGGAGGAAGGGCTGGTGCAGCAGCAGGAGCTGGCCGCCTCGGACCGACCGCTGCGCGCGTTGTGGGAGTTCAACTCCGACCCGACCGCGACGGCGTTCTTCCTGGAGTTCGGCGCGTTGTGCAATCGGCGCGGAGCGATTCGCGCCGAGGTCGCGCGGTACTCCGAGCTGTTCCGCACCACGCAGCTGGAAGTCGTGGACGCGTTCGTGCGGCGCTACCGGATCCCACCCGAGGTGTGCGTGCCCATGGAACTGGTCGTGCGGATGACGGCCGTCGCCCGCGTCATGGCGATGGAGAGCAGCCTGGAGCTGTCGACCGGGCACGCGGAGGCGGTCGAACACATCGAGAACTACCTCGACGAGCTGGAGAGCTACGCGGACGCCGAACCGGCGGCCCGGCGCCGCGCGCGCAAGACCCGGTGAGCGGCCGCGCACGCCGAACGTCAGCTCGACGTGCGCCCGCCGCGCGGGATGTTCAGGTCAGCACGGGGAGCGTCTCCCAGCCGCGCACCGTGGACGTCGGCGACAGGGTGGCGTTGTCGGTGTCCACGTCCCACTCGGGGAACCGCTTGAGCACTTCCTCCAGCGCGATGCGCCCTTCGAGCCGTGCCAGGGCGGACCCCAGGCAGAAGTGCCCGCCCAGGCCGAAGGTGAGGTGCTGACGCGCTTCGCGGTGGATGTCGAAGCGATCTCCGTCGGGGAACTGCCGGTCGTCCCGGTTCGCCGAGCCGATGAGCATCATCATCACGTTGCCCTCCGGAACCGTCTGCCCGAAGTACGTGACGTCGCGGGTCATGTACCTGGCCACGTGCGGGGCCGGGGCCTCGAACCGGAGCAGCTCCTCGACCGCCTGGGGGATCAGCGCCGGGTTCTCGACAAGCTGCTGCCGCTGCTCCGGGTGGTCCGCGAGCACCTTTCCGGCCCACCCGATGAGCCGGGTGGTCGTCTCGTTTCCCGCCCCGGCGACCACGTTGAGGTACGTGAGGAGCTCCTCGCGGGTGAGTTTCCTCGTCGTGCCCGTCTCGTCTTCGAAATCGACGTTGAGGAGTTCGGTCATGATGTCGTCGGACGGGTTCTCGGTGCGCCAGTCGATGTATTGCTCGAAGATCTCCCCGGTGGAGAACTCGCCGTCCTCGGAGTACTTCGGCATGGGTTTTCCCGCCTCGGTGCGCAGCTCGGCGTCGACCGAGTCGCGCACCGCTTCCTGATCCTCTTCGGGGATTCCCAGGAGCTTGCTGATCACCCGCATGGGCATCTGCTTGCCGAGATCGTTGACGAAGTCGAACCGACCGGTGCCGACGTGCGGGTCGAGGCTGCGCACGCAGAGCTCGCGGATCTCGGGTTCGAGGTTCTTGATCTTCCTGGGGGTGAACATGCGGGACAGCAGGTTGCGGTGAATCGTGTGGATCGGCGGGTCCTCGAAGATGACCACGCCGGGCGGGATGTCGATGCCCGCCTTGATCAGTTCGAGGATGGCGCCCCGCCCGGAGATGAAGGTGTCGCGATCGGTCAGCCCGTGCCGGACGTCCTCGAACCGGCTCAACGCGTAGAAGTCGTGCTGCTCGTTGTAGTAGAGCGGTACATCCTCTCGGAGGCGGCGGAACGTCGGGTACGGATCCTTGTTGATCTCGACGTCGTACGGGTCGTAGTTGACCTCGCCGGCGGTAGCGGTGACCGACACGGGACGATCCCCTCTCGTCGGGAGCGCCGTCGCTCCCTGTCCCTCGATCTGATATCAGTATACTCAAACCTGGCACCGTGCCGTGGTGGCTGTCAACCCCGGAGCGCTCCGCCGATGCACTGCGGCGAACGTTCGCGCCCCGCTCCCGGCGGACCGCCCGTGCCGGGTGAACGCCGACCCGGTGGTCCGGCACGCTGGGGGTGTGTCGAACATGGGTGCAGGACCGCAGGAACCGGACAGCGGACTCCCAACGCGCGGGGGCCTCCGGTGAGGCCGGAGACCGCACGGTGGTTCGCCTGCCGAACCTGGCAGCAGCCGACGTGGTCGGTCGCCGAGCTGGTGTCCGCGAAGCGGGCGAGGTCGGTCAGCGTGGTGCTCCCGGCGTTGAACGAAGCGGCGACGGTGGGCGGGATCGTGACCGCCATCCGTCCGCTGACGACATCGGCGTGCGGGCGGCTCGTCGACGAGATCGTGGTGATGGACTCGGGATCCACTGATCGGACGTGCGCGGCGGCCGCGGAGGCGGGAGCGCGGGTGTTCCGGCGCGACGACGTGCTGCCGACCGTCGACGTGCGACCCGGCAAGGGCGAGGTCCTGTGGCGCTCGCTGGCGGCGACCACCGGTGACGTCGTCGTCTTCATCGACGCGGACCTGATCGGCTTCGAGGCGGACTTCGTGCCCGCCCTGCTCGGACCGCTGCTCACGGAGGCGGACCCGATGCTGGTGAAGGGCTTCTACCGCCGGCCGCTGGGACCGGATACCGGTACGGCCGACGGGGACGGTGGGGGACGGGTGACCGAGATCCTCGTCCGTCCCTTGCTGGCGCAGTTGCGACCGGAACTCGGCGGTGTCATCCAACCGATCGGCGGCGAGTACGCCGCCCGCAGGGAGTTCCTCGCGTCGGCGTCGTTCGCGCCGGGCTACGGCGTGGACATCGGGCTGCTGCTGGACGCCCACGAGCGCTACGGATTGCCGGGCCTGGCGCAGGTCAATCTCGGGGCCCGGAGGCATCGCAACCGCGACCTGCCCGAGCTCGGCGTCATGTCCGGGCACGTGCTCTCGGCGGTGCTCGACCGCGCCGGTCCGGAACCGGGTACGGACGGCGCGGATTCGCTCACCCAGTTCGTGCAGGTCGGCGGCGAGTGGTTGCCCCGCGAACATCGGGTCCCGCGCGCCGACCGCCCGCCGATGCGCGCGCTGCGGAACCCATCCCCGGCCGGACGCGGCGGCGAACCCGGCTGGGCAGGGCAGCACGACCCCGCGACCAGCTGACGGCCGGCGCGGTCCCGCCGATGTGTCCCCGGGCGGTCGCGGCACCACAGCGGGCCGCGGAGCGCGTCGGGGGCCGCTCGTCGATGGTCGGTCGCCGACCCGGGCCGGCGGGGCGCACCGCGCCAACGACGTGCGCAGCTGGTCCTGATCGGCTGGTTCGGCGCAGGCCGCGCCCCGGGGCGGCAGTACCCGCCCGGCTTCGCCACTCGCCCGGTACCCGTCAGCCGACCTGGCCCTCGGTGATCCGCGGCTTCTGGGCGAGCGGGTTCAACAGCGCGACGAAGGAGGACCAGGCGTCCGGGGGTGCCGTCGTCCGGGACACCGCGCGGTAGGCCAGTGCCAACGGGGTCGGTGCCTTGTCGTGCACGCGCACCGCATCGGTGTGCGGGTCCCAGTACCGCAGCCGGAACTCGCCCTCGGTCGCGGTGTGCACCGCTTCGTGCGTCATGGGTTCGGACCCGCCGCTGAGGTAGCGGTACTTCTCGTCGGCGTAAAAGCCCTCGTAGGTCCCGGAATCCCCGTCGACGATGCTGTCCTCGTCGGATCCGATGAGATGCCAGTCGGTACCCCGCGACCAGTCCTGGTCTAACTGGTTCTGCGGGGCGTGCAGGATCTCGATGAGGTCCGAGCCCGGCGACTGCTCCCGGAGCTGATCGTCCGCGCATTCCGGCGTGAAATCGCAGTGCAGACCGCCGTGCGGGGTGCCCAGCGTCACGACGTTTCCCACGCGTATGTTCCCCTGCGGGAATCCGGGCCAGCCCTTCGCGGAGCCCAGCAGCGCGACCCGAGCGATGATCCCGCCCATGGAGTGCGCGACGACATCGACGGGTTTCCCCTTCTTCGTGTGGTTCTGGTAGACGAAGTTCGCGAAGTTGGCGGCGATCCGGGTGATCCGAACGTCGGTGGCGACGTGATCGTCCCGCTCGACCGCCACATCGCAGTTCACGTCGTCGGTGTAGAACCCCACGGTTCGGAGCTGACCGTGCCAGCCGGTGGTGTTGAACACCTCCAGCGCGTTCTCCCAGTACTCGGCGCAGTCTAGGCCGCCGGACGGCTCGTACCCGTGCACGAAGTAGACAGTGTTGTTCGTGCGCGAATCGGGCGGTTGCGGATCGTCCTCGGTCACCCCGCTGCGCTCGTCGTTCGAGGTGGCCTGGGCCGATGCGGGCGCGCCGCCCAGCGCCAGCAGCACGGTCGTCGCGAAAACCACTGCTCTGGACCAGACCGTGGTTTTCTGACCGTCCATGCTGCCGTTCCCCCGTTTCCCCGCGCCCCTCTGGCGCCGCCGAAGGCGCTGCTCTCGGAAACGGTAATCCGGACACGCGCGGCCCGCGCGACATGAGGTCGGCGCCGCACACTCACCAGGGTGACGCGAGCGCCCGCAGCGGCGGAAACACCGAGACCGTTTCCGGCGCGGTGCGCTCGTCGCGGGCGGTGCTGCGGCGATCGTCCGGGCAACGGGACAGCGGGCGCTCCCGCAGTTCCAGGAGCGGTGTTCCGAGGTGTTCCCGGATGCGTTCTGGAGATGCCTCCTCCGGTTTGTTACCGTGCGGCCTGAAGCGGAGGTACCTACTCCAGATTTCTGCTCGGTGGAGCATCCACCTGCGGGGCAGGGCACATCGGTGCGGGAATCGGAAAGGACGCGTTACATGACCGACACTGCTGGCGCGACGTCCGAAGCGGACGGGATCCTGGGGCCCGAAGCGGCCTCGGCGCTGATCCACCTGAACTCCCAGTACTTCGTGCACGCCGCGGTGGAGCTGGGCCTGCCGGACCAGGTCGCCGAGTCGGGTAGCACGGTCGCCGAGATCGCCGAGCGGGCGGGGGCCGATCCCGCGGCGGTCCGCCGGTTGCTGCGGATGCTGTCGGCCATCGGCATCTTCCAGGCCGGGGCGAGTGACACCTTCGCGCACACACCGGGTTCCGCAGCGCTGCGTTCCACGTCCGCGACGGACAGCATGATGAACGCATTCGTCCGCAACGAACAGGTGGCGCGGATGTGGGAGCAGCTGCCCGCCGCGCTGCGGTCCGGGGAGTCCGCCTTCGGCAAGGCCGCGGGCAAGCCGTTCTACGACTACATCAACCAGGACGACCCCGCGCTGGCCGAATCGTTCAACGCGGCGATGACGAACAACATCGGTTCGACCAACGGTGCCGTGGTCGAGGCGCTGGACTTGAGTTCGTCGACCGATCTGGTCGATGTCGGCGGGGGGCAGGGCACGCTGCTGCGCGACCTCTTGCAGGCCAATCCGCACCTGCACGGACGGCTTTTCGATATCGAGCACGCTCTGTCCGATGTGGACTTGGAGCTGCGATCCGGTGCGCTCGCCGACCGCTGCGAGATCGTGGAAGGTGACGCCCGGATGGCGGTGCCGACGGGCGCGGATGTCTACGTGTTGCGCACGATCCTGCACAACTGGGACGACGAGAGCTGCGCGCAGATGCTCCGCGCCATCGCGCGCGACGCGAAACCGGGTGCGCGAGTGCTCGTCGTCGAACTGGTGCTACCGGAGAACGGGCAGGTCTCCGTGCTGGAGGCGATGTTCGACATGATGATGTTCGCGACGTTCGGTGCCGCCGAGCGCACCGAGGCCGAGTACGCGGCGCTGTTCGAGCGGGCCGGTCTCGAACACGTGGGCGTCTTCCCGACTTCCTCGCAGTTCAGCATCGTCGAGGCCGCGGTGCGCTGAACAGCGCACCCGCGGACAGCAGGGCCGTGCGGGTCAGGGGCGTTTCGTGCTCCAGGTCCGCATGGCCGCCTCGACGTCGGCATCCGCGAGCGCATCCGGTAGCGGGCTCGTTCGCGCGCCCGCGCGAAGGCCGTCGATGAGTACGGCCAGGTAGCGGCGCCAAGCCCCCGAGCGGACGTGGTCGGTGTAGTCCACCACCGAACCGATCATCAGGTTGAGCATCAACACGTCCACCGGTCGCACGTCCGGGCGCAGGTGCCCGTCGTCCTGCGCCCGGCGCAGCAACCGCAGCAGGACCGGGTCGAGCCGTTCCCGCGCGTTGGCGACGCTCTTGCCGCCGGCGGTGCTACCCAGCACGACATCGCGCAAACCGATGTCGTCGGTCAGCAGCTCGCTGGAACGTTCCATGAACGTGGTGAAACCCCGCCACGAGTCCGGTTCGGACAGTGCGGTCTCGGCCAGCGCGACGAGATCGTCGATCCGGTCGTGGAACAACGCATCCACCAGGGACGCCTTGTCCGAGAAGCGCCGATAGACCGTGCCGACCCCGAGACCCGCGCGCTGCGCGACGTCGTCGAGGGTGGCGCCGAGCCCCCGCGCGGCGAACACCTCGCGCGCCGCGGTGAGGATCCGCCGGCGGTTGCGCTCGGCGTCCCGGCGCAGCGGCCGCCCGGCGCCGCGTTCCGCGTGACCACCGCTCATGCGGGGAATGCTAGCAACACCGCCGCGGTGCCGAAGCCGCGCAGCGCGGGCCGGGAACGCCCGCCCAGCGGGGCCGCGGCGGTGCCGCTGGGCGGGCGTTCCCGCGAGACGCCGTGCGGAGCGGGTTCGACCGCCCCGCACGGCGTTCGCGCTACTTGCCGCCGTCTTCCAGATCGCCCTCGGCCTGCAGGTAGACCTCCTGCAGCTTCTGCATCGTCTCCGGGTCCGGCTCCTGCCAGAGCTCGCGCCCGGCGGCCTCCAGCAGTCGCGCGGTGATCCCGTGCAGCGCCCACGGGTTCGACTCGGACAGGAACTCCTGGTTCTCCGGGTCGAGCACGTAGCTCTCCGCGATCTTCTCGTACATCCAGTCGGCCACGACCCCGGTCGTGGCGTCGTAGCCGAACAAGTAGTCCACAGTGGCCGCGAGCTCGAAAGCGCCCTTGTAGCCGTGCCGGCGCATCGCGGACAGCCACCGCGGATTGACCACCCGTGCGCGGAAGACCCGGGAGGTCTCCTCATGCAGGGTCCGCGTGCGCACCGAGTCCGGTCGGGTGCTGTCCCCGATGTAGGCCTCCGGGGACTTCCCGGTCAGCGCCCGGACTGTGGCGACCATCCCGCCGTGGTACTGGAAGTAGTCGTCGGAGTCGGCGATGTCGTGCTCGCGGGTGTCCGTGTTCTTCGCGGCCACCGCGATCCGCCGGAAGGAGTTCTCCATGTCCTCCCGGGCCGGGGCGCCGTCCATCTCGCGGCCGTAGGCGTAGCCGCCCCAGACCGTGTAGACCTCGGCGAGATCGGCATCGCCGCGCCAGTCCTGGCTGTCGATGAGCGGAAGGACGCCGGCGCCGTAGGTACCCGGCTTCGAACCGAAGATGCGCATGGTGGCGCGCCGGTCATCGCCGTGCCGCTGGACGTCGTCGGTGGTGTGCGCGCGCACGAAGTTCTGGTCGTGCGGCTCGTCCAGCGCGGCGACCATGCGCACCGCGTCGTCGAGCATCTCGACGACGTGCGGGAACGCGTCCCGGAAGAACCCGCTGATGCGCACCGTCACGTCCACGCGTGGACGGCCCAGCTCCTCCAGCGAGATCGGCTCCAGACCGTTGACCCGCCGGGACTGCTCGTCCCAGGTGGGGCGCACGCCCAGCAGCGCGAGCACCTCGGCGATGTCGTCGCCCGCGGTGCGCATGGCCGAGGTGCCCCACACCGACAGGCCCACCGAAGCGGGCCACTCGCCGTTGTCGCCGCGGTAGCGCTCCAGCAGCGAGTCGGCCATCGCCCACCCGGTCTCCCAGGCCAGCCGGCTCGGCACGGCCTTCGGGTCGACCGCGTAGAAGTTCCGGCCGGTCGGCAGCACGTTGATCAGCCCGCGCAGCGGGGACCCGCTCGGTCCGGCGGGAACGAAGCCGCCGTCGAGCGCGTGCAGCGTCGCGGTGATCTCGTCCGTGGTGGACTCCAGCCGCGGGACGACCTCCCGCGCGGCGAACTCCAGCACCTGCCGGACCGGTTCCGGGTCGGCCCCGGTGTCCAGCAGCTCGGCGCAGACCTCCCCGGCCGCCTCGGCGCTCCAGCCGCGCTGCTCCATGGCCTCGACCAGCGCGTGCGCCTTGGCTTCGGTGTCGTCGGTGTTCTCCCGCGTCGCCGAGCCGTCCTCGGCCAGGCCCAGCGCCTCGCGCAGCCCGGGGAGGGCGTCCTGGCGCCCGCCCCACATCTGGCGTGCGCGCAGCATCGCCAGCACCAGGTTCACCCGGGCCTCACCGGTCGGCGGGTCGCCGAACACGTGCAGCCCGTCGCGGATCTGGGCGTCCTTGACCTCGCAGAGCCAACCGTCGACCTCCAGCAGGAAGTCGTCGAACTCCGCGTCGTGCGGGCGCTCGTCCAGACCGAGGTCGTGGTCGAGCTGGGCGGCCTGGATGAGCGTCCAGATCTGGCTGCGGCTGGCCGGGAGCTTGGCCGGGTCCATCGCGGCGATGTTGGCGTGCTCGTCGAGCAGCTGCTCCAAGCGCGCGATGTCGCCGTAGCTCTCGGCACGGGCCATCGGCGGCACCAGGTGGTCGACGAGCGTGGCGTGCACCCGCCGCTTGGCCTGCGTGCCCTCGCCCGGGTCGTTGACCAGGAACGGGTAGATCAGCGGGAGGTCGCCCAGCGCCGCGTCCGGGGCGCACGAGGCCGACATCCCGGCTCCCTTGCCGGGCAGCCACTCCAGGTTCCCGTGCTTGCCCAGGTGCACCATCGCGTGCGCGCCGAAGTCCTCGGCCAGCCAGCGGTAGGCGGCCAGGTAGTGGTGGCTCGGCGGCAGGTCCGGATCGTGGTAGATCGCGATCGGGTTCTCGCCGAACCCGCGCGGCGGCTGCACCATGAGCATGACGTTGCCGGCGCGCAGCCCGGCGAGCACGATCTCGCCCTCGGAGCTGTGCGTGTAGTCGACGAACTGCTCGCCGGGAGGCGGGCCCCAGTGCTGCTCGACGGACTCGCGCAGCTCCTGCGGCAGCGTCGCGAACCACTCGCGGTAGCGGCTGGCGGGCACGCGGACCGGGTTGCCGGACAGCTGCTCCTCGGTGAGCCACTCGGGATCCTGACCGCCGGCGGCGATCAGCGCGTGGATGAGCGCGTCGCCGTCCTGCTCGGCCACGCCCGGCAGCGCGTCCTCGCCCTGCTCGGGGCCGACGTCGTAGCCCTGCTCGCGCAGCCGCTGCAGCAGCCGCACCGCGCTGGCCGGGGTGTCCAGGCCGACCGCGTTGCCGACCCGGGAGTGCTTGGTGGGGTACGCGGACAGCATCAGCACCAGCCGCCGCTGCTCGACCGGGGTGTGCCCGAGGCGGGCGTGGCTCACCGCGATTCCGGCCACCCGGGCCGCGCGCTCGGCGTCCGGCACGTAGACCGGCAGGCCTTCGGAGTCGTTCTCCTTGAACGAGAACGGCACGGTGATCAGCCGGCCGTCGAACTCCGGGACCGCGATCTGCGTGGCGGCGTCCATCGGGGACAGGCCGTCGTCGTTGTCCAGCCACTGCTCGCGGCTGCTGGTCAGGCACAGGCCCTGCAGGATCGGCACGTCCAGCTCGGCGAGCTTGCCGATGTCCCAGGCCTCGTCGTCACCGCCGGCCGCAGCGCTCGCCGGGCGCGAACCGCCCGCGGCGAGCATGGTCACCACCAGCGCGTCGGCGCCTTCCAGCGCTTCCAGCAGGTCGGGGGAGGGGCTGCGCAGCGAGCCGGAGAACAGCGGATCGGGCACGCCGCCCGCGTCTTCGATGGCCGAGCACAGGGTGTCCACGAAGTGCGTGTTGCCCGCCATGTGGTGCGCGCGGTAGTAGAGCACCGCCACGACGGGACCCTCCTCGCGGCGACGTTCGCGCTGCAGCCGGCCCCATTCCGGTGCCGGTGCCGGTGCGGCGAAACCGTGGCCGGTCAGCAGCAGCGTGTCGCTGAGGAAGTTGTGCAGCTGCGCCAGGTTGTCCGGACCGCCGTGCGCCAGGTAGGCGTGCGCCTCGGCGCAGACGCCGCCGGGAACCGTGGAGTGCTGCATGAGTTCGGCATCGGGCTGCTGCTCGCCGCCCAGGACCACGACGGGCCGCGGTCCGGCCAGCAGCTGGTCGAGGCCTTCTTCCCAGGCCCGGCGCCCGCCGAGGATGCGCACGACCACGAGGTCGGTGCCCGCGAGCAGCTCGTCGAGTTCCTCGCCCGCGTTGACCCGGGCGGGGTTGGCGAGGCGGTAGTCGACGCCGCTGGAACGGGCGCTGAGCAGGTCGGTGTCCGAAGTGGAGAGCAGGAGGATCATGCGGACCGCCTCCCCGCCCGGGTCGTCGAGCTCGGCAGGGACGGTCGATGGCGGGTCATGACGAGCGCCGCCGCGGCGGATCGCATCAGAGGCAACCTCTCTCGGGGTCCTCGCCCCGGTGTGGTCCGTGGGAGCGGCAGGGCGAGTGTCTGGCTGCCGGGCGGTTCCGCGAGCTGCCGGTGACGCGGTGGTCACGGCCCGGCGCGGAGGGTGTACCCGGTGACAGTGGCGGGACCGCGCCGGACTCGAACCGGCTTCCTCCCCCTGCCTCCGTTCGTGGTGACCCTACCGACAGTTCGAGCTGAAACAAAAACCCGGCAACTACGATGCGCACGCATGTCCTCCTCCGCTGACCGCGCCCGCCGACGCGGGGACGCCTGCCCGGGCGTGCTGCGGCCGCATCCCGCTGCGGACGGCGGCCTGGTGCGGATCCGGGTGCCCGGCGGGCTGCTCGATGCGCGGCAGTTCCAGGTGTTGTCGCAGGTCGCCGTCGAATTCGGGGCCGGATTCCTGGACCTCACGTCGCGGGGCAACGTCCAGCTGCGCGGCCTGGACGAGGACGCTCTCCCGGAGCTCGCGGTCCGGTTGTCCGACGTCGGCCTGCTTCCCTCGGGCGAGCACGAGAAGGTGCGCAACATCATCGCTTCGCCGCTGAGCGGTTGTGATGCGGGCAGCGTGCTCGACGTCGCCGACCAGGTGCGCGCGGTGGACCGCGCCCTGTGCGCCGATCCCGGGCTGGCCGGGCTGTCCGGGCGGTTCCTGTTCGTGCTCGACGACGGCCGCGGTGACGTGGCCGGGCTGGGCGGGGACGTGACGGCCCTGCCGGTTTCGGCCGACTCGGTCGCGCTGCTGCTGGGCGGGGTCGACAGCGGGCTGCGCGTGCCGGTCGCGTCGGCGGTGGAGGCGTTGCTGGGTGCTGCGCGCGCGTTCCAGGTGGTGCAAGCCGACGCGGGTTCCGCTGCGTGGCGGATCGCCGAACTGCCGGGCGCGGTGTCCGAGATCACGCGGCTCCTGCGGGCCGCGGTTCCGGCCGAGCTCGGCGAGCCCGTGCCGGTCCCGCCGCCCCGTCAGCGCGGTCCGATCGGGGTCCTCCCGGACGGCCGGGGGTGTGCGACGCTGTCCGCCGCGGCGCCGTTCGGCCGGCTCACCGGCGAGCAGCTGGCGGCGGTCGCGGGTGCCATGTCGGGTTCGGTCCGGCTCACCCCGTGGCGCGGCGTCGTGCTGCCGCAGGTCGCCGATCCGGACGCAGCACAGTCCTGGTTGGACGGTGCGGGCATGGTCGTCGACGCGGCCTCCCCGTGGAACGGGGTCACGGCCTGCGCGGGACGTCCCGGCTGCGCGAAATCCTTGACGGACGTGCGCGGTGACGCGCGCCGCGCGCTGCCCCTGCTGCCCGCCGGCGCAGCGGTGCACTTCTCCGGCTGCGCGCGCCGCTGCGGCAGGCCGCGCGGGGAGGTGGTCGACGTCGTCGCCGGCGAGCACGGCTACGAGGTGAGCAGGGGTACCGGCAACGAGGACGCCCGCACCGTCGCCGACGGGACGGGTACGACGGCCGCGATCGCGGCTTTGCGGAGGGAAGAGTGAACGAGTACGTCCGGGACGGAGCGGAGATCTACCGCCAGTCCTTCGCCACGATCCGGGCGGAGGCCGACCTGTCCGGGCTCCCCGGCGACCTCGGTCGGGTCGCGGTCCGGATGATCCACTCCTGCGGGATGGTCGACCTCGTCGAGGACCTCGGCTACTCGCCGGGCGTGGTCGCGGCCGCCCGCGGCGCCCTCGACCGCGGCGCCCCGATCCTGTGCGACGCGAAGATGGTCGCCGCGGGCGTGACCCGGCGCAGGCTGCCCGCCGACAACCGCGTGCTGTGCACCCTGGACGAGCCCGATGTCGCCGGCCTGGCCGCGCAGCTGGGCACCACGCGCAGCGCAGCGGCCATGGAGCACTGGCGCGCCCACCTCGACGGGGCGGTCGTCGCGATCGGCAACGCCCCCACCGCGCTGTACCGGCTGCTGGAGCTGATCGCCGAAGGGGCCGGTCGTCCGGCGGCGGTGCTGGGCATCCCGGTCGGGTTCATCGGTGCGGTCGAGTCCAAGCAGGCTTTGGTGGACAGCCCGCACGGTGTGGAACACCTGGTCGTGCACGGTCGTCGCGGCGGCAGCGCGCTCACGGCGGCGGCGATCAACGCGATTGCGAGTGAGGAAGAATGAGCAACCAGGCAAGCAGCGAACGCCCCGTCGGCCGGTTGCGGGGTGTGGGCCTCGGGCCGGGTGATCCGGAGCTGATGACCGTCAAGGCCGCCCGCATCCTCGGCGAGGCAGACGTGATCGCGTACCACAGCGCGCGGCACGGTCGCAGCGTCGCCTACGCCCTGGCGTCCGGCTACCTCTCCGGGGAGCAGGTCGAGGAGCCGCTGATCTACCCGGTGACCACCGAGACCACCGACCACCCCGGTGGCTACCAGGGCGCGATCGACGAGTTCTACGCCGAGTCCGCCGAGCGGCTGGCCAAGCACCTGGACGCGGGGCGGGACGTGGTGGTGCTCGCCGAGGGTGATCCGCTGTTCTACGGCTCCTACATGCACATGCACAAACGCCTGGCGCACCGCTACCCGACCGAGGTCGTGCCCGCGGTGACCTCGGTGAGCGCTGCCTCGGCGATGCTCGGGCGCCCGCTGGTCGAACGGGACGAGACGCTGACCATGTTGCCGGGAACGCTGCCGCAGGAGGAGCTGGCCCGACGGCTGGCCCAGACGGACTCCGCCGCGGTGCTCAAACTGGGCCGCACCTTCGGGCACGTGCGGGACGCGCTGGAATCGGTCGGGCGCCTCGACGAGGCGTGGTACGTCGAACGGGCCACCACCGACCGCGAACGCATCCAGCCGCTCGGTGATGTCGACCCGAGCACGGTGCCGTACTTCTCGCTGGCGCTGCTGCCCAGCAAGGTCTCGCTGCCCACTCCGGAACCCGCCGCCGAGGACGGCGCGGGGCACATCGCGGTGCGGGGCGGCGAGGTGGTCGTCGTCGGCCTCGGCCCGGCCGGTCGGCCGTGGCAGACCCCAGAGGTGCAGGACGCGTTGGCCACCGCGGACGAACTGGTGGGCTACGGCCCCTACCTGGACCGCGTCCCGCACAACCCGCGGCAGGTCCGGCACGCCTCGGACAACCAGGTGGAGTCCCAGCGCGCCGAGCACGCGCTGCAGTTGGCCCGGGCCGGTTCGCGGGTCGCTGTCGTGTCCTCCGGCGACCCGGGGGTGTTCGGGATGGCCACCGCCGTGCTGGAGATCGCGAGCGATCCGCAGTACGCGGACGTTCCGGTGCGGGTGCTGCCGGGCCTCAGCGCAGCCCATGCCGCGGCCAGCCGCGCCGGTGCGCCGCTCGGGCACGACTACTGCGTGCTGTCGCTGTCCGACCGGCTCAAGCCCTGGGAGGCGATCGCGCAGCGCCTGACCGCCGCCGCGGCCGCCGATCTGGCCATCGCCGTCTACAACCCGGCCTCGCGTAGCCGCCGCTGGCAGGTCGAAGCGGCCCGCGATCTGCTGCTCGAGCACCGCTCCCCGGACACCCCGGTGATCATCGCGCGCGACGTCGGACGTCCCGACGAGCGGATCAGCACCGCGCGGCTGGCCGACCTCGATCCGGAGCAGGTGGACATGCGCTGCCTGCTCATCATCGGTTCCTCGACCACCCGGGTGGTGCAGCGCGGCGAGGACACCGCCGTGTACACCCCGCGCCGCTACCCGGAGTGATTCTCCAGCCACGCGACCGCCGCCCGAGGTGTCCGCACGACCGGGCCCTCGGGCGGCTCGGGCCGGGACACCACGACCACCGGTATCCCGAGGTGGCGGGCTGCGCGCAGCTTCGCCGCGGTCATCTCCCCGCCGCTGTCCTTGGTCACCAGCACGTCGATATCGTGGCCGCGCAGCAGCTCCAGCTCGCCGTCGACGGTGAAGGGCCCGCGGTCGAGCAGCACCCGCAGGTGCCGGGGCAGCGGTGGTTCCGGAGGATCGACGCAGCGCAGAAGGAATCGATGATCGTCCAGTTCGGCGAACGCCGACGCGTCCTGGCGTCCCGTGGTGAGGAACACCCGCGGGCCGAGGCCGCGCAGCGCTTCGACCGCTGCGGGCATCGAGGGCACCCGGCGCCAGTCGTCGCCGGGGCCCGCACGCCAGCCGGGGCGGCGCAACATCAGCAGCGGCACGCCGGTCATCCGAGCCGCCTCGGCCGCCGAGGTACTCATGCGCTGCGCGAACGGGTGCGTGGCGTCCACGAGCACGTCGGTGCCGCGTTCGCGCATCCAGCGCGCCAGCCCCGCCGGACCGCCGAAGCCGCCGATGCGCACCTCGCCGTCCGGCACCCGGACCTCGCTGACTCGCCCGGCCAGCGAGGACACGGCTTCGAACCGCGGATGAGCCGCCAGCAGTCCCGCGAGTTCGCGCGCCTCGCCGGTTCCGCCCAGCACCAGCACCGAGATCACGGCGCGTCCCGGGATCCGCGATGAGCGAGCTGCGCTACGGCTGGACCACCGGGGCGTGCGCCACGGCGGCCACCAAAGCCGCCTGCACCGCCCTGCTCACCGGCGACTTCCCGGATCCGGTGTCCATCACGCTGCCCAAGGGGCACGAACCCGCCTTCGCCCTGGCGCACGAGGAGCTGCGCGCCGACCGGGCCACCGCCGCCGTGGTCAAGGATGCAGGCGATGATCCCGACGTCACGCACGGTGCGCTGATCAGCGTCACGGTGTCCGCGGGAGAACCGGGTTCGGGCGTGACGTTCCGCGCGGGCCCCGGCGTGGGCACGATCAGCAAACCCGGGTTGCCGCTGCCGGTCGGCGAACCCGCGATCAACCCGGTCCCGCGCGAGCTCATGACCGGCGTGGTCGCCGAGGTCGCCGCTGAGCACGGCGGCACCGCTGACGTCGTCGTCGAGGTCTCCGTGGAGAACGGCGCCGAAATCGCCCGCCAGACCTGGAATCCGCGGCTGGGCATCGTCGGGGGACTGTCCATCCTGGGCACTACCGGCGTCGTGGTGCCGTACTCCTGCTCGGCGTGGATCGCCAGTATCCGCCGCGGTGTCGACGTCGCCCGCTCCATCGGGCACCGGCACGTCGCGGGCTGCACCGGCAGCACCTCCGAGCGCGTGGTCACCGAGCTGCACGGGCTGGCCGAGGACGCGCTGCTGGACATGGGCGATTTCGCGGGCGCGGTGCTCAAATACCTGCGGCAGCACCCGGTTCCACGGCTGACGATCGGCGGTGGCATCGGCAAGCTGGCCAAGCTCGCCACCGGTCACCTCGACCTGCACTCCGGGCGCAGCCAGGTCGATTTCAGCGCGCTGGCGGACATGGCTCGCCGGGCCGGAGCCGGCGACGAGCTCGCCGAACTGGTCGGCGGCTCCAACACCGCGCTGGAAGCGCTCGGGCACTGCCGGGACCGGGACGTGCCGCTGGGTGATGTCATCGCCGAGCAGTCCCGGCGCACCGCCGGGGAAGTCCTGCGCGACGCAGCGGTCGCCGTGGACGTCGTCGTCATCGACCGCGGCGGCACGATCGTCGGCCGCGCCCACTGATCAGTCCCGCTGCCGCTGCGGCGAATACAGGGCGCTGTCCGGGAACTGCGTCGCGGTGAGCACCTCGCCGACCACGAACACCGCGGTGCGCTTGATCCCGGCGGCGTGCACCTGCTCGGCGATGTCGCCCAGCGTTCCGCGCAGCACCACCTCGTCCGCGCGACTGGCCCGGGCGACCACGGCCACCGGGCAGTCGGCGCCGTAGTTCGGCGTCAGCTCCTCGACCAGCTCGTCGACCCGTTGCGTGGACAGGTGCAGGACCATCGTCGACCCCGACCGGCCGAGCGTGGCCAGGTCCTCGCCCTCCGGCATCGGCGTGGCCCGTGCGGCCGTGCGGGTGAGGATCACCGTCTGGCCCACGCCCGGGACCGTGAGTTCCCGGTTCAGCGAAGCCGCCGCCGCCGCGAAGGCCGGTACTCCGGGGACGACGTCGTAAGGCACGCCGAGCTCGTCCAGCCGGCGCATCTGCTCGGCCATCGCGCTCATCACCGAGGGATCCCCGGAGTGCAACCGCGCGACGTCCCGCCCGTCGCGGTGCGCCGCGACCAGCTCGTCGAGGATCTCGTCGAGCGTCATCTTCGCCGTGTCGATCCGGCGGGCCCCGGGCGGGCAGTTGTCCAGCATCTCCGGCGGCACCAGCGCCCCCGCGTACAGGCACACCGGGGACCGCTCGATGAGCTCGCGGCCCCGCACCGTGATGAGGTCGGCGGCACCGGGGCCCGCCCCGATGAAGTGCACGGTCATGGCTTGGTCACCTTCCACGTCGTCACTGGCATCATCGCGCGCCACCCGGTGAACGAGCCCACCGGCGACCCGCGGGAGATCTGGGTGCGCACCAGGTCGCCGCCGAGCCGGCCCTGCCACTGGGCCAGCACCGCCTCCGCTTCGACCGTCACGGCATTGGCGACGAGCCGGCCGCCGGGGGCCAGCGCGTCCCAGCAGGCGTCGAGCACCCCCGGCCGGGTCACGCCGCCGCCGACGAAAACCGCGGCCGGGTGCTCCGGCCGCTCCTGCAGCGCTTCCGGGGCGCTGCCGCGCACCACTTCCAGCGCGGGGACGCCCAACGCGCCGGCGTTGCGCTGCGAGCGGTCCGCGCGGTCCGCGCGCTGCTCGAACGCGACCGCCCGGCAGGACGGATGCGCGCGCATCCATTCGATGGCCACGCTCGCCGCGCCCGAACCGACGTCCCACAGCAGTTGCCCGGGCACCGGCGCGAGGTGGGCGAGGGTGATCGCGCGGACTTCGCGCTTGGTGAGCTGGCCGTCGTGCTCGAAGGCCTCGTCCGGTAGGCCGGGGGTGCGCGGCAGCAGCGGCGCCTGCTCGTCCGCCCGCACCTCGATCGCCACGATGTTCAGCGCGTCCGCGGCGGAACCGGCCCATTCGCGGGCCTTTCCGGTGCGCTCGCGTTCCTCGGTCGCGCCCAACCGCTCCAGCACGGTCATCCTGCTGTCCGGGTAGCCGCGGGCCGTCAGCAGCTCCGCGATCGCCGCGGGAGTGCTGCCGTCGGCGCTGAGCACGAGGACCCGCTGGTCCGGCTGCAGCGCCGGGTGCAGCTGCTCGACCGGGCGCCCCACCAGGCTCACCACCTCGACGCGGTCCAGCGCCCAGCCCATCCGCGCGCACGCCAGCGACAGGGACGAGGCTTGCGGGAACACCCGCACCTGCCCGGCGCCCAGCATGCGCACCAGCGTGCTGCCCACTCCGAAGAACATCGGATCGCCGCTGGCCAGCACGCACACCGCGCGTCCGGCGTGTTCGTCGAGCAGCGACTGCAGGGCAGGCAGCATCGGTGACGGCCACGGCACGCGCTCGGCCGCGACGTCCCGCAGTTGGGCGAGCTGGCGGGTGCTGCCCAGCACCACCTCGGCGGTGCGCAGTTCCTCCCGCGCCGCTTCGGAGAGCCCGTGCCAGCCGTCCGCGCCGATGCCGACGACCGTGACCATCACACCGTGCCCAACACGCGGGTGATCCGGATTTCGAGCACGACCCGCTGCGCGTTCGGACGCGGGGTGCGGTAGCGCTGCGCGTACCGGCGCTCGGCCTCCGCGATCGATTCGGCGTCGGTGCGGACCGTGGCGCGGCCTTCCAATGCCGACCACCGGCGTCCGTCCACCTGGCACACCGACACCGGGGCTTCCCCCTGGTCGGCGGCCAGCACGTTGCGCGCCTTGCGGGACGTGCGCGAGCACATCACCCGCACGGTGCCCGACTCCGCGTCCAACGTCGCCCCCACCGGCGTGACGTGCGGCGATCCGTTCGGGCGCACCGTGCTCAACGTGCACACGCGCCGCTCGGACCAGAACTCGGCGAACGCCTCGCCCCGGCTCGCGACGTCGACCACAGACGCTCTCCTCCCCGCACGATCCGACCGGAGGAGTGTAGTCGCGGCCCGGTACCGCGAGGTGGGGCCGGTGAGCGACCTCTCGCGCCGCGGTGGGCGTGAGCTGCTCCCCGTCCACAACGAGGAACGTTCCCTGCCCGGGTGCCTGCACGTGTTCGGGGAACCGCGGCCTACGCGCTGACCCGGTGGTTGTCGGCGGAGGCGCGCTGCGCGGGCGACCCGGTGGTGGGTGGCCTCGGCCGCGCTGATCGGCTGCGGCTTCCTCACCGAGATGCTGCAGGCGTGGATGGTGCTGCCGGTGTTCGTCGCCGTGTGCCTGATCGGCCGCGAAACCGGTTGGGGGCGGCGGATGGCCGATCTGGGCATCGCTGCGGGGGTCCTTGCGGCGGCAGCGCCGATGCTGAGCAGGAGGGTGGCGGCGAGTCGAGCCAGCTCCACGACTGCCGCGGCTGACCGGCGGTCATCGCGAGCGGGGCACCGGCCGACCCTCCGCTCGTGCTGTGCCGGGGCGGTTCTCCAGCAGCCGCTGACCGGGCGGACCGGCGGGGGCGCCGGTGTGCTGCACGCCTCCTCGACCGGCGGGAGATGATGGGGGGCCGTCCCGCTCGTTCCAGGGAGGAGATGCGGTGCCCGGGGAAGATCCCACGCTCGGCGATCTGGAGCGCGAGCTCACCCTGTTCGCCCGGTACTACCTGTCCAGCGGTCCGTACCGCTCCGGTCAGCGGCTCGAACGGTCGGGCTACCTGGTGCTGTCCCGGCTGGAGGTGGCGGGGCCGATGACGCTCAAGGAGCTCGCGCAGGCATACCGGCTGGACCTGTCGACCATCAACCGCCAAGTGGCGCCGCTCGTCCGTCAAGGGTTGATCGAGCGCTTCGCGGATCCCGGCGGGGGTGCCGCGCGCAAGCTGCGCCCCACCGAGCTGGGCAGGCAGGAGCTCGCGCACGACCGGGAGGGAGTCTGCGCCGCGCTGGCGGAAGTGACCGAGGGGTGGTCCCCGGAGCGGTTGGCCCAGTTTCGCGATCTCGTCGGCGAGTTCAACCGCACCGTGGAGGAGAAGGAGCGCGACCGGCACCGGCAGGACTAGCCGGGGCGTCGCGCCTTCGTGCGGAACATCCCGCGAACCGTGGTGGGAGGGGTTGCTCCTGGTACCCCTAGGGGGTATAAATCCGAGGTGGCGCGGACACCCCCTGGGGGTAGTTTCGGCGGCAGGGAACACAGCGCGAACCGGGAGGGACCGATGATCGAGGCCACCTACACCGTCACCGGTATGACCTGCGAGCACTGCGCTCGCTCGGTGTCCGAGGAGGTCGGCGAGCTGCCGGGGGTCTCTGACGTGGCCGTCGATGTGCGGACCGGGAACGTGCAGGTCACCAGCGCCGAGCAGCTGAGCACCGACGCGGTCCGCAGCGCGGTCGAGGAAGCGGGCTACGCCCTGGCCTGACCGGGGCGTTCTCCGGCGGCGACGAGGGAGACGACCATGACATCCACCGCGGAGACCGGTTCCGACCGCGAACTGGAACTGGACATCACCGGTATGACCTGCGCGTCCTGCGCGGCGCGGGTGGAGCGCAAGCTCAACAAGCTGGACGGGGTCTCGGCCAGCGTCAACTACGCCACCGAGAAGGCGCGGATCAGCGTCCCGCAGGACCTGGACCCGCAGCGCCTCGTGCAGACCGTCGAGGCCGCCGGGTACGGGGCCGACCTGCCCGAGCCGGACGACGAGTCCGCCCCTGGGCAGGACGACGGCCCGCTGCGCCTGCGGCTGATCGTCTCGGCCGTGCTGTCCGCGCCGGTCGTGGCCATGGCGATGGTGCCCGCGTGGCAGGTCACCTACTGGCAGTGGGTCTCGCTCGTGCTGGCGCTGCCCGTCGTGGTGTGGGGCGGCTGGCCGTTCCACCGCTCGGCGTGGACCAACCTGCGGCACGGTACGGCCACCATGGACACGCTGGTGTCCCTGGGCACTCTGGCCGCGCTGGCGTGGTCGCTGTACGCGCTGGTGTTCGGCACGGCGGGCGTGCTCGGGATGACCCACCCCTTCGACCTCACCGGCCGGCACACCGACGGGGCGAGCAGCATCTACCTGGAGGTGGCCGCCGGGGTCACCGCGTTCCTCCTGGCCGGGCGCTACTTCGAAGTCCGCGCCAAGCGCCGCGCCGGATCAGCGCTGCGCGCCCTGCTGGAGCTGGGCGCCAAGGACGTGGCCGTGCTGCGGGACGGCGGTGAGATCCGCGTTCCGGTGGGCGAACTCGCGCCCGGGGACGTGTTCGCGGTGCGGCCGGGCGAGAAGATCGCCACGGACGGCATCGTCGAGGAGGGCAGCTCGGCCGTCGACGCCGGCATGCTCACCGGCGAGTCGGTCCCGGTGGAGGTGGGGCCGGGCGATCCGGTCATCGGGGCGACGGTCAACGCGGGCGGACGACTGCTCGTGCGCGCCACGAAGATCGGCTCGGACACCCAGCTGGCGCAGATGGCTCGGCTCGTCGAGGAGGCGCAGGCGGGCAAGGCCGCGGTGCAGCGGCTGGCCGACCGGATCTCGGCGGTGTTCGTGCCGCTGGTCATCGCGCTGGCCGCCGGCACGCTGCTGGTCTGGCTGGCCGCCGGCGGCGGAGTGGCGGCCGCGTTCACCGCGGCGGTGGCGGTGCTGATCATCGCCTGCCCCTGCGCGCTCGGCCTGGCCACGCCGACCGCGCTGCTGGTGGGCACCGGCCGCGGCGCGCAGCTGGGCATCCTGATCAAGGGCCCCGAAGTGCTCGAATCCACCCGGCGCATCGACACCGTGGTGCTGGACAAGACGGGCACGGTCACCACCGGGCGGATGCAACTGCAGGCGGTGCGCACCACCGGGGACGTGGACCGGGCCGAAGCGCTGCGCATCGCCGGAGCGCTGGAGGACGCCTCGGAGCACCCGGTGGCGCGCGCGATCAGCGCCGCGGCGCGCGAGGAACTCGGCGAGCTGCCCGCGGTCGAGGACTTCGCCGGGGAACCGGGCCTGGGCGTGCGCGGGCGGGTCGAAGGACGGGCCGTGCTGGCCGGGCGGCCGGCGCTGCTGGACCAGCCGCTGCCCGACGACCTGCAGCGGGCGCTCGGCGACGCGGAAGCAGCCGGCCGGACCGCGGTCGTGCTCGCTCGGGACGACGCGCCGATGGCGCTGCTGGAGGTCGCCGACGCGGTCAAGCCGTCCTCGGCCGAGGCGGTGCGTGACCTGCGCGGACTGGGGCTCACCCCGGTTCTGCTGACCGGTGACAACCGCGCGGTGGCAGATTCGGTGGCCGAGCAGGTCGGCATCGGCGAGGTCATCGCCGAGGTGCTGCCCGCGGACAAGGTCGGCGTGATCACCGGGCTGCAGCGCTCCGGCAAGGTCGTGGCGATGGTTGGCGACGGGGTCAACGACGCCGCGGCGCTGGCCGCGGCGGACCTCGGGCTGGCGATGGGCACCGGCACGGACGTGGCCATCGAGGCCGGGGACCTGACCCTGGTCCGGGGCGACCTGCGTTCCGCGGCCGAGGCGATCCGGCTGTCCCGCCGCACCCTGTCCACCATCAAAGGCAACCTGTTCTGGGCGTTCGCCTACAACGTGGCGGCGCTGCCGCTGGCGGCGGCCGGCCTGCTCAATCCGATGATCGCCGGGGCGGCGATGGCGTTCTCCTCGGTGTTCGTGGTCAGCAACAGCCTGCGGTTGCGCCGGTTCGGCAAGGGGCGCCGGACCGGCTGATCCGCCGGGATGTTGACCGCTCGCGTCGGGTCGGTGAGGATCCGTGCCGGAAGCGATGTCTCGGCGGATGGAGATCCATGGGCGACGCGGAGCGGCACGCGGTGACCGATGTGGACGATGCGGGTGTGGCGACGGTGACGGTGCGCGGCGCGAATTCGCTGAACATCGTTGGTACGGCGGCGATTCGAGAGGTGACCGCGGCGATTTCCGCTCTTTCCGGCGATTCCCGCGTTCGCGTTCTCGTGCTCCGCGGTGCCGCGGAGAACGCTTTCGTGGGCGGAGCCGACATCGCCGAGATGTCCGAGTTGGACCGGGATTCCGCGCAGGTCTTCATCCGCGGGCTGGCGGCGCTGTGCGAGGCGGTGCGCTCGTTCCCGGCTCCGGTGGTGGCGCGGATCTCCGGCTGGTGCCTCGGCGCCGGTCTGGAGTTGGCCGCCGCGTGCGATCTGCGGATCAGCGACGACGGGGCGCGGTTCGGCATGCCGGAGGTGCAGGTCGGGATCCCATCGGTGATCCACGCCGCGCTGCTGCCGCGGCTGGTCGGGTCCGGGCGGGCCGCATCGCTGATGCTGACCGGGCGCCGCGTCGACGCGGGCACCGCCCTGGCCTGGGGCCTGGTGGACGAGGTGGTCGGGCAGGCGGAGCTGGACACCGCCGTGGCGCGCACCGCGGGCGGACTGGCCGCCCTGCCGCCCGCCGCGCTGCGCAAGCAGAAGGAGCTGCTCCGCGCGTGGGAGGAACTACCGGTGGACCGCGCGGTCGAGCACAGCGTCGCGGCGTTCGGCGACGCCTTCGACACCGGGGAGCCCCAGCAGCGGATGGGTGAGTTCCTGCAGCGCAAGAGAACTCGCTGACCTGCGGAAACGACAAGATCACCTTTTCCGGTCAATGCCGGTGCGACGGCGGGGCGGTCAGGATGGCCCGGACCGATTCGCGCAGCGGCCCCCGGCCGCGAGGAGGTGCACGGTGCCGCAGGAGACCGATGGCGCGCTGGTGCCGGACCAGCAGGGAACCGCCTACTTCCGCGTCGGCGATCCCGGCGTGCCCGTGCACGCGCGCGTGCTGCACCAGCGGTACCCGCACGCGGGGCCGGACCTGCTGTCCTGGTGCGGGCGCCGGTTCGAGCCGCAGCGGGTGGAGCCCGCCGACCCGCGCACCGGCGCGCCGTGCGTGGGATGCCTGCTGCGCTCGCTGGCCGCCACCACGTGACGGACCGCCGGTGTCACGCGGCGTCCGGCTTCGCCTCGTAGCCCGGGTAGACCGTGCGGGAGAACGCGAGGACGTTCCATCGGGTCGGTGTCCGCCCACGGCAGCCACAGCACGGGTGCCCGCCGTCGTACAGAAGATGATCTCGGTGGCTCATCGATGCACCTTGATCGGACTCTTTGATCGTCGTGTGTGGGGGTCGGGCATGCTGTCTCGACGACGGTGAGTTCGTAGAGGTGGTGAATGCCGCGTCGTCCGGAGGTGTTCGTGCGCCCGGTCAGCTGGGGTGGGCGAGGCGCCTTCTGGAGCAAGGCACACGTGATCCGGATCGCGTGCGCAGGAGAAGCCGGAAGAGAATTCCTTATTGTCGCAGGTTTCCGAATAAGGAACCGGCCGCCGAGCGGCTATCCACAGTGGTCGGACACGCCGAACCGGCCTCAGCCGCGCGTGAGCACCGACCGCAGGAAGAACCCGAGGTTGGCCGGGCGTTCGGCGAGCCGGCGCATGAAGTACCCGTACCACTCGTCGCCGTAGGCCACGTAGACCCGCACCCGATGCCCCCGCGCGGCGAGACGCCGCTGCTCGTCCGGCCGGATCCCGTACAGCATCTGGTACTCGAACCCGTCCGGTCCGCGGCCCGCCCGCTCGGCCAGCTCACCGGCGATGGCGATCAGCCGCGGGTCGTGCGTGGCCACCATCGGATAGCCCGTTCCCCCCATCAGCGCCCGTAGGCACCGCACGTAGGAGCGGTCGACCGCGGCGCGGTGCTGGAAGGCCACCGCAGCGGGCTCGGCGTAGGCGCCCTTGCACAGCCGCACCCGCGCACCGCCCGCGGCCAGATCGCGGCAGTCCTGCTCGGTGCGGTGCAGGTACGCCTGCACCACCGCGCCCACCTGCGGGAAGTCCACCCGCAGATCGCGCAGGATACCCAGCGTCGAATCGGTGGTGGTGTGGTCCTCCATGTCCAGGGTGACCGTCGTGCCCGCGGCCGAGGCCGCCTCGCAGATCGCCCGCGCGTTGTCCAGCGCGGTCTTCTCCCCGTCCACCGGCAGGAATTGGCCCACCGCGGAGAGCTTCACCGAAACCTCGGTGCAGCCGGCGAGTCCCGCCTCGGCCAGCGCGTGCAGCACCTCCCGGTAGGCGGCGACCGTCGCGGCGGCCTGCCGGGCGTCGGCCACCTGCTCCCCGAGGTGGTCCAGCGTGGTCGTCAGCCCGAGCCCGCGCAGCTCGTCGGCCGCGCGCACCGCATCGGCCGCGCCGGTACCGGCCACGAACCGGCGGACTGCGGCGCCGGTGAGCGGGTTGGCTTCCACGAGACCGCGCACCGCGGTCGAGCGGGCGGCGGCGAGCAGAGCGTTGCGCAGCATGCGATCTCCCGTCGTACGAGGGCTTTCCGCCCGGTCAGCCCATGTGCGGGTAGGTGTGCGCGATCGGCGCGTCGAAGGTCTCCTTGATCGCCCGCGGGCTGGTCCAGCGCTGGATGTTCATCAGCGAGCCCGCCTTGTCGTTGGTGCCCGAGGCGCGGCTGCCACCGAACGGCTGGCGGGACACGATCGACCCGGTGGGCTTGTCGTTGACGTAGAAGTTGCCCGCCGCGTGCCGCAACCGCCGGTGCGCCAGCTCGATCGCGGCGCGGTCGGTGGCGAACACCGCCCCGGTCAGCGCGTACGGGCTGGACGAGTCGACCACGTCGAGGATCTCCGGATACCGGGCGTCCTCGTAGACGTGCACCGCCAGGATCGGCCCGAAGTACTCGGTGGTGAACGCCTCGTCGCCGGGATCGGTGCCGACCAGCACCGTCGGATCCACGAAGTACCCGGTCGCGTCGTCGCAGCCGCCGCCGGCCAGCACCTCCAGCGAGGGCTCCCGCTCGGCGCGCTGCAGCGCCGCGCGGTGCTTGGCGAACGCCCTCGCGTCGATGACCGCGCCGCCGAAGTTGCCGAAGTCGGTGATGTCGCCGAACCGGACGGTGCGGGCCAGATCGGCCAGTTCCTCGCGCAGCCCGCCGTCCCAGACCGAGCGCGGCACGTAGGCGCGGGAGGCGGCCGAGCACTTCTGGCCCTGGTACTCGAAAGCCCCGCGGACCAACGCGGTCGCCAGCTGCGCCCGGTGCGCCGAGGGATGTACGACGACGAAGTCCTTGCCGCCGGTTTCGCCCACGATCCGCGGGTAGCAGCGGTACTCGTCGAGGTGGTCGCCGATGGTGCGCCACAGTTTCCGGAATGTGCCGGTGGATCCGGTGAAGTGCAGGCCCGCGAAGCCCGGGTCCGAAAGCGCCACCTCGCTGACCGCCTGCCCGTCCCCGGTGACCAGGTTGATCACCCCGGGCGGCAGCCCGGCCGCTTCGAACAGGCGCATGGTGAAGTGCGCGGCGAACTGCTGCGTCGGCGTCGGCTTCCACACCACGGTGTTGCCCATCAGCGCCGGAGCGGAGGGCAGGTTCCCGGCGATGGCGGTGAAGTTGAACGGGGTGATGGCGGTGACGAACCCGTCCAGCGGGCGGTAGTCCATCCGGTTCCACTCGCCGGGCACCGACCGCGGCTGCTCGGCCAGGATCTGCCGCGCGTAGTGCGCGTTGAACCGCAGGAAGTCGGCGAACTCGCAGGCGGCCTCGATCTCGGCCTGCTGCACGGATTTGGACTGGCCGAGCATGGTGGCGGCGTTGATCGTGTCCCGGAACGGGCCGGACAGCAGATCGGCGGCGCGCAGCAGGACCGCGGCGCGCTCGTCGAACGGGGTCGCGGCCCACTCCGGCGCGGCGTTCTCGGCGGCGCGCACCGCGTCGGCCACGTCGGTGCCGGTGGCCTGGGCGCAGGTACCGAGCGCGTGCCGGTGGTCGTGCGGCTGCACCACGTCGAACCGCGCGCCGCCCGCCATCCGCTGCTGCCCGCCGATGGTGCAGGTGAGGTCGAGCTGCTCGGATTCGAGCTCGGCGAGGCGCTTCTGCAGCGCGTCGCGCTCGGTCGAGCCGGGGGCGTAGCCGCGCACCGGTTCGTTGTACGGCGCGGGGACCGAGGTGATGGCGTCCATGACCGATTGCCTCCTTGCGAGACTGCCGCCCTGCGCGGGTGATGCCGTGAGATTAGGAGTTCGACGGCCCTGGCGTGATTGTGCGATCGGCTACCGTTGCCCGGACCGGTTCGTCGTGCTGGACAACCCGTTCCGGTGACGCCGAGCGGTGCGGAACAGGGGTTCGACCATGCGCGATACCGCGGGAGTACCGCTGCGCCGGCTGCTGATCGCGGTCGGCGAGCCGCTGGTGGACGTGCTGGCCGCGCCCCGCGGGTTCGACGTCGGGATCGGCGAAGTGCTGATCCTGGATCCGGAGGAGGACGCGGGCGGCGCCGAGGATGCGCTCGTGCTGGTGATCGGTGCGCGGGGCCGGGCGGCGCAGCGGCTGGTCCGGTCGGCGGCCGCCGACGGTGCCGGTGCGGTGGCGGTGAAGGCGGCCACGGACGCCGATGCCCGCGCGCTGCGGGACGCCGCGACCGATGCCGGGGTGGCGCTGCTGGGTGTGCGTCCGCAGGTCCGCTGGGAGCGGCTGGCCTCGTTCGCCCGCTGTGCCCTGGACGACGCGCGGGCCGGTGGTGCGGAGGCCGCCGAGGCGTTGGATGACCTGTTCGCGCTGGCGCAGACCCTGGCCGACACGACCGGCGGCATCGTCAGCATCGAGGACACCACCAGCCGGGTGCTGGCCTACTCGCGTTCCGACGAGCAGGTGGACGAGCTGCGCCGGCTGTCCATCCTGGGCAGGCGCGGTCCGGAGAGCTACCTGGCGATGCTGCGCGAGTGGGGCGTGTACGAGCGGCTGCGCCGCGGTGAGGAGGTCGTGCCCGTCGAGGAGCGCCCCGACCTGGGTGTCCGGCGGCGGTTGGCCATCGGCATCCACGCGGGCAGCCGTCCGCTCGGCACGATCTGGGTGCAGCAGGCGTCCGAGCCGCTGGCCGAGGGCGCGGAACGGGCGCTGCTCGGGGCAGCGCGGGTGGCCGCGCTGCAGCTGATCCGGCAGCGCAGCGAGGCCACGGCCGGCCCGCGGTTCCGGGAGAACCTGCTGGCGGGGCTGCTGGAGGGCCGGATCGACGCGGACTCGGTGGCCGGCAACATCGGTGCCGAGCCGGGCCGGCCCGCGGCAGTGGTGGTGTTCGCACCGGGCGGGCAGGAGCCCGGGTCCGAGCGCACCGAGCTCGAACTGCAGCGCACCGAGCTAGCCGGCCTGATCGCGGTGCACGCTTCGGCATACCGGCGCAGCGCCCTGGTCACCACGATCGGCTCGCGCGTCTACGCGCTGCTGCCGGACCTGCCCGCCGGTGAACCGGAGTCGGCCGTGCTGGGGCTGGCGCGCGAGGTCGCGTCCGCGGCCGAGCGGTCCCGGGGCGCGCGGGTGCGGGCGGGAGTGGGTGCGGTGGTGCCCGCGCTGCACGCGGTGCCCGAGTCGCGGGCCGAGGCCGACCGGGTGCTGGACGTGTTGGGCCACGGCGCGGGGGCCGGGGACATCGCCACCCTCGCCGACGTGCGCGCGCAGGTGCTGGTCGGCGAGGTGCTGGACCGGATGGCCGCCGACGAGCGGTTCCGCGACGTGCGGGTGCAGCGGCTGCGCGAACACGACGCCGAGCACGGATCGGACCTGGCGCGGTCGCTGCTGGTCTACCTGGAGTCGTTCGGCGACGTCCGCACCGCCGCCGCGCGACTGCACGTGCACCCGAACACGCTGCGCCACCGAATGCGCCGCGCCGCGGAGCTGGCCGATATCGGCCTGGCCGACCCGGTCGAACGGCTCAACGCCCACCTGCAACTGCTGCTCGCCCACCGGCCTCGGCGCGGCTAGAGAACGCGGGAAAAGGCTTTCGGGACGGGGAATCCGCCGCGGTCACCACCTGCCGGGCATGGCGTCATCGTCGGAGCGGTGCACGGCGCTCGCGTCCCGTGCCGCGCCCGACGATGATCGGGCGCAGCCGACCGTCAGAGCTTGCGCAGGCGGACCTTGTTGATGGAGTGGTCGGCGTCCTTGCGCAGCACCAGGGTCGCACGGGGGCGGGTGGGCAGGATGTTGTCCACGAGGTTGGGTTCGTTGATCGTGCGCCACAGGTGTTTCGCCTCGGCACGCGCCTCCTCGTCCGGCAGCGCGGAGAAGTGGTGGAAGTGCGAGTCGGGGTCGGCGAAGGCGGTGCCGCGCAGCGCCAGGAACCGGTCGACGTACCAGCGCTCGATGTTCTCGGTGTGCGCGTCGACGTAGAGCGAGAAGTCGAACAGATCCGAGACGGACAGGCTCGGACCCGGTTGCAGGACGTTGAGCCCTTCCACGATCAGGATGTCCGGCTGGCGCACCAGCTGCCGCTCGTCCGGCAGGATGTCGTAGGCGCGGTGCGAGTAGACCGGTGCGCTGACCTCCGGCGATCCGGACTTGACCTCGGTGACGAACCGCAGCAGCGAGCGCCGGTCGTAGCTCTCCGGGAAGCCCTTGCGGTGCATGATCCCGCGACGCACCAGTTCGGCCTTCGGGTGCAGGAAGCCGTCCGTGGTGACCAGGTCGACCCGCGGGTGGTCGGGCCAGCGGGCGAGCAGGGTGCGCAGGATCCGCGCGGTGGTCGACTTGCCCACCGCGACGCTGCCCGCGATGCCGATGACGAACGGGACCTTGCTGCGCTGGGTCTCGTCGCCGAGGAAGGTCGTGCTGGTCTCGTGCAACCGCTGCCGGGCGGCGACCTGCAGGTTGATCAGCCGGGACAGCGGGAGGTAGACGTCGGCGACCTCGTCGAGGTCGACGGGTTCCCCGAGGCCGCGCAGCGCGACCAGTTCGTCCTCGGACAGCGGGAGCGGCATCGAATCGCGCAGTTCGCGCCACTGAGCGCGATGCAGTTCGACGTACGGGCTCAGTTCGCGGACGCGCGTCACAAGCACCCCTCGGCGTTGAGGCACAGCAGCACCGGTCGCCGCAGCGACCGCCGACTCCGGGAGAGTAGGACGTCGCCCCCGCGCAGCGCTGTGATCCACTGCACGCTGAGACCCAGGGAACACCTTGATCGATCGCGGCACCGGGGCCGGCTCGCGCTCCTTCTCGACGACCGCGCGGAACCGTGGATCGGCGCGCTGGGCACCGGGTACCTTCGGTCCGGATCACAGCACGGGGCACCGGGGGGTTGCGATCGCGGCACATCGCGGCCTCGCCGATCGCGACGCGTGACCGGGGAGCCGGGAGCTCGTTAGTGTTCCACGCCGGTGTCCGGCGGATCGTCGGTAGCTGCTTTCGGGAAGTGGGAGTTGCATGTCCACCTATCGCACTGTCGTCGTCGGAACCGACGGCTCCCCGCCGTCGCTGCGCGCGGTCTCCCGGGCGGCCGAGGTCGCGGGGAGTTCGGGCGCCCGGGTCGTGATCGTGTGCGCCTACCAGCCCAGTAGTTCCCGGGAGGTGGAGCAGGCGCAGGACGAGCTGGGCGACGAGGCGTTCCAGGTCGTCGGGTCGGCTCCGGCCGAGGACCGGCTGCGCGAGGCCGCCGATGCCGCCGCGACGGCCGGGGCCGGCGAGGTGCAAACGCTGGCCGTGGTCGGTGAGGCCATCGGCGCGCTGCTCGACGCCGCCGACCAACAGCGCGCGGAGCTGCTGGTGGTGGGCAGCCGCGGGCTCAACACGTTGAAGGGCCGGATCCTGGGGTCGGTGCCCTCCGAGGTGTCCCGGCGCGCCGAATGCGATGTGCTCGTTGTCCGAACCGCCCGCTGACGCGAGCGACCGGCACGTCGACGAGACCATCCTCGGCGGGCGCCCCCGGTTCACCAAGCACGAGGTCGCCGAGGCGGCCGGTGTGGACCTGGAGCGCGCCGAGCAGCTGTGGCAGGCGATGGGCTTCGCACACGTGGACGAGGACGCGGTGGTGTTCGCCGATGCCGACGTCGCCGCGCTGCGCGCCCTGGTGGAGCTGGTCTCGGCGCAGGTGATCCCCACCGAGCTGGAGACCGCGGTGGCGAGGTCGCTGGCGCAGACGATGTCCCGGCTCGCCGAGTGGCAGGTGGGCATCTTCCGCACGCTGCTCGGCGAGCAGTTCGCCTCGGACATCCCGACGACCGCGCAGTTCGCCGGCGCGATCCTGCCGGTCATGGAGCGGCTGCAGAACTACGTGTGGCGCAGGCACCTGGCCGCTACCGCGGCTCGCGAACTGGCCGAGCGCGGGGACGACGGGGACGAGCGGGTGCAGGTGATCGGGTTCGCCGACCTCGTCGGCTACACCCGGTTGATTCGCGATTTCACCGAGCTGGAACTGGCCGGGCTCATCGACGGGTTCGAGGAGCTGGCCACCGGGGTGGTCGCCGAGCACCGCGGGCGGATCGTGAAGACGGTCGGCGACGAGGTGCTGTTCGTCGCGGACAACGCCGCCGACGCCGCGGAGATCGCGCTGACCCTCAACGAGGAGATCGCCGCCGCCGAGAAGCTGCCGCCGCTGCGCATCGGGCTGGCGCAGGGCACCGTGCTGGCCAGGTTCGGCGACGTCTACGGCTCGACGGTCAACATCGCCAGCAGGCTCACCTCGGTGGCCCGGCCCGCCTCGGTGCTCGTGGACCGCGAGCTGGCGGGGTCGCTGCGCGGGCTGGACGACTACCGGCTGACCTCGGTGGGGCCCACGAAGGTGCAGGGGTTCCGGGGGTTGCGCGCGTGGGCGGTGCGCCGCGCGGGCGGTTGATGCGGACAGGTGTGATCAAAGTCCTGTTGACTTTGCTTGCAGCAAGCAATTGTCCAGGTGAGAAGGGGTGAGCGCCCGATTACCTGCGATTTCGCGCGATGGTGTGATGGGCGCCGTCGCACCTGATCGACGAAATGTCCGTTAGGTCCGGTATGCGGAGCGGTGTTCGGCACGTCCGGTGGGATGCCCGGCGCCCGGGGCCGCAATAGAGTCGAAGCATGGCCGATCGGCGAGCAGACCCGGAACGAACCCACTCCGACGACGTCGCCGCACTGGCGGGGCAGTACGAGCGGATCCCGCGCGGCGCCCCGGTCCGGCTGGCCAAACCCACCTCCAACCTGTTCCGGTTCCGCGGCGCCGCCTCCGGCCCGGGGCTGGACGTGGGGCGGTTCAACCGGGTGCTGGACATCGACCGGACCGCGGGTACCGCCCAGGTCCAGGGCATGACCACCTACGAGGACCTGGTCGCCGCGCTGCTGCCCACCGGGCACATGCCCACCGTCGTGCCGCAGCTGAAGACGATCACCCTCGGCGGCGCGGTGGCCGGTCTGGGCATCGAATCCAGCTCGTTCCGCAACGGCCTGCCGCACGAAGCCGTGCGCGAAGCCGAGATCCTCACCGGGGACGGTAGCGTCGTCACGGCCCGCCCGGACAACGAGCACGCCGAGCTGCTGCGCGGATTCCCGAACTCCTACGGCACGCTCGGCTACGCGCTGCGGCTGGAGATCGAGCTGGAGCCGGTCCGGCCGTACGTGCACCTGCGGCACCTGCGGTTCGGTACCGCGGACGAGTGCGCGCAGGCCATCGCGCAGATCTGCACCGACCGCGAATACGACGGCGAGCAGGTCGATTTCGTCGACGGCACCGTGTTCGGACCGGGCGAGCAGTACCTCACGCTGGCGTCCTTCGTGGACAGCGCCCCGTTCACCGGCGACTACACCGGTCAGCAGATCTACTACCGCTCGGTGCAGCAGCGCAGCTCCGACTACCTGACCGCGCACGACTACCTGTGGCGCTGGGACACCGACTGGTTCTGGTGCTCGCGGGCCCTGGGCGTGCAACGCCCGCTGGTGCGCCGGTTGTGGCCCGCCCGCTACCGCCGGTCGGACGTCTACCGGCGGCTGGTCGCCCTGGACCGGAAATACGCGCTCACCGACCGGATTTCCGCGCTGCGCGGTGGCGCGGGCAACGAGCCGGTGATCCAGGACGTGGAGATCCCGGTCGGCCGGCTGGCCGAGTTCCTGGACTTCTTCCACGCCGAGACCGGCATCAGCCCGGTGTGGTTGTGCCCGGTGCAGCTGCGCGACGAGGAGGGCTGGCCGCTGTACCCGATGGATCCGGACGCGCTCTACGTCAACGTCGGGTTCTGGTCGAGCGTGCCGCTGCGGGCGGGGGAGGCGCCCGGGAAGTACAACCGCGCGATCGAGCGCGTGGTGCGCGAGCTGGGCGGGCACAAGTCGCTGTACTCCACCTCCTACTACGAGCCCGAGGAGTTCTGGCAGCTCTACAACAAGCCCGCATACCAGAAGCTCAAGGACCGCTACGACCCGGACGGCCGCCTGCCCGGGCTGTACGAGAAGTGCGTGCGGGAGAAGTGATGTCGAGGAAGGGGAACGTCATGGGCTGGGCACATGTGATCACGCGGGTCCTCGGCGAGGACATCCCGGTCGAGATCCGGGCGTTCGACGGCAGTCGGACCGGTCCGCAGGGTTGCCCCTCACGCATCGAGATCAAGTCCCCGCTGGCGCTGGCGCACCTGGCGTCCTCGCCCGGTGAGCTCGGGCTCGCCCGCGCCTACGTCAGCGGTGCCATCGACGTGCACGGCGACATGTACGCGGCGCTGTCCGGGTTCGGCAGCGTCACGCTGCACGGGATCTCCCCGCAGTTGCGCCGCGAACTGGCCGTCAAGCTGCTCGGCCAGCGCCTGTGGTGGCCGGTGCGCGTACCCGACGTCGAGCACCGCCCGCACGGCTGGCGGCACTCCAAAGACCGGGACAGCGAAGTGATCTCGCACCACTACGACGTGTCGAACCGCTTCTACGAGTGGGTGCTCGGCCCGTCGATGGCCTACACCTGCGCCGTCTACCCGGAGCAGGACGCCTCGCTGGAACGGGCCCAGGAGGCCAAGCACGACCTGGTCGCGCGCAAACTCGGCCTGACCAGCGGGATGCGGCTGCTCGACATC
Organism: Saccharopolyspora montiporae; assembly: GCF_015209505.1. Taxonomy (GTDB): domain Bacteria; phylum Actinomycetota; class Actinomycetes; order Mycobacteriales; family Pseudonocardiaceae; genus Saccharopolyspora; species Saccharopolyspora montiporae. The sequence continues at coordinate 71,899 of NZ_JADEYC010000005.1, forward strand.
GGCTGCGGCTGGGGCGGGATGGTCATGCACGCCGCCGAGCAGTACGGCGTGCGGGCGCTGGGCGTGACCCTGTCCCGCCGGCAGGCGCAGTGGGCGCAGAAGACCATCGCCGAGCGCGGTCTGGCCGATCTGGCCGAGGTCCGCCACCTCGACTACCGCGATGTCGCCGAGACCGAGTTCGACGCGATCGCCTCGATCGGGCTGACCGAGCACATCGGGCAGTCCCAGCTGCCGGCGTACTTCTCGGCGCTGCATGACAAGCTGCGCCCGGGCGGGCGGCTGCTCAACCACTGCATCACCCGTCCCGACGGCAGCCACGGCAACCGCGCCGGGAAGTTCATCAGCCGCTACGTCTTCCCGGACGGTGAGCTGGAGCCGGTCGGTGAGCTGGTCTCGGTGATGAACGACCACGGGTTCGAGGTCCGCCACGAGGAGAACCTGCGCGAGCACTACGCGCTGACCCTGCGCGACTGGTGCCGCAACCTGGACGCCAACTGGTCGCGGGCGGTGCGTGAGGTGGGTCCGCAGCGCGCCCGGGTGTGGCGGCTGTACATGGCGGCCTGCCGGCTCGGGTTCGAACGCGACATGGTCCAGCTGCACCAGGTGCTCGGCGTGCGCCTGGCCGACACCGACGCCCGGATGCCGCTTCGCCCGGACTGGTGACGCGCGGTGCGATGAGTTCCGGCCCGGCCGGTGGTCTTCCCCTTCGTGCGGAATCGTCGACCGCGACGGAGGGAGAGGTCATGGAACGGATCGCGGCAAAGATCGTGCCGTGCCTGTGGTACGACGGCCAAGCCGAACAGGCGGCCGAGCACTACACATCGATCTTCGAGGACTCGCGCATCGTGCAGGTGCAGTACACCGGCCAGACCGGGCCGGGCGAGCCGGGAACGGTGCTCGTGGTGCGCTTCCGGTTGGCCGGAACGGAATTCGTGGCGCTCAACGGCGGGCCGATGTTCCACTTCACCGAGGCCGTGTCGTTCCAGATCGCCTGCGACACGCAGGACGAGGTGGACCGGCTGTGGGAGAAGCTGGGTGAAGGCGGCGAATTCGGGCCGTGCGGGTGGCTCAAGGACAAGTTCGGCCTGTCCTGGCAAGTCACCCCGGTCCGGTTGTTCGAGCTGCTCATCGACTCGGACGCCGACCGCGCCGATCGCGTCACCCGGGCGATGCTGGACATGGGCAAGCTCGACATCGCCACCCTGGAGAACGCCTGACCGACCCGGGCGGGCTTCCTTGTGTCGGAGGAGCCGAGCCGTTCACCGTCACTGCCCGAGCGATGCTGAGCGCGATCAGAGCTCGACTGCTCGCGCTCACCGACCGCAACGCGTGACGCCGACGTCGTCGCACTACGGCACCGCCGGGTGGTCGTGGCTTCCGCCGGGACGAGGGTGCGGCTGGGAGGTCCCGGGCGGGACGCTGTGGGGTGGCAGCCTGCTGCTGCTTCGCCGGAGCCGTACGGGATCCGCGCGGCTGGAGTGATCGGGGCGGAGACAACTGGAGTGTTCGCGTGGCTGATCAACATCGTCCTGCTGGGCAACGCCGTCGGCTCGACCATCGCCGGAACCCTGTTGCACCACGCCGGGTTGCACGCCTAGTTCGCCGCGCTGCCGATCAGCGCGCTGTTGGGATCGTTGGTGCTCCTGGCCGCCGCGGCGCTGCGCTGCGCTCGGTCTCGCGCGGGGAGTGAAACCGTGCACTGACCCGGTGGCGATGGTGCTCCCTCGCTGCGGGCCGCTGGATCGAAGCCGATCTCGCGGCGGCGTGCACGACGGGGGGAGGTCCGCGCAACGGCGACGACCGAGCGCTAACTCGGAGCTCCGGCTGCGTTGAGGACGTGCCGGGTCACCCGGTGGGCTTCGGCATCGAGTCGCTCGCGTGGAATCGGGGTCTCGCGAGGGGATTCCGGCCGCATGTTGACCGAGTCGTAGCGGACGTCGACCGTGAGGTTGGCGCGGGAGGCGAGGACGCGGACCTCGTGTTCTTCGTGCACCGCCGCGGCCCGATCGCCGATCCCGGGAATCGCGGTCGGGTTCGACTTGTCGAAGTACCGGAAATCGTTATCGACGGACTCGAAGTCCGCACGGCCGTTCGTTCCGGAGTGGGCGGTGACTTCCACGGTCAAGTAGCTGTATCGACCCAGTGCGTCGGCTTGCTCGGTCGTCGGGTTCCATGCGCAGCTGAGCTGTTGCTCGTTGCCGATCGAGGTGTCGTCGGTGTTCGGCTGTGCGGGCTGATTCGGCCCGAACATCCCGGCGATGGTCTCTTGCGGCACCGCTGTGCACGGGTCGGGCGCAGCGGTATAGCTCGGCGCGGACGGAAACAGGCTCGGCCACTTCGGGAACAGGATCGCGATCATGCTAAGCGCGATCGAGGCTGCACATAACGAGATAACGGTGAACAACACCCACCGCGGGAGCGACTTCTTCTCCGGAGGGCCACTATGCGGCGGCTGGTGATATCGATTCTGGGGCGGGGGTGGTGCGGGAGGGGGGAACGTCAACGCTGTGCACCTCCGTACTGCTGGACCAACTGGTCGGGCGGCTTGAGCAGGGGAATGCCGACGAGCATGTCGATCAGTGCCGTGGCGAACGGCACCCACAACAGCGCGAAATACCCCAGGAATGCCGGTGTGAAGAACGCATCGGTACCGCGTGGCACGGAGAACAGCACCGCGATACCGGTGGGGACGATCGTCGCGATCCAGAAGATGAGCAGCAGGCGTCGGCTTTGTCGAGCGTAGGTCACGTTGAGGTCCCCGGTTTTGACGTAATGCGGACCCTTGACCAGCGTGATCCCGGAGAATAGAGCGAAAAGGCTGGACAACAAGCCCATGATGACCGTGAAGATCATGATCGGATCGAACTTGAACGACAGCAGGAGGCCGAACGAGACGATCAGGATACCGGCGATGACGGCCACGACGATCGACGGATGCCCGACCGCGCGGGACACGACGCGGATCCGCTGGGCAACCTCGGCTGAAATCGGCGCGAACTCCAGGTACATGGGGCGTTGGTGGCGCCGAGATGGGGGAGGTGTAGGAATCATTCGTTGATCCGCCAGTCAGTCATCTGGATCCTGCCTGCTGCGAGCCATCAGGCACTCTCCCGATTGCAGGTTCCGCGTCAGTCTGCCCGATGGCGTGGCCGTTTCGCGGTGTTGTTGGATGACTGGGGTGCGCAACACCGCTGTTCGGCACTGCCGCATTTCGGCACGGCTGCATCTTGGCACCCGCTGCATCGCGGGCCGTCCCGCCGGTCAGTCGCCGAGGTCGTGCGGGGTGGTGGGTGGGAGGTACTCGGTGACCTCGTCGCGCGCCCAAAAGGACCCCGTGGCGCGGTGTTCGGCTCGGGTGGTGAAGCGGTAGCGGTACAGCAGGGCGCGGACTTCGTCCGGAGCGCTGCCGGGGAACGGGTCGTGCCGCAGCAGGCGCAGCACCTGCCGGTCGCCGCGCAACAGGGCGCGCAGCAGTCCCGGTAGCCACGTGCGGCCGTAGCCGGGGGCCAGCGGGAGGAACCACATCGCCCAGTCCAGCCGCAGGTGGTACGGCGCGATCTGCGGCGGGCGCCGATGCGGATCGCCGGGCTTGGCGCGGAACCCGTACTCCTGCCACGGCTCGTCGCCGCGCCTGCCTTCCAGGACCACCTCGTAGCGGGTGCGGGACACCGAGCCGAACGCCCCGTAGGTGTTGACCAGGTGCAGCCGGTTGAAGCTGCGGTTCATCACCTGGCCGCGGCCGAGCATGTTGCGCACCGGCCAGTAGGACAGCACCACGACCGCCAGGCCCACCGCGAGCACCAGGATCGCGAACCAGGCGGGCGGATCCTGCAGCGGCGGGGGAGACGGGGTGACCGGCCCCAGCAGCCAGGAGCCCATCGTGGCGAAGGACAGCGTGATCGTCAGCAGGTTCAGCCAGGCGAAGTTGCCGGACAGCGCCAGCCAGCCCTGGGTGATCAGCACGACCAGCCCCGCGACACCCGCCACCGGTTGCGGGCCGAACAGCGCGAAGGGCACCAGCAGCTGGGAGAAGTGGTTGGCCAGCACCTCCACCTGGTGCGCGCGCCCGGGCAGCAGGTGGAACCAGCGGCTCAGCGGCCCGGGCAGCGGCTGGGTCTCGTGGTGGTGGTGCAGCGCGGTGAGATCGCGCCAGCAGCTGTCCCCGCGGATCTTGATGAGCCCGGCGCCGAACTCCACTCGGAACAGCAGCCAGCACAGCAGCCACAGCACCACCGCGGGCGGGGCGATGTGCGCGGGCCCGAGGAACACGGCGAGGAAACCGGCCTCCAGCAGCAGCGATTCCCACCCGAACGCGTACCAGATCTGCCCGACGTTGACGATCGACAGGTACAGCACCCACAGCAGCAGCCACCACAGCACCGATGCCCACAACGGCACCAGATCAGCCGCGCCCACCAGCGCCAGCCCGCTGCCGACCACCCCGGTCCAGGCCACCGCGGAGAACGTGCGGTCGCTGTAGTGCAGGTGGAACAGGCTCGGTGAGCGCCGGGCCGGTACCCGGGCCAGGAAGCGCGGCACCGGGGTCATGCCCCGCTCGCCGAGCAGTGGCCGGAACTGCAGCGCAGCGACCAGGAACGCGGTCAGGTAGGCCAGCGCGAGCAGGTGCTGCACCGCGAAGCGCGCGGACCAGTAGTCCGGCGCCGACAACCACTCCAAGCCCAAGGGTCTGCACCGTCCCTGCAGGTCGCGCGGCTAGAATTTCCTCCGATGCTGCGGTGCGGGAGGTGAGCGTGCGCGACGACGTGCAGGCATTGCTGGCCTGTCCGCACTGCGGGGGGTCGTTCACCTCCCGCCCGGCCGGGTTGCTCTGCTCGTCCGGGCACGCGTTCGACATCGCCCGCCAGGGTTATGTGTCGCTGCTGACCGGGGCGCGGCGCGCGGGCGACGGGGACACCGCGGCCATGGTCGCCGAACGGGCCCGGTTCTTGGAAGCCGGGCACTACGCGCCGATCTCGGCCGCGGTCGCCGAATCCGCGACCGGGACGGCGCTGCTGGACATCGGCGCCGGACCCGGTCACCACCTCGCCCGGGTGCTGGACGCGCTGCCCGGCTCGGTGGGGGTGGCGCTGGACGTGTCGAAGTACGCGGCCCGCCGGGCAGCCAAGGCGCACCCGGCGATCGGGTCCGCGGTGGCCGATGCCTGGCACGGGCTGCCGGTGCGCAGCGGGGCGATCTCGACGGTGTTGGACGTGTTCAGCCCGCGCAACGCCGCGGAGATGCACCGGGTGCTGCAGCCGGGCGGGCGGCTGGTGGTCGTCGTGCCCGGACCGGACCACCTCGCCGAGCTCGTGGCGCAGCTGGGCCTGCTCGGCGTGGACCGGCGCAAGCGGGAACGGCTGGACGAGCAGCTGGGCGAGCTGTTCGAGCCGGTTGCCGAACGCGAGGTCGGTTTCCGGATGCGGTTGGACCGGGACGCGGCGGCCGCGTTGGTGGGCATGGGCCCGAACGCGTTCCACGGCAGCGGGCAGGCCGCGCGCGAGCAGCTGGCCGCTGCCGCGGAGCCGGTCGAGGTCACCGCGGACGTGCGGGTGCACGTCTTCGCACGCCGCTGAGCTCAGCCCGGCTGGTGCACCGTCTGCGGGATGTTCCACGGGTTGTCGTCGCGCAGCGGTTCGGGCAGCACTCCGGCGGGGGCGTTCTGGTAGGTCACCGGGCGCAGGAAGCGTTCGATCGAGGCGGTGCCCACCGAGGTGAATCGCGCGTCCGTGGTCGCGGGGTACGGCCCGCCGTGCTGCATCGCGGGTGAGACGGCCACTCCGGTCGGCCAGCCGTTGAACAGCACCCGGCCGGCCCGTTCGCGCAACCGGCGCACCAGCCCGCCGACCAGCCCCGCTTCGTCGTCCTCGGCGTGCACGGTGGCGGTCAGGTTGCCCGCGAACGCCTCGGCGACCCGGTTGGCCTCCTGCGGGGAGTCGTATTCCACCACGATGGACAGCGGGCCGAACGCCTCCGCCAACAGGGCTTCGCGGTGTTCCAGCAGGGTGTCCACCGAAGCAGCCAGCAGGGTCGGGGACGGTCCGGCAGCGTCCCCGTCCACGAGGACCTGCACGCCCGGGACCTCGGTCGCCTCGCGCCTGCGCTGCTCGAAGCCCTCGTGCAGCCGTTCGTTGAGCATCGGGTGCGCCGCGGCGTCCCGGGCATGCCCGACCAGCGCCTCGCCGAGCCCGTGCCCGGCGGGCAGGAACAGCAGGCCCGGTTTGGTGCACAGCTGCCCGGCGTTGCCGCAGTAGGAGTTGACGTATCCGGATGCGATGTCGGCACCGCGGGCGCGCACCGCGCCGGGGGTGACGAACACCGGGTTGAGGCTGCCGAGCTCGCCGAAGAACGGGATGGGATCCGGTCGGGCCGCGGCGATGTCGTGCAGCGCCCGTCCCGCGGGCACGGAACCGGTGAACGCGGCCGCGCGGATCCGCGGGTCCTGCAGCGCGTTCGAGCCGGTCTCGAAGCCGAACACCACGTCGAACGCGCCCTCCGGCGCACCGGCCGAGCGCAGTGCCTCCCCGACGATCTCCGCGGTGCGCTGTGACAACGCCGGATGGCCCGGGTGTGCTTTGACCAGCACCGGGCATCCGGCGGCCAGCGCAGCTGCGGTGTCACCGCCCGCCACCGAGAACGCGAACGGGAAGTTGCTGGCCGCGAACACCAGCACCGGCCCCAGCGGCAGCAGCATCCGGCGCAGGTCGGGTTTCGGGCCCAGCGGGAAGTCCGGGTCAGCGCGGTCCAGCACGACGTGCAGGAACTCGCCCGAATCGGCGGTTTCGGCGAACAACCGCAGCTGGAAGGTGGTGCGGGCGAGCTCGCCGGTCAAGCGCGCCTCGGAGAGGTTCGACTCGGCGCGGGCCAGGTCCACCAGTTCCGCGGCGGCCGCGTCGAGCGCGTCGGCGGCCGCGCGCAGCTGGCGGGCCCGTCCGGCGGGCGGCTGCGCGCACATCTCCTCGGCGGCCCGGTTCGCGCGCTGCAGCGCGGCGTCGAGTTCGGCTCCGGTCGTGTCCGGGATGGAGTCGGTGGCCGTCACGTGGGTTCCTCCTGCCGGGCGCTGATCGATACCCGCCACGGTAGTACCTGTCACAACCGCGCCCGCGCGCACGAACGCCCCCGGACCTGCCGGGGGCGTTCGGGGTGTTTCGAGCAGGTCAGCTCTCGCCGCGCGAAATGCGCACCATGTCCGCGCGCTCGACGACCTTGAGCCGCTCGCGGCCGCGCTCCTCGCCCAGCGCGCGCTCGTGCGCGTCCAGCCGGCCCCAGCCTTCCCAGGTGGTGTAGCTGACGTCGCGCTCTTCGAGCAGGGTGATGATCGATTCCCGCTCCGGCGCCTCGGCCTCGCCCAGCGAGTCGAGGTCCTCCAGCAGGTTGTTGATGGTCTCCAGCGCATCGCCCTTGGTGTGCCCGATGAGCCCCACCGGGCCGCGCTTGATCCAGCCCGTGGTGTAAACACCGGCGAGGCGCTCGCCGTCCAGGTCCAGCACCCGCCCGCCGTCGTTGGGCACGGTGCCCGCGGCGTTGTCGAACGGGATGTCGGTGACCGGGGAGCTCAGGTAGCCCACGGCGCGGTAGACCTGCTGCGCCGGCCAGGTCTCGTACTCACCGGTGCCGCGCACGTTGCCGTCGCCGGTCAGCTCCATGACCTCGGTCTTGAACGCCTCGACGCGCTCGGTGCCCTCCACGGCCACCGGCGACCGCAGGAAGTGCAGGTGCAGCCGGCGGGACGTGTCGTGCTTGGGATCGCGCAGCGCCCAGTCCTGCAGCGTCTTCACGATGCTCTTGGTCTGGTTGTTCGAGGCGATGTCCTGCTCGCTGGCCTCGTCGAGCTCGAAGCCCTCCGGGTGCACGATGATCTCGACGTCGTCCTGGTGGTCGAGCTCGCGCAGCTCCAGCGGGGTGAACTTGGCCTGCGCCGGGCCGCGGCGGGCGAACAGGTGCACATCGGTCACCTGCGAGTCGCGCAGGCCCTCGTAGACGTTGTCCGGGATCTCGGTGCGCAGCAGGTCGTCGGCCTGCTTGGCCAGCACCCGGGCCACGTCCAGCGCGACGTTGCCCGCGCCGATCACCGCGACCTGCTGGGCGTCCAGCGTCCAATCGCGCGGCGACTCGGGGTAGCCGTCGTACCAGTAGACGAACTCCGCGGCCCCGTGGCTGTGTTCCAGGTCGATGCCCGGGATGTCCAGCCCGCGGTCCTGGTCCGCACCGGTGGCGAAGATGACCGCGTCGTAGTGCCGGCGCAGGTCGTCGAGCTTGATGTCCACGCCGTACTCGACCTGGCCGAGGAAGCGCAGCTCGGGCTTTTCCATGATCCGGTGCAGCGCGCTGATGATGCCCTTGATGCGGGGGTGGTCGGGCGCCACGCCGTAGCGGATCAGACCGTAGGGTGCGGGCATCCGATCGAGCAGGTCGATGTCCACCTGCGTTTCCGACTTGGTCAGGATGTCGGCGGCGTACACGCCGGCCGGTCCGGCCCCGACGATCGCTACTCGCAGTGGGCGGGTCATGCGTTCTCCTACTCGCTGGCTGATCGTTGTGCCGTTCTCGTGCGACGGGCACGCCCGGGCGCACCCGTGACCCCGGTGGGCGCGGGCATCGGCGCCCGCGGGAACTCGGGTGAAAACCCGGACCCGGCCAGCTTAGGTTCCCCTTATTCGCGATCCCGCGATGCGGGCGGGTCGCGGACGGTGAGAATGCTCATACCACTTCGGCAACGACCTCGGCCCCCGTACCCCACGTACGTGACCGCGTTCGCTGCGTGACACTACGATCCGGGTTGATCAAAGCCCCGGCGGCCGGAGCGCGCCTCACCCCCCCGACGCCCGGCGCCCGGCGCCGGGTGCCGGCAGCTCGACGAGCGACGCGGAAGGTGGCACATGCAGCAGCGACCCGACTGGATCACGAGCGACGTGGACCTGGAGAAGCCCAGCGCAGCGCGCTGCTACGACTTCTACCTCGGTGGTGCGCACAACTTCGCCGCCGATCGCGAGCTCGGCCGCAAGGTGCTGGAGGTCGTGCCGAACGTGAAGGAGGTCGCGCAGAACAACCGGGCATTCCTGCGCCGCGCGGTGCGCTACTGCATCGAGCAGGGCGTCACCCAGTTCCTCGACATCGGTTCCGGGATCCCGACCGCGGGCAACGTGCACGAGATCGCGCAGGAAGCCGATCCGCAGGCTCGGGTGCTGTACGTGGACAACGAGTCGGTGGCGGTCGCGCACTCGCGCACCATCCTGGAGGGCGACGAGAACGCCCGGGTGGTGCAGGCCGACCTGGAGGACGTGGACCGGGTGCTGCAGAGCCCGGAGGCCGCCGAACTGCTCGACTTCGACAAGCCCATCGGCGTCATGATGGTCGCGCTGGTGCACTTCGTGCCGGACTCCGCGGACCCGGGATCGGTGATCCGCCGCTACTACGAAGCGCTGGCGCCCGGCAGCTTCCTCGGCTTCTCGCACGTCACCGGGGACCACTACCCGGAGGGCGTCGAGACGCTGGTCAACCTGTACAAGAACAGCACCAACCCGGTCACCCTCCGCGACCGGGACCGGGTCGCCGAGTTGATCTCCGACTTCGAGCTCGTCGAGCCCGGCGTGGTGTACGTGCCGGAGTGGCACCCGGACTCCGACGAGGACGTGCCCGAGGAGCCGGAGAAGTCGATCGTGTACGGCGCAATGGGCCGTAAGGCGTGACGCGATGACCGGTCCGGAGCCCGACGCCGCGCGCGGCGAAGCCGTTCGCAGGTGGACGCGCGCGGTCATCCACACCAGCTACGTCGCCAAATCGCGCCAGGACATCGAGCTGTTCCTGGACGAGTGCCTCGGTGCGCTCCTCGACGCCCCCGGTGATACCCGCGCGGCCGCCGAGCGGATCGGCGCGCGCCTGGTGGACGTGCATTTCACCAATGCCGCGGTGCTGGCGCGCACCCTGCAGGTGCTGGGTGCGGAGCTGCCCGGGTTCCGGACGTTGCCGCCCGGCGAGCTGCTCGAACTGCTCGGCGCGGTCGCGGCCGGCTACGCGGGCGCGCTGCGCGAGCAGACGCTGGACCAGCAGGAGGTCATCCAGCAGGCGGTGCTGCACGCGCGGGACGCGGCCGAGGAAGCGCTGCGCGCCAGCGAAGCCCGGTCGCGCGCGGTGTTCGCCTCCTCGGCGCTGGGCATCGCGGTGGCCGGGCTGGACGGCAGGATCGACGAGGTCAACGCCTCGATGAACCGGATCTTCCGCAGCACCGGCCAGGACCTCGTCGGCCAGAGCATCTTCGCGCTGGTCGACGAGGCGTGGCTGCCGGAGCTGGAGCGGTTGGACGTGTCCCTGGTCGCCGGGGTCGACGACCTGTTCCAGTTGGACACCCGATTCACCACCGGCGACGACAGCCACATCTGGACCCAGTTGTCGGCCTCGCTGGTGCGTGACGGCGACGGCGCGCCGAGCTACCAGGTCCTGCTCTACGAGGACATCACCGAGCGGCACATGCTCCAGGAGCAGTTCCGCAGGCAGGCCACGCACGACCCGCTGACCGGACTGGCCAACCGGACTCTGCTCAAAACCCGGATGGACGAGGCGCTCGCGGCGAGCCATCCGGGCCGCAGGGTGGGGCTGTGCTACTTCGACCTGGACGGGTTCAAGGCGGTCAACGACAGCTTGGGCCATCCCATCGGTGATGATCTGCTGCGCTCGGTGGCCCAACGGCTCAACACGCTCGCCGCGGCGGAGGGCGCTGTCGCCGCGCGGATGGGCGGGGATGAGTTCGTCGTGCTGGTGCCGGACTCGACCGGGGTCACCGACCTGCTGGACCTGGTGGAGCGGATGCTGGGCGAGCTGACCCGCCCGGTGCGGGTCGGGTCGCACGAGCTCAGCGCGACCGCCAGCGCCGGCGTGGTGGAGCGCGAGGTGGCCGGCAGCGAACCGGACCAGCTGCTGCGCGATGCGGACATCACGCTGTACCGGGCCAAGACCGAGGGGCGGGCGCAGTGGGTGCTGTTCGACCCGGAGCACAACGCCGCGGCCCGCGAGCGGTTCAAGCTCTCCGCCGCCCTGCCCGGCGCGCTGGAGACCAACGAGCTGTTCGTGGAGTACGAGCCGGTGGTGTGGCTGGCCACCGGCAAGATGATCGCCGCCGAAGCCGTGCTGCGCTGGGACCACGAGGAGCTGGGCGAGCTCGGCGGGGAGCACTTCCTGGAGCTGGCCGAGGAGACCGGGCTGATCAGCAGGCTCGGCGGCTGGGCGCTGGAGCGGGTCTGCGAGCACGCGGTGCGCTGGAACGAGCGGGTCGGCGCCGCGGCCCCGGTCGCCGCGCTGGACCTGACGGCCCGGCACTGCCGCGCGCCCGAACTGGTCGGCGACGTGCGCCGGATCCTGGACCGGACCGGGATGGAACCGGCGGCGCTGGCGCTGGGCATGCCGGAGGCGGCGATGTTCGACGAGTTCGGCGACCGGGTGGACACGGTGGAGGTGTTCGCCGACATGGGGCTGAACGTCGGCATCGCCGACTTCGGCCGCGACCACACGCGGCTCGCCCGGCTGCGGCGGTTGCCGGTGCACGCGGTCAAGCTGGCCGGCTCGTACTTGGACAGCTTCGCCGAACCGGACGGTCCCGATCCGCTGGACGAGCACCTGGTCCGCAGCTTCGCCGAGTCCGCGCGGCTGCTGGGCCTGCCCGTGGTGGCGGCCGGTGTACGTACCGAGGAGCAGGCCAAACGGCTGGAGCTGTTGGGCGTGCAGGCCGTGCAGGGACCGTGCACCGGCGGACCGGCCTCGGCGATGGAGATCGAGCAGGCGCTGCTGTGAAGCCGGCCACCGCGCCGCGGCGGTGCTGCGCGGAAGTCGTTCACCGGTGGCGGATAGCATCGGGGTGCGAAGCACATCCGCGCCGGGCGTCACCGGCACCGTTCGAGGAGTAGTCGTGTCCGTTCTGCCTTCCCAAAGCCAGCAAGCGCCCCGGGTGAAGGTTCCGGCGGGCACTACGGCCGGTTCGGCCGTCACGGAGGCGGGGCTGCCGTCCAACGGAGAGGAAGCCGTGGTGGTCGTGCGCGACCAGGACGGCGACCTGCGCGATCTGACCTGGGTGCCGGAAGCTGACGCCGAGGTGGAAGCGGTGGCCGCGGGCAGCGAGGCGGGGCGCAGCGTCATCCGGCACTCCGCGGCGCACGTGCTCGCCCAAGCGGTGCAGGACCTGTTCGCCGACGCCAAGCTGGGCATCGGCCCGCCGGTGCAGGACGGCTTCTACTACGACTTCGACGTCGAGCGCCCGTTCACCCCGGAGGACCTGCAGGCGCTGGAGAAGCGGATGAAGCAGATCCTCAAGTCGGGACAGCAGTTCCGCAGGCGCAGGCTGGATTCGGTGGAGGCGGCGCAGCAGGAGCTGGCCGGCGAGCCGTACAAGCTGGAACTCGTCGACCTCAAGTCCGAGGTCGACACCAGCGAGGTGATGGAGGTCGGCGGTGGTGAGCTCACCGTCTACGACAACGTGGACCGGCGCGGCGAGGTCGTCTGGGGAGATCTCTGCCGCGGTCCGCACGTCCCGCACACCCGGTTCATCCCGGCGTTCAAGCTGACCCGCGTCGCGGCCGCCTACTGGCGCGGTGACCAGAACAACCGGCAGCTGCAGCGCGTTTACGGCACCGCGTGGGAGTCCAAGGACAAGCTGGCCGAGTACGAGCAGTGGTTGGCCGAGGCCGAGCGCCGCGACCACCGCAAGCTCGGTGCCGAGCTGGACCTGTTCTCCTTCCCGGAGGAGGTCGGCTCCGGTCTGCCGGTGTTCCACCCCAAGGGGGGCACCATCCGGCGCGAGTTGGAGGACTACTCGCGCAAGCGGCACGAGGAAGCCGGCTACGAGTTCGTGAACTCGCCGCACATCACCAAGGACGCGCTGTTCAAGACCTCCGGGCACCTGGACTGGTACGCGGACGGGATGTTCCCCGCGATGCACCTCGACGAGGAGCTGGACGCGGACGGCGAGGTGCGCAAGCCCGGCCAGGACTACTACCTCAAGCCGATGAACTGCCCGTTCCACAACCTCATCTACCGCTCGCGGGGGCGTTCCTACCGCGAACTGCCGCTGCGGCTGTTCGAGTTCGGATCGGTGTACCGCTACGAGAAGTCCGGTGTGGTGCACGGTCTCACCCGCGTGCGCGGGATGACCCAGGACGACGCGCACATCTACTGCACCCCGGACCAGCTGCAGGACGAGCTGAAGTCGCTGCTGGGCTTCGTGCTGGACCTGCTGCGCGACTACGGGCTGGACGATTTCTACCTCGAACTGTCCACCCGCAACGAGGAGAAGTACGTCGGCGACGACGAGAGCTGGCGGGTGGCCACCGAGGCGCTGCGCGAGGCGGCGCAGGATTCCGGGCTGGACCTGGTGCCGGATCCGGGCGGCGCGGCCTTCTACGGCCCGAAGGTCTCGGTGCAGGCGCGGGACGCGCTGGGCCGCAGCTGGCAGATGTCCACGATCCAGGTCGACTACCACCTGCCGGACCGGTTCGGCCTGGAGTACACCGCGCCGGACGGCAGCAAGCAGCGGCCGATCAAGATCCACCGCGCGCTGTTCGGTTCCATCGAGCGGTTCTTCGGCGTGCTCACCGAGCACTACGCCGGGGCGTTCCCCGCGTGGTTGTCGCCGGTGCAGGTGGTGGGCATCCCGATCGCCGACGAGCACACCGAGCACCTGGCGCAGGTGGCGCAGCGGTTGCGCGCGGAGGGGCTGCGGGTCGAGGTCGACCGCAGCGATGACCGGATGCAGAAGAAGATCCGCAACCACACCACGCAGAAGGTGCCGTTCCTGCTGCTGGCCGGCGGCAAGGACGTCGAGGCCGGTGCGGTGTCGTTCCGGTTCCGGGACGGCTCGCAGATCAACGAGGTGCCGGCCGACGACGCGGTCGCCGCGCTGACCCGCTGGGTGCGGCGGCGGGACAACACCTCGCCGACCGCGGACACCTTCCGGTCGGAGCTGGCGTGAGCGGGCCGGAGCAGGATGGCGTCGAGCTGAGCGCGCAGGACGGGGTGGGCGTCCCGGATTCGCTGCAGCGGCTGTGGACGCCGCACCGGCTGGCCTACATCCAGGGCGAGAACAAGCCGGTCGGCGAGGACAGCGAGGGTTGCCCGTTCTGCCGGCTGCTGGAGTCGGGGCGTCCGGACGCCGAGACGCTGATCGTGGCCCGCGGCGAGCTGGTGTTCGCGATCCTCAACCTCTACCCGTACAACCCGGGCCACCTGATGGTGCTGCCGTACCGGCACGTGGCCGACTACCCGGACCTCACGCGGGAGGAGACGGCGGCGGTCGCCGAGTACTCCCAGCACGCGATGCAGGTGATCCGCCGGGTCTCGGCCCCGCACGGGTTCAACATCGGGCTCAACCAGGGCCCGGTGGCCGGTGCGGGCATCGCCGCGCACCTGCACCAGCACGTCGTCCCGCGGTGGGGCGGGGATTCGAACTTCATGCCGGTCATCGGGCACACCAAGGTGCTGCCGCAGCTGCTCGGCGAGACCCGGCAGCTGCTCGCCGACGCTTGGTCCGAAGTGGACTGACGGCTCTGTTCGCCGTCGGCGAACACGGCCGCACCGGGGCGATGCGTCCCCGCCCCGGTGCCGGCTCGCCTCAGCTGCGCAGCTGAGCCTCGATCTCCAGCGTGATGGTGACCTTCTCGCCGACCATCGCGCCGCCGTCCGGGCCGACGCCGAAATCGGTGCGGTTGATCGTGGTCTTCGCGGACAGGCCGAGCAGGCCCTCCGCGGAGAATCCGCCGAGCTCGGTGGTCAGCGACACCGGTTTGGTCACCCCGTGCAGGGTGAACTCGCCGTCGATGACGTAGTCCTCGCCGTCCCGGCGCACGCCGGTGGAGCGGAACTCGGCGGTCGGGAACCGGTCGGTATCCAGGAAGTCGCTGTTGCGCAGGTGCGCGTCCCGGTCGGCGTTGCCGGTGTCCACCGAGGTGGCGTCGATGGTGGCGGTCACCGAGGACTGCTCGAGCGTCTCACCGGTGACGATCTCGCCGCGGAAGGAGCCGAACCGGCCGCGGGACTTGCCCACGCCCATGTGCCGGACGGTGAATTCCACCTCGGAGTGCACGCTGTCGATGTCCCAGGTGGCCTGCACGTAGCCGGGGATCTGCGTAGTGGTCACGGTCGCTCCCATACCTCGCCGGGGTTGCTGGTCCACCCGGCTCAACACGCTTGAACTTTCAACTGATTCCGGATGTGCCCGAACTCACCGAAAACCGCCGCGCGGCAGGTCGGCGCCCTGATGTCGATCGCCGGGGGCTAATCTCGTCCCGGCACACCCACTTCTCGCTACTGGCGGCTGACTCTCCCGGCGATGCTGAACATCCTCGCGCGCGCGTCCCTGTCCCGGCTGACCGATCCGCTGGGCGCGGTCCTGGTCCGGCTCGGGCTGTCCCCGAACGCGGTCACGGTGCTCGGGACGGTCCTGGCGGGCGCCGCGGCGCTGTGGTTCTTCCCGCGCGGACAGCTGTTCCCCGGCACCGTGCTGGTGACGGTGTTCCTGCTGTTCGACCTGCTGGACGG
The DNA here is from genome assembly GCF_015209505.1 of Saccharopolyspora montiporae. Classification (GTDB taxonomy): domain Bacteria; phylum Actinomycetota; class Actinomycetes; order Mycobacteriales; family Pseudonocardiaceae; genus Saccharopolyspora; species Saccharopolyspora montiporae. The sequence continues at coordinate 87,415 of NZ_JADEYC010000005.1, forward strand.
TGCGATGGCTCGCGCGGGCGGGGCCGCCTCCCGGTTCGGCGCGGTGCTCGACGCCAGCTGCGACCGGCTCGTGGACGGGGTGCTGTTCGGGTCGCTGGTGTGGTGGGCGCTCGTGGTCGACGGCGACCGCACGCTGGGGCTCGGCCTGCTCATCGGCATGGTGTGCGCGCAGGTGATCTCCTACGTCAAAGCCCGCGCCGAGGCCAACGGGCTGCACGTCGGTGCGGGACTGGCCGAGCGGGCCGAGCGGTTCATCATGCTGTTGGTGGGCACCGGTCTGCACGGGCTGGGCGTGCCGTACGTGTTGGACATCGCGGTGTGGCTGTTGGCCGCGCTGACCGCGTTCACCGTCGTGCAGCGCCTGGTGTCGGTGCACGAGCCGCAGCAGTCCTGACCGGCTACCGCCCGGCGGGTTCGTCCGGGGCCGGCTCGTAACCGTCGAAGCGGCGGGTGAAGCTGGCGCTGCCCGAGCTCAGCGATCGGATCCGCACCGCGTAGCGTTCCAGCTCCTCGGCGGGCACGTGCGCGCGCACCACGGTCCAGCCCGCGTCCTGCGGTGCGGTGCCCACGACCTTGCCGCGCCTGCCGGACAGGTCGCCGAGCACCGCACCCAGGTGCTCGTCCGGCAGCCGCACCACCACCTCGTCCACGGGTTCCAGCGTGCGCAGCCCCGCGGTGGCGGCCGCGGCCTTGACCGCGGCGGCACCGGCCGCCTGGAACGCCGCGTCCGAGGAGTCCACGCTGTGCGCCTTGCCGTCCACGAGCGTGACCCGCACGTCCACCAGCGGCATGCCCTCGGTGAGGCCGCGGGCGGCCTGGGCCAGCACCCCCTTCTCCACGCTCGGGATGAACGGGCGCGGCACCGCCCCGCCGACCACGCGTTCGGCGAACTCGACGCCGGAGCCGCGCGGCAGCGGTTCCACCTCGACGTCGACCACCGCGTACTGGCCGTGCCCACCGGACTGTTTGACGTGCTTGCCGTGCCCGGAGGCGGGACCGGCGAACGTCTGCCGCAGCCGGACGCGCACCGGTTCGGTGTCCACCTCGGCGCCGCCTTCGCGCAGCCGCTGCAGGACCACCTCGGCGTGCGCTTCGCCGGTGCACCACAGCACGAGCTGGTGCGTCTCGTCGTCGCGTTCCAACCGCAGTCCGGGATCCGCGGCCGCGAGCCGGCTCAGGTTGCGCGCCAGCGCGTCCTCGGCGCTGCGGTCGTGCGCGGTCACCGCCACCGGCAGCAGCGGTTCCGGCATCGGCCACGGCTCGACCAGCAGCGGATCGTGCGGATCGGCGAGGGTGTCGCCGGTCTCGGCGGAGCCGAGCTTGGTCAGCGCGCAGATGTCGCCCGCCGCGCACTGCTCGACCTCGGTGAGCGTCGCGCCCAGCGGTGAGTACAGGTGCGCGAGCCGTTCGTCCGCGTCGTGGTCGGGGTGCCCGCGCTCGGCCATCCCGCGCCCGGCCACGTGCACCTGCCGGTCCGGGCGCAGCGTCCCGGAGAACACCCGCACCAGCGACACCCGCCCCACGTACGCGTCGGCCGAGGTGTGCACCACCTCGGCCGCCAGCGCCGCCTCGGGATCGGCCGCCAGTTCCCGCAGCTGTTCCCCGGCGAGATCGGTGGCCAGCGGCGGGCGCCTGCGCAGTGGGGAGGGGAACCCGCGCACCACCCCGTCCAGCAGTTCGGCCAGGCCCAACCCGCTCGCCGAGCACACCGGAAGCACCGGGTGCATCGCGCCACGCTCCACCGCGGTCTCCAGGGCCCGGATCAGCACCTCCTCGGCGATCGGCTCCCCGGCCAGGTAGGCGTCCAGCAGCGCCTCGTCCTCGCTGCCCGCGATGATCGCCTCCACCAGCTCGTCCCGGGCCGCGGCGGTGCGCTCCGCGTCCTCGGTGCCCGCCGGTGCGCCCCCGGTGTCGCGCAGCTGACCGGTGAGCACCCCGACCAGCCCGTTCGGGTGCCCCTCGTCGTCGTGGCGCGGCAGGTAGAGCGGCAGCACCCCGGAACCGAAGGAGTCCCGGCAGGCCTGCACGGCGGCGTCGAAGTCGGCCCGCGCGCGGTCCAACCGGGCGATGACGACCGCGCGCGGCACCCCCGCCGACGCGCATTCTTGCCACAGCGCATCGGTGACCGGGTCGACGCCCTCGGCGGTGACCACGAACAGCGCGGCGTCCGCGGCGCGCATCCCGGCCCGCAGCTCGCCCACGAAGTCGACGTAACCGGGGGTGTCGATGAGGTTCATCTTGACCCCGCCGTGCTGCAGGGCGGCGACCGCGGTGCCGATGGAGCGCTGCTGCTGCACCGCAGGCGGTTCGTGGTCGCAGACCGTCGTGCCCGCTTCGACGGATCCGGCGCGCGGGATGGTGCCGGTGCGTTCGAGCAGCGCCTCGACCAGCGTGGTCTTCCCGGAGCCGGGCGGGCCGACCAGGGCGACGTTGCGGATCTGCGCCGGGTCGGTGGGAGCGGCGCCGCGGTCCGCCCCGTTGCGCTTGCTGCTCATGGCGGCTCCCGAGCCGGGGACAGCGGACGTGTCACCGAGCACACACCTTCGGCCGCGGGGTCGCAAGGGCGCCGCCGAGTGGCCTGGTGGAACGAGCCGCCAGTGGATCGTGCCCGGCCCGCGGCCCGCTGCCTACGCTCGCCGCGCACCGGGAGGTCCGGTGCGCACGTGCGAAGTGGAGGCGATCAGCGGTGACGGCGACCGGAACGGGGTCGGGCCCGCGCACCGGGACTCCCGGGGTGAAGCGGGGCATGGCCGAGATGCTCAAGGGCGGCGTGATCATGGACGTGGTCACGCCGGAGCAGGCCAGGATCGCCGAGGACGCGGGTGCGGTGGCGGTGATGGCGCTGGAACGGGTGCCCGCCGACATCCGCGCGCAGGGCGGAGTGGCCCGGATGTCGGATCCGGACATGATTCGCGGCATCGTGGACGCGGTGTCCATCCCGGTGATGGCCAAGGCCCGCATCGGGCACTTCACCGAGGCGCGGGTGCTGCAGGCGCTCGGCGTCGACTACATCGACGAGTCCGAAGTGCTCACGCCGGCCGACGAGGCGAACCACATCGACAAGCGGGAGTTCACCGTGCCTTTCGTGTGCGGGGCGACCGATCTCGGTGAGGCGCTGCGGCGGATCTCCGAGGGTGCCGCGATGATCCGCTCCAAGGGCGAGGCGGGCACCGGGGACGTCGTGGAGGCGACTCGGCACATGCGCCGCATCCGCGCGGACCTGGCGCGGCTGTCGGTGCTGCCGCCCGACGAGCTGCACGCGGCGGCCAAACAGCTGGGCGCGCCGGTCGCGCTGGTCGAGGAGGTCGCCGCGGCGGGCGAGCTGCCGGTGGTGCTGTTCACCGCGGGCGGGATCGCCACCCCGGCGGACGCGGCGATGATGCGCTCGCTCGGGGCCGAGGGCGTGTTCGTCGGGTCCGGCATCTTCAAGTCCGGGGATCCGGCCGCCCGGGCTTCGGCGATCGTCAAGGCGACCACCTTCCACGACGATCCGGAGCTGCTGGCGAAGGTCTCCGCCGGGCTCGGCGAGCCCATGTCCGGCAGCGAGCGCTCGGCGCTGCCTGTGGACCAGCATTACGCGCAGCGCGGCTGGTGATCCGTTGCGGTGCTGGTCAGGGGTGTTCCATGACCAGCACCGCCCTGGTGCCGGGGGCGAGCGCGCCGTACCGGTGCGGTTCGTCGCCGGCGAAGGACAGGTAGTCGCCGGGTTCCAGCACCACCGGGGCGTCCTGGGGTCCGATCTCGGCGCGGCCCGCGGTGAGCACCACGTGCTCGACCGTGCCGGGGATGTGCGCTTCGGCGTACCGGGCGGGGCCGGGTTCGAGTTCCAGCGCGTAGAGGTCGCGGCGGTTGCCGGTGCGCCCGGTGGACAGCAGTGCCGTGGCGTACGGCGAGCGTTCGGAGCGGACGGTGTTCAGTTCGGCGGACCGGACCACGTGCACCCGTGGCGCGGGGGGTTCCACGAGGGTGCTGAACGGGACGCCGAGTGCGACGCCGAGCGCCCACAACGTCTCCACGCTGGGGTTGCCGGTGGCCGATTCCAGTTGGGAGAGCGTGGATTTCGCCACCCCGGCCCGTTTGGCCAGTTCGGACAGCGACAGTCCGGCGCGGTCGCGCTCGCGGCGCAGCGACCGGGCGATGATCTCCAGCGGGGCGTTCTCCTGCTCACCCATAGGCGGTCCGATCCGTCGGTACGTTCGTTCGGTTTGACGAACAGTGTGCGCTGCGTTCAGCATAACGAACATGAAGACGTTACAGCGAACACCCGGTGCGCTGCGGGATCCGCTGCTGCGGGATGTGCTCTCGGTGGCGGTCGCGATGGCCGTGGTCGGCGCCTCGCTCGGCGCGATCGCGGTCAGCAGCGGGGTGCCGCTGTGGCTGATCACGCTCACCGCCGCGGTGGTGTTCGCCGGCGGCTCGGAGTTCATGGCGGTCGGCCTGCTCACCGCCGGTGCCGCGCCGCTGACCGCGGTGGTCGGCGGACTGCTGCTCAACGCCCGGCACCTGCCGTTCGGACTGGCCATCGGCGGAGTGCTCGATCGCGGCTGGCCGAGCAGGCTGGTGGGCAGCCACCTGCTGGTGGACGAGTCGGTGGCCTTCGCGCTGGCCCAGGACGACCCGGCCCAGCGGCGGCGCGCGTTCTGGACCACCGGGATCGCGCTGTACTGCGCGTGGGCCCCGTCGGTGTTCCTCGGCGGGCTGCTGGGCACCGGCATCGGCGACCCGGAGGCGTTCGGCCTGGACGCGGCGCTGCCCGCGGCGCTGCTGGCGCTGGTGGTGCCCAAGCTGTCCGACCGGCCGACGCTGCGCGCGGTGCTGGTGGGTGTCGCGGTGGCCCTGCTGAGCACGCCGGTGCTGCCGGAGGGGCTGCCGGTCGTGGCCGGTCTGGTCGGTGTCGCGGCGGCCGCTCCGCTGCCCGCTGCGCTGCGCAGGAGGCGGGCATGACGCCGGGGGTGCTGCTGGCGCTGGCCGCGGGCACCTACGCGATGCGACTGGCCGGACCGCTGCTGCGCGGGCGGATCACCGTCTCCGAGCGCACCGAGCAGCTGCTGTCGGTGGCGGCGGTGGTGCTGCTGGCGTGCTTCGTGGCCACCAGCGCGGTGTTCGAATCCGGCGAGCCCGCGGGCTGGGCCCGGTTCGGCGGAGTGGCGCTGGGCGGGGTGCTGGCCTGGCGCCGCGCCCCGCTGGTGGTGGTCGTGCTGGCCGCGGCGGGGGCGACCGCGCTGCTGCGCCTGGCCGGCGTGGCGTGACGAATCGAGGGGTATTCGATGGCACGACCCGAGATCGGGGTCCTCGCGCTGCAGGGCGGCGTGGACGAGCACCTGGCCGCCCTGGAACGCAGCGGGGCCGACCCGCGCCCGGTACGCCGCCCGGAGGAGCTCGCCGCGGTGCGCGGGTTGGTGCTGCCCGGCGGGGAGTCCACCACGGCGGCGAGGCTGCTGGACGCGTTCGACCTCACCGCTGCGCTGCAGGAACGCCTCGCCGGGGGCATGCCGGCCTACGGTTCCTGCGCGGGGATGATCCTGCTCGCGTCCGAGGTGCTCGGCGGTGGAGCGCTGCGCCCGCTCGGGGCGCTGGACGTGTCGGTCCGGCGCAACGCCTTCGGCCGCCAGGTCGATTCGTTCGAGGCCGACCTGGAGTTCGCGGGCGATGTGGTGCGCGCCGTGTTCATTCGGGCACCCTGGGTGGAGCGGGTCGGCGCGGGCGTGCGGGTGCTGGCCACCGCGCCAGCAGGACCGCAGGTCGCTGACGACGTGGACCGCGCCGGTAGGATCGTCGCGGTTCAGCAGGGGCCGGTGCTCGCCACCGCTTTCCACCCGGAGCTGGTCGGCGGGGATGAGCTGGTGCACCGGCATTTCGTGCAGATCGTCCGCGCGCGCTGAGTCGCGGCGCGATCGCAGAACGACGGAGGAATGATGAGCGGCCACTCCAAGTGGGCCACCACCAAGCACAAGAAGGCCGCCCTCGACGCCAAACGCGGCAAGCTGTTCGCGAAGCTGGTCAAGAACATCGAGGTCGCCGCGCGGACCGGGGGAGGGGACCCGGAGGGCAACCCCACCCTGTACGACGCGATGCAGAAGGCCCGCAAGAGCTCGGTGCCGGTCGACAACATCGAGCGCGCCCGCAAGCGCGGGGCCGGTGAAGAGGCGGGCGGCGCCGATTGGCAGACCGTGATGTACGAGGGCTACGCGCCCAACGGCGTCGCGGTGCTGATCGAATGCCTCACCGACAACCGCAACCGCGCGGCCGGCGAAGTGCGCACCGCGATGAACAAGCACGGCGGCTCGATGGCCGATGCCGGGTCGGTCGCCTACCTGTTCAGCCGGCGCGGCGTGGTCCTGCTGCCGAAGAACGGCCTCGGCGAGGACGACGTGCTGGGCGCGGTGCTGGACGCGGGTGCCGAGGAGATCAACGACCTCGGCGAGTCGTTCGAGGTGCTCACCGAGCCGAGCAACCTGGTCGACGTGCGCAAGGCGCTGCAGGCCGAGGGCATCGAGTACGACTCGGCGGAGACCAGCTTCCTGGCCTCGGTGAACGTCCCGCTGGAAGCCGACGGCGCGCGCAAGGTCTTCAAGCTGATCGACGCGCTGGAAGACTGCGACGACGTGCAGAACGTCTACTCGAACTTCGACGTCAGCGACGAGGTCCTCGCCGAAGTCGGCTGACCCGCCCCTCCCCGCGCCCGACCAGGCGCGGGGAGGCCGACCTGGACCGGCGTGCGCCGGTCACTCGTTGTCCCGGTACGCCTGCCGAAGCCACCCCACGACCTCGTCGACGTCCTCGACGTCGGTCAGCGGGAACCGCGCGGTCATCGCGCCGCTCCAGCGGCTTCCTGCGGGCAGCAGGCGGTCGTCGGCGGGAAGGTCGGCGAACCTCAGCCCCACGTCCACCCGGCTCTTGGTGTCGGCGGCCACGACGGCGAAGGTGCGCCGCGGGGTCAGCAGCGAGACGTACGTCTTGCGGGTCTGCACGGTCACCGCGGGACCGACCTCGGGCAGCCGGGCGATCACCGCGTCGAACACCGGGCGCAGCGCCGGGCGGTCGGCGTACTGCCGCTCGATGAGCTCCTCGCCGGTGCGGGTGAAGAACTCCGGGTAGCCGAAGTGCTCGTGCACGAGCAGCATCTGGGCGTACCCGGTGACCCCGCGTTCCCGCAGCCAGTCGCGCAGCGCCGCCTCGTCGGCGGGGTCGGCTTCGCGCACGCTGGCGTTCCACGTCGCGAGGGTGTGACCGGTGGCCCGCTCCAGCAGCGCGACCTGCCACTCGCGCATCTCTTGCCAGGACCGGGTCGCCACACCCGTACGGTAGCCACGTCCTGCGGGTGTGGCGAGCGGACCGCGGGGGCCGTTGCTCTTCCCCTCCCGCCGGGTCGTCGGCACGGGACCCGCCCGATCCCCGCACGGTCCGCGCGGGTTCGTGCTCGGAGCGCAGCGGGTGTCCATTGTGTCCCCGTACCCGGGTGGGGGGATCGGGTCGCGACCTGCGTTGCGGGCAGAATGTCGCCGTGGCCGAAAGCGATGAGCAACTGCGCAGGCGGCTCGTGGACGCCGCCGAGCGGCACGGGGCCGCCGTCGTGCACGTCCCCGCCGATGACCGCGGCTCCTCCTACGCGTTCTCCGTGGGCGCGTGGCGCCGGTTCGGGCGGCCCGAGGTCGTGGTGATCGGACTGCCCCGCGACGTGGCGCACGCGGTGGTGGACACCTACGTGCAGCGCTCCGGCGGCGGCGAGCGGTTCGCGCCCGGCACCCTCTACGAAGGATTCCTGTCCGACTGCCCCGTGACCTTCGAGAAGGTCGCCAAGCCCTACTACCCGGAGTTCCTGGGTAGTGCGGTGCTGGTCTACGGCGACGACGACTTCCCCGCGGTGCAGCTGATCGCGTCCTCGCCGAACGAAGGCCGCTTCCCGTGGCAGCCGGACGCCCCGCGCGGGTTCGCCACCCACCAGCCGGTGCTCACCGGCACCGGCCGCCCGGAGAGCTGGACCCCGGGCAGCGACGGCCCCTGACCGTCCCGGCGTGTCGGGCGCCGCCCATCGCACATGATCCGATACGATTCGAACGGGTGTTCACCGACCGGCTGGTGCGCACCGAATCGGCGAGGACGGGTGGCATCGTGCGAGTGCTGGGGATCGATCCTGGGCTGACCCGGTGCGGGCTGGGCGTGGTGGACGGCGGCCGCTCCCGCTCGGTGACCTGCGTGGACGTCGGCGTCGCGCGCACGCCCGCGGACGGGCAGCTGCCGGACCGGCTGGCCGCGGTCGCCGATGCCGTGGAGCGCTGGATGGATACCCATCACCCCGAGGTCGTGGCCATCGAGCGGGTGTTCAGCCAGCACAACGTGCGCAGTGTCATGGGCACCGCCCAGGTCTCCGGCGTGGTCGCGCTGGCCGCGGCGCGGCGCGGCCTCCCGGTCGCCTTCCACACGCCCAGCGAGGTCAAAGCCGCCGTCAGCGGATCAGGGCGCGCGGACAAAAAGCAGGTCACCACCATGGTCACCCGGGTCCTCGGCCTCGATGCCGCACCCAAGCCCGCCGACGCCGCCGACGCGCTCGCGCTCGCGGTCTGCCACCTGTGGCGCGCGCCGATGGCCTCCCGGCTCGCCGAGGCCGAAGCCCGCGCCGCGGAGCTGGCCCGCGCGCACAAGGCCCGGCTCAAGTCCGCGCAGCGCGGTACCGGACGCGGTGGCGGAGGCCGGTAGTGTCCGCACCGATCACGACAGGTCCGGCGGCGGATCCGGAATCGGCCGCTGAGCAGCGAGAGGAGTGAGCGCACGGTGATCGCGTCGCTGCGCGGGCAGGTGCTGTCCGTCGGGCTGGACCACGCGGTGGTGGAGACCGGCGGCGTCGGCATGGCCGTGCACGCCACGCCCGCGACGCTGGGCGGGCTGCGCACCGGTGAGCAGACACACGTGTGGACCTCGCTGGTCGTGCGGGAGGACTCGCTGACCCTCTACGGGTTCGCCGATGCCGAATCGCGCGACCTGTTCGCGCTGCTGCAGACCGCCTCGGGCGTCGGGCCCCGGCTGGCGCTGGCGACCCTGGCGGTGCTGAGCCCCGACCAGCTGTGCCACGCGCTGTCCGACGGCAACCTCACCGTGCTCACCCAGGTGCCCGGCATCGGCAAGAAGAGCGCCGAACGGTTGGTGCTGGAGCTGCGGGACAAGGTCGGCGTGCTGTCCGGCACCGCACCGGCCGCGGCCGCCGACGCGCCGCCCCGCGACGGGCAGGTGCGCGCCGAGGTCGCCGAAGCCCTCGTCGGCCTCGGGTTCTCCGCCAAGCAGGCCGAGCAGAGCGTCGAAGAAGTGCTGGCCGGCGACGGCGCGGCGCTGGAGACGTCGGCAGTGTTGCGCAAAGCGCTGGCCGTGCTCGGGCCCCGGTGACCGGGATGGACCAGGAAGATCCGTCCGTCGCGCTGACCCCGCAGCAGAGCGCCGGTGACCAGGACGTCGAGGCCAGCCTGCGGCCGCGCAAGCTCGGCGAGTTCGTCGGCCAGCCGCGGGTGCGCGAACAGCTGGAACTGGTGCTGCACGGGGCGCTGAAACGTGGCGACCAGCCCGACCACGTGCTGTTCTCCGGTCCGCCCGGGCTGGGCAAGACCAGCTTGTCCATGATCATCGCCACCGAGCTCGGCTCCGCGATCCGGGTCACCTCCGGACCGGCGCTGGAGAAGCCCGGCGACCTCGCCGCGATGCTGTCCAACCTCGCCGAGGGCGACGTCCTGTTCATCGACGAGATCCACCGCATCGCGCGACCGGCCGAGGAGATGCTCTACCTGGCGATGGAGGACTTCCGGGTGGACATCGTCGTGGGCAAGGGTCCCGGCGCGACCAGCATCCCGCTGGAGATCGCCCCGTTCACCCTGGTCGGGGCCACCACCCGGTCCGGAGCGCTGACCGGTCCGCTGCGCGACCGCTTCGGGTTCACCGGGCACATGGAGTTCTACGCGCCCGACGAGCTGGAGCTGGTGCTGCGCCGCTCCGCCGAGATCCTGCGCGTACGGCTGGCCGAGGACGGCGCGCGCGAGATCGCGCGGCGCTCCCGCGGTACACCGCGCATCGCCAACCGGCTGCTGCGCCGGGTGCGCGACTTCGCCGACGTGCGCGCCGATGGCCGGGTCGACCGGGAGATCGCCCGCTCCGCGCTGGCCGTCTACGACGTGGACGAGCAGGGCCTGGACCGGATGGACCGGGCGGTGCTGGCCGCGCTGGTCCACTCGTTCCGCGGCGGCCCGGTCGGCATCTCCACGCTGGCGGTGGCGGTCGGCGAGGAGCAAACCACCGTCGAAGAGGTGTGCGAGCCGTACCTGGTGCGCGCCGGGATGCTCGCCCGCACCCCGCGCGGCCGGATGGCCACGGTCGCCGCCTGGCAGCACCTGGGCCTCGCCGCCCCGGACACCGCCCCCGGCGAATCGCAGGCCGTCGGTTTCGGGGAGTGACCGCCCGTGATCGCGGGGAGTAGGGTGCCCGCCACCCCGGTGCGGACTGGCACACTGGGGGTACTGAACATCCGAAACAATTCGGGCGCGGTCGTGCGGATCGCCGCATCGGCGCGCACACCGGCGCCCGGTCGAACGGAGCAAGATGGATTCCCTGCTTTTCCCGCTGCTGATCGTCCTGCTCGCGGTGCCGCTGTTCCTGCAGGCGCGCAAGCAGAAGCGTGCGGTCGCCGAGCAGCAGAAGCTGCAGAACTCGCTGGCCACCGGTGACCGGGTGATGACGACCTCCGGAGTGTTCGGCACGATCGTCGACACCGCCGAGGACACCATCGAGCTCGAAATCGCCGCCGGCGTGCGTACCACCTGGGTGCGCCAGGCGATCCGGGAGAAGGTCAACCCGGAGCAGGCCGAGGACGCCACCGCGGACAGCACCGACGTCGTCGACGCCGAGCCGGCGCAGGTCGAGGAGTCCAAGGTCGAGGAGTCCAAGACCGAGGAGTCCAAGACCGAGGAGTCCAAGGCCAACTGACCCGCAGACCCCGCCGGGCAGCGGCGACCGGGCGGCATGCCGAACCGGTGCCGGCCGGAGCGGTTGCGGCCGGTTCCCGGCTCACCCGGCGGTGCGCGCACGGTCGTCGCGGAACCCCGGTGCGTGATCGGAGGTCCACGCACCGTCCGCACCCGCTCGTCTTCGCCGCGGGTGGCGCCTGTCAGACTGGGCCGCGGATTGCGGTGATCGCGTGCCGAGCACTGGTGCCGGCGGCGGCGCCGACGTGATGCAGACCGTGGACAGGAGATCCGAGCGTCGTGGCACCTCCGAGCGGGCAGATCCGCCCAGGGCGTTACCTCACGATCTTCGGGATGATCGTGCTGGTCCTGTACGGACTGGTGTTCTTCACCGGTGACGGCAAGCCCACCCCCAAGTTGGGGATCGATCTCCAGGGCGGAACCCGGGTCACGCTGACCGCCCGCACCCCGGATGGCCAGCCGCCGACCAACGAATCCCTCGACCAGGCCCGCCAGATCATCGAGACGCGGGTCAACGGGATGGGCATCAGCGGCTCGGAAGTCGCCCAGGACGGCTCCAACCTGGTCATCACCGTTCCCGGCGAGGGCAGCGAGCAGGCCAAGCAGCTCGGCCAGACCGCCGAGCTCAACTTCCGCAAGGTGGCCACCGCGCTGCCCGCTCAGCAGCAGCAACCTCCCGCGGAAGGGCAGCCGCCCGGCGGCCCGGCCCCGACCGCACCGCAGCAGGCGGCGCCGGGCGGCGACCAGCAGGCCATCGAGGAGGCCAAGCAGACCCGGCAGAGCACGGATCCCGGCGTGCAGATGCAGGCGCTGCAGGCGCTGGACTGCTCGGCCGAGGACCCGCTGCGCGGCAACGACGACCCGAACCTCCCGCTGGTCACCTGCGATCAGGAGAACGCGCAGAAGTACCTGCTGGAGCCGGTGTTCCTGCCCGGCAAGGAGATCGCCGATGCGCAGGCCACGCCGCCGCAGCCGGAGGGCGGCGCGCCGGGCTGGACCGTGAACCTGGACTTCAAGAGCGCGGGCGGCACGACCTGGGCGGACTTCACCTCCGCCAACGTCGGCCAGCAGGCCGCGTTCGTGCTCGACTCCGAAGTGGTCTCGGCACCGGAGGTCAACGAACCGCAGCCGGGCGGGAACGCGAGCATCTCCGGGCAGTTCAACCAGCAGAGCGCGCAGAACCTCGCCGACATCCTCAAGTACGGGTCGCTGCCGCTGGCGTTCGACCAGTCCGAGGCCGAAACCGTGTCCGCGACACTGGGCATCGCCTCGCTGGAAGCCGGGCTCATCGCCGGTGCCATCGGGCTGATCCTGGTCGGCATCTACTGCCTGGCCTACTACCGGTTGCTGGGCATCCTCACGATCCTGTCCCTGGTGCTGTCCGGCGGCATCGTCTACGGCGTGCTGGTGCTGCTCGGTCGCTGGGTCGGGTTCACGCTGGACCTGGCCGGTGTGGCCGGGTTCATCATCGCCATCGGCATCACCGCGGACTCGTTCATCGTGTTCTTCGAACGCCTCAAGGACGAGATACGCGACGGCCGCACGTTCCGATCGTCGGTGCCGCGCGCGTGGATTCGAGCGCGCCGCACCATCCTGTCCGCGGACGCGGTCAGCTTCCTGGCCGCAGCGGTTCTCTACGTGCTGGCCGTGGGCGACGTGAAGGGCTTCGCGTTCACGCTGGGCATGTCGACGGTCCTGGATCTGATCGTGGTGTTCCTGGTGACCCACCCGCTGGTCGCGATGGCCTCGAAGAACAAGTTCCTGTCCCAGCCGTCGGTGTCCGGTCTCGGATCGGCGCACCGCCTCGGCGCCAAGAACCGCGCCGCCCGCAAGGCCGCAACGACCGGCAAGGGAGCGTGACCGTGACGACTCCGGAACCCACCGAACGGGGTGGCGAGCACCTCCCCTGGACGCAGCGCCTCTACCTCGGCAACGGCTACTTCGACATCGTCGGCAAGCGGAAGCGCTGGTACATCGGCTTCGCGCTGCTGGTACTGGTGTGCATCGCCTCGCTCGGGTTGAAGGGCTTCAACCTGGGTATCGACTTCGAAGGCGGTACCAAGATCCAGATGCCCGCCACCGGCGTGCAGGGCCCGATCGAGGTGGACCAGGTCCAGGACGCCTTCCAGGACGCGCTGGGCCGGCCCGCCGAGACGGTGCAGGTCGTGGGCTCTGGTGGCGGCGAGACCATCCAGATCCGCACCGAGTCGCTGAACGCCGAGCAGGTCGGGCAGGTCAAGGAGTCGCTGTTCGGCGAGCTGCAGCCGATCGGGCCGAACGGCGCACCCAGCGCCGAGGCGATCAGCGACAGCGCGGTCAGCGGCACCTGGGGCGGCGAGATCACCCAGCAGGCGCTCATCGCGCTCGGCGTGTTCATCGTGCTGGTGACGATCTTCCTCGGGTTCTACTTCGAACGCTGGATGGCCGTGGCCGCGCTGGTCGCTCTGCTGCACGACGTCGTGGTGACCGCGGGGATCTACTCGCTGATCGGCTTCGAGGTGACGCCGAGCACCGTCATCGGCCTGCTCACCATCCTCGGGTTCTCGCTCTACGACACCGTCGTGGTGTTCGACAAGGTGCGGGAGAACACCCGCGGCCTGCTGGGGCTGACCCGCCGGACCTATCCGGAAGCCGCCAACCTCGCGGTGAACCAGACGCTGATGCGCTCCATCAACACCTCGATCATCGCGCTGCTGCCGGTGGCCGGGCTGCTGTTCGTCGGCGCAGGCCTGCTGGGCGTGGGGATGCTGCGCGACCTCGCGCTGGTGCAGCTCATCGGCATGATCGCCGGTGTCGTCTCGTCGATCCTGCTGGCGACCCCGCTGCTCGTCGACTTCAAAATGCGCGACGCCAAATACCGAGAGCACAGGGCTAAGGTGTTGCAGCGTCGCGAGCGGGGCACGGGCGGCGAGTCCGACGCGTCCGGGGACGACTCTTCCGGGAGCTCCTCGGCACCGTCGGCGGCCGGATCGTCGGCCACCGGCGGGTCCGAGGTCGCCATGGCCTCGTCCGGCCGGTCCGCTCGCGACGCCGGACCGAAGCGCGGCAACCGCCCGTCGGCCAAGAGCCGCCCGTCGGGGAAGTCGGGGCGCCCTTCGGGCAAGAAGCGGCGTTGAGCGAGGAGTAAGGCCATTTCTGTGCAGGTGATGGACGAGACCGACGGCGCGCTGCGCGAGGCCGCGGCCCTCGTCCGCGAGGTTCCGGACTTCCCGGAGCCCGGTGTGCTGTTCCGCGACATCGGGCCGATGCTGGCCAGCGGTCCGGCGTTGGGCGCCGTGGTGTCCGCGCTCGGCCGCAGCGCCGAGTTCGACGTGGTCGCCGGGGTGGAGGCGCGCGGATTCCTGGTGGGCGCCGCGGTCGCGCAGGCGTTCGGCACCGGAGTCATCGGGCTGCGCAAGCCCGGCAAGCTGCCCGCCGTGGCCGACCGGATCGACTACGCGCTGGAGTACGGGACGGCCGCCCTCGAACTGCCCGCGGACACATTGCGGGCCGGGCAGCGGGTGCTGGTGGTCGACGACGTCCTGGCCACCGGCGGCACGCTCGGCGCGGCCTGCTCCCTGGTGCGCCAGTCGGGCGCCGAGGTGGCCGCGGCCGCTGTGGTGCTCGAACTGACCGCGCTCCGAGGGCGCCGCAACCTGCCGGGCGAACCGGTCGAGGCGCTGCTGCAGGTGTGATGCGCTCGCGTGATCGGCGCGGGTGAACGGCCGCCGGCGGTCCGCCGCACGAACCGACCGCCGGCCGCGTCACACGTGTCCCTGGGAAGGTCCGGGTCGGGCGCGGCGTTATTCTCGGTGTTCGGGTCCTTCAACCCCGGACCTGGGACGGATACGACCTGCCCGGGAGCGTGTGGTGAGCCAGAACGTCGATTCCCCGGCCTCGACGACCGACGAGGTCGCCGAGCCGCGTCCCGCGTCCGCGACCAGGCGGGTGCGCGCCCGGCTGGCCAGGCGGATCACCGCGCAGCGCGGAGCGCAGGTCAAACAAGTCCTCGAACCACTGGCCACGGTGCACCGCGAACTGCACCCGCAGGCCGATCTGGGGTTGCTGCAGCGCGCTTACAACGTCGCCGAGGACAAGCACAGCGAGCAGAAGCGCAAGTCCGGCGACCCCTACATCACGCACCCGCTGGCCGTGGCCACCATCCTGGCCGAACTCGGCATGGACACCACCACGCTGATCGCCGGGCTGCTGCACGACACCGTGGAGGACACCGACTACTCGGTGGACAAGCTCAGCGAGGACTTCGGCGAGGAGGTCGCGCACCTCGTCGACGGGGTGACCAAGCTGGACAAGGTCAAACTCGGCGCGGCGGCCGAGGCCGAGACCATCCGCAAGATGGTCATCGCCATGGCCCGCGATCCGCGGGTGCTGGTGATCAAGCTCGCCGACCGGCTGCACAACATGCGCACCATGCGCTTCCTGCCGCCGGAGAAGCAGGCGCGCAAGGCCCGCGAGACGCTGGAAGTGCTGGCCCCGCTCGCGCACCGGCTGGGCATGGCCACGATCAAGTGGGAGCTGGAGGACCTGGCCTTCGCCATCCTGCAGCCCAAGAAGTACGACGAGATCGTGCGCCTGGTCGCCAATCGGGCGCCGTCCCGGGACACCTACCTGCGCACCGTCATCGACGAGCTCTCCCAGCAGCTCGACACCGCGCGGCTCGCGGCCAAGGTGGAGGGACGGCCGAAGCACTACTACTCGATCCACCAGAAGATGATCGTGCGGGGCCGCGACTTCGACGACATCCACGACCTGGTGGGCGTGCGGATCCTGGTGGACGAGATCCGGGACTGCTACGCGGCGATGGGCGTGGTGCACGCGCTGTGGCAGCCGATGCCGGGGCGGTTCAAGGACTACATCGCCCAGCCGCGGTTCGGTGTGTACCAGTCGCTGCACACCACGGTGATCGGTCCCGAGGGCAAACCGCTGGAAGTGCAGATCCGCACGCACGAGATGCACCGCACCGCCGAGTACGGCATCGCCGCGCACTGGCGCTACAAGGAGACCAAGGGGCGCAACGGCGGTGGTCAAGGCGGCGTCGAGGTCGACGAGATGGCCTGGATGCGCCAGCTGCTGGACTGGCAGCGCGAGGCCGCCGACCCGGGCGAGTTCCTGGAGTCGCTGCGCTACGACCTGGCCACCCGCGAGATCTTCGTGTTCACGCCCAAGGGCGATGTGATCACGCTGCCGTCCGGGTCCACCCCGGTCGACTTCGCCTACACGGTGCACACCGAGGTCGGGCACCGCTGCATCGGCGCGCGGGTCAACGGCCGGCTGGTCGCCCTGGAGCGCAAGTTGGAGAACGGCGAGGTCGTGGAGATCTTCACGTCCAAAGCGGAGGGTTCCGGGCCCAGCCGGGACTGGCTGTCCTTCGTGGCCTCGCCGCGCGCCAAGACCAAGATCAAGCAGTGGTTCGCCAAGGAGCGCCGCGAGGAGGCGATCGAGTCCGGCAAGGACATGATCGCGAAGGAGATCCGCAGGCTCGGGCTCCCGGTACAGCGGCTGGTCTCGGCCGAGACGCTGGGCGCGGTCGCGCGCGAGCTGCACTACGTCGACGTGACCGCCCTGTACGCGGCGGTCGGCGAGCGGCAGATCTCCGCGCAGCACCTGGTGCAGCGGCTGGTCGCGTTCATCGGTGGCACCGAGCAGGCCGAGGACGAGATCGCCGAGCGCTCCACCCCGTCCACGCTGCGCGGCAAGCAGCGGCAGAGCAGCGGCGATCCGGGTGTGGTGGTGCAGGACGCGGGCGACGTCTGGGCGAAGCTCGCGCGCTGCTGCACCCCGGTCCCCGGCGACGACATCCTCGGGTTCGTCACGCGCAGCGGTTACGTGAGCGTGCACCGCACCGACTGCACCAACGCCGACGACCTGCGCAAGGCGCCGGAGCGGCTGGTGGACGTGCACTGGGCGCCGTCGGCGTCCTCGGTGTTCCTGGTCGCCATCCAGGTGGAGGCGCTGGACCGGCACCGGCTGCTGTCCGACGTGACGAAGGTGCTGGCCGACGAGCGGGTGAACATCCTGTCCGCCTCGGTGACCACCTCGAAGGATCGGGTGGCGGTCAGCAAGTTCTCGTTCGAGATGGGCGACCCGAAACACCTCGGGCACGTGCTCAAGGCGGTGCGCAACATCGAGGGTGTCTACGACGTCTACCGGGTCACCTCGGCGTCCTGACCTGCGGCGGTCCGGGGCCTCCCGCGGGCGACCCCGGACCAGCTGCTCAGTTGCGGAGCTGCGCCGTGGCGATCTGCACCGGCCGCTGGGGCGCGCCGTCGGACTGGCCGCCTTCGGCGCCGGCCTCCGCTACGCCGTCCAGCGCGCGCAGGCCCGGCTCGTCGATCCGGCCGAAGACGGTGTACTCCGGCGGCAGGTAGGAGTCCTCGTAGACCATGAAGAACTGGCTGCCGCCGCTGTTCGGCTGCGCGGACTTGGCCATGGCCAGCGTGCCGCGCGGGTAGACGACGGCTCCGCCCCGGTCGTAGGGGGCGGGGGCCGGGGCCAGGTCCTGCGGCGGCTCGTCGCGCATCGCGTATCCGGGCCCGCCGCTGCCGGAGCCGGTCGGATCGCCGCACTGCAGCACCTTGAGGCCCTCGCCGGTGGTGAGCCGGTGGCAGGCGGTGTCGTCGAAGTACTGCGCCTGCACCAGGTGTTGGAAGCTCTGCACCGCGCAAGGTCCTTGTGCGCGGTCCAGGGTCAGCCCGATCTCGCCCTGGCTGGTGTCCAGCGACACCGGGACCGTTCCCTCGGCCGGGGTCGGGTCCGGATCCTCGGGCGACTCGACGGGTTTCGCCGCCCCGTCCTGGCTCGGGGTGAAGCACGGGCCCCCGGGATCGGCAGCGGGCTGCTGCGCGGCCCCGTCGCCCTCGGCGGCGGGAGCGTCCCCGCCGCGGGTCAGGTAGACGACGCCGACCACGACGGCCACCACTGCGACCACCGCCACGACCGCGGTGATGACGCGCCGCCGCTTCGCCTGCTGCGCGTGCCGCGCCAGCCGGTCTTCGAGCGTGCGCTTGGCATCCCGGCGGCGCTGTTCGTTGCCGGGACCCCCGCTGCTGGTTCCCCCGTTGCTGGTTCCCCCGTTGCTGGGCCCTTCGCTACTGGGCAAAGCTGCTCCCTCCCCGGAATTCGGCGGACCGATCTCGTGCGGAGTTTATGGGGTGCGCGGCCGCAGCGGATCTCCAGCCCGCGGCGCGTCGGCCCCTGCCCTGGGGCGGGATCCGGCGGGGACAGCACCGGACGGCGGGGCGAGCGCGATAACCTAGGGTGGATCGATCCGCCTCGCCGGGCCCGCGGGCCCGGGCGTTGCGCCAGCCCAACCCCGACGAAAGGTCGCGTCCCGTGCTTGTCCTCGGGTTCCCGGCAGGGCCGCTGCAGGCGAACTGCTACCTCATCGCGCGCGGCGAGGGCGAGCCGTGCGTCATCGTCGACCCCGGCCAGGACGCGGCCGACCCGGTGCGCGAGCAGGTGCGCAAGTACTCGCTGACCCCGGAAGGGGTGCTGCTCACGCACGGGCACTTCGACCACGTGCTCTCCGCGGGACCGGTGACCGCCGAGCACGGCTGCCCCGCTTGGGTGCACCCGGCCGACCGGTACATGCTCGACGATCCGGGCGCCGCGCTCGGTCCGGCGGGCAAGGAGCTGTTCGGCGACGGTCCGGCCGCGCAAGTCCCGGACGACGTGCGCGATCTCGCCGACGGTCAGCAGCTGGACGTGGCCGGGATGCGGTTCGAGGTCACGCACAGCCCGGGCCATACCGGCGGGTCGGTGCTGTTCGGCGCGGGAACGGACGAGGGCGGCCGGCTGCTGCTGGCCGGGGACACCCTGTTCGCCGGTGCCATCGGGCGCACCGACCTGCCCGGCGGCGACCACGCGCAGATGCAGCGCTCGCTGAGCGCGCTGCTGCCGCTGGACGACGAGACCGTCGTGCTGCCGGGCCACGGGCCCACGACCACCATCGGGCGCGAGCGCGCGAGCAATCCGTTCCTGCAGGAACTGCCCGCGCCCGGCGCCTTCTCCTGACGAGGACTGAACCAACCGGCATGAGCACGTTCACCGCCCCCAAGGGCATCCCGGAGTACTACCCGCCCGAATCCGCAGGGTTCCTCGCGGTCCGCGACACGCTCGCCGACGCGGCCCGCCGGGCCGGTTACGGCTACATCGAGCTGCCGCTGTTCGAGGACACCGCGCTGTTCGCCCGCGGCGTCGGCGAGTCCACCGACGTGGTCAGCAAGGAGATGTACACCTTCGCCGACCGCGGCGGCCGGTCGGTCACGCTGCGCCCCGAGGGCACCGCGGGCGTGATGCGCTCGGTCATCGAGAACGGCCTGGACCGCGGCCAGCTGCCGGTGAAGCTGTACTACGGCGGCGCGTTCTTCCGCTACGAGCGCCCGCAGGCCGGTCGCTACCGCCAGCTGCAGCAGGTCGGCGTCGAGGCGATCGGGGTGGACGACCCGGCGCTGGACGCCGAGGTCATCGCCGTCGCCGACGAGGGCTACCGGCGGCTGGGGCTGACCGGGCACCGCATCGAGCTCACCTCGCTCGGCGACGAGACCTGCCGACCCGAATACCGCGCCCGGCTGCAGGAGTTCCTGCGCGGCCTGTCGCTGGACGAGGACACCCGCAACCGGGTGGAGATCAACCCGCTGCGGGTGCTCGACGACAAGCGGCCGGAAGTGCAGGAGCAGCTCACCGGCGTCCCGCTGATGATCGACCACCTCTCCGACACGGCCCGCGAGCACTACGAGGCAGTCAAGGCGCACCTGGCCGACCTCGGGGTGCCGTTCACCGAGAACCCGCGGCTGGTGCGGGGATTGGACTACTACACCAAGACGACGTTCGAGTTCGTGCACGACGGGCTCGGTTCGCAGTCCGGGATCGGCGGTGGCGGCCGCTACGACGGGCTCATGGCCGAACTGGGCGGGCAGGAGTTCTCCGGCGTCGGGTTCGGGCTGGGCGTGGACCGCACGCTGCTGGCCTGCCGGACCGAGGGGCTGTCCGTCGGCGACCAGGCGCGCTGCGAGGTGTACTGCGTCCCGCTGGGCGAGCCGGCCAAGCGGCGCCTGGTGTCGGTGGCGGGTGCGCTGCGCGCGGCCGGGGTGCGGGTGGACCTCTCCTACGGCGGCAAGGGGCTGAAGGGCGCGATGAAGGCGGCCGATCGCTCCGGCGCCCGGTACGCGGTGGTGTTGGGCGAGCGGGACATCGAGGAGGGCTCCGCCCAGCTCAAGGACCTCGGCAGCGGGGAGCAGCGCCCGATCGCGCTGGACTCCGCGGTGGACGAGATCCGCGCGGCGGTGTCCGGTGCGTCCGAGGTGGCGCCGTGATCGACCAGGGCCGGATCGAGCTCAACCTGCTCGACCGCAGCACGGTGCGCACCCGCGCGCGCAACGTCGCGATCGCGGCGGTCGTGCTGGGTGCCGCGGTGGGCGGTGTTTTCGGCCTGTTCGCCGGGGTCACCGGGTTCGCGATCGCCGGGCTGGTGATCGCGCTGCCGTTCCTGCTGCTGGCGGTCACCGAGGCGCGCAAGACGACGTTCCTGCAGGACGGCACCGTGTCGGTGCGCGCGCTGGGCACCCGCAGCGTTGCGCTGGGCAGCGCCGAGCGGCTGGACGTGATCGTCACCGACCTGCGCGGCGCCCGCACGGTGAACCTGCTGGTGCGCGGGCGGTCCCGCCGCGCGTTGACCGTCTCGCTGGCGATGTACGCCGGGACCGGGGGACGTGAGCTGGGCATCTACGAGCTGCGCAGGCTCGCGGACGCGCTGGCGTCTACCGGGAGTGCGCAGGCGCTGGTGCTCTCCGAGCTGATCGTGGCGCAGCTGCGCGCCGAAGCCCGGGGTGACGGCGCCCCGGACCGCCCGCTGTACCGGTTGGCTTCGCTCGCACCGGAGGGCCGGGTGGCGCAGCAGCTCAAACCCGAGGCGGTGGCCCGGTTCGTCGCCGAACTGGACGGCTGAGCTCACGGCCGCCTGCGGCGTTCCGGCAACCGGTCGACGAGCCGCCCGACGCGCTCGGTGGTGCCCTGCAGCGGCCCGAGCGCACCGGCCAGCACCCGGATCGACTCGTCCAACGCGGCGGTGGTCTCGGCCAGTCCCTGGATCTCCGGTTCGAGTGCGCGCAGGTCGCAGGCCACCGCCACGACCTGTTCGTGCAGCATCCGCAGCTGTTCCAGCGTTTCCGGCAGGTGGCGGACCTGTGCGGCGAGTTCGTCGAGGGTGCTGCGGGCCTCGGCCAGCTGCGCCAGCGCATCGGCCGCCGGTGCCAGCCGGTCCAGTGCCCGGACCAGGTCCGGCAGGCTCTGGATCGCGGACAGCACGGCCCCGGTTTCCCGCGCGGCCCGCACGCCCGCGGTGACCAGCCCGCTGACCAGGACGACCGGGGCGGTGGCCGCGGTGGCGAGGGCGGGTAACGGTGCGCCGGTGTCGGCTCGCGTTCGCATGGCCGCCAGTCTGCTGGACCCGGCCGCCGCTCGACAGTCCTTCGGTCGAGCTCAGCTGCGGCGCAGGATCGCCGTGCCCGCGCTGCCCGCGGCGGCTTCACCGATCCGGTCGGCCACGGACGGCTGCGCGGGCTGCGGCGTCGCGGGTTCGCGCACCGCCACGGCCGCGGCGATCGCGGTGGTGATGGGCACGGCCGCCACCAGCCCGATGCTGCCCACGAGGGTGCGCACCACTTCCTGCGCGACGGCCTGCGTGGTGATGACCTGCTGGAAACCGCTGCCGGACAGCGAATACGCCAGCAGCAGCGGCAGCGCGGCACCTGCGTAGGCGAGTACCAGGGTGTTGACCGCGGAGGCGACGTGGTCCCGACCGATGCGCAGCCCCGCCCGGTAGAGCTGGCGCCAGCTGAGCGCGGGGTTGGCGCTGCGCAGCTCCCAGACCGCGCTGGTCTGCGTGACGGTGACATCGTCGAGCACGCCGAGCGCACCGATGACGATGCCGGCCAGCAGCAGTCCGCGGGTGTCGATGCCCGGTCCGAGCGCGCCGAGCAGTCCGGAGGCCTCCTCGTCGAGCCCGGTGAGCTTCGCGGTGGCCGCGAACAGCGCGCTGAGCGCGCCGATCAGCGCCAGGCTCAGCAGCGTGCCGAGCACGGCGGTCGAGGTGCGCGCGGAGAACCCGTGCGTGAGGTACAGCGCCGCGAACATGATCAGACCCGCGCCGACCACGGCCACCAGCAGCGGGGCCTGCCCGGCCAGGATCGCCGGCAGCACGAACCCGACGAGCACGAGGAAGCTGATCCCGAGCGCGGTGAGCGCCCGGACGCCCTGCATCCGGCCGAGCACCACCACGGCGGCGGCGAACACCAGCCCGAGCACGAGCAGCGGTGCGCCGCGCTGGTAGTCGACCACCTCGTAGGAGGAGGGTTCGGCCGGGTCCGATCCCGCGTAGCTGAGCACGATGTCGTCGCCGACGGCGAACCGCGGAATCCCCGGATCGCTGGTGGGTACCAGCAGCTCGATCTGCGTGTCGGGACGCGGTCCGTCCTGCATCAGCACCCCGAGCGTGGCGCAGCCGCTCCCGGAGGGGTCCTGCGTGCACGAGCTGGCCGTCGCCGACTGCACGGTGGCGTTGACCGGGTGCTGCCCGAACCCGAGGTCCGTTCCGCCGCGCGGGTTTTCGCCGTAGGGGTAGAGCAGCGCCGCCCCGGCCACCACGGCGAGCGCGAACGGGATCAGCAGCGCCGCCAAGAGCCGCTTGGCCTGCCGCGAGGCCGGTGCTGCCGAGCGCCCATGTCCGTGACCGTGACCGGCGGAGGGGGCTTCGGCGGGTGTGCCGGCGCCGGTGTTCACGGACGGCCGCGCGGATCCGGGTGCGCGTGGCCGCCGGCGTCCGGGCGGCGGGGTGTTCCCGTTTCCGGTCTGGCTGCTGTCGGTCACGCGGACGATTATGGACAACTGCGGGTGCGTGCTCGCGGGTGCGGTCAGTCGACGTCCAGCGAGCGGCGTTCGGACCAGATCTGCTCCCACGGCGCGGTTCGACCGGTCAGCAGCCACACGTCGAAAGCGCCATCCTGCTTGTGTAGCGCGCGGATCCCGGTGAAGTGGTGGCCGCGTCCGCGGTGTTGCGGGCGACTTCCTCGCCCATCGCGGCCGATTGCCCGGCCGGCTGCACCGCCTCCCTGCGGGTCACTCGGGAGGGTGGAGCAGCTCGACAAGGATTCGAATCCGTGTTCGAATAGGGTCATGCGTTGGGAACAGCAGCGGGTAGCGCCTCCGGCGGCCGCGGCCGAGCTGCCACTGGACCTGCCGGAACCGCAGGTGGCGCGCGGCGGCGGCCGGGGCGGTCTGCGCCTGCCGGACCCGGTGCCGATCGAGTCCGGCACCGAGGACGCTTACGCCATCGAGATCCGGGCGAAGTCGATCATCAACCGGGTCCCGGGGGAGTCGCACGTGCCGTTCGCGCACACCGTCAACCCGTACCGCGGCTGCGGGCACGCGTGCCGGTACTGCTTCGCGCGCGGCACGCACACCTACCTGGACCTGGACGCCGGCCACGACTTCGACAGCAAGATCGTGGTCAAGGTCAACGCGGCGGAACTGCTGCGCCGGGAACTCGCGCATCCGCGCTGGCGAGGCGATCCGATCGCGATGGGCACGAACACCGACCCGTACCAGCGCGCGGAGGGCCGCTACCGGCTGATGCGCGGGATCCTCGGCGCCCTGCGCGACCGCGCCAACCCGTTCTCGGTGCTCACCAAGGGCACGCTGATCCTGCGCGACCTGGACCTGTTCCAGCAGGCCGCGCAGCGCTGCGAGGTCTCCGTGGCGGTGTCCATCGGCTCGGTCGACGAGCAGCTGTGGCGCGAGGTCGAACCCGGCACGCCGTCCCCGCTGCGCAGGCTGGACGTCGTCCGGCAGTTCGTCGAAGTCGGTATCGGCTGCTCGGTGCTGATGGCCCCGGTGCTGCCCGGGCTCAGCGACTCCGCCGAGCAGATCGACGAGACCGTCGCCGCGCTCACCGAGGCGGGAGCGACCGGCATCACGCCGATCGTGCTGCACCTGCGGCCAGGGGCGCGCGAGTGGTACCGCAAGTGGCTCACCGAGACGCGGCCCGACCTGCTCGACCTGTACTCCCGGCTGTACCGGGACCGCTCCTACGCGCCGCAGTCGTACCAGCGCGAAGTGCTGGCCGCGGTAGCCGAAGCTCAGCAGCGCCACCACGAGCGGCACCCGGATCCCGGCGGAGAATTCCGCGCGGTGGGGCCGCAGCCGCCCGCCGAGTCCACTTCGGAGGCCGCCCAGCTCAGCCTGCTCTGAATTCCACTCCGCACGTCCGATTCATCGCGCACCGGGAATCGAGTCCGGCCGATCGCGGGCGGTTGCACGGTACCGTTCCCGCGTGTCGCACCGGACAATTCCGCCCCCGCGGGTATCCGCCCGCGGGCGCATCCGGCCCGCGGCGCCCGGAAATCCTGAACTCGGGACGGAATCCCGAACCCGGGGCGTGATCACCGCCCGGAATCGCCCAGGTCCGGATCCCAGCGCACCCCGAACACGCCCATCCCGAAGTCCAGTGCCACCGCGTGCGTGCGGCCGAACCGGTCCACCACGAGCGGTTTCGGCGGTTCGATCTCCTGAGTGGTCGAATCGCCCACGTAGCTCTCCGTGCGCCGCGGCGGATGCGCCGGATCGAACTGCAACTCCACCACGTACTGGCGCACCGGCAGCCGGAACAGCCGCGCGAAGCTGTGCTCCACCTCGTTCTCCGGCGTCGGCGGGTCGGCGATCTCGTACTCGAACAGCACCGTGTCCCCGCGCTCCAGCGTCCGGTCGAACACGAGCTCGGCGACGACCAGATCGCGGGCGTGATCGGTGAGGACCTTGCCCAACCGCACCGACCGGATCGGCCGGATCACCGGATCGGTGTCCGAAGTGGACGCCCCGTCGAACATGATCACGCAGCGGTCGACGCCGTTCGCCTCCGACCGCACCAGTTTTCGGGTGCGGATCCTGGTCAGCTCACCCGACCGGTCGACGTGCACGATGTCGTGGTGGTTCAACCTGGTGAGCTGGCTGTCCTGCGTCGTATCGATCTTGGTGAGCAGTTCCTCGGCCGATGCGTTCTCCGCCCACAACGAGCTCAGCGGCGGGGCGTCGGACACCGCCTGCCGGGTGCGCCCGCGCGGGCGCGGCGGCCCCAGCAGTGCGGACAACGATCCGTCCGGAACGGACAGCACGTTTTCCAACTCACGCAGTGCCAGCAGGGAATCCGGCCGTTCCGGGCGGCGGCGGCCCGATTGCCAGTAGCTCAGCGCGGTGATGCTCACCGGAGTTCCGCGGGTGCGCAGCCGGTGCTGGATGCGCTCCAGGCTCAGCCGGCTGGAGCGGATCGCGGTACGCAGCGCCACTTCGAACGGGCCGGTGCGCAGCAGCTCGGCGAGCTCCGCGGACAGCACACCGCTCTGCCGCTGGTCCGCGCCGTTGCGGGCGGGCGACGGGCGGGAGTCGGTTTTCGGGCCGGTCATCGTTACTCCTCGTATCCGCCGAATTCCGAACTCACGCTAATCAGGGACGCAATCCGGTGCAACGACCGAGTTCCGGCACAAACCTACTGCTAAAGGAGGAATAAGACGTCGTTGAGCGGGAGATCAACCTGTTCTTGATGCTCCGCTCACCGGGTCGTTACCGAGCACTTTTCGAAACTTCCCCGGGGCGCCGTTCCGCAACTCCCCCGGGACGCCGTTCCGCAACTTCCGAGGGCCCCGTTCCGCGTCGCGGGAACCCGGGCCCAACCGACCCCGCGCATGCGGGGACTGCCCGCTGCGGACCGGTGGGCACCGGCTAGCCTGGTGCATCGCGTTCGTGCTGCAGGAACCCGCGCTCACGCGCGCGGGGTGTCCCGGCACACCCGACAGGACAGCCCGGCGTCGGCAGGCGGCACGACGACGCCCGGCGCCGGAGAGCGACAAGAGGAGTTCAGTACCCGTGATGCGCACGCACGAGGCCGGATCGCTGCGAGCCGGCCAGGCAGGCCGGACCGTCACCCTCGCCGGATGGGTGGCGCGGCGCCGCGATCACGGCGGGGTGATCTTCATCGATCTGCGCGATGCCTCCGGCGTGGCCCAAGTGGTCTTCCGCGAGGGAGAGATGGCCGAGCGGGCGCATCGCCTGCGCGCGGAGTTCTGCCTCCGGATCACCGGTGAGGTCGTGCAGCGGCCCGCGGGCAACGAGAACCCCGAGATCGGCACCGGCCAGATCGAGGTGACCGCCACCGATCTGGAGGTGCTGTCCGAATCGGCGCCGCTGCCGTTCCAGTTGGACGAGAACGTGGAGGTCGGCGAGGAAGTCCGGCTCAAGTACCGCTACCTCGACCTGCGCCGCCCGCAGGCGGCCGAGGCGATGCGGATGCGCAGCGCCGCCAACCGTGCCGCCCGCGATGTGCTGCACGGCAGGGACTTCGTCGAGATCGAGACCCCGACCATGACGCGGTCCACACCCGAGGGGGCCCGCGACTTCCTGATCCCGGCCCGCCTGCAGCCGGGCAGCTGGTACGCGCTGCCGCAGTCGCCGCAGCTGTTCAAGCAGCTGCTCATGGTCGGTGGGATGGAGCGCTACTTCCAGATCGCGCGCTGCTACCGCGACGAGGACTTCCGCGCCGACCGCCAGCCCGAGTTCACCCAGTTGGACATCGAGATGAGCTTCGTCGACTCCGACGACGTCATCGACCTGGGCGAGGAGATCCTGGCCCGGCTGTGGCGGGAGCTGGCCGACCACGAGATCCCGCGCCCCATCCCGCGGATCACCTACGCCGAGGCCATGGCCAAGTACGGCACCGACAAGCCGGACCTGCGCTACGGCCTGGAGCTGACCGAACTCACCGAGTACTTCGCCGACACCCCGTTCCGCGTGTTCCAGGCGCCCTACGTGGGGGCGGTGGTCATGCCCGGCGGGGCGGACCAGCCGCGGCGCAGGCTCGACGCGTGGCAGGACTGGGCCAAGCAGCGCGGCGCCAAGGGGTTGGCCTACGTGCTCGTGGGTGGCGACGGCTCGCTGTCCGGGCCAGTGGCCAAGAACCTCTCCGACGCGGAACGTGAAGGGCTGGCCGCGGCCGCGGGCGCCGAGCCGGGCGACTGCGTGTTCTTCGCCGCCGGGCAGCGCGCGGCCTCCCGCGGCCTGCTCGGCGCGGTGCGCCAGGAGATCGCCGAGAGCGGCGGGCTGATCGACGAGAACGCTTGGTCGTTCGTGTGGGTCGTGGACGCGCCGATGTTCGAACCGGTCGCCGAGACCGAGGACGTCGCCGTCGGCACCGGCCGGTGGACCGCGGTGCACCACCCGTTCACCGCACCGAACGACGACTGGACGCAGTCCTTCGACCGGGATCCGGAGCACGCGCTGGCCGCGGCCTACGACATCGTGTGCAACGGCAACGAGATCGGCGGCGGCTCCATCCGCGTGCACCGCGCGGACATGCAGCAGCGCATCTTCGAGATCCTGGGCATCTCGGACGAATCGGCGCAGGAGAAGTTCGGCTTCCTGCTGGAGGCGCTCAAGTACGGTGCTCCGCCGCATGGCGGCATCGCTTTCGGGTGGGACCGGATCTGCATGCTGCTGGCCGGGGTCGACTCGCTGCGCGATGTCATCGCGTTCCCGAAGAGTGGCGGCGGTTTCGACCCGCTGACCGGTGCGCCGGCGCCGATCACCGCGGCGCAGCGCAAGGAGGCCGGGGTGGACGCGAAACCGGCCGGCGGTGCGGGCGCGGGCGAGCGGTCCGGCGGGGAGCAGCCCGCGCGGTGAGCCGGCGGTGCACCCGGTTTCCGCGTCGGTTGCGCGATCGATTCCCGGGTGCAACGTCCTCGTCGCCGTGATCCGTCACTGTGCCGGGTGGTGGTGCGCGAGTCGCCGCGGGAGCGGGTGCCGGGCCGCGTCGCACCGGGGGGTGCACGCAGCGGGCAGGGTGCTCACCCGCCGTGCGCCACTTGACCGGTCATGCCCGAACGGGCTCAGGTTGTGGGGGTAGTGTCAGGAGACGATGAGCGTGGAGATCACCACCGGCCCCCCGGAAGTTCGCGTTCCCGCGAGCACGGGGGCGACCGATACCGTCGCGACCGCGGAGTCCGTGCTGAGCAAGCGCACGGGTGCCGCGGTCCGGCTGGCTGATGCCGAAGATCTCGGAGGCAGCGACCGCTCCGTCGTGATGCGGGTGCGCGTTGCCGAATCGCCGTTCGAACTGCCGCGCACGCTGGTGGTCAAGCACTACGGGGCCTGCCCGGAAGAAGCCAGGTCGGACCCCTTCGCGCACGAGGCGGCCAGCTGCCAGCTCACGACCGCGCTGTCCCCCGAGGCCCGGGTCGGCCCGGAGCTCATCGCGCACGACGCTGGTGCGCGGTTGCTGGTGCTGGAGGACCTCGGCCGCGGTTCCACGCTGGCCGACGTGCTGTTCGCCGACGACCCGCGGGCGGCCGAGCGCGCTCTGCTGGCGTGGGCGCGGGCGCTCGGCAGGCTGCACAGCACCACAGCAGGCTGCGAGGCCGATTTCGACGCGCTCATGCGCAGGCTGGGCACCAACTCGTGGACCGACCCGGTCGCCGACGACATCGTGCGGTCGCTGTCCGAACTGCCGGGCCTGCTGGAGCAGACGCTGGGCGTGCCGACGCCGGACGCGGTGGCCGGCAAGCTCGGCAGCGCCGCGGAGCTGTTGCGCTCCAGCCGCTGCCGGGCGTTCAGCCCCTCGGACATCTGCCCGGACAACAGCCTGGTGACCGGCAGCGGGGTGCGGTTCCTGGACTTCGAGTGGGGCTGCGTGCGCGATGTGGCGCTGGACGCGGCCTACCTGCAGTACCCGTTCCCGTCCTCGTGGTGCGCCTACGCGCTCCCGGACAACCTCGCCGAGAGCATGCTGTCCACCTGGCGCTCGGAGATCGCCCAGGTGTGGCCGGAACTCGACGACGACGAGGTCCTGCTGCCGCGCCTGTTCGACGCCCAGCTGCTGTGGGTGTGGGTGTCCACGTGGTGGTTCCTCCCGCGGACCGGCGAGACCGACCGGCCCATCGACCTGCACATGCCGTCCCCGCGGCGCAGCACGGCGCTGGTGGACCGCTGGCGGCGGCTGCGGGACGACGCCGCAGCGGCGGACATGCCGCAGCTGGCGGAGTACGCGGACCGGTTGGTGGACGCCTTCGTCGAGCGGTTCGGCGCGGGCGCGCTGCACCTGATGCGCTACCCCGCTTTCCGCGGCGACGAGGAGCAGTGAGCCCGTTCCCCGGGTAGCTTTCGTCGCCCAGGTGCGGGCGGTGCGGGACCGACGCTGTCCGGTCCCTCCCGGACGGCATCGGCCCGGCCGCGGCCGTCCGGGGCCGGGCCACCCGATGGCCGAGTGCTCGTGCGGCCCGGGTGGAAAGCGCAGCGTGTCGGTGGCGCAGCGACGAGGTGGTGCGATCATCCTCCGGTAGAGGAAGCGTTCGGCGTCCCAGTAGCGCATTGTTGATGGCGCGCGATGCGCGGGTCGTGTTTCCGGGATGTTTCCCGTTTTCGAGGTTCCTTCGCATCTTCCGAGTGCTGGTAATGTCGATCACATTTTTCCGGCGCATTCCGGCCTTTCCGGCCCTCCGTCGTCTCTCGCATGCCGGGACGGCGCACCCGCTTTCGGGTGAATTCCGCGGCGTACGGTGCATCAATGAACAGATGTTTATTCGTCGTCGAGGGTCACCTGATCCGCGACTTGCGCGAGCCGTGCGTGCATCGGATACCTTCAGTTCAACGTCTCGCTACTTTTCCCCGCTACCGTTGGTATGTCGGAGGGAACGGCTGCTCAATTCCAGGGGGTTCCGTGCAGGGCAGGCTCAGTCGGGTCGCGGCGTCAGGGTTGTTCCTGTTGTTCGCGATGGTGCTCGTCTGCCTCGCCCCGGTCGTGCAGACCACCGTGAGCGGTACCAGCACGAAGCGCTCCGCCCCCGTTGAGAACGAGATAGAACACCGCGACAGCACCAAGATTCGCGGCACGATCACGGCCCGCCGCAAGCGGTATCGGCCGCCGCACCCCCGCGCCCCGCTCCCGCACGAGTTGCTGGGCTTGCGGTCGGCTGCGGCACCGCAGACCGGGCCCCGGTGCCCGGGCGCGAACAAGCCGGTGCACCCGGTGGTGCGGTGGACGCATTCACCTCCTTCACTCCAGGTCTTCCGGCACTGAGGGTTTCCTGTTTCGAGGAACCGGCAGGCATTTCTCCCTGGAGTGAAAAAGAAAATGAGCTTCGACAGCATCGTGCAAAATGCACGACAGCACCATGACGTCTTCGCGCAGGACGACCGCGAGCAGCTCGCCGCAGGTCAGAAACCCGACGTCCTGTTCATCGGGTGCTCGGACTCGCGCGTGATCCCTTCCCGGATCACCGGAGCCGGGCCCGGTGAACTCTTCGAACTGCGCACCGCGGGCAATGTGGTGCCGAAGTACGACCCGAATTCCGCCACCGCCGAAATGGGCACCATCGAATACGCGGTGCTGCAGCTGAAGGTGCCGGAGATCGTCGTCTGCGGGCATTCGCACTGCGGCGCGGTGACCGCGCTGTCCATCGCCGGGCGCGGGCTCGGCGAGCTGCCCGCGCTGTGCACGTGGCTGGGCACCGACCAGCGCACCGGTGTGCAGCAGGTCGCCGACCCCGCGGTCCGCACCGAGAGCAAGCAGCACGTGTGCGACCAGCTCGACGCGCTGCGCGAGTACCCGTTCATCCAGGACCGCATCCAGAGCGGAGACCTGCGTCTGCACGGGTGGTTCTACGAGATCGACACGGGGCGCGTCGAGCAAACGCCGAGCGATCCCCGTGCGGAGTTCCTGCCGCTGTAACCCGCCCACGAGGGAGACACACCGGCGCCGGGAAGGCGCCGGTGCGATACCCGTCTCCCTCTTCCGGACCGCCTGGAGTGCACAGTGACGACTCAACTCGACTCGGAGAAGCCGGCGTCCAGCCGGTTCACCGAGTTCTTCCGACCGCCGAAGGGCACCCTCGGTGTCGACTTCGCCGCTTCCCTCGTGGTGTTCCTGGTGGCTCTGCCGCTGTGCGTCGGTGTGGCCGTCGCCTCCGGCGTGCCCGCCGAACTCGGCATCGTGACCGGCATCGTCGGCGGCATCGTCGTCGGCCTGCTGCCCGGATCGACGATGCAGGTCAGCGGTCCCGCCGCTGGCCTGACCGTGGTGGTCGCCGATGCGGTGGACCAGCACGGCCTGGCCACCCTCGGCATCATCGTGCTCGGTGCGGGTCTGCTGCAGATCCTGCTGGGCCTCAGCAGGCTCGGCACCTGGTTCCGGGCGATCTCGCCCTCCGTCGTGCAGGGCATGCTCGCCGGTATCGGCCTCGTGCTGATCCTCGGCCAGATCTACCCGGTCGGCGGCCTGCCGCAGCCGGACACCACCGGGGAGAAGTTCTCCGGGATCCCCGATCTGCTGGTGCAGACCTTCACCAGCGCAGCGGGCCTGAGCGGGCTCGCCCTCGCCGCGCTCACGCTGGCGCTCATGGGCGCCTGGAAGAAGGCACCCGCGAAGTGGCGCGTGGTTCCCGGCGCCCTGGTCGCCGTCACCGCGGCGAGCGCGGTCGCCGCGTTCACCGCGGCCCCGGTCAGCAAGGTCGAGGTCGGTTCGCTGCTGGCGGCGATCAACCCGCCGTCCGCCGGTGCGTGGGGCGACTTCTTCGCGCCCGCGGTGCTGGGTTCGATCCTGACCTTCGCGCTGATCGCCTCCGCGGAGAGCCTGTTCAGCGCCGCGGCCGTGGACCGCATGCACGACCGTCCCAAGACGCAGTACAACAAGGAACTCGTCGCCCAGGGCGCGGGCAACTCGGTGTGCGGCATGCTCGGCGCGCTACCGATGACCGCGGTGATCGTGCGCAGTTCGGCGAACGTGCAGGCCGGGGCGCGCACCAAGGCCTCCCGCGTGCTGCACGGCGTCTGGCTGCTGCTGTTCGTCATCGCACTGCCGGGGGTGCTCGGGTTCCTTCCCGAGGCGGTGCTGGGTGCGCTGCTCATCCAAGCCGGCTGGAAGCTGCTCGAACTGCGCAACGCGGTCGAGCTGATCAAGAGCAACCGCGGCGAGGCGTTCGTGCTGATCCTGACCACGACGATGATCGTGGCCACGGACCTGCTCATCGGGACGCTCACCGGTCTCGCGGTGGCCGTGGTCAAGACCGCGATCGAGATGTCGCGGCTGTCCGTGGCGTCCGAGCACGAGGACGAGCGCGTCCGCGTCGAGCTCGGCGGCAACGCCACGTTCCTGCGGCTGCCGCGGCTGCTGGACCACCTGGAGAACGTGCCGGCCGGCAAGGACGTGCACGTGGACATGACCGAGGTCCGCCACCTGGACCAGGCGTGCCACCAGGCCGTCGAGGACTGGGCCGCGCAGCAGCGGCGCAGCGACTGCAACGTCGAGGTCGCCATGCCCGCGGGCAGCAGGTGACGACCGCACCGGGCCGGACGTGACGGCGTCCGGCCCGGTCGGGGCCGCCGGGTAGCGTCGGTGGGGTGAGCGAAGGGCTGTTCGACGACGGGCTGTTCGGTGCCGCCACCGAGGACAAGGCGGGTGAGCGCCTGGCCGACAACGCGCCGCTGGCGGTGCGGATGCGGCCGCGCTCGCTGGAGGAGGTCGTCGGTCAGGACGACCTGCTCGCGCCCGGCGCCCCGCTGCGGCGGCTGGTGGAAGGCGGTTCGCGCTCCTCGCTGCTGCTCTACGGGCCGCCCGGTACGGGCAAGACCACGTTGGCCAACCTCGTCTCGCAGGCCACCGGGCGGCGGTTCGTGGCCCTGTCCGCGCTGTCCTCCGGCGTCAAGGAGGTGCGCGGGGTCATCGAGGAGGCCCGGCGCAGGCTCGGCCACTCCGCCGAGGCCACGGTGCTGTTCATCGACGAGGTGCACCGCTTCTCCAAGACCCAGCAGGACGCCCTGCTCGGCGCGGTGGAGGACGGCACGGTGCTGCTCGTGGCCGCCACCACGGAGAACCCGCACTTCTCCGTGGTCTCCCCGTTGCTGTCCCGCTCGCTGGTGCTGCAGCTGCGCAGCCTCGGTGAGGACGACATCCGCGAGCTGCTGGTCCGCGCGGTGGAATCCGAGCACGGGTTGAACGGGGCGGTGCGGTTGGAACCCGACGCCGAGGACCACCTGGTCGCGCTGGCCGGTGGCGACGCCCGCCGGGTGCTCACCGCGCTGGAGGCCGCCGCGGAATCGGCGGGAGCCACCGGTGCCGCGGTCGTCGACCTGGCCACGGTCGAGGCGACCGTGGACCGCGCGGCCGTGCTCTACGACCGGGACGGCGACCAGCACTACGACGTGGCCAGCGCGTTCATCAAATCGATCCGCGGTTCCGATGTGGACGCGGCGTTGCACTACCTGGCCCGGATGGTCGAGGCGGGGGAGGACCCGCGGTTCATCGCGCGCCGGCTCGTGGTGCACGCCAGCGAGGACATCGGCATGGCCGATCCCACCGCGCTGCAGGCCGCGGTGGCCGCATCGCAGGCCGTCCAGTTCATCGGCATGCCCGAGGGGCGGCTGGCGCTGGCGCAGGCGACCGTGCACCTGGCCACCGCACCCAAGTCCAACGCGGTGATCACCGCCATCGACGCGGCCATCGGGGATGTGCGCGCCGGCCGGGCGGGCCCGGTGCCGGCGCACCTGCGCGACGGGCACTACGCCGGTGCGCAGCAGCTCGGCCATGCCAAGGGCTACCGGTACCCGCACGACCGCCCGGAGGGCGTGCTGGCCCAGCAGTACCCGCCGGAGGAGCTGGCCGGGCGTGACTACTACCACCCGACCGGCCGCGGGGCCGAACGTCCGCTGCACGACCGGGTGGCCAAGCTGCGCGGCATCGTGCGCGGCGGGTGAGCTGCCGGGGGCACGTGCTCGCATGCGGTCTCCCCGCGGCGCAACCCGAAAGGCTCACGGCGGCCCGGGTGAGGCGGCTGCGGGACCGGCGCACCGCACCGGTAACCTGACCCGCGATCACAGACACCGGCGGCCGAGGGGCCGATCCGGTGGCGGCAAACACCTGAACCGGGAGGGCACGTGACGCCTACGCAGATCGCCGCGCTGATCGCCGCAGGTGCATTCGTGCTGCTGGTCGTGCTGCTGGCGATCCCGCTGATCAAACTCGGCCGCACCCTCGACGAGGCGACGACCGCGATCCGCAAGGCCCACGAGAACACCGACCCGCTGTTCACCGGTGCGAATTCGACGATCACGCACGTGAACACCCAGCTGGAGCGCGTCGACGGCATCACCGCCAACGCGAAGACGATCAGCGGTAACGCCTCGGCGTTGTCCTCGCTGTTCACCGCTACACTGGGTGGTCCGCTGGTGAAGACTGCGGCCTTCTCTTACGGGGTCAACAAGGCGCTCCGGTCCCGTCGGAAGCGGAAGCAGGAGCCCGCCGGCAAGCACTTCCGCACGCGCAAAGGGGGGCGCAAGTGAGGCGCCTGTTC
The DNA here is from genome assembly GCF_015209505.1 of Saccharopolyspora montiporae. GTDB lineage: Bacteria > Actinomycetota > Actinomycetes > Mycobacteriales > Pseudonocardiaceae > Saccharopolyspora > Saccharopolyspora montiporae. Next base: position 121,757 of record NZ_JADEYC010000005.1, read on the forward strand.
TGGTTCGGCACCGGAGTCGCAGCCGGAGTCGCGTTGACCCGCAAGATCAACGAGACCACCCGCAAGGCCACCCCCGCGGGCATGGCCGAGCAGGTCGGCGGAGCCATGCGCGAGCTGGCGACCGCCGTCGGCTCGTTCGGCGCCGAGGTTCGCGCGGGCATGCAGGAGCGGGAAGGGGAGCTGCAGGACGTCGTCGCTCGCGATGACGACGCCGCGCGGCCGCGCCGGGCGGAGGTACCCGACGACGCCGGAGAGGCCCGCCGAGCTCGCCGGGCGGGACGCTGAGCGGGCCGCCCGCCGCATCCCGCCGAGATCCACCGGCCACCAGCCCCCACCGCGTTTTCCGAGGAACCACCGTGCAGACCCACGAGATCAACAACCGGTTCACCGAGCACTTCCGCCGCCGCGGCCACACCGTCGTGCCCAGTGCCTCGCTGATCCTGGACGACCCGACCCTGCTGTTCGTCAACGCGGGGATGGTCCAGTTCAAGCCTTACTTCCTGGGCGACGCCCCCGCGCCCTACCCGCGGGCCACCAGCATCCAGAAGTGCGTGCGCACCGGGGACATCGACGAGGTCGGCAAGACCACCCGGCACAACACGTTCTTCCAGATGGCCGGGAACTTCTCGTTCGGCGACTACTTCAAGGAAGGCGCCATCGCCAACGCCTGGGAGCTGATCACCGGCTCGCAGGCCGACGGCGGTTACGGCTTCGACCCGGAGCGCATCTGGGTCACCGTCTTCGAGCACGACCGCGAAGCCGCCGAGCTGTGGAAGCAGGTCACCGGGATCCCGGCCGAGCGCATCCAGACGCGTGATGCGCAGGACAACTACTGGGACATGGGCGTGCCGGGACCGGGCGGTCCCTGCTCGGAGATCTACTACGACCGCGGCCCCGAGTACGGCCGCGAGGGTGGCCCGGTGGTCGACGAGAGCCGCTACATCGAGATCTGGAACCTGGTGTTCATGCAGGACATCAGGGGTGAGCAGGCGCCCAAGGAGGGCTTCCCGCCGATCGGTGAGCTGCCCACCAAGAACATCGACACCGGAATGGGCGTCGAGCGGGTGGCCTGCCTGTTGCAGGGCGTGGACAACGTCTACGAGACGGATCTGGTGCGCCCGGTGATCGCCAAGGCCGAGGAGCTGTCCGGCCGTGCCTACGGCGCCGACCACACCGACGACGTGCGGTTCCGGGTGATCGCCGATCATGCGCGCTCCGGGGTGATGCTCGTCGGCGACGGCGTGACGCCCGGCAACGAGGCCCGCGGTTACGTGCTGCGCAGGTTGCTGCGCCGGATCGTGCGCTCCACCCGGCTGCTGGGCGTGCAGGAGCCGGTGCTCGGCGAGTTCGGCGCGGTCGTGCGCGACGCGATGGCCCCGACCTACCCGGAGCTGGTCACCGAGTTCGACCGCATCGAGTCGGTGCTGCGCAACGAGGAGGACGCGTTCCTGTCCACGTTGACCGCCGGCTCCAAGATCTTCGACACCGCGGTCCGGGAGACCAGGAAGTCCGGCGGGGCGCAGCTGGGCGGGGACAAGGCGTTCCAGCTGCACGACACCTACGGCTTCCCGATCGACCTGACCCTGGAGATGGCCGCCGAGCAGGGGCTGTCCGTGGACGAGCAGGGCTTCCGGGACCTGATGGCCGAGCAGCGCCGCCGGGCCAAGGAGGACGCCAAGGCGCGCAAGAGCGGGCACGGTGACCTGTCCACCTACCGCACGCTGCTCGACGAGCACGGCACCACGGAGTTCATCGGCTACACCGATCTGCAGGCGCAGAGCCGGGTGCTCGGGCTGCTCGTCGACGGGCAGAGCGTGCCCGCGGCTTCGGCGGGCACCGAGATCGAGCTGGTGCTCGACCGGACGCCGTTCTACGCCGAGGGCGGCGGGCAGATCGCCGACACCGGTCGGCTCGTCGGCCCGGGCGTCGAGGTGGAGATCGACGACGTGCAGCGCGCGGTGCCGGGGCTGTTCGTGCACCGCGGCCGGGTGCTGGCCGGTGACCTCGGCGTGGACACCAAGCTGGACGCGGCCGTCGACCAGCAGCGCAGGCACGCCATCGCCCGCTCGCACTCGGCCACCCACCTCGTGCACGCGGCCGTGCGCAACGCTTACGGGAACCGGGCCGCGCAGGCCGGTTCGCTGAACTCGCCGGGCCGGATGCGCTTCGACTTCACCGCGCCCGCCGCCGTCTCGCAGGGCGTGCTGGCAGGTGTCGAGGAAGAGGTCAACGATTACCTGCAGAGCGACGTGGAGGTGCAGTCCTACACCACCACCATGGACCGCGCCATGGAGCTCGGCGCCGTCGCGCTGTTCGGCGAAAAGTACGGCGACCAGGTCCGGGTCGTGGACATGGGCGACTACTCGCGGGAGCTGTGCGGCGGTACGCACGTCCCGCGCATCGGCAACCTCGGCGTGGTCAAGCTGGTCGCGGACTCCTCGGTGGGGTCCGGGGTGCACCGGGTCGAGGCCCTGGTCGGCATGGACGCGATGCGGCACATCAGCAAGGAGCACCTGCTGGTGACCCGGCTCGCCGAGCAGTTCAAGGTCCCGGCCGAGGAGCTGCCCGAGCGCATCGAGGGCGTGGTCTCCCGGCTGCGCGACGCGGAGAAGGAACTGGACCAGCTGCGCATCGAGCGGGTGCTCGCCTCCGCGGGCCAACTGGCGGACAAGGGCACCGACGTGCGCGGGGTGACGCTGGTCGCCGAGCAGGTCGCCGACGGTGTGGACGGCAACGGGCTCCGCGCGCTGGCCGGGGAGGTCCGCGGCAGGCTCGGCTCCCGCCCGGGCGCGGTGGCGCTGTTCTCCGCGAGCGAGGGCAAGGTCAACTTCGTGGTCAGCGTGAACGAGGCGGGCCGGGACGCCGGTCTGGCCGCGGGCAAGCTGGTCCCGTCGTTCGCCGCCGAGGTCGGCGGCCGCGGCGGGGGTAAACCGGACATGGCGCAGGGCGGGGGCACCGACCCGGCGGGGATCACCGCGGCGATCGGCGCGCTGCGCGGCGAAGTTGCGCAGGTGGTCGGCAGTTGAGTGACCCCGCGCAGCAGCGGCCCGGACCGGGCAGGCGGCTGGGCGTCGACGTCGGCGACGTGCGGGTGGGCGTGGCGCTCAGCGATCCGTCGCCGATGATGGCCAGCCCGCTGGTCACCCTGGCCCGGGACGAATCCGGGGGCGGCGACCTGACCCAGCTGGCGGGCCTGGTCGCCGAGCACGAGGTGGTCGAGGTGGTCGTCGGGCTGCCGAAGACGCTGCAGAACCGGCACGGTGCCGCGGCGGACAAGGCCCGGACCTACGGGGAGGCGCTCGCCGAGCGGATCGCGCCGGTTCCGGTGCGGTTCTCCGACGAGCGGCTGACCACCGTCACCGCCAGCCGCATGCTGTCCCAGCGCGGTGTGCGCGGCAAGAAGCAGCGCTCCGTCGTCGACCAGGCAGCGGCGGTGGAGATCCTGCAGGCATTTCTGGACACTCGGGGGCGCGAGACACGAGAGGACCTGTCGTGAGCGACGATCTCGGACTGTTCGCCGACGAGTCGGATCAGCCGCCCAGACGGGCGTCGGACCCCGAGCGCTTCCGCCGTCGCAGGCGCCGCCGGGTGGTCACCGCGCTGGCCGGATTGTTCGTGCTGGTGCTGGTCACCGGCGGTGTGCTCTACGGGGCCCGGACGATCATGCAGATCGGTTCCTACGACGACTACTCCGGCGCGGGAACCGGTGAGGTCGTGATCGAGGTGGAATCCGGCGATACGGTCAGCGCGATCGCCAGCACCATGGCCGAGCAGGATGTGGTGGCCAGTTCGAGCGCGTTCGTCTCCGCCGCCGAGCAGGACAACCGGGTGAACAGCATCCAGCCCGGCTTCTACCTGATGCGCGGGCAGATGTCCGGGGACGAGGCGGTGCAGCGGATCCTGTCCCCGGACGCGCAGACCGGCCGGGTCGACATTCGCGGCGGGATGCGGATGGAGGACCAGCTGGCCCCGGACGGCGGACACACGCCCGGCGTTCTGGCGATGCTCGCCGAGGCGACCTGCGCCGGGGACGCCCAGCAGTGCACCACCCCGGAGGAGATGCACGCGGTCGCCGAGAACGCCGACCTGGCGTCGTTGGGCGTGCCGGACTGGGCCGTGCGGGGCGCGCAGCAGGCCGAACCGAAGCGGCGGCTGGAAGGGCTGATCATGCCGGGCGTCTACGACGTGAAACCGGGGGAGAGCGCGGAGAACGTGCTGCGCAGCGTCCTCGGGAAGTCGGCGGCGCAGATGGAGGTCGCCGGGCTGCCGCAGGCGGCGGCCGAGACCGGCAAGAGCCCGTACGAACTGCTGGTCATCGCCTCGCTGGTGCAGAGCGAAGGCATCGAGAAGGACTTCCCGAAGATCTCCCGAGTGATCCACAACCGGCTCGAACCGCCGGCGATGCACCTGGGCATGGACTCCACGATCAACTACCCGCTGGACAAGCCCTCGCTGCTGACCGAACCGGAGGACCGCAACCGGCCCGGCCCGTACAACACCTACGAGAACTACGGGCTGCCGCCGACGCCGATCTCCGCGGCGAGCAAGGAGGCCATCACCGCGGCGGAGAAGCCGGAACCGGGCGCCTGGCAGTACTTCGTCAAGTGCTACCCGGACGGGACCTCCTGCTTCGCCGAGGACGAGCAGCAGCACGACCAGTACCGCCGGGAGGCGCAGGAACGTGGCGCGTTCTGAGGGACGGCGGGCCGCGGTGCTCGGTTCGCCCGTCGAGCACTCCCTGTCGCCGGTGCTGCACGGCAGCGCCTACGCGGCGCTGGGCCTGCACGACTGGACCTACGAGCGGGTGCGGGCCGACGAGCAGCGGCTGGTGGAGTTCGTCGGTGGCCTCGGGCCGGAGTGGGCCGGGCTGTCGGTGACCATGCCGGGCAAGCGGGCGGCGCTGTCGGTGGCCGACGAGGTCACCGACCGGGCGCGGTCCGTGGGCGCGGCCAACACGCTCACCCACCGCTCCGGCGGCGGTTGGCGCGCCGACTGCACCGATGTGGACGGCGTGCGCGACGCGCTGCGCGTTGCGGGCGGGTTCGAGTCCGGGAAGCGGGCGCTCGTGCTCGGTGCCGGCGGTACGGCGGCCGCGGCGCTGGTCGCGTTCGCCGAATTGGGGCTGCACGAGGTGGTGCTGGCGGTGCGCGAGCCCACGCGGGCCGCCGACTCCGAAGCCGCCGCGCACCGGGTGGGGCTGGCCTGCCGGACCGAGCGGTTGGACGAGCTGGACCTGGCCGCGGCCGCCGCCGGGGCGGACGTGGTGGTGTCCACGTTGCCCGCGGGCGGGGCCGATTCCCGGGCGCGGGAGTTGGCCGGGGCGGCCTGCGTGCTGGACGTGATCTACCACCCCTGGCCGACTCCGCTGGCGGCGGCGGTCACCGCTGCGGGCGGCCGGGTGGCGACCGGGTTGGACATGCTGCTGCACCAGGCGTTCGGGCAGGTCGAGCAGTTCACCGGGCTGTCCGCGCCGCGCGGGGCGATGCGCGACGCGCTCGCCGAGGCGACCGGGGGTGAGATCCCGCTGCCGCTGTAGCGGCCTCAGTCCCGCTCGGTCGCGTCCTCGTCCTCGCGGCCCGGGGTGCGCAGGTTCCACCGGGTGATCACGAACCGGAACAGCACGTAGTAGAGCACCGCGTAGCCGAGCCCGATCGGGATCAGCCACAGCGCGTTCTGCGAGATGCCGAAGTTGAGCACGTAGTCGATCGCCCCGGCCGAGAAGCCGAACCCGCTGTGGATGTCCAGCGCGTTGACCAGCGCCATCGACGTCCCGGTCAGCACCGCGTGGATGAGCAGCAGCGGCCAGGCCACGAAGATGAACGAGAACTCCAGCGGTTCGGTGACGCCGGTGAGGAACGCGGTCAGCGCCACGGAGAGCATCACACCGCCGACGGTCTTGCGGTGCTCGGGCTTCGCGCTGCGCCAGATCGCCAGGGCCGCGGCGGGCAGCGCGAACATGAAGATGGGGAAGAACCCGGTCATGAACGTGCCCGCTGTGGGGTCACCGGCGAAGAACCGCGCGATGTCGCCCTTTTCGCCTTCGTAGTCGCCGAACAGGAACCACACGACGTTGTTCGGGATGTGGTGCAGCCCGAACGGCAGCAGCAGCCGGTTGATCACGCCGTACACCCCGGCGCCGGCGACGGCGTTGCCGGTCACCGCGTCGCTGAACGCGGTCAGCCCGGTGTCGAACAGCGGGAACAGCAGGCCCAGCAGCACACCGGCGAGCAGCATGGCGAACGCGGTCACGATCGGGACGAACCGGCGACCGCCGAAGAACGCCAGGTAGGCGGGCAGTTTGATCCGGTGGTAGCGCTGCCACAGCCAGGCGGCGGTGATGCCCGCGATGATGCCGCCGAGCACCCCGTACGGCCCCTCGTTGTAGGTGGCGCCGGACTCCTGGCCGGTCATCTGCCACAGCACACCGGACAGCACCAGGTACCCCACCGCCCCGGACAACGCGGTGGAGCCGTCCGCCCGCTTGGCGAACCCGATCGAGACGCCGATCGCGAACAGCAGCGGGAGGTTGTCGAACAGTGCGCTGCCCGCGGCGCCGATGACCTCGGCGACCGGCAGCAGCCATGGCAGGACCGCGCCGAGCCCTTCCCCGCCGAGCAGGTCGTCGTGCCCGAGGCGGGACAGCAGGGCGGCCGCGGGCAGGATCGCGATCGGCAGCATCAGGCTGCGGCCCAACCGCTGCAGCAGGGCGAATCCGGCGCGGTCCGAACCGCCTCCGGTGGCTCCGGCGCTCATGGGCACCTCCGGTCGGAAGACGACGGCCGCCGCCGCGCGGTGTGCGCCGATTCCCGCCCGGCGCCCGGATTCCGGCGGTGTTGGCCGGTCACGCGCCGCGCGCGGATTGGTACTGTCCGAACCGGAACCGGTCGGACGCGCACGATGCGCCGCGGTCTGATCAAGTGCCCTGACACTAGGCGCTTCATCGCCGCACCGACAGCCGATGGCGCAAGATCGTCGTGAGCGGCGGCGCCGGACGAAAGGGAGCACGGGTGGCTCAGGACAAGGCCGCGGCGATCCTGGCCGCGCTCGGCGGCGGCGACAACGTGGTGGACCTGGAGCCGTGCATCACGCGGCTGCGCTGCGAGGTGGACGACGCGGGCTTGGTCGACGTCGCGGCGCTGGAAGCGGCGGGCGCGCACGGGGTCCTGCAGCAGGGCACGGTGGTGCAGGTGGTGGTGGGCCCGGAGGCCGACACGCTGGCGGGCGATATCGAGGACCTGCTGTGAGCCGCGAGGTCGGCAGCCCGGTCGACGGGCTGGTGGTCGCGCTGTCCGAGGTGCCGGACCCGGTGTTCTCCCAGGCGATGGTGGGGCCGGGGGCCGCGGTCACCCCGCGCGGTGGCCGGCAGGACGCGCTGGCCCCGGTGGCCGGGACGGTGTCCACGCTGCACCCGCACGCCTTCGTGATCAGCACCCCGGAGGGCACCGGGATCCTCGTGCACCTGGGGATCGACACGGTGAAGCTGCGCGGCGAGGGTTTCGCGCTGCACGTGTCCGAAGGGGACGCGGTGGTCGCGGGGCAACCGGTCGTGTCCTGGGACCCGGGGTCCGTGGAGCAGCAGGGCTTCTCGGCGGTGTGCCCGGTGGTGGTGCTCGACGTCGCGCCGGAGGCGCTCGGTGATCTGCGCGAGGGCTCCCCGGTGGTCGCCGGGGACCCGCTGTTCGCCCTGGAGGCCTGACCGCCGGGACGCCCGACCGCGCGGGGACGCCTGATCGCTGCCGCCGGTCGGGTGATGCGGGTGGACGACACGCGCCGCCCGGTGCCGCGGTCGGTGCGCGCGGACGCCGCCTCCCGGACGCTTCCCGGGTGCTGATCTTCGCGCTGTTCCCGCTGGCCGGGCTGGTCGCCGGTCACCTCGGTGCCCGGCTGTTGCACGCGTGCCCGCGGGGAGCGGTGCCCGCTGCGGGGTGCTGCGAACTGGGCGTGGCCGCCGCTTGGGCACTGGCCGCCGCTGGTGCGCTGGCCGGGACCCCGCCGTGGTGGCTGCCGGTACCGCTGCTGCTCGGGTGGGCCGGGGTGCTGCTGGCGGTCTGCGACCTGAAGGCCGCGCGGCTGCCGGACGTGCTCACCCTGCCCGCCTACCCGGTGGTCGCGGTGCTGCTGGCCGCGGCCGCCGCGCACCGGCCCGGCCTGCTGCCCGCCGCGGTCGCGGGCGGCGCGCTGTTCGCCGGTGCGTACCTGGCGGTCCGGTTGCTGCGCCCGGCTGCGCTGGGCGCGGGTGACGTCAAGCTCGCCGGGAGCCTGGGCGCGGTGGTCGGTGCGGTCTCGGTGCCGCTGGTCCCGGTGGTGATGGCGGCGGCCGCGGTGGCGACGCTGCCCGCGGCCCGGGCGCGCATCGCCGTGCCGCACGCCCCGGCGATGCTGGTCCCGGCGTGGCTGGTGACGGCGTTCCCGGTGGTGCTGGCGTGGTGATCGTGCGGTGCGCGGCCGGACACCCCGGCCGGGCCGGCTCCCGCGCGAGCGTGGCAGGATCTGTGGACGTGCTGCGCTGGATGACCGCTGGAGAATCGCACGGCCCCGCCCTGGTGGCGGTGCTGGAAGGCATGGTGGCCGGAGTCGGGGTGACCACCACCGATATCGCCGCCCAGCTGGAGCGGCGCAAGCTCGGTTTCGGCCGCAGCCCGCGGATGAACTTCGAGGCCGACGAGCTGGAGCTCATCGGCGGCGTCCGGCACGGCGTCACCCAGGGCGGTCCGATCGCGGTGCGCATCGGCAACACCGAGTGGCCCAAGTGGGAACAGGTGATGGCAGCCGATCCGGTGGACGAGCAGGTGCTGGGCGGGTTGGCCCGCAACGAGCCGCTCACCCGGCCCCGCCCCGGGCACGCCGATCTGGCCGGGATGCAGAAGTACGGCTTCGATGAGGCGCGGCCGGTCCTCGAACGCGCCAGTGCCCGGGAGACGGCGTCCCGAGTGGCCGTGGGCACGGTGGCCCGGCACTTCCTGCGTCAGCTGCTCGAGGTGGAGGTCATCAGCCACGTCGTGTCGCTGGGCGGCGCCGATGCCGAGCACGACGTGCTGCCCGGGCCGGATGATCTGGGCGCGATCGACCACAACCCGGTGCGCGCGTTCGGCGATGCGGCCACCGAGCGGATGATGGCCGAGGTGGACGCGGCGAAGAAGGACGGCGACACGCTCGGCGGGGTGGTCGAGGTCATCGCCTACGGCCTGCCGCCGGGCATCGGTTCGCACGTGCACTGGGACCGCAAGCTCGACGCCCGGCTGTCCGGTGCGCTGATGAGCATCCAGGCGATCAAGGGCGTGGAGATCGGCGAGGGCTTCGCCAACGCCCGCCGCCGCGGCAGCGCCGCGCACGACGAGATCCACCCGGCGACCGGGGAGAAGTGGGTCAGCCGGTCGAGCAACCGCGCAGGCGGTTTGGAAGGCGGCATCACCAACGGCGAACCGCTGATCGTGCGCGCCGCCAAGAAGCCCATTTCCAGTCTCCCGCGCGCACTGGCCACTGTGGACATGCACACGGGCGAACCGGCGCAGGCGATGCACCAGCGTTCGGACATCACCGCTGTGCCCCGCGCCGCCGTCGTCGCCGAGACCATGGTGGCGCTGGTGCTCGCCGAGGCGGTGTTGGAGAAGTTCGGCGGTGACTCGCTGCCGGAAACGGCGCGCAACGTCGAGGGCTACCGCTCCGCGTTGCGCGAGCGGGCCGAACGGCGGGGCGAGTGATGGCCCCGCGAGCCGTCCTCGTCGGACCGCCGGGTGCGGGCAAGAGCACCATCGGCCGATTGCTGGCCGAGCGCCTCGGCGTGCCGTTCCGGGACACCGACGAGGACATCGCCGGCACCGCGGGCAAGACCATCGCCGAGATCTTCACCGAGGACGGCGAATCGGCCTTCCGCGAGCTGGAGGAGCGGGTGATCGCCACCGCCCTCGACGAGCACGCCGGGGTGCTGGCGCTGGGCGGCGGCGCGGTGCTGTCCGAGCGGACCCGGCAGCGCCTGGCCGGGCACCCGGTCGTCTTCCTGTCGGTCGGGCTGGGCGAGGGTGCCAAGCGGGTCGGGCTGTCCACGGCCCGTCCGCTGCTGGCCGGCGTGAACCCGCGGGCGACGTTCAAGGCGCTGCTGGACGAGCGGCTGCCGGTCTACCGCGGGGTGGCGGTCGTGGAGATCGCCACCGACGGGGTCGAACCGGACGACATCGCCGACCAGGTCGTGCAGCAGCTGGCCGCGGGAGCCCCGCGGTCGACCGGCGGGAACTGAACGCGGCGCCGTCTCGGCGCGGAACTCGGAAAGGACGATGATGACCGGACCGGCGCGGATCGGGGTCGACAGCCAGCAGCCCTACGAGGTGGTCGTGGGTCGCGGCCTGCTGGGCGAGCTCGTCGACTTCTTGCAGGACGCCTCCTCGGTGGCGCTGATGCACCAGCCGTCGATCACCGCGACGGTGGAGGCGGTGCGCGAGGAGCTGACCGAAGCCGGACTCGACGCGCACCGCGTGGAGCTGCCGGACGCCGAGGAGGGCAAGAGCCTCGCAGTGGCGGGCTTCTGCTGGGAGGTCCTGGGCAAGATCGGCATGGACCGCTCCGGCGTCGTCGTCTCGTTCGGCGGTGGCGCGGTCACCGACATCGCCGGTTTCGTGGCCGGCACCTGGATGCGCGGGGTGCGGGTCGTGCACGTGCCGACCACCTTGCTGGGCATGGTCGATGCCGCGATCGGCGGCAAGACCGGCATCAACACCGACGCGGGCAAGAACCTGGTCGGCCTGTTCCACGAGCCGAGCCTGGTGCTGGCCGACCTGGCCACGCTGGAGGGACTGCCGCGCAACGAGCTGGTGGCCGGCATGGCCGAGGTCGTCAAGACCGGCTTCATCGCCGACCCCGAGATCTTGGACATCATCGAGCGCGACCCGGAGGGCGCCGTCGACCCGAGCGGGGACGTGCTCGGCGAGCTGGTGCGGCGCGCGGTCCAGGTCAAGGCCGATGTGGTCTCCCAGGACCTGCGCGAGTCCGACCTGCGCGAGGTGCTCAACTACGGGCACACGCTCGGCCACGCGATCGAGCGGCGCGAGCGCTACCGCTGGCGGCACGGGGCCGCGGTGAGCATCGGGCTGGTGTTCGCCGCGGAGCTGTCCCGGCTGGCCGGGCGCCTCGACGACGAGACCGCCGACCGGCACCGCCGCGTGCTGGACCTGTTGGGGCTGCCGGTGGACTACGACCCGGACGCGCTCGGCCAGCTGCTGGAAGGCATGCGGGTGGACAAGAAGAGCCGGTCCGGCGTGCTGCGGTTCGTGGTGCTCGACGGGCCGGCCAGGCCCGGTCGGCTGGAGGGACCCGACCCCGCGCTGATCGCGGCCGCCTACTCGGCGGTGACCGGCGGGGAAGGCAAGCAGGGCGGCTCGGGGGTGCTGCTGTGAAGGTCCTGGTGCTCAACGGGCCGAACCTGGGCCGGCTCGGCAAGCGCGAGCCGGGCGTGTACGGCAGCGCCACCTACGCGGACCTGGTCGAGCTGTGCGAGCAGACCGGGCGCGAGCTCGGCGCCGAGGTGGAGGTGCGGCAGACCGACCACGAGGGCGAGATGGTCGGCTGGCTGCACGAGGCGGCCGACGAGCGGTGGCCGGTGGTGCTCAACGCGGGCGCGTGGACGCACTACTCGGTCGCGGTCCGCGATGCCGCCGCGCAGCTGCACTCGGCGCTGATCGAGCTGCACATCTCCAACGTGCACAAGCGGGAGCGGTTCCGGCATACCAGCTACCTCTCGGACATCTCCACGGCCGTGATCGCCGGGCTGGGCGTGCGCGGCTACTCGCTGGCGCTGCGCTGGCTGGCCGAGCAGGACTGACCGGGTCGGCGCGATGGCCGAACGGATCGCCCGGGCGCTCTCGGAACGCGGTGAACTCGTCCTGCTGCGCCGGGACGACGCGCTCGAACTCCGGGTCAACGGCGTGTTCGTCATGGACACCGCGCACACCGCCACCGAGCGCGCCCTGGCCACCGCGACCCTGCGACAGGTGTCCGGGGACGGGCTGCGCGTGCTGGTCGGCGGGCTGGGGCTGGGTTTCACCCTGCACGAGGTGCTGGCCGATCCGCGGGTGGGCGAGGCCGTCGTCGCCGAGATCGAACCGGCCCTGGTGGACTGGCACCGGCAGGGCCTTCTCCCGGACGGCGCGGCGGCGCTCGGCGATGCCCGGGTGCGGCTGCGGGTCGGTGATGTGGCCGATGTCCTGCAGGTGGGCGCACCGTTCGACGTGGTGCTGCTCGACGTGGACAACGGGCCCGGCTACCTGGTGTATGAGGACAACGCGGAGATCTACCGGAGCGGCTTCCTCACCCGGTGCCGGGACCGGCTCGCCGCCGGCGGGGTGCTGGCGGTGTGGTCGGCCAGCCCGGCCCCGCAGCTGCGCGAGGCGCTGCGCGCGGTGTTCGGCGACTGCACCGAGCTGGACATCCCGGTCGTGCTCGGCTCCACCGAGACCAGCTACCTGCTCTACCTCGCCGAGCGGCCGCACAGCTGAACAGGGCGGCCGCGGGGCAGGCACCGCCGCCGGTGCGCAGCAAGGCCCTGGCGGCTTCCCGCCGAGCTCCGCGCGGGCCCGCTGCGCGTGCGCGCGCGGCGTTAGGCTCCGGACCATGCCCGAATCGCACGCGCAGCGCCGCCAGCACCTCCGGTCCCGATTGCACGAGCGGGAACTGGACGCGGTGCTGGTGACCGATCTGCTCAACATCCGCTACTTGACGGGGTTCACCGGTTCCAACGCGGCGCTGCTGGTGCACACCGCCGACGAGCCGGGGGCGGAGCCGCGCACGGTGCTGTGCACCGACGGGCGGTACACGGCCCAGGCGGCGACGCAGGTCCCGGACCTGGAGCACGTCATCGAGCGGATCAGCGATCTGGCGCTGGCGCAGCGCGCGGGCGAACGGGCCGGGCAGTACCGCAGGACGGGTTTCGAGAGCGGGCATGTCACCGTCGACGGATTGGACGGGATGGCGGCGGCCGCGGGGGACGCGGTGCAGCTGCTGCGAGCACCGGGCCTGGTGGAGGAGCTGCGCCTGGTCAAGGACGAGACCGAGATCGACGCGCTGCGCACGGCCTGCGCGGCCGCCGACCTCGCGCTGGCGGATCTGATCGGGCAGGGCGGGATCCGGCCGGGGCGCAGCGAGCTGCAGATCGCCCGCGACCTGGAGGCGCGGATGCTCGACCATGGCGCGGTCGGCCCGTCGTTCGACACGATCGTCGCCGCGGGGGCGAATTCCGCGATCCCGCACCACCGGCCCACCGATGCGGTGCTGGTGCGCGGCGACTTGGTGAAGATGGACTTCGGTGCGCTGGTGGACGGGTACCACTCGGACATGACGCGCACGGTCGTGGTCGGCGAGCCCGCGGACTGGCAGCGGGAGATCTACGAGCTGGTGCACACCGCGCAGGCGGCGGGCAGTGCCGCGGTGCGGGCCGATGCCGACGTGCGCGAGGTGGACGCGGTGGCGCGCGCGGTGATCGCCGGTGCGGGTTACGGCGAGCAGTTCCCGCACGGTCTGGGGCACGGAGTCGGGCTGCAGATCCACGAGGCACCGGCGCTGTCCCCGCGCGGGGACGGTAGAATCCGGTCCGGGATGGCGGTCACCGTCGAGCCCGGCGTCTACCTGCCGGGGCAGGGCGGGGTCCGCATCGAGGACACGCTGGTGGTGCGGCAGAGCACCGCAGAGCTCCTCACCTCGACGACGAAAGAGCTCGTCGCAGTCTGACTGACGCGCCGGTCCCCTCCGGGGCGCGAGCCGGCGGAATTGCCTACAGCCATCACCACAGGAGAGACCCCCACGTGGCGACCACGAACGACCTGAAGAACGGAATGGTGCTCAACCTCGACGGCCAGCTCTGGTCCGTCGTGAACTTCCAGCACGTCAAGCCGGGCAAGGGCGCCGCCTTCGTGCGCACCACCCTGAAGAACGTGCTCTCCGGCAAAGTGGTGGACAAGACGTTCAACGCCGGACTGAAGGTGGAGACCGCGAACGTCGACCGTCGGGAGATGACCTACCTCTACACCGACGGCAGCGAGTACTACTTCATGGACCCGGACACCTACGACCAGGTCGGCGTGTCCGCGGACGTGGTGGGTGACGCCGCGAACTACATGCTGGAGAACAGCGCGGTGGTCGTGGCCCGCCACGAGGAGGACCCGCTGTACGTGGAGCTGCCCGCCTCCGTCGAGCTGGTCATCTCGCACACCGATCCGGGCGTGCAGGGCGACCGCTCCACCGGCGGCACGAAGCCGGCCACGCTGGAAACCGGTGCGGAGGTCCACGTCCCGCTGTTCCTGAACGTCGGCGACAAGGTGAAGGTCGACCCGCGGGACGGCCGCTACCTGAGCCGCACCAAATGAGCGGGTCCGCGGACGCGCGAACGGCGCCCCGGGTCCGCCCGGCAGCCGGAAAGAGGGTGTGAGGTGGGTTCTCGCAGCAATGCCCGCAAGCGGGCCGTCGACATCCTCTACGAAGCCGACCTGCGCGGCGTGGACGCGGTGACGTTGCTGTCCGAGCGCGTCGGGTCCCCGGAGGTCGCGCCGATCGGCGAGTACGCGGTGACCCTGGTGGAGGGGATCTCCGCCAACCAGCAGCGCATCGACGAGGTGCTGACCGAGCACGCCGAGGGCTGGACGCTGTCCCGGATGCCCCCGGTGGACCGCTCGGTGCTGCGCCTGGGCCTGTACGAGCTGCTGTTCAGCGACGACGTTCCCTCGGCGGTGGCCATCGACCAGTCCGTCGAGCTGGTCAAGGCGCTGTCCACGGACGACTCGCCGCGGTTCGTCAACGGCGTGCTGGGCCGCATCGCGGGGATCCGGTCCCGGTTGCGCAAGAGCGTGCGCACCGAGCCGGTCGCCGGCGACGGACAGGGCCAGTGACGCGTTCCGGCCGGTGACCCGCCGGAGCGCACGATGCCGGTGCCGGTGCACCGGACACGAGGAGCCGGTCCCCGTTCGCGGGGACCGGCTCCTCGTGTCGTGCGGCCCGGTGACCGCGGATCCGCGGTCCGGTCTGCGCGTTGAACGGGTCTGCGCGGTCGGCAGAGCTCCGCTCGTCGGCGCGGTCGCGGGCGATCCGTCCGCCCCGGGCGGAGCGGACGGACCCGCTGCCGCTCACTCCTCGCGGGCGGGGCGGGCCTCCGGGGGAAGCACGCCCCAGTCGATGAGCTGCTCGGTGAGCTCACCCGGAGTCATGTCGTAGATGATGGCCAGGGATCGCAGGTCCTCGGTCCGGATGGACAGCACCTTGCCGTTGTAGTCACCGCGCTGGCTCTGGATGGTGGCCGCGTAGCGGGCCAGCGGGCCGACCTTCTCGGCGGGCAGCTGCTGCAGCCGTTCGAGGTTGATCACGACCTTGGTGGCGGGCTCGGCGCCGGACGGCACGCGGCCCTCCGGGAGCAGTTCCGCGACCGGCACGCCGTAGAAGTCGGCGAGTTCGGCCAGCTTCTGCACGGTCACCGCGCGGTCGCCGCGTTCGTAGGACCCGACGACCACGGCCTTCCACCGCCCGCCTGACTTCTGCTCGACGCCGTGCAGCGAAAGACCCTGCTGCTGGCGGATGGCGCGAAGCTTGCTGCCCAGCGCCTTGGCGTAGTCGCCCATGTGGCGTTTCTCCGTTTCATTCGCCCCGTCAGCCGACAACGGCGCCCGGGGTGTCACGCTCAGATCGATACGGAGAGTAATGTTGGCTGGCGAGCTTCACCAGGTCAAGTTGGTCTTGGTCGGGATGGGGGCGAGTACCACCACACCACCCGGACGATTGACCCGCCCGCGCTGATAGCGTACAGGTCAGCCCGGTGGTCGGCAGACGCCTCCCGCGTCGTCACTGCGGGGCAGCTCACACACCATCCTTTAAGGACCCGTCCAGCGAGGCGGGGAAGGAGGTCGCCCCGTGGCGTCACGCCAGCAGGCGGGCGCGGCGGATCCGGCCGGGCAGCGAGAACTGCTCTCGGCCGGTGACGTTTCGCGCACGATCGCCCGAATCGCCCACCAGATCATCGAGAAAACGGCCCTGGACACCGAGGACAACCGGGTCGTGCTGCTCGGCGTCCCCACCCGCGGAGCTCCGCTCGCCCGCCGTTTGGCGGCCCGGATCGCCGAGTTCAGCGGTGTGACGGTTCCCATCGGCGCGCTGGACATCACGTTGTTCCGCGACGATCTCCGCAGCCGCCCCAACCGGCCGCTGGAGCCGACCAGCGTGCCCGTCGGGGGCGTGGACGGCGCGCTGGTCGTGCTGGTGGACGACGTGCTGTTCTCCGGCCGGACCGTGCGGGCGGCGCTGGACGCGCTGCGCGATGAGGGCAGGCCGCGGGCCGTCCAGCTGGCGGTGCTCGTCGACCGCGGCCACCGCGAACTGCCGATCCGCGCCGACTACGTGGGCAAGAACATCCCCACCTCCCGCTCGGAGGACGTGGCGGTGCGGCTTGCCGAGACCGACGGCGCCGGCGATGCCGTGCTGCTGCGCCGGGCCGAGGGGGTGGACGAGTGATGCGTCACCTGCTGTCCACCGAGGACCTCGACGCGGATGCCGCGACCGCCGTGCTGGACACCGCGGACAGCCTCAAGCAGACGCTGCTGGGGCGCGAGGTGCGCAAGCTGCCCACGCTGCGCGGGCGCACGGTCGTGACGATGTTCTACGAGAACTCCACCCGCACCCGGGTTTCCTTCGAGGTCGCCGGCAAGTGGATGAGCGCCGACGTGATCAACGTCTCGGCCAGCGGATCTTCGGCGGGCAAGGGCGAATCGCTGCGGGACACCGCGCTGACCCTGTCCGCGGCCGGGGCGGACTGCGTGATCGTGCGCCATCCGGCCTCCGGGGCGCCGCACCGGCTCCGCGGCTGGCTCGCCGACACCGGCACCCAGGTCGTCAACGCCGGCGACGGCACGCACGAGCACCCGACGCAGGCGCTGCTGGACGCGGCGACCCTGCGCGAGCGGCTCGGCGGGTTGTCCGGGATCCGGGTCGGGATCGTGGGTGACCTCCTGCACAGCCGGGTCGCCCGCTCGAACGTGCACCTGCTGCGTACGCTGGGAGCGGAGGTCGTGCTGGTCGCGCCGCCGACGCTGGTGCCCGCGGGCGTGCAGCACTGGGGGGTCGAGGTGCGGCACGAGCTCGATCCGGAGCTGCCCGGGCTCGACGCCGTGATGATGCTGCGCGTGCAAGCGGAGCGGATGCACGGCGGGTTCTTCCCGTCGGCGCGCGAGTACTCGATCGCCTACGGCCTGACCGAGCGGCGCCTGGCCCGGCTGCCCGAGCACGCGGTCGTGCTGCACCCGGGCCCGATGCTGCGCGGCATGGAGATCGCGCCCGCGGTGGCGGATTCCCCGCGAGCGGCCATCACCCAGCAGGTCGAGAACGGCGTGCACGTGCGGATGGCGGTGCTCTACCACCTGTTGGCCGGAGAGGAGATCGCGGCATGAGCCGGGTGCTGCTGCGCCAGGTGCGCCCCTACGGTGCGGGCGAGCCGGTGGACGTGCTCGTCGAGGGCGAGACCATCGCGGGCACAGGTCCGGCGGGCCGGTTCGATCCCGCCGACGCGGACGAGGTCGTCGACGGCGGTGGTGCCGTGGCGCTGCCGGGCTTCGTCGACCTGCACACCCATCTGCGCGAGCCGGGCCGGGAGGACGCCGAGAGCATCGGCACCGGATCGGCCGCGGCCGCGCTCGGCGGGTACACCGCGGTGTTCGCCATGGCCAACACCGATCCGGTCGCCGACAACGCGGTGGTCGTCGAGCACGTCGCGCGTCGCGGCCGCGAGGTCGGGCTGGTGGATGTGCACCCGGTCGGCGCGGTGACGGTCGGCCTGGCCGGGGAGAAGCTCGCCGAGCTGGGTGCGATGGCCGGATCCGCCGCGCAGGTGCGGGTGTTCTCCGATGACGGGAAGTGCGTGCACGACCCGCTGATCATGCGCCGCGCCCTGGAGTACACCAGCGCGCTCGGCGGTCTCGTCGCCCAGCACGCGGAGGAGCCGCGGCTGACGGTGGACGCCCAGGCGCACGAAGGCCCCGCTGCGGCCCGGCTCGGGCTGACCGGCTGGCCGGCACCGGCCGAGGAGTCGATCATCGCGCGGGACTGCCTGCTGTCCGGGCACACCGGCGGGCGGCTGCACGTCTGCCACGTCTCGACGGCCGGCTCGGCCGACATCCTGCGCTGGTGGAAGGCCAAGGAAGCCGGCGGCCGGGTCTCGGCCGAGGTCACCCCGCACCACCTGCTGCTCACCGACGACCGGCTGGACGGCTTCGACCCGGTCAACAAGGTCAACCCGCCGCTGCGCGCGGACGCCGACGTCGAGGCCCTGCGCCGGGCGCTGGCCGACGGGACCGTCGACTGCGTGGCCACCGACCACGCCCCGCACGCCGACCAGGACAAGGACTGCGAATGGGCGGCGGCCCGGCCGGGCATGCTGGGGCTGCAGACGGCGCTGGGCATCGTCGTGGCGACGATGGTGCGCACCGGCCTGCTGGACTGGCGCGGCGTGGCCCGGGTGCTCAGCGAACGGCCCGCCGAGATCGCCGGGCTGGCCGACCAGGGTCGTCCGATCGCCGAGGGCGAGCCGGCCAACATCGTGCTGGTCGATCCGGACGCGGAGCAGACCGTGCGGTCCGCGGATCTGGCCAGCATCGGGCGGAATTCGCCGTTCGACGGGATGCAGCTGCCGGGACGGGTGGTCGCGACGCTGCTGCGCGGTCGAATCACCGCGCACGAGGGCGAGGTGAGGCAGTGATGGAACGCTTGATCTGGGTGCTGGTGCTGGTGGCGCTGGCCGGACTGGTCGTGTTCGGGATGCGCCGCGGGTGGAGCAACCGCCGCCGCAGGCAGGCCGCTGAACTGGCCGAGTTCCCGACCCCGCCGCCCCGGTTCGCCGACGAGCCGGTGCTCGCCGAGCTCACCGGCATGTACATGGGCACCACCAAGGCCGGCGATTGGCAGGACCGCATCGTCGTCGGCGATATCGGGCACCGCGCGACCGCCTCGGTGCTGCTGCACCGCGAGGGGCTGCTGGTGCAGCGCAGCGGGGCGAGCCCGGTGTGGATCCCGGCGGAGTCGTTCACCGGTGCCCGGGTGGACCACAAGCTCGCGAACAAGGTGGTGCCCGGCGTCGGGCTGCTCGTGGTCCGCTGGCGACTCGGCGACCAGTTGCTCGACACCGGCTTCCGCGCCGACGACGCGCCCGAGCAGGCCCGCTGGGCGGAGGCGATCGGCGACCTGGTCCCGGACGCGGAAGGTCGGCGCAGCGGGGCGGAGTCGTCGTGACCGCGCGTACCGGCCGCCCGGGCGGCGCCACGGCGAACACCGAAGGACACGAATCCGCGAGGTCACTCGCGGCAGGAGGAGACATGACCGCGCACAACCCGGCCGCCCTGGTGCTCGAAGACGGCCGGATCTTCCGCGGGGAGGCGTACGGCGAGACCGGCAGCACCCTGGGCGAGGTGGTGTTCACCACCGGCATGACGGGGTACCAGGAAACGCTGACCGACCCCTCGTACCACCGCCAGATCGTGGTGCAGACCGCGCCGCAGATCGGCAACACCGGCTGGAACGACGAGGACGACGAGTCCAGCCGCATCTGGGTCGCCGGGTACGCGGTGCGCGACCCCGCCCGCATGCCGTCGAACTGGCGCTCCGCGCGCTCGCTGGACCAGGAGCTGCGCGAGCAGGGCATCGTCGGCATCTCCGGGATCGACACCCGCACGCTGACGCGGCACGTCCGCGAATCCGGCGCCATGCGCGGCGGGATCTTCTCCGGAGCCGAGCTCGGCTCCGACGAGCGGATGCTGGCGCAGGTCACCGGCAGCGCCGAGATGGTCGGGGCCTCGCTGGCCGGGGACGTGACCACCGACGGCACCTACGTGGTCCCGGCGATCGGCGAGCGGCGGTTCACCGTCGCCGCGCTGGACCTGGGCATCAAGTCGAACACCCCGCGGATGATGGCCGCGCGCGGCATCGAGGTGCACGTGCTGCCGCTGCAGACCTCGTTCGACCAGCTGCTGGACCTCGCGCCGGACGGGGTGTTCCTGTCCAACGGGCCGGGCGATCCGGCCACCACCGGTGCGCAGATCGAGCTGACCAAGCAGGTCCTGGACCGCGGGCTGCCGCTGTTCGGCATCTGCTTCGGCAACCAGGTCCTGGGCCGCGCGCTGGGCCGCGGCACCTACAAGCTCCGCTACGGCCACCGCGGCATCAACGTGCCGGTGATCGACGCCCAGTCCGGCAAGGTCGCCATCACCGCGCAGAACCACGGTTTCGCGGTGGAGGGCGAACCGGGGGAGCGGTTCGACACCGACTTCGGCCGCGCGGTGGTCAGCCACCACTGCGCCAACGACGGGGCGGTGGAAGGGCTGCAGCTGCTCGACCGGCCCGCGTTCAGCGTCCAGTACCACCCGGAGGCGGCCGCCGGCCCGCACGACGCGGCGCCGCTGTTCGATTGTTTCGTGGACCTCATGTCGGGATCGGGTGCGTCATGAACGGCGTTGTGCCGAGCCGAGTCGAGCACGACGGACCCTCAGGGGAACGTCACGTGCAGCGACCAGCGGAAACCTCGGGGCGGGAGTTGCCGTCACACGTCACCACCACTGTGAATTGCGGAGAGGCGGTACTGCGCTGATGCCGAAGAGGACCGATATCGAGCACGTGCTGGTCATCGGGTCCGGGCCGATCGTGATCGGCCAGGCTTGCGAGTTCGACTACTCCGGCACCCAGGCGTGCCGGGTGCTGCGCGAGGAGGGCCTGCGGGTCTCGCTGGTGAACTCGAACCCGGCGACGATCATGACCGACCCGGAGTTCGCCGATGCCACCTACATCGAACCGATCACCCCGGAGTTCGTGGAGAAGGTGATCGCGGCCGAGCGCCCGGACGCGCTGCTGGCCACCCTCGGCGGGCAGACCGCGCTGAACACCGCCGTCGCCCTGCACGACCGCGGTGTTCTGGAGCGCTACGGGGTCGAGCTCATCGGTGCGGACATCGACGCCATCCAGCGCGGCGAGGACCGGCAGCGGTTCAAGGACATCGTGCGCTCGATCGGCGGCGAGGTCCCGGAGAGCACGGTGTGCAAGTCGATGGACGAGGTCCGCGACTTCGTGGCCAAGCACAGCCTGCCGGTGGTCATCCGGCCCAGCTTCACCATGGGCGGACTCGGTTCGGGCATGGCGCACACCCAGGAGGACCTGGAGCGCATGGCCTCGCTGGGGTTGACCGAGAGCCCGGTGCACGAGGTGCTCATCGAGGAGAGCGTGCTCGGCTGGAAGGAGTACGAGCTGGAGCTGATGCGCGACCACGCGGACAACGTGGTGGTCATCTGCTCGATCGAGAACATCGATCCGATGGGCGTGCACACCGGCGATTCGGCCACGGTGGCGCCGTCCATGACGCTCACCGACCGCGAGTACCAGCACATGCGCGATGTGGGCATCGACGTGCTGCGCGAGGTCGGCGTGGACACCGGCGGTTGCAACATCCAGTTCGCGGTGCACCCGGAGACCGGCCGGATGGTCGTCATCGAGATGAACCCGCGGGTGTCGCGGTCCTCGGCGCTGGCGTCGAAGGCCACCGGTTTCCCGATCGCCAAGATCGCCGCGAAGCTGGCCGTGGGCTACAGCCTGGACGAGATCACCAACGACATCACCCGGGAGACCCCGGCCAGCTTCGAGCCGACGCTGGACTACGTGGTGGTCAAGGTGCCCCGGTTCGCGTTCGAGAAGTTCCCGGGCGCCGATCCGGAGCTGACCACGACGATGAAGAGCGTCGGCGAGGCGATGGCCGTGGGCCGCAGCTTCTCCGAGGCGATGGGCAAGGCGCTGCGCTCGATGGAGACCAAATCCGTCGGGTTCTGGACGCGGCCCGACCCGGGCGGCGCCACGCTGGCGTCCACATTGGATGAACTGCGCACCGCGCACGACGGCAGGCTCTACACGGTGGAGCGGGCGCTGCGCCTGGGAGCCGATGTGCGGCAGGTGCACGAGGCGTCCGGTATCGACCCGTGGTTCGTCGACCAGGTCGCGGCGTGGGTGGAGCTGCGCGGCGAACTCGTCGACGCGCCGGTGCTGGACACCGGTCTGCTGCGCCGCGCCAAGCGGGCCGGGCTCTCCGACCGGCAGATCGCCGCGCTGCGTCCGGAACTGGCCGGTGAGGACGGTGTCCGCACGTTGCGCCACCGGCTCGATGTGCGCCCGGTCTACAAGACCGTGGACACCTGCGCGGCCGAGTTCGCCGCCCGGACCCCGTACCACTACTCGGCCTACGAGTCCGATCCGGCGGCCGAGTCCGAGGTCGCCGAGCAGCACGACCGGCCGAAGGTGATCATCCTCGGCTCCGGTCCGAACCGGATCGGCCAGGGCATCGAGTTCGACTACTCCTGCGTGCACGCGGCCATGGCGCTGCGGGGTGCACCGGACAACTCCGGCCGCGGCTACGAGACCGTGATGGTCAACTGCAACCCGGAGACGGTCTCCACCGACTACGACACCTCGGACCGGCTGTACTTCGAGCCGCTGACCTTCGAGGATGTGCTGGAGGTCGTGCACTCCGAGCAGCGCTCCGGCACGGTGGCGGGCGTGATCGTGCAGCTCGGCGGGCAGACCCCGCTTGGGCTGGCGCAGCGGCTGGCCGATGCCGGCGTGCCGGTGGTGGGCACCCCGCCGGAGGCGATCAACCTCGCCGAGGACCGCGGTGCGTTCGGCGACGTGCTGGCCGGGGCGGGCCTGCCCGCGCCGAAGTACGGCACCGCCACCAGTTTCGAGGGCGCCAAGCGCATCGCCGACGAGATCGGGTACCCGGTGCTGGTGCGCCCGTCCTACGTGCTCGGTGGACGCGGGATGGAGATCGTCTACGACGAGGCGTCGCTGGAGAACTACATCGCCCGCGCCACCGAGGTCAGCCCGGAGCACCCGGTGCTGGTGGACAACTTCCTGGACGACGCGATCGAGATCGATGTGGACGCGCTGTGCGACGGCACCGACGTCTACCTCGGCGGCGTGATGGAGCACATCGAGGAAGCCGGCATCCACTCCGGCGACTCGGCCTGCGCGCTGCCGCCGATCACGCTGGGCAGGCAGGACATCGAGCAGGTGCGCC
Source organism: Saccharopolyspora montiporae (assembly GCF_015209505.1). GTDB lineage: Bacteria > Actinomycetota > Actinomycetes > Mycobacteriales > Pseudonocardiaceae > Saccharopolyspora > Saccharopolyspora montiporae. The sequence continues at coordinate 144,816 of NZ_JADEYC010000005.1, forward strand.
GGTCCACCGAGGCGATCGCGCGCGGTGTCGGGGTGCGCGGGCTGCTCAACGTGCAGTACGCGCTCAAGGACGATGTGCTCTACGTGCTGGAGGCCAATCCGCGGGCGTCGCGCACGGTTCCGTTCGTGTCCAAGGCCGCCGCCGCTCCGCTGGCCAAGTCCGCGGCGCGGATCATGCTGGGCGCCAAGATCGCGGACCTGCGCGCCGAGGGCATCCTGCCCGCGGTCGGCGACGGGGCGGACCTGCCGATCGACGCGCCGGTCGCGGTCAAGGAAGCGGTGCTGCCGTTCCACCGGTTCCGCACCCGGGAAGGCGCCGGGGTGGACTCGCTGCTCGGGCCGGAGATGAAGTCCACCGGCGAGGTCATGGGCATCGACACCTCGTTCGGCCAGGCCTTCGCCAAGTCGCAGAGCGGTGCCTACGGTTCGCTGCCGACCGCGGGCCGGGTCTTCGTCTCGGTGGCCAACAAGGACAAGCGCTCGCTGGTGTTCCCGGTCAAGCGGCTGGCCGACCTCGGGTTCGAGATCCTGGCGACCGAGGGGACCGGAGAAGTGCTGCGCCGCAACGGGATTCCGAACACGCTGGTGCACAAGCACAACGAGGGCATCGCCGGGGAGCGCGATGTCGTCGGCCTCATCAAGGCCGGCGAGATCGACATGGTGATCAACACCCCGTACGGCAACCCGGGACCGCGGGTGGACGGCTACGAGATCCGCACCGCTGCGGTGTCCCGGGACATCCCGTGCATCACCACGGTGCAGGGCGCGGCCGCGGCGGTGCAGGGCATCGAGGCCGGGATCCGCGGCAACATCGGTGTGCGGCCGCTGCAGTCGCTGCAGGCCGCGCTGCACCAGGACGGTGATCGCTGATGACCGGCGCGGTCCGCTCCGGTTTCGGCAAGCGGCTGGCGGATGCGGTGCGGGCGCGCGGTGCGCTGTGCGTCGGCATCGATCCGCACCCGTCGCTGCTGCAGGCCTGGAACCTGGACGAGAGCCCGGGTTCGGTGGAGCGGTTCGCGATGACCGCGGTGGAAGCGCTGGCCGGTGAGGTCGCGGTGCTCAAGCCGCAGTCGGCGTTCTTCGAGGGCTACGGTTCGGCCGGGGTCGCCGTGCTGGAGAAGGTGGTGGCCGAGGCGCGCGCCGCCGGTGCGCTGGTGCTGCTGGACGTCAAGCGCGGGGACATCGGTTCGACCATGACCGCCTACGCGAACGCCTACCTGGACGAGAACGCCCCGCTGGCAGCGGACGCGGTGACCGTTTCGCCCTACCTGGGCTACGGTTCGCTGGCGCCGGCGCTGGGCATCGCCGAGCAGACCGGGCGCGGGGTGTTCGTGCTGTCCCGCACGTCCAACCCGGAAGGCGTCGGGCTGCAGCGGGCGGCGCAGTCGGAGGGCCGCACCGTCGCGCAGTCCATCGTGGACGCCGCGGGGGAGACGAACGCGGGCGTCGAGCCGATGGGGCACGTCGGCGTGGTCGCCGGTGCCACGATCCGTTCCGGCGAGCTGGACTTCTCCCGGCTCAACGGCCCGATCCTGGCGCCGGGCCTGGGTGCGCAGGGCGGCACGGTGCAGAGCCTGCGCACGGTGTTCGGTTCGGCGTTGCCGCAGGTGCTACCGGTCACCGCCCGCGATGTGCTGGGCAGCGGCCCGGACGTCGCAGGTCTGCGCAGCGCGGCCCGCCGGGTCCGCGACGAGTTCGCCGCGCAGCTCGCCGTGTGAGGCGTTTTCCCGCCGTGCGCCCCACTTCCCATCTGGGAGGTGGGGCGCACGTGTTTGCTGTGCGGTCGACCCGAACCGCCGGACGTCACCGTGGGAAGTGCTCGTCGGCGGACGGCAACGTCCCGGACAGGCGGTGCGAGCCGTCGTAGTAGGTCCCGTCGCTGTCCTCGTCGTAGTTCTGCTCGTGGTACTGCTGCTCACCGAGGGCACCGCGGGCGAACTGGCTCTCCGTCTGCTGGACGTTGGAGGCACGTTCGGCGGTTTCCCGGGCGGCGGCGTTGTTGACGTTGTCGCCTTCCTTCCACTTCGGGACCGAGTCCATGCCCCTCTGCGCGTTGTGCGCTGCGGTCTGGCCGACCCCGTCGGCACCGGCCATCCGTTCGACCCCGCGAGCTCCCAGCTGCTCGGCTCCCTTGCCGAGGCCTTCCGCCGCGTCGGCGGTGCGGACGCTGGCGTTGCCCAGGGCGTCACTGCCTCGACCGACCGCGCCGGACGCCGAACCGAGCGCATCGGAGGTCGTGGCCGCGGACTGGCCGACCGTGCTGGCCGCGCCGCCGAGTGCCGGGGACGTCGGGAAGGTCGCCGCGCCGGTCGTGGTGAGCTTCGCGCCGAGCTTCGTACCCACTTCGGCCATGTCGTCGAGCACCCTGGCCAGGAACGTACCGGCCTTGCCGAGCTTGGCGAGCAGATCGCTGATCTTGGTGGCGATCTTGCTCAGCGTCATCCCGATGCGGCCGGCCGCGTAACCCAGGTAGCCCGCCACCGTCGCGCCGAAGCTGACGACGGAGCCGGCCAGGGCGGCGATCGCACCTTTGATGAGTTCGGCGACGATCGCGGCGATGATGTCGCGGATTAGCCCGCGGCAGGTGGCGACCATGGTGCCCGCGGTCGCGATGGCGTCCGACGCGGTGCCCGCGCTGATCGACATCGCCTCGACGCCCTCGGCGAACTCGGCCGCACGCTGCCGGTAGGCGTCACCGGCTTTGCCGGACCACTCGCCGGTCTGATCCTGCACCTTCCCGGGAATCTCCGCGGCGAGACCTTCCAGTTCTGCCTTGACCTGCTGCCAGGTGTCGGCGCCCGCTTTGATGGCGACCGGATCCCCGGCGACGAAGTCGAGTGCCTCGCGCAGCGGGGCGAAGTGCTCCATCAGCCAACCAACACCAGCAGAGAGGGCCGCCCCGATCGGGTCGATCGCGGCGGCCAGTAGGTCGAGTGCAGCTACACCACCGCTAGCGGCCAAGTCGCCCCAGTCAGCTGTGAAGAAGGCGGCTCCGGTTGCCCTGGTAGAATCTATTAGCCCCGAACCTGCGGTGACTGTGCCGTCTTCGACGGCTTCTTCGTCTACGTCGACGAACCACTCGGTCATGGCTGTGCCTGCCCTAGAGCATCGGCGTTCCCGCTGTCGGTGTCCCGGTAATCCGCGGCGGTATCCTTTACTCGTTGCGCAAGGTCGCGCGTCAGCTCGGCGAACTTCTGGAGTTCGGCGACAGCTTGCGTCGAGGTTTGACGGGCATCGTCGGCGAACAACTGCCCCACCAGCCCGAAGGTATCGACGCCGAACGACACGGAGTCGCCTTTCGTGCCCGCAGCGGCGATGTCCTCGGCGAGACCGTCGAGCCATTCCGAATGCGTGTCCAGCCGGTCGGGACTGACGTTGAACATGGGTTCCTTCCCGTATCAGCGCAAGAAACTCTGCGGTGGTTCGTCGTCGGTGCCCGGGTCGTCGGCAGGGTCCTGGTCGGGTGCTTGCGGTTCGGCCGGGAGTTGAGTGCGCAGGAATTCCATCCCGGTGGAACCGGTGAACGGCTCCACTGCCTGCACGACCTGGTGCGCCACGTTCGCCTGTGCTTCACCGGCGAGCCGCAGGATGGTCGTGCGCAGCTCAGTCGGCCCGCGCTGCATGGCACGCTGGTCGATCTGCAGGTCCTGCAGCGCACCGTTGGCGCCTACGGTGACTGAGATGCCGCCGTCGCTGGCGGTTTCGGCCATGGAGCCCAGCTGATCCTGCAGTTGCTGGGATTGCCGGGTCATCTCGTCGGCGCGTTCCTGCAGATCGGTGAGGAACTCCTCCGGTGACCGGTCATCCATCGCGTACCTCTCCTTCTTCGGATCGTTCGGTAAGTCGCCGGATGCGGGTGCTGACGAGGTGTCCGCGGAGGCCGAATCCGAGGGCGATGAGGGGGAATGCGGTGAGTGCGAGGGTTCCTCGTGCTGTTTCGTCGGTGGAGAGTGCGGCGAGGAGTCCGAGTGTGCCGAGGATGAGGAGTGCGTTGGCTCGGCGGGCGCGGTTGCCGACTGATGTGGGGACTTCGCGGTCGGGGTACTGGTTCTGCCGTCGGGTGACTGCCATGGAGGCGCCGATGGCGAGGACGCCGTGGCCGATAACGATGGTGGTGATCGGGAGGTAGGTCAGGGTGGTGAGGTGGCCGTGGCCGAGGCCGCCTGCGATGACCAGCCACCATCCTGCGGCGAGGACGGCGGGTGGCCAGACGTGGAGCCGTTCTCGGCGGCGCTGTTCACGGCCTGGGTATCCGCGGGGGAGGCCGGGGACCTGGATGCCGGTGAGGACCATGCCGATCAGTGGGATGAACAGTGCCCAGCCGAGTGCGGCGTATGGGGTGGGTTCGTCGACGACGATGTTGCTGCCACGGTTGTCCAGTTCGTGGCGGACGACCGGTTGGGGGGTGGTGTAGTTCTCCGGGGTCAGGAAGGAGAACTGGAACGGTTGCTGCTGGGTGCTGCCGTCGGGCCAGGTGATGGTGGCGTCGCAGGACCACCACCAACCCAACCCGGAGATGCTGAGCGGGCCGACGTAGTCGCATTCGTCGGCTAGGGCTGTCCCGCGTTCCGTCGGAGCCCCGTCGCTCATCAAGCTTCCGGTTGCGCCCGTGACTGTGTAGAAGAGGGCGAGTACCAGGAACCGGATGAGGATCTGCGAGCTGATGTGCGCGATGCGCCGTCCGCGTCCTCGGGTGTCCGGTGGTGCTTGCGGTGGTTCCGGTCGGGGTTCGCCGTAGCCGGGGAGCAGGTCGTCGCGGTCCACTAGGTCTCGTCCAAGTCGGCATGATCACGGATGGCGGGCTGAGAGAAGTTATCAAGGGGCCCGGCGGTACCGGTTCGGAATGCGAAGGATCGTCGGGAGGCGTGCCGCACGTACGCGGTCACGCCTGGTTCAGTCGTCGGATACGGGTGCTGACGAGGTGTCCGCGGAGGCCGAATCCGAGGGCGATGAGGGGGAATGCGGTGAGTGCGAGGGTTCCTCGTGCTGTTTCGTCGGTGGAGAGTGCGGCGAGGAGTCCGAGTGTGCCGAGGATGAGGAGTGCGTTGGCTCGGCGGGCGCGGTTGCCGACTGATGTGGGGACTTCGCGGTCGGGGTACTGGTTCTGCCGTCGGGTGACTGCCATGGAGGCGCCGGCGGCGAGGACGCCGTGGCCGATGACGATGGCGATCATGGGCAAGAAGGTCAGGGTGGTGAGGTGCCCGTGGCCGAGGCCGCCTGCGATGACCAGCCACCATCCTGCGGCGAGGACGGCGGGTGGCCAGACGTGGAGTCGTTCGCGCCGGCGCTGTTCGCGGTCGGGATATCCCCGGGGGAGACCGGGGACCTGGACGCCGACGATGAAGAGGAAGATCAGCGGGATGAGCAGGGCCCAGCCGAGTTCGGCGTATTCGGCGGTTTCGTCGAGGACGATGTTGTCACCGCGGTTGTCCTTTTCGCGCAGCACAACCGGTTCTGGTGTCGTGTAGTTCTCCGGGGTGAGCTCGGAGAACTTGAACGGCTGTTCTTGGGTGCTGCCGTCGGGCCAGGTCACCGTTGCGTCGCAAGACCACCACCAGCCGAATCCGGAATCGAGGCTGAGCGGACCGACGCGTTCGCAGTGGTCGGCCAGTGCCGTCCCGCGTTTTGTCAGTGTTCCCTCGACGGTCTCGGTTCCGGTCGCGCCCATGACGGTGTGGAACACGGCCACGATCAATATCCGGATCACGATCTGCGAGGTGATGTGCGTGATGCGCCATCCGCGTCCCCGGGTGTCCGGTGGTGCTTGCTGTTGCGGTTCCGGTCGGGGTTCGCCGTAGCCGGGCAGCATGTCGTCCGAACGCACCAGATCTCTTCCTGTTCAGCGTGATCACGGGTTGCGAGTCGGGAGAAGTTATCAAGCGACGGCGAACTGCCGGCTCGGATCGCGAAGGAAGACCGACGAGACGTCGGGCACATGTGCGGGATCAGCTGCGGTGCACCTGCCGGCGAGCGCGAGGTGGCCGTCGGCCGGACCGTCGATTCCCGCGCCCCGCGGGCCAGCTGGAGCGTCTCGTGCAGGGCAACACCACGGGGCGGTCAGCGGCGGTGGTGGCCCGCGGTCGACAGCCGCTCGTATCGCACGTACGCGGTCACGCCTGGTTCAGTCGTCGGATACGGGTGCTGACGAGGTGTCCGCGGAGGCCGAATCCGAGGGCGATGAGGGGGAATGCGGTGAGTGCGAGGGTTCCTCGTGCTGTTTCGTCGGTGGAGAGTGCGGCGAGGAGTCCGAGTGTGCCGAGGATGAGGAGTGCGTTGGCTCGGCGTGTGTGGTTTCGGGCGGTGACGCGGGGTTCGCGGTCTGGGTAGCCGTCGCGTCGGCGGAGGAGTGCGAGCCAGGCTCCGGCGGCGAGGACGCCGTGGCCGAGCACGATGGCGGTCATCGGGAGGTAGGTCAGGGCGGTGAGGTGCCCGTGGCCGAGTCCGCCTGCGATGACGAGCCACCATCCGGCGGCTAGTACGGCGGGTGGCCAGACCTGCAGGCGTGCTCGGCGGCACTGTTCGCGGTTGGGGTATCCGGGTGCGATGAAGGGAAGGCGGATACCGACGAACGTGAAGCCGATCAGCGGGATGAACAGTGCCCAGCCGAGTGCGGCGTATGGGACGGGTTCGTCGACGACGATGTTGCTGCCGCTGTTGTCCAGTTCGCGGCGGACGACCGGCTGAGGTGTCGTGTGGTTCTCCGGGGTCAGTTGGGAGAACTTGAACGGTTGCTGCTGGGTGCTGCCGTCGGGCCAGGTGATGGTGGCGTCGCAGGACCACCACCAGCCCAATCCGGACAGGCTGAGCGGACCGACGTAGTCGCATTCGTCGGCTAGGGCTGTTCCGCGTTCCGTTGGCGCCCCGTCGACGGCCGAGGTCCCGGTCACGCCTGTTGCTGTGTAGAACAGAGCGGCCAGCAGGAACCGGATGAGGATCTGCGAGCTGATGTGCGCGATGCGCCGTCCTCGTCCTCGGGTGTCCGGTGGTGCTTGCGGTGGTTCCGGTCGGGGTTCGCCGTAGCCGGGCAGCATGTCGTCGGAAAGCACCGGGCCTCGTCCTGTTCGGCGTGATCACGGATCGCGGGCCGGAGAAGTTATCAAGCGATGGCGACCTGCCGGTTCCGATCGCCAAAGATGCCCACCGGCGGCTGGGCGAATCCGGTCCTGCGCCCTCGGTCCGACACCGTGGGTGTGCCGGAGCGTCTCGTGCAGCGCAACACCACGGGGCGGCCGGCGTCGGCGGCCCGCGGTCGATAGCTGCTCCGGGGCGCATGATCGGGTGCCACTGGGCCGTTCCGGTGACATCGGGGCCGATTGCGTCCGTGATGCGGAGGCAAGCTTCCGACCAGCGAAAATCGTGCCACTTCGACGAGTTCTAGCTCACGCGTTCGATGAGGGGTATTTCACCTGGGTTCACCTGCGATGACGCACCCGGTGTGGCTCAACCGCCCGGAAATCGGACACATTTGAAGAGTTTTGGCCGAGATTAGTGCACTTCAGCGGCATTGTTGGTAGTACTTGCAGCGGCCCCGCGCTCGTGCACGCCTTGTACGGGTGAGAACGAAGGGCCTGGTGACGGTGCTAGTACCGACCGCTCATACACTGGACCCCCTTCGGGCCGGGTGGCGGGAAGTAGGTACCGTCGCCGCACCGATCAAGAGAAACCCCACATCACGGAGGACATGGTGGCCCTTCCCCAGCTGACCGAGGAGCAGCGGGCAGCAGCTCTGGAAAAGGCGGCTGCCGCCCGTCGCGCCCGAGCTGAGCTCAAGGAGCGCCTCAAGCGCGGTGGAACCACGCTGGCGGAGGTCCTGGACACCGCCGACAACGACGAGGTCTTGGGCAAGATGAAGGTCTCCGCCCTGCTCGAAGCCCTTCCCGGCGTTGGCAAGGTGCGTGCTCAGCAGATCATGGAGCGGTTGGAGATCGCCAACAGCCGCAGGCTGCGCGGTCTCGGTGAGCGGCAGCGCAAGGCGCTGCTGTCCGAGTTCAGCGGCGAGTGATCGACGCGCAAGCCGGCGAGGAGCCGAGGTTGGCCCCTGCGGGCGAGCCTCGGCTCACCGTCGTTTCCGGTCCGTCCGGTGTCGGCAAGTCCAGCGTGCTCGCGGAGGTCCGCAGGCAGGCGCCCGAGGTGTACTTCAGCGTGTCCGCCACCACTCGCGCCCCGCGGGCCGGGGAGATCGACGGCGAGCACTACCACTTCGTGAGCGTCGCCGAGTTCGAGCGGATGATCGCCGCGGGCGAGATGCTCGAACACGCGCGGTACGCGGGCAATCTCTACGGCACCCCGCGCGGGCCGGTCGAGCGGGCCCTGGCGGCCGGGCAGCCCGCGGTTCTGGAGATCGAACTGCAGGGCGCCCGCCAGGTCCGCCGCGCCATGCCGGAAGCGAACCTGGTCATGCTCGTGCCGCCGTCCTGGGACGAGCTCGTGTCCCGGCTGACCGGGCGCGGGACCGACGCTTCCGCGGTGGTGCGGCAGCGGCTGGACACCGCCCGCGAGGAACTGGACGCCGCCGCGGAGTTCGACACGACGGTCGTGAACTCCGATGTGCAGGCCGCGACCAGGGAATTGATAGCATTGATTGCGGGACGCGACCGGGAAACCGGCTGATCGGCCCTCGCGGCACCCCCGGTTCCCGCCGGGCGCCGCCGGAGACCGGCCCACCGACATCCCGCGCCACCCGCCACCCACGGCGTCCGCGACCCACGGCGTCGTCGATACCGCACAGGAGCAGGAGCCCCCACGTGAGCACCCCCAGCGCGCTGGCTGCCCTGAACAGCAGCCCGTCCACCAACACCGTCGAGGGCATCACCTACCCGCCGATCGACGACCTGCTGGAGCAGGTCAGCTCGAAGTACGCGCTGGTGATCTACTCGGCCAAGCGCGCTCGCCAGATCAACGACTACTACGCGCAGCTCGGCGAGGGCCTGCTGGAGTACGTCGGTCCGCTGGTCGAGCCCGGTCCGCGGGAGAAGCCGCTGTCGATCGCGCTGCGTGAGATCCACGCGGGCGTGCTCGAACACACCGAAGGCGAGTGACGCCGCAGCGGCCCGAGGACCGTCCGCGGGTGGTCCTCGGTGTCAGCGGCGGCATCGCCGCCTACAAGGCGTGCGAGGTCCTGCGCAGGCTCACCGAGTCCGGCCACAGCGTGCGCGTGGTGCCCACCGAGTCCGCGCTGCGGTTCGTCGGGGCCGCGACGTTCGAGGCGCTGTCCGGGCAACCGGTGACCACCGGGGTGTTCACCGACGTCGAGCAGGTTCCGCACGTCCGGCTCGGGCAGGAAGCCGACCTGGTGGTGGTCGCACCGGCCACCGCCGACCTGATGGCGCGCGCCGCGCACGGTCAGGCCGATGACCTGCTCACCTCGACGCTGCTCACCGCGCGCTGCCCTGTGCTCATGGCACCCGCGATGCACACCGAGATGTGGGAGCACCCGGCGACTCGGGACAACGTCGCCACGCTGCGCGGGCACGGCGTGACGGTCGCCGAACCGGACAGCGGGCGGCTCACCGGAGCCGACACCGGCAAGGGGCGGTTGCCGGATCCCGCCGAGATCACCGATATCGCCCGGCTGCTGCTCGCGGCGCCCGGCGCTCTGCCGCGCGATCTCGAAGGCCGCCGCGTGGTCGTCTCCGCAGGCGGCACCCGCGAACCCTTGGACCCGGTGCGCTACCTCGGCAACCGCTCCTCGGGGCGCCAGGGCTACGCGCTGGCCCGGGTCGCCGCGCAGCGCGGGGCGCAGGTCACGCTGGTGACGGCGCACACCGTGGACCTGGTCGATCCGGCCGGGGTGCGCGTGGTGCGGGTCGGCACGGCCGATGAGCTGCGCACGGCGATGCTGGCCGAGTCCGACGGGGCCGACGCGGTGGTGATGGCCGCTGCGGTCGCCGACTTCCGTCCGGTCGAGCACACCGAGCACAAGATCAAGAAGTCCGATCGCGACCCGGACCCGGTCGCGCTCACCCGCAATCCCGATGTGCTCGCCGAACTCGTCGAAGCGCGCGCGGACGGCAAGCTGGACGCCGCCTTGCTGGTCGGGTTCGCCGCCGAGACCGGCGACGCGGACACCACCGTGCTCGACCACGGCCGCGCCAAGCTCGCGCGCAAGGGCTGCGAGCTGCTGGTGGTCAACGCCGTCGGCGAGGGCCAGGCGTTCGAGGTCGAGGACAACGCGGGCTGGCTGCTGGGCGTCGACGGCACCGAACAGCCCATTCCGTACGGGGCGAAGGCCGTCCTCGCGTCCACCCTGTGGGATGCTGTGAGTGGGCAGCTGAACGGCAAGTAGGCTGTTTGACCAGGTCATGACAGTCCGGGCGCTGAAGCGCGCCCGCCGAGAGTCCCGAGGAGAGCCGTGAGCCAGTCGGACTTGCCCAGCGGACGCCGCTTGTTCACCAGCGAGTCGGTCACCGAGGGGCACCCGGACAAGATCTGCGACGCGATCAGCGATTCGGTGCTGGACGCGATGCTCGCGCAGGACCCCCGCTCGCGGGTGGCGGTGGAGACCCTGGTCACCACCGGGCAGGTGCACGTGGCCGGGGAGGTCACCACCGAGTCCTACGCCGACATCCCGGCGATCGTGCGGGACACGATCCTGGGCATCGGCTACGACTCCTCGGCCAAGGGCTTCGACGGCAACTCCTGCGGCGTCAACATCGCGATCGACGCGCAGTCGCCGGACATCGCGCAGGGCGTGGACACCGCGCACGAGACGCGCGTCGAGGGCGTCATCGACGAGATCGCCCAGCAGGGTGCCGGTGACCAGGGGCTCATGTTCGGCTACGCCTGCGACGACACGCCGGAGCTCATGCCGCTGCCGATCGCGCTGGGCCACCGGCTGTCCCGCAGGCTGGCCAAGGTCCGCAAGGACGGCGTGCTGCCGTACCTGCGTCCGGACGGCAAGACCCAGGTGACCATCGAGTACGCCGACGACCAGCCCGTGCGGCTGGACACCGTGGTGCTGTCCACCCAGCACGCCGAGGACATCGACCTCGACACGACGCTGACCGGCGACATCACCCGGCATGTGATCCAGCCCGAGCTGGATGACCTGGGCATCGACAGCACGGGTTCGCGCCTGCTCATCAACCCGACCGGCCGGTTCGTGGTCGGCGGTCCGATGGGCGACGCCGGGCTGACCGGCCGCAAGATCATCGTGGACACCTACGGCGGCATGGCCCGGCACGGCGGCGGCGCCTTCTCCGGCAAGGACCCGTCGAAGGTGGACCGCTCGGCCGCCTACGCGATGCGCTGGGTGGCCAAGAACGCGATCGCCGCGGGGCTGGCCGGGCGGATCGAGGTGCAGGTGGCCTACGCGATCGGCAAGGCCGCTCCGGTGGGGTTGTTCGTGGAGACCTTCGGCACGGAGAACGTGGATCCGGTCAAGATCCAGGCGGCGATCAACGAGGTGTTCGACCTGCGTCCGGCCGCGATCGTGCGCGACCTGGACCTGCTGCGCCCGATCTACGCGCAGACCGCGGCGTACGGGCACTTCGGCCGCACCGACATCGACCTGCCGTGGGAGCGCACCGACCGGGCGGAAGCCCTCAAGCAGGCCGCCGGGGCCTGATCGGCGATGGGCGAGTTCTCCGGGGCTTGCCGGGCCGCGCAGCTCGGCAAGCCCGTGGGAACGCGCTAGCCGTGGCCGAAGTCGTTCTGGCGCCATGCTTCGTAGACGGCTACTGCTGCTGAGTTGGCGAGGTTCATCGACCGGATGCCCGGCAGCATCGGGATGCGCACCCGGTCGGTGGCGCGGTCCAGGACCTCCGCGGGCAGGCCGACCGATTCCCGGCCGAACAGCAGCACATCGCCGGGTGCGTAGCGGAGCTGGGCGTGCGTGCGTTCCGCGTGCGCGGTGAACGCGACGATCCGGTGCGGGGCCAGCTCGTCCAGCAGCGGATCCAGCGCCGGGTGCACGTGCAGGGCGGCGCGGTCGTGGTAGTCGAGCCCGGCTCGGCGCAACTTCGCGTCCCCCACCGAGAAGCCCAGCGGTTCGACCAGGTGCAGTGCGCAACCGGATCCGGCCGCCATGCGGATCGCGTTGCCCGCGTTGCCGGGGATCTCCGGTTCGTGGAAGACGACGTGAAACACCGCGAATCGTTGCACACCCGGCACGACTCGCGGTCGCGCGCCCCTGGTGAGCGGGGCGGTGCTGCACCGTTCTGGTAGAGAAGGGTCATGGTGGGCAAGCGGGCATCGACCACGGGGACGCGGGAGCAGACCGCGGCCGTTGAGCTCCCCGTGGCCCGAGTGCTGGTCGACGTCCCGCTGCCGGTGCACCTGGACCGGCCGTTCGACTACCTGATCCCGGAGCGGCTCGACGGTGACGCCCGGCCCGGCTGCCGGTTGCGGGTGCGGTTCCGCGGCAAGCTCGTGGACGGGTACCTGCTGGAGCGGGTCCAGAGCTCCGAGTTCACCGGCAGGCTGTCCTGGGTGGAGCGCGTGGTCTCCGCCGAACCGGTGCTCACCCCGCAGCTGCTGGAGCTGTCCCGCGCGATCGCCGCCAAGTACGGGGGGATGCTCGCCGACGTGGTCCGGCTGGTCGTGCCGCCGCGGCACGCGTCGGCGGAGAAGAACGCACCGACCGAGCCCGGCCCGGCGCCGCAGGTTCCGGACCCCACCGCGTGGCAGCACTACCGGCACGGCACGTCGTTCCTGGACGCGGTGCGCGCCGGGCGCCGGGCGCGGGCCGTGTGGCAGGCGCTGCCGGGGGAGGAATGGCCGGCCCGGTTGGCCGAGGCGGCTGCGACCGCGGCCGCAGCGGGGCGCGGGGCGCTGCTGGTGGTGCCGGACCACCGCGACGTGGACCGGCTGCACGCCGCCTGCGTCGAGCTGCTCGGTACGGACGGGGTCGTGGCGCTGTCCGCCGATCTGCCCCCGCAGCAGCGCTACCGCCGATGGCTGGCGGTGCTGCGCGGCGCGGTGCGGGTGGTCGTGGGAACACGCGCGGCGATGTTCGCGCCGGTGCACGACCTCGGGCTCGCGGTGGTGTGGGATGACGGGGACGAGCTGCACAGCTATCCGCAGGTGCCGTTCCCGCACACGCGCGAGGTGCTGGTGCATCGGGCGCACGCCGCGGGCGCCGCGTTGGTCGTGGGCGGGTTCGCGCGGACGGCGGAGGCGGCGCTGCTGCTGGAGTCCGGGTGGGCGCACGAGCTCTCCGCCGACCGCGACCGGCTCCGCCGGCACGCGCCGCGGGTGACCGCCATCGGTGAGGACTGGCAGCTGGCCCGGGACGAGGCCGCCCGCGCCGCGCGGCTGCCGTCGGTCGGTTTCGAGGCGGCGCGCACCTCGCTGCAGTCCGGGAAACCGGTGCTCGTCCAGGTGCCCCGGCGCGGATACGTCCCGGCACTGGCCTGCGGGGATTGCCGGGAGAAGGCGCGCTGCCGGCGGTGTGCGGGACCGCTGGCACTGCCCGGCGGTACCGAAGGCGGTGCGCCGAAACCCGCCGCGTGCCGGTGGTGCGGTGCGGCCGAGGCCGCGTTCCGCTGCTCCTCCTGCGGTTCCCGCAGGTTGCGCGCGGTCGCGGTCGGCGCGGTGCGCACTGCCGAGGAGCTGGGGCGGGCGTTCAGCAATGTCGCGGTGCTGACCTCGGGTTCCGGAGCGGTGCTGCCCAGCGTGCCGGACCGGCCGGCGCTGGTGGTGTGCACGCCGGGCGCCGAACCGGTCGCCGCGGGCGGGTACGGCGCGGCGCTGCTGATGGATGGTGCGGCGCTGCTCGGCCGCCCGGAGCTGCGCGCGGCGGAAACCGCGCTGCGCCTGTGGTTCGGCGCGGCCGCGCTGGTGCGTCCCGCCGAGCAGGGCGGACGGGTGATCGTGATGGCCGATTCCACCCTGCAGCCGGTGCAGGCGCTGGTGCGCTGGGATCCGGGGTGGTTCGCCGGGCTGGAACTGGCCGAACGCGCCGAACTCGGCTTCCCGCCCGCGCGCCGGGTCGCGGCGGTGGACGGTGCTCCGGACGCCATCGAGGCGCTGCTCGACCTGGCCGAACTCCCGCCGTCCGCGGAAGTCCTCGGTCCGGTCCCGCTCGGCGAGGTCGACGAGGACGGTGCCGCCGAGCGGGAGCGGTTGATCGTGCGTGTGCCGCGGACCGACGGCCGCGCGCTGGCCGGCGCGCTGCACGACGCGCAGGCGGTGCGGGCGGCCCGCAAGGCCAGCGAACTCCAGGTGCGCCTGGATCCGCTGGAGATGCTGTGAGCGGTCAGTACCGGTGGACGTCGGCGCCCGGGGATTCCGGCGGCGCGTCCTGCGGTGCCGAGATGCGGTCCGGGTCGCCGTCCGAGGTGTAGCGGCCGCCCGGATCGGCGGCCAGCGAGTCCAGCCACGCGGTCGAACCGTAGTCGGCGTCCTCGCCCTCCGGTCCCTGCGATCGGATGCGCGGCACGTTCAGCGGGTCGAAATCGGCCGCGTGTGGCGAGGACGATGGGTTCGATCCGACCAGCATGACGCTGTCGTAGCGGTAGTCGACGCCGTCGGCGGATCCGGCCGCGGCCAGCTGCTCGTCCTCCGGGTGCACGCCCAGCGGCAGCGCCAGCGAGCGGACCTGCGCCTGCGGTACCGCCTCGCGGATGATCCGGTGCATCCCGGCGATCTCCTGTTGGGCCTCCTCGGCCGGGACCTGGCCGAGGTTCGGGTGGCCGACGGTGTGGTTGCCGATCTCGAAACCGTGCTCGTGCAACCAGGTGAGGCTGCGCTGCCCGGTGGGTTCCTCGAACGGCGGGTCGAAGACGTAGAAGGTCGCCTTCGGTGCGAAACCGGGGTTGCGCTCGGCGACGTCGAGCAGGATCGGCACCGCGGTGCCCGGGAGCGGGTTGCCGGCTCCGTCCACCTGGAACTGGCTCGTCGCGCCGTCGTCGAAGGTGAGCACCACCGGGTGCTTGCCCGCGGGGATGTCGATGTCCCCGGTCGCGAACTCGGTGGCTGTGACCGGCACGTAATCCTCGTCGGCCAACCGCTGCAGCTCCGCGCGGAAGTCCTCCGGCGTGCGCTCGTAAACGCCGGACGGCTCCGAGGTGATCCGGTGGTACATGAGCACCGGGACGTCGCCGAGCTCGTTGGCGCCCACGTCCTCCGGTGCGGGCGGCGGCGGTTCCGGAGGTGGCGGAGCGGGCCGCGGTGCGGGCGGCGCGGTGGCGGCGTCCGGACCGCTTCCCGCGCATCCCGACACCAGCAGACCGAGCGCGGCCGCCGCGGCGAGCACGGCACCGGGGCGGTTCGTGAGCGCGAACATACCGGCACACCGTAGAGATCTGCGCGCTCGGGCGGTTCCGCCAAGCGGTGGGCGTGATCGGGTTTCACCCGGACCGAGGTGTCGGCGGCGCACTGAAACGATCACCTGTTGATCCGGGGGTGGCGGTCCTGCGAGGGTTGACGCGTCGTCCGGGTTGCCGAAGCCGTTCGCAGCCGCGGGAATTCGCCCACGTCGGGGAGGCGAAGGATGTCGGATGCATCTGCGGACCGCGGTGTCTCGGCGAAGCTGCGCGCCGTGCTGCGGGCCGTGCCGCGGTCGGTGCTGGTGGGCGCGGCGACGGTCCTGGTGCTGCTGGTCGGGTTCGTGCTGCTGCGCTCGCTGTCCACTGCGGACGTTCGGGTCAGCGGGGCGGGCGGCGACGGGCCGGTGACGCGGGAAGCGGTGCAGCAGATCCGCGTGCACACGGCGGATTCCGCCTCGGCGGTCGTGCTGCTGGATGGCCGTCCGGTGCCGACCCGCGAGCAGGACGGGGCGATCGGGTTACGTCCGGGCGAATTGTCCGATGGCGAGCACGAGCTCAGCGTCCAGGTGCCGCGGAGCCCGTCGTGGCTCGGCACGTCCAGCACCGAGCACCGGTTCACTGTGGACGGCGAGCCGCCGGTGCTCCGGGTGGCGGATTCGCTGCGTCCGCAACGCCCGGGCGAACCGGTGACGGTGGAGGGAACCGCGCAGGGGGCCGAACGCGTCGAGGTCGCCGGGAACGCGGTGCCGACGGCGCCGGACGGCTCGTTCTCCTCGGTGGTGCAGAATCCGGACCGGGAAGTGCGCGTCACCGCCGTCGACGCGGCGGGAAACCGCGCCGAGCAGATGATGACGGTGCACGTGCGGCATCCCGGGATGCGCGCGGTGCACATGACCGGCCTGGCCTGGACCAGCGATACGCTGCGCGAGCCGGTGCTGGAGATGGCGCGGCAGGGCCGCATCGACACGGTGGAGCTCGACATCAAGGACGAGAGCGGCGAAGTGCCCTACGATTCCCGGGTTCCGCTGGCCAACCGGATCGGCGCGGTCAAGAACTACTACGACGCCAAGCAGAGCATCGACCAGTTGCACAGCATGGGGGTGCGGGTCGTGGGCCGGTTGGTGGCGTTCAAGGACCCCATCCTGGGCGAATCATCGTGGCGTGCGGGTCATCCCGAGCGCGTGGTGCAGACCAGCGACGGGCAGCCGTGGTCGACCGGCGGGTACGGCAGCTTCGCGTTCACCAACTTCGCGGACCCGGTGGTGCGCCAGTACAACATCGACATCGCGGCCGAAGCGGTCGAGCTGGGCTTCGACGACATCCTCTACGACTACGTGCGCCGGCCGGACGGCGACATCGGCGAGATGCGGCTGCCCGGCCTGCAGACGACTCCGGAGGCCAGCGTGGCCGGATTCCTGCGCGAGACCCAGCCCGAGGTCCGTTCGCGGGGCGCGCTGCTGGGTGCTTCGGTGTTCGGCATCGCCGTCGACCGGCCCACCGAGATCGCCCAGGACATCCGCCAGATGTCGCAGTTCGTGGACTACATCGCGCCGATGGTCTATCCGTCGCATTGGGCGCCGGGGGAGTTCGACGTCGACAACCCGGACGCGCAGCCGTTCGACATCGTGCAGCGGTCGTTGGCGGTGTTCGCCGACATCGTGCGCGGGACGGATGTGCAGATCATCCCGTGGCTGCAGGACTTCAGCCTCGGCGCGGAGTACGGGCCGGAGGAGGTGCGCGCGCAGATCGATGCCGCGGCCAGCAACGACATGGATTCCTTCCTGCTGTGGGCGGCGAACTGCCGCTACACCGGGGAGGCGCTGACGCCGCAGGGCTGAGCGGGTGCCGGCCTCCGGGAACCCGGTTCGGCGCCGGGACATCGGGGTGCGGATCTGGCAGAGTGTCCGGCACCGCCGAGCCGGGGAGGGTGCGATGCCCGCGAGACCAGTCCGAACCGCACTGAGCGCCGTCGCGTGCTGCGCCCTGGTCGCGCCCGTCGCGCAGGCCGCTCCGCCCGGCGCGGGATCGGCCGCACCCCCGGAGCAGGCCGAGGCGGTCGGTTATGGCGGCGCGGTGAGCAGCGTCGATCCGGACGCGACGCGGGCCGGTGTGGAGGTGCTGCGCCGCGGGGGCAACGCTACCGATGCCGCGGTCGCGGTGGCCGCGGCACTGGGCGTGACCGAACCGTACTCGGCGGGTGTCGGCGGTGGCGGGTACTTCGTGCACTACGACGCGGACAGCGGCAAGGTATCCACAGTGGACGGGAGGGAGCGGGCGCCGGGATCGGTGGACGAGGACCTCTTCCTCCAGGACGGCGCACCGATCCCGGAGGACGAGGCGATCACCAGCGGCCTGGGCACCGGCGTCCCCGGCACGCCGGCGACCTGGCAGCGCGCCCTGGACAACTGGGGCAGCGCCGGGCTCGACGAAGTGCTGCGGCCGGCGACCAAACTCGCCGAGAACGGGTTCGCCGTCGACGAGACGTTCCGCGAGCAGACCGCCGACAACGAGGAGCGCTTCCGCGACTTCCCGGCCACCCGCGAGCTGTTCCTGCCCGGCGGCCGGCTGCCCGAGGTCGGGCAGGTGCTGCGCAATCCGGACCTGGCCGAGACCTACCGGCAGCTCGGTGACGACGTCGCGGAGTTCTACCGCGGCGACATCGGCCGGGACGTCGCCGCGGCGGTCAACCGGCCCCCGGTGGATCCCGCGGCCGACCGGGAGGTGCGCCCGGGCCGGATGGCCGAGCAGGACGTGCGCGGCTACGAGGTCACCGAGCCCGAGCCGACGCGCAGCGGATACCGCGGGCTGGACGTGTACGGCATGCCGCCGACCAGCTCGGGCGGCATCGCGGTCGGCGAGGCGCTCAACGTGCTGGAGCGCACCGATCCGGCCGTGCAGGACGACGCGCAGTACCTGCACCGCTTCCTGGAGGCGAGCAAGCTCGCCTTCGCCGACCGCGACCGGTACGTGGGCGATCCCGAGTCCACCGACGTGCCGACGCAGCAGCTGCTCGACGACCGGTTCGCGGCGTCCCGGGAGTGCCTGATCCGCGACGACGCGGTGCTGCCCGCCCCGGTGGCGCCCGGCGAACCGCACGATCCCGGCGGCTGCCCGGGCGGGACCGCGCAGCGCCCGGCCGGGGACGAGGGGCCGAACACCACGCACCTGACGGTGGCCGACCGCAGCGGCGACGTCGTGTCCTACACGCTGACCATCGAGCAGACCGGCGGCAACGGCATCGTCGTGCCCGGCCGGGGTTTCCTGCTCAACAACGAGCTGACCGACTTCGACTTCGAAGCCACCGGCGAGGGCGATCCGAACCTGCCCGGTCCCGGCAAGCGGCCGCGCAGTTCGATGAGCCCGGTGATCCTGCTGCGCGACGGTGAACCGGTGCTGGCCGCGGGCAGTCCCGGCGGGGCCACCATCATCACCACCGTGCTGCAGGTGCTCACCGGGCGCGTGGACCGCGGGATGCCGCTGGTCGACGCGATCGCCGCGCCGCGGGCGTCGCAGCGCAACACCGCGGAGACCGAGGCCGAACCGGCCTTCCGGGACAGCGGGCCGGCGCGCGAGCTGGCAGCGCTCGGGCACCGGTTCACCGACGGCGGGGAGATCGGCGCGGCCACCGCGCTGGAACGGCTCCCGGACGGGCGGTGGCTCGCGGCGGCCGAACCGGAGCGCCGCGGCGGCGGCGCGGCGGCGGTGGTGCTGCCCGCGCCCTGACGTGCACCGAGGCATTGCGCGGAGATCCGGAGACGGCGACTAGACTCGGCGGGTCGTGCCCGCCGACCTCGACGCAACGCAGGGAGCGCATGTGACAGTCCAGCCGATCCGGCTCTTCGGCGACCCGGTGCTGCGCAGCCGGGCCGATGAGGTCGTCGACTTCGACAAGGAGCTGCGCAACCTGGTCCGCGACCTGTGGGACTCGATGGAGGCCGAGCAGGGCGCCGGGCTGGCGGCACCGCAGCTGGGGGTGGGCCTGCGGGTGTTCACCTACCACTGCGACGGCTTCGCGGGGCACCTGATCAACCCGACCTGGACGGCCGTCGGCGGCGAGGACCAGTTCGGACCGGAGGGCTGTCTGTCCATCCCCGGCATGTCCTGGGACTGCCTGCGGTCTGCGCACGTGGTGGCGCGCGGCTGGAACATGCACGGTGAGCCGGTCGAGGTCGAGGGCACCGACCTGCTGGCGCGCTGCATCCAGCACGAGACCGACCACCTGGACGGCGTGCTGTTCCTGGACCGGCTCGACGAGCAGACCCGCAAGGCCGCGATGCGCGAGATCCGCGGCGCCGACTGGTTCGCCGGCAGCGAGCCGGTGGTCAAGCAGAACCCGCACCCGCTGTTCGGCGGGGGCCGCTGATGCGCGTGGTGTTCGCCGGCACCCCGGAACCGGCGGTGCCCGCGCTGCAGGCGCTGCTGGACGCGGACCGGCACGAGGTCGTGGCCGTGGTCACCCGCCCGGACGCGCCGGCCGGCCGCGGCCGCAAGCTCGTGCGCTCCCCGGTCGGGGAGCTCGCCGACCGGCACGGGATCGAGGTGCTCACCCCGGCCCGCGCCGCGGATCCGGAATTCCTGCAGCGGTTGCGCGATCTCGCCCCGGACTGCTGCCCGGTGGTGGCCTACGGCGCCCTGTTGCGCGAGGAAGCGCTGGCGATCCCGCCGCACGGGTGGCTCAACCTGCACTTCTCGCTGCTGCCCGCGTGGCGCGGAGCCGCCCCGGTGCAGGCCGCGGTGCGGCACGGCGACGAGTTCACCGGGGTCAGCGCGTTCCGGCTGGTCCCGGAGATGGACGCGGGACCGGTGTACGGGGTCGCGACCGAGCGGGTGCGGCCCGCCGATACCGCGGGCGAGCTCCTCGACCGGCTCGCGGTCTCCGGAGCGCAGCTGCTGGTGGCGACCCTGGACTCGTTGGAGACCGGGGAGATCCAGGCACGCGAGCAGCCCGCGGACGGGGTCAGCTATGCGCCGAAGGTCACCGTCGAGGACGCCAAGGTCGACTTCACCCGGCCCGCGCAGGCGGTGGACCGCCTGATCCGGTCGGTCACGCCCGACCCGGGGGCGTGGGCGCTGCTCGACGGCGAGCGATTCAAGCTCGGGCCGGTGCGGGTGGCCGAGGCCGCCGAGGTCCGGCCGGAACCGGGTGAGATCGTGGTGGAACGGCGCCGCGTGCTGGTGGGCACCGCCACCGCTCCGGTGGAGCTGGGTGCGGTGCAGGCGGCAGGGAAGAAGCGGATGGCGGCTGCGGACTGGGCCCGCGGCACCCGCATCGAGCGAGGAGAACAGCTCACGTGAACGACCGCAGGCGCCCGTCGCGCCCGCCGAAGTCCCGTCCCCCGAAGCGCAAGCCGGACCCGGCTCGCCCGGTGGACATCGATCCGGTCCGCATGGCCGCGGTGGAGACGTTGCGGGCGGTCCGCGAGCGCGACGCCTACGCCAACCTGGCTTTGCCTCCGCTGCTCAAGCAGCGCGCCATCACCGGGCGCGATGCGGCGCTGGCCACCGAGCTGACCTACGGCACGTGCCGCGCGCAGGGGCTGCTGGACGAGGTCATCGCGGCCTGCAGCAGCCGCCCGGTGGCCGAGATGGAACCGGCCATGGTCGACGCGCTGCGGGTCGGCGTGTACCAGCTGCTGCGCACCCGGATTCCGGCACACGCGGCAGTCGCGTCCACAGTGGATATCGTTCGGTTCGAGAACGGCACGAAGCTCTCCGGTTTCGCCAACGCCGTGCTGCGCAAGGTGACCGAGAAGGACGAGCAGGGCTGGCTCGATGAGCTCGCGCCGGATGCGGCCACCGACCCGATCGGCAACCTGGCGCTGCGGCACGCCCACCCGCGCTGGATCGCCCAGGCGTTCGCCGACTCGCTGGGCGGCGAACAGGAGCTGGCGGACGCGCTGGCCGCCGACGACGCTCGGCCCGCCGTGCACCTGACCGCCCGGCCCGGGGAGATCAGCGCGGACGAACTGGCCGCGATCACCGGCGGCGACCCGGCCCCGTACTCGCCCTACGGCGTGCGCCTGGAAGCCGGGGCCGGCGACCCCGGCGACCTGGAGCCGGTCCGCGAGGGGTTCGCGACCGTGCAAGACGAGGGCAGCCAGCTCGTGGCGCTGGCCGCGACCCGGCCCGAGGTCGGCGGCTCGGACGCACGGTGGCTGGACCTGTGTGCCGGCCCGGGCGGCAAGGCCGCGCTGCTCGGGGCGCTGGCCTCGCTGGACGGCGGTGCGCTGGACGCGGTCGAGCAGACCGCGCACCGCGCCGACCTGGTGCGCCGGGCCACCGAAGGCCTGCCGGTCGCGGTGCACGTGGCCGACGGCCGCGAGCCCGGACTGGAACCCGGCTACGACCGGGTGCTGGTCGACGCGCCGTGCACCGGATTGGGCGCGCTGCGGCGCAGGCCCGAGGCCCGCTGGCGGCGCAAGCCCTCGGACATCGGCGAGCTGAGCAAGCTGCAGCGCGAACTGCTGCTGTCGGCGATCCGGCTCACCAGGCCGGGCGGGATCGTCGCCTACGTGGTGTGCTCGCCGCACCTGGCCGAGACCGAGGGCGTGGTGGCCGACGCCGTGCGCCGCACCGGTGCCGAGGAGATCGATGCCCGGCCGTGGTTCCCGGACGTCCCGGACCTCGGCGAGGGGCCGTCGGTGCAGCTGTGGCCGCACCGGCACGGCACGGACGCCATGTTCTGCGCGCTGCTGCGCGCGTGACCGGCCCGGAGGGTGGCGATGAGCGGAGCTCGCGAGGGGCTCGATGTGGCGCTCGCCGAAGCCCGGGCCGGGCTGGCTGAAGGCGGGGTCCCGATCGGTGCCGCGCTGCTCGGCCCGGCAGGTGAGGTGCTCGGCCGCGGGCACAACCGCCGGGTGCAGGACGGTGATCCCTCCGCGCACGCCGAGACCGCCGCGTTCCGCGCCGCGGGTAGGCAGCGCTCCTATGCGGACACGACCATGGTCACCACGTTGTCGCCGTGCTGGTACTGCAGCGGTCTGGTGCGCCAGTTCGGCATCGGCCGCGTGGTGATCGGCGAGGCCCGCACGTTCCACGGCGGGCACGACTGGCTCACCGAGCACGGCGTGCAGGTGCAGGTGCTGGACGACGCCGAGTGCGCGCGGATCATGCACGAGTTCGTCGCGGCCCGGCCGGAACTGTGGTTCGAGGACATCGGCCGCGCCCGGTGATTCCCGGGGGACGGCCCCGCGGCAGGGCGTCACCGCGGGACCGTCGACCGGACGTGATCAGGTGGGGCAGACCGCGTCCGGGGTCTTCTTGAGCATGTCGTTGCGCACCCACCCCTCGACGTTCGTCTCGACGTCGCGCAGGTAGGTCCACTGGGTCGTGTAGCAGTGCAGGTCGACCCGGTGCGACTTCTGGCCCTGGCCGACCGCATCGCAGTTCGGGCCGCTGCGGATGTTGGTGAAGTCGTTCTTGAACAGCTTGGCGTACTTCGACTGGTCCTTGTCCGGCATCTTCCCGGTCTCGCACCCGGCGGCCGGTGCGGCAGTCGGCACCCGCTGCTCACCCGCTGCGATTCCGGGGGCCAATGTGGACAGTGCGATTCCGGCGGCCAAGGCCAGTCCGGCGGTCATCCTGCGCATGGTGTTCTCCTCGGTTGTGCTTGGGTTTGCGTGCGTTGCCCGTGGTCTCGTTCCCGCAGCGTTGATCGGGACTGGGTGGGCGACGTTCGGTCCGGGTGCGAGCCGATCCGCGGGGCCCGGACGCCACCCGGGGTTCGACCGGACGCGATCAGATGGGGCAGGTCGCGTCCTCGTGCGGGAGCTCGTCGAGCATGTCGTTGCGCACCCAGCCCTCGACGTTCGTCTCGGCGTTGCGCAGGTAGGTCCACTGGGTCGTGTAGCAGTGCAGGTCGACCCGGTGCGACTTCTGGCCCTGGCCGACCGGCGTGCAGTTCGGCCCGTCGAGGATCAAGGTGGAGTTCTCCTTGAACAGCTTGGCGTACTTCGAGTGGTCCCTGTCCGGCATCTTCCGGGTATCGCAGCGGACGTCCGGTGCTCTCGCGGGTTCCTCCTGAACCGCAGTCGCGATACCGGGAGCCACTGTGGACACCGCGATCCCGGTGGCCAGGGCCAGTCCGGTGGTCATCCTGCGCATGAGCGTTCTCCTGTCGTTCGGTTGCTCGCTCGGGTGTTGCTGATCCGGACGCCGTCGTCCCGCGCCTCCGGTGGTCGCGACACGGCGTGGTGCCGCGTGCCGCAAGGTATCCCGATCAGCAGTGGACGTCGGACGTGTCCTTCAGATAGCCGTTGTTCACCCATCCCTCGACTCCGGTGGACAACCGCAGGTAGGTCCAGGTGCCGGCGGTGCAGTGCAGGTCGACCTTCTGCGACGTGACGCCCTGGCCGAGCGCCTTGCAGGTGGTGCTCGGGCCGCTGCGGACGTTGACGTGGTTCGTCCTGAACAGCTTGGCGTACTTCGAGTTGTCCTTGTCCGGCTCCGTCTTGGAGCAGTTCGGTGGCGGAGGAGGTGGGGCCGGTTCGCTGGCCGCGACTCCCGGAGCCACTGTGGACAGTGCGATTCCGGCGGCCAGGGCCAGTCCGGTGGTGAACTTGCGCATGACGTGTCCTCTCTGGTGAACGGACCCGGTGCGGCACCGGGCCGTGCTGCTGCGCCCGGTGCGTGCCGGGCAGTGATCGAGCTCGGGACGTGCGCGAGAACCGGTATGCCCGAGCAGGCCGGTGCGCTCTGCGGCTCGGCCGCTGCGGACGGGCGGTGCCGTCCCGCGTCGAGGCGGGTGAGCGCGCGATGCCTGCCGACTGGTGCTGCGCACGGTGAGTCCCCCAGTGCCGTTGCGGAAGCGGATCCGCGTCCGGTGTCCGACGCTCCGTCCTCGGGGAGCGACCACTCGGATCTTCCGGACCCGCACCTGGGGTGACCAGGTGTTTGCGCGGATCGGAAAACACCGCGCAGCCGATGCGCTGTTCGAGTGAAACATGGGTAAGTGGTTCGATCATCCATTAGCCCGTGGCATAGTGATCCCGGACCGGCCGCGCTGCGGTCGTCGGAGCACCACTGGGGGAACGTTGGTACTTCGCATCCACTTCACCGGGCAGGACCTCGCGCGGACCCGGCTGCACCGCGACCCGCACCCGATGTGGGAACTGGTGCTGAGCCTGCACGTCCTGCAGTCGGGGTCACCGCTGAACCGCCACCAGCACTGGCTGCGCGCGGCGCGGCAACGCCTCGGCTCCGCCCCGCACGCGCGTGCCGACCTGCGGCTGCTGAGCACGCTGGTGCCGCCGGCCGGTGCGTTCCCGGACTTCCTCACCCCGGTCGACGGGACGGGACCGTTCGAAGCGCAGCTCGACGACGTGCTGTCCACCCCGCGCCCGCGCCGGCACGCGGAACTGGGGC
This sequence comes from Saccharopolyspora montiporae, assembly GCF_015209505.1. Classification (GTDB taxonomy): domain Bacteria; phylum Actinomycetota; class Actinomycetes; order Mycobacteriales; family Pseudonocardiaceae; genus Saccharopolyspora; species Saccharopolyspora montiporae. Next base: position 169,387 of record NZ_JADEYC010000005.1, read on the forward strand.
AGGTCTTCGGCGCGCAGCGCGCTCCGGCGTGGGTGGCGGCCTTCGCCGACGGGGAGCAGGGCGCCGCCCGCGCCGTGCGCATCGCGCTGCAGCGCTACCACGAACTCGTGCTGCGGCCGCACGCCGACGAGATCGCGCGGTGCGTGCTCGCGGAACGCGAAGCCCGGGTGCGCAGCCTGTGCACCGGCGGGGCAGAAGGCCTGCTCGCCAGCCTGCCCGGCTGCATGCGCTGGGAACCGCCGGTGCTGGTCGCCGACTACCCGGGTCCGGACCGGGACCTGCACCTGCGCGGGCGCGGGATCACCCTGATCCCCTCGTACTTCTGCCACGGCAAACCCGTCGGGTTCGTCGACGCCGAACTGCCGCCGGTGCTGGTCTACCCGGTCGGCGCCGATGTGGTCCCGGAACGCGCCGCCGTCGAGCTCGGTGTCCTCGTCGGGCCCACCCGGGCTCAGGTGCTGCGCGAGCTGCGCGCGACCCGGTCCACCTCGGAACTGGCGCGGCGCGTGGGGATCTCGGTCGGGGCGGCCAGCAAGCACGCGGCCGTGCTGCGCAGCGCGGGACTCGTGCACAGCGTGCGGGAGCGCAACACCGTGCTGCACGGGCTCACCGGCCGCGGTGTGACCGTGGTGTCCGGCCATCCGCCCGCGGAGTCGCCGCTCGGTGAACTCCACCCGGGCGGCCTGGTGCCGTCGGCCGGGTGAGCCGGGGAACAAAAACGTTGCACCACTGGTTGCCCGGGTGTCCCAGGCACCCGAGAACCAGGCGGTGGCAGATGTCGTCCACACCGATCGAAGTCGCCCGCACCGGCGAACACACCTTCACCGCGACCAATCCGCGCGGCGCGCAGGTCGCCATCGGTAGGGACGGCGCACCGGGGGCTTTCACCCCGGGTGAGCTGCTGCTGGCGGCCATCGCCGGATGCTCCGCCGTGACGAGCGAGAACCTGCTGGTCCGCCGGATCGGCGAGGACGCCCCGCTGCGGGTGCGCGCGGACCGCAGCACGGATCCGGCCGACCCGAACCGCTTCGCGTCCGTGCAGGTCACCTTCGACGTCGACCTGGACCAGGTGGATCCGGAGCAGCGCGTGAAGCTGTCCGAGGCCGTGCAGCGCGCCGTCGAACGGTCCTGCACGGTGAGCCGCTCGGTGGAATCCGGCACGCCGGTCGAACTGGAACCGCCGCGCTGACACCGGGATCCGCACCGCCGCTCGGTGGGGCCGACCGCACCGCGTCGTAGGGTGCACGGGCACATCGAGCGGCGAGGAGGCACACCGAGTGGAGCAGGACACCGGGGCGGCGGCACCGTCCGGGCTGCGCAGGGATCTCCGCGGTCGGCACGTCGGCATGATCGCCATCGGCGGCGCCGTCGGGACCGGGTTGTTCCTCGGATCCGGGCTGGCCATCAACATCGCCGGGCCCGCGGTGGTCATCGCCTACGCGGTGGCCGCGTTCGCCGCGCTGGCACTGGCCTTCGCGCTCGCGGAGATGGTGGCGGTGCATCCGGAAGCGGGCGGGTTCGGCGCGGTCGCGCAGCGCTACCTCGGCGGTCTGGCGGGTTTCGTGTCCCGCTGGATCTACTTCGCCGCCCAGGTGGTCAACGTCGGCAGCGAGGTCATCGCAGCGGGGCTGTACATGCAGTTCTGGTACCCGCAGCTGCCGCTGTGGATCCCGGTCGTCGCGTTCTCGGTGATCATGCTCGCGGTGAACCTCGCCGCGGTGCGGTTCTTCGGCGAGTTCGAGTACTGGTTCGCGATGATCAAGGTCGTCACGATCGTCGTGTTCATCGGGCTCGGGATCTTCTACATCGTCTTCGGCCTGCCGGGCAGCGAACCGGCCGGGGTCGGCGCGCTGACCGAGCACGGCGGTTTCCTGCCCAACGGCATCGGCGCGGTCTGGCTGGCGCTGACCGTGGTGACCTTCTCCTACCTGGGCACCGAGGCCGTGTCCATGACGGCCGCCGAATCCCGCAATCCCGCCCGCGACGTCCCGCGCGCCGCGCGCACGATGGTGCTGCGCCTCGGGCTGTTCTACGTGCTGGGCATGCTGGTGGTCGTCTCGATCCTGCCGTGGAACCAGGTCTCGACGGCCGAGGAGGTCACCGAGAGCCCGTTCGTGCGGCTGTTCGATCTGGCGGGCGTGCCCGCGGCGGCCGGGGTGATGAACTTCGTGGTGCTCACCGCGGCGCTGTCCGCGATGAACACGAACCTCTACCTCACGGCGCGGATGACGCATTCGCTGGCCGCGGACGGTTACGCGCCGCGCTGGTTCGCGCGGATCGGGCGCAACGGTGTCCCGCAGCGCGCGCTGCTGCTGTCGGCGGCCGGGCTCGTGCTGGCCGCGGTGCTCGCGGTCGTCGCCGAGGACACCGCGTTCCCGCTGCTCATCGGCCTGGCGCTGTTCGGCGCGCTGGTGGTGTGGGTGCTCATCTTCGCCAGCCACGTGGTGTTCCGGCGCAGCCGCGCCCGCGCAGGGCTGGACCCGGCCCCGGTGCGGCTGCGCGGCGCTCCGGCGACCACGGTGCTGGCGGGCGGCTTCTTCGTGGCGGTGCTGCTGTCCACGCCGTTCACCGAGCAGTTCAGCACCGCGTGGAAGGCGGGCGTCCCGTTCCTGGCCGTGCTCTGCGTCGCTTATTACCTCGTACAGCGCCGCCGGGCCCGCGAGGTCGGCTGACCCGGCCCGTCCCTCGACCGTCCGGGTGAGATCGGGGGTGCGACCGGCGCGGCGGCCGCGCCACGCCGGGTCTTACACTCCCGATGTGTCGAACCAGCCGATGATCGCGCCCTCCATCCTGTCCGCAGACTTCGCCCACTTGGCCGATGAGATCGCCGCCGTGGACGGCGAACCCGGCACCCGGGCGGACTGGTTGCACGTCGACGTGATGGACGCGCACTTCGTGCCGAACCTGACCCTCGGGCTGCCGGTGGTGGAGTCGCTGCTCAAGACCAGCGACATCCCGATGGACTGCCACCTGATGATCGAGAACCCGGACCACTGGGCCATCGGTTACGCCGAAGCCGGCGCGCACAACGTCACGGTGCACGCGGAGGCGGCCAAGGACCCGGTCGCCATCGCCAAGGACCTCAAGGCCGCCGGCGCGAAGGCGGGCCTGTCCATCAAGCCCGGTACGCCGCTGGAGCCCAACGTCGACGTGCTCAAGCACTACGACACGCTGCTGGTGATGTCGGTGGAACCGGGCTTCGGCGGCCAGAAGTTCATCACCGAGGTGCTGGACAAGGCTCGCACCGCGCGCGACCTGGTCGACACCGGGCACCTCAAGCTGCTGGTGGAGATCGACGGCGGCATCAACGCGGACACCATCGAACAGGCCGCCGAGGCCGGGGTGGACTGCTTCGTGGCCGGGTCGGCCGTGTACAACGCCGAGGATCCGGCCCGCGCGGTCGAGGCTCTGCGCGGGCAGGCCGCACCCGGTTTCGCGCACGCTCGCCGGTGACGAGTCCCCGCGCGCGATGAGCTCCGAGAACGGCTCCGCCGAGGAAACGGCCATGCGCACCGCGCTGGCCGCCGCGGAGGAAGTCGTGGGCACCACCAGCCCCAACCCGCCGGTCGGCTGCGTCGTGCTCGACGCGGGCGGTGCGGTGGTCGGGACCGGTGCCACGCAGCCGCCGGGCGGTCCGCACGCCGAGGTCGTGGCGCTGTGCGCGGCCGGTGAGCGCGCGGCGGGCGGAACCGCGGTGGTGACCCTGGAGCCGTGCGGGCACACCGGGCGCACGCCGCCGTGCTCGGATGCGTTGCGCGCGGCGGGAATCGCGCGGGTGGTCTACGCGGTGTCCGACCGGAACCCCGCCGCGGCGGGCGGGGCGCGGCAGCTGTCCGACGCCGGGGTGCAGGTGCGCGGCGGAGTGCTGGCCGACGAGGTCGCCGCCGGGCCGCTCCGCTCCTGGCTGCACGCCGCTCGCACCGGACGTCCGCACGTGACCTGGAAGTACGCGGCGTCGCTGGACGGGCGTTCGGCCGCTGAGGACGGCACCAGCCGATGGATCAGCTCGGCCGAGTCCCGCGCCGAGGTGCACCGGGTGCGGGCGCGGGCCGATGCGGTCGTCGCCGGGACCGGCACGGTGCTGGCCGACGATCCGCGGCTGACCGCGCGCACCCCGGACGGCGGGCTCGCCGCGCATCAGCCGCTGCGCGTGGTGGTGGGTGACCGGGCGGTCCCGTCCGGGGCGCAGGTGTTCGACGACGCCGCGCCGACGGTGCGGATCCCCGGCCACGACCCGGCCGCGGTGCTCGCCGAGCTGGCCGAACGGGGCGTGGTCGAGGTGCTGCTGGAGGGCGGGCCGACGCTGGCCGGGGCCTTCGCGGCCGCCGGGTGCATCGACCGGGTGCTGGCCTACGTGGCGCCGGTGCTGCTCGGCTCCGGCACCGCTGCGCTGGGATACGCCGGAGTGGGAAGCATCTCGCAGGCGTGGCGGTTGCACGTGGAGGAGACGACGATGTGCGGCCCGGACGTGCGGATCAGCGCAGTTCCGGTCCCGCGGTCGTGATCGCGGGCCGAACCCGCCGCTGCGGCGGGGTCGACGACTGAGGAGGCATGGGGTTGTTCACCGGGATCGTCGAGGAACTGGGCACCGTCACCGCGGTGGAGGAGCTGGACGACGGCAGCAGGCTCACCATCCGCGGACCCGTGGTCACCTCGGATGCGAAGCACGGGGACTCGATCGCGGTCAACGGGGTGTGCCTGACCGTGCTGACCGCCGAGGACGGGGTGTTCGCGGTGGACGTGGTCGCCGAGACGCTGCGCTCCTCGGCGCTGCGGGCGGTGGCCGTCGGGGACCGGGTGAACCTGGAGCGCGCCATGGCGCTCGGCGACCGGCTCGGCGGGCACATCGTGCAGGGCCACGTGGACGGCACGGGAGTGCTGCGCGGCGCGGCCGAAGGCGGGCTGACCCGGTTCGAGATCCCCGGACGCCTGTCCCACTATCTGGTGGAGAAGGGCTCCATCACGATCGATGGGGTATCACTGACCGTGGTCGAGGCGGGGGAACGGGACATCAGCGTCGCGCTGATCCCGACCACTCTCGACCTCACCACGTTGGGTCTGCGGTCCGCAGGTGACGAGGTCAACATCGAAGTGGATGTGCTGGCCAAACACCTGGAGCGGCTCGCGGCCGCACAATTGTCCGGACGGAGTCGCGATGGGCGGGACCGTTCGGAGGACAATGGCGACCAGGTGCGGTGATCTGGGAGCAGGTGGCCCCCGAAGTGTGGGCCGGGTAGAGATGGGCGATGACGCTGTGAGTACGGAGCGGTTCGACAGCATCGAGCGGGCACTGGCCGACATCGCGGCCGGCCGCCCGGTGGTCGTGGTCGACGACGAGGACCGGGAGAACGAGGGCGACCTCATCTTCGCGGCGGAGAAGGCGACCCCGGAGCTGGTGGCCTTCATGGTCCGCTACACCTCGGGCTATATCTGCGTGGCGCTCACCGGTGCGGACTGCGACCGGCTCGACCTCCCGCCGATGTACCACTGGAACCAGGACCGCAAGGGCACCGCCTACACCGTCACGGTCGACGCGGCCGAGGGCGTGTCCACCGGGATCTCGGCGGCGGATCGGGCGCGCACGCTGGCCGTGCTGGCCTCGCCGGAATCGGTGCCCGACGACCTGACCAGGCCCGGGCACGTGGTTCCGCTGCGGGCGCGCGACGGCGGTGTGCTGCGCCGCCCCGGGCACACCGAGGCGGCCGTGGACCTGTCCCGGCTGGCGGGGCTCACCGAGGCCGGCGCGCTGTGCGAGGTGGTCAGCCAGAAGTCCGAAGGCGACATGGCCCGGCGCGACGAGCTGGAAGTCTTCGCCGAGGAGCACGACCTGGCGATCATCACCATCGCCGACCTGATCAGCTACCGCCGCCGGTTCGAGAAGCAGGTCGTGCGGGTCGCCGAGGCCCGCATCCCCACTGCGCACGGCACGTTCCGCACGGTCGGCTACGACAGCAAGATCGACGGCATCGAGCACCTCGCCCTGGTCTACGGCGACATCGGCGACGGCGAGGACATCCTGGTGCGGGTGCACTCCGAATGCCTCACCGGTGACGTGCTCGGTTCGATGCGCTGCGACTGCGGGCCGCAGCTGGACGCGGCCATGGCCAAGGTGGCCGAGGCCGGCCGCGGTGTGGTGCTGTACATGCGCGGGCACGAGGGCCGCGGTATCGGCCTCATGCACAAGTTGCAGGCGTACCAGCTGCAGGACAGCGGCGCCGACACGGTGGAGGCCAACGTCGCCCTGGGCATGCCGGTGGACGGGCGCGATTACGGGCAGGGCGCGCAGATCCTGTGCGACCTCGGGATCAAGTCGATGCGGCTGCTCACCAACAACCCCGCCAAGCGGGTCGGGCTGGAGGGCTACGGCCTGCAGATCGTCGGCCGCGAACCGCTGCCGATCCGGCCGAATCCGGAGAACATCCGGTACCTGCGGACCAAGCGCGACCGGATGGGGCACGACCTGGACAATCTGGACGACGGAGAGGACTCGTCGATCAACGGCGAGGCCGGTGTCGACGGTGGATCCGGAGTGACGGCATGAGCGGAGAAGGGCGGCCGCGGACCAGCGTTCCGCAGGCGGGCGGGTTGCGGCTCGGGATCGCGGCGATCCGCTGGCACGAGGACCTGATCGAGCAGATGCTCGCGCGGGCGGTCGCGGCGGCGGGCGAGGCGGGGGTCGCGGAACCCGAGGTGGTCCGCGTCCCGGGATCGGTCGAGCTGCCGGTCGTGTGCCAGCAACTCGCGCGCCAGTGCGATGCGGTCGTGGCGCTGGGCGCCGTCATTCGCGGTGGTACCCCGCACTTCGACTACGTGTGCGACTCGGTGACCGATGGGCTGACCCGGGTGGCGCTGGACGAGTCGACCGCCGTCGGCAACGGCGTGCTGACCTGCGACACTGTCGAACAGGCCGTGGCGCGCGCCGGGTTCGACGACTCGATCGAGGACAAGGGCTTCGAGGCGACCGCCGCGGCCCTGGACACCGCGCTGGTCCTTCAGCGGCTGCGCGACGGGAACGGCTGAACGGGGGGCTCTTGTGAGCACGGACGCGAGTGCGGTGGAGGTCCGGCCGCGGAAGGTGCGCCGTGTGGCCTATCCGCTCGCCGCGGCGTTGGTGATCATCTTCGGCGTCGTGGGCACGCTGCTGCGCAACACGCCGACCGGGGTGTACTTCCGGATCTCGGACCAGGTGGCCATGGGGTTGCTCGGCATGCTGCTGGCCGGCGGGGTGCTGCTGCTGACCCGCCCGCGGCTGCGCGCGGACACCGACGGGATCGAGGTGCGCAACATCATCGGCACGCACCGCTACTCGTGGAACGTCTCGAAGCAGATCAGCTTCCCGAACGGTGCGCCGTGGGCCCGGCTGGAGCTGCCCGAGGACGAGTACGTGCCGATCATGGCGATCCAGGCCAGCGACGGCGAGCGCGCGGTAGCGGCCATGCGCAAGCTCCGCGAGCTGCGGCGCAGCCTGGAGGACGCGGACGCGGCGTGATCGACGACGAGCGGTTCGTCCAGCACGTCGCCGACCGGCTCGCCGGGCTGCCCGGCGTGCGCGCGGTGGCCCTCGGCGGTTCGCGCGGGAGCGCAACGCACCGCCCGGACAGCGACTGGGATGTCGCGCTGTACTACCGGGGTGGTTTCGACGCCGGGAACCTGCGCGGTCTCGGCTGGCCGGGCGAGGTCGTCGACCCGGGCGCGTGGGGCCCGCTGTTCGACGGCGGGGCGTGGCTGCAGATCGACGAACGACCGGTCGACGTGCACTACCGCGATCTGGACGTGGTCGAGCACCAGCTGGCCGAGGCCCGCGCCGGGCGGTTCGACTGGCAGCCGCTGACGTTCCACCTGGCCGGGATGCCGGGCTACATGCTGCTCGCGGAGCTGGCCACCGGCCGGGTGCTGCGCGGTGAGCTCGATGTGCCGGAGTACCCGGACGCACTGCGCGAGCAGGCGCCCGGACGGTGGTGGCGGTTCGCGGCGCTGACCCTCGATTACACCCGGGGCAACCACGCCCGGTTCGGTCGGGTGGCCGAAACGGCGGGAGCTCTGGCCCAGGCCTCCTGCCAGGCCGCGCACGCGGTGTGCGCCGCGCGCGGGACGTGGGTGACCAACGAGAAGCGGTTGCTGGAGTCGGCCGGGCTGCGCGGGGTCGATGAGGTGCTCGCCGAGCCCGGCACCGGGCCGGACGGGCTGGTCGCCGCGGTCGACCGGGTGCGCGAACGCTGCGCCGCGGCGGTGCGTGCGGCCGGCGGCGTCCCGGACGCGCGCTGACGCCCCGCCTCCGCGGCCGGTGTCGTACGCGAGGAGAATGACCGATGAAGCGTGCGGCGGGTAGGAGGACATCGTGAGCGTGGCCCAGGAGCGCAACCTTCGGCTGGTGCCGGATCCCGATCCGGGACAGGGCGTGGATCTGGGGGGCATCCGGCTGCGCAACCGGCTGGTGACCTCGTCCAGCCTGCTCGGCTACGGGGTGGCCAACAGCGGTGTCGTGCCCTACGGCATGAGTCCGATCTCGAAGTTCGTCCCGCTGTCGCGGTTCGGGGCGATCACCACGCGCACGGTCACGGTCGAACCGCGCGAGGGGCACTTCACCACCCGCGACGTGTGGCCGCTGCGCGAGCTGCCCGGGCTGCTCAAGCGGTACGGGCAGGCGCTGCGCCAGGTCGACGGCGGCTGGCTCAACGCGTTCGGCTGGTGCAACGTCGGCATCGATGCCTACCTGCGCGACTACTACCCGCGCACCCGGGAGCAGAACACCATCATCTCCGTCGGCGGGTTCTCCGCCGAGGAGTTCGTGACGCTGGTGGACAAGATCAACGCGGCGGTACCGGCCGGCGAGATCGCGGCGGTGGAGTTCAACGTCTCCTGCCACAACGTCAACTTCGACTTCAACGCGATCATCGAATCGGTGCTGGCCGAGGCGGTGCCGCGCAGCAGGCACCCGGTGATCCTCAAGCTCTCGCCGGATTACGACTACCTCGGGCACGCCCGGCTGGCCGCCCGGCACGGCGTCTCGGCGCTGACCGCGATCAACACCCTCAAGGGCCTGCGACTGGATCCGAACACCGGAGAACCGCTGCTGCGCAACGGATTCGGCGGCCTGTCCGGCAGGGCGATCAAGCCGGTCGGCCTGCGCGTGGTCAAGGAACTGCGCGATGCCGGGGTGACGCTGCCGGTGATCGCCACCGGCGGGATCCGCAGCTTCGACGACTGCCGCGAGTACTTCTGGGCCGGTGCCGACGCGGTCAGCCTGGGCAGCGCCTCCTGGTTCGCCAGCTATCCCGGCTACGCGCTCTCCCCGGTGCACGCGATCCGCATCCGAAACGTCTTGCGCCGCATCGAGAACTACCAACCTCCGCGCTGACCCGCGGGTTCAGGCGCCGCAGCTGAGGCGTCCGCCGTTGAACTCCATGGCGTCGCCGAACGCCTGATCCGGATCCGGGTCGGTGTCGTCGGCGTCGGCGAAGGCGCGGTGCAGGTTCAGCACGAGCCGCTCCTGGTCCGGCCAGTGCTCGAACTCGCCGAGCTCGGCGTCCCGCGCCGCCTGCAGCGGGTCGAGCCCGTCGGCCCGGGCGCGCCGCGCGGTGTCCAGCACGAACCGGTAGTAGCGGGCGTGGTCCTCCAGCACCCTGGCGAACGCGGACCCGCTGATCACCGGTCCGTGCCCGGGAACGACGGACGTCACCGGGAATCCGGCCAGCCAGTCCAGCGAGCGCAGCGCGCCTTCGACCGAGCCGGAGATGACCAGCGGGGTCACCCCGTGGAAGAGCAGGTCCCCGGCGAACAGCACCCCCTCGTCCGCGACCCAGGCGATCACGTCGCCGGGGCTGTGCGCGGGGTGCCCGGGGTGCTGCAGCTCCACCCGGTGCCGGCCGGTGTGCAGGGTGAGGTCGCCGTGCAGCGCCAGGTCCGGCGCCCGGTAGCTGCTGATGCCCCAGTCCGGCGCGGGGTCCCAGACTTCGTGCAGCCGATCGTGCAGCGCCTCGCGCAGCATCGCCTCGCGGGTGGCGGTGTGTCCGATGACGACCGCGGATTCGGGCAGCAGCGCGTTGCCGTTGGTGTGGTCGCCGTGCAGGTGGGTGTTGACCGCGTAGCGGATCGGCGCGGACGCGTTCGCCTCGTCCACCGCGTCCAGGAAGCGCCGGGTGCGCGCGGCCGTGGCGCAGGTGTCGACGAGCACGATCCCGCGTTCGTCGGCGATCGCGCCGGCGTTGTTGATGAACCACGAGCCGTCCGGTTGTACCCAGGCGTGGATCCCACCGGCGAGCTCGGTCAGCGTCGCGCGATCCGGATCGGTGTGCTCGGTCTTCACGATCGCCCCCTCCGCAGGTACTGCCGAAGCGTGATCATGCTGGCACAGGCGGTGCCGGCTGCCCAGTCGACACCCGGGTGGTCCCGCCCGCCGGGACCGGGACCGACGGGTGCGCACGTAGGGTGGGGGCGTGGCCGACCCGTCCACCTACCGACCCGCTCCCGGCACGATCCCGGACGCCCCCGGCGTGTACCGGTTCTACGACGCCGGTGGCCGGGTGATCTACGTCGGCAAGGCGAAGAGCCTGCGCAGCAGGCTCTCGTCGTACTTCGCCGACCTGGCCGGCCTGCACCCGCGCACCCGGCAGATGGTCACCAGCGCGGCGGGCGTGACCTGGACCGTGGTCGGTACCGAGGTCGAGGCGCTGCAGCTGGAGTACTCCTGGATCAAGGAGTACGACCCGCGGTTCAACGTCCGCTACCGCGACGACAAGTCGTACCCGGTGCTGGCGGTCACCCTCAACGAGCAGTACCCGCGGCTGCACGTCTACCGGGGCCCGCGGCGCAAGGGCGTGCGCTACTTCGGCCCGTACTCGCACGCCTGGGCCATCCGGGAGACGCTCGACCTGCTGCTGCGGGTGTTCCCGGCCCGCACCTGCTCCGGAGGGGTGTTCAAGCGGCACGCGCAGATCGGCAGGCCCTGCCTGCTCGGCTACATCGGCAAGTGTTCGGCGCCGTGCGTGGGGCGGGTGGACGCCGACGAGCACCGGGCGATCGTCGAGGACTTCTGCGATTTCCTGTCCGGGCAGACCGACCAGCTGGTGAAACGGCTGGACAAGGCGATGCAGGAGGCCTCCGAGCAGCTGGAGTTCGAACGCGCCGCGCGACTGCGCGATGACCTCGAAGCCCTGCGCACGGCGATGGCCAAGCAGGCGGTTGTGCTCGGGGACGGCACCGACGCCGATGTGGTCGCCTTCGCCGAGGACGAACTGGCCGCCGCGGTGCAGGTGTTCCACGTGCGGGGCGGCCGGGTGCGCGGCCAGCGCGGCTGGGTCATCGACAAGGTGGACGACACCGGCATCGCCGAGCTCACCAGCCGGTTCCTCACCCAGTTCTACGGCGAGCAGGCGGCGCTGGCCGAGCAGGCCGATTCCGGGGGCGTCCCGGTCCCGCGGGAGGTCCTGGTCCCGCAGCTGCCGGACGACGCGGAGACGATCACCGGCTGGCTCGGGCAGGTCCGCGGCAGCAAGGTGCGGTTGCGGGTGCCGCAGCGCGGCGACAAGCGGGCCCTGCTGGAGACGGTGCAGCGCAACGCACGGGAGGCGTTCCAGCAGTACAAGCTGCGCCGTGCGGGCGATCTGACCGCGCGCTCGGCCGCGCTGCAGGAGCTGCAGGAAGCGCTGGGCCTGGACGAGGCACCGCTGCGCGTCGAGTGCATCGACGTCAGCCACGTGCAGGGCAGCGATGTGGTCGCCTCGCTGGTGGTGTTCGAGGACGGGGTGCCGCGCAAGTCCGAGTACCGGCGGTTCGACGTCCGCGGCGGTGCCGAGGGCGGTGACGTGGGTTCGATCAGCGAGGTGGTGCGGCGGAGGTTCGCGCGTTACCTCGCCGAGACCGGGCACTCGGCCGAGCACGACGCGGTCCCCGCACCGGACGCCGGGCCGGGGGCGGAGGGCGCCGAGGGGGCGTCCGCACCGGGCATCGATCCGGAGACCGGCAAGCCCCGCAAGTTCTCCTACCCGCCGAACCTGCTGGTCATCGACGGTGGCGGCCCGCAGGCCAATGCCGCGGCCGACGCGCTGACCGAGCTGGGCGTCACCGATGTCGCCGTCGTCGGGCTGGCCAAGCGGCTGGAGGAGATCTGGCTGCCCGGGGATCCGGACCCGGTCGTGCTGCCGCGCAGCAGCGAGGCGCTGTACCTGCTGCAGCGGGTCCGCGACGAGGCGCACCGGTTCGCGATCAGCTACCACCGCAGCAAGCGGTCCAAGCGGCTGAAAGCGTCCGCGCTGGACGACATTCCCGGGCTGGGGCAGACGCGCAAAGCCGCGCTGCTCAAGCACTTCGGCTCGGTGAAGAAGCTCCGGCAGGCCGGGGTGGCCGAGATCGCCGCCGTGCCGGGCATCGGACGGCAGACTGCCGAGACGGTGCACGCCGCGTTGGCGTCCGGCGGGGGAGCCGGACAGCAGGCAGCCGGTCCCGGGAGGGGTCCGGGACCGAGGACCACTGAAGGGGAGAGTCAGTGAGCGAGGAGCAGTCGGGCATCGAGGTCGCCGTGGTCAGCGGCCTGTCCGGTGCGGGACGCAGTACCGCGGCCAAGTGCCTGGAGGACCTGGGCTGGTTCGTGGTGGACAACCTGCCGCCGGAGTTGATCGCCACGATGGTCGAGCTGGGGGCGCGCTCCAGCGGCGCGATCACCCGGGTGGCCGTGGTCATGGACGTGCGCAGCAGGGCGTTCACCGACGACCTCGGCGCGGTGATCAAGGACCTGGACGCCCGCGGGTACAAGCCGCGGGTGTTGTTCCTGGAGGCCACCGACGACGTGCTGATCCGCCGGTTCGAGCAGGTGCGTCGTGGCCACCCGCTGCAGGGGGAGGGCAGGCTCGCCGACGGCATCGCCGCCGAGCGGTCGCTGCTGTCCCCGCTGCGTTCGGAGGCGGACCTGGTGCTGGACACGACCGGCCTGTCCGTGCACCAGCTGCGGTCCAAGATCGAGGACGCGTTCGGCACCGAGGCGAGCACGCGAACCCGGGTCACCGTGCTGTCCTTCGGCTACAAGTACGGCCTGCCGATGGACGCAGACCTGGTCATGGACTGCCGATTCCTGCCGAACCCGTTCTGGATCCCGGAGCTGCGCGAGCACAACGGGCTGGACGAGGAGGTCCGCAACTACGTGCTGGGCCAGGAGGGGGCCGAGGAGTTCATGCAGAGCTACCGGCACCTGATGCGCCTGGTCGGGTCCGGATACCACCGCGAGGGCAAGCGCTATCTCACGCTGGCGCTGGGCTGCACGGGCGGCAAGCACCGCAGCGTCGCGCTGACCGAGGAACTGGCGCGCAGGTTGGCCGAGGACGACGGGATGGTCGTCAAGACGGTGCATCGGGATTTGGGGCGCGAGTGAGCGGAGCCGGCGAGGACGGGGCACCGCTGCGCGCGGTCGCGCTCGGTGGCGGGCACGGGCTGCAGGCCACGCTGGCGGCGCTGCGGCGGATCACCCCGGACGTGACCGCGGTGGTGACAGTGGCCGACGACGGCGGTTCGTCCGGCAGGTTGCGCCAGGAGCTGGGCATGCTGCCGCCGGGCGATCTGCGCAAGGCGCTGGCTGCGCTGGCCGCCGAGGACGCGGACGGCGAGCTGTGGTCGGGGCTGTTCCAGCACCGGTTCGGCGGCAACGGGGCGCTGGCCGGGCACGCGGTGGGCAACCTGGTGTTGGCCGGGCTGCTGGACGTGCTCGGCGACCCGGTGCAGGTCCTGGACCACGCGTGCCGGTTGCTGGGCGTGCGCGGCCGGGTGTTGCCGATGTCCACCGGGCCGCTGGACATGGCGGCGGACGTGGTGGGCCTGGACTCAGACCCGGACGCGGTACGCACGATCAGGGGGCAGGTGGCCATCGCGAGCACCCCCGGTCGGGTGAAACAGGTACGCCTGGACACCTCCGGATCGGGGGAGGTGCAGGCGTGTCCGCCGGCCGTGCAGGCCGTTCAGGAGGCCGATCTGGTCCTGCTCGGCCCGGGGTCCTGGTTCACCAGCGTGCTGCCGCACCTGTTGCTCCCGGAGTTGCACGAAGCCCTGGTCAGCACGCCTGCCCAGCGGTTCGTGGTGCTCAACCTCGTTCCGCAGCCGGGCGAGACGGCGGGCTTCTCGCCGGAGCAGCACCTGGACGTACTCTCCCAGCACGCCCCCCGGCTGGGGGTCGATGCGGTGCTGGCGGACACTGCGTCGGTGCCCACTCCTGATCGACTTCGCACTGCGGCGGCGAGCTTGGGTGCGCAGACTCTGCTCGACAAGATCGCCGCGCCCGCCGTGCCGGGTCGGCACGATCCGACTGCGCTCGCGGCGAGTCTGCGGGCCGCACTGGAGAGGAGGACGGACCGGTGGCGATGACCGCAGCGGTCAAGGACGAGTTGAGCCGGTTGTCGGTGACCAAGACGTGCTGCCGGCGGGCCGAGGTGTCCTCGTTGCTGCGCTTCGCGGGCGGGCTGCACATAGTCGCGGGCCGGGTCGTCGTCGAGGCCGAGCTCGACAGCGGTTCCACGGCGCGCAGGCTGCGCAAGGACGTCCACGAGCTGTTCGGGCACCACTCCGACGTGCACATGATCACCTCGGGCGGGCTGCGCAAGGGCACCCGGTACGTGGTGCGCGTGGTCAAGGACGGCGAAGGCCTCGCCCGGCAGACCGGGCTGCTGGACCCGCGCGGACGCCCGGTGCGCGGGCTGCCCGCACACGTGGTCTCCGGCGGCGAGTGCGATTCCGAGGCCGCCTGGCGCGGGGCGTTCCTGGCGCACGGATCGCTGACCGAGCCCGGGCGCTCCTCGTCGATGGAGGTCACCTGCCCCGGCCCGGAAGCGGCGCTGGCGCTGGTCGGCGCGGCGCGGCGGATCGGCGTGCAGGCCAAGTCGCGCGAGGTGCGCGGCGCCGACCGGGTAGTGGTGCGCGACGGCGACGCGATCGGCGCGCTGCTGACCAGGCTGGGCGCGCACTCCAGCGTGCTGGCCTGGGAGGAGCGGCGGATGCGCCGCGAGGTCCGGGCCACGGCCAACCGGCTGGCCAACTTCGACGACGCCAACCTGCGCCGCTCGGCGCGCGCGGCGGTGGCCGCCGCGGCCCGGGTGGAGCGGGCGCTGGACCTGCTCGGCCCGACGGCCCCCGAGCACCTGTCCGTGGCGGGCAAGCTGCGGCTGTCGCACCGGCAGGCGTCCTTGGAAGAGCTGGGCCAGCTGGCCGACCCGCCGATGACCAAGGACGCGGTCGCCGGGCGCATCCGGCGGCTGCTGGCGATGGCCGACAAGCGCGCCCGGGAACTGGGCCTTCCGGACACCGAGTCGGCCGTGACGCAGGAGATGCTCGAAGCCGAGGCGTGAGCGCTCGGTCGCCCGGTACGGGACCGGTGCAGAGAGGTCGATCACCCGGGTGCGGGTCGGCTGTGCTGCGGCGAACCCGCGCAGGCGCGGTTGGCCGCGGACGTGCTCGGGGCTGCCCGCCCATCCGCGTGCGCGCCCATCGCAGGCAGATAGGGTGAAACCGAGACAGTCAACCTCCACCCGCCGCGTCGTCGGCCGGGTCAGTCACGAGGAGAGATCGGCGTGACAGTTCGCGTAGGCATCAACGGCTTCGGTCGGATCGGGCGGAACTTCTGGCGGGCCGCGGCCGCCAGTGATCACGACATCGAGATCGTGGCCGCCAACGACCTGGGCGATGTCGCGACCATGGCCCACCTGCTCAAGTACGACAGCGTGCTGGGCCGGCTCGGTGAGGAGGTCAAGGCCACCGGCGAGGGCATCGAGATCGGCGGCAAGCTGATCAAGATCCTGGCGGAGAAGGACCCGGGCAAGCTGCCCTGGGGCGACCTCGGCGTCGACGTCGTCGTGGAGTCGACCGGCCTGTTCACCCAGGCCGACGCGGCCCGCAAGCACGTCGACGAGGGCGGCGCCAAGAAGGTCATCATCTCCGCCCCGGCCAAGGGCGAGGACCTCACGGTCGTGCTGGGCGTCAACGACGACAAGTACGACGGTTCGCAGACCATCATCTCCAACGCCTCGTGCACCACCAACTGCCTGGCGCCGATGGTCAAGGTCCTCAACGACACCTTCGGGATCGACGAGGGCCTGATGACGACCGTGCACGCCTACACGGCCGATCAGAACCTGCAGGACGGCCCGCACAAGGACCTGCGCCGCGCCCGGGCCGCCGCGCTGAACGTGGTGCCCACCAGCACCGGTGCCGCCAAGGCGATCGGCCTGGTCCTGCCCGAGCTCAACGGCAAGCTGGACGGCTACGCGATGCGCGTTCCGGTGCCGACCGGCTCGGTCACCGACCTCACCGCGACCGTGCGCGGCTCGGCGACCGTGGAGAGCGTCAACGAGGCGTTCAAGGCGGCCGCCGCCGACGGGCAGCTCAAGGGCGTGCTCAAGTACAACGAGGACGAGATCGTCTCCACCGACATCGTCACCGACCCGCACTCCACGATCTACGACGCGCCGCTGACCAAGGTCATCGGCAACCAGGTCAAGATCGTCGGCTGGTACGACAACGAGTGGGGCTACTCCAACCGCCTGGCCGACCTGGTCAACCTGGTGGGCAAGAAGCTGGCATGATCCCGCCGCCCCGCTCCCGGTCCGCTGCGGCCGGACGCGGGCAGCGCACGAACCAGCATTCCGAGTACCCGCACGAGCCGGTGGTCCGCCACGGCTCGTGCGGGTTCTTTCTCCCCTGCGAGGAGCAGACGTGAAGAATCTCGACGATCTGCTGTCCGCGGGCGTCCGCGGTCGCCGCGTGCTGGTGCGCGCCGACCTGAACGTTCCGCTGGACGGCGACCGGATCACCGACGACGGTCGGGTGCGGGCCTCGTTGCCGACCATCTCCCAGCTCGCCGAGGCAGGCGCGCAGGTGGTCGTGACCGCGCACCTGGGCCGTCCGAAGGGGGCGCCGGAGCCGAAGTACTCGTTGGCGCCGGTCGCCCGCAGGCTGGGTGAACTGCTGGGCACCGAGGTCGCCCTGGCCGGTGATCTCGTCGGCGGCTCGGCGAAGGCCGCGGTCGACGGACTGGCCGATGGCGGTGTGGCCGTGCTGGAGAACGTCCGGTTCGACCCGCGCGAGACCAGCAAGGACGACGCCGAGCGGGAAGCGCTCGCCGGTGAGCTGGCCGCCCTGGTCGGCGACGGCGCGGCGTTCGTCTCCGACGGCTTCGGCGTGGTGCACCGCAAGCAGGCGTCGGTCTACGACATCGCCGAGCTGCTGCCCAGCTACGCAGGCGGTCTGGTGCTGTCCGAGGTCGAGGTGCTGCGCACGCTGACCGGTGACCCGCAGCGCCCGTACGCCGTGGTGCTGGGCGGTTCCAAGGTCTCGGACAAGCTGGCCGTGATCCAGGCGCTGCTGCCCAAGGTGGACAAGCTGCTCATCGGCGGCGGCATGGCCTACACGTTCCTGGCCGCCCAGGGCTACGGCATCGGGTCCTCGCTGGTGCAGGAGGACCAGATCGAGTCGACCCGGGCGCTGCTGGCCGAGCACGGCGACAAGCTGGTGCTGCCGGTGGACGTCGTGGTCGCCGACCGGTTCGCCGCGGACGCCGACCACCGGGTGGTGTCCGCCGAGGCCATCCCGGACGGCTGGATGGGCCTGGACATCGGTCCGCGCAGCGTCGGGGAGTTCGCCGCGATCCTCGGCGGCGCGCAGACGGTGTTCTGGAACGGTCCGGCCGGCGTGTTCGAATTCGAGGCGTTCGCCGCCGGCACCCGCGGTGTCGCGCAGGCCATCGTCGACTCGGACGCGTTCAGCGTCGTCGGCGGCGGGGACTCCGCAGCCGCGGTGCGGTCGCTCGGGCTGCCCGAGGACGGGTTCTCGCACATCTCGACCGGCGGCGGGGCGTCGCTGGAGTACCTGGAAGGCAAGGACCTGCCCGGGGTAGCCGTGCTGGAAGGTGGGAACTGACGATGGCCAGGCAGCCGCTGATCGCGGGCAACTGGAAGATGAACCTGAACCACCTGGAGGCGATCGCCCTGGTGCAGAAGGTCGCCTTCGCGCTGCCCGCCAAGTACTTCAGCAAGGTCGAGGTGGCGGTCTTGCCGCCGTTCACCGACATCCGCAGCGTGCAGACCCT
The DNA here is from genome assembly GCF_015209505.1 of Saccharopolyspora montiporae. Lineage (GTDB taxonomy): Bacteria > Actinomycetota > Actinomycetes > Mycobacteriales > Pseudonocardiaceae > Saccharopolyspora > Saccharopolyspora montiporae. Next base: position 187,445 of record NZ_JADEYC010000005.1, read on the forward strand.
CATCGACGGGGACAAGCTGCTGCTCAAGCACGGTGCGCAGGACATCTCCGAGCACGAGTCGGGTGCCTACACCGGTGAGGTGTCCGGTCCGATGCTGGCCAAGCTCGGCTGCGACTACGTCGTGGTAGGCCACTCCGAGCGCCGCGAGCACCACGCCGAGACCGACGAGGTCGTGAACAAGAAGGTCCGCGCGACGCTCAAGCACGAGATGACGCCGATCCTGTGCGTGGGCGAGGCGCTGGACGTGCGCGAGTCCGGCGAGCACGTCGAGCACTGCACGGCCCAGGTCATCAACGCGCTCAAGGGCCTCAAGGCCGAGCAGGTGCGCGGGGTGGTCATCGCCTACGAACCGGTGTGGGCGATCGGCACCGGCAAGGTCGCCACCGCCCAGGATGCGCAGGAAGTGTGCGCGGCGGTGCGCCGGGCACTGAGCGAGAAGTACGGCCAGGAGATCGCCGAGGAGGTGCGCGTGCTCTACGGCGGTTCGGTCAAGTCGAGCAACATCGGTGAGCTCCTCGGCGAGGAGGACGTGGACGGCGCCCTGGTGGGTGGCGCGAGCCTCAACGGTGACGAGTTCGCCAAGATGAGCGCCATGGCCGCGGGCGGTCCGCTGCCCTGAGGTGCACCGGGTCCGGGGCGGCCACCGCTTTCGGACCCGGACCGCGCCGGTCACCCGCCGTGGCGATCCGCGACCCCGGCGGGCCGCGGTGCGCCGGGGTTGTGAGACGGTCCTTGGCGGCGAACGGGTGGTCGGTGATCCACAGGCCGTCGGGGTGCCGGTACGCTGAGTTGCGACCCGCTGTGCGAACGAGGACGTGATGACTCTTTTCCTGCAGATCATGCTGATCGCGACGAGTATGCTGCTGGTCCTGCTGGTGCTGCTGCACAAGGCGAAGGGCGGCGGCCTGTCCTCACTGTTCGGCGGCGGGATGCAGTCCAACCTGGCCGGTTCCAGCGTCGCGGAGAAGAACCTCGACCGGATGACCTTGTTCGTCATCGCGCTCTGGGTCATCTCCATCGTCGGGGTCGGTTTGCTGATCAAACTCGGTTGACCGGGCGGTGCAGCACCGACCGATCGACCCCGGGCGCGTGGTGGGTGAGGACGGATGACCGGCGGTGACGCGATCCGCGGGACGCGCGTGGGCTCCGGCCCCGTGGTCGGCGAGGCCGAGCGCGGGGAGTCCGCGCCGTGCAAGCGGATCGACTACTGGTGCACGAACGGGCACCGCGTGCGGCCGTCGTTCGCCGCGGACGCCGAGGTCCCCGCGGAGTGGGAGTGCCCGCGCTGCGGGCTGCCCGCAGGTCAGGATCCGGACGATCCGCCGGCCGCGCGCCGCAACGAGCCGTTCAAGAGCCACCTGGCCTACGTCCAGGAGCGGCGCAGCGAGGCCGACAGCACGGCCATCCTCGACGAGGCGCTCGGCAGGCTCCGGGAGCGCCGGGGCCGCTGAGTCGCCCGCGGATCCGGTCGGCACCTCCTTCCCGGAAGGCCGCATCCGGCATGTGGCGTTGATCGCGCGGTGGAGTCCGCGCCGCGCCGCACCGGCTAGGCTCGCGGGTCACCCAACCCCACGGGCGCAGGAGGATCGATGGACCTGTCCACTGCCGATCTCGCGGACCGGGAAGGTTCGCAGACCCGCAGTTGCGACGTGCAGTTCCGCGACATCGGCGGACGCCGGTCGTTCGGCGGCCGGATCCGCACGGTCGTGTGCGAGCAGGACAACGCGCTGCTCAAGGAAGTCCTGTCCGGGCCGGGCGGCGGCCAGGTGCTGGTGATCGACGGCGGCGGTTCGCTGCACACCGCGCTGGTCGGCGACGTCATCGCGGAGCTCGGCCGTTCCAACGGCTGGAGCGGGATCGTCGTCAACGGCGCGGTGCGCGATTCCGCCGTGCTGTCCGAGATGGACTTCGGGGTCAAGGCGTTGGGCACGAATCCCCGCAAGAGCACGAAAACCGGTGCGGGCACGACCGACGAGGTGGTCGAGTTGGGCGGTATCCGGTTCGTGCCGGGCGAGTACCTGCTCGCCGATTCCGACGGGGTCGTGGTCGTCGACGAACCCTGACGCCGGGACGCGCCGTGCGGGCGCCCGTCGGTGCTCAGCGGTAGTGCTCGGCGACGAGCCGCTCGAACGCCTCTCGCGCATTGGTGGTCAGCGAGGTCGCGCTGAAGAACACGTCACCGCTCACCGGCGGGTGGTCCCGGTTCAGCGTCAGGTGCGCGGACAGTTCACCCGGGTCGGTCCAGCCGGGATCGCCGACCCGGTGCGCGGCCTGGCCGATGTAGAGGTCGACGTCGGTGCCCGAGACGGTTCGCGACCACCACGGGACCAGCGCGGCGTAGTCGGCGTCGGCGTGCCCCAGCGGCCAGTACAGCTGCGGCGCGATGTAGTCGACCCAGCCGCGGCGGACCCACTTGCGTGTGTCGGCGTACTGGTCGGAGTACGACTCCATCCCGGAGGTGGGCGAACCGGCCGGATCGCTGTCCGCGTTGCGCCAGATGCCGAACGGGGAGACGCCGAACTCCGCTTCCGGTGCGCTGCGGTGCACCCGCGCGTCCAGGTCGGCGACGAACCGGTCCACGTTGGACCGGCGCCACTGCTCGATCGAATCGAATCCGTCGCCGTAGCGGGCGAAGGTGTCCCGGTCGGGCAGCTCCGCGCCCTCGACCGGGTACGGGTAGAAGTAGTCGTCCAGGTGCACGCCGTCCACATCGTAGTTCTGCACCGCGTGCGTGATCGCGTCGGTGACGAACTCCCGGACCTGCGGGACGCCCGGGTCGTAGTAGAGCTCCCCGCCGTAGCGGAAGGTCCATTCCGGGTGTTGCCGGGCCGGGTGCTCGGGGACCAGCTGCGCCGGGTCGTCGCCGGTGCTGATCCGGAACGGGTTGAACCACGCGTGGAACTGCATCCCGCGCCGGTGGGTCTCCTCGACGAGGAACCGCAGCGGGTCGTAACCGGGATCGCGACCCTGCTCACCGGTCAGCCACTGCGACCACGGCTCGTGCGGGGACGGCCAGAAGGCGTCGGCGGTCGGCCGGACCTGCACGAACACCGAGTTCAGCCCGGAATCCGCCGCCTCGTTGAGCAACCGCCGGTAGTGCTCGCGCTGCTCGTGCACCGAATCGTCCGACGGGGCGGGCCAGTCCGTGTTGTGCACGCTGGCGATCCACATCCCGCGCATCCGCGCCGTCGGTTCCACCGCCGCCGCACCGCCCGTGCCGATGACCCCCAGCAGTGCGGCCACCGAGGCCAGCGCCAGGGCCAGCAGGTCGGACCGGATCCGCCGGATGCGCTGCATGCGCGTCATTACGCCCACCTTCGACGTGATCACCAGGTGTGCGCTACAGGGTACGACCGCGGTGACCCCTCGCGTCGAGGCCGCCGACCACGTCGAGATCCGGATGAAACGTCCCCGCGTCCGCGACGCGGGGACGTTCCGCGCTCAGGGCCGTCCGGGGACCTCCGCGGCTGCGGACGCGTCCAGCAGCCAGCAGGTACGGGAGCGGCCCAGGGCCCCCGCCGCCGGGATCGCGACCGGATCGGCGCCGGAGAGCGCAGCGGCGACCGGACCGGCCTTGCCGCTCCCGGTGGTCATCAGCCACACCTGCGCGGCCGCCCGGATGGCGGGCAGCGTGAGCGAGATGCGCGTGGGCGGCGGCTTCGGGCAGTCGTGCACCCCGACCACCGCGCGCTCCTGCTCGCGGACGTAGGGCGTGTCCGGGAACAGCGAGGCGGTGTGCCCCTCCTCACCGACGCCGAGCAGCAGCACGTCGAACTCCGGCACGGCCGCACCGCTGCCGCTGCCCGCAGCAGCCGCCAGCACTTCCGCGTAGTGCGCCGCCGCGGTGTCGGCGTCCGCGCCGAACCTGCCGTCCGCGGCCGCCATCGGATGCACCCGCTCCGGGTCGACCGGCACGTGGTCGAGCAGCGCCGCCCGCGCCTGCGTCTCGTTGCGCTCCGGGTCACCGCGCGGCAGGAAGCGCTCGTCGCCCCAGAAGACGTCCACCGCGGCCCAGTCGACCGCGTCCCGCGCGGGCGAGGCCCGCACCTGCTCCAGCACGGCGGTCCCGGTCCTGCCGCCGGTGAGCACCACCGAGGCCGAACCACGCGCGGCCTGGGCGTCGACGAGCGCGGTGATCAGCCGCGCGGCGGCAGCGGCGGCGAGCACATCGCCGTCGGCGTGCACGAACACGCGGGGAGCCGCGTGCGCCTCGCTCATCGGGACACCTCCGGTTCGGCGGCGTCGTCGGCGATCTTGTCCAGCCCGTGCAGCGTCGCTTCGTAGATCTCGTCCGGATCCAGTCGTCGCAGCTCCTCGGTGAGGCAGTCCCGCACTTCCCTGCGCTGCAGCGCCACCCGGCGCTCCGGCTGCCCGGGCTGGGTGAGCAGGCCGACCTTGCCGTCCGGGCGGTGCAGCTCCACGGCGCCGGACGGGCGCTCCAGCACCGCGGACAAGATCCCCTGCCCCGCGGAGTGCTCCCGGCGCACCGGGACGTCCAGGTTGGTGGCCAGCCAGGACGCCAGCAGGTGCGTGGACGGCGAATCCGAGGCACCGGTGACGGTCGCCGAGGTGACTTCCTCGTACGGCGGCAGGTCCAGCGCGGAGGCGAGCACGGCGCGCCAGGACGTCAGCCGTGTCCAGGCCAGGTCGGTGTCCCCTTCCACGTAGGAGCCGACCCGCTTGCGCAGCGCGCGGATCGGCTCGACCTCGGCGGCCGAGTCGGTGATCCGGCGGTGCGCCAGTGCGCCGATCGGGTCCTCAGCGGGCACGTCCGGGGCGTCGGTCGGCCACCACACCACCACCGGTGCGTCCGGCAGCAGCAGCGGGACCACCGAGCCGGCGCCCTCGCCGGCCAGCGGTCCGTACAGCCGCAGCACGATCACCTCGGAGGCGCCCGCGTCCCCGCCCACGCGGATCTGCGCATCCAGCCGCGGCGCCGCTTGACGCGCGCCGCTGGCCACCATGATCACCCGGCACGGGTGCTCGCGGCTGGCCTCGTTGGCGGCCTGGATCGCGGTCTCCACCTCGGTGCCGTCCCCGGTGACGATCACCAGGGTCAGCACCCGGCCCAGCGCCACCGCGCCACCGGACTCGCGCAGCTCGACGAGCTGCTTGTTGACCTGCGAGGTCGTGGTCGACGGAAGATCGACGATCAAGGTCGCCTCCAGCTGCGTCCGGTGCGGGCCATCATCGCGTCCGCCGAGGGCGGGCCCCAGGTCCCGGCCTTGTACGGTTCCGGCCGACCGCCCGCGGCCCAGTGGTCCAGCACCGGGTCCAGGATCTCCCAGGAGCGCTCGACCTCGTCGTTGACCGGGAACAGCGACGGCTCGCCGAGCAGCACGTCCAGGATCAGCCGCTCGTAGGCCTCCGGGGAGGACTCGGTGAACGCGTGCCCGTAGCCGAAGTCCATGGTCACGTCGCGCACCTCCATCGAGGTGCCCGGCACCTTCGCGCCGAACCGCACGGTCACGCCCTCATCCGGTTGCACGCGGATGACCAAGGCGTTCTGCCCGAGCTCCTCGGTCATCGTGCTGTCGAACGGCAGGTGCGGCGCCCGTTTGAACATCACCGCGATCTCGGTGACCCGGCGGCCCAGCCGCTTGCCGGTGCGCAGGTAGAACGGCACTCCGGCCCACCGCCTGCTCTCCACTTCCAGGGTGATCGCGGCGTAGGTCTCGGTGGTCGAGTCGGACGCGAAACCGCCCTCCTCGTGCAGCCCGGGGACGAGCGACCCGCCCTGCCACCCGCCGGTGTACTGCCCGCGCGCCGTGGTCTCGTCGAACGGCCCCACCGGCTTGGTCGCGGAGAGCACCTTGAGCTTCTCGGCCCGCAGCGCCTGCGGGGAGAAGGAGACCGGCTCCTCCATCGCGGTCAGCGCCAGCAGCTGCAGCAGGTGGTTCTGGATGACGTCGCGGGCGGCGCCGATGCCGTCGTAGTAGCCCGCGCGACCACCCAGCCCGATGTCCTCGGACATGGTGATCTGCACGTGGTCCACGTAGTGCGCGTTCCAGATCGGCTCGAACAGCTGGTTGGCGAAGCGCAGCGCCAGCAGGTTCTGCACGGTCTCCTTGCCGAGGTAGTGGTCGATGCGGAACACCGAGTCCTCGGGGAAGACCTCGTTGACGATCCGGTTGAGGTGCTGGGCGCTGCTCAGGTCGTGCCCGAACGGCTTCTCGATGACCACCCGGCGCCAGCTGTCGTCCTTGGGATCGGCCAGCCCGGAGCGGGACAACTGGGTGAGCACGGTCGGGAAGGCCGAAGGCGGCACGGACAGGTAGAAGGCGTGGTTGCCGCCGGTTCCGCGGTCCTGGTCGAGCTCGCGGACGGTCCGGGCCAGCTGGTCGAACGCCTCGGTGTCGTCGAACGAGCCGGACACGAACCGGAACCCGTCAGCCAACCGGTCCCACACCGTCTGCGAGAACGGGGTGCGCGCGTTCTCCTTGACCGCCTCGTAGACGACCTGGCCGAAGTCCTGGTCGGCCCAGTCGCGCCGGGCGAACCCGGTCAGCGAGAACGCGGGCGGCAGCAGGCCGCGGTTGGCCAGGTCGTAGATGGCCGGCATCAGCTTCTTGCGTGACAGGTCGCCCGTCACGCCGAAGATCGTCAGACCGCACGGCCCGGCGATCCGCGGCAGCCGCTTGTCCCGCGGATCGCGCAGCGGATTGGTCCAGTCTTCCTGTGCGGAGCTCACGCGGTTCCTCCTCCGGACGGCAGGCCCTGCACGGCCTTGACCAGCTCGACCAACCCGGCGGCGCGGTCGGTGAGGTGCAGGCGCAGCACCGGCCGGTCGAGCTCGGCGAGCACCTGGCCGTCGCCGAGAGCCTGCGCACGTTGCAGACCGCCGAGCGAGTACGGGCGGCCGGGGACCTCCAGGTCCGCGTCGGAGGCGCCGGTGATCTGCAGGAAAATTCCGTTCTGGTGGCCGCCCTTGTGGTACTGGCCGGTGGAGTGCAGGAACCGCGGGCCCCAGCCGAAGGTCGTCTGCAGCCCGCTGCGCCTGCCCAGCTCGGGCCGCAGCACGGCGGTCGAGGCGTCGTCGAGCCGGTCCAGGTACGCCTGGACGGACAGGTAGCCGCTCGTCGGCGCGGTGCCCAGGAACAGGCGCAGCACGTCGCCGACCGTGGTGGTGCCCGCGGACATCCAGTTGCCCGCGGTGTGCACCTCGATGGGCCCGTCGACCAGGACCGGGGTCAGCGCGGGGCCGCCCGCGGGGCCGTCCAGCAGCGAGCGGGCCGCCTTCTTGGCCGCTTCCACGTCCGGCTGGTCGAACGGGTTGATGCCCAGCAGCCTGCCCGCGATCGCGGTGGCGAACTCCCAGAGCAGGAACATGCCGCCGAGCGGGCCGGAGGTCGCCAGCTGCGTCCCGGTCACCGCGGGCCCGATCGCCACCGGGGTGGCGTCGTCGGCGGCGTCGGCGAAACCGGTGGCTTGCTCGCCCTCGACGACCACCGGCAGCAGCCCGGTGCCGTCCTTGCCGGTGGACTCGGCGATGAGCTGCTCCACCCAGTCGCCGAACCCGGCGATGCCGGATCCGGTGTCGGCGAACACGACTTTCTCGGCGCCGGTCGCGTGCGCGGCACCCAGCGCCGCGGCCAGCCGCACCGCGGGGTTGTCCGCGGAGCCGCTGCTCAGCCGACGGTGCGCGGTCGTGGCCTCGTCGAGCAGCGTCGCGATGTCGGCGCCGGCGAGCCCGGCCGGGACCAGGCCGAACGCGGTCAGCGCCGAGTAGCGCCCGCCCACGTTCGGATCCGCGGTGAACACCGCGCGGCAGTCGACCTCCGCCAGCGGCGAGCCGGGGTCGGTGACGACGATGATCCGGGTCACAGGATCGATTCCGTCGTCGGCGAAAGCCTTCTCGAAGATCCGCCGGTGGCTGTCGGTCTCCACCGTGGTGCCGGACTTCGACGAGACGACCAGCACCGTGCGGTCCAGGTCGCCCGCCAGCGCATCGGCGACCTGGGCGGGGTCGGTGGTGTCCAGCACGGTCAGCGGGACGCCCGCGGTGCCCGCGATCACCTCGGGGGCCAGCGAGGATCCGCCCATGCCTGCCAGCACGACACGGTCCAGGCCCTCGGCGTGCAGCTCGGCGCGCAGCGCCTCGATCTCGGCGACCAGCGGGCGCGAGGTCTCGTGCAGGTTCGTCCAGGACAACCGCACGGCCGCCTCGGATTCGGCCTCGGGCCCCCACAGCGACGGGTCCTGGGCGGCGAGCGCGCCGCCCACCCCGTCTGCGGTCAGCCGCTCGACCAGCGGGCCGGACTCGGCCGCCAGCGCTTCATCGGGGATGTCCACGGAGATGTCGCTTGCCATGCAGTTCCTTCAGCGCTCGATGATGTGTTCCAACCACTGGCTCTGCGGTCCCGGGCGGGCCGAACGGCCGCGCCTGCGGGACATCGCGCACCCGATCGGCGCTGGTGTTCGGCCGGCAGCACCGGTGGAGGTGCGGCGCTGGACCCCGCGTGGGCGGAAACCGGCTGCTGCGACCACAGTGTGGCCGATCCGGGTCGGCACGGCAGTCGTGCGCGACCCGGACCGGCCTGCGGGTCATGCCCCGGAGGAGCTCATCGGGCCTGGTCGAGCTGGCCCTTGACCGTCTCCAGGAGCTCGTCCCAGGACTTCTCGAACTTCTGCACGCCTTCGCTCTCCAGCACGGCGAACACGTCGTCCAGGTCGATGCCGGCCGCGGCCAGGTCGTCGAAGACCTGCTGCGACTCGGCGGCCGTCCCGCGGATGGTGTCGCCCTGCACGTCGGCGTGGTCGGCGGCCGAGAACAGCGTCGACTCCGGCATCGTGTTGACGGTGTTCGGGGTGACCAGGCCGTCGACGTAGCGGGTGTCGGAGTAGGACGGGTCCTTCACGCCGGTGGAGGCCCACAGCGGCCGCTGCGGCTTGGCCCCCTCGGCGGCCAGCGCCTGCCAGCGGTCGCTGCCGAAGACGTCCTCGAAGGCCGCGTAGGCCAGGCGGGCGTTGGCGATCGCCGCTTTGCCGCGCAGCTGCTCGCCGCCTTCGAGCTTCTCCAGCCGCTTGTCGATCTCGGTGTCCACGCGGGACACGAAGAACGACGCCACCGAGGCGATCGTGGACAGGTCGTGCCCATTGCTCCTGGCCTTCTCCAGCCCGGCCAGGAAGGCGTCCATGACCTCCCGGTAGCGCTGCACGGAGAAGATCAGCGTGACGTTGACGCTGATGCCCTCGGCCAGGGTGCGGGTGATCGCGGGCAGCCCCTCCTGGGTCGCCGGGATCTTGACCATCAGGTTCGGCCGGTCGACCGCCTTCCACAGGTCGACGGCCTCGGCGACGGTGCGCTCGGTGTCGTGCGCCAGGCGGGGGTCGACCTCCAGCGAGACCCGGCCGTCGACCCGGCCGGTGCGCTCGTAGACGTCCCGGAACACGTCGGCGGCGTCGCGCACGTCGTTCGTGGTGATCTCGCGGATCGCGTCGTCGACGCTCGCGCCGCGGGCGGCCAGCTCACCGACCTTCTCCGCGTAGTCCGAGGCGTTGGCCAGCGCGGATGCGAAGATGGTCGGGTTGCTGGTCACGCCGACCACGTCGTAGTCGGAGATCAGCTCGGCGAGGTTGCCGGAGTTGATCCGCTGGCGGGACAGGTCGTCCAGCCAGATCGACACCCCTGCCTCGCTCAGCGCCCTGAGGTTCGGGTTGGTGGTCACGGGATTCCCTCCGCTCACGCGTTGCCGGATGCGGTGTTCAGGCTCCGCCGAGCCGCGTCCACCACGGCCTGGGCGGTGAACCCGAACTCGTCGAACAGCGTCTTGTAGTCGGCCGAGGCGCCGAAGTGCTCGATGGACACGACTTCGCCGGCGTCGCCGACGAACCGCTGCCACGGCATCGCGATGCCCGCCTCGACGGCCACCCGGGCCCGCACCGAGGACGGCAGCACCTGCGCGCGGTACCCGGCGTCCTGCGCATCGAACCACTCGACGCACGGCATGGAGACCACACGGGTTGCAACGCCATCGGCCTCCAGGATCTTCCTGGCCTCCACGGCGAGCTGCAGCTCGGACCCGGTGCCGATGAGCACCACCTCCGGGGTGCCGCCGTCGGCCTCGGCCAGCACGTAGCCGCCCTTGGCCACCCCCTCGGCGTCGGTACCCTCCAGCGTCGGCACGCCCTGCCGGGTCAGCGCCAGACCGGCCGGGCCGCTGGTGTCCTCCAGCACGGCCTTCCACGCCGCGGCGGTCTCGTTGGCGTCGCCGGGACGCACCACGGACAACCCGGGGATCGCGCGCAGCGCGGCCAGGTGCTCGATGGGCTGGTGCGTGGGGCCGTCCTCGCCCAGACCGATCGAGTCGTGCGTCCACACGTACACGACCGGGGTCTGCATCAGCGCGGCCAGCCGCACCGCGGGGCGCATGTAGTCGCTGAACATCAGGAAGGTGCCGCCGTACGGGCGGGTGCCGCCGTGCAGCGCGATGCCGTTGAGGATCGCGCCCATGGCGTGCTCGCGGATGCCGAAGTGCAGCGTCCGGCCGTAGGGCTGGGCCGACCAGGTACCGGTGGAGATCGACTGCGGGCCGAACGAGTCGACGCCCTTCATCGTGGTGTTGTTGCTCTCGGCCAGGTCGGCCGAACCGCCCCACAGCTCCGGCAGCACGTCGGCCAGGGCGGAGAGCACCTCACCGGAAGCCTTGCGGGTGGCGATGCCCTTCCCGTCGGCCTCCCAGGTCGGCAGTTTCTGCTCCCAGCCGTCCGGCAGCTCGCGGGTGCTGATCCGGTCCAGCAGCGCCTTGCGCTCGGGGTTCTGGGCGGCCCACGCGTCGAAGCGGTCCTGCCACTCGGCGCGGGCCGCGCGGCCGCGATCGGCGACCCGGCGGGCGTGCGCCAGCACCGCGTCGTCGACCTGGAAGGACTGCTCCGGGTCGAAGCCCAGCGCTTCCTTCACCCCGGCGACCTCGTCGGCACCCAGCGCGGCACCGTGCGCCTTGCCGCTGTTGGTCTTGGTCGGGGCCGGGTAGCCGATGGCCGTGCGCAGCACGATCAGGCTCGGCCGGTCGTCGGCGCGGGCGGCCTCGATGGCCTCCAGGAAGCCGGCGACGTCCTCACCGCCGTGCACGGTGACCACGTGCCAGCCGTAGGACTCGTAGCGGCGGGCGGTGTCCTCGGACAGCGCGATGCGCGTGTCGTCCTCGATGGAGATCTCGTTGGCGTCGTAGATCACCGCGAGGTTGCCCAGCTGCTGGGTACCGGCCAGCGAGGACGCCTCGGAGGTGATGCCCTCCTCGATGTCCCCGTCGGAGGCGATCACGTAGATGTCGTGGTCGAACACGCTGCTGCCCGCAGCGGTCTCCGGGTCCAGCAGCCCCCGCTCGCGACGGGCGGCCATGGCCATGCCGACCGCGGTGGCCAGGCCCTGGCCCAGCGGACCGGTGGTGGTCTCCACGCCGTCGGTGTGCCCGTACTCCGGGTGGCCGGGGGTCTTGGAACCCCACTTGCGCAGTTGCTTGATGTCGTCCAGCTGCAGTCCGTAACCGGACAGGAACAGCTGCAGGTACAGCGTCAGGCTCGAATGGCCCGCCGACAGCACGAACCGGTCGCGGCCGATCCAGCTGGGGTCGCTGGGGTCGTGCCGCATGACGCGCTGGAACAGGGCGTATGCGGTCGGGGCCAGGCTCATCGCGGTCCCCGGGTGGCCGCTGCCGCAGTGCTCCACCGCGTCGGCGGCCAGCACGCGCGCGGTGTCCACGGCGCGCTGGTCCAGCTCGGTCCAGTCTTCGGGGAGTCGCTTGGTGGTCAAGCGGTCAAGATCGTCGGTGACGGACACGGACGCAGCTCCAGTTTTTCCCTCGGCGCGGTGAATGCGGTCGCGACCGAATTCGTTCCGCGGTTATCCCTCGTCCCGCGGGCAGCGTAGTCCTGCCCGATCGGGCGGTTGTCGACCCGTCTGAATTGATGTTGTTCCACCCTCGCAAGCGGATGCGGCGCGGGTTCGTGCCGGGCGTGCGGGTGGTCGCCCGCGGTGCCGCGGGACCGTGCTCGGCACCGTCCGGTGGGTGGTGCGCGCACGTTCGCGCGGACCCGCCGACGGCCAGCGAAGGCCCGTTCAGGCTACCGGTGACCTGCTGTGAGCCCAGCCACCGGGCTGATCGGTCTTGCCGGGCTGGTGACCACCCGCGCGAGTGGCGCTCCCGTAGCGCGCCTACTATTCATTGCGGCCCGTTCCGCACGCCCCGGAGCCGCTGTGCGCGCCTGGCGGCGCGGCAGGCCCGATCGTCGACCCGCCAAGGAGTGCTATGCCGTCGGTGAGCGCAGCGTCGTGACCACCGTCGCCGACGCCCCCCGGACACGGCACGCTCGGCGTCCCGCCGAGCTGCTGAAGGCTTACCTGGGACTGATCAAGCCCCGGGTCATCGAGCTGCTGCTGGTGACCACGATCCCGGCGATGCTGCTCGCCGAGCGCGGCATCCCGTCGCCGTGGCTGGTGCTGAACACGCTGATCGGCGGAACGATGGCCGCGGGCAGCGCCAACGCGCTCAACTGCGTGGCCGACGCGGACATCGATCAGGTCATGAAGCGGACCCGGGCGCGCCCGCTGGTCCGGCACACGGTGTCCAACCGGCACGCGCTGCTGTTCGGCCTGGCGCTGGGCGCGGGGTCGTTCCTGTGGCTGTGGCTCTCGGCGAACCTGCTGGCCGGGGTGCTGGCCGTGGCGACGATCCTGTTCTACGTCCTCGTCTACACCCTGGTGCTCAAGCGCCGCACGGTGCAGAACATCGTGTGGGGCGGTGCCGCCGGGTGCATGCCGGTGGTGATCGGCTGGGCCGCGGTGACCGGCCGGGTGGACTGGCCCGCGCTGGTGATGTTCGGGATCGTCTTCTTCTGGACGCCGCCGCACACCTGGGCGCTGGCGATGAAGTACAAGGACGACTACGCGCGCGCCGGGGTGCCGATGCTTCCCGTGCTCGCCGAACCCGCACACGTGTCCCGGCAGATCGTGCTGTTCAGCTGGCTGATGGTGGCGTGGACGCTGCTGCTGGTCCCGGCGGCCGGCTGGGTGTACGCGGGCTTCGCCGCGCTCAGCGGCGCGTGGTTCCTCGTCCTCGCGCACCGGCTGCACCGCAGCACCAAGCGGGGCGTGCCGACCAAGCCGATGCGGCTGTTCCACATGTCCAACACCTACCTGATGATCGTGTGCGTGGCGCTGGGCGTGGACGCGGCGTTCGGCCTGCCGGTCCTCGGCTGGCCGGTCTGACGCCGCCGAGCACCTCGTCCCGAGGATCGCCGGAGCGTTAGCCTGCTCCGTGGAGGTGGTCCGGTGTCCCGCGGATTGTCCGCTCAGCAGCGCAGCAGCATCGACGACTTGGTCGCCGGTGGCGAGCTCACCGCGGAACAGGGACGCCGGGTGCTGTCCGAGCTCGATCGCCCCGATGCGGCCCGCCCGCACGGCGGGGTCTGGGAGCTGCTCGGCTACCTCGGCGGTGCGCTCGTGCTCGGCGGGGCGCTGCTGCTGTTCGGCTTGAACTGGGCGCAGCTCGGCGATCCGGGCAAGATCCTGCTCCTGGCGCTTGCCGCGGTGCTGCTGCTCGGAGCCGGGACCTGGCTGGGCGGCGGACCGCGCGGGCTGCGCTCGCTGGCGCCCGGTCCGCGCGCGCGGATCGTGGCGGTCCTGTTCGCGCTGGCCGCCCCCGCCGCAGCCGGTGCGGTGGACGTCGCGGCCGGCGGCGTCGCGGGTGAGCTGCCCTGGTCGGCGACCGGGACCGCGCTCGCGCTGGCCGGGTACCTGCTGCTGGGCTCCGTGCCCGGGGTGCTGGTGACGTGGGCCTTCGGCATCGCGCTGGCCGCCGCGGTGCTCGACCAGGTGGGTGCGGGGGAGCACGCGCTGGTCGTGTCCGCCGTGTTCGTGCTGCTCGGCGCGCTGTGGGTGGTGCTCGGGCGCGTGGGTGCTCCGGCCGGGCGCACCGCGGTGGTGCTCGGTGTGCTGCTGGCGCTGGTCGGGGCGCAGTGGCCGGCGTCCGAGGGTGGCGCCTGGGGTTATGCGCTGACCGCCTGCGTCGCGCTCGCCTGCTTGGCGGCGACCTTCGTGCGGCGCGATCCGGTGCTGCTCACCGGCGGCGTCGTCGGGATGACCGTGGCGGTGCCCGAGGCAGTGTGGGACTGGACCGGGGGTGCGCTCAGCGCCCCGCTGATCGTGCTCATCGCGGGCACCGTGCTGCTGGCGGTGGGCGGTGCCGGCCTGCAGTGGCACGGTCGGCGCGGCTGAGCCCGGCACCGCCTGGTGTGGATCACGGCTCCAGCAGCAGCTTCCCGGTGGTGCGGCGGCCCTCCAGGTCGCGGTGCGCCTGCTGCGCCTCGGCCAGCGGGTAGCTGCCGCCGACGCTGATCCGCAGCGCGCGGTCCTCGATCCACTGGAAGACCTCGCCGGCCCGCCACTCCAGTTCCGCGCGGGTCAGGATGTGGTGCGCGAGGCTCGGCCGGGTGAGGAACACCGAGCCCGCCGAGTTCAACCGCTGCGGGTCGACGGGCTCGACCGGACCGCTGGCCGCCCCGTAGAGCGCGAGGACCCCGCGCGGACGCAGGCTGGCGAGGCTGCCGTCGAAGGTGGTGCGCCCGACGCCGTCGTAGACCACGTCCACACCGCGCCCGTCGGTCAGTTCGCGCACCTGCTCGGCGACATCGGCCTCGGTGTAGCGGATGACCTCGTCGGCGCCCGCGTCCCGGGCGATCCGCTCCTTCTCGGCGGTCGAGGTGGTGCCCACGACGATGCCGCCGCGCGCCTTGATCAGCTGGGTGAGCAGCAGCCCCATGCCGCCAGCCGCCGCGTGCACCAGGGCCGTCTCCCCGGTGCGCACCGGGTACGTGGAGGTGATCAGGTAGTGCGCGGTCATGCCCTGCAGCGCGGCTGCTGCGGCGGTGCGGTCGTCGATGCCGTCCGGCACGTGCACCGCCTTGGTCGCGTCCACGAGCGCGTGCTCGGCGTAGCTGCCCGGGGACATGGCCCAGGCGACGCGGTCACCGGGGGCGAATCCGGTCACCGCCGACCCGGTCGCCACGACCTCGCCCGCGCCTTCGGAACCGGGTGTGAACGGCAGCGTCATCGAGTAGACACCGCTGCGCTGGTAGGTGTCGATGAAGTTGACTCCCGCCGCGGCCACCCGGACGAGCAACTGGTGCGGTTCCGGGCTGGGCCGGTCGACCTCGGCGACCTCCAAGACCTCCGGTCCTCCGTTCCCGGTCACCCGGATCGCGCGCATGTCCACCTCCGCGTCGTGTCGTCCAGCGCACTGGAACTCAACCGCATACCCGCACAATCCGGCAACCGGGCGAGATCAACCTTTTCGAGGCGTGTGCCACGTCTCGGTCACGTGGCTGCGGTGCGGACGTCTACGATCCCGGTGTGGCAGCGGAGCAGACTTCGGAGCAGCAGACCGCCGCACCGGCCAAGGCCGTGGAGTCGGCGAAGGCGTTCGTCGGCGAGCACGGCGGTGCGGCGCGGGCGGTCGTGGAGAACCTCGGACGCACGGGTGCCCGGCTCGTGCTGGTCGGTGCGGACGGTGCGCTGGGCGACGTCATGGTGCCCAGCACGGCGGTCGGCGAGGCGATCGTGGAGGTCGTCGACGGGCTGAGCCCGCACGACTGGGATGCCGAGACCGTGGCCGACCTCAAGATCGGTGCGGCCCACCGGCGGAAGATGGCCGGGCCGCGCGCCCGATGAGCGCGCAGGTCCTGCTGGCCAGCTGCGCGGAACTGCCGGAGTCCAACGGGGACGACACGGCGCTGCCGGACGCGCTGGCCGCGGTCGGCATCCGGGCCGAGTGGGCGCCCTGGGACGACGCGTCGGCCGGGTTCGCCGCGGCCGACCTCGTCGTGCTGCGCTCCACCTGGGACTACGCGCATCGCCGCGAGGAATTCCTGGACTGGTGTTCCGGGATTCCTGCCCTGGTCAACCCGGCCGACGTGGTGCGCTGGAACACGCACAAGGGATACCTGGCCGATCTCGCGGGCGCCGGTGTGCCGGTGGTGCCGACCAGCCTGGTCGAGGTGGGGCGGCAGCCGAGCTGGCCCGACCGGGAGTTCGTGCTCAAACCCGCGGTCGGTGCGGGCGCGCGGGGAGCGGCCCGGTTCGCGCCGGATGCGCTGGACGCCGCTCGGGCGCACCTCGATCACCTGCACGCCGCCGGGGACGCGGTGCTGCAGCCCTACCAGGCCGATGTCGACCGCTCCGGCGAGACGGCGCTGGTGTTCCTCGGCGGCAGCTACTCGCACGCGTTCGCCAAGGCGCCGATGCTCGCGCCGCCGGTGCCCGGGTTCCGCACCGGTGAACACCTCCGACCGGCCGAACCGGACGCGGCGCTGCGCCGGGCGGCCGAGGACGCGCTGGACGCCGTGGCCGGGCTGCGCGGCATCGACCGCGCCGAGCTCCTCTACGCGCGAGTCGATCTGGTGCGCGGGGCGGACGGTGCGCCGCTGCTGCTGGAATTGGAGCTCAGCGAGCCCTCGCTGGGGTTCCGGCAGACCGGTCCGGCCGCGCAGCTGCGGTTCGCCTCGGCGGTGCGCGCCGCGCTGGCCCGCCGCTGACGCACACCCGCGGCTGGCGCAGCGCGGCGTTGTGGTCTACGTTTTCAGCGATGACCGAACTTGATCTCCGGGGGTCGGCGTGACCGACTACCTGCAGCGCACCGACCGGCCGGGTATGTCGGAGTGGATCGAGCAGATGGCAGCCCACTTCGAGGCCACGGAAGGGATGCCGCTGATCGCCGGGCGGATTCTGGCCTTCCTGCTGGTCTGCGATCCGCCGGAGCGCACGGCCGCGGAGCTCTCGCACGCGCTGAGCGCGAGCACGGGTTCGGTCAGCACCAACGTCCGCTTGCTGATGCGCCTGGGCGTCGTCTCGCGCACCACCAGGCAGGGGCGCGAGGCAGCGCTGTACCGGGTGGAGGAGGACAAGTGGCCCGCGCTGGTGCGCCAGCGGATGGAGCGGGTCACCCAGCTCGAAGAGCTCACCGAGCAGGGCCTGCGCATGTTCAGCGGGCAGGGCGAGCGGGCGCGCCGCCTGCGCAGCGTGCACGAGTTCTACCGGTGGTTGGCCGGCGAGATGCCGGACCTGTGGCGGCGCTGGGAGCGCGAAGGGCGGCCGCAGCTGCGGCTGTGACGCGCGGCAGGCTCAGCCCGAGGCGCCGACCGGTTCGGCGTCCCGCCGGTCGGCCTCGGCGCTGGGCAGCGGGCCCCGGTTGCGCGACTCGCACCACAGCAGCGCGGTGACGATGATCACCACGGTGGACAGCAGCACGTGCGCGAGCACCATGGCCTCCGGCACGCCCAGGTAGTACTGGACCGAGCCGATGGTGCCCTGTGCCAACACCAGCACGCACGCAGCCGCGTAGGTGCGCAGCAGCGCCTTGGTCGGTCGGGCGCTGCGCAGCCATGCGCCGAACACCGCCAGCAGCAGCACGTAGGCCATCACCAGCAGCGCGTGCGCCTGCACCAGCCCCGGAACCGGAAGTCCGAGTCGCGGGGTGTCCGGATCGCCGCCGTGCGGGCCCGCGGCGGTCACCAGCGTGCCCACCAGCAGCATCGCGCCGGTGACCACGACCAGCGCCACCAGCAGCCTGCGCATCGGGCGCGGCACCACGTCCACCGGCTCGCGGTCGCCTTCGCCCGCGGCCTTGAACAGCACGGTCGCCAGCCAGATGAGTAGCGCCGATGCCATGAAGTGCACCGACACGCTCCACCACGCCAGGTTCACCAGGACCGTCAGCCCGCCGATGACCGCCTGGACGATCACGCCTACCGGCATGATCAGCGCCAGCTTGACCAGCCGCGGCCGGTACGGGCGCGCGCGCCAGGCGGCGAGCAGGCAGGCCAGGGCGATCACGCCGATGACCGGTGCCAGCAGCCGGTTGCCGAACTCGATCGCCTGGTGCAGTGCGGCCACCTCGGGGTGCTCGACCGGGACCATGCTG
The DNA here is from genome assembly GCF_015209505.1 of Saccharopolyspora montiporae. Lineage (GTDB taxonomy): Bacteria > Actinomycetota > Actinomycetes > Mycobacteriales > Pseudonocardiaceae > Saccharopolyspora > Saccharopolyspora montiporae. The sequence goes on from NZ_JADEYC010000005.1 coordinate 205,360, forward strand.
CCCGGGAAGCACTGCGGCCAGGTCGGGCAGCCCAGCCCGGATCCGGTGACCCGCACGGTGGCACCGGTCACCGAGATCAGCACTTGGGCGATCACGACGAGCAGCGCGAGCACGCGCACCACGCGCATGGACGGGTGGGACATCCGGGAGATCAGCGAGGCCGGCACGGTACCGATGGTATGCGGCCCGCCGGCCCCGCCGACCGCAGGGCTGTCCGGATCGACGGGGTCAGTCCCGCCCGAACAGGTCCCGCGGTGCCGCGCCGGCCTTGGCCAGCGCGCGCACCAGTCCGCGGCCGCTGTCGATGAGCTGCTCGACCCGGTCGCCCAGCACCTGCCACGGCGCTGCGGACATCGCGTCGGTGCGGCTCTCCACGTCCTCGCGCAGCTTCGTGCCGGCCGCGGTGATCTCGCCCTCGGCATCCAGCAGGTCGCGCTCGCGCAGCTCGCCCTCGGCGGCCGCCCACTGCTGCTGGCTCCACTCGCGCAGCGACCGGGCCGCGGACTGCTTGAAGCCCTGCCCGCTCGCGCTGTGCAGCACCAGCGCCTGCAGCCCGGACAGCTCGGCGTCCTGCAGCGCGGCGATGTGCGCGTCACCGCGGAACTCGCGCAGCAGGGTCGCCGCGTGCCACAGCTTCAGGTGCGGTTCCTGCGGCCAGGGCAGGTCGGCGTGCCCGGCGTGCAGCGGTTTGCCCGCCGGGTCGCAGGCGGCGGCGGCCTCGGCGGCGAGCTCGGCGGTGGCCGCGACCTCGGCGGAGGTGGCGGTCTCGTCGCCGAGCATCCGGCGCAGCGCCTCGTCGGCGGCCTGCAGCCGGGCTTCGACGATGTCCTGCGGAGCGGCGATGGACCAGGCCCGCGGGATGCTGCGCGCCACCGACTCGGGGTTGAAGTTGTAGAAGGTGGCCGCGACCACGCCTGCCGACACCGCCCCCATCGGGGCTGCGCGGCCCGCGTAGTAGGCCATCCGGCCGCGGTCGAGCCCGAGCGCGGCGAACCGTTCCTCGGCCTCGGGGGCGAAGTAGATGAAGGCGTGCAGGAGTTCCAGGGACTGGGCGGCGCGGCGTGCGGTCTCGCTCGTGCTCGGCGCTGTGTCGGTCATGCCCGGCACCCTATTCCCGCGGACGGGTGATGGATATGTGTCGCGGCGGATCAGCTCAGCCGCGTGGTCCGCGAGGCCAGGGCGCCCAGGGCGGCTCCCCAGCACACCAGCACCGCGACGGGCTGCACACCCGGCGCCGCGCCGTGCACCAGCACCGCGTCCAGCGCCTCGGCCAGCGCACCGGACGGCAGGTAGGTGGCGACGGCACCGACCGGTCCGGGCAGGTCGGCGACCGGCAGCGCGAGCCCGCCGGCCAGCAGCAGCACGAACCAGATGGCGTTGGCCAGGCCCAGCACGATCTCGGCGCGGAGCGCGCCGCCGACGAGCACCCCGGCGGCGCCGAAGGCCAGCGTGCCCAGCACCAGCAGCGGGACGGCTCCCAGCACGCCCAGCGGGGCGGGCGACCAGCCCAGCAGTGCCGCGGTCACCCCCAGCACCACCGCCTGCAGCGCCACGACGATCAGCGCCGCCAGCACCCGGCCGGACACCAGCGTCCACCGCGGCAGCGCGGTGGCCGACAGGCGCTTGAGCACGCCGTAGCGGCGGTCGAAGCCCAGCGCGATCGCCTGCCCGGTGAAGGCGGCCGACATCACCGCCAGCGCCAGGATGCGCGGCAGCACCGAGTCGACCCGGGGTTCGGGCAGCTCCCCGATGTCCAACGTGGTCAGCCCGACCAGCAGCGCCAGCGGGATGATCAGCGTCAGCAGGGCCTGCTCGCTGTGCCGCAGGGTCATCAGCGCTTCGAGCCGGGTCTGGGCCGCGAGCATGCGCAGCGGTCGACCGCGGCCGGGCGAAGGCCTGAAGGTCCCCGCGGGGAAGCGGCCGACCTGGTCGGTGGTTTCCGGTTCGGCGCTCACTGGCGCAGCTCCCGTCCGGTCAGTTCGAGGAAGACGTCCTCCAGGCTGCGGCGGCTGACCCGCAGCTCGTGGGCCAGGACGCCGTGCTGGGCGCACCAGGCGGTCACCGTGGACACGACCTGCGGGTCGACCACGCCGCGCACCACGTAGTCGCCGGGCCGCAGTTCGTCGGCCTGGCATTCCTCCGGCAGGGCCGCCAGCAGCAGCTCCAGGTTCAGCGCGGGCTGGGACCGGAAGCGTAGCTCCTGCTTGCCGTCCTCCGGCTCGGTGAGCTCGCCGGCGCTGCCGTCGGCGACCGCGCGCCCGCGGTCGATGATCAGCACCCGGTCGGCCAGTGCTTCGGCCTCGTCCATGAGGTGCGTGGTCAGCAGCACGCTCACCCCGTCGCGGCGCAGCGCGCCGACGAGTTCCCAGACCAGGCGGCGCGCCTGCGGATCCATCCCGGCGGTGGGTTCGTCCAGGAACACCAGTTCCGGGCGGCCGACCAGCGCGCATGCCAGGGACAGCCGCTGCTGCTGGCCGCCGGACAGCCGTTTGTAGGAGGTGCGGCGCGCGCCGGAGAGCCCGAGCACGTCGAGCAGCCAGGACGGGTCGAGCGGATCGGCGGCGCACGCGGCGACCAGGTCGAGCATCTCATCGGCGTGCACGCCCGGGTAGGCGCCGCCGCCCTGCGGCATCACGCCGACCCGCGGGCGCAGCCGCTCGGCGTCGGCCACCGGGTCCAGCCCGAGCACCCGCACTTCGCCCTCGTCGGCGCGCTGGAAGCCCTCGCAGATCTCCGCGGTGGTGGTCTTGCCCGCCCCGTTCGGACCGAGCAGCGCCAGCACCGCGCCGCGCGGCATGTCCAGGTCGAGACCGGACACGGCGACGTGGTCGCCGAACCGCTTGTGCAGCCCGCGGATCCGGAGGGCTGGACTATCCCCGATGCTCACGACTTACCAGCCTATGACGTGGCCGGGAGCACGCGGTCGCGGGCCGGTGTGGGCCAGGGCACCTTGCGGCGCACCAGGAGCACCACGACGGCGAAGGCGATCAGCGCAGCGGTGACGGCCAGCGGGATCTGGTAGGCGCGCAGGACGTAGCCGGCGCCGGTGGGCGGGACCAGCAGTGACACCGCGGCCGAGACCACCATCGCGGTGATCCGGAAGCGGTTGTCGTTGGTGGCCAGCGCCAGCGGGATCACCGACCACACCAGGTACCAGGGCCACAGCACCGGCACGGCGACGGCCAGCACGCCCAGGGTGATGCCCAGTCCGGCCAGCGGTTCCAGCCGCCCGCGGAACGACAGCCACAGCATGCGCAGGCACACGCCCGCGGTGAGCAGGTAGCCGATGACCTTGGTGATGGCCAGCATCGCGTCCGTGTGGTTGCCCAGGCCCAGCACGGTGCTGATCCCGCCGCCGGTCATGCCGAGGGCGGTCAGCGGGGCCATGAACGTCTTGACCCGGTTGGGCACGTCGAAGGTCTCGATCCAGCCCAGGCCCCAGCCGGAGGCGAGCGTGATCACCGCCATGGTGGCGAGGAACACGGCCAGCAGCTGCGCGGCGACCGCGAACAGGTCGCGGAACCGGCCGCCCCGGCGCAGCACGACGGCGATGCCGAAGAAGCCCAGCGCGACGAATCCGGGCGGTTTGATCGCACCGGCGATGGTGAGCAGCACGCCGGTGACGATCAGGCCGACCACCCCGGGCTTGCGCAGGCCGAACTCGATCGCGGCCAGCATGATGCCCGCCATCAGCGCCTCGTTGTGCATGCCGCTGACCACGTGGAACAGCACCACGGGGTTGAGGATCCCGAGCCACATTGCCGCGGTGGGGTGCACCCCGCAGCGCCGCGCCAGGCGCGGCACGGCCCAGATCGCCAGGCCCAGGCCCAGCAGCATCACCACGCGCCACACCAGCACCCCGAAAACCACGTCGTCGCCGACGATGCGCGAGATGAGCTGGCCGAACATCAGGAACAGCGGTCCGTACGGCGACGGGGTGTCCCGCCAGATGTTGGGCACGTTGCTGGTGAACGGGTGGTCCACGCCCAGTGCCGCGGCCGAGCCGAGCACGTACGGGTCGAAGCCGCGGGCGGCTACCTCGCTCTGCGCGAGGTAGCCGTACATGTCGGTGCTGAACAGCGGGGGCGCCACGGCCAGCGGCAGCGACCACATGACCAGGGTGCGCACCAGCTGGGTGACCGTGGCGGTGCGGGCCCGCCGCGGCCAGCACAGCTTGCCCAGCCAGAGCCAGGCCATGACCAGCATCATCATCCCGAGCCAGGCGCAGGCCATGGCCACGGTCGGCATGCGCACCGGGACGCCGAGCAGCCGGACCCCGGCCACCGGGTTGCTGACCGGGGCGGCGCCGGCGCCGATCGCGCCCACCGCCAGGATCAGCGAGCCGGTGGTGCCGAATCGGCGCACCACGTCGAGCTGGCGCCGTTCGGCCCGGTCCAGGGGGCCCGGGTCCGCCGCGCCGTGCTCGCCGGTCCTCGTCGTCCGCTCGTCACCGCGGGTCGGGTCGCTCTGCTCCCCGCGGGTCGTTTCGCCTGCCGCCACGATGACGAAGCGTAACCGGTGAGTCAGATCACCTGGTCGGGCCGCGCTCTGGCACCTCTTGTCGAAATAGGTAACATTCATGTTGTGAAAAACGCCGGATCGTCTTCCCGGGCCGCCGCGGCCGAGTTGGGCCCCGCGGCCCAGCCGGGCGCGTCGTCCGCGGGTGACGGACGTACCCGGCACGCGGTCGCCCGGTTGCTGTTGGAACGGGGGCCGGTCACCGCTGCGGCGGTGGCCGACGAACTGGGGTTGAGCCCCGCCGCGGTGCGCAGGCACCTGGACGCTCTGGTGTCCGAGGGCGAGGTCTGCACCAGGGAGTCGTCCCCGCGCGGTCGGCGGGGTCGCGGTCGGCCCGCGAAGCTGTTCCTGCTCACCGAGGTCGGCCGTGCGCGGTTCGGGCACGCCTACGACGATCTGGCGGCGGCCGCGCTGCGGTTCATCGCCGAGCACGAAGGCGAGCACGCCGTGCGCGAGTTCGCCGAGCGGCGGATGGCCACCCTGGTGGCCGGACTCCGCGAGGCGGCCGCCGGGCGCGGCGGAAACCCGACCGAGCGTGCGGAGGCGCTGGCCGACGCACTCACCAGGGAGGGCTACGCTGCAACGACGCGCAGCGTCGGCAGTGGCGAGCAGCTCTGCCAACACCATTGTCCGGTGGCGCACGTCGCCGCGGACTTCCCGGAGCTGTGCGAGGCCGAGACCGCGGCCTTCGCAGAGGTCCTCGGCACGCACGTGCAACGGCTGGCCACGATCGCCAACGGCGATGCGGTCTGCACGACGCACGTGCCACGGTGGAGGACCGCGGTTCCGGACGGCGACGACGCGAGAGACAACCAGACCCCTGCCGGTTCACTCCCGAAGGACCGGCAGGAGACCGCTGGCGATTCCTGATGGAGGGAGTCCGTATGACTGCCGCTGCGGAGCAGCGCAATCCCACCACGGTGGTGAACGACTCGGAGCAGCTCAGCCAGGAGGAGACCCTGGCGACCCTGGGCGGCTACGAGTACGGCTGGGCTGACCCGGACGTCGCTGGGCAGAGCGCCCGGCGCGGCTTGGACGAGAGCGTCGTGCGCGACATCTCCGCCAAGAAGGACGAGCCGGAGTGGATGCTGCAGGCGCGGTTGAAGGCCCTCGGCCTGTTCGACCGCAAGCCGATGCCCCACTGGGGCGCGGACCTGTCCGGCATCGATTTCGACAACATCAAGTACTTCGTGCGGTCCACCGAGGAGCAGGCGCAGACCTGGGACGACCTGCCGGAGGACATCAAGAAGACCTACGACAAGCTGGGCATCCCGGAAGCCGAGAAGCAGCGGCTGGTCGCGGGCGTGGCCGCGCAGTACGAGTCCGAGGTCGTCTACCACCAGATCCGCGAGGACCTCGAAGAGCAGGGTGTCATCTTCATGGACACCGACACCGGGCTGCGCGAGCACCCGGAGCTGTTCGAGGAGTACTTCGGGTCGGTGATCCCGTCCGGGGACAACAAGTTCTCCGCGCTGAACACCTCCGTGTGGTCCGGCGGGTCGTTCATCTACGTGCCGAAGGGCGTGCACGTGGACATCCCGCTGCAGGCCTACTTCCGGATCAACACCGAGAACATGGGCCAGTTCGAGCGGACGCTGATCGTGGTCGACGAGGGTGCCTACGTGCACTACGTCGAGGGCTGCACCGCGCCGATCTACTCCAGCGACTCGCTGCACTCCGCCGTGGTGGAGATCGTCGTGAAGAAGGGCGGCCGCTGCCGCTACACGACCATCCAGAACTGGTCGAACAACGTCTACAACCTGGTCACCAAGCGGGCCAAGGCCGAGGAAGGCGCCACCATGGAGTGGGTCGACGGCAACCTCGGTTCCAAGGTGACCATGAAGTACCCGTCGGTGTTCCTGATGGGCGAGCACGCCAAGGGCGAGGTGCTCTCGGTCGCGTTCGCCGGTGAGGACCAGCACCAGGACGCGGGCGCCAAGATGGAGCACATGGCTCCGCACACCTCGTCGACGATCGTCTCCAAGTCGATCGCCCGGGGCGGCGGCCGCACCTCCTACCGGGGCCTGGTCAAGGTGGCCAAGCGCGCCAACCACTCCTCGTCGAACGTCAAGTGCGACGCACTGCTGGTCGACACGATCAGCAGGTCGGACACATACCCCTACGTCGACATCCGCGTCGACGACGTGTCCATGGGCCACGAGGCGACCGTCTCCAAGGTCAGCGAGGACCAGCTGTTCTACCTGATGCAGCGCGGGCTGACCGAGGACGAGGCGATGGCCATGATCGTTCGCGGCTTCGTCGAGCCGATCGCCCGCGAACTGCCCATGGAGTACGCGCTGGAACTGAACCGACTGATCGAGCTGCAGATGGAAGGGGCCGTCGGCTGATGACGAGCACCACCAAGACCGACGAGCCCCAGCACGGCCTGGAAGAGCACAGCCACGGTGCCGTGGTCCCCCAGGCGTCCCGGGGCGAGCGCTTCCGCTCCTACGACGTGGAGGCGTTCGAGGTCCCGGGCGGTCGCGAGGAGGACTGGCGCTTCACGCCGATGAAGCGGCTGCACGGCCTGCACGACGGCAGCGCCCGGGCGACCGGCAGCATGCGGGTCGAGGCCTCCGGCGCCGAGGTGGAGACCGTGGGCCGCGACGACGAGCGGCTCGGTGCCGGCGGGGTCCCCGCCGACCGGATCGCCGCCCAGGCGTGGAGCGCGTTCACCGAGGCGCACATCGTCACGGTCCCGGCCGACACCCGGCCGGAGGGCCCGATCACGCTGACCGTGCACGGCCCGGGCGCGGGCGAGGTCGCCTACGGGCACCTGCAGGTGCGCGCCGAGCAGTTCGCCGAGGCGGTCGTGGTGATCGACTACCGCGGTTCCGGTGTGCTGGGCGAGAACGTCGAGTTCGTCGTGGGCGACTCCGCGAAGCTGTCCGTGGTGTCCATCCACGACTGGGCCGACGACGCCACCCAGGTCAGCTCGGAGCACGCCGGGATCGGCCGGGACGCCACGTTCCGGCACCTGGCGGTGACGCTGGGCGGGGACCTGGTGCGGGTCAACACCACGGTGAACTACGGCGACAAGGGCGGCGACGCCGAGCTGCTCGGGTTGTACTTCGCCGACGCGGGCCAGCACCTGGAACACCGGATGCTGGTGGACCACTCGGTGGCCAACTGCCGGAGCAACGTGCTGTACAAGGGCGCGCTGCAGGGCAAATCGGCGCACGCGGTGTGGATCGGCGACGTGCTGATCCAGGCCGCGGCCGAGGGGACCGACACCTACGAGCTCAACCGCAACCTGGTGCTGACCGAGGGCGCGCGGGCCGACTCGGTGCCGAACCTGGAGATCGAGACCGGGGAGATCCAGGGCGCCGGGCACGCCAGCGCCACCGGCCGGTTCGACGAGGAGCAGCTGTTCTACCTGCAGGCCCGGGGCATCCCGCGGGATCAGGCCCGGCGCCTCGTGGTGCGCGGGTTCTTCGGCGAGCTGCTGCAGAAGATCACCGTTCCCGAGGTCCGCGAGCGGCTGGAGGCCGCCATCGAGGACGAGCTCGCGGTGGTCGGCGCCTGACGGCGCGGCTGCAGCGCGACCCACAAGCTTTCGCACACACCAGGAGACGAACGAGAATGGCCAACCTGGAGATCAAGGACCTGCACGGCTCGGTGCTCACCGATGAGGGCGCCAAGCCGATCCTCAACGGCGTGAACCTGGCGATCGGTTCCGGCGAGACCCACGCGATCATGGGTCCGAACGGTTCCGGCAAGTCGACCCTGGCTTACGCCATCGCCGGGCACCCGAAGTACCAGATCGACTCCGGCTCGGTGCTGCTGGACGGCGAGGACGTGCTGGAGATGAGCGTCGACGAGCGGGCGCGCGCCGGGCTGTTCCTGGCGATGCAGTACCCGGTCGAGGTTCCCGGCGTGTCGATGTCGAACTTCCTGCGCACCGCCGCCACCTCGGTGCGGGGCGAGGCCCCGCAGGTGCGGCACTGGGTCAAGGAGGTCAAGCAGGCGATGACCGACCTGGACATCGACCAGTCCTTCGCCGAGCGCAGCGTCAACGAGGGCTTCTCCGGCGGGGAGAAGAAGCGGCACGAGATCCTGCAGCTGGACCTGCTGGACCCGAAGTTCGCGATCCTCGACGAGACCGACTCCGGTCTGGACGTCGACGCGCTGCGCGTCGTGTCCGAGGGCGTCAACAAGTACACCGCCAAGGGCGACAAGGGCGTTCTGCTGATCACGCACTACACCCGGATCCTCAAGCACATCTCGCCGGACTACGTGCACGTGTTCGCCGACGGCAAGGTCGTCGAGTCGGGCGGTGCCGAGCTGGCCGACGAGCTGGAGGACAAGGGCTACGTGCGGTTCACCGGCAAGAAGGAGGCGGCCGCGCAGTCATGACCGTTCAGCCTCCTCGTACCGCGGGTGCGAGCCAGACGGCCGGGGGAGCGGCCACGCCGCTGGACGTGGCCGCCATCCGGGCCGATTTCCCGATCCTCGGTCGCACGATCCGGGAAGGGCGTCCGCTGGTCTACTTGGACTCCGGTGCGACTTCGCAGCGTCCGCGCCAGGTGCTCGACGCGGAGCGCTCCTTCGTGGAGAACTCCAACGCCGCCGTGCACCGCGGGGCCCACCAGCTGGCCGAGGAGGCGACGGACGCCTACGAGGGCGCGCGGGAGCGGATCGCCCGGTTCGTCGGGGTGGCCTCCGACGAGGTGGTGTTCACCAAGAACGCCACCGAGGGCGTGAACCTGGTCGCGTACGCGATGAGCAACGCCGCCACCTCCGGGGAGCAGGCCGAGCGGTTCCGCGTCGGCCCGGGTGACGAGATCGTGGTCACCGAGATGGAGCACCACGCGAACCTCGTTCCGTGGCAGCAGCTCTGCGAGCGCACGGGTGCGACGCTGCGCTGGTTCGGCGTCACCGACGAGGGCCGCCTGGATCTGTCCGATGTGGACGATCTGATCACCGAGCGGACCAAGGTGGTGGCGCTGACCCACCAGTCGAACGTGCTCGGCACGGTCAACGAGGTGCAGCCGCTGGTGGAGCGGGCGCACCGGGCCGGTGCGCTGGTCGTGCTGGACGCCTGCCAGTCGGTCCCGCACGCGCCGGTCGACTTCGCGGCGCTGGGCGTGGATTTCGCGGTGTTCTCCGGGCACAAGATGCTCGGCCCGTCCGGGGTCGGCGTGCTCTACGGGCGCCGGGAGCTGCTCGCGGCGATGCCGCCGTTCATCACCGGCGGCTCGATGATCGAGATGGTGCACATCGACCGCTCCACGTTCGCCGAACCGCCGCAGCGGTTCGAGGCGGGTGTGCCGATGACCGCTCAGGCGGTCGGTCTCGGTGCTGCCGTGGACTACCTGTCGGTGGTCGGCGTGGAGCGGATCGCCGAGCACGAGCACCGGTTGACCGAGCTGGCGCTGCACGAGCTCGGCCAGGTCGAGGGCGTGCGGATCGTCGGGCCGGCCGGGACCGAGAACCGCGGCGGTGCGGTCTCGTTCGTCATCGACGGCGTGCACCCGCACGATGCGGGCCAGGTGATGGACGACCAGGGCGTGGAGGTCCGCGTCGGGCACCACTGCGCCTGGCCGCTGCACCGGAGGATGGGCGTCCCGGCGACGATCCGGGCATCGTTCTACCTGTACAACGAACTGGACGAGGTCAAGGCGTTGGTGGACGCGGTGCGCAGGGCGCAGCGCTTCTTCGGAGTGGCTTGATCGGGGACGGCCGGAGAATTTCCGCATGCAGCTGGAGCAGATGTACCAGGAGATCATCCTGGACCACTACCGCAATCCGCACTTGCACGGATTGCGGGAACCCTACGATGCCGAGTCTTTCCAGGTGAATCCGGTGTGCGGGGACGAGATCACCCTGCGCGTGCGGTTGACCGGCAGCGGGTTGGACGCCACCGTCGAGGACGTCTCCTACGAGGGACAGGGCTGCTCGATCAGCCAGGCGTCCGTGTCGGTGCTGACCGACCTGGTCGTGGGCAAGTCGCTCGCCGAGGCGTTGCGCGTCGAGTCGGCGTTCGATGAACTGATGCACGGCCGGGGCAAGGTCGACCCGGACGAGGACGTGCTGGAGGACGGCATCGCGTTCGCCGGTGTGGCCAAGTACCCGGCGCGCGTGAAGTGCGCGCTGCTCGGGTGGATGGCCTTCAAGGACGGGGTGTCCCGTGTCGTCGACGAAGTGGGAGCGTCATGAGCGACGAAACTACGGTGCAGGACAAGGCGGACACCGACGGCGTGCAGCGCGGTGCCGAGGGCATGCCGGAACCCCCGGCGGACACCTCCGGCCTCGCCGCGCTCGACGACGTCGAGGAAGCCATGCGCGACGTGGTCGACCCGGAGCTGGGCATCAACGTCGTCGATCTCGGGCTGGTCTACGACATCCGGGTGGAGCAGGACAACACGGCGACGGTCGACATGACGCTGACCTCGCCGGCCTGCCCGCTCACCGATGTCATCGAGGACCAGACCCGCTCGGTGTTGACCAGTGGGCCCAGCGGCGGTCTCGTCAACGACTTCCGCATCAACTGGGTCTGGATGCCCCCGTGGGGTCCGGAGAAGATCACCGAGGAGGGGCGCGAGCAGCTGCGCGCGCTCGGCTTCACGATCTGAGGCGCTTCCGCGCCGGCGCAGGGGCGGTCTTCCCGACGGGGAGGGCCGCCTTTCGCATCTTCCGGGCCGCGATCACGCCTCGTCGCGATTCTGGAACGTACCCGACGGCGGGCACCAAGCAGGAGCAGACCGACCAGGGCGAACACGACGACGGCCGCGGTACGACCGTCACCGTCGGACTGTTGATCCCTGGGCTGTGGTGCTTCTCCGCGGTCGAGCACGTCCCTCGCGTGCGAACGCGGCACGATCACAATCCAGCTGGTTCGCGGCACGTCGAGCGGCGCGGAGCAGGCCGCGGATCAGTTCGCTTCGAGGGTGGTGCGCATGTCGTCGAGGACCCGGTCGGCTGCGATGGGGCCGAGGCCGAGGTACCACAGGTCGTCCGGGACCTCGTGGGCGTTGCCGCTGCGCACCGCGTCCAGGGTCTGCCACTGCTGCGACCCGGTGATCCGGTCCTGCTGTTGGGCGCCGGTTTCGCCGTAGGCGCCGTGGAACAGCAGGTCCCCGTCGGCCTCGCCGATGTTCTCCCGGCTGACCTCTGCGAACGTCTCCTCGCCGTGCTGGTTGGCCGGCCGGGCGAACCCGGCGTCGTCGAGGATGGTGCCGAGGAACGAGCCGCGGTCGTAGAGGCGCAGCCGGTCGGCGTCGGCGGTGAACCGCACCGCGCTGACCCGGGTCTGCGCGGGATCGCCGACGAGTTCGCCGAGTGCGCGCGCCTTGCGCTGGTAGCGGTCCAGGATCTCGTGGGCCTGCTGCTCGCGGCCGAGCGCTTCCGCGTTGAGCCGCAGGTTCTCTTTCCACGTCTTGCCGACCGTTTCCGAGAACACCGTGGGGGCGAGTTCGCTGAGCATGTCGTACCGCTCGCCGTCGCGGACTTTGCTGGACAGGATGAGATCCGGTTCCAGGGTGGCGATCTTCTCCAGGTTCGGACTGCCGATCGTGCCCACGATCGGGACGTCGCGCACTCGTTCACCGAGGTAGTCCGGCAGCGACGGCGCCGCGTCCGGCAGGACCATGCCGACCGGTTCCATCCCGAGCGCCAGCACGGCGTCCAGCTCACCGGTGTCCAGCACCACGACGCGCTTCGGTTCGGCCGGGACGCGCGCTTCGCCCATCGCGTGGGTGACGGTGCGGTCGTCGGGGCGTGGCTCGATGGCGGGCTCGGACCCCGCGCAGGCGGTGGTCAGGCCGAGCAGCAGCACGGCGATGACGGTGCCGAGAGCTCGGCTGGGGTTGCGCATGGTGGTTCCCGGGTAGCTCGGTGGCGGGACAGGCAAGCCTAACCTTCTGGTTGGCGGCGAGGAATACCCGGGCGCGGATCTCCCGCGAGAAATGCTTTTCCAGGACTGAGTCCACAGTGGACCGTTAGTTTTGCGAGGTAAACCTGCCCGGTCGGCGATGAGGGTGTGACCGGCCACACGGGCCCGCGGGAATCCGGTGCGCAATGCGGATCTTGTCGGTGCCCAGGGTCCGGGTTGCGCAGTTCGGGTGTTGTTCGATCGCCGCGGCCCGGGTTAGCGTTCCGATACGAAGGTTAGGCATACCTAAAATCTGCTGGCTTTCCGTGCCGCCGCCGATCGGGTGGCGCGTCATTGGCCGCGCCGGGTCCGTACCCGGGCGGCGCTCTTCGAACCCCGGCCATCCAACCGGCGAGGTGATGTCAACGTGCCCACCGACGTGTCGCTAGCGGGAAGCACCCGAGGTCCGGAATCGCTGCGACCACTGCTGGAAACCGCCCTCGACGCGCTCGGCAAGGGTGCTGTCGAGCGCGACGGCCCGCTCCCTGCCGGCGGACCGCGGGCCGTCGAGGAGCTGATCGGCGCAACGGGGGAGCTGCTTCCGGAGGAAGGTGCGGGCGGCGGCGTAGCGCTGGGCGCGTTGGGTCACGCCCTCACCGCCGGAGCCGCCGATCCGGCCGACCCACGCTGCGCCGCGCACCTGCACGCGCCGCCGCTGGCCGCGGCGGTGGCCGCGGAAGTCGTTGCCGCCACGGTGAACTCCTCGCTCGATTCCTGGGACCAGGGGCCGTCCGGGACGGTGCTGGAGGATCGGGTGCTGCGCGAACTCGCCGAACTCGCCGGCTACCGGCCGGACGTGGCCGCGGGACAGGTCACCTCGGGCGGCACCGAATCGAACCTGACCGCGCTGCTGCTGGCCCGCGAGCAGGCCGGCAACCCCGGCCCGGGCGGCGCCACCCTCTTCTGCTCCACCGAGGCGCACTTCTCCGTGCAGCGCGCGGCCGGGATCCTCGGCCTCGGCGAGGACGCGGTGATCCCGGTACCCGTGGACGACCGGCACCGGATGGACGCCGCGGCGTTGCGCGACCGGGTCACCGCCTCGCTGGCCCGCGGCGAAACGCCGGTCGCGATCGTGGCCACCGCGGGCACCACCGACCTCGGTGCCATCGACCCGCTGGACGACGTCGCCGATGTGGCGGCCGAAACCGGCACCTGGCTGCACGTCGACGCCGCCTACGGCGGGGGAGCGCTGTTCAGCCGACGGCTCGCGCCGCTGCTGCGCGGCCTGCCCCGCGCGGACTCGGCAGGTCTGGACCTGCACAAGCTCGGTTGGCAACCGGTGGCCGCGGGAGTGCTGCTCACCCGCACCGCGGAGCTGTTCGAGCCCGTGGAGCGCCGGGTCGCCTACCTCAACACCGATGACGACGAACGCGCCGGATACCGCAGTCTGCTGGGACGTTCGCTGCGCACCACCCGCCGGCCGGACGTGTTCAAGATCGCCGTGACGCTCAAGGCGTACGGCCGCGCCGGGCTCGGCCGGATGGTCGACCGGTGCCACGACCTCGCCGGGCACGCCGCGCGGCAGGTGCGAGAGCGTCCGGAGCTGGAGCTGATGCAGCACCCGGTGCTGAGCACCGTGGTGTTCCGCTTCACGCCCGACCGCGGCGACGCCGACGAGGTGAACGCCGCGCTGCGCCGGGCGTTGCTGCACGACGGCAAGGCCGTGGTCGGCCGCACCGAATTCGGCGCCGTGTACCTCAAACTCACCCTGCTCAACCCGAACGCGGACGAGCGGGATATCGACCTGCTGCTCGACGACGTGGTGGCAGCCGGAAAGCGGGAGACACCCACGCGATGACGACCAAGCCGGAAACCGACCAGTCCGCGGTGGCCAGTCCGGTGGACACGGCCGAGAACGCCTCCACCGACGCGCTGCTGCGCTGCTGGGTGCGCGAGAACGCGCTGCCCGTCGGCGACGACCTGCTCGAACTCGACCTCGCCGCCTCGGGCGTGCAGGTCCGGGTGCCGGTGCTGTACCACTCGCCGACCGGGCAGCACCGCTTCGGCCCCGCGCAGCTGCACACCGGGACCCCGGTGGGGGCCGTCGGGATGGCCGCGCTGCTGGCGCTGGAGATCGGCGGGATGGACCAGGCGGCGGTGGCCGACCTGGTGGGACGGGTCGCCGACTCGCAGCAGCGCATCGCCGAGCACGTCCGGCTGCGCACCGAGCACGCCGCCGACCCGCCAGGAACGACACCGTTCTTGGCCGCCGAACAGGCGCTGCTGCTCGGACATCCGCTGCACCCCGCGCCGAAGAGCCGCACCGGACTCGGCCCGGAGGAGGCGCGGCGCTATTCGCCCGAGCTGCGCGGGAGTTTCGCGCTGCACTGGTTCGCGGTCGACACGTCGGTGCTGTCCGGGGAGGGCGGTGCCGCCGAGCGGTTGGCGCCGCATGCGCCGCCGGTCCCGGCGGGTACCGTCCCGATCCCCGCGCACCCCTGGCAGGCCCGGGAGGTCCGCTCTCGGCCGGGGATCCGCCGCCTGCTGGACGCGGGGCTGCTGCACGACCTGGGCGCATCGGGCGAACCGTGGTCGCCGACGGCGTCGATCCGCACCGTCTATCGCGCCGACGCGGACATCATGCTCAAGTTCTCCCTGGGACTGCCCATCACCAACTCGGTGCGGGAGAACCAGCGCAAGGAGCTGCGCCGCGGCGCCGAGATCGACCGGCTGCTGGATGCCGGTCTGGCGGACGAGATCGCCCGGCAGCACCCGGGATTCGGCATCGTCCGCGATCCGGCGTGGCTCGCGGTGGACGTCGATGACGCCGAGGACGGCGGGCTCGAACTGGTGGTGCGGGACAACCCGATCAGCGCCGCGGACCGCGCGGTGTGCGTGGCCGGGCTGCTGGCCGAGCGCCCCGACCGGGAGAACTCCCCGCTGGCCACCGCCCTCACCAGCCTGGCCGCGGACAGCGGAGCCGGGCTCGGCGAGATCACCGAGCAGTGGTGTGACCGCTACTTCGACGCGGTGATCGCCCCCGTGCTGTGGCTGTACCGGGAGTACGGGCTCGGTCTGGAGGCCCACCAGCAGAACACCCTCGTCGTGCTCGACGATCAGGGCTGGCCCAGCGGCGGCTGGTACCGGGACAACCAGGGCTACTACCTGTCTGCGCAGCGCACATCCGCGCTCCACCGGTTCCTGCCGGGCGTGGGCACCGAAGGTGACAACGTGGTCGACGAGGCCGTCATCGACGAGCGCCTCGGCTACTACATCGGCATCAACAACCTGCTCGGCCTCATCGGCGCGTTGGGCGCGCAGGGCTTCGCCGACGAGCGGCGGCTGCTGGCCCGGGTGGCCGGGCGGCTGCGCGAGTTCGCCGACCTGCCGCTGGCTCGCACGCTGGCCGGTGCGGTGACGCTGCGCTGCAAGGCGAACCTGCTGACCCGCGCCGACGGCCGCGACGAACTGGTCGGTCCGCTGGAGACCCAGTCGGTGTACTGCGACATCCCCAACCCGTTCGCCGAGGCGGTGCAGCCATGACGACCGTGCACGATCTGGTCGGCGTGGGCATCGGACCGTTCAACCTCTCGCTGGCCGCGCTCGGCGACCGGGTTCCGGGCTTCGACGCGGTCTTCCTGGACGAGAACTCGGAGTTCTCCTGGCATCCCGGACTGCTGATCGAGGGCACGACGCTGCAGGTGCCGTTCTTGGCCGATCTGGTCACCATGACCGATCCGACCAGCCCGTGGTCCTTCCTGGCCTACCTCAAGGCGCACGACCGGCTGTTCCCGTTCTACTTCGCCGAGGACTTCCACATCCCGCGCAGCGAGTACAGCCACTACTGCCGGTGGGTGGCCGAGAACCTGCCGTCCTGCCGGTTCGGCACCCGGGTCGCTGCGGTGGGGTGGAACGCCGCGCACGAGGCGTTCGAGGTGGAGTACGAGCACGTCCGCACGGCGCGGCGTGAGCGGTTGCTGGCCCGCGACGTCGTGCTGGGCGTGGGGACCGCCCCGGTCGTCCCGTCCGCCTTCGACGAGGTCGCGGGCAAGGAGGTCTTCCACGCGTCGTCCTACCTGGACAAGCGGGAATCGTTGCGCGAGGCCGAGGACATCACCGTCATCGGGTCCGGGCAGTCCGGCGCCGAGGTGTTCCTGGACCTGCTGCGCCGGCAGGAGGAAACCGGCTGGAACCTGCGCTGGTTGACCCGGTCGCCCGCGTTCGCGCCGATGGAGTACTCCAAGCTCGGGCTGGAGCACTTCACCCCGGACTACACCGAGTACTTCCACGGGCTCGATCAGTCCACGAAGGACTCGTTGGTCCCGCGCCAGTGGCAGCTGTACAAGGCCAGCAGTGCCGATGTGCTGGCCGAGATCCACGACTGCCTCTACCGCCGCAACATCGGCGGCGCGCGCACCGGCGCCGAGCTGATGCCCAACGTCGCGGTGACCGGAGCCCGGCGCGATCGCGACGGGATCTCGCTGTCCTGCCACCAGGTCGAGCAGGACCGCGGATTCCCGGTCACCACCGACCGAGTTGTGCTGGCCACCGGGTACGCCGCCGAGCAGCCGGACTGCCTCGACCCGTTGGACGGACTCATCGACCGCGACGAGCACGGCCGCTACCAGGTCTCCGCTGACTACCGGGTCGCCCTGGACAGCAGCGTCGGCGGACGGCTGTACGTGCAGAACGCGGAGATGCACACGCACGGCGTCGGCGCGCCCGACCTCGGGCTCGGCGCCCACCGCGCCGCGCGCATCCTCAACTCGCTCACCGGCAGCGAGATCTACCAGTTGCCCCGAACCACGTCGTTCACCACGTTCGGCGCCGATCCCCAGCGAGGTGGCCCATGAACCTGTCCGCACCGCCGGAACTCGACCCCGGCACCTGGCAGCGCGCCGGACGTGCGCTGCTGGCGAAGTCGCTCGGCGAACTGGCCTACGAGCAGCTGCTGGACCCCGTGCTGCTCGGCGACGGCCGCTACCGGGTCGACGCCGCCGACGGAATCTCGTACACGTTCTCGGCCACCCGCGGGGCTTTCCTGGACTGGCGGGTCGACCAGGACAGCGTCCTGCGCACCGACGCAACCGGTGAGCACCCCGCGCACGACCCGTTGCGGTTCTTCCTGGACGCCTACCGCCGACTGGGCATCTCGGGCGAGACGGCGGGCCACCTCGTCCGGGAGCTGACCGCCACGCTCAACGCGGACGTGCGGCTGCTGGCCGAATCCCGCACCAGCGCGGAACTCGCCGAGCTGTCCTACATCGAGCTGGAGGGCCACCAGACCGGCCACCCGTGGCTGATCCCGAACAAGGGCCGGATCGGCTTCTCGGCCGCCGACGCCGCCGAACACGCCCCGGAGGGCCGCAACGAGCACCGGCTGCCGTGGATGGCGGTGCACCGCTCGCTGGCCGACTACCGCTCGGTGAAGGGGTCCGCCCAGGACACCCTGCTCAAGGTGGAACTGGACCCGCAGCACCACGAGCGGTTCGAGAAGGTGCTCACTGACCGCGGTCTGGACCCGGCTGAGTACCTGTGGATGCCCGTGCACCCGTGGCAGTGGGACCAGACGGTGCTCCCGCTGTTCGCACCGGACGTCGCCGCGGGCCGCATCGTCGCGCTCGGCGAAGGCCCGGACCGGTACCTGGCGCAGCAGTCCATCCGTACCTTCGGCAACATCGACAACCCCGAGCGGCACTTCGTGAAGCTGCCGCTGTCCATCCTCAACACCCTGGTGTGGCGCGGATTGCCGACCGAGCGCACCGCGGCCGCCCCGGCGGTGACCGGATGGATCCTCGGCATCGCCGAATCGGACCCGTTCCTGCGCGCGAGCCGCGCGGTGCTGCTCGGCGAGGTGGCTTCGGTGACCGTGCGCCACCACGTCCTCGAAGAGGTGGAGAACGTCCCCTACCAGTACCGCGAGCTGCTCGGCGCGATCTGGCGGGAGCCGCTCAACGGCAAGCTCGCCGCCGGTGAGCGGGCGCGCACGCTGGCCTCGCTGCTGCACGTCGACCACGAGGGGGAGGCGTTCGTCGCCGAACTCGTGCGCCGGTCCGGGCTGGACGCGGAAACCTGGCTGCAGCGCCTGTTCCACTCCCTGCTGCCGCCGCTGCTGCACTTCCTGTACCGGTACGGCGTGGTGTTCTCCCCGCACGGCGAGAACACCATCGTCGTCTTCGACTCCGACGAGGCGCCGTGCCGGCTGGCGGTCAAGGACTTCGTCGACGACGTGAACATCAGCTCCGCCGAACTGCCGGAACTGGCCGACCTGCCCGCCGACGTGGACGCGGCGCTGCTGCGCGAACCACCGGAGTTCCTGCGCCAGTTCATCCAGAGCGGGCTGTTCGTGGGGCATTTCCGCTACCTGGCCCCGCTGGTCGAGCAGCACCTCGGCGTTCCGGAGAGCACGTTCTGGACGTTCGTGCGCAACGAGGTGCAGGCCTACCAGCAGCGGTTCCCGGAACTGGCCGAGCGGTACCGGATGTTCGACCTGATGACGCCGGAGATCGACCGGTTGTGCCTGAACCGCAACCGCCTGCTGCTGGATACCTACCGGGACCGCGCGGAACGCCCGCACGCCGCGGTGCACGGCACGATCCCCAACCCGCTGCACGGCTGAATCCGCCGGCCGGGGGCTGCTGCGTGATCAGCCCCCGGCCTGGCCGGCTCCGCGCAGCACGTCGACCTGGTCGGTTCCCGGCCGCGACGTCACCCAGCTGGATCCGGCCAGCGACTTCGCGCGCTTCTTCAGCGGGGCGAGCTTGCGCGAGACCTCGTCGTAGCCGCTGACCGACCCGCGCCCGCACACCAGCGTGGCCAGCGAGAGGCTGACCTGCACACCGCCCGCGGTGCGCTGCGGATCCAGCACCGCCTCGGCCAGCGGTTGCAGCTCGGCCGGATCGGCGACCAGCAGGAAGTCATCGCCGCCGACGTGGCCCACCTGCACCGAGCTCAGCGAGGTGGCCACATCGGTGAGCCCGCGGCCGATGGAGCGGATCAGGTCGTCGCCCGCGGAGAAGCCCACCACGTCGTTAACGGTCTTGAACCCGTCGATGTCCAGCCAGCTCACCGTGAACACCTCCTCGGCGGCGATGCGCCTGCCCACGTCGCGGGCGATGGCGTCGCTGCCCGGAAGCCGGGTGAGCGGGTTCAGCGCCGCGGCCTCCTCCACCTTGCGCTCGGTCAGGCCGCGGATGAGATCGCTGGCGCGCACCGCGCCCAGGCAGCGTCCCGCCTCGTCGACCACGATCGCGTCGTCGTACATCCGGTCCGGTGCGGCGCCGGTGACCAGGGTCAGCGCCTCCATGGCCGTGGTGGCGGTGGTGACGACGCGCGGCTCGTCGGCCAGCCGCGACGCGGGGCGCTTGGCGTGCAGCGCGTGCCCGTACGGGCCGGTCACCGCCAGCAGGAAGCGGTTGCGGTCGATGGTCCAGCGCGGCCTGCTGCCCTCGTCGACGAGCACCACGCCGCTGACCTCCGGGTGTTCGGCCAGCACGGCGCGCACGTCGTCGGCGAGCACGTCCTCCGGCAGCGTCGTGGCCGCGGACAGGAATTCGGTCACCCGCGGCCCGGTGGCCAGCGCCCCGGGAGCCGGGATGTGCGGGTCCGTGCCCTCGGCGGTGGCGATCGGCACGCTGACCGATGCGGGTGGCCGGGTCGTCGCCGGAGCCAGCAGGTTGCCCTGCACCAGCTGCACACCGTTGCGCCGCAGGGCGGTCAGCTGGCGCTCGCCGTCCACGCCTTCGGCGACCAGGGTGCTGTCGGTGGCTTCGCACAGGTGCCGCACCGCCTCCACCACCGCCAGCCGCGAACCGTCGTCCGGCAACGCGCGCACCACGCTGCGGTCCAGCTTGACCGTCGTCGAGCCGAGCCCGGCCACCAGGGTCAGTGGCACATCGCCCTCGCCGACCCCGTCCAGCGCGATGCCGAACCCGTGCCCGCGCAGCTTGTCGATCCCGGCCAGCAGGTCGGCCTGCTCCAACCGCGCGAACGGCGGGCCGATCTCCAGGGTGATCTCGTGGGCGCGTCGTCCGGTCGCGTGCAGCCGGTCGCGCAGCTCCTCCAGCCGGTCCAGGTCGTGGGCGACGGTGCCGCCGAACACGTTCAGGTGCAGCGGCAGCCGGACCTGCTGCTCGGCGGCCGCGGTCAGCGCGGCGCCGGCCAGCTCGACGTCCAGCTCGGCCAGCCTGCGCTCCCGCGCCGCGTCGCGGAACAGCTCGCGCACGTGCGCACCCGCGGGCCGGGCCAGCGCCTCGATCGCGACGATGCCGCCCGTGTTGATGTTGACCAGCGGTTGGAAGTCGAAGCGGACCTGGTCCAGCAGCGCAGGCACGGAGTCGATGCCGTCCGGTCTCATGCCGCCCCGGTCTCGTTCACCACGTCTCCACCGACATCCTCAGTTCCTCCCCGATCCGGAGGACGCGAATCTGCCTCGACCCAACCTAGCGCGCCTGACCAGGGGAGAACACCGGTTCAGCGGTGCAGCTGTGTGCAGCGACACAACGGCGCGCGCTCGGGTGATCGCGGCGGGTAGTTCAGTGCCCGCCCAGGCCGCGGTCGGCGGGACGCGCGCGGGGGAGGGCCGTTCCGGCCGCCAACCTGCGGCGCAGCCGCCACGGTGCGCGGGCGAACAGCGCCGACATCGCCGCCGCGGTGACCCGCGGGTCGCCCGGCCAGGACAGGAACCCCTCCCGGTGGCGCCGCGGCAGCCCGAAGAACAACTCGAAGAACTCCGGGACTTCCGCACCGGGCAGTCCCAGCAGCGCGTGCAGCGCCCGCCGGTGCAGCAGTCGTCCGCTCAGCGCGCGCGGCGGCCACAGCACCTGCCGGGCGGCCCGGACCGCGGCGGAGGGGCCACCGGCCAGGCCCGCGCTGATCGCCGCCGCCAACCACGGGGCGCTGCGCAGCGACGCGGCCACGCTGAACCCGGTCGCCGGGTGCACGAACCCGCCCGCCGCACCGAAGGCGATCACCCGGCCGGCGGCGGGCAGCGGGTCGTCCACCGGGAAGCGCACCCGCTCCTCGCGCAGCCGCGCGTCCGGGAGCGCGCCGTGCTCGGCGAGCCGATCGGTCAACCGCCTGCGCAGCTGGGCCAGCGGTAGTCCGGGGCGGCGCACCAGCGAGGTCTCCTCGACCAGCACTCGGCCGCCGCCGAGCGGCACCGTGTACCGGAAGCTGGGCCAGCCGCCGCGGGTGTGCGGTGCCTGCTGCCAGTCCATGAACACCGCGGAACCCGCCGGGCACAGCTCACCAGCGTCCCGCGCGTCCAGGACCGCGCCGACCGCGGTCTGCTCGGCGGCGGTGCGGGCGGGGCGCCCGCCCAGCAGCGCGCGCGAGGAGCCGGACGCGTCCACGACCACGGCGGCGGCCAGTCGGCGCCCGTCGCGCAGGACGACGGTCGACCCGGTCGGCCCGTGCTCGACGCCGACGGCGCGACCGGTGATCTCGGTCACGTCCGCGCGCCACAGGTGCTGCCAGAGCCGGGTGTTGTCCAACACCGCGTAGGTGCGGTGCCACCCGTGCCAGCCGGTACCGCGCACCAGGACCTGCGGTGCGGTCGCGGCCAGCGCATCGCCCGGCAGTGCGGGCAGCTCGTCGCGCCAGGCCGCGTAGGTCTGCGGCCAACCGCGGCGCGGCGCGGGATCGATGACGCCGGTGCGCAGCCCGGCATCGCTGCACGCCGCGGCGGCAGCCCGGCCGGCGGGCCCGGAGCCGACGACGAGGACATCCACCACGCCCGCCATCAGACCACCCGCCGGCTGCTGCCGGGCAGGGCCCCGGCGCGGCCGGCCCGGTCGGCGGCCGCGGGCCGATAGCGTGGGCGCCATGCAGGACGAGCCGCTGCGCACCAGCAGGCGAAGCGATCCGGCCGGGCAGCACCGGCCGCCGGGCGATCTCGCCGCCAGTCCGTTCCGCGCCGACCGGGACCGGGTGTCCACCTCCGCGTTCTTCGCCCGGCTGGGCGGGGTGACGCAGGTGGTCAGCCCGAGCGGGTCCGGACTGCTGCTGCACAACCGGCTGACGCACAGCCTCAAGGTCTCGCAGGTCGGCCGGGCCATCGCCGAGCGGCTGTTGAGCTCGCCGTCCCGGCTGGCGGTGTTGGACGAGCTCGGTGGGTGCGATCTCGATGTCGTCGAAGCCGCCGGGCTCGGGCACGACCTGGGCCATCCGCCGTTCGGGCACCAGGGCGAGAGCGTGCTGGACCGGATCGCCCGCCAGCGGTTCGGCCTCGCCGACGGGTTCGAGGGCAACGCGCAGACCTACCGGGTCGTGACCCGCCTGGACGTGCGCGGGGTGGAGGGCGTCGGGCTGGACCTGACCGCGGCGGTGCGCGCCGCGCTGCTGAAGTACCCGTGGACGCGCACCGGCGGCCCGCAGCCGCATCCGCGCGGATTCCCGACGCCGCCGCGGGGAGCCGCCGAACCGCCGGAGCTGCCGGGAACCGGATCGGGCAAGTTCTCCTGCTACACCACCGAATTCGACGACATGCAGGAAGCGCGTGCGGTGTTCCGCGGACGGTTGCAGCACTGGCAGCAGTCGGTCGAGGCGTCGGTGATGGACATCGCCGACGACATCGCTTACGCCATCCACGACCTGGAGGACTTCCACCGGGTCGGGATCCTGCAGCATGCCAGCGTCTCCCGGGAGCTGACCGAGTGGCTGGGCGGAGCGATCTCGCTGGCCGGTCGGGCTGAACCCGAACTGGCCGGTCCCGGGTCCTCCCTGGAACTGCTGCGGCGCAGGCTGCACGCCAAGGACGCGTGGATCGCCGACGACGACGCGTTCGTGGCCGCGGTGAAGCGGGTGCAGGACCACTTGGTCAACCGGCTGCTGGAGGAGCCGTTCGACCGCTCGCAACAGGCGGAGCAGGCGGTGGCCGCCTTCTCCGGCCAGTGGACCCGGCGGCTGGTGGAGGGCGTGCAGGTCGACGCGGACCCGAACACCCGCTCCGGGCACGTCGGGCTGGCCGCCGAGCAATGGCACGAGGTGCAGGTGTTGAAGTTCGTGCACCGCAGGTTCGTGCTGCAGCGGCCGGACCTGGCCCTGCACCAGCGCGGGCAGGACCGGTTGCTGAGCAAACTGGTCGAGGCGCTGGACACCTGGGTGATCGACCGCTCGGAGGCCGCCCGGCTGCCGCATCGGCTGCGCGACCTGTTCGATCTGGCCCGCGCGGAGTTCGCCGATCCGCAAGTCGCGGCCCTGGCTGCCGACGAGCACGTGGCGGACGGCGCGAGCCGCGAGGAGCGGCTGGAACGCCTCGCTCGCGGCCGGGCGGTGGTCGATTTCGTCGCCTCGTTGACCGACGAGCAGGCCGCCGCGCTGCTGGAGTCGCTGTCCGGGCGTACCACGCAGCTGTGGGCGGACACCTTCGTCCTGTGAGCCGGGTCCGCGAGCTCTCCGGCGGTGGCCGCGCCGTCGAGGTGGAACCCGAGCGGCTGGCCGGCTGGTTCGAACGCTTCGCCGCAGCGCACGGCGGTGCTGAGTGCACCACCAGCACGTCGGTGCGGGTGCGGGTGCTGGCCGCGGACGGGGCCAGCGCGGAGGTCGACGTCCCGTTCGGCCCGCTGCCGCACCCGCGCGGCCGGGTAGCCGGGCTGGACGTGGACGAGTTGGTCCGGCACCTGTCCGTCCCGCGCCGGATCGGGCTGGTGCTGGTGCGCCGCGGGGCGCACAGCGTCGGCATCGCCCGCGACGGCCGGGTGGAGACCTCCAGCACCGACCGCCACCTGGTTCAGGGCAGGTCCAAGGCGGGCGGCTGGTCGCAGCAGCGGTTCGCCCGCCGCCGAGCGGGCCAGTCGCGCAAGGCGCTGGACTCGGCCGCCGACGCGGTCGCGCGCGTGCTGCTGCCCGAGCGCGCGCGGCTGGACGGCGTGCTGCTCGGCGGGGACCGCTCGGCGCTGGACGCGCTGCGCGTCGACCCGAGGTTGCGCGAGCTGCTGGACGCGGCCGGTGACCGGGTGCTCGACGTGCCGGAACCGCGCAAGGAGGTGCTGCTGCGGGCTGCGAGCCGGGCGCGCTGCGCGGAGGTGCGCGTGCACGACGCACCGGCCGCGATGTGATGCAGGTGATGTGGTCCGCGATCGGGAGCGGGTGCCGCGCCCGCTACACTGTTCGTGTGGTCAGCTCGTCAACAGCGGTTCCGGACGTCCGCGTCCCCTTCGCCGACTAGTGCTCGGCACTCGCGGCCTGCCCGCGAACGCGTTTCCCGGAACCCCTGAACCACGAACCCCGCGGAGCCCGCATTGATTTCTGCAACCGGCCTCGAACTGCGCGCCGGCTCGCGCATCCTGCTGTCCGACACGACGTTGCGCGTGCAGCCCGGCGACCGAGTCGGCCTGGTCGGCCGCAACGGGGCGGGCAAGACGACCAGCTTGCGCGTGCTGGCCGGGGAGGGGCAGCCCTACGCCGGGCAGATCGCCCGCAGCGGCGAGATCGGCTACCTGCCGCAGGACCCGCGCGAAGGTGATCTGACGGTCACCGCCAAGGACCGGGTGCTCTCCGCCCGCGGCCTGGACGCGCTGGTGCGCGACATGCAGAAGGCGCAGACCGCGATGGCCGAGCTCGTCGACGACCGGGCCCGGGACCGCGCGATCACCAAGTACGGCAAGCTGGAGGAGCGCTTCGCGGCCCGCGGCGGCTACGCGGCCGAGAGCGAGGCCGGCCGGATCTGCAGCAACCTCGGTTTGCCCGGCCGGGTGCTGGACCAGCAGCTGGAGACGCTGTCCGGTGGTCAGCGCAGGCGGGTGGAGCTCGCCCGCATCCTGTTCGCCGCGGCGGAGGAGGGGCCCGGCGGCGGTTCGGCCACCACGCTGCTGCTGGACGAGCCCACCAACCACCTGGACGCGGACTCCATCGCCTGGCTGCGCGACTTCCTGAAGAACCACGAGGGCGGCCTGGTGGTCATCAGCCACGACGTCGACCTGCTCGAAGCCGTGGTGAACAAGGTGTGGTTCCTGGACGCGGTGCGCGGCGAAGCCGATGTGTACAACATGGACTGGCGCCGCTATCAGGACGCCCGGGCCGCCGACGAGAAGCGCCGCCGCCGCGAGCGCGCGAACGCGGAGAAGAAGGCCTCGCAGCTCAACGCGCAGGCCGACAAGATGCGCGCCAAGGCGACCAAGGCGGTGGCCGCGCAGAACATGGCCAAGCGCGCCGAAAAGCTGCTGGCCGAGGCGGAATCCGAGCAGGCGCAGGAGAAGGTCGCCAAGATCCGCTTCCCGGATCCCGCGTCCTGCGGTCGCACGCCGATGACCGCCGAGGGATTGTCCAAGGCGTACGGCTCGCTGGAGATCTTCAGCGGAGTCGACCTCGCGATCGACCGCGGGGCGAAGGTCGTCGTGCTCGGGCTCAACGGCGCGGGCAAGACGACGCTGCTGCGCCTGCTGGCCGGGATGGAGGAACCGGATTCCGGTCAGGTCGTGGCCGGGCACGGGCTGCGCGCGGGCTACTACGCGCAGGAGCACGAGACGCTGGATCCGGACGCCTCGGTGTGGGACAACGTGCGCACCGCGGCACCGGACACTCCGGAGCAGCAGCTGCGCACCCTGCTGGGCAGCTTCCTGTTCAGCGGTGAGCAGCTGCAGCAGCCCGCGGGTTCGCTGTCCGGCGGGGAGAAGACCCGGCTGGCGCTGGCCGGGCTGGTCTCCAGTGCCGCCAACGTGCTGCTGCTCGACGAGCCCACCAACAACCTGGACCCGGCCAGCCGCGAGCAGGTGCTGGACGCGCTGCGCAGCTTCACCGGAGCCGTGGTGCTGGTCACGCACGACCCGGGCGCGGTGGACGCGCTCGAACCGGACCGGGTCATCCTGCTCCCGGACGGCACCGAGGACCATTGGTCGGCGGACTACCTGGAGCTCGTCCAGCTGGCCTGATCCGCCCCCGCACCTGTTCCGCCACCGCCGTCCGCAGTTCCGCTGCGGGCGGCGGTGGCGTCGGATCCCGTCCGCGGACGGGATTTCCCCCGCCCGGTGCGGTGCTGTTCGAACACTCGCCACAGCCGCTGTTCGAACCGTGCCCGGTGGGGGCGGCGGTGTGCGCCTGCTGGAGGTCGTCCCGAGCGGTGCGGTTGGCGGAACGCGGCTCCATCCGGCTCGCGCTACGCTGGTTTCCACTCGTCGCGGTGATATTCGCTGCACAGCGGTCGGATTCCCGCCCGCGGTGGGTGCTCACCGGGCCCGCTCGGGCAGTCGCGGTTACGGCGGACGGGTGAGTGCGTTCCGGTGATCGCCACGCGCTCATCTCGACCGTTGGCCGATCTTTTTCCATGATCGCCTGGCGTTCGCGGCATTCCTGTTCGATCATTGCGCTGACAGGGGTCGCGAGGCCCGACCTGCTCGGAGGGAAGGCGGGGACACCGTGGCTGAGCTGAAGAAAGGCGCGCGCATCACCGGAAGTGCGCGGGACAAGCTTGCCAGTGACCTAAGGAAGAAGTACGAGAAGGGGGCGAGCATCCGCGCTCTCGCGGAAGCAACCGGTCGTTCGTACGGCTTCGTGCACCGGGTGCTGAGTGAATCCGGTGTGCAGCTGCGCGGCCGCGGGGGCGCCACGCGTTCGAAGAAGAAGTGACGGCAGCGACAGCTGCTCGTCTTCTGTCAGCAAAATCGGCACATCACGACTCCCTCGTGATCTGCGGGCGCTACGGTTGAAGCCGACCGGTCCGTGCAGATATGCAATGGAGGCCCGCTTGGCGGAGTCGACTGTGGACGCCGACCTGCTGGATCGTGGCGGTGTGGGGCTCACGATCCAGGGGCGGCGCGCCACGATCACGCTCAACCGTCCGGACAAGCTCAACGCGCAGACACCGCATACCTGGTACGCGCTGCGCGAGATCGGGCAGTCCCTGCCCGCCGAAGTCCGGGTGGTCGTGGTTCGCGGTGAAGGGCGGTCGTTCTCGGCCGGCCTGGATCGCCGCTTGTTCGGGGCCGCCGATGTGGACGGCGCCCCCGGTCTCGCCGCGCTGGCGGACACACCCACCGAACAGGCCGATGCCGAGATCGCCGGTTTCCAGCAGGGGTTCAGCTGGTTGCGCGATCCGGATCGGATCACCGTCGCGGCGGTGCAGGGGCACGCGATCGGCGCCGGCTTCCAGCTGGCCCTGGCCTGCGATCTGCGGGTGGCCGCCGAGGACGCGCGGCTGCGCATGGCCGAAACCAGCCTCGGGCTCGTACCCGATCTCGGCGGGACGCTGCCGCTCGTGCGCACCGTCGGGTACGCCAAGGCCGTCGAGATCTGCCTGACCGGCCGGGACGTACCCGCTGCGGAAGCCGCTGCGCTGGGGCTGGTCAACCAGGTCGTCCCGGCGGACGGACTGGAGGACGCGGTCGACGGGCTCGTCGAGGCGCTGGTCCAGCCGCCGGAAGGCGCCTCGCGGGAGACGCTGGCCCTGCTGTCCCAGGCCGCCGACGAGGCGGTCGACCCGGAGCAGCAGCTCGCCGCGGAGCGTTCCGCCCAGCTGCGCCGGATCGTGGACATGGCCGCGCTGCTGCGTTCCGAATGAGTTCCCCCGGGCACGCCCCGGTGATCGCCGGGTGCTCGGCGAGCGCCCGGCTTCCCGGGGGTGCCCCGGCGACGCGGTGATCACCCGGCGCGCCCCTGCAGGTCGGTGACCGGTTCGGCCGCTACGCTGTGGATCAGCAAACGTGATCGAACCGCCGGGGGATGTATGCCGCAGCGGGGCAACCGCCGGGAGCTGCTCGCCGAGGCCGCCATCGAGGTGCTGGCCCAGGAAGGCGGGCGCGGCCTCACGCACCGCGCCGTGGACCGGGAAGCGGTGGTGCCCGAGGGCACCGCGAAGAACTACTACCCGACCCGCAGCGCGCTGCTGATCGCCGTGGCCCGCCATCTCGCCGAGCAGCACACCACCGCGCTGCGGCAGCTGGTCAGCCAGGCGCCGGCCGGGTTGACCAGCGCGGACATCACCAAGCTCTACGCGTCGATGCTGCGGCGCAGCGCGGGCAACGCGCGGTCGCAGTACCTGGCGCTGTTCGAGCTGCACCTGGAGGCGGTGCGCAACCCCGAGGTGCGCACGGCGCTCGCCGAGATCACCCGGGCCAACGCGGATGCCGCCGTCGAGCTCAACGCCGCGGTCGGGCACCGGATGACCCGGCGGGGCGCCGGGCTGCTCGATGCCGGGATGCTCGGGGTGGCGCTGTCGGTGCTGACCCTGCCCGAAGACGTGGCCGACGAGCTCGGGCTCAGCGATGCCGACGGGGTTGCCCAGGCGTTACTCGCGGTCGGCTCCACCGATGGCGAGCCGGTGGTGGGGGTGCTCCGCGACTGCGCGAGCTGACCGAGGTGGCTGTGCGGGATCGCTGCGCGACGCGCGGTAGCCTGCGGTCCGCGGCGTCGAGCGCCGCGACGAGCTCACCGGCAGCGTCGCCGCGGTGGCGCCCAGGATCGGAGTGGATGCAGCCCGAGCATGACGAACCCATCGCAGGACGAGTCCGTTCCTCCCGAGGAACCGCCCGCCGTCGTCTTCGGCCGGATCGGCGATGTGCCGCTGGAGGCGCTGGACAAGCTCATCGAGAGCACCGAGGCCGTCTACGGAGACCTGAACCGGGTCCTGGGGCATCCCTACTGGGGCGATCTCGTTTACCACCAGGGCGCGGCGATGCGCGCGCTCCGCGAGGCGCGGACCGCGCTGGACGGGCTGCGGGCCGAATCGGCCGGTGCGCGCAACACCGAGCTCGGCGTCACGGTCGCCACCGCCGTCGTCGACGGGACCCGGCACTACGCGCACTCCGCCGAGGACAAGGCCGCCCTGGTCGATCTGGTGCTGCGCCCGCGGAAACCCGGCGCGGCGCACCTCTACGTCTGGGACCGCCCGCACGAGGATCCCGAAGCGCCCGGGCCGTACGAGCAGCTGCGCATCGTCACCGACGCCGACAGCGAGGCCGGGGCGCTGAACTTCACGCAGGAGACCGAGGACGGCGAGCTGCACTCCTGGCACACGCTCAGCGCCGAACCCCTCGCGGATCCACCGTCGCTCGCCTTCGACGCGGGCAGCGCGCTGAAGTTCCCGCGCAGCAGCGTGCTCGGCTTCCGCGAGCTGCGCGCCGGGTTGGACGAGTTCACCCGGACCGGGCAGCGACCGGAGTGCCTGGGCTGGCAGCAGGCCCGGTGGGGCGAGCCCTGACCCTCGCCCGCGGCGGGCCCTCGTGCGGCGAGTCCATGACAAGCCGGAGCCGATCGTTGACTGCGCGTGCGCGGAGTGGTTCGTTCTCCTCACCCGGACCGGCGGGAGGAGCGGGCGGATGCGCAGAGGGCTCGTCGTGCTCGTCGTCATCGCGTTCGGCGGGCTGCTCACCGCCGGTGCGCCACCGCCCGGTGCCGAGCCGGAGCGGGGCGGCACCGGTGGCGGCGCCACGCTGCGGGTCGGGCTGCAGCAGCAGATCGACTCGCTGAACCCGTTCCTCGGGTACAGCCTCGCCGCCACCGATCTGTTCCGGCTGATCTACCCGACGCTGACCACCTACTCGGCGCAGGACTTCGCGCCCGAACCCGAGCTGGCCGAGTCCTGGGAGGTCTCCGCGGACCGGCTCACCTGGACGTTCCGCATCCGCGACGGGGTGCGCTGGAGCGATGGGGCACCGGTGACGGCCGGGGACGCCGCCTACACGTTCAACCGGATGATGCGCGATCCGGCCGCGGCCACCGCCAACGGCAACGTCGTGGAGAACTTCGAGGCGGTCCGCGCCGCCGACGACCGCACCCTGGTGGTGCGCACCGCACGGCCGCAGGCCACGATGCTGGCCATCGACGCGCCGATCGTGCCCGAGCACGTCTGGTCGCGGATCGGCGATATCGCGTCCTTCGACAACGAGGACATGCCGATCGTGGGCAGCGGTCCGTTCGAGCTGGTCGACCACCGCGCCGAGCAGAACGTGACGCTGCGCGCCGATCCGGACTTCTGGCGGGGTCCGCCGCAGGTCGACCGGGTGCAGTTCGTGCAGTTCAAAAACAGCGATGCGGCGGTGCAGGCGCTGCGCAAGGCCGAAGTGGACGTGGTGCAGAAGCTCACCCCGGCCCAGTTCGACGCGTTGGCCGAGGAACCCGACGTGCAGCAGGTGCGCGGGCAGGGCCGCCGGTTCTACGAGTTGATCCTCAACCCGGGCGCGGCCGGCAGCGACGGCGAACCGATCGGCACCGGCCACCCGGCGCTGCGCGACGTCAGGGTGCGCCAGGCCCTCGACCGGGCCATCGACCGGCGGGTGCTCGTGGACCGGGTGCTGCGCGGCTACGGCGAACAGGGCGCGGGCTACCTGCCGCCGATCTTCGGCACCTACCACTGGCGCCCGGAGCAGCCGCGCACCTTCGACCCGGCCGCGGCCGCCCGGGAGCTCGACGCGGCCGGGTACCGGCGCGGACCGGACGGGGTGCGCCGCACCCCGCAGGGCCGGCCGCTGGACTTCGACTTCGTGCTGCACGGCAGCGAACCCGCCGACGCGCAGGTGGGCGAGTTCGTGCAGCGCTGGTTCGCTGACCTGGGCATTCGGGTGACGCTGGAGCCGGTTTCGGACAACCAGGTCAACGACCGCACCAGCACCGGTGACTTCGACATGGTCATCAGCGGGTGGTCGGCCAATCCGGACCCGGACTACGTGCTGCGGTTGCAGACCTGCGCGGCGCGGCCGGGCGGCGCCGGTGCGGGCAGCAGCGACACCTTCCTGTGCGACGAACGCTACGACGAGCTCTACGATCGCCAGCTCGGCGAGTTCGACCCCGCGCGGCGCGCCGAGCTCGTCGAGCGGGCCCAACGGCGGTTCCACGAGCAGGCCGCCGGGCTGATCCTGTATTACCAGGACTCCCTGGAGGCCTACCGCAGCGATCGGTTCGCCGGGTTCACCCGCCAGCCCGCGCAGGACGGGGTGATCGTCGCGCAGCAGGGCTACTGGGGTTACTACGGCGCCGATCCCACCGAGCAGGCCGAGCGCGGTACCCCCGGCCAGGGTGCCGCCGTGCTGTGGGTCATCGGCGGTGCGGCGGTGCTGGTCGGCACCGTCGGCACCGTGCGGGCCGCACGCCGCCGCGCGACCGCCGACCAGCGGGAGTGACCGTGACCGAACTGCTGGATTCCGAGCCCGAACCGCTGCGCACCGGCCGCCGCGGCGGCGCTCTGCGCTACGCCGCGGGCAAGGTCGGTGACGGCCTGCTGAGCCTGTTCCTGGTGGCGGTGCTGGGCTTCTTCCTGTTCCGGGTGATCCCGGGCGATCCGGTGCGCACCATGACGCGCGGGGCGCCGGTGACCGAGCAGCAGGTGGCGGCGTTGCGCGAGCGCTTCGGGCTCGATCTTCCGCTGTGGCGGCAGTTCCTGGACTACCTCGGCGATCTGCTGCGCGGCGACCTCGGCACGTCCTACACCTACAGCCGGCCGGTGGCCGAGCTGATCCTCGAACGCGCCGGGCCGACCCTGCTGCTGGTCGGCACGGCCACCGTGCTGGCCGCGGTGCTGGGCGTGCGCACCGGATCGGGTGCCGCGTGGCGGCACGGCAGCCGGTTCGACCGCAGGAGCACCTCGGTGGCGCTGGCGCTGTGGTCGGTGCCGACGTTCTGGCTCGGGCTGATCCTGCTCATGGTGCTGGGCGTGGGCGTCGGCCCGCTGCCGGGCCTGTTCCCGGTGGGCGGGATGAGCTCGCCGGACACCCCGTCCGGGCTGCTGCCGCAGGTGCTCGACGTCGCCAATCACCTGTTCCTGCCGGTGGTGACGCTGGTCGCCGTGCTCTACGCCGAGTACGCGATGGTGACCCGCTCGTCACTGCTGGAGGAGATGGGCGAGGACTACCTGACCACGGCCCGCGCCAAGGGACTGCGCGAGGACCTGGTGCGCCGCAGGCACGCGCTGCCCAACGCGCTGCTGCCGGTGGTGACGCTGATCTTCCTGCGGCTGGGCCTGGTGGCCGCGGGCGCGATCACCGTGGAGACCGTCTACTCCTGGCCGGGGATCGGGCTGCTCACCTTCGAGGCGCTGAGCGTGCCGGATCTGCCGCTGCTGCAAGGAATCTTCATCGTGCTGGCGGGGAGCGTGGTGCTGATGAACGTGCTCGCGGAACTGCTCTACCGGGTGCTCGACCCGCGGGTGCGCGACTCGTGACCGCGGTCGGGAACCGCATCGGGCGGCGGAGCGCGTGGCGGGTGTTCCGCGCCGACCGCGGCGGGCTGACCGGGCTGGTGCTGCTAGCGGTCGTGGTGGTGTTGGCCGTGTGCGCCCCGCTGCTGACCGATCCGGCCGGTCTGGACGTCACCCGCGCCACCGGCCGCGCGTTGCAGCCGCCGGACGCGCAGCACTGGTTCGGCACCGACGAGTCCGGGCGGTCGGTGCTGCTGCTGACCTGGTGGGGCGCGCGGATCTCGCTGGTCGTCGGGCTGGCCGCCGCGGTGCTGTCGGTGCTGATCGGGGCCGCGTTCGGGATGCTGTCCGCGCACTTCGGCGGCTGGACGTCCCGAATCCTGTTGCGGGTGACCGACTTCTTCCTCGTGCTACCGGCGCTGGT
Organism: Saccharopolyspora montiporae; assembly: GCF_015209505.1. Lineage (GTDB taxonomy): Bacteria > Actinomycetota > Actinomycetes > Mycobacteriales > Pseudonocardiaceae > Saccharopolyspora > Saccharopolyspora montiporae. The sequence goes on from NZ_JADEYC010000005.1 coordinate 238,180, forward strand.
GCTGGCCATCGCGCTGTCCACGGTGTTGGCCCGGGGGCTGTGGACGATCGTGCTGGCGATCGGCGTGACGGCGTGGCCGGCGACCGCGCGGATGGTGCGCGCGCAGACGATGGCGATCGAAGCCCGCCCGCACGTCGAGCGGGCGCGGGTGCTGGGCGCAGGCCATCTGCGGGTCCTCGGCGGGCACGTGCTGCCGGCGGTGGCGCCGCTGGTGTTCGCCAACACCACGTTGTCCGTGGCCAGCGCGGTGATCGCCGAATCGACCCTGTCCTTCCTCGGCCTCGGCGATCCGGCGCGGGTGTCCTGGGGCGCGATGCTGAAGTCGGCGATGGACACCGGTGCGGTCACCGGCGGCGCGTGGTGGTACCTGCTGCCGCCGGGGCTCGGGATCGTGCTGGTGGTGCTCGGTTTCACGCTCGTCGGCCGGGCACTGGAAGCGGTGTTCAACCCCGGACTGCGGGAGCGGCGATGACCCCGATCCTCCAGCTGCACGGACTCGCGGTGTCCTACGCGGGCGCGGCCGAACCGGCCGTGCGCGGAGTGGACCTGAGCCTCGGCGCCGGCGAAACCCTCGGCCTGGCCGGGGAATCCGGGTGCGGCAAGTCCTCGTTGGCGATGTCGGTGCTGCGGTTGCTGCCCCGGTCGGCGCTCGTCGACGGCAGCGTGCTGTTCGACGGCGAGGACGTGCACGGGATGTCGTTCGGCAGGTTGCGCGCGGTGCGCTGGGCGGGCGCGTCGGTGGTTTTCCAGGGCGCCATGCACGCGCTGAACCCGGTGCGCACGATCGGCGAGCAGATCGCCGAACCGCTGCGGCTGCACGGCACCGGCGGTGATCGGCGCTCGCGGGTCGCCGAGCTGCTGCGCCTGGTGGAGCTGCCGCCGGAGCGGGCCGATGCCCATCCGCACGAGCTCTCCGGTGGGCAGAAGCAGCGGGTGATGATCGCCATGGCTCTGGCCTGCGAACCGCGGCTGGTGGTGGCCGACGAGCCCACCACCGCGCTGGACGTGCTGGTGCAGCAGCAGGTGTTGGAATTGCTGGGCAGGCTCGTCGCCGAGCGCGGCATCTCGCTGCTGATGATCAGCCACGACCTGCCGGTGCTGGCCGGCGCCTGCGCGCGGTTGGCCGTGATGCACCGCGGGCGGATCGTCGAAGACGGCCCGGTGAGACAGGTGACCGGGTTCCCGCAGCACGAGCACAGCCGCGCGCTGGCCGCAGCGGCGCTGACCGTGGGCGACCCGGGGGCGCGGCGCACCGGCGGGTCGGACGGCGGACGGGTGCTGCTGGAGGCGCAGCAGGTCTCGGTGACCTACCGGGGTCGTTCCGGGAAAGCGGTGCGCGCGCTGGACCGGGTCGACCTGCAGGTCCGCGCGGACGAAATCGTCGCGCTGGTGGGCCAGTCCGGTTCCGGCAAGACGACGCTGGCCCGCGCGCTGCTCGGTCTGCACCGCCCGGACGCGGGGTCGGTGCAGCACGACGGCCGGGCGCTGCCGACGTCGACCGCGGGCCTGCGCCGCTACCGCAAGCAGGTGCAAATGGTGCTGCAGGACCCGGCCGGCGCGCTCAACCCGCGGCACACCGCCTACCGCGCCGTGGCCGAGGGGCTGCGGGTGCACCGGGAGACCGCCGACGAGCGGGACCGGGTCGCCGAGGCGCTGGAGGCCGCCGAGCTGCGCCCGGCCGAGGACTACCTCCACCGGCTGCCGCACGAGCTCTCCGGTGGCGAGCGCCAGCGGGTGCTGATCGCCGGTGCGCTGGTGCTGCGCCCGGGCCTGCTCATCGCCGACGAGCCGGTGGCCTCGCTGGACGCCACGGTGCGCGGGGAGATCCTGGACCTGCTGCTGCGCCTGCGGGTCCAGCAGGGACTGTCCACCCTGGTCATCACGCACGACCTCGGGCTGGCCTGGAGCATCGCCGACCGGGTGGTGGTGCTGCACCGGGGTGCGGTCGTGGAGAGCGGACCCGTCGAGCAGGTGCTGGGCGCGCCGCGGCACGACTACACCCGGTCGCTGCTGGCCGCGGTGCCCGCCGTGCCCGGAGCGGACAGCGCCGAACCGGCGTGAGCCGCGGTCAGCTCAGGGCGTCGATCACCGCCGGCCTGCCGGGCCGGTCGGTGCGCACCACGGTGCCGGCCAGCAGTCGCGGGTCCACCTCGGCGGCGTATCGGCGGTAGGCGGGCAGCGTCCACTGCTGCTCGTCCGGGGTGAGCCGCTGCAGCGCGGCCTCGGGCAGCTCCAGGTGCACGGTGCGGTCGAACGGCAGTCCGGCGCCCAGCAGCAGCGGCCCGTCCACGAGCACGACCCCGCGTTCCGGCAGCCGGATCCGTTCCCGGCGCGGTGAGCGGTCGGCCGCCGGGTCCCACAGCGCGGGCAGCACCAGGCCACTGCCGCCGTCGGCCAGCGGATCCAGCACTTCGCGGCGCAGCCCGTCCAGATCGAACCAACCGGTGTAGAACGAGTCCGGATCGCGGTGGCCGTGCTCCAGTCGCAGCGACGCCGGGCGCAGGTAGTCGCGGGTGGACACGCGCACCGCTTCCCGCCCGCGCTCGCGTAGCGGGTCGACGAGGTCGTCGGCGAACTCGGCGGTCCCGGCGGCCGGAGCGCCGTCGATCGCCATCCGGCACCAGGTGCCGGTCCACGCGTCCAGGTGATCGACGATCTCGGCCACCAGGCGTTGCGGGGTCAGCGGACGGACCTGCATGCCGTCTTCCTACCGCAGCGCGGGGCGGGTGAGCGACAGCGCGCGGGCGGCGGTGTCCACCTCGGCTGCCACGCCGAGCGGGACGGTGCGCTGACCGGCGCAGTGCCCGAAACCGAGTCCGCCGAGGACCGGGACGCCGAGCCCGCCGAGCCGGTCCAGCAGCGTCGCGCGCACCTGTTCGGGCGGCCCGCAGTCGGTCCAGGAACCCAGCACGACCGCGGACGCCCCGGCGAACCAGCCCGCGCGCAGCAGCTGCTGCAGCGCGCGGTCGATCCGGTAGGGCTCCTCGCCGACGTCTTCGAGCACCGCGATGCCGCGTTCCGGCCGGGGACCCGCGTCGGGTGCGCCGAGGCCGGCCGCCAGCAGCGCGAGGTTGCCGCCGTAGGTGACGCCGCGGGCGCGGCCGGGGACCAGTTCCTCGGCGTCGGAGCGGGTCAGCGTCGTCGTCGTTTCGGGGTCGAACAGGCTGCGTCGCAGGTGTTCGCGGGCGGGGGCGTCCTCGGCGAACGCGGCGGTGCCGACCATCGGGGCGAACGCGGTGACCACGCCCAGGTGCGCGGCGAACGCCTCGTGCAGCGCGGTGACGTCGCTGGAGCCGACCAGTGCCTTCGGCTCCGCCGCGGACATCGCGGTCCAGTCCAGGTGCTCCAGGACGCGGGTGCAGCCGTAGCCGCCGCGGGCGCACAGCACGGCCGCGATGTCCGGATCGCAGTAGGCGCGCCGCAGGTCGGCGGCGCGGTCGGTGTCGGTTCCGGCCAGGTAGTCCAGCCGCGGGTGCCGGTCGAGCAGGTGTTCGCCGAGGCGCACGTGCAGCCCCCAGGAGCGCAGGTGCTCAAGACCGGCGTCGAGCACGTCGCCGGGGACCGGGCCGGCCGGCGCCACGAGCGCCACGGTGTCGCCGGGATGCAGGCGCGCGGGCCTGCGTCGTTCGCGTGCGCTCACCGGGTGCGCTCCCTCGGTCGGTCGTGGTGTCCGCGACCGGACGGTATCCGTTCCGCACCCGCCGCGGCGTTCGCGAGCGGCGAACAACCCCGTGTGCGGGCATAACCGGAGTGCAGCGCGTTGCGCTCCGCGTACGTGGGCCGTGGTGACGTGCGAAACGGGGGCCAGTCGCACGCGCCTGCCCGCCGGTGGCCTAGTGTCGAGGGTGCCATGGCTCGTGTCATCCACGTCTTCCGCGAACCCGACCGATTCGTCGCAGGAACGGTCGGGGAACCCGGTGATCGCACCTTCTACCTGCAGGCCACCGAGGACTTCCGCACGGTGAGCGTGCAGTTGGAGAAGCAGCAGGTCACCGTGCTGTCCGAACGCATCGGCGCCCTGCTGGAGGAGGTGCAGCGCCGGTTCGACGCCGACTTGCCCGGCGAACCGCCGGAGGACGACGTCGACGCCGAACCGCTCGACGTCCCGGTCGAGGAGGAGTTCCGGGTCGGCACGATGGGCCTGGGCTGGGACGCCGAGACCGAGTCCGTCGTGGTGGAGCTGCTCGCGGTCACCGAGGAGGAGATCGACGAGTCGGTGGTGCTCGACGACACCGAGGAAGGCCCGGACGCGCTGCGCGTGTTCCTCACCCCTGCGCACGCCCGCGCGTTCGTGGAGCGGGCGGAGCGGGTGGTCAACGCGGGCCGCAAGCCGTGCCCGCTGTGCAACGAGCCGCTGGACCCGGGTGGGCACATCTGCCCGCGGCAGAACGGCTACCGCCGTTCCGACGAGGACTGAGGCTGCGTGCACCCGGCTGACCCGGCCGTGCGGGAGCTGCTGCGCGACGGTGAGCTGCAGGTCCAGGGCAGGTTGGTGGAAGCGTCCAACGCCACGTTGCTGTGCGCTGTCGAATCCGGTCCGCTGCGGGCCGAGTGCGTGTACAAGCCGGTGCGCGGCGAGCGGCCGCTGTGGGATTTCCCGGACGGGACGCTGGCCGGCCGCGAGGTGGCGGCGTTCCTGCTGGACGAGGCCGCGGGCTGGGGGCTGATCCCGCCGACGCTGCTGCGCGAGGGACCGTTCGGCCCCGGGATGGCCCAGTTCTGGGTCGACACCGAGGAGGACTCCGAACCGGTGGACCTGGTGGCGCCGGACGAGGTGCCCACGGGCTGGCTGCCCGTGCTGCAGGCCCAGGACCACCGCGGCGAGCCCGTGCTGCTGGTGCACGCCGACGACCCGCAGCTGCAGCGACTGGCCGTGCTGGACATCGTGCTCAACAACGCCGACCGCAAGGGCGGGCACGTGCTGCGCACCCCGGACGGGCAGGTCCTCGGCGTCGACCACGGCGTCGCGCTCAACGCCGAGGACAAGCTGCGCACCGTGCTGTGGGGCTGGATCGGCCAGGACCTGCCCGCCGAGGTGACCGACGTGCTCGGGCGGTTGCGTGCCGAGTTGGAGGGACCGCTGGCCCAGCAGCTCGCCGAGCACATCACGCCCAAGGAGGTGCGCGCCGTCGCTGCGCGGGTCGAGCGGCTGCTCAGCGAGGGCGTGTTCCCCGCCCCGTCCGGCGAGTGGCCCGCGATCCCCTGGCCGGCGTTCTAGGCCCTCGGCCGTGAGCTCGCGCACCGGACGTGCGCGCGGGCCGTGCGCCGAGGCAGGCTGGACGGGTGCGACCACTGCGCCCGACACCCGAGATCCAGACCGACTACCTGGACCGGCTGCAGTCCCGCCTCCCGGGGTTCCGGGACGTGCTGCGGCTGATGTGGACCGGCGGATTCCGGGCGCGGGTGGCCGATGCGGACCGGATCCCGGTGCTGCGCAGCGGGCTGGAGCCGATCGGCCCGCAGGACACCGCGCTGACCTGGGTGGGGCACGCGAGCTTCCTGCTGCGTACCGGCGGTGCCGCGGTGCTCGTGGATCCGGTCTGGTCCGAGCGCATCCCGGGAGTGCCGCGCAGGATCACCCCGCCGGGCGTGGCGTTCGGCGAGCTGCCGCCGATCGACGCGGTGCTGATCACGCACAACCACTACGACCACCTGGATGCGCCGACCGTGCTGCGGCTGCCGCGGGCCACACCGGTGCTGGTCCCGGCCGGGGTGGGTCGCTGGTTCCGTAGGCGCGGGTTCACCGAGGTCGTCGAGTTCGACTGGGGGGACAGCGCCGAGATCGCGGGGCTCACCGTCGATTTCACCCCCGCCCAGCATTGGAGCAGGCGCGGGCCGCTGGACACCTGCCGCAGCTTGTGGGGCAGCTGGATGATCACCGGGCCGCAGCACCGGCTCTACCACGCGGGTGACACCGGCTACGGACCGCACCTGGCCGAGATCGGCCGCCGCTTCCCCGGGATCGACGTGGCCATGGTGCCGATCGGGGCGTACGCGCCCAGCTGGTTCATGCGTCCCGTGCACATGGATCCCGCCGAGGCCGTGCAGGCGGTGCGCGATCTCGGCGCGGCGCGGGCGGCGAGCATGCACTGGGGCACGTTCGTGCTCACCCGGGAGCCGGTGACCGAACCGCTGCTGTGGCTGCGCAAGGCGTGGCAGGACAGCGGGCGCGACCCGGGGGAGCTGTGGGACCTGGCGGTCGGCGAGAGCCGGGTGCTGCCCGCGCTCGGTGGTGCCGACGGGTCCGGCGAGCGCGCGGTGCGCGGCGCGGACCCGGCCTGAACGCCAGCTAGCATCCGGGCATGCCCGGTGATCCGCCCGCCGACCTGTCCCGCGATCCGCTCCCGCTGCGCGGGCGCACGGCGCTGATCACCGGGGTCAGCCGCCGGCAGGGGATCGGGTACGCGACCGCGCGGCGCCTGGCGGCGTTCGGCGCCTCGGTGTACTTGCACCACCACGCCGCGCACGACCGCGAACAACCCTGGGGCGCGGACGATCTGGACGCGGTGCGCTGCGGTGTCGCCCGGTGGCTGGCCGACGGGGCGCGGCTGGCCGATTCCGGCGGCGACCTCGCGGATCCGGACGAGCCGGACCGGGTGGTGGCCGCGGCGGTGGCCGAGTTCGGTCGGCTCGACGTGCTGGTGTGCAACCAGGCGCGCAGCGGGTCCGACGGAGCCCTCGGCGAGTTGGACGCGCGGATGCTGGACGGTCACTACGCGGTGAACACGCGGGCCTCGATCCTGCTGGTGCAGGCGTTCGCCCGGTACCGCGCCGGTGCGCCGGGCGGCCGGGTGGTGCTGCTGACCTCCGGGCAGCAGCAAGGGCCGATGCCCGGCGAGGTGGCCTACGCGGCGGCCAAGGGCGCGCTGGCCGAGATCACGGTCACGCTGGCCGATCAGCTCGCGGATGCGGGCACCACGCTGAACACGGTCAATCCGGGACCGGTGGACACCGGCTACCTGGACGAGGAGACCTGGCGCAGCGTCCGCCCGATGTTCCCGCTGGGCCGCTACGGCGAACCGGACGATCCGGCGCGGTTGATCGCGTGGCTGGCCACCGACGAGGCGGCGTGGATCACCGGGCAGGTGATCAACACCGAGGGCGGTTTCTCCCGCTGGCGCCCGCGGGGCTGAGCCGTGCTCACAGGGAGCCGGCGGCCTCCGCGGACGCCGCGCGGCGCCCGCCGGGCACCAGCACCCGCTCGGCCAGCGCCACCGCGCCGAACAGCAGCAGCCCCGCGATCGTAAGCCAGCCGATCGCCGCGAAAGCCATTGCGCTGTCCAAATTTCCGCGCGCATCCAGCAGCACGACGCCCAGGCCGTCGTCCGAGCCCACGAACTCGGCGACCACCGCCCCCACCACGGCCAGCGTGACGGCGACCTTGGCTCCGGCGAAGATGCTCGGCAGCGCCCAGGGCCAGCGCACCTTCCAGAACGCCTGCCAGCGCCCGGCGCCCATCGAGCGGACCAGCACCAGGCTCTGCGGACGGGTGGCGGCCAAGCCCACCAGCGCGTCGACGATGAGCGGGAAGAACGAGATCAGCGCCACCATGAGCACTTTCGGCAGCTGGCCGAATCCGAACCAGATGATGAACAGCGGCGCCACGGCGACCTTCGGCACCACCTGGGCCACGATCAGCAGCGGGTAGAGGGCGCGGTGCAGCGCGTCGCTGTAGGTCATCAGCACCGCTACCGGCAGCGCGACCAGGACGGCGAGACCGAACCCGGCGAGCACGGCCAGCAGCGTCGGCACCGATTCCGTGGCCAGCAGTGGCGCGTCGGCCACCATGGTGCCCAGCACGGTCAGCGGTGCGGGCAGCACGTACTCCGGAACCTGCCCGGCGGTGACGACCACCTGCCAGACCGCGCAGCACACCACCAGCAGACCGACCGGCAGCAGCGCGGAGCGGATGTGGGTCATGCCTGGTCACCTCCTCGCGCGGCGTCGGCCGCGGGTTCGTCGTCCGGGTCCGCGCCGAACACCCCGAGCCGGGCGAACACGTCCCGGATCCGGCCGACCAGCGCGGCGAACTCCGGTGTCGCGCGGATCTCCGGACGGCGCGGGCGGTCGAAGCCGATGTCGATGTCGGCGGCGATGCCGGCCGGGCGCGGGGAGAACACGAGCACCCGGTCGGCGAGGAAGACGGCTTCGTCGATGCTGTGCGTGACGAAGGCGACGGTCTTGCGTCGGGCCAGCCACAGCCGCTGCAGGTCGAGCTGGATGCGGTCCCGGGTCAGCGCGTCCAACGCGCCGAACGGTTCGTCCAGCAGCAGCAGTTCCGGATCGTGCAGCAGCGCCCGGCACAGCGCGACCCGCTGCGCCATGCCGCCGGAGAGCTCGTCGGGGTAGTGCTGCTCGAACCCGCCGAGACCGACCTGCTGCAGCAGCCGCGCGGCCGCGTCCCGGTACGGCACCTTGGGCAGCTTGCGGATCTCGGCCTGCAGCAGCACGTTGTCCAGCGCCGTGCGCCATGGCAGCAGCTCGGGGTTCTGGAAGACCATGCCGAGCGCGGTGTGCGGGCCGTCGACCGGTTCGCCCGCGATCCGGATCTGCCCGGAGGTGGGTGCGGTGAGACCGGCCGCCGCGGTGAGCAGCGTGGACTTGCCGCATCCGCTGGGGCCCACGATGGCGAGGAACTCACCGCGGTGCAGCTGGAAGGTCATCTCCGCGACGGCCTGCACCGGACCGCCCGCGGCGGGGAAGGACTTGGTGACGCGGTCGACGTCGACGAACGCGGTCATCGGCTCGCTCCGGGGGATCGGCCCGGGTCGCAGTCCCCGGGCAGGAATTCGTTCGTGGCAACGGTTCCCGGCTGGACCAGGCCGGGATCGGTGCCGGTGCCGCGTTCCACGAGGCGGATGGTGTCGGCCCAGTCCGCGCGGTCGGTGCAACCGAACGGCTCTGCCCGGGTGCGCGCGGAGCGCAGCAGCCGGGCCGAGGCGTCCCATTGCGCGCGCAGCAGGTCCGGGGACAGCGCCGCCGACTCGTCGAGCCGGTAGTAGGAGCGCACTGCCGCGTCCGGGTCGTCGAGGACGGCTCGGGTCGCTTCGGCGGTGGCGGCCAGGAAGGCGCGCACCGTGCCCGGGTGTTGCGCCGCGAACCGGTCGCCCACCACGATTCCGGAGCTCAGCGCGTCGAGCCCGTGCTCACGGTAGGCGATGGTGCGGATCGCGCAGTCGCACTTCTCGCGCAGCTTGGGCAGCGAGACGTTCGTCAGGCCGAAGGTGAACTGCACCCGGTCGTTGAGGAACAGGGCTTCGCGCGCCGGCACGTCCACCCGGGGCAGGCCGATCCCGCCGGTGTCGACCCCGGTGGCCGCGGCGAAGGCGGGGAACAGCATCTCCGGTGCGCTGCCCGGGACGTAGCCGCCCTCGGTGCCGGCCAGGTCCGCGGGCTCGTCGATACCGGAGCCCGGTTTGCTGAACACCGCCAGCGGGGAGCGCTGCACCATCCCGGCCACCATCCGGACCGGGACGCCTTCGGCCGCGGACTGCACCAGGCTGGTGGCATCGGCGTAACCGAGGTCGTCCGAGCCGTTGGCCACGGTCTGGATCGTGGTGGCCGAGCCGTTGCCGGAGTTGAGCCGCACGTCGAGGCCGTGCGCGCGGTAGATGCCGCGGTCCACGCCCACGAGCAGCGGCAGCATGGCCCCGGTGAAGGCGACATCGGTGCGCACGTCGACGACGTCGTCGCCCGGGGCCCGCGTACCGCAGCCGGCGAGCAGTCCGACCAGCAGGAGCAGCGCTGAGAGTGCCGCAGCGGGGCGTGCGATCCGGGGTGCCAACGCATCTCCTCACCGGAAGGGATATGCCGGTGAGTATCTTGATGCTAAGTTAGTCCTGTCAAGATGTCCGCCGCCGCGCGGTCCGCCCGAGACGGCGTCAGTCCACGATGGACTGGTAGACGAGCTGGTGCAGCTGCGATCGGATCGGGTGCGTGCTGGACGGCATGAGCTGGGTCAGGAACAGCACCGAGAGGTCCTCGATCGGATCGACCCAGAACGCGGTGGAAGCCAGCCCACCCCAGGCGAATTCGCCCGCGCTGCCGATCACCTTGGCCGCGGCGGGATCGTCCAGGACGGAGAAGCCCAGCCCGAAACCCTTGCCCGCGTTGGCCGCTTCGGAGAACGACCCCATCGCCAGGGTTTCCAGGTCGACCCCACCCGGCAGGTGGTTACGGGTCATGTAACGCACCGTGCGGCTGCCCAGCAGCCGCTGCCCGTCGAGTTCCCCGCCGCGCAACAGCATCCGGGTGAACCGGTGGTAATCGTGCGCGGTGGAGAACAGCCCGCCCCCGCCGGACGGCGCCTTGGGCGGTTCGAAGGCGGACTCGTGCAGCGCGTCCTGCTGCGGGTGCCTGCGCGCGTTGCCCGCGGCATCGGCGGCGTAGAGCGTCGCCAGCCGGTCGGCGTCCCCGCGGTCCAGCGCGAAGCCGGTGTCGGTCATGCCCAGCGGTTCGAAGATCGCGGTGCGCAGGTATTCCGCCAACGGCATCCCGGAGGCGACTTCCACGACCCGGCCGAGCACATCGGTGGCCACCGAGTAGTTCCACCGCGTGCCGGGGTCGAACAGCAGCGGCATCCCGGCCCACGCATCGCAGCACGCCTGCAGGTCCAGCCCGTCGGCCATGCCGTACTCGAAGCCCGCCCGGCGGTAGAGCTCGTCGACCGGGGTGAGCCGGTGGAAGGCGTAGGTCAACCCGGAGGTGTGCGTGAGCAGGTGCCAGATCCGCATCGGCTCGGTCGCCGGGCGGGTGCGCGGTTCGCGGGCCGTGCCACCGGTGTAGACCTGCAGGTCGGCGAAGGACGGGATGAAGTCCGACACCGGGTCGGTGAGCTCGAACTTCCCTTGCTCGTGCAGCATCATCGCGGCCACCGAGGTGACCGGCTTCGTCATCGAGTAGATGCGGAACACCGTGTCGCGCAGCACCGGGAGCTGCTCGTCGATGTCGCGCAGACCGCAGGTCGACAGGTGAGCGATCCGCCCGCCGCGGGCGACCAGCGCCAACCAGCCGGGCAGCTTGCCCGAGGTCACGTACTGCTCGAAATGCCGGTCGATGCGCTGCAAGCGGGCCGCATCCAACCCGACCTCGTCCGGGGCCGCCTCGATGTCCAACGAAACCAACGCCGTCCTCCGCTCCGCGCGCGTCACCGGTGCGCGGGCCCGGGGTGCGCCCGACGGGCCCGCGAGTTCTTTCTACCGCACTCGCGCACCGCGCCGAATCGTCGCGGATGGTGAACCTCCTCGCAGCGACCCGGCGACCGGCCGCCCGCACGGCACGGGCGGCCGGTCGCGGGTGCCTCACCGCGGTGGGGCGAAGGAGTTGATCACGTCCGGGTTGGCCTCGGCCCAGCGGCGCGCCGCCTCGGGCTCCTGGCCCTTGCCCGCGCTGTTGATCTCGTTCTCCAACGAGGCCAGCTGCTCGTCGTTGAGCCGGAACTTCTGCAGCATCTCGGTGATCTCCGGGAAATCCTGGCCGAAGCCCTGCCTGCCGATCGAGTGCAGCTGCTCGGCACCGCCCATCGCACCGCGCGGGTCCTGCAGGTCCTTGAGCGGGTAGCGGGCGTAGGCCCAGTGCGGGTGCCAGAGGGTCACCACGATGGGCTGCTGCTCGTTGATCGACTTCTCCAGCGAGGCCAGCATCGCCGTGGTGGAGGAGGTCTGCAGCGTGTATTCGTCCTGCAGGCCGTACTCCGGGATCGCGCTCTGCTCGGTGGTTCGGGTCAGGCCCGCCCCCGGGTCGATGCCGGTGATCGTGCCGTCGAACTCCGCCCCGCGGCCCTTGAGGTCCTCGATCGAGTTGATGTCGGTGAGGTACTCGGGCACGGCGATGTTCAACGTGGCCTGGTCGTACCAGACCCCGAGGTCTTCGAGCCGCTCCCCGTACTGCTGCCAGTAGTCGGCGTGCGTCTGCGGCAGCCAGCCGTCCAGGAACAGGTCGAGGTTGCCCTGCGCGAGCCCGGCGAAGGTGGGTCCGGCCTCCAGCTCGGTGGTGTTCACCGTGTAGCCGCGCTCCTCGAGCAGGACCTTGAACAGGTTCGTGACCGCGATGTCCTCGTCCCAGGCGATGTAGCCGATGTTGATCGTCTTCTCTTCCTCGCCGGTCCCGGCTTCGCGGCCCCCGCAGCCCGCCGCCACCAGTGCCAGCGCTGCGAGCAGGGCGATCACCGAATGGACCTTCCGCGATGGTTTTCTCGCCAGCATTGCTGCTCTGCCTTTCTTCGGGCTGTTGTGTGGATTCGGCGCGCCGGGGCGTCAGCCGCTGCCAGCGGCCGCTGCTTTGCGTTCGGCACGTGCCACCGGAGACCGGTCGGAGAGCACGCCGGTGATCCGGTCCAGGTAGACGGCCAGGATCACCACCGAGAGCCCGGCCTCGAATCCCGCGGAGAGCTGCACGCGGGTGACGGCCTGGTAGATGTTGGTGCCCAGCCCTTCCGCACCGACCATCCCGGCGATCACGACCATCGACAGGGACAGCATGATCACCTGGTTGACGCCGGCCATGATCGAGCGCATCGCCAGCGGGAGCTGGATGCCGGTGAGGATCTTCATCGGCGGTGCGCCGAACGCTTCCCCCGCCTCGACGACCTCGGTGTCGACCTGGCGGATGCCGAGTTCGGTGAGCCGCACGCCGGGCGGCAGCGCGAAGATGATCGTGGCTACGACACCGGGCACCGCCCCGATGTTGAAGAAGAAGATCACCGGGATGAGGTAGACGAACGGCGGCATCGTCTGCATCAGGTCGAGCACCGGTCGCACGATCACGCTCGCCCGGTTGCTGCGCGCGCACAGGATGCCCAGCGGGATGCTGAGGACCACGGCGATCACGCTGGCCACCAGCACCAGCGACAGGGTCTGCATCGTGGCCTCGAACTCCTGCATGCTCACCACGAGGCCGAAGCCGATCAGCGCGAACAGGGCGAACTTCCAGCTGCGCAGGACCAGGCCGAGTACCGCGAGCAGCAGCACCATGACCAGTTCGGGCAGCCAGGTCAGCCCGGTGGTCAGCCCGGTCACCAGCGACCGCACCACCAGGTCGATGAAGTCGAACACCGGCCCGATGTTGTTCTCCAGCCAGGTCACCAGATCCTGGATCCAGTCGCCGATCGGGATCCGCGGCAGCTGGAACTGGGCGGCGAGGAGCGGATCAGCCATCGTGCGCCTCCCTGCTCGGTGATTCGTCCCCGTTGCGCGCGGCGTGCCCGCCGCTGAGCGTCGCGAAGACCTCGTTCGGCGTGACGACCCCGGCCAGCCGCCGCTGCGCGTCGACCACGGGCAGCGGCGCCACGCGGTCCCGGAACCTGCCGAACAGGTCGCGGATCGCGGCACCGGTGGCCACCGGGTGCTCGATGCGGTCGAACGCGCTGCCGATGTCCCGGCTGCCCTGCTGCTGGGCCCGCTGGGCGGCGGCGGAGCCGAGCTCGCCGACCAGCCGCTGTTCCGCGTCGGCGACGAACAGCACGTCGGCGCCGCGCTCGCGCATCGCCGCCAGCGCCTCGGCCGGGCTCGCGGTCAGCGGGAGCGCGGTACCCGCCGGGGAGCTGATCGTCCCGGCGGTGAGCACGCGCGTGCGGTCGACGTCCTGCACGAACTCCGCCACGTAGTCATCGGCCGGGTCGCGCAGGATCTCCTCGGCGGTGCCGATCTGCACGATCCGCCCCGCGCGCATCATCGCGATCCGGTCGCCCAGCCGCATGGCCTCGTTGAGGTCGTGCGTGATGAACACGATCGTCTTGCCGAGCTGCTCCTGCAGGGTGACCAGCTGGTCCTGCATCTCCCGCTTGATCAGCGGGTCCAGCGCGCTGAACGCCTCGTCCATGAGCAGGATCTCGGTCTGCGAGGCCAGGGCACGCGCCAGGCCGACGCGCTGGCGCATCCCACCGGACAGCTGCTGCGGGTAGCGCTCCTCCCAGCCGCGCAGCCCGACCATCTCCAGGGCCTCGGTGGCGCGCTCGGTGATGTCGTGCTGCGCCATCCCGCGGATCTCCAGCCCGTAGCCGGTGTTCTCCAGCACGGTGCGGTGCGGGAACAGCGCGAAGTGCTGGAAGACCATGCTCATCGTCTGCTGGCGCATCGCGCGCAACCCCGCGGGTGACATCGAGGTGATCTCGTCCTCGTCGGCGAACACCCGCCCGGCC
>NZ_JADEYC010000050.1 GCF_015209505.1 Saccharopolyspora montiporae
GAACTGTCTCACGACGTTCTAAACCCAGCTCGCGTGCCGCTTTAATGGGCGAACAGCCCAACCCTTGGGACCAACTCCAGCCCCAGGACGCGACGAGCCGACATCGAGGTGCCAAACCATGCCGTCGATATGGACTCTTGGGCAAGATCAGCCTGTTATCCCCGGGGTACCTTTTATCCGTTGAGCGACACCGCTTCCACCAGCCAGTGCCGGATCACTAGTCCCTGCTTTCGCACCTGCTCGACCCGTCAGTCTCACAGTCAAGCTCCCTTATACACTTACACTCAACACCTGATTGCCAACCAGGCTGAGGGAACCTTTGGGCGCCTCCGTTACCCTTTAGGAGGCAACCGCCCCAGTTAAACTACCCACCAGGCACTGTCCCCGATCCGGATCACGGACCCGAGTTAGATGCCCAGAACGACCAGAGTGGTATTTCACCAACGACTCAACACCCACTAGCGTGAATGCATCCCAGTCTCCCACCTATCCTACACAAGCCGAACCAAACACCAATACCAAGCTATAGTAAAGGTCCCGGGGTCTTTCCGTCCTGCCGCGCGAAACGAGCATCTTTACTCGTACTGCAATTTCACCGGGCCTGTGGTCGAGACAGCGGAGAAGTCGTTACGCCATTCGTGCAGGTCGGAACTTACCCGACAAGGAATTTCGCTACCTTAGGATGGTTATAGTTACCACCGCCGTTTACTGGCGCTTAAATTCTCCGCTTCACACACCGAAATGCGCTAACGGGTCCTCTTAACGTTCCAGCACCGGGCAGGCGTCAGTCCATATACATCGCCTTACGGCTTCGCATGGACCTGTGTTTTTAGTAAACAGTCGCTTCTCCCTGGCCTCTGCGGCCACCACCAGCTCCCACCGCACGGGCGTTCACCAGCAATGGCCCCCCTTCTCCCAAAGTTACGGGGGCAATTTGCCGAATTCCTTAACCACAGTTCACCCGACCGCCTCGGTATACTCTACCTGACCACCTGTGTCGGTTTCGGGTACGGGCCATGCACACACTCGCTAGAGGCTTTTCTCGGCAGCATGGGATCACTCACTTCACCACCACGGCTACGCATCACCCCTCACCCACAGTGAGCACGGATTTCCCTGCACTCACGGGCTACAGGCTTACACCAGCACAACCACACACTGGCAGAGCTACCCTCCTGCGTCACCCCATCACTTAACTACTACTCCCTCAGGTCCCACGCAGCACATGCACCACCCCACAAAGGGAGCGACACACACACCGGATGGTTAGTCTCAGAAGCCTCGCTATGGACGCGTGCACACGGGTACGGGAATATCAACCCGTTCTCCATCGACTACGCCTGACGGCCTCGCCTTAGGCCCCGACTCACCCTGGGCGGACGAACCTTCCCCAGGAACCCTTGGTCATCCGGCGGCAGAGATTCTCACTCTGCACTCGCTACTCATGCCTGCATTCTCACTCCCACACACTCCACACCCACTCACGCAGATGCTTCACCACATGCAGGACGCTCCCCTACCCAACAACACACAGTGCTGCCGGCACGGCTTCGGCGGCGCGCTTCAGCCCCGCTACATTGTCGGCGCAGGACCACTTGACCAGTGAGCTATTACGCACTCTTTCAAGGATGGCTGCTTCTAAGCCAACCTCCTGGTTGTCTCAGCGATCCCACATCCTTTCCCACTAAGCGCACACTTGGGGGCCTTAGCCGATGCTCTGGGCTGTTTCCCTCTCGACGATGAAGCTTTTCCCCCACCGTCTCACTGCCGCGCACCACTCGGGCGTATTCGGAGTTTGGCTGATCTCAGTAACCCACCGGGCCCATCGACCAACCAGTGCTCTACCCCACCCCAGCTCAACACGACGCTGCACCTAAATGCATTTCGGGGAGAACCAGCTATCACGAAGTTTGATTGGCCTTTCACCCCTACCCACAGCTCATCCCCCAGGTTTTCAACCCTGGTGGGTTCGGGCCTCCACACGGTCTTACCCGCGCTTCACCCTGGCCATGGGTAGATCACTCCGCTTCGGGTCTGCACCACGCGACTCAACGCCCTCTTCAGACTCGCTTTCGCTCCGACTCCCCCACACACGGGTTAACCTCGCCACGCAGCAGCAACTCGCAGGCTCATTCTTCAAAAGGCACGCCATCACACACCACACAGGCATGCTCTGACGGATTGCAGGCACATGGTTTCAGGAACTCTTTCACTCCCCTCCCGGGGTACTTTTCACCATTCCCTCACGGTACTATCCACTATCGGTCACCAGGAAGTATTTAGGCTTGACGAGTGGTCCCGCCAGATTCACAGCACCCTCCACGGAAATGCTGCTACTCGGGGAAACACCACCACACGCACCGCACAAACTTTCGCCTACGGGACTCTCACCCACTCCGGCCAGGCATCCCAACCTGTTCAACTAGCCTGCACAGACACGCTGACGGACCAGCAGATCCCTCCAGCAGCGCCCCAACAACCCCGCACACGCAACCCCTGCCGGGTCTCCCACGCGCACGGTTTAGCCTCC
This sequence comes from Saccharopolyspora montiporae, assembly GCF_015209505.1. Lineage (GTDB taxonomy): Bacteria > Actinomycetota > Actinomycetes > Mycobacteriales > Pseudonocardiaceae > Saccharopolyspora > Saccharopolyspora montiporae. Next base: position 2,531 of record NZ_JADEYC010000050.1, read on the forward strand.
TCCGCTTTCGCTCGCCACTACTCACGGAATCACCAGTGTTTTCTCTTCCTACGGGTACTAAGATGTTTCACTTCCCCGCGTTCCCCCCAACGCCCTATACATTCAGACGCTGGTAACCCGACATCACTCGGGCTGGGTTACCCCATTCGGACACCCTCGGATCACAGCTCGGTTGACAACTCCCCGAGGACTATCGCAGTCTCCCACGTCCTTCATCGGCCCCTGGTACCCAGGCATCCACCATGTGCCCTACACAACTTGGCCACAAAGATGCTCGCACTCACTATACAGTTCTCAAACAACAACCACGAGACAACACACCCACACCCCACACACCA
>NZ_JADEYC010000052.1 GCF_015209505.1 Saccharopolyspora montiporae
GTGGATCCGGAGGTCGCTTCGGCGGTCGGTGACGAGCTCAACCGCCAGCAGACCACGCTGGAGATGATCGCCTCGGAGAACTTCGCTCCGCAGGCCGTGCTCGAAGCGCAGGGCTCGGTCCTGACCAACAAGTACGCCGAGGGCTATCCGGGCAAGCGCTACTACGGCGGCTGCGAGCACGTCGACGTCATCGAGCAGCTGGCCATCGACCGGGTCAAGGACCTGTTCGGGGCGGCCTATGCCAACGTGCAGCCGCATTCCGGGGCGCAGGCCAACGCGGCGGCGATGTTCGCGCTGCTCAAGCCGGGCGACACGATCATGGGCCTGGACCTGGCGCACGGCGGGCACCTCACGCACGGCATGAAGATCAATTTCTCCGGCAAGCTCTACAACGTGGTGCCCTACCACGTCTCCGAGACCGATCACCGGGTCGACATGGACGAGGTGGCTCGGTTGGCGCGGGAGAACCGGCCGCAGATGATCGTGGCCGGCTGGTCGGCGTATCCGCGGCAGTTGGACTTCGCGCGGTTCCGCGAGATCGCCGACGAGGTCGGGGCGTACCTGATGGTGGACATGGCGCACTTCGCCGGTCTGGTGGCCGCCGGGGTGCACCCGAGCCCGGTGCCGCACGCGCACGTGGTCACCACGACCACGCACAAGACGCTGGGTGGCCCGCGCGGTGGGGTGATCCTGTCGGCGGAGGCCGAGTTCGCGAAGAAGTTCAACTCGTCGGTGTTCCCGGGTCAGCAGGGTGGCCCGTTGGAGCACGTGATCGCCGGCAAGGCGGTGTCGTTCAAGGTGGCCGCCTCGGCGGAGTTCGCGGATCGGCAGCGGCGCACGGTGCAGGGTGCGCAGCTCGTGGCCGAGCGGCTGCAGGCCTCGGACGCGTCGGCGGCGGGGGTGCAGCTGGTGTCCGGGGGCACGGATGTGCATCTGGTGCTGGTGGATCTGCGGAATTCGGAGTTGGACGGGCAGCAGGCCGAGGACCGGTTGCACGAGATCGGGATCACGGTCAATCGCAATGCGGTGCCGAATGATCCGCGGCCGCCGATGGTGACGTCGGGGTTGCGGATCGGGACGTCGGCGTTGGCCACGCGCGGGTTCGGTGCGCAGGAGTTCTCCGAGGTGGCCGAGGTGATCGCCGAGGCGCTCAAGCCGGGGTTGGACGCGGCGACCACGGCCCAGTTGCGGGGCCGGGTCGAGGCGCTGGCCAAGGCCAACCCCCTCTACCC
>NZ_JADEYC010000006.1 GCF_015209505.1 Saccharopolyspora montiporae
CATCGTCTGCTGGCGCATCGCGCGCAACCCCGCGGGTGACATCGAGGTGATCTCGTCCTCGTCGGCGAACACCCGCCCGGCCGTGGGGGTCAGCAGTCCGTTGATGGTGCGGATCAGGGTGGACTTGCCCGAACCGGACAGGCCCATCACGACGAACGTCTCCCCGCTGCGCACCGTGAACGAGGCGTCCACGACCGCGGCCGTCGCGCCCGCCGCGCGCACCTCGTCCTGGTCGGCACCACCGCGCAGCCGGTCGACGACGTCGGCCGGACGCGGCCCGAAGACCTTGTAGAGCCCTTCCACACGTACCGAAGTCACCGATCGCCTCCAGCTGCTCGTACGCCCGCCGGGACATCCCGGGGACCGGACCGCTGCGCGGTCCCAGCCGGGGTCCGCTGCGGACCCGCCCGCTCGCCGCAGTGCCGACTTCCACCCGACGAGTGAAGATTTTTTCGTGATCCTGGTGCGTCGGACCCGTTCGGCGTTCCCGCTCGCCGGCTGCTCAGGAGCCTCCTGCTCGCAGGATTCCGCTTGCACGAACGAGGATTGCACCAACCCGGCGGCCCGGCGCGGGGAGTGTGACGCGTGGGGCGCACGAGCCGCGCCGGAAGATTTCCGGGTGGGGTCGGGAATCGCCGACCGTGCGCAGCCGGGCACCGCGCGGGATGTGGCGCGTCCGGTCACCGCGGGAGCGGCGGCGCCGCGGCTCGGGCGATTAAGGTCGGGGGCATGCAACCCTGGTCGTCGGTCCCCGTGCCCGAGGTGCCGGGCACCCCTCGCCCCCTGCACCTGTTCGACACCTCCGCCGGTGAGGTACGTCCCAGCCGGCCCGGGAGCGTGGCGAGCATGTACGTGTGCGGGATTACCCCGTACGACGCCACGCACCTCGGCCACGCGGCCACCTACCTGGCGTTCGATCTGGTCCACCGGTTATGGCTGGACAACGGGCACGAGGTGCACTACGTGCAGAACGTGACCGACATCGACGACCCGCTGCTGGAGCGGGCCGAGCGCGACGGCGAGGACTGGATCGTGCTGGGCATGCGCGAGACGGCGCTGTTCCGCGAGGACATGGCCGCGCTGCGGGTGTTGCCGCCGCGCGACTTCGTCGGTGCGGTCGAGTCGATCCCGGAGATCGTGGAGGCGGTGTCCAAGCTCCTCGCCGCCGGTGCCGCCTACCGGGTGGACGACGAGCACCCGGACATCTACTTCCGCCACCAGGCCACCGGGCGCTTCGGCTACGAGTCGAACTACGCCGACGAGACGATGCGCGAGCTGTTCGCCGAGCGCGGCGGCGACCCGGACCGGCCTGGCAAGGAGCACCCGCTGGACGCGCTGCTGTGGCGCGCCGCCCGCGAGGGGGAGCCGTCCTGGGACTCCGAGCTCGGCGCGGGCAGGCCCGGTTGGCACCTGGAGTGCTCGGTGATCGCGCTGAACAAGCTCGGGTTCGGCTTCGACGTGCAGGGCGGCGGTTCGGACCTGATCTTCCCGCACCACGAGTACAGCGCCGCGCACGCCGAGGCGCTCACCGGCGAGTTCCCGTTCGCCGCGCACTACTGCCACGCCGGCATGATCGGGTTGGACGGCGCCAAGATGTCGAAGTCGAAGGGCAACCTGGTGTTCGTCTCCCGGCTGCGCGGCGACCGGGTGGATCCGATGGCGATCCGGCTGGGACTGCTGGACGGCCACTACCGCGCCGAACGGTCCTGGACCGCCGACGTGCTGACCCGGGGTGCGGCCCGACTGGACCGGTGGCGGCAGGCCGCGCAGGCGCCGGCCGGCCCCGATGCGGCGCCGGTGGTGCAGCAGGTGCGCGAACGGTTGGCTGACGACCTGGACAGCGCGGGTGCGCTGCGCGCCGTCGACGAGTGGGTCGATGCCGCGCTCGGCGGCGCCGACGCCGACGAGTCCGCCCCCGGCCTGATCCGCGACGCGGTGGACGCGCTGCTCGGCGTGCAGCTCTGAACCCGGTGTCGTTCCGGCGCCCGTCGGTCCCCGAACGCGGTGGACCGGCGGGCGCTGTGCTGTTCGGCGAGCTGTCCCGGAGCGCGGTCGGTCGACCAGCGGGTGAAGATGGCCGGGTGGTGGGAATTGTTCGAGGAGCGCGGCGGAACCGTGCACTACGACACCGCGGATGTGTCCACATTGGATGAAAACCGATCCGCTGGCGGTGCTGTCCGGATCGGTCACCCCGGTGGTGCGCGAACCCGTCGCGCACCTGCCCTCCGGGCGCACGGTGCTTGGGTGTGGGCGACGTCGTGGTGACCAACGACCCCATCACCGGCCAGGGTCCAACAGCGCGAGCAAGTGCGCTGAGTCCTATGTGGACAACCTCCTGCGGCGCGGGGTCGAGCGGTTCGACGAGCGGTGGATGCGGCAGGCCTTCGAGCGCTTCTGGAACTGCGCGCAGCACGTGACGGCGTGGATGAACGCCGCGCTGCAGCCCGCGCCTCCGCACGTGGTGGAGCTGTTCACCGCGGCCGCCGAGCGCGCGCCGATCCGCAACCGCTTCGCCGACGCCTTCGACGATCCGGCCGACCGCGGTGCGTGGTTCCTCGACCCGGACGGCGCGAAGCTGCCTGGCCGAGCTCGCCGCCGGCTGAGGCCGCGGGCGGGGCGCGCCGCCGGGTGGTGCCCCGCGCCCGCGGGACTCCTCAGCCCGGTCCCGGCCCGGTCGGGCCCTTGCCGCCCGGGCCGCGGCGGCGCAGGTAACGCTCGAACTCGGCCGCGATGGCATCGCCCGAGGTCTCGGTGAGGTTGACCTCGGCATCCCCGCGCTCTTCGAGGGCGCGCACGTAGTTGCGCACGTCCTCGTCCTCCTCGGCCATCTCGCTGACCGTCTGCTCCCACTCCTCGGCCTGCTCGGGCAGGTTGCCCAGCGGGACCTCCACATCGAGCGCCTCCTCCACGCGGTGCAGCAGCGCCAGCGTGGCCTTGGGCGATGGTGGTTGCGAGACGTAGTGCGGCACGGCCGCCCAGAACGAGATGGCGGGGATGCCCGCCTGCACGCAGGCGTCCTGGAAGATCCCCACGATGCCGGTCGGGCCCTCGTAGCGGGAGCGTTCCAAGCCGAACCGGGAGGCCGATTCGGCGTCGTAGGCCGAGCCGGTCACCGGTACCGGTCTGGTGTGCGGGGAGTCGGCCAGCAGGGCACCGAGGGTCACCACGGTGCGGGCGCCGACCCGTTCGACCAGGTCGAGCAGCTCACCGCAGAACGCCCGCCAGCGCATGTTCGGTTCGATGCCGTGCACCAGCACGATGTCGCGCTCGAACCCGGTCGGGCGGCAGGCGGTCAGCCGGGTCGTCGGCCAGCTGACCTCGCGGGTGACGCCGTCGACGAGCTTGACCGTGGGTCGCGAGACCTGGAAGTCGTAGTAGGGGTCCGGGTCGATCTCGCTGAGCGGGGTCGCGTCCCAGGTCAGCTGCAGGTGTTCGATCGCGGAGCTGGCCGCGTCGCCCGCGTCGTTCCAGCCCTCGAAGGAAGCCACGACGATCGGGTCGGTCAGCCTCGGGAGTTCGGTGCCGGCTTGTCCGGTGGCGGTGGTGTCGCGATCGGTCACTGCGCCAGCCTACGACGCGGCCGGTACCTGGGCGTCCGACATCCCGCCCGCACCCGTTCGCGGGCGGCCGAACCGCAGCGCACGGGCCGCTGGATCCTTCCGTTCAGCAGAAATCGGTGGTCTGCGTCACGCGGTCGCCGACGGCGGGGCCGCAGGTCCGATCATCTGAATCGAGGCATCGGACACGTTCGCTGGGGCGGGCCTGCGGACCGGTGCTGTACTGGAACGCGACGATGCCCGCTCCCGGTGGACTGGAGAATCCCGCTCGATGACTCGCGACGGCAATCCCGCAGCCGTGCTGTTCGACATGGACGGCACGCTCGTCGACTCGGAGAAGCTGTGGACCGTCGCGATGGACGACTACGCCGCGCACCGCGGGGGTGCGATCCGCGAGTCGACCCGGGCGAACATGGTCGGCTCGAACATGACCCGCAGCATGCTCATCGTGCTCGACGAGATCGGCGCACCCGGCACGGCGGAGGAGCTCGACCACGCCTCCCGATGGGTGGCCGGCCGGATGACCGAGCTGTTCGCCGACGGCCTGCCGTGGCGGCCGGGCGCCGCCGAGGCGCTGCGCGCGGTGCGCGCGCAGGGGCTGCGCAGCGCGCTGGTCACCTCGACGATCCGCTCGCTCACCGAAATCGCCCTGGACACGCTCGGGCGCGGGTCGTTCGACGCCACGGTGTGCGGTGACGAGGTCGGCGGCAAGAACAAGCCGGACCCGGAGCCCTACCTGCGCGCCGCTCGGATGCTGCGGGTCGACCCGGCGGACTGCCTGGCCCTGGAGGACTCGCCGACCGGTGTGGCCTCCGCCGAAGCGGCCGGATGCACCGTGCTGGCGGTGCCGTGCGAGGTGGCGCTGGAGGAGGGGCCGCAGCGGGTGCTGCGCAGCTCGCTGCTGGACGTGGACTTCACCGCGCTCGGCGCGCTGCTGGCAGGCGCCCGCCCGGCAGCGGGCCGAGCGGGCACCGGCATCGTCGGCGATGAGCTGGGATGAAAGGATCGCGGTCGTGAAGACCTTCGATGCACTGTTCGCCGAACTGCAGGAGCGCGCCGATCAGCGGCCCGAGGGGTCCTCGACGGTGGCCGCGCTGGACGCCGGGGTGCATGCGCAGGGCAAGAAGGTCCTCGAAGAAGCCGGTGAGGTCTGGTTGGCCGCGGAGCACGAGTCCGACGAGGAGCTCGCCGAGGAGATATCCCAGTTGCTCTACCGGGCTCAGGTGATCATGCTCGCTCGCGGGCTGTCGCTGGAGGACGTCTACCGGCACCTGTGACGGCCCCGCGGCCCCGGACTCCGGACCGCCGCCGAGCCGGGCGGCCGCGCGGGCCGCCGAACCGATCGATGAACGAGGAGATCAAGTTCCATGCTGCGTGTGGCTGTGCCCAACAAGGGCACGCTGGCCGGTTCCGCATCCGACATGCTCGCGGAAGCCGGGTACCGGCAGCGCCATGAGCAGCGGGACCTGACCGTGCTGGACACGACCAACGACGTCGAGTTCTTCTTCCTGCGGCCCAAGGACATCGCCACCTACATCGGGTCCGGCGAGCTCGACCTGGGCATCACCGGGCGCGATCTGGCCAACGATTCGGGCGCCCCGGTCGCCGAATGCCTCGCGCTGGGTTTCGGCGGCTCCACGTTCCGCTACGCCGCTCCGGCCGGGCCGAACCCGTGGCACGTCACGGACCTGGCGGGCAAGCGCATCGCCACCTCGTACCCGAAGCTCGTCGCCGACGACCTGGCGCGCTACGGGGTGCAGGCCGAGGTGATCCGGCTGGACGGGGCGGTGGAGATCTCCATCCAGCTCGGGGTGGCCGACGCGATCGCCGACGTGGTCGGTTCCGGCCGCACGCTGCGCCAGCACGGCCTGGTCGCCTTCGGTGACGCGATCTGCCGTTCGGAGGCCGTGGTGGTCGAGCGGCACGGCTCGCCGGAGGACACCGCCAAGGCGCAGCTGATCGCCCGGTTGCAGGGCGTGGTGTTCGCCCAGCAGTACGTGATGCTGGACTACAACTGCCCGCGCGAGCTGCTCGACGAGGCCAGCGCGATGACCCCGGGCCTGGAGTCGCCCACGATGTCGCCGCTGGCCGACGAGCGGTGGGTGGCGGTGCGCGCGATGGTCTCCCGCAAGCAGGCCCCGGCGATCATGGACGAGCTGGCCGCGGTCGGCGCCAAGGCGATCCTGTCCTCGGACATCCGCGCCTGCCGACTGTGACGGCGGTGCTGCCGGTGCGGCGGGGAATGCCGCCCGGTACGCCGCTTTCCTCCGGAAACAGCGGTCGATCTGCTGCGGATTTGTGACCGTTCCACCCCAAAGTGTCAGCCCCGGCGCGGATAATGGGATGCGAAAACGATCATGAACACGCCGCTGGGGGTGAACGAGATGGCTGTTGTCGTCCCTGGATCGACTCCGCCGCAGTGGGAGCTGGTCGCCGGGATGCCGTGCTGGATCGAGCTGATCACCACCGACCTGGAGCGCGCCCAGGACTTCTACTCCGGACTGTTCGACTGGGAGTACCAGGTCCACCAGGACGATGCCGCCGGGCAGCACGTGATCGCGTCCCGGCACGGTTTCCCGGTGGCCAGCCTGCGGGCCGCGTCCGGTGAGCATTCCGGTTGGCGGCTCTACCTGGCCACCGCCGACTGCGCCGCGGCCGTCGAGCAGGCCGCGGAACTGGGCGGGGTGTGCACCGGGCCGGTCAGCCGGGTCCCGGGCCTGGGTACCAAAGCCGTGCTCACCGGGCCGTCGGACGCCGAGTTCGGGCTGCTGCAGCCCGCGGAGTCCTGGCAGTTCGACGTCGGACTGCCGGGCACGCTGATGTGGGCCGAACTGGTCACCATCAAGGCGCAGACCGCCGACGTGTTCTTCCAGGAGCTGTTCGGCTACGAGTCCGAGCAGTTCGGCTGGGAGAACCGCTCCGACTACTCGGTCTGGTACCTGGGGGACGAGTCGGTGCTCGCGCGGGTCAGCATGATCCGCGACTTCATCACCGAGAGCAGCGCACCGCACTGGCTGCTCTACCTGGGCTGCGGCGAGACCGTCGGGACCGATGAGCTGGTGCGCCGCGCCATCGCCCAGGGCGGGCGGGTGCGGGTGGACCCGTACGACTCCAGCATCGGGCGGGCCGCGGTGCTGCGCGATCCGACCGGGGCGCGGTTCGCGGTCGTCGACTCCAGCCAAGCCGGGGACTTCGGCACCGCCGCGAACTTCGACCCCTACGACGACTGAACCGCGGACCGCCGGCGAGACGTCAGCGCACGTCCCGGCCGGCGGTCCGGGTCAGGAACCGGGAGGGCTTGCTGGGCGGTGCCGGTTGCGTGCCCCGTGGAAGCGGCTGCCGCCGCGTGGGAAGCACGTTAGTCGGTCCGGTCCGGGGTGCTTTCCGGAGCGGGGTCCGGTTCCGGCCATCCCGGGTAGGGCGGTGGCGTGCCGCCGAAAGCCGGGCAGTGCGCCTGGTGGTCGCACCAGTTGCACAGCTTGCCGGGATTGGGCCGGAAATCACCGGTGCGCCCGGCCCGCAGGATCGCCTGCCAGATCGCGTCCAGGGTGCGCTCGAAGCGGCGCAGCTCGGCCTCGTCCGGCGCGTAGGCCAGCGACTGCCCGTCGCGGAGGTACATCAGCTGCAACCGGTGCGGTACCGTCCCGCGCGTGCGCCACAGCACCAGCGCGTAGAACTTCATCTGGAACAGGGCCTTCGCCTCGCCGATCTCCCGCGGCGCCGCGCCGGTCTTGTAGTCCACCAGCCGGATCTCGCCGGTCGGCGCCACGTCCACCCGGTCGATGAACCCGCGCAGCAGCACGCCGGAGTCGAGTTCGGCCTCCACCCGCAGTTCGCAGGACTCCGGTTCGAACCGGCTCGGGTCCTCCAGCTGGAAGTACGAGTCCAGCAGCGCCCTGCCGGAGTCCAGCCAGCGCGCCAACTCCGGGTCCTGCGGTCCGTCGAACAGCCCGGCCAGTTCCGGTTGGTCGCCGCTGAGCTCCTCCCAGGCGGGCTCCAGTAGCTCGCGCGCGCGGTCGGCATCGCGCTCAGCCGCGGGCAGGGCGAACAGCCGCTCCAGCACCGAGTGCACGACCGTGCCGCGCACCTGGGCTTTAGTGGGCGCCTCCGGCAGCCGGTCGATCGCGCGGAAGCGGTACAGCAGCGGGCACTGCTTGAAATCGCCCGCGCGCGAGGGCGACAGGGCGGGCCGCCGCGGTCGGTCCTGCACGGTGGTGGCGGGAGCCGGATCGGTCATGTGCGCGGAGCCTAGTTCCCGGCGGGCCGATTCGGTGCAGCTGGGCGGCCCGCGCGCCGCGGAGACCGCCCGCGTCCGCCCCCGCCGGGATGACGTGGGGTTCACACCTCGGGCGCTACGCTGCGCGCATGGCGACCACCTCGCGGCACGGCCGCGCCGAACCCGGCGACGGGGGACTGCTGCTGGGTCGCATCGCCGGGGTCCCGGTGCTGCTGTCACCGTCCTGGTGGGTCGGTGCGGTGCTGATCGTGCTGCTCTACACCCCGCTGGTGGCCCGCATCCTGCCGCAGGCCGGGGTGTGGCTGAGTGCGCTGCTGGCCGCGATGTTCACCGTGCTGCTGGCCGGCTCGGTCCTGCTGCACGAGCTGGGGCACTGCATCGCGGCGCTACGGCTGGGCCTGCCGGTGCGCCGGATCCGGTTGTTCCTGCTCGGCGGGATCTCGGAGATCTCGCGGACCCCGGCACGACCTGGGCAGGAGGGGCTCGTCGCCGCCGCCGGCCCCGCGGTGTCGGTGGTGCTGGCCGCGGTGACCGGACTGGGCTGGTTCGCGCTGTCCCCGGGCGGCGCGGTCTGGCTGCTGGTGGCGCAGACCTGCGTGGCCAATCTGGCGGTGGCGGTGTTCAACCTGCTGCCGGGGCTGCCCCTGGACGGGGGTCGGATGCTGCGCGCGCTGACCTGGCGGCTGTCCGGGCACCGCGGCGCCGGGACGACCGCGGGAGTGGTCGGTGCCGGTGGCGTGGCCGCGGGCCTGCTGATCTGGGCGATGCTGGGCCTGCTGCACGACGCCGAGGACCAGTGGCTGCGGCTGGGCGTGTGCCTGCTCATGGCGTGGTTCGTCGTCGCCGGTGCCGGCGCGGAGCGCTCCGCCGAGCAGCGCCGCGGGCGGCCGTCCGGGATCGAACTGGGCGAACTGGTGCGGCCGGTGCTGCAGCTGCCCGCGGAGAGCCCGGTCGGCGACGCGCTGCTCGCCGCGGCCGGGCGCGGGGTGGTGTTGGTGCGCGCCGACGGGATCGCGGTCGGGCTGCTGGACCAGACCTCCGCGGAACGGCTGGCGACGCACACCCCGTACGAACCGGCCGAGCGGGCCGCCGAACCGGTCGGCCCGGAGACCATCCTGCTGGACACCGACCCGCCGGACGAGGTCGTCGAGCGGGTGCAGGACGTGCTGGCCTGGCAGTTCCTGGTGATCGACCAGCAGGGCAGGCCCAGCGGTGTCCTGCGGCGCGAGGACCTGCGCAGCGCGCTGCGGGCCCGGCGCGGGTGACGACCGGGTCGCCGGACCGCTCTGCGACGATGGTGCGTCGGCCCCGGTCCGGGGCGTGCGCAGCTATCCAGGAGGTTCGACGCAGTTGAGCAGCACCGTCAGCGGTGAGTTCCAGCCCGGCGACCGGGTCCAGTTGACCGATCCCAAGGGGCGCCGGTACACGGTCGTGCTGCAGACCGGCGGGGAGTACCACACGCACCGCGGCGTGCTGCTGCACGACGACCTCATCGGCGAGCCCGAGGGATCGGTGGTGACCTCGGCCGGCGGGACCTCGTTCCTGGCGCTGCGCCCGCTGCTGTCCGACTACGTGCTGTCCATGCCGCGCGGGGCGCAGGTCATCTATCCCAAGGACGCCGCGCAGATCCTCATGTGGGGCGATATCCGCCCCGGCGCGCGGGTGCTGGAGGCCGGGGCCGGTTCCGGGGCGCTGAGCTGCTCGTTGCTGCGCGCGGTCGGCGACGGGGGCAGCGTCCTGTCCTACGAGGCGCGCCAGGACCACGCCGAGCACGCCGAGCGCAATGTGCAGCGCTTCTTCGGCGAGGTGCCGGAGAACTGGGAGCTGCGGCTCGGCGATGTGGCCGACTACGACGGCGAGCAGGTCGACCGGGTGGTGCTGGACATGCTCTCGCCGTGGGACGTGCTGGACACGGTGCACGCCAAGCTGGTTCCCGGAGGAGTGTTGGTGGTGTACGTGGCCACCACGACCCAGCTGTCCCGGGTCACCGAGGCCCTGCGCGAACAGCAGTCCTGGACCGAACCACAGGCGTGGGAGACGGTGCTGCGGCCGTGGCACGTGGTGGGCATGGCGGTGCGGCCCGAGCACCGGATGGTCGCGCACACCGCGTTCCTGCTCACCGCGCGCCGACTTGCGGACGGGGTCACCCCGCCGCGCCAGCAGCGCCGCCCGAGCAAGGGCTGAGGCGGAGCGGTCCCGTCCGGAGCGAGGCGGACGGGACCGCTGCGCTGGTCATCGGTCAGGGCGTCATCTGCATGTCGGCCCCGCCGCAGAAGCGCCACTCGCCGTCCTCGACGATCATCGAGCGCTCCTGGTTCACCGGGAACGTCTGTTCCTGCCCGGCGAAGCTCATCGCCATGTCGCCGGAGAAGCTGGCGGTGGCCTTCTCGCCGCCCTCCTCCCGGACGTTCTCCAGGGTCAGTTGGAACTGCAGCGAGTCGGCGAGCTCCTGGGCCTGTTCCGCCGGCATCCCTTCGTCCTCGAACGACTTGGCGGGGTTCGCGAACTGCTCCACCTGGTCCTGGTCGTCCTGGCAGTGCATCTGCCCCACGGTCGCGAAGTCCTTCGCGTTCATCGCGTCGGTGTACTCCTGGGCGGTCTCCCGCGGGTCACCGGCACCGCCGGTGGACAGCACGATCGCGATGACGACGCCCGCGACGACCACGAGCGCACCGGCTCCGCCGAGGATCCAGGGCAGCGGGGACTTCTTCTTCGGCGGCCCGTCGAAGCCGGGCGGGTATCCGCCCTGCGGCGGGTGCGGCTGCTGCCCGCCCGGGTACTGCCCGGGCGGCGGTCCGCTCTGCGGGTACTGGCCGCCGGGCGGGCCCTGCCAGCCTCCGGGCTGCTGCGGTTGCTGGGGCGGCCCCTGCGGGTACTGGCCGGGTTGCTGCGGTCCCCAACCGCCCGGTCCGGGCGGCTGCGGTGGCTGTGTCACAGGATCTCCCCCTCGTCTCGCTTCGGCACCGCGCTGCGCGCGGCCGCGCCAGTAGAGCAGGACGCCCGTACCGCGCGTGGGGTTTTCGCGCATTCGCGCCCGAAACGGCACGCTCGACGCGACCCGGCGTCCGGATCCCGGGACAGTGGTCTGCGACACACTCGACGGCCGGTTGAATCCCACCCGGTTGCCGGATCGGTTAACCCGGATGTCCGCGGAGGGTGCGTGGGCGAGTCGCTGCCCGGGAAACCCGTGCTCGTCGCGCCCGGACCGCGTCCCCGGGCGTGGCCGCCGGACGTATCGAACGGACCATGATCAACAACAGACCGTGTGCGGCCGCGCGGGGATTCCCGCGGATCGGCCGGACGAACCCGGTCGGATCCGTGGGTCTTGGCGGTTTTTTGTGGCAGGCTTGCGGATCCGGCGCGCATTCACGACGCCGCCGTCGTCGGTGATCGCCGGTACCGTGGTGGTACGAGCACGGGAGGAGGGTGCCGACATGCAGCACGACCGTCCCGGAAGCCGGCCTGAGGAGGGCGGCGAGCAGTTCAGCGACGGCAACAACGCAGAGCTCCGCAACCAGATCCGCGTCCTGGAGGACGAGGTCGCTCTGCTGCGCCGCCGGCTCAACGAATCGCCCCAACAGGCCCGGTTGCTGGAGAAGCGGCTGGCCGAGGCATCCGAGAGAGTGAGCCAGCTCACCGAACGGAACGCCAAACTCACCGAGACGCTGAAGGAAGCGCGGGGACAGCTGACCGCGCTGCGCGAAGAAGTCGACCGGCTCGCCCAGCCACCCAGCGGGTACGGTGTTTTCCTGCGCCGCTTCGAGGACGAGACGGTGGACGTGTTCACGTCGGGCCGCCGGATGCGGGTGGCCGTATCCCCCAACGTGGACGGCGAGGAGTTGAAACTCGGCCAGTCGGTGCGGCTCAACGAGGCGCTGACGGTGGTCGAGGCGGGCACCTTCGAGCAGACCGGTGAGGTGTGCACGTTCCGCGAGCTGCTCCCCGCCGACTCCGCGCAGATCGCGCGCGCCCTCGTCCTCGGGCACACCGACGAGGAACGCGTGGTGTGGCTGACCGAGGGGATGGCCGAGTCCGGGCTCAAGTCGGGCGATTCGCTGCTTGTGGACAGCAAAGCGGGGTACGCCTACGACGTGGTGCCCAAGGCGGAGGTCGAGGATCTGGTCCTGGAGGAGGTGCCGGACGTCCGCTACGAGGACGTCGGCGGCCTCGGCAGCCAGATCGAGCAGATCCGCGATGCGGTGGAGCTGCCGTTCCTGCACTCCGAGCTCTACGTGAAGTACCAGCTGGCGCCGCCCAAGGGCGTGCTGCTGTACGGGCCGCCCGGTTGCGGCAAGACGCTCATCGCCAAGGCGGTGGCGAATTCGCTGGCCAAGCAGGTGGCTTCCGACCTCGGTGATGAGGACGGGCGTGCCAAGTCCTACTTCCTCAACATCAAGGGCCCCGAGCTGCTGAACAAGTTCGTCGGGGAGACCGAGCGGCACATCCGGCTCATCTTCCAGCGGGCTCGGGAGAAGGCGTCCGAAGGCACCCCGGTGATCGTGTTCTTCGACGAGATGGACTCGATCTTCCGCACCCGCGGTTCCGGCGTCTCGTCCGATGTGGAGAACACGATCGTTCCCCAGCTGCTCAGCGAGATCGACGGCGTCGAGGGCCTGGAGAACGTGATCGTGATCGGCGCCTCCAACCGGGAGGACATGATCGACCCGGCGATCCTGCGTCCGGGCCGGTTGGACGTGAAGATCAAGATCGAGCGTCCGGACGCCGAGTCGGCCAAGGACATCTTCTCCAAGTACCTCACCGACGAGCTCCCCATCCACGAGGAGGACCTCAAGGAGTTCGCCGGCGACCGCACCGCCTGCGTGGACGGGATGATCCAGGCCACGGTGGAGCGGATGTACGCCGAGAGCGACGAAAACCGGTTCCTGGAGGTCACTTACGCCAACGGGGACAAGGAAGTCCTGTACTTCAAGGACTTCAACTCTGGCGCGATGATCCAGAACATCGTGGACCGCGCTAAGAAGGCGGCGATCAAGTCGGTGCTGGAGACCCAGCAGCCGGGCCTGCGGGTGCAGCACCTGCAGGACGCCATCATCGACGAGTTCGCCGAGAACGAGGACCTGCCCAACACCACCAACCCGGACGACTGGGCCCGCATCTCCGGCAAGAAGGGCGAGCGGATCGTCTACATCCGCACGCTGGTCAGCGGGAAGAACCAGGAGTCCGGCCGGGCGATCGACACGGCCACCAACACCGGCCAGTACCTGTAGGACGACCGTCCACACCGCACCCGGCGGACCCGGTCCGCCGGGTGCGGTGGCATCCGGGCTCGTGGCCCCGGGCTGTGCCCGGGGGCGGGACCGGTTAGGTTTCGGGCATGACCGCAGCACCGCAACCGCGCCGCAGGCTCGGTCTGGGACTCGCGGCGCTGGGCAGGCCCGCGTACATCAACCTCGGCCGGACCGGTGTCCTGCCGGCTCAGCGCACCGTCGAGGCGATGTCCGAACGCACCCACCTGGTGCTGGATGCCGCCTATGCCAACGGGATCCGCTGGTTTGACGCCGCGCGCTCCTACGGCAGCGCCGAGCAGTTCCTTTCCGAGTGGCTGCGCAGCCGCGGGTACGAGGACATCGCGGTGTCCAGCAAGTGGGGTTACGCCTACGTCGCCGAATGGCGGGTGGAGACCGCGGTGCACGAGGTCAAGGAGCACTCGCTGGAGCGGCTGCGCACCCAGTGGGCCGAGACCAGCGAGCTGCTCGACGACCGGGTCGACCTCTACCAGGTGCATTCGCTGACCGCCGACAGCCCGCTGTTCGACGACCTGGCGTTGCAGCACGCATTGGCGCGATTGCGCGATTCCGGGGTACGGCTGGGGCTGTCGACCAGCGGCGCCGAGCAGGGCGCGGCGATCGAGCGGGCCTGGGAGCTCGAAGTCGGCGGGCGGCAGCTGTTCAGCGCCGTGCAGTCGACCTGGAACTCGCTGGAACCCTCGGTGGGCAGCGCGCTCACCGAGGCGCACACCGGTGGCTGGCAGGTGCTGGCCAAGGAGACCCTCGCCAACGGGCGCCTCGCGGTGGACCCGCCTGCCGCGATGGCCAAGGTCGCCGGGCGGCACGGGGTCTCGGCGGACGCGGTGGCGCTGGCGCACGCGCTCGCCCAGCCGTGGGCGGACGTGGTGTTGATCGGCCCGGCCAGCGTGGAGCAGCTGATGTCCAACCTGGCCGGGTGCGAGATCGCGCTGAGCGCCGGTGATCTGGCCGATCTGGCGCCGCTCGCCCAGGATGCGGCGACCTACTGGGGTCAGCGCGCGGACCTGGCCTGGCGCTGACGTCGGCGGGGTCAGACTCCGCGGAATCGCCGCCACTGGCCGATGAACTGCCGTCCGTCCGGCACGAACGGCCATTCCGGGTCGCGTAGCCGCCGCCACAACTCCGGCAGGGGCATCCAGCCGCCCGCGGCGACCTCCTCGGGCTGGTGGTGCACCGGCCCGTCCCAGACCGCCTCGTACAGGAACGCGTGGAAGCGCACGCCGTCCAGGTCGTGGGTGGTGCGGAACAGGAAGCGCGGTTCGGTTCCGCGGACGCCGAGCTCCTCGGCCAGTTCCCGGGCGGCGGTGGTGTCCGGGTCCTCGCCCGCGGCCACCACCCCGCCCGCCCAGCAGTCGTGCATGCCGGGGGCGACGTCCTTGGTCGCGGTGCGCCGGTGCACGTACGCGCGCTCGCGGTCGCCGGACAGCACCAGGACGGAACTGGCCGCGTGCCACAGGCCCTCGCGGCGCATCCGGGAACGTGTGGCGCTGCCCACGACCGCTCCCGCCGCGTCGTAGAGCGCCACGATCTCTTCGCTGTCGGTCACCTCGGGATCCTCGCACCGCCGCGGTGGCCGCCCGTTCGGTGCCGGTGCTCCGATCGGGGGAACCTCCGCGGCTGCGGTGCACCGCGGAACTCACGCGCGAACCCGCCGAACCCGTAGGCTGCGGGTATGCGGCGGATCATGGGAACCGAGGTGGAGTACGGCATCGTCGTGCCCGGCGATTCGAGCGCCAATCCGGTGCTGAGCTCCACGCACGTCGTGCTGGCCTACGCGGCCGCGGCCGACGTTCCGAGAGCGCGCCGAGCGCGCTGGGACTACGAGGTGGAATCTCCCCTGCGCGATGCCCGGGGCTTCGACCTGAGCGCGAACACCCAGCAGAGCAGCGGATCGGATGGTGATGACCTGGGTGCGGCCAACGTCATCCTGACCAACGGCGCGCGGCTCTACGTCGACCACGCCCATCCGGAGTACTCGGCGCCCGAGGTGACCAACCCGCGCGACGCCGTCGTCTGGGACAAGGCCGGCGAGCGGGTGATGGAGGAGGCCGCGATCCGCGCGGCGAGCGTGCCCGGCACCGCACCGATCCAGCTCTACAAGAACAACGTGGACGGCAAGGGTGCCAGCTACGGCACGCACGAGAACTACCTCATGGCGCGCAGCACGCCGTTCACCGCGGCCATCGGCGGGCTCACCCCGTTCTTCGCCTCCCGGCAGGTGGTGTGCGGTTCCGGCCGGGTGGGCATCGGCCAGGCGGGGGAGAAGCCCGGCTTCCAGCTGTCCCAGCGCGCCGACTACATCGAGGTCGAGGTCGGCCTGGAGACCACCCTCAAGCGCGGCATCATCAACACCCGCGACGAACCGCATGCCGACGCGGACAAGTACCGCAGGCTGCACGTCATCGTCGGGGACGCCAACCTGGCCGAGACCTCGACGTACCTGAAACTGGGCAGCACCGCGCTGGTGCTGGACATGATCGAGGCAGGCGAGCGCTTCGACGACCTCAAGCTCGCCGACCCGGTCCAGGCGATCCACCTGATCAGCCACGACCCGGGCCTGGAGCAGACCGTGGAGCTCGCCGACGGGCGCCGGTTCACCGGACTGGACCTGCAACGCGCCTACCACGAGCGGGCGGCGGCGCACCTGGACGCGCAGGGCGGCGGTTCGGCCGAGGCCCGCGAGGTGCTGCAGACCTGGGGCGAGGTGCTCGACGCCCTGGGCGGTGATCCGATGGATTGCGCCGACCGGCTGGACTGGCCCGCGAAACTGCGGCTGCTGGAGAGCTACCGGGAGCGCGACGGCCTGGCCTGGGGCTCGCCGCGGCTGCACATGATCGACCTGCAGTACTCCGACGTGCGGCTGGACAAGGGCCTGTACAACCGGTTGGTCACCCGCGGCGCGATCCGCAGGCTGGTCGACGAGCAGGACGTGCGCGATGCCGTGCTGGCACCGCCGGAGGACACCCGCGCCTACTTCCGCGGGCGCTGCCTGGAGCGCTACCCGTCGGAAGTCGCGGCCGCCTCCTGGGACTCGGTCATCTTCGACCTGGGACGCGAATCGCTGGTGCGCATCCCGACGCTGGAACCGATGCGCGGATCCCGGGCGCACGTGGGTGAGCTGTTGGACGCGGCGCGCAGCGCCGAGGAGCTCGTCGACTCGCTGACCAAGGGTTGACGGCCGCGTTGCGCGGTGGTGGTTCACCCGCGCCGGTGACCACATGCCGGGAGGCCGCAGAAACCGTGACGGGCATCTTTCGCCCACGTCAGCGTGGTGCGAAGATCGACGATGCGCCCGGTCGGCCGTGGGCGAACGGGTGGTCGGATAGGTAGTGTTCACGGCGGGGCCTCCCCGAAGTTCGGGGAGAACTCGCAGAACAACCACCGGGAGGCGAGATGGCCCAGGACAAGGCTCAGCGCAACGGTGACGGCGATTCGGGCGACGAGGAACAGGGCCCGGAAGCCGCCGGCCAGGAGCGCCGCGAAAAGCTCGGCGAGGACGTCGACACCATCCTGGACGAGATCGACGACGTCCTGGAGGAGAACGCGGAGGACTTCGTGCGCGCCTACGTGCAGAAGGGTGGTCAGTGACCCGCTGCCCGGCGCGGTGGGCCCCGTCCGCCTCGTGCGCCCGGTGAGCCCCGCCGCGCAGCCGGACCCGGTCGACGGGTCCCGGTGGGCGGGAGATGGCAAACGTGCAGATCGGTCTCGGTGCCCGGCCGAGCGCGGCCGGGCACCGAGACCTGCCGCGTCCCGCCGGCGAGGCGGGGCGACGACCAGGCAGGAGGTGGGTGCGGTGCACCGCTGCGGGGCAGCTGCCGGGCCCGGATGACACCGGGAAACCAGCACGTCGACCGGGTGCCACATCCGGTCCGCCAGTCCACATCCCCAGAGTTCGAGCAGGAGACGATGTCGCCGATGGAATCCAGCTCGGCCCGCTTCCCGGGTCAGGCCCTGCCCGCCGCGTACCTCGCACCGGGGTCCTCGTTCACCGATTTCCTCCGTCAAACCGCTCCCGACATGCTGCCCGGCGGCACGAAGCAGGAGGACGCGGTGGTGGAGGCCCCGCACGGCACGACCATCGTCGCCGTCACCTTCCGCGGCGGGGTTCTGCTCGCCGGTGATCGCCGCGCCACCATGGGCAACCTGATCGCCCAGCGCGATATGGAGAAGCTGTTCGTCACCGACGCGTACTCGGCCGTCGGGGTGGCGGGCACCGCCGGTGTCGCCCAGGAGCTGGTGCGGCTCTACGCCGTCGAACTCGAACACTACGAGAAGCTCGAAGGCGTCCCGCTGTCGCTGGACGGCAAGGCGAACAAGCTGGCCACCATGCTGCGCGGCAACCTGCAGGCCGCGATGCAAGGCCTGGCCGTGGTCCCGCTGTTCACCGGGTTCGATGTGGAGGCCGAGGACACCGACCGGGCGGGCCGCATCGTGTCCTACGACGTGGCGGGCGGCCGCTACGCCGAAGCCGGCGGGTACCACGCGGTCGGCTCCGGTTCGCTGTTCGCCAAATCGGCGCTGAAGAAGCGCTACGACCCGGAGGCCGGTGCGGACAGCGCCGTGCGCACGGCTGTGGAGGCGCTCTACGACGCCGCCGACGACGACACCGCCACCGGGGGGCCGGACCTGACCCGGCGCATCTACCCGTCGATCGTCACGATCACCGCGGACGGCGCAGTGCGGTGGTCCGAGGATCAGGCTGCCGAGATCGCCTCGCGGGTGGTCAGCGGCCGCATGGAGAACCCGGGCGGCTGACCCGCCACCCAGCCCACGCCACCTGATCCAGCCACCTCGCCCTGCGGCGAGCAGATTCGATCCAGGAGTGCACAGCCGTGACGATGCCGTTCTACACCTCTCCCGAGCAGCTGATGCGGGAGCGCTCCGAGCTGGCCCGCAAGGGCATCGCCCGGGGGCGCAGCGTGGTGGTGCTCAAGTACGCGGGAGGCGTGCTGTTCGTGGCCGAGAACCCCTCGCCCACACTGCACAAGGTGGCCGAGATCTACGACCGGATCGGGTTCGCCGCCGTCGGTCGCTACAGCGAGTTCGAGGCGCTGCGCGTGGCCGGGGTGCGCATCGCCGACGTGCGCGGTTACTCCTACGACCGCCGCGACGTGACGGGGCGGTCGCTGGCCAACACCTACGCTCAGCACCTCGGCGCCATTTTCACCGAGCAGATCAAGCCTTTCGAGGTGGAGATCTGCGTGGCCGAGGTCGGTGCCGCGCCGGAGGGCGACCAGCTCTACCGGCTCACCTACGACGGCTCCATCGTGGACGAGCGGCAGTTCGTGGTGATGGGCGGTCAGGCCGACGCGATCACCAGCAGCCTCAAGGAATCGTTCACCGACGGGCTCGATCTCACCGAGGCGGTCCGGGTCGCGATCCGGGCGCTGTCCAGCGGTGGCGACAGCAATCGGGAACTGGACACCGGGCAGCTGGAGGTGGCGGTGCTCGACCGCGCCCGCGAACACCGCACGTTCCGCCGGCTCCAGGGCTCGGCGCTGCAGGAGTTGCTGCCGAACGCGGAGTCCACATCGGGCGGGAGCGGTTCCGGCGAGGACGCGGATCCTTCGGCGTCGGATTCCGGCGGCGAGGGCGGTGGCAGCGCGTCGAGCTGACACGCTGCCGGACGAGCGTACTGCGGCGGGCGGGACCGTGTTCCCGCCCGCCGTCGCACATCGTGGGAGCAGCGCCGGGCGCGGGAGAACACCCGGAGGGTGGAACGCGATCGGCAGAACCGGGGTTGCGCTGCACCGCAGGAACCCGCTGCGGATCGCGATCACGCACCGCGTCGATCGGCCACCGCCCGGTACGGCACCGGAGCCCGAACGGCGGAGCATCGAACACGGCGTTTTGCGCCTAGTGTGGAGGCATGCAGCGGCGGATCTTCGGCATCGAGACCGAGTTCGGGGTCACCTGCACGTTCCACGGGCAGCGCCGGTTGTCCCCGGACGAGGTGGCCAGGTACCTGTTCCGACGCGTCGTGTCGTGGGGGCGCTCGTCCAACGTCTTCCTGCGCAACGGCGCTCGGCTCTACCTCGACGTGGGTTCGCACCCGGAATACGCCACGGCCGAGTGCGATGACCTCACCCAGCTCGTCACGCACGACAAGGCAGGGGAGCGGATCCTGGAGGACCTGCTCGTCGACGCCGAGCGCAGGCTCTCCGACGAGGGCATCGGCGGCGACATCTTCCTGTTCAAGAACAACACCGACTCGGCTGGCAACTCCTACGGCTGCCACGAGAACTACCTGGTGGGCCGGTCCGGCGAGTTCTCCCGCATCGCCGACGTGCTGCTGCCATTCCTGGTGACCCGCCAGCTCATCTGCGGGGCCGGGAAGGTGCTGCAAACGCCGCGCGGAGCGGTGTACTGCCTGTCCCAGCGCGCCGAGCACATCTGGGAAGGCGTCTCCAGCGCCACGACCCGCTCGCGCCCGATCATCAACACCCGGGACGAACCGCACGCCGACGCGGAGCGCTACCGGCGGCTGCACGTGATCGTCGGTGACTCCAACATGTCCGAGGTGACCACGCTGCTCAAGGTGGGCACGGCCAACCTCGTGCTGGAAATGGTCGAGCAGGGCGTGCAGTTCCGGGACTTCAGCCTGGACAACCCGATTCGGGCGATCCGGGAGATCAGTCACGACATGACCGGCAGGCGCACGGTGCGGCTGGCCGGCGGGCGGGAGGCTTCCGCGCTGGACATCCAGCGCGAGTACTACAGCCGCGCCGTCGACCACGTCGCGCGCCGCGGCTCGGACCCGATGACCGACCGCATCCTCGACCTGTGGGGCCGTGCGCTGGAGGCGGTCGAGACCCAGGACTACTCGGGCATCGACCGCGAGGTCGACTGGGCCATCAAGCTCCGGCTGCTGGACCGCTACCGCAGCAAGCACGGGCTGGAGCTGTCCAGCCCGCGCATCGCGCAGCTGGACCTGTCGTACCACGACATCCGGCGGGGGCGCGGGCTGTTCGACATGCTGCAGCGCAAGGACCTCGTCGACCGGGCCACCGAGGACGGCGAGATCGAGGCCGCCAAGGACACCCCACCGCAGAGCACCCGGGCCAAGCTGCGCGGCGACTTCATCGCCGCAGCGCAGGGCGCCGGCCGGGACTTCACCGTCGACTGGGTGCACCTCAAGCTCAACGACCAGGCGCAGCGCACCGTGCTGTGCAAGGACCCGTTCCGGGCCGTAGACGAGCGAGTGGAGCGGCTCATCGGGTCGCTGTAGGCGCGGGGCCGCCCCCGAACTGATGATCGACATGCGCCGAGCTACAGTTCCCGGGTGGCCACTGTGCGTGCCGAACGCTTGGTGAATCTGGTGCTGTGCCTGCTGTCCACCCGCCAGTACCTGACGGCCGAACGCATCCGCTCCACGGTGCCCGGTTACGCCGGGACCCCGAGCGACGAAGCGTTCTTCCGCACTTTCGAACGGGACAAAGCCGAACTGCGCGATCTGGGCATCCCGCTGGAGGTCGGTCGCACGTCCGCGTTCGACCTCGTCGACGGGTACCGGATCGCGCGGCGCGACTACGAGCTCGGCGACATCGATCTGGAACCGGACGAAGCCGCGGCCGTGGCGCTGGCCGCCCGGTTGTGGGAGGCCCCGGAACTCACCTCGGCGGCCCAGGGAGCGCTGGTGAAGCTGCGCGCCGCCGGCGTCGACGTCGACGAGAGCGCCCCGGCCGCGGTGGAGCCGAAGGTCCGCGCCGGGGAGCCGGCGTTCGCTCCGCTGCACACGGCGGTGCGCGACGGCCGGGTCGTGCAGTTCGACTACCGCCGCCCCGGCAGCGCCGAGTCGCAGCTGCGCACGCTGGAACCGTGGGGCGTGGTCAGCTGGCGCGGCCGCTGGTACGTCGTCGGGCACGACCGGGACCGCGGGGCGACCCGGTGCTTCCGGGTCTCCCGGGTGCGCGGCCAGCCGCGGGCGATCGGCGAGGCGGGTGCCGTGCAGCGCCCTCCGGACGCCGACCTGCTGCGCATCGTTGCCGGCGAGCCGCAGGACCCGCCGCCCAGCACGCCGGTGCGGGTGTGGGTCGCCGCCGACTGCGCGGACGGGGTGCGCCGCAAGGCCGCCGCGATCGGGTCGGCCGAGCTCGACGGGTGCCGCGGGGACGAGCTCGAACTCCCGCTGCGCTACCCGGAGCAGGCCGCCGGGTGGCTGGCCGGCTACGGGCCGGACGTGGTCGTGCTATCCCCGGACACGCTGCGCAAGGCGGTGCACGAGATCCACCTGGACGCCCTGCGCAGCAGCGGGGGTGCGGTGTCGTGACCAGTGCGGGACAACGGCTGCCCCGGCTGCTGGCGCTGGTGCCCTACCTGCTCAGCAGACCTGGCATCCGGATCGAGGAAGCGGCCGCGGACTTCGGCGTCGGGCCGCAGCAGCTGCGCCGCGACCTGGAGCTGCTGTGGATGTGCGGTCTGCCCGGTTACGGGCCCGGCGACCTGATCGACCTGTCCTTCGACAGCGACACGATCACCGTGACCTACGACGCCGGAATGCGGCGTCCGCTGCAGCTCACGGCCTCGGAAGCGACCGCGTTGCTGGTGGCGCTGCGGGCGCTGGCCGACACCAGCGGTGTTGCCGACACCGACGCGGTGCAGCGCGCCCTTGCCAAGGTCGAGGACGCGGCGGGCCAAGCGCATCCGGCCGGGGTCGTCGTCGGCCTGCAGGAGCCCGAACCGGAATCGACCCCGCAAGCGCGCTCCGCGGTGCAGCAGGCAGCTGCGCAGGGTAGGGCGCTGCGCATGCGCTACTACACGGCCTCCCGCGACCGGGTCAGCGACCGGGTCGTGGACCCGATGCGGCTGCTGCTGCTCGACGGGCACAACTACCTGGAGGCGTGGTGCCGCTCCGCGGGCGGAGTGCGGATGTTCCGGCTGGACCGCGTCGACGCCGCCGAGGTGCTCGACGAACCCGCCGAACCCCCGGCGGACGCGCAACCCACCGATGTCTCCGGCGGGTTGTTCCACCCCGTGCCCGGCCAGCCCGCCGCGGTCCTGGAACTCGAACCGGATGCGCGGTGGGTCGCCGAGTACTACCCGGTCGACGAGGTGACCGAGCTCGACGCGGGCCGGGTGCGGGTGCGGATGCGCTACGCCGACGAGGACTGGATGGTGCGCCTGCTGCTCGGGCTGGGCGGGCAGGTCCGGGTGGCCGAACCCGCCGACCTCGCCGCGCAGGTTCGCCGACGCGCCGAGGCGGCCCTGCAGCGGGCGCGTCACTCCCCGTCCACCTGAGCCGGTTACCGTTGTCACGTGCCCTACGCCTACGTACCCAGTCTCGTGCTGCTCACCGCCGCCCTCGTGCTGCTGGCGCTCCTGCTGGTGCGGGTGTACCGCGAGGTGCGCCGGTTCCAGGGGGTGCAGCAGCGGGTCGTCCGCGACGTCGGGGACCGCAGCGGCCTGCTCAAGGCGCGCGTCGCCGGTCTGCGGGTGGCCTTCGCCGAGCGGCGCCGCACCTGACCGCGATCAGCGCTCGCTGCGTGGCAGTGCGCACATCGCGGCGCAGGCCCGGCGGCGCCACCTCTATATGCCGAGACCCGTCCCGCGTACCATCCGGTGTAGCGAGGACACCACGAAAGGTTGTGCACGGATGATCCCAAGCGGTTGGCAGCTCGT
>NZ_JADEYC010000007.1 GCF_015209505.1 Saccharopolyspora montiporae
CGTAAGCAGCTGTCACCAAACCCTGCACCAGGCCCCGACGTCCAGCACCTGATCGAGGTCGTGTACACGCGAGCGAGGCACGACCGCACCATAGTGGAGCAGGTGCTCCACTACAAGAGTCAGGCCCTGCCGACACTCGGCACCGCGATCAACACCGGCAGAACACCGCCGATGCCAAGCGCCGCCGACATCGGCAGCAGGGGAGCGGTCACCCGGAAAACACCACCACGAGCACCGAACCCCGCAACGGACACCTCGCCACCGCCGCGCACACAGGAAGACCCTCGCGCAAGACCCGACCGAACTGCACCGGATCCTGCACGAGGGCAACCAGACCGTCGACGCCATCGCCGAAACGACGCTCGACGAAGTGCGCTCAGCGAGGCACACCCGCCACCGACGCGGTCGACAACCTCCCATCCCGCATCGAAGCCACCCCGTCCACCGACTCCAGATACTCCGTATCGTGCGTGACCATCACCGTCGCCACCTGATGATTGCGCGTGATCTCGCCCAACAGCTCCACGATCCGCGCACCGCGATCATGATCCAACGCCGCCGTGGGCTCATCCACCAGCAACACCGACGGACCACCCACCAGCGCCCGCGCGATGTTCACCCGCTGGCGCTCACCACCGGACAACTGGTGCGGACGCCGATGCTGCTTGCCGTCCAACCCCACCGTGGCCAGCAGGTCCGACGCCTCCGCCCGATACCGCTTCGGCGAACCACCCCGCATATGCCGCATCGCCACCAACTGCTCGATCGCCGTCAACGAACTCACCAGATTCGGCTGCTGGAACACGATCCCGACCTCGTCCAACCGCAACCGCGTCCGCTCCGCCGCCGACAACCCACTGGCATCGACCCCGCCGACCAGCACCGACCCCGAATCCGGACGCTGCAGCGTCGCCGCCACCGCCAGCAGACTCGACTTGCCCGACCCCGACGGGCCCGCAACCGCCTGAAAGCGACCCGGATCCACCCGCAGCGACACCTCGTCCAACGCCGTCAACGCCCGATCCCCATCCGGATACGTCAACCGCACATTCCGCAGATCCACACTCATCGCACAGCTCCCAACGCCGTCAGCGGGTCCACCGCCGTGATGCGCCGCACCGCCAGCACAGCACCCACCAGACCCAGCACGATCATCAAACCGACCGGCAGCACCGTGGTCACCGCCGTCAACTGGAACGGCACCACCGACTGGGCCAACGCACCCAGCCCGACACCGGCGACACCACCGACACCGGCACCGATCACCAGCACGATCACCGACTGCGCCAACGAATCGCGCAGCAGATACCCCGTCGAACCACCCAACGCCTTCAAGATCGCGATATCCCCGCTGCGCTGGATCGTCCACACCGTCATGAACGCCCCGATCACCAGCGCCGAAATCGCGTACAAGAACGCCTGCATCATCAGCAGCGACCCGTTCTCTGACGAATACGCCGCAATCCCGGACAAGCTCTCCGACGTCGTCGCCGACACCGTGCCCACCTGCCCGTCGACCGCCGCAGGATCGGCACCGTCAGCCAGATCCGCCGCGACCACCGTCGCCACCGGATCACCCGCCTTCGGCGGCGCCACCTGCGACCACGTGTCCAACGACGTCCACACCACCGGCGTGTGGCTGTAGTACTGCGACTCCACCACCGACGAGATCCGCAGCGGAACCCCGCCCGCCTGCACCTCGTCACCGACCTGCATCCCGGTCTCGGTGGCCAGCTCCTCACTGATCACCAACGACCCGTCCGACACCGGCTCGGGCGCCAACCCGTCCGAACCGCGCACCCCGAACACCGTGGCCGAATCACCACCCGAGGCACCTTCCAACCGGGTCTGCGCGATCCCCAACGGGGCGGCACTGTCCACCCCCGGCGACTGCGCATACGCATCGACCTGCGCACCGGTGACCGAACTGTCCTCAAAAGACACCTCGGGTTCTTCCGCGGCACCAGCGGTGCCGAAAGCGACATGACTCGCGGGCAGCTCATCGATCGCCGACGTCGACTGATGGGCCAACCCAGCGGTCAACCCCGACAACAGCACGATCAACAGCGTGATCAACCCGACGACCGAGCCCATCAACGCGAAACGCCCTCGGGCGAAGCGAATATCACGGATCGCGAGGAACACTGGAGTTCAACTTTCGTTCGGTGTCCAATTCCGCCATCCACACTGGCCGAACACGCCCGCCCCGCCATCGCAGGACAGGTTGATCCGCACCGACCCACCCGGTGCACACCCGGCTCAACCGAACGAACGATGCGCGCCCGACACCCCGCCCGGCACGCTGAACACACCTATGCTGTCCCCAGTGCCGCACACCCCCACCACCAGCAACGACGACCGGCCCACCGCAGGCGTCATCCTGCGCCTGCTGCGCATCGCACTGCACACCGGCTTCGTCCTGCTGCTGGCCATCGCCACCACCCGCGTGTTCCTCACCCACTCCGCGGGCCCCGCCAGCCTGCTGGCCCTGACCGGATCAGCCCTGCTCGCCGCCGCCTACCTCACCGGCGCCACCACCGGCCGCACCCAGCACAACCGCACCGCCGCCATGACCTGGCTGGCCATCGTCACCGCCCTGTGGGCCGCCCTGCTGGTCACCAGCCCCGACTACTCCTGGGTCGCCTTCCCACTGTTCTTCCTGCACCTGCACCTGCTGCGCGGCTGGCACGCCATCACCGCCGTGGCCGCCATCACCGGCCTGGTCATCACCACCCAAACCCTGCACACCGGCTTCGCCACCGGCACCACCATCGGCCCGCTCATCGGCGCCGCCTCCGCGATCGTCATCGCCCGCGGCTACCAAGCCATCTACCACGAAAGCCGCCGCCGCCAAGAACTCATCGACGACCTCACCCGCACCCGCAGCGAACTCGCCACCACCCAGCACCAAGCAGGCGTGGCCGCCGAACGCGAACGCCTCGCCCGCGAAATCCACGACACCCTCGCCCAAGGCCTCTCCAGCATCATCCTGCTGCTGCGCGCCGCCGACACCGCACTACCCCCCGACGCCGACAAAGCCCGCTCCCGCATCACCGAAGCCGAACGCACCGCCACCGACAACCTCTCCGAAGCCCGCCGCTTCGTCCGCGACCTGCGCCCACCCTCACTCACCGAGAACTCCCTGCCCCAAGCCCTCGAACGCCTCTGCCGGCACACCGAACACGACACCGGCATCCACTGCCACCTGCGCATCGACGAAGGCACCACCGCACTACCGGCCACCTACGAGATCGCCCTGCTGCGCGCCGCCCAAGCCACCCTCAGCAACGTCACCCGCCACGCCCGAGCCACCACCGCCGTGATCACCCTCGGCCTGCTCGACACCGAAGTCACCCTCGACATCTACGACGACGGCACCGGCTTCGACCCCGACACCACCCGCCCTCGCGACGACGGCAGCGGCTACGGCCTCCTGGCCCTGCACGAACGCATCACCGCACTCGGCGGCCGCATGACCATCGAATCCACCCCCGGACACGGCACCGCCGTGGCCATCGGACTCCCACTGACCGGCCAGGACACCTGATGACCCTGCGCATCCTGCTCGTCGACGACCACCCCGTCGTCCGCCACGGCCTGCGCGCCATGTTCGACGACCGCGACGACATGACCGTCACCGCCGAAGCCACCGACGGCCAAGCAGCCATCGACACCCTCACCACCACCGACATCGACATCGTCCTCATGGACCTGCAAATGCCCACCGGCATGGACGGCGTCACCGCCACCCGCACCATCACCAGCACCGGCGGCCCACCCGTGCTCGTGCTCACCACCTACGACAGCGACGCCGACATCCTCGCCGCCGTCGAAGCCGGCGCCACCGGCTACATGCTCAAAGACACCCCACCCGACGAACTCGCCGAAGCCGTCCAACGCGCCGCCGCCGGCCAGACCGCCCTCGCACCCCACGTCGCCGCACGCCTGCTCGGACACCTGCGCGAACCCCGCCCTGCACTGAGCCCCCGCGAAGTCGAAATCCTCAAACTCCTCGCCCAGGGCCTGTCCAACCGCGCCCTGTCCAAACAGCTCTACATCAGCGAAGCCACCGTGAAGACCCACCTGGTGCACATCTACGACAAGCTCGGCGTCGACAACCGCACCGCCGCCATCACCACCGCCCTCGACCGCGGCATCATCCGCCCCCGCTGACCGACGAGGCACCGCCACACCAGGGGAGCGGCCCCACGAGCGCACTCACCCCTGCAGCAACGCCCGCCCGACCGCCGACAACCGCACCCCACCCGGCACCGGCTCCACCAACCCCAACTGCCGCAACCGCCACACGTCCGACTTGCACCGCGCCACCGGACGCCCCCACTCGGCAGCCACCTCCGCCACCCGCACACCGGGACGACGCCCCACCAACTCCAACACCCACCACGTCCAGCCACCCCGCGCCGCCGACACGTCCAACCGCGCCAACTCCCGCACCAACCGGTCCCGCTCACCGGACGACAACACCACCGGCCGATCCCGCTCGGACTCCTCCCGCCCAGCAGGCCCCAGATACCGCAACCCGACCCGGAACACCGACCCCGACCCACGCTCCGCCAGCATCGACCGCAACCCGGCCGCCGAGGAAAACCCCGCCAACCGCGCCTCCGGCTCATCGATCGACGCCAACCCGACCCGCCGCACCGACTCCACACCGACCAGCCCCACCGGCGTCACCAACCGCGAACCCGGCTCCAACAGCGGCTCACCCCACCGGAAGAACACCACACCGATCTCACCGGACCGCACCCCACGCAGCACCCGAGCACTCAGCAGCACACCACCACGCTACGACCCGCCGCACCGACTACCACCGCACCCGACATCGCGCGACAATCCAGCCATGCTCCAGGCATGCCTCAACGGCGCCCGCACACCCCGCGAACACCACCACCTGCCCACCAGCCCGGCAGACCTGGCAGCAGCCGCCGCCGACGCCGTCGCCGCAGGCGCCACCGACCTGCACCTGCACCCGAAAACCCCCGACGGCGCCGACAGCCTCGAACCCCACCTCGTGGCCGCCACCCTGCGCGCCGTCCGCGCCGCCGCACCCACCACCCCGATCGGCATCACCACCGGCGCCTGGACCACCCCCGACCCGCACACCCTGCTGCGCAGCATCCGCGCCTGGACCGTCCTGCCCGACCACGCCTCGGTCAACTGGCACGAACCCGCCGCCGACGACATCGCCACCGCCCTGCACCGACGCGGCATCGGCATCGAAGCCGGCATCCACTCCGGCACCGGCGCCGAAACCCGCCTGCGCACCTCACCACTGCGCCACCACCTGCTGCGCGTGCTCGCCGAAGTCAACGACCCCACCACCCGCGCAGCCACCACCGCAGCCGGACTGCTCGACCGCCTGCACCCGGCACCGGCGCCCGTCCTGCTGCACGGCACCGCCGCAGGCGCCTGGCACGTCCTCGACCTGGCCGTCGACCGCGGACTCGACACCCGCATCGGCCTCGAAGACACCCTGCTGCTGCCGGACGGAACCATCGCCACCGACAACGCCGAACTCATCCGCACCGCCGCGCGTCGACTCGATCGATCGGAGCTTCCATGACCGACCTGCAACGGCTCGTCGACCTGATGCCGCTGGCCTCGGAGCTCGACGTGCGGTTGGACGCCGCCGACCCCGACGAGGTCCGCGGCCACCTCGCCTGGGCACCCCGGCACACCACCGCAGGCGGCATCCTGCACGGTGGCGCCGTGATGGCCCTCGCCGACAGCGTCGGCGCGATCTGCGCCCACCTCAACCTGCCCGAAGGGGCCGGCACTGCCACCATCGAATCCAAGACCAACTTCTTCAGCGCTCTGCGCGAAGGCCACCTGCACGCCATCAGCCGCCCGCTGCACGTCGGCACGACCGTCATCACCGTGCAGACCGAGCTGCTCGACGACACCGCCCGCCGCATCGCGCACACCACCCAGACCCAAGCGGTGCTGCCCCGCTGACCCGGCGCACAGGGGAGGGGAGCGCACCACCGGGGGGACCTGCGGCGAGAACCCGTCCACACGGCGTGTCCTCGTTGTGGCACACCCGACACTGCCAGTACTGAGGACACCAACCCGGCTACCTTCGACGGTGCCGGGTGTGCGCACCCGCGGTCGTGCAACGCCGCCGACCGGCGCAGCACCACGGCAACCGAAAGGCGTTCCCATGACCGTATCCAGCGAATCCGCGATCATCACACGCCTGCGCGCCGCCGGCTGCGTCTTCGCCGAGGACGAGGCCCGACTGCTGCTGTCCGAAGCGCCCACCCACGACGAACTCGCCGACATGGTCCAACGCCGCACCAGCGGACTGCCGCTGGAGCAGGTGCTGGGCTGGGCGCAGTTCTGCGGCCTGCGGATCCGGCTCGCGCCCGGGGTGTTCGTCCCGCGGCGCCGCACCCAGTTCCTCGTGCGCCAAGCCGCCGCGCTGGTGCGCCCGGGGCCGGTCGTGGTCGACCTGTGCTGCGGATCGGGGGCCGTGGGGGCGGCGCTGTCCGCCTCGCTGCGCGACATCGTGCTGCACGCCGCCGATCTGGACCCGGTCGCCGTGGCGTGCGCGCGCGGCAACCTGCCCGCCGGGGCCGAGGTGCACCGGGGTGATCTGTACCAGGCGCTGCCGCACCGCCTGCGCGGCACGATCGGCCTGCTGACCGTCAACGCCCCGTACGTGCCCAGCGACGACATCGCGATGCTGCCCCCGGAGGCCCGCGCCCACGAGCCGCGGACCGCGTTGGACGGTGGCGCCGACGGCTTGGACGTGCTGCGTGAAGTCGGGGTGCAGGCGGTGCGCTGGCTGGCCCCGGGTGGTCACGTGATCGTGGAGGCAGGGGAGCAGCAGGCGCTGCAGCTGGCGGAAGTGTTCGCCCGCAGCGGGCTGATCCCGCGCACGGCCAGTTCGGCCGATCTCAACGCGACGGTGGTCATCGGCACGCGGCCGGCTGCCGGGGCACCGGAGCATCCGGCGCCGCGGGGTATCGAGTTGAACTGACCGCACGGCGCTCCGAGTGGGCAAGCGGGGAGCGGCTTCTCCTCCTTTACTTAACATAATGTATCTTATCGGCACTGTGTCGACCTGGAGGTCATCGGCCGGAGAGGGGTCTCGGCGGCCGTTTCGCGGTCCGCAGTTCGCGCAGCGGCCAGGGGCGCCGTCGGGCTCAGCGGTCCTTCGGTTCGGGCGCGCGGGGTCGTTGGTCGCCTCGAAGGTGCCGTGGCTTCCGCGGACGGCTCGCTCGGTCACCGGCTGCGTCGAGGACGCTCGCCCGACCCCGACTTACCGCGATCATCCCGAGCGGGCTCGCCACGCGGATTTGCGTCACTGTGACGAATATATCCCTGCTGAACGGGTCGAACGACGTCCAGGGTGCGCGGGCATCCGCGGCGGATCGACGGCGGGCGCGCATCGCTGCCGGAGTCCCGGCGCACCGGCCGGCAGCCCGGAGCAGGCTGTGTCCGCGCGGCGGTGCACCCGCGCGGTGAACGACTCCGGCGGGCGCCACCGATTCCGGTGTCGGGCACCGGGATCCCCCGCCGAACGAGGCACCGGAACCTCTCTCCAATTGATGGATAATCAACGTTATCCATCAATGTCGCGGTTCCGGCTGCGGAGACCGCGAGGCCGGTCGAGCCGTTCCGCCCGCATCCGTTCTTCTGTATTCGGCCCGCCGGCGCAGCACTCTCCCACTCCCGCAGCGCCACCCGACTCCTCGACGCTCCCCCGTGCTTCCCCCGAGCCCCTACCCTCCCCCGTTCGGGTGCACTACCGGGTCGTCGCTCGGTGTCCCGATGACGCCACCGCCCCGCGCTGGTCTGGTCCGCACACAGGCACCCACGACATCGGAGGCGACCGTGCGCACGCTCGCGATCACTCAGAACATCACCCTGGACGGCTCCATCGAGATGCTCGACGACTGGTTCGATCCCCAGGGCGGCAACGACGTTCAGTCGGCGGACCTGCTCGCCGAGCTGCACCGGCAGGACGAGTCCGCGGACGGGCTGCTGCTGGGCCGCCGGACGTTCGAGGACTTCCGCGGATACTGGCCGCAGCTACACGACGACCCCACCGGCATCAGTGCCTACCTCGACCAGGTCGCCAAATACGTGGTGTCGACGACGATGACCGACCCGGCCTGGAGCAACACCGAAGTGCTCGCCGGGGACCCGGTGCGCGAGGTGGCCGCGCTCAAACAGCGCGCCGGCGCGGACATCGTGTGCACCGGCAGCATCCAGCTGTGCCACGCGCTGATCGAGGCGCGTCTCGTCGACGAGTACCGGCTGTTCACCTTCCCCGTGGTGCAAGGGCGCGGGCGTCGCCTGTTCCCGGAGCGCCTGCAGATACCGACGCTGCGGATGCAGGAAGCGAAGTCGTTCCGCGGCGGCGTCGTGTTCACGCGCTACACGGCCAGCTAGCCGGACGACGCGAGGCAGCGTGCGCATCGGCGGCAGTGCGGCGGCCGCAAGGTCGTGTTCGGCCGCTGCGGGCGGGCAGCCGTGCTCGGTTCTGGACCTGCGGCCGGCGTGGGGATCGACACAGCCTGCGCCGCCGTTGCCGCAAATACCCTGTAGTCGGATGACGATCGAGAAGAGAGATTTCGTTGACCGACACGACCGATCCGGCCGCCGGCTACTTCGAACGGCTCGGCGCGCACAGTTTCACACCGACCGCCGACACCAGCGGCGCGTGGCACAGCGATGAGCAGCACTTCAGCCCGCTGGGCGGGCTCATCGTCCACGAGATCGAGCAGGTGCGAGCCGCCGAGGGGCGTCCCGACCTGCTGCTGAGCCGCATCAGCTTCGACATCCTGGGCAAGATCGACCTGAACGATTTCGACGTCCACGTGGAGACGCTGCGGCCGGGCCGCACCATCGAGTTGGTGGAAGCCACCGCGGTCATCGCCGGCCGGGCGGTGGTCCGGGCACGGGCCTGGTTCCTCGCGGCGCAGGACACCGGCACCGTCGCGGGTGGTGCGCCGGACCCGCTGCCGGCGCCCGAGTCGGTGCAGCCCTGGCCGCTGAGCGACCTCTGGCCCGGTGGGTTCATCGCCTCGGTGGACGCGCGGGCCGTCGGCACACCGCAACCCGGGCGCACCACGGCTTGGATCTCCACTCCCCTCGATCTGGTGGCCGGTGAGTCGGCCAGCCCGCTGGCGTCCTACGTGGCACTGGTCGACACCGCCAACGGGATCGCCGTGCGGCAGGACCCGACCGAGTGGATGTTCCCCAACGTCGACCTGACGATCCACCTGCACCGCCAGCCGGAAGGCCGGTGGACCGGGCTCGACACCAACGTCGTGTTCGGCAGCGACGGGACGGGCCTCACCAGCACCGTTCTCCACGACACCGGAGGCCCCGTGGGCCGCGCGGAGCAGATCCTGTCGGTCCGCTCGTTGACGCAGTAGGGATATCGCGGAGGTCGTGACTCGCGTGCTCGCGGCGCGGTGGCTCGTTGGTGCCGGAACTCGCTGCAGCATCGCGGGCGGCAGTAGGGCCTTCCGCACGAGTTTCTCCCAGGAGCGTCGGAGCAGCCGCGACCACCGGATCGGGGCCGGTTGGGGTGGTGGTGCTCTGTCGGCGTGGTCTCCCCTACTGCCCTGCCGGTGATTCGTGCTGCAGCCGTACCACGAGCACCGGACATGGTGCGATGTGCAGGAGCGCGCGGCTGGTGGAGCCGAGCAGCATGCCGGTCATGCCGCCGCGGCCGCGGCTGCCGACGACGATGAGTTGGGCGGTGGCGGCGTGGTTGGCGAGGTAGCGCACCGGGCGGTCGCGTTCGACGACGCGTTGCACGGAGACGTCGGGGTACTGCTCGTGCCAGCCGGCGAGTCGTTCGGCGAGGACTTCTTCCTCACGCTGGCGCAGTTCGTACCAGTCCTCGATCTGGCCCCAGACCTCGTCGACGGCCGTGTCGCTGTAGACGTGCACGGCGATCAGTCCGACGCCGCGGGCGGAGGCTTCGTCGAAGGCGGTGCGCAGTGCGGGGTCGCTGAGCGCGGAACCGTCGACGCCGACGATGACCGGTGCGGTGGGGTCGGGTCGGCTGGTGGAGGGGATCACGGCGGCCGGGCAGTGTGCGCGCATGGCCACGGTTTCGGCGGTGGAGCCCAGTGGCAGGTGGGTGCCGGTGTTGTCGGCCAGTCCGCGGTTGCCGACGGTGATGCGTTCGGCGCCGGTGGAGGCTTCGATGAGTTCGGTGGCGGGTTTTCCGCGGGTGATGCGGGTTTCGGTGTTGGCTCCGGCGTCGGTGGCGATCTGCTGGGCCTGCTGCAGCCAGCGGGTGTTGCGGGCGAGGTCGGGTTGGGTGGCGACGCTGATCAGGTGCAGGGTGGCCTCGTGCAGGACGGCGTCGTGGGCTGCCCAGGTCAGGGCGTTGAGGGCGGTTTCCGAGCCGTCGATGCCGACGAGGTGGGTGGTGGCCATGCGCGCCTTCCTGGGGTGGGTGCGGTCAGGTGAGCAGATCGGTCGGGTCGCGGCGGGGTGTGGCGGGGACGGGTGGTCCGTAGCCGATGCGCAGGACGGCGGCGGGTGGGGCGCCGAGTAGGTCGTGCAGCTGCTGGCGGGTGGTGGGGTCTTCGACGATCTGGGACAGGAACGAGGTGGCCAGGCCGCGGGCGGTGGCTTGCAGGAGGGTGCGCTGCATGGCTTGGCCTGCGCGCAGGTCGGCTTTGTGTCCGGTGTCGGTGGTGGTGAGCACGGCGATGAGCGGGTCGTCTTCGAAGTCCTTGCCGGGGGTGCGGGTGCCGGCGTTGCCGCGGGAGAAGTCGCGCAGCACCCATTCGTCCTGGGGTTCGGGGCGGGGCCCGGTCGAGGTGGCGGGTACGCCGTCGGCGGTGGTCGGGTCGCGTCCGGTCCAGGTGGCGAATTCGGTGCGGATGCCGGGGTCGTCTTGCTGGGTGTGGTGGGCGTGCCGGGCCAGGCGCAGGAGTGGGGCGCGTTGGTCGCGGTCGATGGGGTGCAGGGTGGCGTGTTCGGTGTCGGCGGCGGCGCGCAGGGCGTGCAGGTCGGTGGTGGGCACGGGTTCGGGGCGGAAGGGTTTGCGGGTGGTGCGGCGTTGGGTGATGGCGCGGTAGAGGGCGGTGTCGGTGGGGGCCGCGATCTGGCCTGCGGTGTGGATGGCGGCCAGCGTGGTGCTGTCGGGGCCGTGCGGGAGCAGGGTGGTCTGCGGGCGTAGGCCGTGTTGCTGCAGGGCCAGGCGGAGGTTGAGGACGGCAGCGCCGCAGGCCAGGCGGAGTTCGCGGTCGTCGGGGTCGGTGTGCGGGAGGCGTCGCTGCGGGTCGGCGTGGACTTCGAGGACGTCGGGGTGCGGGGTGAAGCGCCAGGGTTGGGTGTTGTGCAGGGAGGGTGCGCGGCCGGCGAGGGCGAGCAGGTCGCGGGTCTGCTCGGTGGTCAGGCCCAGGGTCGGGGGGATTGCGCGCATGGGTGTCTTCCCGGTGGTGGTGGGGTGGGTGCAACTCTGGCACCGGGTGTGGGGGTTCGCATGCGGGCGCGGGGTGCTGGTCGCGCGGTGGGTGGGTCGTGGTGGCCCGGTGGTGGCGGTTTGTTGCCAAGCTTTTTCGCGGGTTGGTGGTGGCGTGCAGGCTTTGGCGGGATCGCTGTCGGCGATCGGTTCCGTCTGGGTCTGGAGTGAACATGTGGGTGTGGAATCCGTTGGCGCGCCGTGGTTTTCTTGCTGGTGGTCTGGCTGTGACGGCGGCCGGGGTGTGCGGGGTGCCTGCGGCGGCGGTGCGGCGGCCGGGTGTGGCGGCGCCGTCGATCTCGTCGACGTCGGACTGGGGTGCGCGGGAGGCGTCGGGGGCGATCGAGGTGCTCGACAGCGCGCCGGACAAGATCGTGGTGCACCACACGGCGACGCCGAACAGCGAGGACACGTCGCAGGAGCAGGCGTTCGCGCTGGCGCAGCAGGTGCAGGAGTACCACATGGACTCCAACGGGTGGGTTGATACGGGGCAGAACTTCACGAACTCACGGGGCGGGTATCTGCTGGAGGGGCGGCATCAGAGCCTGGCGGCGCTGGAGTCGGGTTCGCAGCACGTGGTGGGTGCGCATGCCGGGGAGCAGAACTCGGTGTCGTTGGGTATCGAGAACGAGGGGACGTATTCGCAGGCCGAGGTTCCGGCGGCGTTGTGGGAGTCGTTGGTGGAGTTGTGCTCGTACATGGTCGGGCAGTACGGGATCGGTGCGGGTGAGATCTACGGGCATCGGGATTTCATGTCGACGGCGTGTCCGGGGGATGTGCTCTACGCGCGGTTGCCGGAGTTGCGCGAGGCGGTGGCGGCTGCCGTGGGTGGTGTGGCGGTGGATCCGGTGGTGTGGCCGTTGGTGCGGGGTGGTTCGCGGGGGCCGGTGGTCAGCGCGTTGCAGTGGTTGTTGCGGTCGGGTGGGGCCGAGGTGCCGGTGGATGGTGTGTTCGACGCGCGGACGGGTCGGGCTACTGCGGGGGTGCGGGGTGGTTCGGCGTCGTGTTTCGCGACGCGGGTAGCGGAGCCGGATGTGTTCGGTGGTCGGGATTGGGCGCGGTTGGCGCCGGTGGTGTCGGGGGGTTCGGGTGCTGCGGTGCGGGCGGTGCAGGTTCTGTTGACGTGGCGTGGTTTCGCGGTGGGTGAGCAGGGTCGGTTCGATCGGCGTACGGCGTCGTCGGTGCGGGAGTTTCAGGCGTCGGTGGGGGTTGCGGTGTCGGGGGTGGTCGATGAGGGGACGTGGTTGCGGTTGTTGGCGCGGTGATCGGTGACGTGATGGGGCGGGGTGCCGGGTGGTGCCCTGCCTTTGTGGTGGGCCCCGCCTTTGTCGTGGGCCCCGCCTTTGTCGTGGGGTGGGTGCGGAGTTGCCGGGGTCGGGGTGGTCTCGCATGCTTCGGTGGTCGTTTTTGGTCAGCTGTCGGGGAGCGTGAGTTGTATGGCGGCGTGCGAGGTGTGCGGCAACGACTACTGGTTGGCGTTCGATGTGCACACGGTGGGCGGTTTCGTGCACACGTTCGATTCGTTCGAGTGTGCGGCGGAGCGGTTGGCGCCGCGGTGCGAGCACTGCGGGTGCCGGATCTTGGGGCATGGCCTGGAGGCGAGTGGTCGGTTCTTCTGCTGCGCGCATTGCGCGCGGGAGTCGGGTGTTGATGTTGCGGAGGGGCTGCGGGATGCGGTGGGGGCGCATCCGGGTTGACAGGTGGGCTGCGGGTGTGGGTCGGGTGTACCGACGCTGTGAACAGTCGTTACACGTTCGTTACCTCACCCCGGAAACACCGCTCCGGCCTGCGTCGATATGCTGGGTGAGACACCTTCAGCCCGTCCGGTTCACCCCGGATGTCGTGTTCCATGACTTGACAGCGGGCTCCGGGTGTGTCGATTGATTCCCCTCGGAACGCAGTGGAGGACCGAAATGGCAGGTCTGGTTCGCTGGCTGGGTGGTATGGCGCGCGAGATGCAGCGGGCCCGCACCGTGATGCGGAACCCGCAGCCGGACGCCGCCACCCAGCACCGCATCGGGCGCTGACACCCGTCAGCCCCGAGGACCACCTCAAACCGGCTGAGAGTGGTTGACCGTCGGGTCGAGGGGCGGCCTGGCCGCTACCGGAACACCAAGGCAACAACGACAGCCACGACCAAGCATGCTCTAGCGGCCGTCGCGATGACTTGCTGAACAGCGCACCGGGCCCGGGCTGCGGCATCGTCCGCACCCGGGCCCGGTTTTCGTATCCCTGCCCCGGGTGGTGCGTCGAGCCCGCTCCCCTGCCCTGCAGCGACCGCCTGCGCACCCCGCAGCGCCGAGTCGGCGATACTGCCGCCATGACCGAATTCCTGACCCCACAACAGCTCGCGCGGCGCACCGGCGCGGCCGTGGACGCGGCTGTTGCGGCAGGACGTGAGCGCGGCCTGACCGTCACCGATGCCGAAGTGCTGCACGACCTGTTCTCCGTGGTCGTGCACCTGTCCCCTGCCCCGGTCGTGGCCCGGATCCCGACCGTGCTCGCGCCCGGGACCGATCCCGCCGAGATGGCCCGCCGCCAGCAGGCCGAACTGGACGTGACCCGGTGGCTGGACGAGCAGGGCACGCCCGTGCTCGCGCCCAGTCCGCTCGTGCCGCGCGAACCGGTGCGGCGCGACGGGTTCTGCCTGACGTTGTGGCAGTTCGTCGAACAGGTCGCCGACACCGAACCCGATTACGTGGTCAACGCCGAGCGCACCGCCGAGCTGCACGCCGCGCTGCGGTCGTATCCGGGGCGGCTGCCGTTCCTGTCGGCGGCCGATCCGGACTCGATCACCGCGAGCTTGCACGCGCTCGACGATCGGCCGGATCTCGCCGCGGCCGCCGATGTGGACCGGGCGCGGCGGGAGTGGCAGGTGCTGGAGCCGCTGGTGCGGTCCCGCGCGGCCTTCGCCGACGCGTTCCCCGGCATCGATCTGCAGCCGCTGCACGGGGATTCGCCGCCGGCGAATCTGTTCGCCGGCGTGGACGGGTACCGGTTCGCGGACTTCGAACTGGTGACGTTCGGGCCGGTGGAGTGGGATCTGGCCGGGATCGGCCCGGAGCTCACGGCCGCCTACGACCGAGGTGCGCGTCGCGCCGGGATGCGCGAGCTGGACCCCGGGGTGCTGCGGTTCGTCAACGCGGTGGGGATGGTGCGGATCGTGGCCTCGTTGGCGCTGGTGCCGCAGCAGCCGGTGCTGGCGCAGTACCTGCAGCCGGCCGTCGAGCAGTGGCGGGACGCGCCGTTCGCCGGCGGTATGGCCGGCTGACCGCGCCGCGGCGCCCCGAGCGGGCCGGGGCACCGCGGCGCGGTGGGCTCAGGTCAGCGCGTGGCGGTGCTTGGCGGCCAGCTGCACGTAGTGGTCGGCGGACAGTGGCAGCGCGGCGCGTTCGTCGTCGGAGAGGTCGCGGCGCACCTTGGCGGGAGTGCCTGCCACCAGGGAGCCGGGTGGGATCTCGGTGCCTTCCAGCACGACGGCGCCGGCGGCGACCAGGGATCCGGTGCCGATGCGGGCGCCGTTGAGCACCACCGAGCCCATGCCGATCAGGCAGCCGGGTTCGACGGTGCAGCCGTGCAGCACGGCCTTGTGCCCGACGGTGACGCCCTCCGCGATGGCGGCGGGCAACCCGGGGTCGGCGTGCAGGACGCAGCCGTCCTGGATGTTGCTGGCTTCGCCGATGCTGATGTCCTCCTGGTCGCCGCGCAGCACGGCCGAGTACCAAACGCTGGCGCGCGGTCCCAGGTGCACGCGTCCGAGGACACTGGCGCCGGGGGCCACGAAGGCGTCCGGGTCGATGACCGGCTCGATGCCGTCCACGGCCATGATGTGGGGCTGGGGGTTCACTGCTCCTCCTGCCTGCCGCGTTGCTGGGCCAGCCAGCGCAGCGCGACGTCGGTGTGTCCGTCCACTTCTGCCTCGATGTCGTCGAGGAAGGTGCGGTCGCCGTGCGCGGCGAGCTCGGCCAGGACCTCCTGCGGGTCGCCGTGTTCGACCACGTCCAGCAGCTGCTGGTGGCGGGCCAGGTCTCCGCGCAGGTCTTCGGTGGGTTCGCGGGCGCGGCGGTTGCGGGCCATGGCCAGCATCAGCTGCAGCTGCAGGGACCGGTATCCGTCTTCGAGGCGGCGGTGGCCGGCCAGGCCCACCAGCGAGACGTGGAACCGGAAGGAGCGGTCGAGGTAGGTGGCCCGATCGTCGTCGCCGGCGGCATCGGCCATGCCGGCCAGTTCGGTGCGGCAGCGGTGCAGTCGCTCGGGGTCGGTGCAGGGCACGCCCAGGCGCACGGCCATGCGTTCGTATTCGCCGCGCAGGGTGACGATTTCGTAGATGTCGTGCAGCGTCAGCGGGGTGACGATGACGCCGCGGCGGGGTTGGGCTTGCACGAGTCCTTCGCGTTCGAGCACGCGCAGTGCTTCGCGCAGGGGCGGGCGGGAGATGCCGAGGGCGGTGGTCAGCCGGTTCTCCACGATCCGCTGGCCGCACAGCAGGTCTCCGCCAACGATCATGCGGCGCAGGGACGCGGCGGCGAGGTCGACGAGGCTGGGCGGGTGGGTGATCCGGCCGGGGGGATCGGTGGGTTCGGTCAACGACTGGTCCTTTGCGCGGGCCGGTGCCGGGTGGTGTCCGGGCCGGCGTCGGTGCGGGCTGCTCCGCCCGGCCCAACCTCCCGGGTCGCGGTTGTCAGGCGCGTTCTGCCTGCTGTAGACAAAAGTCAGGTGAGCGGTGTCACGGTACACCTCCGGCGTCGCGGGGAGCCACGCATGATCAGCAAGCCTCCGTTGCACGGTGTGCGCGTCGTGGAGATCGGTGCGTTCATGGCCGCGCCGTTCGCGGCGATGCAGTTGGCCGATCTCGGTGCCGAGGTCATCAAGGTGGAGAACCCCGATGGGGGTGATCCGGTGCGGCAGAGCGGTCCGTTCCTGGACGGATACAGCTCGCCGTTCGTGCGGTTGAACCGCAACAAGCGGTCGGTGGCGCTGGACCTCAAGGACGAGCAGGGGTTGGCGCTGCTGGAGCGGTTGCTGGGCACGGCCGATGTGCTGGTGCAGAACCTGCGCCCGGGGGCGTTGGCGCGGCTGGGGTTGGATTTCGAGCAGGTGCACGGCAGGCATCCGGGGCTGGTGTACGTCTCGGCGTCCGGATGGGGTCAGGACGGTCCGCTGGCGCCGCAACCGGGGCTGGACATCATGGCTCAGGCCCGGTCGGGGCTGATGAGCATCACCGGGGAGCCGCAGGCGGCGCCGACGAAGGTCGGGGTGCCGGTGTGCGATCTGGCGTGCGGGTTGTACTCGGCGTTGGCGGCGGTGGCCGCGTTGCGCGAGCGCGACAGCAGCGGGGTGGGGCAGCACGTGGACGTGTCGCTGTTCGAGTCGGGGGTGTCGTTGGAGGTGTGGGAGGCGGGCACGTTCTTCGCCACCGGCGAGTCGGGGCGTCGGCATGGTTCGGCGCATCAGAACAGCGCCCCGTATCAGGCGGTGCGCACGGCCGACGGGTGGGTGACGGTCGGGGCCACGACCGAGAAGACGTGGCCTGCGTTCTGCCGGGCGCTGGGTCTGGAGGGATTGCTGGACGAGCCGCGCTACGCGGGCTCCTACGAGCGTTACCGCCACCGGGAGGCGCTGATCGGTGAGATCGAGGTCGCCACGACCCGCCTGGGTACCGAGCGGATCGTGGCGCTGCTGGTGGAGGCCGGGGTGCCGTGCGCGCCGATCGCCGACACCGGCGCGGCGTTGACCGACGAGCACCTGGCCGAGCGGGATTTCTTCTGGGAGGCGCCGCATCCGGCGCTGGGGTCGGTGCGGCAGCTGGGTTCGCCGATGCGGATGTCGCAGTCGCCGGGTCGGCGGGAGTCGGCGGGCCCGGTGCTGGGTGCGGACACGGGTGCGGTGCTGGCGGAGTTGGGTGTGGATGCCGCGCAGTTGGATCGGTTGTGCGCGGCGGGATCGGTAGCGGTGGGGTGAGCGCGGTGTCCGAGGAGTTGCTGGTCGAGCGGTCCGGGTCGGTGCTGCACGTGCGGTTCCACCGCCCGGCGCAGCGCAATGCGTTGACCTGGGGCATGTACGAGGGGTTGTTGGCGGCCTGCGATCGGGCCGAGTCCGAGCAGGGTGTGCGGGTGCTGGTGTTGTCGGGGGGCCGGGAGGCGTTCGTGGCCGGCACCGATATCGCCCAGTTCCAGGAGTTCTGCGGCGGGCAGGACGGGGTGGACTACGAGCGGCACATGCAGCGGGTGCTGGACCGGGTGGAGGGGCTGCCGGTGCCGGTGGTGGCGGCGGTGTCCGGGTACTGCGTGGGTGCGGGGCTGGCGATCGCGGCGTGCTGCGATCTGCGGGTGGCTTCGACGACGGCACGGTTCGGGGTGCCGGTGGCGCGCACGTTGGGCAATTGCCTGTCGATGAACACCTATTCGCTGCTGGTGCACCATCTCGGGCCCGGGCGGGCGTTGGACATGCTGCTGCGGGCTCGGCTGCTGGATGCCGAGCAGGCGCTGGCGGCGGGGTTCGTCGGCGAGGTCTGCGCGCCGGAGGAGCTCGACGAGGTGGCCGCGCAGGTGGCGGCGCGGGTGTGCGAGCACGCGCCGTTGACGATGTGGGCGTCCAAGGAGGCGGTGCGGCGGTTGCGGGTGGCCGCGCTGCCCGACGGTGATGATCTCGTGCGGGCGGTGTTCGGCAGCGAGGACTTCCGGGGCGGGGTGCGGTCGTTCGTGGACAAGACCGAGTACCGCTGGCAGGGCCGGTGAGGGTGGGCGGCTTCAGCCCGCGCAGGCCGCGGCGATGGCGTGCGCGGTGTCGTCGCGGCAGCTGAACCGGTGGCGCAGGCCGGTGAGGTCGAGGAGTCTGCCCATGACCGGGCCGGGCACCACGTACAGGGCGGTGCCGCGCTGGTCGGTGCGGTGCTGGGCCTGCAGGAGCAGTTCCAGAGCGGCGCTGCCGCAGAAGGTCACGTCGGTGAGGTCGACGACCACGGCCGACAGGGTGGCGGCGGTGAGGCGTTGCCGGACGAGTTCGGTGAGCCGGGGGACGCCGGCGAGGTCGATGTCGCCGCCGACGCGGA
Organism: Saccharopolyspora montiporae; assembly: GCF_015209505.1. Lineage (GTDB taxonomy): Bacteria > Actinomycetota > Actinomycetes > Mycobacteriales > Pseudonocardiaceae > Saccharopolyspora > Saccharopolyspora montiporae. The sequence continues at coordinate 18,516 of NZ_JADEYC010000007.1, forward strand.
CCAGGACGATGCCGGGAGCGGGCCAGTCCACCGCCAGGCGCAGCGTCGAGCCGCGGGCGCCGGCGTGCACGGGCGGGTCGGCGGCGTGGCGCGGTGCCGCGATCGTCGGTGCCTCCGTGTTGGCCGCGGTGGCTCCGGATTCGGAAACGATCACATCAACTCCCTGGTGGGCGTGTCGCACGGGTCGTCTCGGCGGGGTGAGTCCGCCGCTTCCCCGGCCCGTTGCGCCCACGGTAGGAGCCGCTCGACAGCACCAACAAGGTTCGCCACGTTCGTGTTACCGCGGCCGGTTCGGGGTTCGCCGGAGTCGGGAGTCCCCGGCACCGGCCACCACTGTCCGTGCACGAATTCCCGGACCAGGTGATCACGGTGTCGGCACGAACGATCGACGGCTGCCGCGTCACGGGCAGCATCATCGGCTAGGTTGCGGGCATGGCACTGTCGAAACAGGAACGCGAGCAGTTCCTCGCCGAGCCGCACATCGGTGCGCTGTCGGTGCAGGAGCACACCGACCGGGGCCCGCTGATCGTGCCGATCTGGTACGAGTACGAACCGGGCGGGCCGCTGACCGTGCACACCGGCCCCGAGGCCCGCAAGGCGCACGCCATCCACGCGGCCGGCCGGTTCAGCCTGCTCGTGCAGCGCACCGCGCCGACCGTGCGCTACGTGTCGGTGGAAGGCCCGGTGACCGGCACCAGCACCGTCGACCGCGAACAGACCCGCCTGCTGGCGGCGCGCTACCTGCCCGCCGAGCTGGTCGCCGACTTCGTCGACTACCAGCACACCCAGCTCGGCGAGCACATCGCCATCCACATGCAGCCGCAGCGCTGGATCTCCTCCGACCTCGGCGCCTTCTGACCGCACCGCACTCGCGGGCGACTCTCACCCGAGGCGGGCCGGCAGCGCGCGGTCGAGGAAGTCCGCCACCGCCGACCACGTCGCCGGCCCCGCCTGCACCTCACGGCTGCCCCCCGCGGAGCTGGACAACACCTGCCTGCCGGTGTGCCCGGCGGTCTCGTCCAAGAACGCGTCGTCGTGCGCGCGGGTCTGTAGCCGGTAGAAGGTGCTGTCGGCCCCGACACGCGTCAACGCCTCGTGCAGGACCTCGCTCTGCCCCACCGGCACCGTCCGGTCGCCCGTGCCGTGCATGAGCAGCCAACGCGGCCCACCCGCCGAGACGTAGCGGCCCGGGTCGGCCCGCGCCACCCGCTGCGGATCCGATCCCACCGGGGTGCCCAGCAGCCGCGACTCCGGCGAGCCCGGATCATCGTGGCAGCCCGAGAGCCCTTCGGCCCGGTTGTAGTCCGGGCACGCGCCCTCCGGCATCTGCCGGGTCAGCAGCCCGAAATCGCTCGGCCCGAACAGGTCCACCACCGCGTCCACCGCACTGGACCTGCCGGTCTCGCCGACCGATCCCTCCAAGGCCGTCACGCCGGCGGTCGCGCCGACCATGGCCGCCAGCCAGCCGCCCGACGACGAGCCCATGAACGCCAGCCGCTGCGCGTCGAGCCCGAACTCACCGGCGTGCGCCCGCACCCACCGCACCGCCGCCTTGCCGTCGTGCACCTGGGCGGGGAACCGCGCCTGCTCGCTGGAGCGCACCGCCACCGCCGCGACCGCATACCCCCGGCCGGACAGCGCTCGGGCCACCCGCTCTCCCCCGGTGTTGCCGTCGTCGGATTCCCAGGCCGAACCCCGGCTCCACAGCACCACCGGCCACGGCCCGCCACCACCGGCCGGCAGGTACAGGTCCAGGCGGTGCGCATTGCCCACCCGCGGCGCGTAACTGAGATCAGCCAGCACCTCCACCCCGGGGTCGCGGGACGCGGCGGCCACCACCCCCGTACCCGGCAGCATCGCGGTGGCCGCAGCAGCCCCCGCACCCCACAGCACCGACCTGCGACTGACCAGCACGGGCCCTCCCCGAAGATCGCCGCGCACCCGCGCGGCAGCCGAACACTCCGGGCCGGCACGCTACGCAGCGCCGTCCGCGGCAGCGGGCAGACGATCCGAACCACCACCGGTGATCACCCGATCGGCCACCGCCCGGGGGCTAACCGGGCACCGAATGCTGCTGCGGCGCGGTGTGCGGGTCCGCGGCCGGCGCCGCGTGCCGCCCCCCGGCCACCGGTTCCCACACGGCGGCCACCGAGAACGACAGCTGCCCGCCCGCGGCACCGACGGTGATCTCGTCACCGGGCCCGGCCTGCGCGCGCAGCACCATCGACGACAGCGGGGTGTCGAGATCGCGCTGGATCACCCGCCGCAGCGGCCGCGCCCCGAACTCCGGCTGATATCCCTGCTCGACCAGCCAGTCCACCGCGTCCTCACCGACGACCAGGCCGATGCCCTTGGCCTGCAGCTGCTCGTGCGTGCGGTGCAGCAGCAGCCGCGTGATCCACCGCAGCTCAGGGCCGCCCAGCGGCCGGAACGCCACCACGTCGTCGATGCGGTTGATGAACTCCGGGCGGAAGAACGCCCGCAGCTCCTCCAGCACCACCCGCGCCGACACCGCCGCATCCGCCCCGGAATCGGCGATGCGTCCCGCACCGATGTTGGAGGTCATGATCACCACCACGTTGCGGAAATCCACGCACCGGCCCTGCGCGTCGGTCAGCCGCCCCGCGTCCAGCAGCTGCAGCAACGTGTTGAACACATCCGGGTGAGCCTTTTCCACCTCGTCGAGCAGCACCACCGAATACGGCCGCCGCCGCACCGGATCGGTGAGCTGACCGGCCTCGCCGTAGCCGACGTAACCGGGTGGTGCGCCGATGAGCCGCGAGACCGTGTGCTTTTCCTGGAACTCGCCCATGTCCAGCCGCACCAGGTGCTGCCCGTCCCCGAAGACCGCCTCGGCCAGCGCGCGAGCCAGCTCGGTCTTGCCCACCCCGGTGGGGCCCAGGAACAGGAAACTGCCGATCGGGCGCTGCGGATCGGCCAGCCCCACCCGGGCGCGGCGCACCGCCTCGGCGACCGTGCGCACCGCCTGCTCCTGGCCCACGACCCGCTCGCCGAGCTGGGCCTCCAGGTCCAGCAGCCGGTCCACGTCCGGCGTGTCGACCTCGGAGACCGGGATGCCGGTGCGGGTGGCCACCACCTCGGCCACATCGTCGGCACCGACCGTGGGCTCGAACGCGGCCTCCTCGCGCACCGAACCACCGCGGCGCCTGCGCACCCGCGAGCACGCCTGGTCGAGCAGGTCCACCGCTTTGTCCGGCAGGAACCGGTCGGGGATGAACCGGTCGGACAACCCGGCGGCGGCCTGCAGCGCGGCGTCGTCGATGCGCACCCGGTGGTGCTGCTGGAAGCGGGTGCGCAGCCCCTCCAGCACCTGCACGGCCTCGCCCACCCCGGGTTCGGGCACCGGGATCGGCGCGAACCGGCGCTCCAACGCCGGGTCCTTGTCCACGTCGCGGCGATATTCCTCGACGGTGGTCGCGCCGATGAGCCGGATCTCGCCGCGGGCCAGCGCCGGTTTGAGCATGGTGCCGGCATCCATCGACCCCTCCCCGGCGCCGGCGCCGACGATGCTGTGGATCTCGTCGATGAACACGACCACGTGGTCGCGGTGCCGACGCAGTTCGGCGAGCACCTCGCGGAACCGCTGCTCGAACTCGCCGCGGTACTTCGCGCCGGCGACCATGCCGGCCAGGTCCAGCGACACGATCCGCGCCTCGGCCAGCGACCAGGGCACGTCGCCGTTGATGATGCGCTGGGCCAGGCCCTCCACGACCGCGGTCTTGCCGACGCCGGGGTCGCCGACGAACACCGGGTTGTTCTTCGAGCGGCGGCCGAGCACCTCGATGGCCTGCTCGATCTCCTCGTCGCGGCCCACGACCGGATCCAGCGCCCGGCTGCGGGCCAGTTCGGTCATGTCCGTGCCGAACTCGTCGAGCCGCGGAGTCACGCTCAGCGCCTGCTGCCCGGCCCCGTCGTGGCCCACGGCGCGGGCCAGCGTGCGCCCGGCCACCGAGTCCCCGTCGGCGGACAGGCCCTGCAGCAGGTGGCGCGCGCCGACGACCTCGGCGCCTTCGCCGAGGGCCTGCTGGTAGGCGCGCAGCAGCGCCATGCGTGCTGAGGACGACAGGACCGGTGCGCCGGCGCCGGGTGGTTCGGCCGCGGCCGCGACCGCCGCGCGCACGGCCGAAGCCAGCTCGGCGACCCGCACTCCGGAGTCGGACAGCATGCCGGCCGTGGCCGGGACCTGGGTGACCGCCCACAGCAGGTGCGTGCTGTCGAGTTCGCGGCTGGACCAGTCCACAGTGGCCCGTGCGGCGTGCGAGACGACCTCGTAGGCGTGCGGATCCAGCAGCGAACGCAGCCGCAGCCCGTCCCCGGCCGACTCGTCCGGCCGGGGCTGGGTGAACACTTCGCTGAACAGCGCATCGAAGGCCGCAGACGAATCACCGGCACTGCCGCGACCCACAGGTACACCTCCCGGGACAAGGCAGGCCGGGCCTGCCGCCGAAACCGCCTCGCACCACCCGCCGAACGGCGTCGCTGAGGCCGACACCCGGTGCGGGCGGCGCACCGCGACCGGCCCGAGCGGGGGTGCGGTGCCGCCCCCAACATACTGAGCCGCCCGCCGCCCCTGTTCAGCGATCCCGCCGCGGCAGGCACCGGTGTCCGGTCAGCGGTCCTCCTGCGCCTCCTGAATCGCCTCGGCCAACCGCTGCAATTCCTTGCCCAAGTGCGACATCCGGTCGGCCACCACGCTGGAGTGGCCGGTGAGCTGGCCGGTGTGCCCGGCCGCGCGCAGCCATTCGGTGATGCCGCCGACCCCGTCGGACATGCCGTCCACGGTGGCCGAGAAACCGCGCAGCACCTTCTCGATCTCCTCGACCGAGTGCGCCACGGACGGATCGCGCAGCCGGTCGGCCAGCGCGGCGGCGGCCTCGCCCACCTGCCACGCGATATCGGCGGACTGCCCCGTTTGACCGGAATCGGAACCCCGTCGGGCCCCCGAACGCCGTTCCGGACCGTGCCGCCCGGACTGCGAGGGCTGCTTGTCGGAATGTCCAGTGGCAGTCATAGCCAACCAATCAACCAGAGACCCGTGCTCGCTTCGCGCCCGGCGCCACCCATCCTCGGCGGCGCACAGGTGAGGTGAGGCTACCTCCTCGGCGCGCAGGCCAGTATGGGTTGGTGTGCACCGTCGAATTCATCAAACACTGAACGAACAAACGTTTTCAATGTTGGGAAGTGCACATGGTCGCGGGCGCGGCCGGGCCGCTAGGCTGCACCGAGCTCGGCCAGCAGCCGGTCGATCTCGGCATCATCGGTGGCGGCGAAGTCGCGATACCACTGCCCCACCGCCGCGAACGAGACCGGCTGCAGCACGCACACCACCTCGTCGGCCTCCCCGCGCAGCGCGGCCACCGCGTCGCGGGCACCCACCGGCACGGCCAGCACCACCCGGGCCGCACCGGCCGCGCGCACCATCCGCACCGCCGCGCGGGCCGTGGCCCCGGTCGCCAGCCCGTCGTCGACGAGCACCGCTTCCCGCCCGCGCAGCGCCTCGGCCCCGGGCGAACCGAACCGCTGCTCGCGGCGCCGGGCCTCGGCACGTTCCCGGTCGGTGGCCTGCTGCATGCCCGCGGTGTCCAGCCCGAACGAGCGCAGCATCCGCTCGTCGAAATCGGCAGGTCCCTCGGCGGTCACCGCCCCCACGGCCAACTCCGGCTGGCCCGGCGCGCCGATCTTGCGGGCCACGCACACCCGCAGCGGGGCGTGCAGAGCGCGCGCCACCTCGGCGGCCACCGGCACGCCGCCGCGGGCCAGACCGAGCACCACAGGGTCGGTCAACGCCGCAGCCGTGAGGTGACCGGCCAGCACCCGCCCGGCGTGCGCGCGGTCGTCGTAGCCGACCGTGGTCGACTCGGACGCATTCCTGCGGGGCATCGCCGCGCCTCCCGCCGCGCTGCTACCAGGTTCGCCCCGATGGTGCCCCGGGCCGCGGCGGTGGCAAACCCCGCCCGAGGTCGGCGGGCTCAGGTGCGAAAACCCGACACCTGCAGGGTGCGCAGCCGGTTGAGCGCGGCGGCGAGTTCGTAGCGGCGCGGCACCGCGAAATCGCCCACGTAGCGGTCGTCGACGGCGGCCACACCGCGTTCGGCGACCTCGGCGTCGAACGCGTCGAGCACCTCGGCCAGCGTGCGCCGCCCGTCGAGCAGCCCGCGGCGCACCATGCTCACCAGCGCCAGTCCGATCCCGGTGACCTGCCCGGAGTCGGCCAGCTGCTCCACGGCCCGCAGTTCCACTGTGGAATCGCCGAGGCTGAGCGCATCGACACCGCGGGCGCGGATCTTGGGGCGGTCGGTGGCCACCGACCGGGGATCGACGATCCGCCGGCGCACCGGCGGGAACGTCTCGGCCTCGGCATGGCGGCCGGTGGCTTCGGCGGCCAACTCGCGGGCGCGGCCGGTCACGTCACGAGCCCGGTAGGCATCCATCATCAGCACCTGGTCGGCGACGTCCATGTAGTCGCCGGACCCGCCCATCACCAGCACCGTGGACACGCCGCGCTGGCCGTGCAGCGGGCGGATCAGGTCCAGGAACGGGGTCAGCGGCTCGGATTCCTTGGCCACCAGGGTCTGCATCCGCGCGTCGCGGATCATCAGGTTGGTCGCGGCGGTGTCCTCATCGAGCAGCAGCACCTTGGCGCCGGCCTCGACCGCTTCCACGATCGACGCGGCCTGCGAGGTCGACCCGGAGGCGTTGTCGGTGGAGAAGTCGGCGGTGTCGGCGCCGGTGGGCAGGTGGCTGACGAACGGGCTCACGTCGACCCGGTGCACCCGCCTGCCGTCCTCGGCGCGGACCTTGACGGTGTCGTCGCGGCACACGACCAGTTCGCGCCCGTCACCGTGCACGTGGTCGTAGACCCCGTACTCCAGGGCGCGCAGCAGCGTTGATTTGCCGTGGAAGCCGCCGCCGACGACCAGCGTGATCCCTTCCGGGATGCCCATGCCGGTGATCTCGCCGCGGTTGGGCACCTGCAGGCGCACCCGCATCGACTCCGGCGAGGCGAACGGCACCCCGTCCGGCAGCGGGTGGTCGTCGACCCCGCTGCGGCGCGGCAGCACGGCCCCGTCGGCCACGAACGCCACCAGGCCCTGCTGCGGCAGGGCGCGGCGCAGCGCGTCGGTGTCCTCCAGGGAGTCGACGAAGCGTTCCAGGGCGGACTGGTCGGCGGTGTCGTAGCGCAGTGCCGCCTGCACCGCTGCGGGCAGGTCCTCGCACAGCGCCTGTTCGGCTTGCCGGCCCTCGATGGTGCGGCCGCGCCCGGGCAGGTCGATGCCCAGCCGCAGCACCACCTCGCCGTCGCGGATCTGGCAGGCACTGCGGTCGAGGACTTCCTGCCGTCCCGGGTCCACCCGCAGGTGGCTGCGCTTGAGCTGCCAGTGCGCCGCGCGCAGCAGGAAGCCCGCCAGGGCGCGGGCGCGGACCTCGTTCGAGCGCAGGTGCTGCGGGAACCCGGCGGTGTCGGCCGGCACGCGCACCTGGCAGCGGCTGGCCGGGGCGTAGGGGTCGGGCTGCACCTTCTGCACGTCGAGGGTGAAGCCGTCGTAGTCCCACGTGCCCGACAGCGATTTGTAGCGTCCGTAGCTGCCGCCGTGCATCGATCGCAGTTCTTGGCGCAGGCCTTGTTCGTCGCGCCGGGTCGGGCCCGGCCTGCTGTCGGATCCGCGCGCGCCGGGCCCGCGCCGACCGCGGTCGCCGGACCGTCCCCCCGAAGGGCCGCCTGTTCGCTGTGCCATGCCCCGAGAACTACCCGATGGGCTGGCGTTTATCCAATCGGGAGGTCAGCGTCACGGCCACCACTGTGGACAGCCGCGGTGCTGCGACAGCGGGCGAGATCGCACACGCCGGGTTAGTGTCCGATCACGCATGATCCCCGATGTCCGGTTGGCGAGGAGGCGAGGCTGTGCAACGCCCTGCTGGCAGCACTTTCCGGTGGCGTGGCCACCGGCCGACGATCACCCCGCTGGTCACCGCACTGCTGGCCGCGACCGCGATGGCCGCGCCCGCGCTGGCCGAGGGCGAGGAGGGCTCCGGTGCGGCCGTGCCCGCCGAGGAACCGGCGCCCAGCGCGCCGCAGCTGGACCCGGATGACCACGGGGCCTGGGTCGGCTACAGCGCCGGCGCCGACGGGTCGCGTGCCCGCCAGGGCGCCGGGCCCGCCGGGGTCACCGGCATCGACGTCAGCGGGCACCAGGGCAGTGTGGACTGGCCGCGGGCGTGGGCCGACGGGGCCCGGTTCGCGATGGTGAAGGCCACCGAGGGAACGGGCTTTCGCAGCGACGCGTTCAACCACCAGTACAACGGTTCCTACCAGGTCGGCATGACCCGCGGCGCGTACCACTTCGCGCTGCCCGACACCTCCGGCGGCGCCGAGCAGGCGAACTTCTTCGTGGACAACGGCGGCGGCTGGAGCCCGGACGGACGCACGCTGCCGGGAGCGCTCGACATCGAGCACAACCCCTACGGCGAGACGTGCTACGGCATGGATCCGGCGAGCATGTCGCGGTGGATCGCCGATTTCAGCAACACCTACCATGATCGCACCGGCCGGTTCCCCATGATCTACACGACCACGAGCTGGTGGAACCGCTGCACCGGCGGCAATCCCGACTTCGCGGCCAACAACCCGCTGTGGGTGGCGCGCTACGGCCCGCAGCTGGGTGAGCTGCCGGCCGGCTGGCAGACCCACACGATCTGGCAGCACTCGCCCGGTGCGCCGCCGCTGCCGGGGTGCCGGGACGCGTTCAACGGCGACCCCGACCAGCTGGCCCGGTTCAGCACCTGATCGTCCCTCCCAACGGCGAGTCGGGCCGCCTCCCATCCGGGGAGGCGGCCCGACTCGTGTCCGGAGCCGTGCGGGCCCGACGTGCTGCCGTTCGGCCCGCTACGGTTCGACGAGGTCGGGCGGGACGGGTTCGTCGGCGGCGATCGCGTCGAACATGCGCAGCGCGTTCTCCGAGTCCCACTCGACCACCGACTGGCCGGAGTCGGTGTAGCCGAACCCGCCGAAGGGCACGCTGGTGGTCACTCCCTCGCCGCGGCTGATCTCGCCCAGTGCCAGCGCCAGCGACCCCAGGTGCCAGACGTGGTCGCCGTCGTCGAGCAGGAACGTCTGCCCCGCGCCGTTGACCAGCGGCACCATCCGGAACGGGTTGAGCAGGGTGGCCGGGCTCGTGGCCTTGTCCACCAACGCTCCCATCACCATGCGCTGGTTCTCGGCGCGTTCCAGGTCGCCGCCTTCCAGCGAGTAACGGGCGCGCACGAAGCTCAGTGCGGTGGCCCCGTCGAGCGTGTTGGGTCCGGCGGGCAGGTGCACGTTGGCCATGTCGTCGTTCATCGGCGCGTCCAGCTGCACGTCCACCCCGCCGACGGCGTCGACGAGCTCGGCGAAGCCGCCGAAGCCGATCTCGGCGTAATGGTCGATGTGCACCCCGGTGGCCTGCTCGACGGTCTGGCCCAGCAGTTGCGGGCCACCGTAGGAGAACGCCGCGTTAAGCTTGTCGCGGCCGTAGCCGGGGATGGACACCGACGAGTCGCGCGGCAGGCTGATCATCGAGGGCTGGCCGCCGCCGGAGGGCACGTGCACCAGCATCATGCTGTCGGTGCGGCGTCCACCGGCGTCCCCGGCCGAGAGGTCGTCGCGCTGGGTGTCGTCGAGGCCTTCCCGGCTGTCGGAGCCCACGATCAGCCAGTTCGTGCCGGGGGTGTCCTCGACGCGGTCATCGAAGGCCAGCGCGTCGGTGCGCTGCAGCGTGGAGTCGACGTAGAACACGCCGGCACCCAGCAGCACCAGCAGTGCCACGAGCGCGATCGCCAGCCTGCGCGGCCAGCGCCGCTTGCGGCGCGTGCGCACCGGGGGCCGCGCCGGCGGCTGGTTGCCGCGGCCGCCGCCCGGCGGGGGCTGCGGGGGCCGGCCCCTTCCCGCGCCCGCAGCGTTGCCGCGCGCGCGGTTGTCGCCGTAGTAGTCGTAGCGGCCGGCCTGCCTGCGGCCCCTCGGCGGTTCTGCCGCCGACCAATCGCTCATGACCTCACATCCGCGTCCGTCGACTCGCCGGGCACACGTCCGGCCTGGCCTGTCCTCGACGTGGAGCATCCCAGACGGCTGGTGCCGCGGTGCGTATCGCAGCTGAACGGTGACCTTCGGGCCCCGGTCTCCCCCGCGGCAGCGCACTGCCCGAGCGTCGATGGTAACCGCACCCCCCACCCGTTCCACCACGGGCGTGGTGACCCGGGTGGGGTGTGTCGGCTCACCGGCACCGCACACAAGCGCCCGCCGCGTGCCGAAACGGGCACGCGGCGGGCACCACGGACGGTCGAGGACTCGGTGGCCGGAACACGGCCGCGAGCCCGGCGGTCAGGACACCGCGCTGCGCACCGCCTCCTGCCACAGCTCCAGCGCGGCGTCGACCTGCTCGGCGGTCACGATCAGCGGCGGGATCATACGCACCACGTTGCCGTGCGGACCGCAGGTCAGCAGCAGCAGACCCTTCTCGGCCGCGGCGGCGTGCGCGCGGGTGGCGGTGTCGGTGTCCGGACGCCCGTCCTCGGTGGTGAACTCGTTGCCGAGCATGAGCCCCAGCCCGCGCACGTCCCCGATCACCGGGTGCTCGGCGGCGACCTTGCGCAGCCCCTCGGCCAGCCTGCGGCCCTGTTCGGCGGCGTTGTCCACCAGCTTCTCGTCGCGCACCACATCCAGGGTGGCCAGTGCCGCGGCCGCGGCCACCGCGTTGCCGCCGTAGGTGCCGCCCTGCGACCCCGGCCACGCGCGGCCCATCAGCTCGCTGCCCGCGGCGATGGCCGACAGCGGGAAGCCGGACGCCAGGCCCTTGGCGGTGATGAGGATGTCCGGGGCGATCGCCGAGTGCTCGTGGCCCCAGAACCGGCCGGTGCGGCCCACCCCGGTCTGTACCTCGTCGAGGATGAGCAGGATGCCGTGCCGGTCGGCACGCTCGCGCAGCCCCTCCAGGAACGCGGGCGGCGCCGGGATGTAGCCGCCCTCGCCCAGCACCGGTTCCACGATCACCGCCGCCGTGTCCTTCGGCGAGGTCACCGTCGCCAGCAGCTGGTCGAACTCGGCCAGCGCCGAGCGCACCGCCTCGGCCTCGCTGATGCCGTGCCGGTAGGACTCCGGGAACGGGGTGAATGCCACCCCCGGCATCATCGGGCCGATCCCCGCGCGGACCTTCACCCCGGAACTGGTCAACGAGGCCGCACCCATGGTGCGCCCGTGGAACCCGCCGGCGAAGGCCACCACGTTCTGCCTGCCGGTGGCCTGCCGGGCCAGCCGCACGGACGCCTCCACGGCCTCGCTGCCGGAGTTGACGTAGAACAGCCGGTCCAGGCCCTGCGGCAGGACGTCGCCGAGCCGATCGGTGAGGTCGAGCAGCGGCCGGTGCATCACCGTTGTGTACTGGCCGTGGATGAGCGTGCCGACCTGCCGCTGGGCCGCGGCCACCACCTCGGGGTGGCAGTGGCCGGTGCTGGTGACCCCGATCCCGGCGGTGAAGTCCAGGTAGCGACGATCCTGTTCGTCGAAGAGGTAGACCCCTTCGCCGCGGGCAGCCAGGACCGGAGTGGCCTGCTTCAGCACCGGCGAGAGCTCAGCCATGATCGACTCCAACCTGTCGAGCGAAATGTAGGATTGTTGACAATCTAGCTGGACATGCAACCATCAGCCAGCGTCGGTGTCCACCGCCGGAAAGGAAGGCCGCCACCGCCATGACCGCCCAGACCCAGCAGCATCCCCGCGAGAGCACCGTCGTCGAAGCAGCCCCCAAGCAACTGCTCATCGGCGGCAAGTGGCGCCCCGCCGACGGCGACCGCACCTACGACGTCGAAGACCCCTCCACCGGCCGCGCCCTGTGCCCGGTCGCCGACGCCACCGCCGCCGACGGGATCGCCGCCCTCGACGCCGCCACCGCTGCCCAGCACGACTGGGCACGCCACCCCGCCCGCGAACGCGGCGAGATCCTGCGCCGCGCCTACGAGACGATGATCAGCCGCCAGGACGACCTGGCCCTACTGATGACGCTCGAAATGGGCAAACCACTGGCCGAAGCGCGCGGCGAGATCGCCTACGCCGCCGAATTCTTCCGCTGGTTCGCCGAAGAAGCCGTGCGCATCGGCGGTGACTACGCCGTGGCCCCCAACGGCAGCGGACGCTTCCTGGTGATGCACCAGCCCGTCGGGCCGGCACTGCTGATCACCCCGTGGAACTTCCCGCTGGCCATGGGAACCCGCAAGATCGGGCCCGCCATCGCCGCCGGCTGCACCTCGGTGATCAAACCCGCGCACCAGACCCCGTTGTCGATGCTGGCGCTGGCCGAGATCCTCACCGAAGCCGGGCTGCCCGACGGGGTGCTCAACGTCGTCACCTCCCGCAGCGCGGGCACCCTCGTGGAACCGATGATCCGCGACGGCCGCGCCCGCAAGCTCTCCTTCACCGGCTCCACGGCCGTGGGCCGCACCCTCATCGAGCAGTCCGCCGACAACGTGCTCAACGTGTCCATGGAACTCGGCGGCAACGCCCCGTTCCTCGTGTTCGACGACGCCGACCTCGACGCCGCCGTCGACGGCGCCGTGCAGGCCAAGATGCGCAACATCGGCGAAGCCTGCACCGCCGCCAACCGCTTCTACGTGCACCGCGACGTCGCCGACGAGTTCTCCCGCAAACTCGCTCAACGCATGTCCGCCATGCCCGTGGGCCGCGGTGTCGCCGACGGCGTGCAGGTCGGGCCGCTCATCGACGCCACCCAGCTCGGCAAAGTTGCCGATCTCGTCGGCGACGCCGTCGAAGCCGGCGCCCAGGTCGTCACCGGCGGGCGGCGCAGCGGCGGCGACGGGCACTTCTACGAACCCACCGTGCTCACCGACGTGCCGGCCGCGGCCCGGATGAACACCGAGGAGATCTTCGGACCCGTGGCCCCCATCGCCACCTTCACCGACGAGGACGAAGCGGTGCGCCGCGCCAACGACACCGAATTCGGGCTGGTCAGCTACGTCTACACCCGCGACCTGCAGCGGTCGCTGCGCGTGTCGGAAAACCTGGAAGCCGGCATGATCGGGCTCAACCAGGGCGTCGTGTCCAACCCGGCCGCCCCGTTCGGGGGCGTCAAACAGTCCGGGCTGGGCCGCGAAGGCGGCAAGGTCGGCATCGACGAATTCCTGGAAACCAAGTACGTCTCCATCGGCGGGATGTGAACACCGGGGCGGATCCGGTCGGCCCGGGTCCGCCCCGCTACCGCTGCTCGAACGACTCGCCCAACCGGGTCCTGAAACCCCGGAGCTGATCCCAGGGCGTCGCGTCGTACTCGTCGACAATCGGGCGGACATGCCTCGCTAGGCTTGTGAGCTGGTGATCGTCGGGTTCTGGCGCCAGGTTCTGGTTGGCCGCGGGAGACGTCGACCGGCTGGCGCACGCACCGACGAGCGCCGTACCGAGCGGGGCACCGACCGCAAACCAACAGGTGAGGTCCAGCGCCCCGACCACTTCGCCCCTTGGGGCAGCTTCAGGAATCCAGGCCCAACCGGTGCAGCGCATCGTTCATGTGCGCGGCCAGCCGCTGCAGCACCAGCTGCTCGTCACCGGTCTCGATCGCATCCACCAGCCCGCGGTGCTCATCCACCAGCGCCTGCACATCGGCCTGGTACTTGTCCTGCAACGCCGCCAAGCACATCCGCTTCTCCACCAGCAGCGTCTGCGCCATCCGCTGCAGCCGCGCGCTGCCCGAGACCCGCACCAACGTCTCGTGGAACTCCTGATCGGCATCGGCAAGCCCGTCCCGGCCACCCGAACCCGCCGCCGCCACCATCCGGCTGTGCGCGGCGGTCAGCTCCGCCACCGCCTCCACCCGGTGATGCCGCACGATCTGCTCGCACGCCGCCCGTTCGACCGCCAGCCGCGCCAGGTAGATGTCGCGCACGTCCTCGGCGTCCAACGACATCACGAACAACCCCCGGTGCGGCTCGCTGCGCAACAGGCCCTCGGCCACCAGACGCTGCATCGCCTCCCGCAGCGGTCCCCGGCTCACGCCCAGCCGGTGCGCCAGCTCAGCTTCGCCGAGCTGACTGCCCGGCGGCAGCGACCCGTACATGATCGCCGCCCGCAGCTGGTCGGCCACGATCGCCGCGGTCGACTTGCGCTGCACCGGCTCTAAATCACCCGGCTGCTGGTTGTGCTCATCGGTTCCCAGCACCTGACACCATCTCCTCAACCACGGGACACCCCCTGCCACCCGGCCGCGGACGCGGACACCCCGCCGCCGAACAGGCTTCCCACTCCGCCACGCCGACCGGCACCCCCGGCCAGCCGCAGCCCTTCCCACGCGCTGACCTGGTTGGCGGTCAGCACCGGCTTGCCCACATGCCGCTCCAGCTCGTCCAACCACGCCGCCGTGTGCAGCGCCGTGTCCGGCAGCAGCAGCGCCTCGGCCCGCTCGTGATCATGCGCGGCGGCGAACTCCAGCACCTGCTCGCGGCCCAGCGTGCCGACCTCGGCGGCGGTGACGATCCCGCGCGCCGACATCCGCACCACCTCCAACCCGGCCCCGGCCAAGAACCGCACGAACCGCTCGGCCACCTCCGCCGGATACGTCGCCGCCACCGCCACCCGGGTCAATCCCAGCTGCGCGGCAGCGTGCTCGAACGCGAACGACGTCGACGACGCCGGCAGCCCCACGACCTGTTCGAGCCGCTCGACCTGCTCGCGCGCCCCATCCCGGCCGAACACGAAACTCCCGCTCGTGCAGGCCCACACGACCGAATCCACCGAGTGCTCGGCCAGCAGCCGCCGCGCCCCGTCGGCCAGCACCTCCGCGCCGCCGACATCGAGCAACGCATCCACCCGGTGCGCGTCCTCCCGCATCAGCGTGTGCACCAACGGCAGCGCCACATCAGCACCCAGCAGCCCCTGCAGCAGGGGAAAATCGTCCTCGGCGCTGAACCCCGGATACAGGATCCCCGCACTGATCGTCACCAGCAGCTCCCGTCTCGTGGACATCGACCCCACCCGGGACACCCCCGGCGCAGGGCACAGCGGCCAGCACCCAACGACCGGTCAATTGTCGACAATCTTAACCCGGCCGACACCGCCGCTGACACGCCTGTGACGGTTTCGTCACGCGGCCTGTTCGGTCTCCGCCTGCACCAACCGCTGCTCACCGGGCACGGCCTGCAGCCCCATCTCGCGCAGCGCCGCCCACACCGTCACCTGGTTCGCCGACAGCACCGGCTTGCCCAGCTCCCGCTCCAGCGGCCCGATGATCTCGTAGGTCGGCAGATTCGTGCAGCTGATCACCATCGCCTCGGCCTCCGGATGATCCGCCGCCCGCACGATCTCCACGACCTGCCGGTAACTCGTCTTCCAGATCTGGCCGGACAACCCCAACCCCGCGCTGGCGACCACCTGCACCCCGTGCTCGGCGAAGAACGCCACCAGCCGGTCGGTCACGCTGGCCACGTACGGCGTCGCGATCGCCACCCGCACCGACCCCAACGTCCGCAGCCCCCGCACCAGCGACCCCGATGTGGTCACCGCCCGCTGCGCACCCGCATCGCGCATCATCGCGACCAGCTCCTGCTCACCGGCAGCACCGTCGACGAAACTGCCCGACGTGCAGCTGTAGGCCACCACCTCCGGCTCCGGCGTCAGCAGATCACGCGTCGCCGTGCGCACCGCGGACTCGTCGCGGACCAGGCTCGCCTGCTCCACCGACACCGGCGCCTGCACGAACGCCGTGCGGGTCACGTGCAACGACACCCCGCCGGGCAACCAGCGCCACAACTCGCGGTCCAACGCCATGTCGTAGGGCACGATCACGCCCACCCCGCGCTGGCAGACCGGACCGGACAGCACCGCGGGCCCCTCCCCGAGCACCCCGCTCACCCGGCGTAGCGCTCGTAACGCAGCGCCTCGCCGACACTGCCGCTGCGCCACACGTCGTTGCACGCCTCGGCCATCCGATCCAGCCCCTCGACGATCGAGGCATAGACGTTGCCCGGCACCCAGCCCACATCACCGTTGAGCAGCAGGTTGTTGCGCCCGTAGAACAACGCCAGATCAATGACCCCCGGCAGCTGCTCGATGCCCTTGTCCTGCTTGAACTCCCGATCCAGCATCCCGCCGGGAAACGAGAAGTACACGACATCGCCGGGAATCGGCGTCACCGTCGGATTCTCCTGACCCGGCTCGTGGTCGGCGAAGCGCTCGACCATCGTGTACACCTCGTTGCGCGCGTACTTCGCGTGGTGCACCGGCCCCACCTGCGGCAGCGCCTGCCACACCGCCTCGCACGTGCGCGGCGCGTCCTTGTCCAGCAGCTCAGCCACGCACGACACACCGCGCTTGTCCAACGAGATCGACAGGTACCGGGGCATCGGCCACTCCCCTTTCGGCGCACTCACGGGCACACGCAGCAGACATCCAGCGGAAACCGGGCCGCGACCAGCACGAACCGCACCGATCCGCAGATTGTTGACAATCCTACGAGCGCTTTCTAGCGTGTCAATGCCTCGGCCTGACCCCACCCCGGGCCGCACCACACCGACCCGCGCCCCCCGCAGAACCCGCTCTAAGGTCAGGCCCATGCACAACCCCGCCCCGGTGGTCGTCGTCCTGCACGGCGGAACCCCGCCCGCCGAGATGACCCGCATCCAGCCGCACGCCGAGCTGCGCTACGCCACCGCCGACCAGCTACCCGAGGCACTGCCCGGCGCCGACGTGCTGTTCGTCTGGGACTTCCGCACCGAAGCCCTCCCGCGGGCCTGGCCGGCCGCCGACCAGCTGACCTGGATCCACACCGCCACCGCCGGCGTCGACCACCTGCTGACCCCGGACGTCCTCGACTCCGCGGTCACCATCACCAACTCCCGCGGCGTCTTCGACCAGCCGATGGCCGAGTACGTGCTGGCCTGCGTGCTCACCTTCGCCAAAGACCTGCACACCACCCTGCGCCAGCAGGACCGCCTGCACTGGCAGCACCGCGTCACCGAACGCATCGCCGGACGCAGCGCCCTGATCATCGGCACCGGCCCCATCGGGCGCGCCATCGCCGCACAACTCACCGCCGCCGGCATGCACGTCACCGCGGCCGGACGCAGCGCCCGCGACGACGACCCCGACTTCGGCACCGTGCACGCCTCCGCCGACCTGCCCTCCTACATCGGCGAGCACGACTACATCGTGCTCGCCGCCCCGCTGACCGAGCAGACCACCGGCCTGCTCGACGCCGCCGTCCTGTCCCGCTGCGCCCCCACCGCACGCATCATCAACGTCGGCCGCGGCGAACTCGTCGTCGAAGCAGACCTCATCGACGCGCTGCGCACCTCCACCATCGCCGGCGCGGCCCTCGACGTCTTCGACACCGAACCCCTGCCCACCGACTCACCCCTGTGGCAACTGCCGAACGTGCTCGTCTCCCCGCACATGTCCGGCGACACCACCGGCTGGATCGACGAACTGCTCGACCTGTTCCTGGCCAACCTGCGCAGCTACCGCCACGGCCAGACCCTGCACAACACGGTCAACAAACAACGCGGTTACGTCAGCGGAACGGAGCACTGATGGCACACACCCACCCGGCACAACGCACCGCGGCCGACCTCACCGCCACCGAACTGCTTGACGCCTACCGCACCGGCGACCTCTCCCCCGTCGACGCCACCGAAGCCACCCTGCAGCGCATCGCCGAGGCCGACCCCACCGTCAACGCCTACTGCCTGCACACCCCCGACGCAGCCATGCAACAGGCCCGCGAATCCGAAAAGCGCTGGCAGCGCGGCGAACCCGAAGGACACCTCGACGGGGTTCCCACCTCGGTCAAAGACATCTTCCTCACCGCAGGCTTGCCCACGCTGCGCGGCTCACGCACCAGCGACCCCGAACAGCCGCCGACCGAGGACGCACCCACCGTGGCCCGGCTGCGCGAGCACAACGCCGTGCTCGTCGGCAAGACCACCACCCCCGAACTCGCGTGGAAAGGCGTCACCGACAGCCCGCTGCACGGCATCACCCGCAACCCCTGGAACCCCGCCCGCACCGCAGGCGGATCCAGCGGCGGCGCAGCAGCCGCCGTCGCGCTCGGCATGGCGCCCCTGGCCATCGGCACGGACGGCGGCGGCAGCGTCCGCATCCCCGCCGCCTTCTGCGGCGTCACCACCATCAAACCCACCTTCGGCCGGGTGCCGCACTACCCCGCCAGCCCGTTCGGCAGCCTCGCCCACGCCGGACCCATCACCACCACCACCGCCGAAACCGCCCTGCTGCTGGACGTGCTGTCCGAGCCCGACGACCGCGACTGGGCCGCGCTGGCGCCACCCGAACCCACCACCGCCGGCCTCGACGACGGGGTGGCCGGGCTGCGCATCGCCGTGAGCACCGACCTCGGCCACGCCACCGTCGACCCGGAGATCGCCGAGGCAGTGCTCACCGCCGCCCGCACCTTCGCCGACCTGGGCGCGCACGTCGAACACGCCGACCCCGGATTCCCCGACTGCGCCGACGACTTCCACGTCCTGTGGTTCAGCGGCGCCGCCAAATCCACCGAGCACCTCACCGACCGGCAACGCGCGCTGCTGGACCCCGGGCTGGCCGAGATCTGCGAACAGGGCCGCACCTACAGCGCCCTGGACTACCTCGACGCCATGAACACCCGCATGCGCATGGGCCAGCTCGCCGGCGCCTTCCACCGCACCTACGACCTGCTGCTGACCCCCAGCGTGCCGATCGCGGCCTTCGACGCCGGACCCGAAGTCCCGCCCGGATCCGGCCACACCCGCTGGACCGGCTGGACCCCGCTGAGCTACCCGTTCAACATGACCCAGCAGCCCGCCGCCAGCATCCCCTGCGGCTTCACCACCGAAGGTCTGCCCATCGGACTGCAGATCGTCGGCGCCCGCCACGACGACGCCCGCGTGCTGCGCGCCGCGCACGCCTACGAGCAGACCCACCCCGTCACCCGGCCCGCACCACCGGGCTGAACCACCGGGCTGAACCACCCGAGATCGACGACTCACGTCCAAGCCCGCTGCTGCCAGCGCCACGCGCTGTCCGCGAGGCAATCGTCCAGGGTGCGCGGAGCCCGACCGAGCAGCTGCTCGACCTCGCCGGTGATCGGCTGGTTCAGCCCCACCCGGGTCAGGGTGTAGACGGCGGACATGAACAGGATCGTGTCCCACCCGACTCCGCGGCGGCGCAACCGGCCGGCGAACCGCGGCACGCTCGGACGCGTGTAGCGCACCGGACGCTGCAGGTGTCGGGTCAGCGCGGCGGCGACCTCCGGCATCGTCAGCGCCTCCGGCCCGGTCAGCTCATGCACCCGGTTGCGGTGCCGGTCCGGGGCCAGAAGGGCGTCGACGGCCACCGCCGCGGCATCGCGCGCATCGAGGAACGTCGTGCGCCCACCACCGGCGGGCACGAACAGCTCACCGCGGTCGGCGATGTCGCTGCCGTGGGTGGACAGGTGCCGGTGCAGGTTCTGCACGAAGAAGCTGCACCGCAGCACCGTCCAGCTCATCGACGAGGCCAACAGTGCCTGCTCGACCTTGTGGTGCGGCAGGAACCGGGCGCGATCAGCACCGAACACCGACACGTACACCACATGCCGACAACCCGCCCGCTGCGCCGCGTCGAGGAACGGCACGATCCCGCTGCGAGCGGCCTCGTTGCTCGGCAGCGGGAACAGCAGGAACAGCGTGTCCACGCCGTCCAGCGCCGCAGGCCAGCTCGTCGGGTCGAAGAAGTCCAGCCGCACCGCCTCACCCGCGCCGAGCCCGGATCCCCACTGCTCGGGGTGCCTGCTTCCCACCCGCCAGGCGCCCTCGACGCGCTCGCGGAGCAGCCCGACCAGCTCAGCGCCCACATTGCCCGACGGCCCCGTCACCAACAGCACCAGCAGCCCCTTCCCACGAGCGGAAACCCCAGTATCCCCGGGGAAACGGTCCCGTCCGACGTGGCGCGCCTCCATCGCGGCGGATGGTCAGGCCAGGCCGCACCCGGGCGGCATTACCGGTGACCGGCGGGGCGGCCCAGCCGGAACTGGGCGGCCGTGCCCACCACCAGCAACAGCAGCACCGGCAGGAACGCCCACCGGTAGGCCACATCGGCAGGCAGATCCGCCACCAGCTGCAGCACCAGACCGACCAGCAGCTGGATCAGCACGGCGGCGGTGAACCCGCCCATGTTGACCACCCCGGTTGCCGCGCCGGAACGGTGCGCCTCGTTGGCCGCGCGCGCACCGTCGAAGGCCAGCATGGCCGCGCCACCGGCCACGCCGATCACGACGAGCACCGCCAGCAGGACCGGCATCGGCAGCACACCCGGCCACACGACCAGCACCGCCCACGCCAGCGCGGTCGCCATCGACAGCCCCAACGTGAACCGCTGCCTGCGCAGCACGCGTCCGGCCACGTATTGCCCGGCGAACCAGGTGCCCGCCACGAACGCCAGCACCGACACCAGCAGCAGCGATCCCACCTCGTCGCGGGCATGCCCCTGGGACTCGGTCAGCCACGGTGCACCCCACAGCGTCGTCACGGCCAGGAACTGGGCCATGAGCACGAAGTGCACCCAGAACGAGTGCCGCGTCCCGCGCCGGGCCACCACCGCGCGCAGCGTCCGAGAGATCGGCTCGGTCGAGACCGGTTCCGGCGCGACGGGCACCGCGCTGCCCGGGCGATCCCGGATCACCAGCCAGGCCACCAGCGCCACCAGGGCCGTCAGCACGCCCGCGCCCAGGAAGGTCGGCAACCACCCCAGACCGTGCAGCGACGCGCTCAGCGGGGTCGTCGACACGATCTGGCCGAGCCCGCCGGCCAGCCCGGTCAGGGCGGCGATCTTGCCGAACCTGCGCGGCGGGAACCACAACGCGGCCAGCCGCAGCACGTTGGTGAACATGAACGCGTCGCCGAATCCGATGAGGACCCGGCCCGCGATGCCGCCGACGATGGACCCGCTCACCGCGAACACGGCCGACCCGATGGCGAGCGCGAGCATGCCCGCGGTGATCACGCGGCGGGGCCCGAGCCGGTCGGCCAGCAATCCGGAAGGCACCTGCAGCACCAGGTACACGCCGAGCTGCAGCGCGGAGAACACCGCCAGCACCGCCGGTCCGGTGCCGAACCGCTCCAGTGCTTCCGGTGCGGCCACGCCGAGGCTGGCGCGGTGGAACAGCGCGAGGAAGTAGCACAGCGCGCCGATGCCCCATACCGCCCACGCGGCGCGGTGGCGCGGGTCGGTCGCGGGTGCCTGCTGCGGTGGTTCGGTGACCGGCTGCGCGGTCACGACCGGGACTCCGGCGGCTGGGCGGTGCACATCGGTGGCGGTTCCTCTCCTGCAGGGCACGTCTTCTTGTATTCATCATAGATACAAGGAGGGTGGAAGTACGATGGGCGCGTGTCGAGCGCAACATCATCCGGATCCCCGGCCACCGGCGAACCCCCGGCCGCCGACCGCGCCTACCAGCACGTCAAAGCCGGGCTGCTGGACGGCAGCTACCCAGATGGCGAGCTGCTCAGCGAAGGCGAGATCGCCACCGACCTGGCCATGTCCCGCACACCGGTGCGCGAGGCGTTCCTGCGGCTGCAGGGCGAAGGGTTCCTGCGGCTGTACCCGAAACGCGGAGCGCTGGTCGTGCCGGTCACCCCCGAGGAAGCCCGATCGGTCATCGAAGCCCGCCTGGCCCTGGAGAGCTTCGCCATCGACAAACTCGCCGCCCAGGGACAGCAGGCCATGGACGACGTCGGCGCCGGCCTGGCCGCCCACCCCGCCTGCGACGGCTCCGACCTCGACGACGCCCAGCTGCACGAAACCGACCGCGCCTTCCACGCCCAACTCGTGGCCGCCGCGGGCAACCCCGTGGTCACCGACCTCTACGACCGGCTGCGCGACCGGCAGATGCGCATCACCTCCACCGCCCGCACGCACACCGCCCGCCCCCGCATCACCAGCCAGCACACGGCACTGGCCGAAGCCGTGCGCTCCGGCGACCCGGACCTCGCCAAGGCCGCACTGCGCGAGCACCTGCTCGGCACGGTCCGCGCGTTCGGCCTGACCGGCGGCAACTACCTCGGGGCGGAGTCCGAGTAAGGGTGCTCGTGCGCCGAGCGGTGTGCTGGGCGAGATCCGGGCTCGATGTCCAGGTCCTGCGACTCGTCAGCGACGGAGCGGGCCCGGCCTCGTCGTGCCCGCATCGCATGCGGTCCGCGTCCGCGACGACCCGGCCGGGGCTGCGGCGAGGTGTGGATCAGGCGCGGGAGTCGGCGGCTGAACGCTCGCGGAACCAGTGCGCGATCCCCGGCATGCGGGCTTCGACATTGCCAGGGGCGGAGATGTTGAGCATCCCGGCGGGTTCAGCCCCTCGATTCTCGAAGGAATGCGTGACGTTGCCGGGTACCAGCACGAACGCTCCTGCGCCCGCGTCGATCCAGTCACTGCCGACCAACAGGCTCATCGTGCCCGCCAGGACGTAGAACACGTCGTCTTCCGGATGGGAATGCGGGCCGGGGCCTTTCGTGTGCGGGTCGAGCCACCATTCGGAGATCGAGTACTGCCCACTGGTCTCCGCGCCGTCGGCCTTGAACACCGCCGAGAGGTCGCCCATCGCATACGTCCGACCCTCGCCCGGCATCAGCATCACCGGGAGCCGTTCCTCCGCGTCACCGGTATCGGTCATGAGGGCTTCTGCGGCGTCGTTGTCGGGTTTGGTTGTGGGTCGTGAACGGTAAATTTCAGTCGACACTGAAGCAATAGGGTTTCCTGAGGTTTGAGGTTCCCGCGCTCGACGTCTGCTCAACGGGGTGCGGACGAGTGGAGCTGGTCGCGATGCGCGATCCTGCTGCCATGTCGGCTACCCCACCCACCGCCACCGCGGTCCTGGTGCACAGCCCCTTCCTCGGACCCACGAGCCTGCGGCCGCTGGCCGACCGGTTCGATGCCGGCGACCGCCCCGCCCTCGTACCCGATCTGCGCGCGGCGGTCGCCAATGATCCGGTGCACCCCCAGCTCACCGCGCTCGTCGCGGACGCCGTCCGAACCGTCGACGGGCCGGCCGTCCTCATCGGGCACAGCGGTGCCGGTCCCCTGCTGCCCGGCTTCGCCGCTGCCCTCCCCCAGCCCCCGTCGGCGCTGGTCTACCTCGACGCCGGGCTGCCCACACCCGGTCAGAGCTGGCTGGACATCACGCCGGCGAGGCTCGCCGACCAGCTGCACCAGCACGCCCGGGGCCCGCTGCTCCCTCGCTGGCACAACTGGTTCGACACCGACCCGCTCACCGCACTCGTCTCTGATCCGGACCTGCGCGCCGCGCTGGCCGCCGAGGAACCCGATGTCTCGCTCGGATTCCTCGGCGAACCGCATCCGGGGACGACCTGGCGCGGTCCGGCCGGCTACGTCCAGCTCAGCGAGGCCTACGGCGCCGCATCCGCTGAAGCCGCTGCACTCGGCATGCCCGTCCGCCGCGTCGACGCGCACCACCTGGCCGCGGCAACCGAGCCCGCCGCGGTCGCCGCGGCCGTCGAGGAGCTGCTGGCCCCCTTGGTCGAGTGAACTGCCCAACAACCCGGGTTCACGCATCCACCGGCTCGATACCTCCGCGGACAGCTGAGAGCCGTGCCGCCCGAAATGACGAGGCCGGCGGCGGGAACCACGTCCCGCCGCCGGCCTCGTTCGTCGTCGCGGCCTACTGCTGCTCGTCCTCCTCGCGGCGGGCCGGCGGGGCCGAATCCGCGGGCGGCTGCGCGAGCGCACCCGGCTCGCCCAACGTCCCGGCTCCGCTCGACGAGTCGCCGACACCCGGGCTCGGCACCTGCTTGCGGGCCACGGCCTCGGCCGCGCGCACCGCCTCGGCGACCTCGGGCGTCGAGGACGTGTCGAACCAGGCCTGCACCGACGCCTCCTCTTCCTCGGGAGGCGTGGTCGGTGCTTCCTCCTTCGGCGGCTCGTAGCGGAACACCCCGTCCTCGCCGGGTGCGCCGAGCAGCTTCGCGAAGCCCTCCAGCGACTTGCCGAAGTCGTTGGGCAGCATCCACACCTTGTTCGCGTCGCCCTGCGCCATCTGCGGCAGCGTCTGCAGGTATTGGTAGGCCAGCAGTTCGGGGGTGGGCTTGCCGCGCTTGACCGCGGCGAAGACCTTCTCGATCGCCTTGGCCTGGCCCTGCGCCTCCAGGTAGCGGCTGGCCCGCTGGCCCTGCGCCCGCAGGATGCTGGACTGGCGCCCGGCCTCGGCTTCCAGGATGGCGGCCTGCTTCTGGCCTTCAGCGGCCAGGATCGCGGCCTGCTTCTCGCCCTCGGCCGTCTTGATCGCCGACTCCCGCTCGCCTTCGGCGTTGAGGATCATCGCCCGCTTCTCGCGGTCGGCCCGCATCTGCTTTTCCATCGAGTCCTGGATGGACGGCGGCGGGTCGATCGCCTTGAGCTCCACCCGCGCCACGCGGATGCCCCAGCGGCCGGTGGCCTTGTCCAGTTCTCCGCGCAGCTGGGTGTTGATCTGGTCGCGGGAGGTCAGCGTCTCCTCCAGGCTCATCCCGCCGACCACGTTGCGCAGCGTGGTGGTGGTGAGCTGCTCGACGCCCTCGATGTAGTTGTTGATCTCGTAAACCGCCGAGCGGGAATCGGTCACCTGGAAGTAGACCACGGTGTCGATCGAGACGGTCAGGTTGTCCTGGGTGATCACCGGCTGCGGCGGGAAGGACACCACCTGCTCGCGCAGGTCGATCCGCGCCCGCACCCGGTCCAGGAACGGCACCAGGAAGTTCAGCCCCGGCCCGGCCACACCGCGGAACTTGCCCAGCCGCTCCACGACCGAAGCCTGGGCTTGCGGAACCACCAGCACGGACTTGACGGCGACGATGATCACCACCAGCACCACGACCAGCAGGATGATCAGTTCGGTCGGGCCCACATCTATCTCCTCACGGCTCGGCCCAGACGACGGCGGTCGCGCCGGAGATCTCCATCACCGTCACCGTCTCGCCGACCTGCAGCACTTGTGTCTCGTCGAACGCCCGTGCCGACCAGAGCTCGCCGTCCATCCGCACCTGCCCCTGGTGGGCATCCACGGTGGACTCGACGATCGCGGTCTTGCCGACCAGAGCGTCCACATTGGTCTTGAGCTCCCGCTGGATCTGCACCCGGCGCTTGAGCGCCGGACGCGCCAGGAAGATCAGCCCCAGTCCCAGCGCGGCGAACACCGCCGCGTCCAGCGGCAACGGCACCCCCAGCGCCGAGGCTCCGGCTGCTCCGAACGCAGCGACGCCGAGCATGACCAGGACGAACTCGCCGGAGAGCACCTCGGCCACGACGAGTACCACCCCGGCTATCAGCCACAGCAGCGCGGGATTCATACAGCCATGGTGGCAGACGGTCCAACACCCGGGCTCGGAATGTGCCCGGGCGTGATCAAGGCGTGATGTCGCCGGTCGCGTCGGCGGTGACGAAGTCGATCAGCTGCTCGACCGCGTTCAGCAGCGCGGGGTCGAGTTCGCGGAACCCGGACACCGCCCCGAGCACGCGGCGCCAGCCTTCGGCCGGCTCGCCCCATCCGAGCCGGGTGCACACGCCGGTCTTCCAGTCCTCGCCCGGCGGGACGTCCGGCCACGCGTCGATGCCGACCGCCGCCGGTTTCACCGCCTGCCAGACGTCCACGAACGGGTGACCGGTGAGGTGGACGTGCGGGTGCTGCACCTGCTCGGCCAGCGCCGATTCCTTGCTGCCCGGCACCAGGTGGTCCACCAGCACCCCCACTCGGCGCCCCGGTCCCGGCTCGAAGTCGGCCAGTGCGCCGGCCAGGTCGTCGATGCCGTGCAGCGGTTCGACGACGACGCCTTCCACCCGCAGGTCATGCCCCCAGACCCGTTCCACGAGCTCGGCGTCGTGCAGCCCCTCGACCCAGATTCGGCTGCCGCGCGCGGTCCGGGCCCGCAGCCCCTGGACGCGCACCGATCCGGACGCCGAGCGCGTGCCACCGCCACCGGAACCGGCCGGGGTCGGCGGAACGAGCGTCACCGGTGTGCCCTCGTGCAGGAACGCGGCCGGGCGTAGCGGGAACACCCGCTGACTGCCGTGCCGGTCCTCCAGCACGACGCCTTCCTTGTCCAACCGCACCACCGCACCGCAGAACCCGCCCGCGGCGTCCTCGACCACCAGGCCCGCCTCGGCGGGCACCTGCGGGACCTGCTTGCGCCGCCCGCCACCGCGCAGGACGTCATCGCCGTAATCCACCGAACGCACACCGAAACGTTAACCCGATCGGCGACACCGGCGGTGGCGGCGCGCCGCGACGGCACCGCACGTCCGACGCCGTCCTGAGCCGCACGGAAGCGCTCGCGGGTTCGTGCGTGCTGTCCCGTCCCTGCCGATCGCGAGTACGAAGGACCGGTCGGTCGTGAACCTGTGGCGGCGTGCTCATGGGTGCGTCGCCTGGCCGGGGGCGCCACACCTGTCCGCTTTCGGAAAGACGCTGCGCTCACCGCCGGGTAATCTCCAGCTCCGTGGAACAGCGCCTGAGCCTGATCACCCTGGGAGTCACCGACCTGCACCGCGCCCACGCGTTCTACGAGCGCCTGGGATGGCACGGGCAGGAGGTGCAGGAAACGGTCTTCTTCCAGGCTGGCGGCCTAGCGGTCAGCCTCTGGGCGCGGGACAAACTCGCCGCCGATCTCGGCATCAGCAACCCGGCAGCTGACGGCTTCGGCGGCGTAGCGCTGGCGCACAACGTGCGCTCGCCGACCGAGGTGGACGAGATCCTCGTCGCTGCGCGGGATGCGGGAGCAACGATCACGCGCGCCGCCGGCGAGACGTTCTACGGCGGGTACGCCGGCGCGTTCTGCGACCTCGACGGCCACGCGTGGGAGATCGCCTACAACCCCGGGTTCGCACTCGCGGACGACGGCACGATCACCCTGCCCGACTTCTCCGCCACCTGACGTCGACGACGCCGACGCGACTGACGTGCGTGCCGTGCCGCGCGAGGAGCCTCGACCGCACATGAGCACCGTCGCGCACTGACCGTGTCCGACCGCGACATGCGGTGTTGCAGATACCCCGCAACGGCAGCAGGCATGACCGTAGCCCGCGCCACCGGCCCGCTCCGCGGCCCGCTCCGCGGCCGGCGCCGCGGCCGGCGCCGAACCTCCCGCCGAGCGACCGCGGCAACACGGGCGCATGGAAGGCGGCCCTACGTCGCTGCTCAGGACAGCTTCGGGAGTACAACCCCTCGACGCGCGGGACGGGCACCGGAACGTACCCTTTCGGCGTGCCTTGCCCCAGCGCCACGATGGTCGTCTGGAGCTCCGCCTGGTTGCACGGGGCCGCCGCGGCCGACGACGTGCTCGACGCCCTGCAGATCTGGGCCGAGATGCACGAGGTGCGCGCGGCCGACCCCGCCCTGGCCACCCGGCTGGAGCTGCCCGGACCCGAAGAGACCCCTGCCGGCCCCGCCCTGCTGCTCGCCGCGCTGCGCAGAGCCGGAGCCGGGCAGGGCGTGCTGGTGCTGCCGGTCTCCGGCGACGTCCGCGGACTGGACGGATCGACCGACTTCGCGCGGCAGGCCATGCGGGCCGGAGAGGCCGCAGTGCTGCCCGACGCCGCCGTCGGCCTGGTGCCCGAGCAGGTGGCCGACGGGATCCTGCGCTGGACCGCGCACCCGCTGGGCGAACGGCGCCCCGATGAGCACGTGCCCATCGGCGAGGCTGAACACGGCATGTCCTCGACCATGCGCGAAGCCGCCAGCACGCTGGTCGACCTCGGCGTCGCCAAGCAGCGCCCGGGGGTGCGCGAGGAGATCGCCCGAGCGGTGGAGTCCCGGCCCGCACCGGCGTGGCCGGCCAGTTCGCCGCAGCGGGCCGTGCGGGTGTTGCAGCGCGCCGCCGAAGTCCAGGCCATCCTGCAGGTCGCCACCGAGGACGCGCCCGGCGCCGCGGTTTCGGCCTCGGCCATGCGCAAGCGCACCGACGCGCTGCGCCCGCTGTTCGACGCGGTGCGCTCGGCGCGCTGCGCGGCCGTCGCGGAAATGGTGCGCGTGCTGGCCGACAGCGCCCCGCGGAGCTGACCGGCCGCGATCAGCAGCCGGCGTCGTCGCAGGGTTCCCCGTTGACACCCCGCCCGGCTGTCGGCATGTCCGAGAGCTTTTGCACCGGCGCATCCGAGGTCTCCTCGGCGACCAGGTCCACGATCATCTGCGGGAACCGCGGATCCGTGCCGGCCGTGGCCGCGCGGCGGAACCGGATCCCGAGCTCCTCGGCCAGCTCGGCGGCCTCGTTGTCCAGGTCCCAGACCACTTCGAGATGATCGGAGACGAACCCGATCGGGCTCACCACGACCGCAGGAACCCCCTGCGCGTAGAGCTCGTCGAGGTGATCGCCGATGTCGGGCTCCAGCCACGGCACGTGCGCCGGACCCGACCGCGACTGCCAGACCACGTCGTAGTCGTCGACCCCGACCTGGCCGGCCACCAGCCGCGCGGCCTCGGCGACCTGGCGGGAATACCAGTTCGGCGCACCGTCCGGGCCGATCTCCTCGTCGGCGCGCAGCGGGATCGAGTGCGCGGTGAACACCAGCCGCGCCTGCCCCGGCTCGGCCCCGAGCTCGGTGAACGCCGCCCGCACCGCATCGGCGTTGGCCTCCACGAACAGCGGGTGGTCGAAGAACTGGCGCAGTTTCACCAGTTCCGGCGCCCGCGGCCCCACCGCCTCGCGCGCCCGGGCGATGTCCTCGTGGTACTGGCGGCACCCCGAATAGCCGCCCCACGCCGACGTCGCGAACACCAGCGCGCGCCCGACCCCGTCGGCGGCCATCTGCGCCACCGTCTCCTCGACCATCGGGTGCCAGTTGCGGTTGCCGAAGTAGACCGGCAGATCACGCCCCGCCGATTCCAGCTCGCCGCGCAACGCGACCATGATGTCCCGGTTGAGCCGGTTGATCGGCGAGACACCGCCGAAGTGGTGGTAATGCTCGGCGACCTCGTCCAGCCGCTCCGGCGGCACGCCCCGCCCCCGCGTCACGTTCTCCAGGAACGGGCGAACTTCCTCGGGCCCCTCCGGGCCCCCGAACGACAGGAACAGCAGCGCATCGAAAGTCACCCGTCCATGATGACGCTGCGCAACCACGCAGCGGGCACCGGGGGCGGCGTGTCCGCTAGATCCCCAGCGCGTGCACCCCGCCGTCGGCCATGATCATCGAACCGGTGGTCTTGGGCAACCAGTCCGACAGCACCGCGCACACGGTCTGCGCCACCGGGGTGGGATCGTTGACGTCCCAACCCAACGGGGCACGCGTCCCCCAGCTGTCCTCCAGCTCACCGAACCCGGGGATCGACTTGGCCGCCATGGTGCGCACCGGGCCCGCCGACACCAGGTTCACCCGCACGCCCTGCTGGCCCAGCTCGCGCGCCAGGTAGCGGTTCGTCGACTCCAGCGCCGCCTTGGCCACACCCATCCAGTCGTAGGCCGGCCACGCCACCCGGGCATCGAAGTCCATGCCCACGATGGACCCGCCCTGCCCCAGCAGCGGCAGGGCCGCGGCGCTGAGTGACTTCAGCGAATACGCCGAGATCTGCACCGCCGTGGACACGTCCTCCCACGGTGCGGCCATGAAATCCGCACCCAGGCACGACGGCGGCGCATAACCGATCGAGTGCAGCACACCGTCCAATCCGGACACGTGCTCGCCCACCCGCTCGGACAGCGACTCCAGCTGCCCGTCGTCGGTGACGTCGAGCTCGACCACCGGCGCCGGTTTCGGCAGCCGCGACGCGATCCGCTCGACCAGGCTGAGCCGACCGAACCCGGTCAACACCACCTCGGCACCCTGCTCCTGGGCCGTTTTCGCCGCGTGGAACGCGATCGACGCGTCGGTGATCACCCCGGTCACCAGAATCCGCTTGCCTTCGAGCAATCCGCTCACGAGAAACCCTCCGCATTCGACAGCGGGTGCCGAACGGCACCCGCGACCTCCGGGCCGACCCGGCCCCCACCACACCGGCTACGCCGCGGCGATCAGTGCCCCATGCCCAAACCACCGTCGACCGGAATGACCGCGCCGGTGACGTAGGCCGCGGCATCCGACGCCAGGAACTGCACCGTGCCCGCCACTTCGGCCGGATCCGCCAACCGACCCATCGGGACCTGCCCGAGGATCTCCGCGCGGCGCTGCTCGGAGAGCTCCTCGGTCATGTCGGTACGCACGAACCCCGGCGCCACCACGTTCGCCGTGATCGACCGGGAACCGAGTTCGCGGGCCACCGACCGCGCCAACCCCACCAGACCGGCCTTGCTCGCCGCGTAGTTGGCCTGACCGGCTCCCCCGGACAACCCCACGACCGAGGAAATGAAGATCATCCGTCCCGACCGGTTGCGCAGCATGCTGCTCGCCGCCCGCTTGGCGACCCGGTACGAACCGGCCAAATTCGCGTCCACGACCCGCCCGAACTGCTCCTCACCCATGCGCAGCAGCAGACCGTCCTCGGTGATCCCCGCGTTGGACACCAACACCTCGACCCGGCCGTGCACCGCCTCGACCTCGTCGAATGCCGCCGACACCTGGTCCGGATCGGTGACATCGCACTGCACACCGAACAACCCGTCCGGAGCTCCCGATCCGCGGTGGGTGACCGCGACCTTGTCCCCCGCGGCCTGGAACGCCTCGGCGATCGCCAACCCGATGCCCCGATTGCCGCCGGTCACCAGTACGGACCGTGCCAATGTGGATCTCCCTTCAACCCCCGGTGCTCGTCCGCAGCGACAGTATCGGCCCGCGCACCGCCGACGCCTGTCGCCTCCGCACAGAAAACGAGCACTCGTGTCGTGGTTCACCTACAGCCCGCCCGCCAGGCAGACTGCGCTGCGAGCACCCGCAACGACGCCGAGGAGTCGTCGATGGCCGACCCGCACGCCGCCTTCGCCGCCGAACTCCGCCGCGCGCTGGCCGGCCCGGTGCGCACGGATCCCGGCCATCGCGCGCTCTACAGCACCGACGCCTCCAACTACCGGCAAGTCCCCGTGGCGGTGGTCCAGCCGCGCAGCACCGACGACGTCGCCGCGGCCACCGCGCTGGCCCGCGAACACGGTGTGCCCATCACCAGCCGCGGCGCGGGCACCAGCATCGCCGGCAACGCCTGCGGCCCCGGTCTGGTCCTCGACTTCGCCCGCCACCTCGACCACATCGAGCACCTCGACCCGGACCGCAGGACCGCCCGGGTGCAGCCCGGCGTCGTGCTCGACTCCCTGCGCGCCGCCGCCGCAGAACACGGGCTGACCTTCGGGCCCGATCCCTCCACGCACAGCCGCTGCACCCTCGGCGGCATGATCGGCAACAACTCGTGTGGCACCCACTCGGTGGCCTGGGGCAAAACCGTCGACAACGTCCGCGAACTCGACGTGCTGCTCACCGACGGGACCCGGCTGCAGGTCGGCGCCACCTCCGAAGCCGATCTGCAACGCGCCTGCCTGCGCGGCGACCGCACCGGCACCTTGTACCGGACGCTGCGCGACCTGCGCGACGAAACCGCTCCGGCAGTGCGCACCCGGTTCCCGGACCTGACCCGGCGCGTGTCCGGATACAACCTCGACCACCTGCTGCCGGAGAACGGGTTCCACCTCGCCCGCGCCCTGGTCGGCTCCGAAGGAACCTGCGCCACCGTGCTCGGCGCCACCGTGGACCTCGTCGAGGCACCCCGCGCCCGCGCCGTCACCGTGCTCGGTTTCGCCGACACCTACGCCGCCGCCGACGAAGTCCCCCGCCTGCGCGGACTCAACGCCCTGGCCATCGAAGGGCTCAGCGCCGAACTCGTCGACGTGGTGCGCCGCCGCAACCCGCGCTCGCCGGCCCTTCCCCTGCTGCCGGGCGGGCGCAGCTGGCTACTCGTGGAGACCGGCGGCGCCGACGAAGCCGAAGCCCGCGCCGGCGCCGAACGCATCGCCGCCGCCCTGGGCGAGCGGGCCGACCACGTCGTGCACACCGACCCGGCGCGCACCGCCGCGCTGTGGAAGATCCGCGAGGAAGGATCCGGCTACGCCACCCTCCTCGACGGCACCCAACGCTGGTCGGGCTGGGAAGACGCCGCCGTGCCACCCGAGGCGCTGGGCAGCTACCTGCGCGACTTCGACGCGCTGCTGGCCCGGTTCGGCCTGCGCGGCGTGACCTACGGCCACTACGGCGACGGCTGCGTGCACGTGCGCATCGACTTCGACCTGCTGAGCCGGTCCGGCGGCACCACCTACCGCGACTTCCTGGAAGCCGCCGCCGACCTCGTGGTCGGTCACGGCGGCTCGGTCTCCGGCGAACACGGCGACGGCCGCGCCCGCTCGGCCCTGCTGCCGCGCATGTACCCGCCCGAGATCATCACCGCCTTCGAACGGTTCAAAACCGCCTTCGACCCCGAGGACTTGCTCAACCCCGGCCAGATCGTGCGCCCCCGCCCCGTCGACGCCGACCTGCGCACCATCGTGGCCCCACCGGTGATCCCCAGCCGCACCGAACTCGCCCTGCCCGACGACGGCGGCGATCTCGCCCCGGCCACCCGCCGCTGCGTCGGTATGGGCAAATGCCTGGACAGCACCGGCGGCGTGATGTGTCCCAGCTACCGCGCCACCGGCGAAGAGCAGCACTCCACCCGCGGCCGCGCGCACCTGCTGTTCGAAATGCTGTCCGGACAGGTCATCACCCGCGGATGGCGCTCCCCCGAAGTCCGCGACGCGCTCGACCTGTGCCTGTCCTGCAAGGGCTGCAAGACCGACTGCCCCGTCGGGGTCGACATGGCCACCTACAAGGCCGAGTTCCTGCACCACCACTACCGCCGCCGACTGCGGCCGGCCGCGCACTACTCGATGGGCTTCCTGCCGCTGTGGCTGGCACTGGGCTCGCGGGCACCCCGGCTGACCGCACGTGCGCTGTCCTCCCCGCTGCAGCACCTGCTCAAACGTCTCGGCGGCATCGAACCCCGCCGCGACATCCCGCAACCCGCGCAGCAGTCCTTGCAGACGTGGTTCGCCGAACGGCCCCGCAGGCAGCGCCCCCGCGATTCCCGTCGCGTGGTGCTGTTCCCGGACACCTTCACCAACCACTTCGAGCCCGACATCGGCCGCGACGCGGTGGCCGTGCTCGAAGAACTCGGGCACGCCGTCGAGCTGCCGCAGGGATCGGTGTGCTGCGGACTGACCTGGCACTCCACCGGCCAACTCGGCACCGCCCGCACCGTGCTGCGCCGCACCGCCCGCACCCTGCGCCCCCACCTGCAGCGCGGCGCACCGCTGGTGGGCCTGGAACCCAGCTGCACCGCCTTCCTGCGCGCCGACGCCGGCGAACTCGCCCCCGACGACCCCGACGTGCAGCGCGTGTCCACCGCGGCGACCACCTTCGCCGAACTGCTCGAACCGACCACCGCGCGCTGGGCTCGTCCCGCCGAGTCCGGCCCACCGCTGCTGGCCCAGGTGCACTGCCACCAGTACGCCGAGACCGGATACCGCGCCGACCGGGCGGTGGCCGAGGCCGCCGGCTCGCCGACCCGGGTGCTCGACGCCGGATGCTGCGGTCTGGCAGGCAATTTCGGTTTCGAGCGCGGGCACCACGACGTATCCGTGGCCTGCGCCGAACACGCCCTGCTGCCCGCCGTCCGCGCCGCCGACCCGGGCACCGCCGTCCTCGCCGACGGTTTCAGCTGCCGCACCCAACTGCGCCAGACCTCGGACGCGCAACCGCTGCACCTGGCCGAACTCCTCGCCCGCGCGCTGGATCCGCCCCGTCACGACTGACGCGCTCACCCCAGCATGCGCACCAGATCCGCCGCATTGGTCTGCGCGTAGTCGCTGTAGCAGTTGTTCATCAGCACGTGCGTGGTGCGGGCCTGCCCGGACAGCTCACGCAGGTCCGGTACCCACGCCGCCAGTTCCTCCGGCGCGTAGTGGTAGCCGAACCGCTCGTGCACATCACGGCTGTCCCAGTGTTGCGACCTGCCGTGGAACCGCACCACCGCTAGTTCTGCCGTCGCCGCCACCACCGGCGGTATCGAACTCGCGTGGCCCTGCGGCATGTCCACCACCACGTAGGGCACCTCGTGCCGACGCAGGAAATCCAGCGTCTCCGCGCGATTGCGCTCGTCGAGCCACGTGTGGTTGCGGAACTCCACGCACACCGGCACGGGATCGGCCCGGTCCCGGCAGGCCAGCAGGTAGTCCTTGTTGGCCCGCGAAATCGGGAACCACTGGGGGAACTGCAGCAGCAGCGCCCCGAGCTTTCCCGCCGCGCGCAACGGCTCCAGCGCACCGAGGAACCGCTGCCACATCTGCTCGACGACGCCGTCGGCCACGTCCTTGAGGTACAGCGTCGAGCGGTTCGGCGGTGGCTCGGTGCGCAGATCGACCGGCAACGCCTCCGGGCGGGTCGGGTGCCGGGTGAACAAGCTCAACGCCTTGACGTTGAACGTGAACCCGGCCGGAGTACGTTCGGCCCACAGCTCGGCGGTGCGCTCGGCCGGCGGGTGGTAGTAGGTCGCATCCACCTCGACCAGCGGGAAGTGCTCGGCGTAGAACCGCAGCCGCTCGGCCGCCGTGTTCACCCCCGGTGGATACCAGCCCGATTGCACCAGGGTCCGGTCGGTCCACGACGCCGTGCCCACCAGCACCTCACCCATGCCCCGCAACATACGCCGCCGCCCCGGCGGCCACCTGCGGGAATGCGCACCCGCTCCCCCGCGTTGAGCCCGGCAGCAGATACCCCACTCCGGTATCGCGACCAGGGAGGAGACATCATGGCACCCGTCACGCTCACCACCGACAACTTCGAGGACGTCGTCTCCGGTGGCACCTTCGTCATCATCGACTTCTGGGCCTCCTGGTGCGGTCCGTGCCGCATGTTCGCGCCCGTCTTCGAACGCGCCGCCGACCAGCACGACGACATCACCTTCGCCAAGGTCGACACCGAGGACCAGCCCGAACTGGCCAAGGCCTTCGAAGTCCAGTCGATCCCCACGCTGGCGATCGTGCGCGAGGGCACGGTGATCTTCCAGCAGGCCGGCGCGCTGCCCGAGCACGTGTTCGAGGACCTCATCCGGCAAGCCCGCGAGGTCGACATGCAGCAGGTCCGCGCCTCGGCGCAGTGACCGCAGGCGGGTGCGGAACGGCGCGAGCCCCGGACCGGTCAGAACCCCGACTCCGGGGACTCGCCCGCGGCCACGTGCAGCACACCCGGCAACTCGCCGACACCGCGCACGAGGTCACTCACCGACCCCTTGCCGCGCAGACCCACCGCCACCACGGCCGTGCGCTGGTCCGCATCGGAATCCTCACGCTCGACCTGCAGGTCGATCACCGTCCAGCCCGCACTCGTGCACATCGTCAGCACACCGCGCAGCACCCCGTACCCGTCCAGGTAGCCCACCCGCAGCAGGCGCGGCGCCCGCCCGGCCGGGCCCAGCACCCGCAACAACCACGGATAGCCGAGCACCACCAGGAAATGCACCCCCGTGGTGGCCGCAGCCAGCACCACCAGCCCACCACCGCAGGCCATCCCGACCGCAGCGACCACCCACACCGTGGCCGCCGTGGTCAGCCCGCGCACCGCATCCCGGCGCACGAAAATCAGCCCGCCGCCGATGAACCCGATGCCGGACACGATCTGCGCCGCCACCCGCGACGGGTCGAAGGACACGTGGTCCACCGCCAACAGATCACCGAACGCGTACTTCGACACCAGCATGAACAGCGCAGCACCGATGCCCACCAGGGCGTGCGTGCGCAATCCCGCGCTCTTGGCCCGGCCTTCGCGCTCCAGTCCGATCGCGCTCGACAGCAGCAGCGCCGTGCCCAACTCGACCAGCAGCGGCACCTCATCGAGCCCGGAGACCACCTGATCGGCCACGCACCGAACCTAACCCAGCGCACCGGGCTCGGCCCACCGCGCGCTCAGGGCAGTCGTCGCCCGAAGAAGATCGACACCCCCGCCGCCACGATCGCGGCCAACGTCCCCAGCACCAACCACGGCCTGCTGGCATCGGCTCGCTTGGTCTCGTAGCCGATCTGCTCACCGAGCGTGTCGTAAACCTCGCGCAGCTGCTGGGCACTCGCCGCCTTGTGGAACTCCCCGTCCGACAGCCGCGCGATCTCGTCCATCGCCGCGTCGTCGACCTCGACCCACTCCCGCTGGCCCTCGATCTCCACCGTGCCGTGCTTGGTGCCGAACGAGATCGTCGAAATCGGAATACCGGCGTCCCGCGCTTCATTCGCCTTCGTGTACGCCCCGCGCGGCGCATCCATCTCGCGCGGGATCGTCTGACCTCCGTCGGCCATCAGCACGATCCGCGCCGGAGGCGGCCCGCCCGGACCGCCGACCATCTTGCCGAACGAGTCGATCGCCTGCATCCCCGCGTTGATCCCGTCCCCGGTCGCGGTCGCCTCGGACAGCTTCAGGCTGTCGATGGCCTGCTTGACCGCGCCGCGGTCGGTGGTCGGCATCGTCATCACCGTCGCGGTCCCCGCGAACGACACCAACCCGAGGTTGATCCCGGGCGTGAGCTTGTCGGCGAACTCCTTGGCCGCTCCCTTGGCCGCTTCCAACCGGTTCGGCTCCACATCGGTCGCCTTCATCGACAGCGACACGTCCACGGCCAGCATCACCGTCGCCCGGTTGCGCGGGATCCGCTGCTCCGAGGTCGGACCGCTCAGCGCCACGGTCAGCATGATCAGCGCCACCGCCAGCAGCGCAGGCGGCACGTGCTTGACCCACTCGCGCCGGCTCGCGGCAGCAGCCCGATCCAGCGCGGCCATGTTGCTGAACCGCAGCGCCTCCCGCCTGCGCTTGCGCAGCGCCCACACGTAGGCCGCGATCAGGGCCGCGACCGGCAGCAGCAACAGCAACCACCACGGCGAGGCGAACCCGGACAGGCTCAGCATTCAGGACACTCCCCCGGACCACCCGCGCTTGCGCGCCACGACGAACCGCACCACATCGGCGATCCAGTCCGAATCGGTGCGCAGGACCAGATGCCCGCACCCGGCGCGCCGCAGCACCGTCGCCACCTCGTCGCGATGAGCCGCGGCCGCCGCCGCGAACTCCCGGCGCAGCACCGGCGTCGTGTGCACTTCCCGCTGCTTGCCAGTCTCCGGGTCCGACAGCACCACCGTGCCCACGTCCGGCAGCTCGACATCGCGCGGGTCGAGCACTTCCACCGCCAGCACCGAATGCCGCGCGGCGATCCCGCGCAGCGCCGACTGCCACTCCAGCGGACCGAGGAAGTCCGAGATGACCACCGCCATCCCGCGCCGCCGGGGCGGGCGGCGCAGCGACTCCAGCAGCGCGGCCAGGTCCCCGCGCGTGCCCTCGGCCGCCCGCGGGAGCTCGGCGACGCGCTTGAGCGCGGCCCGCTCGTGCGCACGCCCGCCCCGCGCCGGGATGCGCACCGGGCCGGAACCGTTGTCCACCACCGCACCGACGCGGTTGCCGCCGCCGCTGGTCAGGAAGATGATCGCGGCCAGCGCCGCGATCGCGAGCTCGCGCTTGTCGCAGGCTCCGGAACCGAAGTCGAGGCTGGCCGAGAGGTCGACGGCCGCCCAGGTCTCCAGCTCGCGATCGGCGATGGACTGGCGCAGGTGCGGCTCACCGGTGCGCGCGGTGACCGCCCAGTCCATCCGGCGCACGTCGTCGCCGGGCTGGTAGGGGCGCGCCTCACCCGGTTCGGTCCCCGGGCCGGGCACGAGGCCGAGGTGGTTCCCCTGCAGCAGACCGTCCAGACGGCCGCGCACGGTCAGCTCCAGCGAGCGCAGCGCGACCTCCATGCGCTCCGGGTCCAGGGCCGGGGGCGCCCAGGACGGGCGCGTCGGGCTGGCTGACGACACCCGCTGGCTCCTCACTGGTGGTTCGGACCGGGTTGGTAGGTCGGCACCGAGTGCTGTGGCTGCGAGGCGAACCCGGCCTGCGCCGGCTGCTGGTTCTGCGGCCGGGCCGACACCTGCGGCAGCGGCACCGTCTGCAGCACCCGGTTGATGATGTGGTCGACGGGGATGCCGTCGGCCAACGCGTCGTAGGACAGCACGAGGCGGTGGCGCAGCACGTCCGGCACGACGTCGACGACGTCCTGCGGCAGCACGTAGTCGCGGCCGCGCACCAGCGCGAGGGCCCGCGCCGAACCGACGACGCCGAGGCTGGCGCGCGGGGAGGCCCCGTAGGAGACCCAGCCGGCGATGTCGGACAGGCCGTGCTCGCCGGGCGTGCGGGTGGCGACCACGAGCCGGACCACGTAGTCGATGAGCGCGTGGTGCACGAACACGGTGGCGGCCACGTCCTGCAGCCGGATGAGCGCCTCGGGGCTGAGCACCGGTTCCGGCTCCGGCGCGGACACGCCCATCCGGTAGACGATCTCGCGCTCTTCCTCGGCGGTGGGGTACTCGACCGGCAACTTGAACAGGAACCGGTCGCGCTGCGCCTCGGGCAGCGGGTACACGCCCTCGTTCTCGATGGGGTTCTGCGTGGCCAGCACCAGGAACGGTGCGGGCATCGGGAAGCTCTGCCCCGCGATGGACACGTGCCGCTCGGCCATGACCTCCAGCAGCGCGGACTGGACCTTGGCCGGTGCCCGGTTGATCTCGTCGGCGAGCACGAAGTTGGCCAGCACGGGCCCGAGTTCGACGTCGAAGCGTTCGCTGCCCTGCCGGTAGATCCGGGTGCCGAGGATGTCGGCGGGCACCAGGTCGGGGGTGAACTGCAGGCGGGAGAAGCTGCCCCCGACGACCTGGGCGAAGGTCTCCACGGCCAGCGTTTTCGCCACGCCCGGTACGCCTTCCAGCAGGATGTGCCCCTTGGCCAGCAGCCCGACCAGCAGGCGTTCCACGAGCCGGTCCTGCCCGACGATGACGCGCTTGACTTCGAAGACCGTGCGCTCCAACAACTGCGCGTCGCGCGCCGGGGTGCTGGTCTGCTCCGCTGGGTTGGCACCGCTGGCGTCGGTCACTGCCCGCCTCCTGTCGTTCGCCGCCGGATTCCCGGGGCGCCGTCGGCTCCGCTTCGCCGGTCAAGCCGACCAAGATCCTGACACGCTCGCACGCCGAGCTCACGCCGGGGCGCGATCCTCCACCCTGCACTCAACCGGACGGTTGGTGTGACCGCTGTGAAGCCACTTCTGCTCGCTGCCGGGTTGTGGGTGGGGTTGCCGGTGGATTGATTTCACTCAGTACTGAAACAACGAATGGTGTTGATATATGCGGCCGTGCGGCGTTGCCCGACGCATCGCCGGGGTATCGATCAGGCTCGGTTTCGGGCGCGCAGCAGGTCTTCCGGGGTGTCCACATCGGCCGGTTCGGCGCCGACCGGGGCGACCTCCACCGGATCCAAGGCCGCGAACGTGCCGCGCACCGGCCTGTCGCGCACCTGCTCGGGCATCGCCGCGCGCAGTCGGTCCGCGCGCCAGACCCCCAGCAGCCACTGCCGCTCGCCCGCCGCATCGACGAGCACGGCACCACCGGCTCGCGGTGCGGCGAGCACCGCCGCGCGCAGCCGCGGCACCGTGGCCTCGGTCAGGTGCGGGTGATCGGCGGCCAGCACGGCCACGAGCGCCGACCCCTCCGGGACCAGCTGCAACCCTGCGCGCACCCCGGCCAGCGGTCCGCCGCCCGGCGGCTCCTCCCCCGTCCAGTGCACCGGGGCGTCGACCTCGCGCTGCGGACCGACCACCACGAGCGGAACCGCACCGCGCAGCACGTCCAGGGTCCGCTGCAGCAGGCTGCGCCCGCCGACCGGCAGCAGCACCTTGTCCACCCCGCCGAGGCGCCGCGCCCGGCCCCCGGCCAGCACCACGGCGGCGAAATCCGCTGTCACACCGACCATTGTCCCCGCCCCAGAACGGCGCAGCGGGCCGGGATCACAACAGCCGCACCGCGTTCGGCGACATGCCGCCGTAGCGCACCGCCGTCACGCGCACTTCCGAGCCCGAGTACGGGGCCTCGACCATCTGCCCGTCACCGAGGTAGAGCGCCACGTGATGGATCGTGCCGCCCTCCTGCCAGAAGAGCATGTCCCCCCGCTGCATCTGGGACAGCGGCACCTTGCGGCCCGCCTCGTACTGGTAACCGCTGGAGTGGTCGAGCCGCACACCGGCGCCGGCGAAGGCGTAGATCATCAGGCCCGAGCAGTCGAACCCGACCTTGCCGTAGTCGCCGTGCGCGTCGGCCACTCCCCCGTCCCGGATCCCGCGGGTGGGGCCGGAGGCGTTGCCACCGCCCCAGGCGTAGGGCACGCCGAGTTGGGACAGCGCGCGCTCGACCGCGGACTCCACCGCCGGGTTCTGCGAGGGAGTCCCGGTGCCGGCCGCGGCTGCCTGCGCGGAGCCGGATCCGTGCCCGCGGATCGCGGCCAGCCGGGCTTCGAGCTGCCGCTTGTCCGCGCGCAGCGACTCGGTGCGGTCCACCTCGGCCTGCTGGGCGGCCAACGC
Source organism: Saccharopolyspora montiporae (assembly GCF_015209505.1). Taxonomy (GTDB): domain Bacteria; phylum Actinomycetota; class Actinomycetes; order Mycobacteriales; family Pseudonocardiaceae; genus Saccharopolyspora; species Saccharopolyspora montiporae. The sequence continues at coordinate 58,940 of NZ_JADEYC010000007.1, forward strand.
GTCCTCGTGCGCCCGGTCGGCGGCCTGCCCGGCCTGGTGGGCCGCCGCCTGCCCGCGCTCGGCTTCGGCCAGCGCGGCGCGGCTGCGCGCGTCCTTGTCGGCCTGGTCGATGCGGGCCTGGCGCATGCCGTCCAGCGCCTCGTGCTCGGTCACGCTGAGCACGTCCAGCAGCGCCGCCCGGTCCAGCGCGTCCCGCGGGCTGTTCGAGCCGATCATGATCGAGGCGGTGGAGAAGGTGCGGCCGTGCCGGTAGGTGTTCGCGGTGAACTCGTCCAACCGCTCGCGCTGCCGCTCGACCCTGCCGGCGGCGGCGGAGGCCTCGGCGGCCGCAGCATCGGCCGCGCCGCGGGCGCGCTCGTGGTCCCGGTCGGCGCGCGCGACGTCGACCCGCGCCTTGTTGGCTTCCTCCATCCGCACCTCGACGCGGGCCTGCGAGCTCGTGAGGCGGGCTTCGGCCTCGGCCAGCTCATCGGCCAACCGGTCGACTCCGGCCGGTGTCGCGTCCCCGTCGAGTTCGTCGGCCGGCGCCGCCGTGGGCAATGCCGTGGTCAACGCGGCGCTGAGCGCGACCGCGGGCAGCGCACGGCGATGCGGCCAGATCCGTTGCGGTCGCGGCACGACCGTCACCTCCCGCGGCGGCCACGCCGGGCCACCCGCGGACGGAGCAGCAGCGATGGGCCGAATGGGTCAGGACTCCCGGAACTGTGCCACCGGTGTCCCGAACGCACCATTCGAAGCAGCCGTCACAACCGCACCGGCCGTGCTCGCGGAAGCGGGCGGGTCAGCCCCAGGTCGCGGGGTCGCCGAAGGTGCGCACCTGCGACGCGGCCTCCGACGTCTGCGGTTCGGCCACCAACCGCGGCAGGACGTCCACCAGCGGGTCGCGCAGCACCGCGTCGGCCATGTCGTCGAACGGGGTCGGCTCGGCGTTGCAGATGACCAGACCGGTACCGGCGCGGGCCGCGAGCTCGGCGAACCCGGCTGCCGGGAAGACCGACAGCGACGTGCCCGCCGCGACGAACAGGTCGCAGTCCAGCGCCGCGCGCTGGGCGGCGCGGAGCACGTCGGCGTCCAGGGACTGGCCGAACGAGACGGTGGCCGACTTCAGGATCCCCCCGCAGGCGCGGCACGGCGGATCGGCCTCGCCCTCGGCGACGCGGTCCAGGGCCTGGCGCATCGAGCCCGGGGCCCCGCAGTCCAGGCACACCGTGGAGAACATCGTGCCGTGCAGCTCCAGCACGCGGTCGGCGTCCAGGCCTCCCCGCTGGTGCAGTTCGTCGATGTTCTGGGTCAGCACGGCCCGGAGCCGGCCCTGGCGGTGGAGGTCGGTGAAGGCGCCGTGCGCGGCGTTCGGTTCGGCCTGCCAGGCGGGGTTGTCGGCGCGGCTGCGCCACGCCTGCTCGCGCACCTGCGCATCGGCCAGGTAGCTGTCGATGTCGGTGAGCCGCTGCGCGGCCGGGTCCTTGGTCCACACGCCCTGCGGTCCCCGGAAGTCGGGGATGCCGGAGGCGGTGGACACGCCGGCTCCGGTCAGCGCGGTGATCCGCTGCGCTCCGGCGAACAGCTGCGCGGCGCGCTGCAGCTGCTGCTGCTCGTCGTCGGGCCGCTGGGCTGCGTCCCGCTCGTGATCCTCGGTCATGGCGCCTCCGTACGTCACCGGGCACCGCCCTCGGCGACGCTGCCACTGCACTGCTCCCACCGTGCCACGTGCGCGCCCGGGTGCGGTGCGACGGGGACGGCTGTGCTGCCGGGTTTCGTGCAGGCGTTGCGGTGCGCCGGCGCCGGTGCTGCCCATCGGGCAAAAATCCCGGAAGTTGACCTGCCGTGATGCGCCGGGGCGTCAGGTCGCCACGGGTTCGGCGGTGCGGTTGGCGGGGGCGGAGCGTTGGGCGATGTAGGCGCCGGCGAGGATCAGCGCGCCGCCGAGCAGCTCCACCGGGCCGAGGTGCTCGCCGAGCAGCGCCCAGGCCAGCACGGTGGCCACGACCGGTTCCAGGAACGCGACGGCTCCGGCGACCGGCGGGGACAGCCTGCGCACCGCGATGATGCCGGTCAGGTAGGCGGCCACGGTGCTGAGCACGACGATCCAGCCGACGGCCAGCAGCGCGGGCACGCCGTGGCCGGCCAGGTCGACCTGCCCGGCCAGCAGGGCCCAGTCCATCCGCCAGGGCCGGGCGAGCACGGTGACCACCGCGGCGCCGAGCAGCAGTCCATACCCGGCCAGCGCGAACGGGTCCACGTCGGCCTCGCTGTCCGAGAGCAGGAAGTAGGCGGCCTGGCAGCCGGCCGCGCCGAGGGCCAGCAGCAGACCGAGCGGGTCGAAGCCGAGCCCGGACCACAGCTGCACGACGCAGACCAGCCCGGCCACGGCCACCGCCACGCCGATCGCGGCCGAGCGGCTCACCGGGCGGCGTCGCACGAAGCGGATCCAGCCGAGCACCAGGACCGGGCCCAGGAACTCGATGAGCAGTGCCACGCCGACCGGGATCGCGGCGATGGCGGCGAAGTAGAACACCTGCACCCCGGCGATGGCGAACAGCCCGTAGCCGAGCAGCAGCCGCGGGGCGCGGCGCAGGACCGCGGTGTGCCGCAGGGCGAACGGCAGCATGAGCAGCGCACCGCCCGCCAGGCGCAGCCAGGCGACCTGCAGCGGGGTGAGTCCGGCGCTGATCAGGGGTTTCGCGAACGGTCCGGAACCGCCGAAGCAGAACGCCGATGCGATGGCGAAGGCGATGCCGGTGGTCCTGGCGCTGTCGGTCCGGATGAGCACCGCGCCATCGAACCACGCTGGCCGGACCGGCGGAATCCGATTCCGGTACAGGCGTGCCAGATCACTCCCGCCCGGACGCCGCGTCCGGGAAAAATCGCGGAATTGCACGCTGCGGTACACGTGATCGCGACTTTGCCCACCCTCAGTTGAGGGCATTTACAGGACAAGCGTACTGTTATCGCCGAGAGCGGGTTGCGCGCACGCTCGGCCGACGTGCGCGAGACTCGCATCGTTCCCGGACTTGCGCCCGTCGCGAGATGGAGTTGAACGTGACTGCACCTGCGAGCAAGGACAGCTTCGGTGCCCGCGGCACGCTGAACGTCGGTGACGCCTCCTACGAGGTCTTCCGGCTCAGCGCGGTCGACGGGGCGCAGCGGCTGCCCTACAGCCTCAAGATCCTCCTGGAAAACCTGCTGCGGACCGAGGACGGCGCGAACATCACCGCCGACCACGTGCGCGCGCTGGCCGACTGGGATCCCACCTCGGATCCGGACACCGAGATCCAGTTCACCCCCGCGCGAGTGATCATGCAGGACTTCACCGGAGTCCCCTGCGTGGTCGACCTCGCCACCATGCGCGAGGCGGTGTCCGAACTCGGCGGCGAGACCGCCAAGGTCAACCCGCTGGCCCCGGCCGAGCTGGTCATCGACCACTCGGTGGTCATCGACGTGTTCGGCAAGCCGGACGCCTTCGAGCGCAACGTCGAATTCGAGTACGGCCGCAACAAGGAGCGCTACCAGTTCCTGCGCTGGGGCCAGACCGCCTTCGACGAGTTCAAGGTCGTCCCGCCCGGCACCGGCATCGTGCACCAGGTCAACATCGAGCACCTGGCCCGCACCGTCATGGCCCGCAACGGCCAGGCCTACCCGGACACCTGCGTGGGCACCGACTCGCACACCACCATGGTCAACGGCCTGGGCGTGCTCGGGTGGGGCGTCGGCGGCATCGAGGCCGAGGCCGCGATGCTCGGCCAGCCCGTCTCGATGCTGATCCCCCGCGTGGTCGGCTTCAAGCTCACCGGCGAGATCCCGCCCGGCGCCACCGCCACCGACGTGGTGCTGACCATCACCGAGATGCTGCGCAAGCACGGTGCGGTCGGCAAGTTCGTCGAGTTCTACGGCTCCGGCGTCGCCTCGGTGCCGCTGGCCAACCGCGCCACGATCGGCAACATGAGCCCCGAGTTCGGCTCCACCGCCGCGATCTTCCCGATCGACGACGAGACCATGCGCTACCTCAAGCTCACCGGGCGTTCCGAGGAGCAGTTGGCGCTGACCGAGTCCTACGCCAAGGAGCAGGGGCTCTGGCACGACCCGGCGCACGAGCCGGTGTACTCCGAGTACCTCGAACTCGACCTGTCCACCGTGGTCCCGTCCATCGCCGGGCCAAAGCGCCCGCAGGACCGCATCGCGCTGTCCGAGGCCAAGCCCTCGTTCCGCGGGTCGCTGACCGACTACGTGGCCAGCCCCGAGGCGTCCGAGGACGCCGCGGTCGACGAGGCCAGCAAGGAATCCTTCCCGGCCAGCGACGCGCCGTCGGTGACCCCGGTCACCGCGCCGCAGGTCCACTCGGCCGCCAACGGCTCCGCGGGGCGCAGCTCCAAGCCGACCAAGGTCTCCTCCACCGAGCTGGGCGAGTTCGAGCTCGATCACGGCGCGGTCGTGATCGCCTCGATCACCTCCTGCACCAACACCTCGAACCCGTCGGTGATGCTCGGCGCGGCCCTGCTGGCCCGCAACGCCGTGGACAAGGGCCTGACCCGCAAGCCGTGGGTGAAGACCTCCATGGCGCCCGGCTCGCAGGTGGTCACCGACTACTACGAGAAGGCCGGTCTGTGGCCGTACCTGGAGAAGCTCGGCTTCCACCTGGTCGGCTACGGCTGCACCACCTGCATCGGCAACTCGGGTCCGCTGCCCGAGGAGATCTCCTCGGCGATCCAGGACGCCGACCTGTCGGCGGTGTCGGTGCTGTCCGGCAACCGCAACTTCGAGGGCCGGATCAACCCGGACGTCAAGATGAACTACCTGGCCTCGCCGCCGCTGGTCATCGCCTACGCCCTGGCCGGGACCATGGACTTCGACTTCGAGTCCGACCCGCTGGGCACCGACGCCGAGGGCCAGCCGGTCTTCCTGCGCGACATCTGGCCCGCGCCGCAGGAGATCCAGGACGTCATCGACTCCTCGATCAACCAGGAGATGTTCACCAAGGACTACGCCGACGTGTTCGCCGGTGACGAGCGCTGGCGATCGCTGCCCACGCCGGAGGGCCAGACCTTCGAGTGGGACCCGGACTCCACCTACGTGCGCAAGCCCCCGTACTTCGAGGGCATGGGCATGGAGCCCAACCCGGTTTCGGACATCTCCGGGGCGCGGGTGCTGGCGCTGCTGGGCGACTCGGTCACCACCGACCACATCTCGCCGGCCGGTGCCATCAAGCCCGACTCCCCCGCCGGCCGCTACCTCAGCGAGCACGGCATCGAGCGCAAGGACTTCAACTCCTACGGTTCCCGCCGCGGCAACCACGAGGTGATGATCCGGGGCACCTTCGCCAACATCCGGCTGCGCAACCTGCTGCTGGACGACGTGCAGGGCGGCTACACCCGGGACTTCACCCAGGAGGGCGCTCCGCAGGCGTTCATCTACGACGCCGCGCAGAACTACGCCGCGCAGGGCACCCCGCTGGTGGTGCTCGGCGGCAAGGAGTACGGCTCCGGTTCCTCGCGCGACTGGGCGGCCAAGGGCACCCGGTTGCTGGGTGTGCAGGCGGTCATCGCCGAGTCCTTCGAGCGCATCCACCGCTCGAACCTCATCGGTATGGGCGTGGTCCCGCTGCAGTTCCCGTCCGGTTCCACGGCCCACTCGCTGGGCCTGGACGGCACGGAGACCTTCGACATCGCCGGCATCACCGCGCTCAACGACGGTGCGACCCCGGACACGGTCAAGGTCACCGCGCGCAAGGCCGACGGGTCCACTGTGGAGTTCGATGCCGACGTGCGTATCGACACCCCCGGTGAGGCGGACTACTACCGCAACGGCGGCATCCTGCAGTACGTGCTGCGCAAGATGATCCGCTCCTGACCTCCCGCCCGACCCGGCGGGGCACAACGAACGGGGCCGGTGCGCCACAAGCGCACCGGCCCCGTTCTCTTTCCCCACCCCCGGGTCCGTCCGCCCGGACGCCGCGATCACCAGGTCACGGGCAACTCGTAAACGCCGTAGACCGACCCGTCGTGCTTGAACGGAATCGAATCCAGATCGGTGGCCAACCGCAGCTCCGGGATCCGCTTGTACAGCGTCCCGTACACCACCTGCAGTTCCAGCCGGGCCAGCGGCTGGCCCAGGCACTGATGATTGCCGAAACCGAAAGCCACGTGGTTGCGGGGATTGCGGCGGATGTCGAGCCGGTCAGGATCGTCGAACACGTCCGGATCGCGGTTTCCGATGTCGTTGGGCATGATCAGCCCGTCCCCGGCGCGGATCAGCGTTCCGTCGAAGTCGATGTCCTCGGCGGCCACCCGGCGCCTCCCGCTGTGCGTGATGTGCAGGTAGCGCAACAGCTCTTCCACGGCCGACGACACCAGCGCGGGATCGTCGGTCTCGCGCAGCGCGGTCAGCTGCTCCGGGTGTTGCAACAGCGCCAGGGTGCCGAGCGCGATCATGTTCGCGGTGGTCTCGTGCCCGGCGATGAGCAGCAGAACTCCCATCTGCGCGGCGTCCTCGCGGCTGAGCTCGCCGGAGTCGATCCGCGCGGTCAGCCCGGACAACAGGTCCTGGCCCGGATCCGCCATCTTGTGCTGGAGCAGGTCGTGCAGGTACCCGGACAGCTGCCCCTTGGCCTCCGCGCGCTGCTCGACGGTGGAGTCCCGGTTGATCATGATGTTGCTGTTGGCCTGGAAGAACTCGTGGTCGGAGTAGGGCACGCCGAGCAGCTCGCAGATGACCAGCGACGGCACCGGCAGGGCGAACTCCTGCACCAGGTCCACGGGTTTGGGCCCGGCCAGCATCTCGTCGATGCGGTCGTCGACGATCTGCTGCACGGCCGGGCGCAGCGCTTCGGTCCGCTTGATCGTGAACGGTGCGGCCACCATCCTGCGCTGGCGCGCGTGCTCGGGATCGTCCATCAGGATGAAGCTCAGCTTCGACGATCCGTCCACCGGCGCGGGACTGGGATAGCCCGGCCGCATCGGGTCCGCGCTGACCCGCGGATCGGCCAGCAGCCGCCGCTGCTGCTCGTAGCGGGTGACCAGCCAGGGCGTGCTGCCGTCCCAGAGGCGCACCGTGGTCAGCGGTCCCTGCTCCCGGGTGGCCTGCAGATCCGGGGGCGGGTCGAACGGGCAGCGGGCGTCCCGCGCCATCGGGTACTCGGGCAGCTCGTCGGGGGACAGGCCTGCAGTGTTGACCGTGCTCGTCATCGGCGCTCCCATCGCGCTTCGGTGGTGGGCTGCGGGCGTGCCCGCACTCGTTCGGTTCCAGCGGCGCAGGAGTCCGGTTCCCGTGCCCTGCGGTGGTTCTCGCCGTTCAGCGGCCGGTTCGTGCTCACCAGCGCACCGGCAGCTCGCGCAGACCACTCGCGAACCGGCCGGTGAGCGGCCGCAGCTGCGCCACGGGCACGGCCAGGTCCAGCGCGGGCAGCCTGCGCAGCAGCACGTCGAGCACCGAGCGGGAAACCGAGCGCGGCCTTGAGGTCGGCGGGCATTCCTGCGGAGGGTCCAGGGCCGCGTCGCCGGTCAGCGGATAGGTCAGCGCGCGCTCGGCCGGGCTGCTGCTCACGGGGCCTCCTGTCGGGTCCGGGCTGTGGGATCCAGTTAACCGAGCCCGCCGGATTAAGTCAAACGACTGACTTAGTCTGGGCCTCGCTCGGGCCCGGTGCGACCTCGTCTGCGACCCGCGGCACATCCGCGACCCGACCCCGCGGCATACCGCGATGCATATTCCAGTTCGCGGAAAATCATTGCGCGGAAAGCTGTTTCGACGATTATTCAGTGAATTGACCGCTGTTTTCCCGGAAACTGCTAGGCGATCCAGGGATGCAGAGGCACCATGACCTCGCGGAGCGCTTCCCGCGCACCGCAGCCACCCGCAGGAGGAGGGGATCCCGATTATTTCCCGCACAGCGACTCAAGCAGTGACCGTCGTGGCGTCCGCACTGTTCGCCTGCGGCGCGGCAGCGCTGCCGGCGGCCGCGGCCGAACCGGTAGCACCGGCCGCGCAGGCGCAACAGCAGCAGCCGGCCACCGAAGCCACCAATGTCAGCGGTGAGATCAACCTGCTCGCCCGCAACTTCTCCGGCTACGCCAACCTGGTCGACGACCAGGGCACGCCGATCGCCGGGGAGAAGGTGGAGTTCTTCACCCGGGACGGCAGCACGTTCCTGGCCTCCGGAGTGACCTCCGCGGACGGCGGCGTCGTCATCTCCGAAGCGCTGCCGTTGGGTCTGGACACCGTCCAGCTGCTGACCGGTGTCGAAGCGCGCTTCTCCGGTGGCGGCGACTACGCGCCGTCCTCGGCGACCGGGGCGGTGACGCCCAAGGTCTGACCACCAGCCGCGCCCGCACCGCCCGGAGGGTCCCGGCCGCCGGGACCCTCCGGGCCCGACCGGGCAGGACGGGGCCCACCGGGCCATGTGCGGCACCCGCCGCACCCGGTAGCGTTGCTCGCGCACCGCGCACACCCTCCGGGCCGGACCCGCTCCCCCGCACGGCCAGCGCACTCCGGAGGGCCGCAAAGCTCCGAGGAGGCGCACACATGGCCGGCACTCGCGACGACGACGCACCCAGCTCGGCGTTGTTCGACGAGCAGCACTCGGCCGAGATCGTGGCCGGCAGCTTCGCCGCGACGCCGGATCCGCGGCTGCGCGAGATCATGACGGCGCTCGTCGAGCACGCGCACGCCTTCGTCGAGGAGGTGGGCCTGACCACTGCCGAATGGCAACACGCCATCGACTTCCTGACCGAGACCGGGCAGGCGTGCAGCGGCACTCGTCAGGAGTTCATCCTGCTCTCCGACGTGCTCGGTGTGTCGATGCTGGTGGAGACGCTCAACAACCGGTCGGGCGACACCCTCACCGAGTCCACTGTGGAAGGTCCATTCCACCTGCTCGCCTCGCCGCGACGTGAGCTCGGCGACGACATCGACGAGGTGGGTTCCGGTGAGCCGTGCCTGATCACCGGTCGGGTCCTGGACGACCGCGGCGACCCGGTCGCCGGCGCGCAGGTCGATGTCTGGCAGGCCGACGCGGACGGGTTCTACGACGTGCAGCGCCCCGGGGAGGTGCCGGAGCGCAACCTACGCGGCCTGTTCAGCACCGACGAGTCGGGGCGGTTCTGGTTCCGCAGCGTGGTCCCGTGCTACTACCCGATCCCGACCGACGGCCCGGTGGGTCGGCTGCTGCACGCGTCCGACCGGCACCCGTACCGGGCCGCGCACGTGCACTTCGAGGTGAGCGCCCCCGGAGTCCGGACGCTGACCACCCACCTGTTCGTGGCCGGATCGCCCTACCTGGACTCCGACGCGGTCTTCGGCGTCAAACGCAGCCTCATCCGCGAATTCGCCGAGGTCGACGATCCGGACCGCGCGGAGGAAGCAGGTCTGCGCAACCCGTTCCGCCACGCCGACTTCCCGATCATCGTGCAGCGTGAGCAAGCACCGCCCCCGGCGGCCACTTCCGACGACGGCCGGTGACCCCGGCCCGCCGGACCGCGCACGTGCGGTCCGGCGGGCCGGTCGTCAGGCCGTGCCGCGGGGTTCCAGGCGCAGCACCGATCCCTCGCCGTTGGCGGCCACCAGCAGCCCGCCGTCCGGGCCGGCCGACAGGTCGGCGAACGAGCGCGGGCGCCCGATGAACCCGTCGGTGACCACCGGCTCGTCCCGCTCGATGCCCGGGGGCAGTCCCACCGCCAGCTCCTCCGCCTCGACCTCGACCGCGCCGTCCTGCGGGTGCACGCGGAGCAGCCGCCGGCGGCCGGTCTCCACGACGTAGAGCGCACCGCCGGTGGCCGCCAGGCCCTGCGGGGCCAGCAGGCCGTCGCAGACCGCGACCGGGCCGTCCGCGTCCAACCGCAGCAGGCTGCCGAGCCGCTCATCGGTGGTGTAGCACGTCCCGTCGGCGGTCACCGCCACGCCGACCGGCGCGGGCAGGTCCTCGGCCAGCACGGTCACCGCATCGTCCTCGTCGAACGCGAGGACCTGCCCGGAACCGGGCACGGCCACCACCACCCGGCCGTCCGGCGCGACCGCGATCCCGGCCGGTTCGCCGAGTCCGCGCGCCCGCACCCGCGAGCTCTTCTGCCGCGGGTCGTAGGTGTACACCTCACCGCGCGCGGTGGTCAGCTGCAGCACGTCGCCGTCGGCGGCCACGGTGCGCACGTAGGTCGGCAGCGAGGCCGTGGCCACGTCCACCGGGGTGACCTCACCGGAGTCGCCGGTGCTGACCAGGCTGAAGTGGTCGGTGGCGAACACGGTGCCGCTCCGGTCGGCGGTGACGCCGAACGGGCCGTTCATCCCTCGCCGCACGATGTCCCGGGTCCGTCCGTCCTCGTGCACCTCGGTGATGCCGCCGTGCGCGAAACTGGACACGTACATGCGGTTCTCGGCGTCGAAGGCGGCGTTGTCCAGGCCGGCCAGCCCGGTGCGGATGAGCGAGCGCTCCCCACTGTCCTGGTCGATGCGGGTGATCACGCCGTGCGGGCCGCAGGACAGCACCCGCAGCTCCCCGCCCCGGTCGAAGCGCACCGCGACCGGCGCGTCGAGGTCCTCGGCGACCAGCTCCGGCTGCCCGCCCTCCGGCGGGATCCGCCAGACTTGCCGGTCCATCATGTGCGGGTAGTAGAGCTTGCCGTCCGGGCCGAGCTGCATCGCGTTGCCCAGCGCGAGGCCGCCGGTGAGCAGCTTGGGCTCGCTGCCGTCCGGGAAGACCTCGAACAACCGGCCGCCGGGGCGCATCTCGTTGACGAACAGCCGGTCGCCGACGCAGGTGATGCCGTTGGGCTGGCGCACCGTCTCGGTCAGCAGCGCGTACTCGCCCGCGGTGCTGCGCCGCCAGACCCGGCTCGGCGCGATGTCGGCGATGTACATGGTGCCGTCACCGGCGAAGGCCAGGTCGTCGGGCGTCTGCACCGGGCTGTCCAGCGGCACCACGATCTCGACGTCGCCGGTGGCGATGTCGACGGCGCTGATCTGCCCGGCCAGGAACTGGGCCACGTACAGGCGCCCGTCCGGGCCGAAGGCCGTTCCGTTGGATCCCCACAGCGGGTTGGTGTCATTGAGCCGCCGCAGGTTCCACCGCGGGCTGCTGGGCTGTCCCTGCCCGGGAGTGTGGAAACGACTGGTGGTCATCGGGTTCTCCTGGGCTGGTCAGTCGGCGAGCACGTCGGACAGGCCGTCACCGGCGCGCCACCGGCGCAGCAGCTCGGCGAAGTCGAGGGCGTTGCCCGCGTAGGTCTCGCGGCGGGCCGGCGGGCGGCCCTCGTTGTTCAGGTAGCCGGGCGTGCACTCGGCCAGCACCGTCATTTCCGGGGCTTCGCGCCGGATGCGGTCGACCCACGCCTGTTCGGCCTCCGCGGTGGGTTCCACGCATCCGCTACCGTGCTTCTCGGCGGCCGCGATGACCTCGGCGATGTGCGCGGCCTGGTCGTCGAGCACGTGCGCGAAGTTGACCGCCACCCCGTTCTGCGACGGGCCCATGCAGAACAAGTTCGGGAAGCCGTGGCTGGTGAACCCGTGCAGGGTGCGGGCCCCGCCGCGGAAGTGCTCGGCGATGGGCCGGCCGTCCCGGCCGTGCACCCGCGGCCCGGCGAAGGCCGGGTGCGTGCGACCCACCTCGAACCCGGTCGCGAAGATGATGCAGTCGACCTCGTACTCGGTCCCGCCGCTGACCAGGCTGTGCTCGGTGATGCGCTCCACTCCCCGACCGCCGGTGTCGACCAGGCTGACGTTGGGGCGGTTGAACGCGGGCAGGTACTCATCGCTGAACGTGGGTCGCTTGCAGTCGTAGCGGTACCAGGGCTTGAGCGCCTCGGCCGTGTCCGGGTCCTCGACGACGGCGTCCACGCGGTCGCGGATCTGGTTCATCTTGCGGAAGTCGGCGAGCTCGCGGGCCCGGAAGCGCTGCTGCTCGCTCAGCGACGGATCGCCGAGTTCGCGGAGCAGGTCGCGGAGGTGGCGGGTGGGATCGGCCCATCGATCGACGACCGAGTCGTCGGCGGTGGTCTGCCCGTCGACGACGGCCAGGAAGTTGTCCCGGCGCGCGCGGTGCCAACCGGGTTCGAGGCTGCGCAGCCAGTCCGGATCGGTGGGCCGGTTGCCGCGTTCGTCCACGGCCGACGGTGTGCGCTGGAAGACGTAGAGGTGCGCGGCGTCCTGGGCCAGCGCGGGAACGCACTGGATGGCGGTGGCGCCGGTGCCGATCACGGCCACCCGCTTGTCCGCCAGCCGGTGCATCCCGCCGGTCTGGTCGCCGCCGGTGTAGGCGTAGTCCCAGCGGCTGGTGTGGAAGGTGTGCCCGCGGAAGTCGTCGATACCGGGGATGCCGGGCAGTTTCGGCCTGCTGAACGGGCCCGCGGAGAAGATGACGTACCGGGCGGTCATGGCGTCGCCCTGGTCGGTGGTCACCCGCCACCGCTGCGCGGGCTCGTCCCAATCCATCCCGGTGACCTCGGTCTGGAAGCAGGCGTCGCGGTACAGGCCGAAGGTCTCGGCGATGGCCTGCGCGTGCTTGCGGATGTCGTCGCCGCGCGCGTACTTCTCCTCCGGGACCGAGCCCACCTCCTCCAGCAGTGGGAGGTAGATGTAGGACTCGATATCGCAGCGCACCCCGGGGTAGCGGTTCCAGTACCAGGTTCCGCCGACGTCGCCGGCCTTCTCCACCACGCGGATGGAGTCGACGCCGGCCAGGCGCAGCCGCGCTCCGGCGAGCAGCCCGCCGAACCCGGCCCCGACCACGAGCACGTCGACGTCGTCGGTCAGCGGTGCGCGGTCGCGTCCGGTGGTGACGTAGGGGTCGTCGACGTAGTAGCCGAAGTCACCGGTCGGGGCGATGTACTGCGTGGCCCCGTCCGGGCGCAGCCGCCGGTCGCGTTCGGCCCGGTAGCGGTCCCGCAGGACCTGCGGGTCGAACCCGAGCTCCTCGGGCCCGAGCAGTTCCGGCCCCGTATCGACGTCGTCCATCCGCACACCTTTCTCACCGGCAGTTCGGGATCCGGCGCTCGTGAGCGAACACCGCGCCGTCGATTAAATCAAACGATTGAATAACTCGCCACGAACCGGTCACCGCGCAACGTTCTTCTTGTTGCGGACGGTCAGCGAGCCACCCCGCAGCGGGATGCCCACCCCCACCCGTCCAGGTCGCCGGCGATGTGGCCGAGCTCCCGGAAGCGCCCGGGAAGCTCCGGAGCACACCGGCGTTGTGGTTGTATGAGACTGACGGTCCGGCGCCCCGCCGCAGTGCTGCCTGCCCGGCGCGCGAACGGCGCCACCAGTGCCAACGGGTGGTGAACGATGACGAGACACACGGTTCGATCCGGCGCGACGCAGGAACGCATCCTGACCACGGCCGAGCGGCTGTTCGCCGAGCACGGCGTCTACGCCGTGTCCAACCGCCAGATCGGCGAGGCCGCCGGGCAGGGCAACACCGCCGCGGTGGGCTACCACTTCGGCACCAAGCAGGACCTCGTCCGCGCCATCGCCCGCAAGCATGCCGCGGAGATCGAGCAGATCCGCGCACGGATGGTCGCCGAGACCGCCGGATCGACCGCGATGCGCGACTGGGTGGCATGCATGGTGCACCCGACCGCCGAGCACCTGGCCGACCTCGGATCACCGACCTGGTTCGCGCGGTTCAACGCCCAGATCATGACCGATCCGGCGCTGCGCCGGATCCTCACCGAGGAATCGATCACCTCGCCGTCACTGCTGGAAGCGATGGAGCAGCTCAACCGCCTGCTGCCCTCGCTGCCTCCCGAGGTGCGCGCCGAGCGCGGCGATATGACCCGCCAGCTGCTGGTGCACATGACCGCGGAACGCGAACGCGCGATCAGCGACGGCACGCCGACGCCGCGGGAGAGCTGGACGCACGCCTCGGCCGGGCTCATCGACGCGATCACCGCGATCTGGACGGCCCCGGCCAGCGACCCCGACCGCTGACCCGCAAGCTTCGGGTGCGGACGCGGACGAGCCGGGTACTAGACTGCTCCGGTGTCCGCTCCGCGATCGATGGACCGCCGCACCCGGCGCACCCGTTCGGCGCTGGAAAACGCGCTGCTGCAGCTCATCACCGAGCACGACCTCAACCAGATCTCCGTCTCCGATGTCGCGGGCAGCGCCGACGTGCACCGGTCGACGTTCTACGAGCACTACACCGACGTGCCCGATCTCGCCGCCGCGGCCTGCACCGAGATGTTCGACCAGCTGATCTCCGGGGTGCGTGAGCTCTCCGCCGGCGGCGGCCCCTCCGCCGATGTGGCACACGCGGCGCTGACCGGCGTGTTTCGCCACGTCGCCGAGCACGCGCGGCTGTACACCGCGCTGCTCGGCGACGACGGCAGCGCCCGGGTGATGAATTACCTGCTGACCCGGATGACCACGAGCACGCGCGCGGGCCTGGCCGAACGCGGCGGCACCGGTGACTCCGCGGCACCGGTACCGCCGTTCATCGCCGGGGCTCTGCTGGCCACGATCATCGACTGGCTGCGCGGCGGCTGCCCGGGCAGCCCGGAGGAGCTCAGCACCGCGATCTGGCCGCACCTGCTGGCCGCCGCGTCGGCGGAACCCGGCGACCGGTGACGCGCGTGCGGCCCCGGGTGCGCCCGGCGGCGCACGCGCGTCACCACCGCACCGGCACCTCGCGCAGGCCGCCGACCAGAAGCCCTTCCACGCGTTCCAACTCCGCGCTGGGCACGGCCAGTTCCAGCGACGGGAGTTCGCGCAGCAGGACCTCCAGCGCCACCTGCAGTTCGGTGCGCGCCAGCGCCTGACCCAGGCAGGAGTGCGGCCCGGCCCCGAAGGTCAGGTGCGGGTTGGGGCTGCGGCCGAGGTCCATCTCCTCGGCGCCGGCGAAGACCTCCCCGTCCCGGTTGGCGGCGGGCATGCTGCAGATGACGGTGCTCCCGCCGGGCAGGACGTCGTCGCCGAGTTGCACGTCCTCGCTGAGGTAGCGCCGCAGCCCGAACCCGAGGTTGGCGTCGAAGCGCAGCGCTTCCTCCACCGCAGTGCGCACCAGCGACGGGTCGGCGACCAGCCGCTGCCACCGGTCGCGGTCGGCCAGCAGCAGGGAGACCATCTTGCCGATCATGTTGGCGGTCGTCTCGTGCCCGGCCACCAGCAGCGACATCCCGGTGGCGCGGATCTCCTCGTCGGAGAGCCCGCCGTGCTCCGGCCCGCCGTCCAGGATCAGCGCGCCGAGCAGGTCGTCGCCCGGATCGGCCCGCTTGTCGGCGACGTGCGCGGCCATGTAGTCGGTGAACTCGGCGTGCGCGCGCTGGATCTCCTCGCGGGAGAAGCGGGTCACGCTCAGGAAGGTGTCCGACCAGTGCGCGAACCGGTCGCGGTCGGCGGCGGGGACGCCGAGGATGTCGCAGATGACGTAGACGGGCAGCGGGAACCCGAGCGCGGCCTTGAGGTCGGCCGGGGCGCCGCCGGCGACCATATCGGCGATGAGGTCCTCGGCGATGCCGGCCATGCCCGGGCGCAGCGCGGCCATGCGCCGGGCGGTGAACCACTTGCCCACGGTGCGCCGCCACCGCTGGTGCTCCTCGCCCTTCGCGGCGATCGCCATGGACGAACCGCCTTCTGCCGCAACACCTCCGGTGCCTTCCGGGGCGACACGGGCCGCGCCGGGGTCCTGGCTGGTGGGGCGGGCGAAGCGCGGGTCGGCCAGCAGGTCGCGGACGTCGCCGTGCCGGGTGAGCAGCTTCGCGCGGTCACCGGTGGGCAGCTCGACCTCGGCCACCGGGCACGTCTGCCGCAGCTGCTCCCACTCGGCGGGCGGATCCAGCGGTCCGGCCGGCTGCAGGGGGTAGGCCAGGACCTGGTCGTCGGAGTGCATTCCGTCCTCCTGTTCGGCAGTGCGATGCCGGAGCGGTCCGCACCGCCCGGGCTCGGCAAGGTGGCCCGTTCCCCTACAGGTGTCGGCAAACCACCACGTGCAGCCTACACATCGCGGCCGAGCGCCGGCATCCGTCAGGCGGACGCGGGCCCCGGGCGCAGGTCCATCCGGCGCAGCAGCTGGGCGTTGAGCGCCACGACGACGGTGGACAGCGACATGAGCACCGCACCGACCGACATCGGGAGTACGAAACCGATCCCGGCCAGCACCCCGGCCGCCAGCGGTACGGACACGAGGTTGTACCCGGCCGCCCACCAGAGGTTCTGCTTCATCTTGCGGTAGCCCGCCTCGGACAGCTCGATCACCGACAGCACCGAGCGCGGATCGTCGCTGGCGAGGATGACGCCCGCCGACGCGATGGCCACATCGGTGCCCGCCCCGATCGCGATGCCGACGTCGGCCCGGGCCAGCGCGGGCGCGTCGTTGACACCGTCGCCGACCATGGCCACCCGGTCGCCCTCGCGCTGCAGATCCCGGACCCGGGCGGATTTGTCCTCCGGGCGCACCTGGGCGAACGTGCGGTCGATGCCCAGCTGACCGGCCACCGAGCGCGCCACCGCCTCGGCGTCGCCGGTGATCATCGCGACCCGGATCCCGCGGCGGTGCAGCGCGGTCACGGCCTGCCGCGACTCCGGACGGATCTCGTCGGTGAGCTCCAGCGCGCCGAGCACCTGCCCGTCCCGCAGCACGTGCAACGTGGTCGCGCCGTGCTCCCGCCACTGCGCGGCGACCGGAACTTCGGCGGCACCGAGCTGCGCCAGCAGCCGCGGACCGCCCACCCGGACCTCGCCGCCCTCGACCTGCGCGCGCACACCGGTCCCGGGTTCGGAACCGAACCCGGTGGCGGCCGGCACGGCCAGTCCGCGGTCCGCGCACGCTTGCAGGACCGCCCGGGCCAGCGGGTGCTCGCTGCCGGACTCGGCCGCGGCGGCCAAGCGCAGCACAGTGTCCTCGTCGGTTCCGGCGACCGCGTGCACCGCGGCGAGGCCGGGGGCGCCGCGCGTGAGGGTCCCGGTCTTGTCGAAGAGCACGACGTCGATCCGGCGCATCGTCTCCAGGGCCAGCCGGTCCTTGACGAGGACACCGCCGCGGGCGGCGCGTTCGGTGGCGATGGACACGACCAGCGGGATCGCCAGGCCCAGCGCGTGCGGGCAGGCGATCACCAGCACCGTGATCGTGCGCACCACCGAGACGTCGGGCAGGCCCAGCAGCGTCCAGACCGCGGCGGTGAGCACCGCGGCGCCCAGGGCGAACCAGAACAACCACGCCGCCGCGGTGTCGGCGATGCGCTGCGCCCGCGACGACGAGTTCTGCGCCTGGGACACCAGCCGCTGGATCCCGGCCAGCGCGGTGTCCTGCCCGGTGGCGGTCACCTCGATGCGCAGTCCCGAATCGGTGGCCACCGTGCCCGCGGTGACCTGCTCGCCGATCCCGCGCGGCACGGCGCGGGATTCCCCGGTGACCATGGATTCGTCGATGTCGGCGGCCCCGTCCAGCACGCACCCGTCGGCCGGGATGCTGCCGCCGGGCCGCACCACGACCACGTCGCCGACCTGCAGCCGGTCCGGGGGCACCGCGACGAGCGCATCGTCCTCGACCCGTTCGGCCTGATCGGGCAGCAGCGCCGCCAGCGAGTCGAGCGCCGAGGTCGTGCGCGCCAGCGAGCGCATCTCGATCCAGTGCCCCAGCAGCATGATGACGATGAGCAGCGCCAGTTCCCACCAGAAGTCGAGCTGGTGGTCGGCCAGGCCGAGCACGGCGGCCCACGAGGCGAGGAAGGCCACCGTGATCGCCAGCGCGACCAGCAGCATCATCCCGGGCTTGCGGGACCGGATCTCGCCGGCGGCGCCGGTCAGGAACGGCCGGCCGCCCCAGGCGTACATGACCGTGCCCAGCACCGGCGAGACCCAGCCGATCCCGGGCGCGTCCGGCAGCCGATAGCCGATGATCATCGCGAACATGTCCGAGAGCAGCACGACCGGCACCGCGAGAACGAGCATCAGCCAGAACAGGCGCCGGAACGCGGCGACGTGGTCCCCGTGGTCGTGGTGCCCGTGCTCGCCGTTGCCACTGTGCTCGTCCGCGTCCGTCGCGGAGGCGCGATCGGAAGTGCTCATCCCGGGATTGTCCGCGAGCCGGCCGCCGCCGACTATCCGGCCGCGGCGAGGTCGGTGACCAGCTCGAAGGCGACCGCGTACTGCGTGCCCAATAGCTCACCCGCCCGGCGGGCGTTGCCGACCACGTGGTCCACCGACCACTGCTCGCCGCCGAGCGCGTCGAGGTAGGCGCGGTGCTCGCGCAGCGCCGCCAGACCGGTCTCCAGCTGTTGCGTGACGTCGACCGCATGGTCGATGCCGGGTGCGTCCGCGACCGCGACCCAGCGCAGCGACGGGAGCGGTTCCGCGCGCAGTGCGCCCAGCGCGGCCTGCCCCGCGGCGCGGTGGTCGTCGGAGTTCGCACCGCCGAAGGCCCACTGCGCGTGGTGGTTGAGCAGCACGACCAGTTCCGGATCGCGGCGGTGCAGCTCGCGGGCGATGTTCGCGCGCAGCTCGGCCGTGTCGACCAGCGCACCGTCCGGGTAGCGCAGGAAGGCGAGGTCGTGCACGCCGGTGCGCTGCGCGCCCGCACGTTCCTCCTGCTCGCGCAGCGGCCCGGCCTGCGCAGCGGGCATGCCTTCGATGCCCTGTTCCCCGCTGGTGAGCAGCAGGTAGCTCACCGCCTTGCCCTGCCCGGTCCAGCGCGCGACGGCCGCGGCCGGCCCGTACTCCACGTCGTCCGGGTGCGCCACGACGCACACCGCTGTGCGCCAATCCTCGGGCATGGCCCGCAGTTCCGGTTCCGCACCGCTCATCGCGCCACCTCGCTTCCCCGCGCGCCGGGCGGGAGGCCACAGCGAGGCGGGCACCACGCCGGCACCGGCCCGAACGCGACGATGCTCGCGGTGTACCCCAGCAGCTGCCGGTGGAACCGGCCTTGCCGCTGCCGGGCGAGTCGAGCACCAGCGCACCCTTCCCGGAGAACGGCCGGGTGTCCACGAGGGTCGCCGAGATCGCCGGCACCGCCATCAGTCCCACCCGCCGGACGATCCGACGGTGCTCGTCGTTGCGGCCGACTCCGCACTCCTGGACGAGTCCACTGCGGACCTATCCGAGCTCGCCGATCAGCGTTGGATGACCGCGCGCAGAACAACCCGGTCGCCGACAACGCCGCCCAGCTGGGCTTCCTCCGCAACGGCACTGGACCCGCCGGGTGGTGCGAGCTGAGCGGACCGCCCGATCATCCCGGTTTGCGGGCCAGCACGAAGGCTTGCGGGGTGCGCTCCGGGAAATCGCCGCCGACATCGGCTTCCCGGACGGTGCGCGCGCACGGCTGCAGGCCCGCCCGCCGCAGCATCGCGACCACGTCCTCCGGGTGGCGCCGGTGGAAGTCCAGCGCGACCGCGTGCTCGCCGAAGGACTCGTAGTGCACGACGCCCTCCCCGGCCTGGAACCCGAGCTGCAGATAGCCACCCGGCGCGAGGGTGCGGGCGAATTCGGCGAACGCCCGCGGCAGCTGCTCGTCCGGGACGTGGATGGTCGAGTACCAGGCCACGATCCCGGCCAGACCGGCGTCGTCCAGCGCGAGGTCGGTCATCGTGCCCACCTCGAAGCGCAGCTCGGGATGGGCACGGCGTGCGAGCGCGACCATGCGCGGGGCGAGATCGATGCCGAACACCGGCAGGCCCAGCCCGGCCAGGTGGGCGCTGATCCGCCCGGTCCCGCACCCGATGTCGGCGACCGGGCCGGTTTTGGCGCTGCGCACCAGCTCGGCGAATCCGCCCAGCAGGGCGCGGTCCAGCGGTTTCGCCGCCAGCTCCGCACCGATCCACGCGGCGTAGTCCTCGGCCGCGGCGTCGTAGGAGCGCCGGGTGCGCTCCGCGGGGTCCGGTTCGCTCACCGGGGCAGCCTAGAGCAACCCCGGTGCGGTGTCGCCGGGATCGGGGACCATCCGGGCGGCGTTACGGTCAGCGCATGTCCAACGGGGAGAGCGTGCCGCGCTACACGATGCGGCAGTTGGCGGCGTTCGTGGCGGTGGCCGAGACCGGCACGATCAGCGCCGCAGCGGAGCGGCTGCACGCATCGCACTCGGCACTGGCCGCGGCGGTCACCGACCTGGAGCGGGCGCTGAACGTGCAGCTGACCGTGCGGCGCCGGGCGCACGGCGTGCGGTTGACGCCCACCGGGGAGACCGTGCTGATCCGGGCGCGGGCGCTGCTGCACCAGGCCACCGAACTGCAGGCCGATGCGGGCGGGCCGGGCGGTGGGGTGTCCGGTCCGCTGGCGCTCGGCTGCTACACCTCGCTGGGCCCCACGGTGCTGCCCTCGCTGCTGCGCTCCTACACCGTGCGCTACCCGCAGACCCGGGTCGAGCTGCACGAGGACACGCAGAACCGGCTGCGCAAGCAGCTCGTCGACGGCGAGGTCGACCTGGTCATCGCCTACGCGCTGGACCTGCCCGACGAGTGGCGGACCGCCGTGCTGGGCACCCGCCGCCCGCACGTCCTGGTCGGCCCGGAGCACCCGCTGACCGGGGCCGACGGGCCGGTGCGGCTGGCCGAGCTCGCCGAGGACCCGATGATCCTGCTCGACGCGCCGCCCAGCTCGTACCACGCGCTGGAGGTCTGCCGGCAGGCCGGGTTCGAACCGCGGGTGGCCTACCGGACGCAGAACTACGAGACCGCGCGCGCCTTCGTGGGCCGCGATCTCGGCTGGACGCTGCTCGTGCAGCGCCCGGCACCGGAGGTCACCTACGAAGGGCTGCCGGTGGTCGTCAAGGAGTTGCACGATCCGCGGCCGGACCCGGTCGGGGTGGTCGTGGCCTGGCACCGCGGCTCCATGCTCAGCCGGGCTGCGCGGGCATTCATCCGGTTCGCGACGTCCGAGCCGGAGGATTCCGCGGATTTTCCGGGGAACCACCCCCGATAGTCCCGCTTTTCCCCGACCCCGCTCGCTGGACAGGATCAGCCGCGACGCGAGCAGCGCGGCTCGCGCCGACCGGAAAGCGAGTGGAGCTATGACGGCCACCGACGTCCACAGATCCGCCGTGCCACCGAAGCAGGCCCGCAGGGCGGTGCTGTCCAGCTTCGTCGGCACCGCCATCGAGTGGTACGACTTCTTCATCTACGGGACGGCCGCGGCCCTGGTCATCGGGCCGCAGTTCTTCCCGGCCAGTTCATCGCTGGCCAGCACGCTGGCCGCGTTCACCACGTTCGCAGTGGGCTTCCTGGCCCGCCCCTTCGGCGGGGTGGTGATGGGCCATTTCGGCGACCGCATCGGGCGCAAGTCGATGCTCGTGCTGTCGTTGACCATGATGGGCCTGGCCACGGTCGGCATCGGCCTGCTGCCCACCTACGCCACGATCGGCGTCGCCGCACCGGTGCTGCTGGTGCTGCTGCGGTTCGCGCAGGGCATCGGGGTCGGCGGCGAATGGGGCGGTGCGGCGCTGATCGCCACCGAATCGGCGGCCCCCGGCAAACGCGGCCTGTACGGCGCGGCGCCGCAGCTGGGCGTCCCGGCGGGCGTGCTCGGCGCGAACCTGGCGTTCCTGCTGATCACCCAGTTGCTGACCGATGAGCAGTTCCAGTCCTGGGGCTGGCGGGTGCCGTTCCTGGTCAGCGCGGTGCTGGTCTTGGTGGCGCTGTGGATCCGGATGGGCGTGCTGGAAAGCCCGGACTTCGCCGAGGTCAAGGATTCCGCCGAGGTCGAGCGGATGCCGATCGTGCAGGTGCTGCGCAGGCAGTGGCGCACCGTGCTGCTGGCGGCGGGCACCTTCGTGGCCACCAACGGCATCGCCTACGTGTTCATGGTCTGGGTGCTCACCTACGGCACCGAGCAGCTCGGGTTCAGCAGGCCGGCGATGCTGTGGCTGCTCATCGCCGCCTGTCCGGTGTGGATGGCCGGGATGGCGTTCAGCGCTTGGCTTTCCGACCTGGTCGGCCGCCGGCGGGTCTACGTGCGCGCTTCGGTCGTGCTGCTGGTCGTCTCGGCGCTGTTCTTCCCGTTGCTGGACACCGGTTCCCCGGTGCTGATGCTGCTGGCCATGCTGGTGCTCGGGGCGGCGCTGGGCTGCACCGCCGGTCCGCAGTCGGCGCTGTTCGCCGAGTTGTTCCCCGCGCGGCTGCGCTACAGCGGCGCGTCGCTGGGCTACCAGATCGGTTCGATCCTCGGCGGCGGGTTCGCCCCGATCGCGGCGACCTCGTTGCTGGCCGCGTTCGGCACGTCGTGGGCCGTGACCGGATACTTCGTCCTGCTGGCGCTGATCAGCCTCGTGGCGATCATGCTGCTGCCCGAGACCCGCAAGGGGGCCGACGGATGAGCAACTACCACCTCCCGCGGAAATACCCGGCCGCGCAGGTCGTCTCGATGACCGCGCAGGACGAGCCGCTGCCGGTGGTGGTCGCCGGTGCGGGACCGGTCGGCATGGCGGTGGCGCTGGGTCTGGCGCGGCGCGGCATCCCGGTGACCGTGCTGGAGGCCGCAGACCAGGTGTCCTTCGGGTCCCGGGCGATCTGCCTGTCCCGGCACAGCATGGAGATCGCCGAACGGCTCGGCCTGGCCGAGCGGCTGGAGCAGGTGGCGCTGCCCTGGGTCGGCGGGCGCAGCTTCTACCGCGACCGCCCGGTGCTGCGCTTCGAGATGCCGCACAGCCCGGACGCGGTGCGCGCGCCGATGGTCAACCTGTCCCAGTCCGAGCTGGAGCAGGTCATGGTCGACGCGCTGCAGGAACATCCGCTGGTGACGTTGCACTGGCGCACCGAGGTGTCCGGGTGCGCGCAGACCAGCGAGGACGTGCGGTTGGACGTGGACACCGCGGAGGGGATCCGTCACCTGCGGGCGCGCTGGGTGGTGGCCGCCGACGGCGGCCGCAGCCAACTGCGCGCGCTGAGCGGGTTGCGGATGTCCGGCACGAGCTACCAGGGCAGCTACGTGATCGCGGACATCCACTGGCCCTCCGGGCTGCCCACCGAACGCATGGTGTGGTTCGACGCGCCGAGCAATCCGGGCTCGACGATCATCATGCACCGCCAGCCCGGCGATATCTGGCGCATCGACTACCAGCTCGACGCGGCCGACGATCCCGCGGTGGAGACCACCGAGGAGCGCATCCGCGCGCGGATCACCCGGCACCTGGCGTGGCTGGACGACGACACGCCCTGGACGCTGGAGTGGCACGGGTTCTACCGCGCGCACGCGCTGGCGCTGGACGAGTTCGTGCACCAGCGGACGGTGTTCGCCGGGGACGCAGCGCACCTGGTGCCCATCTTCGGGGTGCGCGGCCTGAACTCCGGGCTGGAGGACGCCGAGACGCTGACCTGGCAGCTGGCCGCGGTGCTGGCCGGGAACGCCTCGACCGAACTGCTCGGCGCGTACTCGCAGGAGCGGCGCGCGGCCTGGCAGCACAACGTGGACAACGCGGCCAAGTCCACGCTGATCATGTCCCCGGGCGGGCACGGCTACCGCACCACCCGCGATGCGGTGCTCGCGCTGGCCGGCGAGGACGCTGAGTTCTCCGCGCTCGTCGATCCGCGGCAGTCCAGCGCCACCCATGCGCACGGTTCGCCGCTGACCTGGCCCGCGGTACCGACCGCCGGTGATGGGCAACCGGGCGCCCCGTTGCAGGACCGGCGCATCCGAGTGCGGACGAGCTCCGGCGAGGTCGAGCGGTCGTTGGGCACGGCCCGGGGTTCCGGCTGGTCGCTGCTGGCGTTCGGGCTCGACGACGCCGCAGCGCACGCGTTGGCGGCCGAACGCGAACGCCTCGCCGAGGTGCTCGCACCGGACGAGGTGCGCGCGCTCGCGGTCGGCGGACGGGTGCCGCCCGGCGCGGTGCCCGTCGTGGACGACGGTGCGCTGGCCGCGGCGCTGCACGCCCGACCGGGCGAGGTGCTCGTGATCCGCCCGGACGGGCTGCTGCTGGCGCGCCTGCCCGGCCCGCGGCGGTTGCGTGAGGTCGCCGAGCACCTGCCCGTCGGAACCGCGCCCGCCGGCCCGCGCGCGGAGTCCGGCACCGTCGAGGAAACCGCGCTGGAACGCACCTGGCTGACGTTGTCCCGGGCCCTGGACGGGGCGGCCGAGTCCGACCGCGAGGGGCTGCTGACCCGGCTGGCCCTGCTGCTGGGTCGCGCGGCCGGTCCGGAGGAGTTCCAGCGCGCCTGCACCACCGCCGAGGCGGCCACCCCGGAACCGGCAGCTCCGGCACCGGCCGCCCCGGTGTCCTGACCGCATCGAGGATCGAGAAAGGAGCCGGTCGTGGCCTACTACCGCAGCGTCGGCAGCGTGCCGCCCAAGCGGCACACCCAGCACCGCACCCCGGACGGAAACCTGTACTACGAGGAACTGATGGGCGAGGAGGGCTTCTCCGCGGATTCCTCGCTGCTCTACCACCGCAACATCCCGTCGGCGATCGTGGACTCGCGGGTCTGGGAGCTGCCCGACCAGACCACCGCGCCCAACCACCCGCTCAAGCCGCGGCACCTCAAGCTGCACGAGTTGTTCCCGCCGAGCACCTGGACGCAGACCGACGTGGTGACCGGGCGCAGGCTGGTGCTCGGCAACGCCGACGTGCGGATCAGCTATGCGGTGTCCACCGCGGACTCCCCGCTGTACCGCAACGCCGTCGGCGACGAGATGGTCTACGTCGAATCCGGCCGTGCGACGGTGGACACGGTGTTCGGCAGCCTGCAGGCCGGCCCCGGCGACTACGTGTTCCTGCCGATGTCGACCACGCACCGCTGGCGCCCGAGCGGTGAGGAGCCGCTGCGGGTGTACGCGATCGAGGCGAACAGCCACATCGCTCCGCCGAAGCGCTACCTGTCCCGCTACGGCCAGCTGCTGGAACACTCGCCGTACTGCGAGCGCGACCTGCACGGTCCCGGCGAGCCGCTGCTGGCCGAGGGGACCGATGTCGAGGTGCGCGTCAAGCACCGCGCCGGATCGGCGATCGCGGGCACGATCATGGTCTACCCGGAGCACCCGTTCGACGTGGTGGGCTGGGACGGCTGCCTGTACCCGTTCACCTTCAGCATCCACGACTTCGAGCCGATCACCGGGCGGATCCACCAACCGCCGCCCGCGCACCAGGCTTTCGAGGGCGGCAACTTCGTCATCTGCAACTTCGTCCCGCGCAAGGTGGACTACCACCCGCTGTCCATCCCGGTGCCCTATTACCACTCCAATGTGGACAGCGACGAGATCATGTTCTACTGCGGCGGCGACTACGAGGCGCGCAAGGGATCCGGCATCGGGCAGGGGTCGATCTCGGTGCACCCCGGCGGGCACTCGCACGGCCCGCAGCCCGGCGCCACGGAGAAGAGCATCGGCGCCGAGCGGTTCGACGAACTGGCCGTCATGGTCGACACCTTCCGCCCGCTGGAACTCGGTGAGGGCGGACTGGCCTGCGAGGACACCGGATACGCCTGGACGTGGGCGGGACGGGGGCCCGCAGATGGCTGACCTGCCCGCCTTCGCCCGCGGGTTGTGCGACGACGCGGCAGTGTTCCCGCCCGGACTCGCCCCGCTGCCCGCGGCGGTCGCCGGGCACCGCCGGCACCGGAGCGCGATCTACCGGGACCTGGTCGGACCGCTGGTGCTCTCCGTCCCGGCGCTGGCCGAGCTGGAGGCGCTGCTGACCGCCGATGACGGCCTGCAGCTGGCGCTGACCGCCCCGCACGGCCCGCAGCAGCTGGCCGAAGGACTGCGCGCCGCGACGCGGATGCCCGTGGAGGTCGTGGCCGCGGAGGTGGCCGTGCCCGGCGACCCGGCGACGTTCTTCGCCGAGCTCGCCGGGGTGACCGCGCCGGATGTGGCCGTATCGGTCGAGGTGCCGCGGGACGAGCGCCGCGACCCGGTGCTGCGCGGGTGCGCCGCCGACGGGCACCACGCGAAGTTCCGCACCGGCGGGGTGCGCGCCGAGCTCTACCCCGACGAGGACGAACTGGCCGGTGCGGTCCGGGCGGCGGTGGACGAGCAGGTGTCGTTCAAGGCCACCGCCGGGCTGCACCACGCGGTGCGCAACACCGACCCGGACACCGGTTTCCAGCAGCACGGGTTCGTCAACCTGCTGCTGGCCACCCGCGCGGCCCTGGATGGCGCCGAGCACGAGGCCGTGGCCGGTCTGCTGGCCGACCGGGAAGGGCCCCGACTGGCCGCGAAGCTGCGCGCGCTGGATGCGGAGCAGATCGCCGGTGTGCGGCGGAGTTTCACCTCCTTCGGCACCTGCAGCATCGCCGATCCGCTGACCGAACTCGCAGAACTGGACCTGATCCCCGCCGAGCTGGCGAACGGACGAGGAGGCACAGCTTGACCACGATCACCATCCCGGACGACTCGCCGTTCGGGCTCAGCAACCTGCCCTACGGCGTGTTCTCCACGCCCGGGACCGCACCGCGGGTGGGCGTGCGCGCGGGCGACTCGGTCGTCGACCTCGCGGCCGCGCTCGGCGACGAGGTGTTCGCCCGGCCGTCGCTGAACGCATTCCTGGCCCAGGGCCGGGCGCGCTGGGACGAGGTCCGGGCGCGGGTGGCCGATCTGGTGACCGGCGAGATCCCGGACCACGCGGTGCATCCCGCGGCCGCGGTCACCATGCACCTGCCGATCGAGGTCGCCGACTACGTCGACTTCTACGCCTCCGAGCAGCACGCATCGAACCTGGGCCGGATCCTGCGCCCGGATTCCGAGCCGCTGCTGCCGAACTGGAAGCACCTCCCGGTCGGCTACCACGGTCGCGCGGGCACGGTGGTGGCCTCCGGGACGGACATCGTCCGCCCCTGCGGGCAGCGCAAGGCCCCGGACGAATCCGCACCGACCTTCGGGCCGACGCGGCGGCTGGACATCGAGGCCGAACTCGGGTTCATCGTCGGCACCGGCTCGGCGCTCGGCGATCCGGTGCGCACCGCGGACTTCGCCGAGCACGTCTTCGGCGCGGTACTGGTCAACGACTGGTCGGCGCGGGACATCCAGGGCTGGGAGTACCAGCCGCTGGGCCCGCACCTGGGCAAGAGCTTCGCCACGTCCACCTCGGCCTGGGTGGTGCCGCTGCAGGCGCTGCAGGCCGCACGGATCCCCGGTCCCGAACAGGACCCGGCGGTGCTGCCCTACCTGCGCGAGACCGAACAGTGGGGCCTGGACATCGCGCTGGAGGTGTCCTGGAACGGCCAGGTCGTCTCGCGCCCGCCGTACCGGGACATGTACTGGTCCCCGGCGCAGATGCTGGCGCACCTGACCGCGAACGGGGCCGCGTGCCGCACCGGGGACCTCTACGCCTCCGGCACGATCTCCGGTCCGCAGCGCGAGCAGCGCGGCGCGTTCATCGAGGTCACCTGGGGCGGCCAGCAGCCGCTGGAGGTCGCCGGCCAGCAGCGCACGTTCCTGGAGGACGGCGACGAGGTGGCGATCACGGCCTCGGCCCCCGCGGTCGACGGCGGTCGGATCGGTTTCGGCGAGGTGACCGGGCGGATCGTGCCGCCGCGCGACACCGGGGTGTGAGCGCGGCCGCGGGTCAGTCCCGCACGGCCGGGCGCAGCGCCCGCTCGAACAGGTCGAGCAGCTCCGACCAGTGCCGTTCGGTGGCCTGCTCGTCGTGCGCGGCGGTGTCGGCCTGGGTGTAGCCGTGCGGGGCGCCGCGGTAGACCTCGGCGCGGAACCGGACGCCCGCCTCGGTCAGCGTCGAGTCCAGCAGCTGGATCTGCTCCTCGGGCAGCGCGTGGTCCTGGTCGGCGTGCCCGAAGTAGAGCTCGGCGGTGATGTGCTCCGCGAGCCGGTGCGGGCTGTCCGGCGCGTCGGTGGCCAGCTGCGCACCGTGGAAGCCCGCGGCAGCGGCCACGCGGTGCGGGTAGGTGCCCGCGGTGCGCAGCGCCAGACCGGCGCCCAGGCAGTACCCGGTCAGTCCGACCGGCCCGCCGGCCGCTTCCGGGCGGGCCTGCAGCCAGTCCAGGTAGGCCCCGGCGTCGCGCATCGCGAGCTCGGGGGTCAGCGCCTGCATCATCGGCCCGATCTTCTCGAAGATCTCCGGGCGCGACTGCGGGTCGATGATCTCCGGCAGCTCCACCACGGGCGCTGCCGCTTCCCGGTAGAAGACGTTCGGCACCAGCACGGTGTAGCCGTTCGCGGCGAGCCGATCGGCCATGGCGGTCAGTTGCGGGCGCACTCCGAAGGCGTCCATGTACAGCAGCACCGCGGGGTGCGGGCGGCCGTCGGACGGATGGGTGAAGTACGCGTCGGCCGCACCGTCCGCGGTGGGGGTGTGCACGGTGGTCGCCTGCACGGCAGTCATGGGCGCTGCTCCTCGCTCGACACGGAACCGGCCGCGCATCCGCGCGGGAACCCGACCGTACGCGGCGCCACCACCCGCGCGGATCAGTGGGCGGCGCGGAGGCTGGCGCCGGAAACCCGCCGGAGCGGCTTCTTTCCGCACGCGGCGGCTGCGCCGGCCCTGCGCGGCGGGTGGTGAGCTGCAACACTCCGGGCTCGCACCGCGGGGCTTTCCGAGGGAATGTCTTCCGCCGGCGGCGGCAACTGCCTACCCTCGTCGTTGCGTTCAACACTTTGTTGAATGGCTGCGGGTCGCCGCCGCGCCCGGACGAGCGCCGAGGAGAAGGGTCCGAGTTGAACCAGCCGAGCTACTTCGCTCCCGAAGGGGGACTCCCCCCGCAGACCGCCCTGCTGACCGACCGCGCCGTGGTGACCGAGGCCTACACGGTCATCCCGCGCGGCGTGCTGCGCGATATCGTGACCAGCAACCTCCCCGGTTGGCACGGCACCCGGTCCTGGATCCTGGCCAAGCCGATCCCGGGCTTCGCCACGACGTTCGCACAGTACGCCGTCGAGGTCGCCCCCGGCGGCGGGAGCACCCGGCCGGAACCGGAGCGCGGCGTCGAATCGGTGCTGTTCGTGCTCACCGGCGACCTGCGGGTGACCATCGGCGGCGCCCACCACGAGTTGACCCCGGGCGGCTACGCTTACCTGCCGGCCGGCGCCGACTGGTCGGTCGCCAATGACGGGGAGCGCACCGCGACCTTCCAGTGGGTCCGCAAGGCGTACGAACCGCTCGACGGGTACGTGCCCGAGGCGTTCGCGGTCCAGGAGCAGGACATCGAACCCACTCCCATGCCCGGCACCGGCGGAACCTGGTCCACGACCCGGTTCGTCGACCCGGACGACCTCGCGCACGACATGCACGTCAACATCGTCACCTTCGAGCCGGGCGCGGTCATCCCGTTCGCCGAGACGCACGTGATGGAACACGGCCTCTACGTGCTGGAGGGCAAGGCCGTGTACCGGCTCAACGGCGACTGGGTGGAGGTGCAGGAGGGCGACTTCCTGTGGCTGCGCGCCTTCTGCCCGCAGGCCTGTTACGCGGGCGGTCCGGGCAAGTTCCGCTACCTGCTGTACAAGGACGTCAACCGCCAGATCACGCTGACCTGACGGGTGCCCAGCGGGGGCGGCGGGACGGACCCCCTCCCCCGCGGCGACCCGAGTCCGGCTCAGAAGTCCTCGGCCAGCACCCGTTCGATGTTGCGCTCGGCCAGCGCGGTGATGGTGACGAACGGGTTCACCCCTGTCGAGCCCGGGATCAGCGAGCCGTCGGTGACGTACAGGTTGCGGTAACCGCGCACCCGGCCGTGCAGGTCGGTCGCCTCGCCCAGCACGCAGCCGCCGAGCGGGTGGTAGGTGAACCGGTTCTCGAACGCCCGGTCGTCGCCGAACAGGTCGTTCCGCAGCTCGGTCCCGGCTGCCCGGTTGATCCGGCGGAACACCGCGTCCGCGGCCTCCACCGACGGCGCGCCCTGGTCGATGTCCCAGTCCAGCCGCACCGAGTCGTTCTCCGGCAGGTAGCGGAACCGACCGCGCTCGGGGTTGCGGGTGATGGCCAGGTACAAGGTCATCAGCAGGTCGAGACCGGCCGGCACCGGCGCGATCTCGGCGAAGACCGGGTACTTCGGGTCTCGCCAGTTGTTGATGCCCAGCGCCGGCATCCCCGACTGGATCTGACCGGTCGGCTCGGCGAGCGCACGGCCCAGCATCACGTTGCCGTTCGTGCCCCAGCCCTCGCCGACCGCCGCGCCGAGCCGCGGCAGCACCCCGGTGTCGCGCGCCCGCACGAGCAGTTCGGTGGTGCCCAGGCTGCCCGCGCCGAGGAACAGCCACCGGCAACCGATCTCCCGGGTCCCGAGCACGTTGCCGAGTTCGTCGATCTGCTCGACGGTGACGACGTAGGTCCCGTCCTGCTCCTGCCGGAACGTCCGCACGCGGTGCAGGGCGTGCACGGTCACGTTCCCGGTGCCGATGGCTTCGGGCAGATAGCTTCGGTCGAGGCTGCGTTTGCCGTGGTTGTTGCCGTAGATCACCTCGGAGGCCAGCGCGGACTGCGGCACCTCGCCGGCTTCCTCGCGGCGCATGTAGTCGAAGTCGTAGACGTTGGGCACCACCGTGGTGTGCAGGCCCGCGTCGTGGGCGTGGCCGCGGGACACGCGCGCGTACTGGTAGGAATCGCAGGTCTCGAGCCATTCGGGATCGGGGGTGTTGACCCCGAGCATCCGGTTGGCCAGCGGGAAGTACTTGCCGTACATCCGGCCCGCGTCGACCGACGGCAGGATCTCCTCGAAGTAGTCGCGCTGGGGCGTCACCGCCATGCCGCCGTTGACCAGGGATCCGCCGCCGACACCGCGACCGACGTAGACCGACATGTCGCCGTGGCGCACCCGGTCGAGCACCCCGGCGTACGGTTCGATGTCCCGGTTGATCACGTCGGCCCACAACACCGAGGACAGCGGCGCTTCGGTGCGGTCCTGAAACCACGTCGAGCGGTGGTCCGGTTGCAGCATCGAGCAGAAGATCTTGCCGTCGGCGCCCGCCGTGTCCCACAGACGTCCCATTTCCAGCACCTGCGTGCGAATCCCGGCTTCGCCGAGGCGCAGCGCGGTGGCTGCCGACCCGTATCCGGAGCCGATCACGAGGGCGGGGACGAAGTCGCGTTGCCGGCGGTGCGCCGCCGCAGCGGGTTGGGTGGCGATGGTGGTCAGGCCGACAGCGGCGGCCGTCTGCATGGCCGCCAGGCCCAGGAACCGCCTGCGGGAGTGAGTGTTGCTCATAACGGGTGATCATGCGTTCACGAATCGCGACACGCCAACAAAAGATGAGAGCGTTTCACTCTTACGGAGCAGTCCAAGTCCGGCACACCAGCATCTTCCGCGCAACCCCGCCGCGCCCGACATATCACAATATCCGATCATTGCCCGCTTCCCGATCCCGCGGATCGGGAAGCGGGCGTCCCACCGCGGAGCATCCCGCCGGACGGCCACCGCGCCGTGCGCTCAGCCCGGTCCCGCGATCGCCGTCGACCGACCGTCGGGCCCGGCGGACAGCTCCTCGAACTCGGTGACCGCGTCGATCTCGGTGCCCATCGACACGTTCGTCACCCGCTCCAGGACCACCTCGACCACCACCGGGACCCGGTGCTCGGCCACCAGCTTCTTGGCCTCCTCCAGCGCGTCGAAGATGCCGCCCGGATCGGTCACCCGCAGCGCCGTACAGCCCAATCCCTCGGCGACCTTGACGTGATCGACGCCGTAGCCGCCGGTCTCCGGCGAATTGCGGTTGTCGAAGGACAGCTGCACGCAGTAGTCCATGTCGAAACCCCGCTGCGCCTGCCGGATGAGGCCCAGGTAGGCGTTGTTCACCAGCACGTGGATGAATCCGATGTTGAACTGCGCGCCGACCGCGAGCTCTTCGACGAGGAACTGGAAGTCGTAGTCGCCGGAGATCGCGACCACGGTGGCGTCCGGGTCGGCGGTGGCCACCCCGATCGCGGCGGGCACGGTCCAGCCCAGCGGTCCGGCCTGGCCCGCGTTGATCCAGTGCCGCGGCCGGTAGACGTGCAGCAGCTGCGCGGCCTGGATCTGCGAGAGCCCGATGGTGGAGACGTAGCGCGCGTCGGACCCGAAAGCGCGGTTCATCTCCTGGTAGACGCGCTGCGGCTTGATCGGCACCGCGTCGAAGTCGGTCCGCCGGTGCAGGGTCGCCTTGCGCTGCCCGCAGGACTCGGCCCACGCACCGCGGTCCGGCAGCACGTCCCGGTCCCGCCACTCCCGCGCCACCTCGACGAACCGCTCCAGCGCCGCTCGGGCATCGGAAACGATGCCGTAGTCCGGCGCGAAAACCCGACCGATCTGGGTCGGTTCGATGTCCACGTGCACGAATGTTCGCCCCTGCACGTAGGTCTCGACACCGCCGGTGTGCCGGTTGGCCCAGCGGTTGCCGATGCCGAGCACGAAGTCGGACTCCAGCATGGTGGCGTTGCCGTAGCGGTGCGCGGTTTGCAGCCCGACCATTCCGGCCATCAGCGGGTGGTCGTCCGGGATGGATCCCCAGCCCATCAGGGTCGGCACGACCGGGACCCCGAGCAGCTCGGCGAGTTCCACGAGCAGTGGGGAGGCGTCGGCGTTGATGACCCCGCCGCCGGCGACGATGAGCGGCCGCCGCGCCCGGCAGAGCATCCGCAGCGCGTGCTCGGCCTGGGCGCGGGTGGCCGCGGGCGGGGTGACCGGCAGCGGCTCGTAGGTCTCGACGTCGAATTCGATCTCGGCCTGCTGCACGTCGATGGGCAGGTCCAGCAGCACCGGGCCGGGCCTGCCGGAGCGCATCAGCTGGAACGCCTTCTGGAACGCGCCCGGCACCTGGGCCGGCTCCAGCACGGTGACCGCCCACTTGGTCACCGGCCGGGCGATCGATTCGATGTCGACGGCCTGGAAGTCCTCCTTGTGCAGTTTGGCCACCGGGGCCTGGCCGGTGATGGCCAGGATGGGGATCGAGTCGGCCGCTGCGGAGTACAGGCCGGTGATCATGTCGGTGCCCGCCGGACCGGAGGTCCCGACGCAGACGCCGATGTTGCCCGCGGCGGCGCGGGTGTAGCCCTCGGCCATGTGCGAGGCCGCTTCGACGTGCCTGGCGAGCACGTGGCCGATGGCGCCGTGCTGTTCCAGGGCGTTGTAGAACGGGTTGATCGCGGCGCCGGGCAGGCCGAAGGTCTGGGTGGCGCCCTCCTTCTCCAGGATCAGCGCCGCGGCGTCGACGGTGCGCATTCGCGTCATGTCGTTCTTCCTCGTTCTGCTGTGGCGGGGTTTTCGGTGGTCAGGTGTCGGTGCGCCCGGAGAGCCGCTGCACACCGCGCAGCAGGCCGGAGTGGTCCAGCCCGCCGTCGCCGCACGCACGTGCGGCGGCCATCAGCTGCGCGACCAGCGCGCCGACCGGGGTGACCACGCCGGCTTCGCGCGCGGCGGCGGAGACGATGCCCAGGTCCTTGTGGTGCAGGTCGATGCGGAATCCGGGGTCGAACGTGCCGGACAGCAGGTTCTCCCGCTTCTGGTCGAGCACCTTCGAACCGGCCAGCCCGCCGCCGAGCACGTCGAGCGCCTCCGGCAGCGAGACCCCGTAGGCGTCGAGGAACACGACCGCTTCGGACAGCGCCTGGATGTTGGCGGCCACCACGAGCTGGTTGGCAGCCTTGACCGTCTGCCCGGCCCCGGTGGGCCCCACGTGCACGACGGTCTTGCCGACGTGGTCGAAAATCTCGCCCGCTGCGGCGAAATCTTCGGCGGCGCCTCCGACCATGATGGACAGTGCCGCACCCGCCGCCCCGGCCTGTCCCCCGGACACCGGTGCGTCCAGGTACCGGAATCCGCGCTGCGCGGCCTGTTCGGCGAACTCCTGCGTGCTGTCCGGGCGGATGGTGGAGAAGTCGATGATCAACGCGTTCGGCTTGGCGTGGGCGAACACGCCGCCCGGACCGGTCAGCACCTGGTCGACGTCCGGGGTGTCCGGCAGCATGGTGCAGACGATCTCGGCGCCGGTCACGGCCGCGGCCACCGAATCGGCCGCACTCCCGCCCGCGCTGCGCAGCGGCTCGTCCTTGCCCGGTGAGCGGTTGTAACCGGTGACGTCGTGGCCGGCGGTGGCGAGGTGCGCGGCCATCGGGCTGCCCATCACGCCCAGGCCGATGAAAGCGATCGAGGTCATGTGTCGAGTTCCTCCTCGGTGGTTGCGCTGGTCAGCCCGCGGCCCGGTCCGCGTCCGGCAGCCAGGCGAAGCTGTCCGCGGTGGTTCCGGTGGGTTTGTACTCCAGGCCGACGTGCCCGCGGTAGCCGCTGCGCTCCAGGGCGGCCAGCTGCTGGGCCAGCGGGAGCGATCCGCTGCCCGGTTCGCCGCGCCCGGGATGGTCGGCGATCTGCACGTGCGCGATGCGCGGGGCGTGCTCGGCGAGCACCGCGTCGACGTCGTCGCCGTTGACCGCGAGGTGGTACAGGTCGGCCAGCAGCCCGAGATTGGTCAGCCCGGAGGCCGCTTCCACCCGGTCGAGGACGGCGAGCGCGTCGGCGGCGGTGCGCAGCGGGTAGGGCTGCGGGCCGCTGACCGGCTCCAGGAGCACGGTCCCGCCGATGCGGTAGGCGGACCGCGCGGCGCGGGCCAGGTTGTCGGCGGCGAGTTCGTCCTGCTCGGCGGGGTCGACGCCGTCGAGGCGGTTGCCGTAGAGCGCGTTGAACGCCCGGCAGCCGAGCTGGTCACCGATGCCGATCGTGACGTCGATGTTGTCCCGGAACTCCCCGGAGCGGGCGGGCCAGGACACCAGGCCGCGGTCGCCTGCGGGCATGTCCCCGGCGAAGAAGTTCAGCCCGGTGAGCCGGACGCCCGCGTCCCGGACGGCTTGCACGAAGGCGTCCGCCGCGCGCTGCTCGGGCACGGCGGTGTCGAACGGCCACCAGAACTCGACCGCGTCGAATCCGGCCGCCTTCGCCGCAGCCGGGCGTTCCAGCAGGGGCAGCTCGGTGAACAGCAGCGAGCAGTTCACCGCGTAGGGCAGTGCGTGGCGCATGTCCTCGGCTTCCTCCAGTTACTTTCGCATGTCGGAATCATAGTTTCGTTGATCGGAATACAGTGATAGTGACACCGGTCACCCGCATATGTCAACAGTTTGTTGAAACCGCGGAACGGCATGCCGGCGGCCGGAGTTTCTTGACAATCCTGTAGGTACAGTGCGGGCATGCGACCGAGCTCCCGAACGCAGATCCTCGACGCGGCGATCCGCGTCGCCGAGCGCGACGGCATCACCGCGCTGACGCTGGATTCCGCCGCGGGCGAAGCGGGCGTGACCCGGGCCGGCCTGCTCTACCACTTCCGCAACCGCGACGATCTGATGCTGGCCATCCACCAGCACCTCGTCGAGATCTGGGAGCAGGACCTGCTCGCCGAACTCGGCAAGCCCTGGGCCGAGGCCACCGCCACCGAGCGCAGCACCGCCTACGTCCAGGAGGGAACGCGCGGACGCTCCCGACCGGCGGAGCTGATCTTCATGGTCCACGCGGCGGCGCACCCCGCCTACAGCGAGGTCTGGGAGCAGCTGCTGCGGCGCTGGGCGCCGGAGGCCGATGCGGCCGATTCCGCTGCGGTGGACCTGTTCCTGGCCCGGATGGCCGCCGACGGGCTCTGGCTGCACCAGGCCACCAGCCCGACACCACTGGACGACGGCACCCGCGAGGTGCTGCGCGACCGGATCACCGCCCTGGCCACCGGCCGGGCACGACGGAGGGAGAAGTGAGCGAGGTGCAACGCTGGCTGGTGCTGGTGGCCGTCTCCGCAGGACTACTGCTGATCTCGATCGACATGACGGTGCTCTACACGGCGCTGCCCACACTGGCCCACGATCTGCAGACGACCGCCACGCAGAAGCTGTGGATCATCAACGCCTACCCGCTGGTCATGGCCGGGCTGCTGCTCGGCGCCGGCACGCTGGGCGATCGCGTCGGGCACCGCCGGATGTACCTGATCGGACTGGTGCTGTTCGGCGCGGCCTCGCTGCTGGCCGCATACGCCCCGGCCGCCGGAGTGCTCATCGGTGCGCGCGCCTTCCTCGCGGTGGGCGCCGCGGCCATGATGCCCGCGACCCTGTCGCTCATCCGCATCACGTTCACCGACGAGCGCGAACGCGGTATCGCGATCGGGGTGTGGGGCACCATCGCCATGGTCGGTGCGGCACTGGGGCCGGTCGTGGGCGGCCTGCTGCTGGAGCACTTCTGGTGGGGCTCGGTCTTCCTCATCAACGTGCCCATCGTGCTGGCCGCGCTGCTGCTGGCGCTGTCCGTGGCTCCGCGCAGCACCGGCGATCCCGGCAAGCCGTGGGATCTGGTGGGATCGCTGCAGGTCATGGTCGGACTGGTCGGCCTGGTGTACGCGATCAAGGATGTCACGAGCCCGGCACCGTCCGCGTTCGGCACCGGGCTGGCACTGCTGGCGGCGGCGGGCGGCTTCTGGACGTTCGTGCGCAGGCAGCGCGCGCAGCCCCATCCGCTCATCGACTTCGGGCTGTTCCGCAATCCGCTGATCCTCATCGGGGTGCTCGCGGCGGGCATGGCGACGTTCGTGACCGCGGGCGCGGAACTGGTGCTGACCCAGCGGCTGCAGCTGGTGCTGGAGATGAGTCCGCTGCAGGCGGGATTGGTGGCGGCGTCGATGGCCGTCGGGGCGATGCCGGTGGGCATCGGTGCGGGCGCCGTGCTGCACCGCACCGGCACGCGCCCGGTGATCGTGCTCGGCCTGCTGGTCGCGGCCGTGGCCTCGCTCGGGGTCCTGCTGGTCAGCTCGGCGGCTCTGCTGTGGACGGTCGTGTTCCTCGCCCTGGCGGGCGCGGGGGCGGGTGCCGCGATGACCGCTGCCTCGGCGGCGATCGTGGGCAACGCTCCGGCCCACCGCGCGGGCATGGCCTCCTCGGTGGAAGAGGTCTCCTACGAGTTCGGCAGCCTCTGCGGGGTGGCGGTGCTGGGCAGCCTGATCACGGCCGTGTACACCGGCACGTTCGCCGTTCCGGACGGCTTACCGGCCGGTGCCGCCGACAGCATGGACCGGGCACGGCTGCTGGCCGAGCAGCTGCCCGCCGAGCAGGCGGGGATCCTGCTGCGCGAGGCGGGGACCGCGTTCGACAACGCCTACCGGGCCACGCTGCTCGTCGCCGTGCTGGTGCTGCTCGCCGCGGCCGCGTTCAGCGCCCTGCACCAGCGCCGCGCCCCGCGTCCGACGACCGCGGACTCCGCAGACACCGCGGACACCGCGGACGCGACCCGGACATGACGAGGGGGAGGGCACTCCGCCCTCCCCCTCGGTCAGCGCTGCGGGCGGATCAGCCCGCGGTGCGCGTCGGCTCCCCGGCCGCCTCGTCCGCGCCGGATCCGGTCGCACCGACCGCGTCCTGCTGCGGACGCCGGCGCATGAACAGCGACGTGCCGAACGCCAGCACACCGATCCCGGCCGCGACGAGGAACGCGATGCTCAGCCCGGACGCGTCGGGGGCGCCAGACGGATCGGCGGTGCCCAGCGAAGCCGCGGTGACGAACACCGCCGTGCCGAACGCACCCGCGACCTGCTGCAGCGTCGCCAGGATGGCGCTGCCGTGCGAGTACAGGTGGTCCGGCAGCGAGCTCAACGACTCGGTCATCAGCGGGGTCATCATCAGCGCCAGCCCGCCCATGAGCAGCACGTGGATGCCGACGACCGCGCCCACCGACGAGTCCTCGCCCAGCGTCGCGAACAGGCACAGCGACACGGCCATGGCACCGGCACCGGGGATCACCAGGGGCCGGGCGCCGAACCGGTCGAACAGCCGCCCCACCGGACGTCCCAGCAGCCCGAGCAGCAGACCACCGGGCAGCACGGCCAGCCCGCTGACGAACGTGGTGGTGCCGAGCACCGTCTGCAGGTACAGCGGCAGCAGGATCGAGGACGCGCCGAGCAGGCACATGAACAGCAGCGCGGTCAGGATCAGCGCGACCACGAACGAGCGCACCGTCAACGGACGCAGGTCCAGCAGCGCGCGGTCATCGCGCTGCAGCCGCACCTGCCGCACGGCGAAGGCCGCCAGCGACAACACACCGACGACGACCGAGATCCAGGCCTGGGCGCTCTGGCCGTCCGCGGACTCGCCGATGCTGGACAAGCCGTAGAGCACACCGCCGAAACCGACCGCGGACAGCAGCACCGACAGCAGATCCAGCGGCACGCGGCGGGTTTCGCTGTCCAACCGCATCCACACCGCGCCGATCACCAGCGCCAGCACCGCCAGCGGCAGCACCAGCCAGAACATCCAGCGCCACCCCAGCGAGGACAGGATCGCGCCGCCGACCGTCGGTCCCACGGCTGGCGCGACCGCGATCACGATGCTGATCGTGCCCATCGTGGCGCCGCGCTTGGTGGCGGGAACCAGCCGCATCACCGAGGTCATCAGCAGCGGGATCATCACGGCCGTCCCGCAGGCCTGCACCACGCGTCCGGCCAGCAGCACCGCGAACCCCGGGGCGAGGCCGCTGATGAGCGTCCCGGTGCCGAACAGGGTCAGCGACGCCAGGAACACCTGGCGCGGGGTGAACCGCTCCAGCAGGAACCCAGTGATCGGGATGATCACCGCCATGGTCAGCAGGAATCCGCTGGTCAACCACTGCACCGTGGTGGTCGGCACGCCGAGGTCGACGCTGAGGTCGCGCAGCGCCACGCTCAGGATCGTCTCGTTGAGGATCATCACGAACGCCGAGACGACCAGCACGGCGATCAGCACGCCTGCGCGCGGCGGCGCGGGGGCGTTGTCCGCTCCCGCCGCAGCGGGTCTGGCGGATTCGGTCATGGTCGGGCACACCTCACACGTGGGTCGGACGAGCCCGCCCGCTCACCCCGGCCGAAGGGCCGGCAAACGAGCGGCGGGAGGACTTTCGGGAATCGCGCGGCCGGCGATCCGGCTCAGCCGTGGAACCGGCCGATCGGCGGTGCCGCCCGCAGCGAGCTGCTGCGCGCGAGGGCCGCGGAGCCGGCGGCCGCGGTGCTCACGCCGCACCGGACGCGGAGCGCGGCGGTAGCGTCGATGTCCGGATCACGCACCTCCACCGCGGACCTCCTGGTTCCCAGCAGCCCGGGCGGGTGCGACCGGACCGCGCCGAGATGCGCGCGCGGCCCCGGCGGCGATCGCGCGACCGCGCGGGCAGCGCAGCGTTCCCGGCTGCACGACGACAACCGACGACGGTACCGCGCCCCGCACGATCGGGCCACTTCCGGTGGCGCTGCTCACGCGGTTCCGATTCCGCACGCCGGCGACGACCGTTCCTGCTACACGCGGCGAGGTTCTCCGGAGGGCGGAAAACCGGTTGGCCCCACCCACTATTCTCCGCGGAGCACAGGATGCGCTGGGAACCATGTCGGTCGACGCGCCGAAACCGACCGCGTCCAGCGGGATGTCAGCCGGACAGCGCGTGCTCGCGCGCGGGTTCATGCTGCTGCTCATCGCGCTGTTGCACGCCCCGATGCTCCTGTTCCACCAGCCGCCCGGGTTCCAGGCGCGACCTTCGGGCTCCGCACCGCTGGACCATGCCGTCGACGCCGTGCTGCGCCGGCTCGTCTACCGTGACCCGGCGGATCAGAACCCGGTGCCGCACCAGGGCAGCTGTTCCTGCGCGAACAGGCGGCCGAACCGCGGGACCGCGGCCGGGTCGCGCACCTGGACCCGGCCCGCGTCCACCATGCGCGATACCGGGTGATCACCGAGGTAGATCGCGCCGAGCGTGGACACGTCCAGGCTCAGGTCCGGCTGCGCATCGGTGCGCTCGGCCCCGTCGGGTCCGATCCGGTAGCAGCCCCGGTTGTCCGGGATGTGCGCGTCGGACACGGCCACCACCACCGGCTCGCCCTCGCCGAAAGTCCGGGCGTTGAGCGCGCTGTGCACGTCGACCAGCCGCACCCAGAGGTCGTCGTCGAGCGATTCGACGTGCACCCGGCGGCGGTCGGTCAGCCACCATTCCAGGGGTTCGTCCACCGGCCGGTTGGCGGCCACCACGGTGTCGGCGAGGTCCGTCTCCAGCAGGAAGCGCCACAGATCTGCGGCGGCCGCCGCGGTCCGAGCTTGGAAGTCGCCGATGCGCAGCGTCACGTGCGCGTCGTCGAACCGGTAGTCCCGCTTAGCGGGCAGGTAGTGCGCGAAACCGTCGGCGACGCCGGATCCGTCGCGGTGCACGAGCACCACGCGCTCACCGGCCGGCGGCGGCATGAGCCCCAGGCCCCACCACGCGTCCGATCGGGAGATCATCCCGGGCCGGTGCAGACCGAAACTGCGGTACACCTCGGGCAGGAGTTCGGCCCCGGCGGCGCTGTCCAGGATCTCGACGCTGCCGCCGGACGGCGCGTCGGAGCGGATGGCCGCGCGCCCGGGTTCCAGCCGGATCCGCCTGCTGCGGCTGGCCAGCCCGTAGCCGAACCGCTCGTAGATGACCGCTTCGGAGGCGTGCAGGATCGCGACCGGCTCACCAGCGGCCCGCGCGCCGGCGAACTGGCGGCCCAGCAGCTCGGTCATCAACCCCTGCCGGGTCTTGTCGGCACGAACCCCGATGCCCGTGACGGCTGCTGCCGGCAGGTGGCCACCAGGCACGGACAGCTCGACCGGCATGGACCGCGCGGTGCCGACGAGTTCCTCCCCGTCGAGGTATCCGCCCAGCACGCGGCCGGGCAGGTGGACCTGCGAGGCGCGTTCCCACTGCGGGTCGGTGGGCGGCGGCGCGTGCAGGGTGCGCAGGAACAGCGTGTTCGCCGCGCGGAAGGAGGACTCGTCGAGCGCGCGGACCTGGGGGTTTGCCATGCGCATGATGATGTGGATCGGCGGTGCGTTTCGTCCATGCCGTCCGGACGTGCACTCGATCACCTGGTTACTCCGATTCGACCGTTCGACGCTGCCGCGACCGCTTCGTCCCTGGTCGTCGTCCTCCCACCCGTGCCTCGCCCCCGGCATCGCGTGCCTCACATCGGTCGGCGCGCGCCGCGGGTGCGGGCGTCGCGGGTTTACCCGCCGCCCGGCGCGGACAGTCCTCGGGACAGCAACCGGACGGATCCGGCCCCGTGACCGGGAGGTGCCTGCCATGGCCGCGGAGTCGTCGGCGCTGCGTGCACTGATCTCACCGGGTCGGTACGTGCAGGGCAACGGGGTGCTGACCCGCCTCGGCGAGAGGATCGAGAAGCTGGGCGCGAACCCGCTGCTGCTCGCCGACGACGTGGTGCGCGAGATCGTCGAGCCGACCGTGCGCTCGTCGTTCGACGCGGCCGGTGTTCCGGTGGTTTTCGAGCGGTTCGGCGGTACGCCGACCGCGGCGGAGAGCAGTCGGGTGGCCTCGGTGCTGCGCGAGAAGGGGCTGGACGTCGTCGTGGGTGTGGGCGGCGGCGCCCCGATCGACACGGCCAAGGCGGCCGGTGACGACCTCGGGCTGCCGGTCGTCGCCGTGCCCACGGTGGCCTCCACCGACGCGCCCACCTCGGCACTGTCCGTCGTGTACACGGCGGAGGGCTCGTTCGAGGCATACCGGTTCTATGAGCGCAATCCGGACCTGGTCGTCGTGGACACCGGGCTGGTCGCCGGCGCCCCGGTGGGCTTCCTCGTCTCCGGGGTCGGGGACGCGCTGGCCACCTGGATCGAGGCGCGTTCGGTCGTGGGCGGCAACGGCACCACGATGGCCGGCGGTTCGCCCACCAAGGCGGGCACGGCACTGGCGAAGCTGTCCTGGGACATCCTCTGGGAATCCGCGCCCGCCGCGGTGCGCGCGGTCGCGCACGATCTGGTCACCCCGGATGTCGAGGCGGTGGTGGAAGCCAACACGCTGCTGTCCGGACTCGGGTTCGAGTCCGGTGGGCTCGCCGCCGCGCACGCGATCCACGACGGGCTCACCGCCGTCCCGCAGACGCACGGGCTCAGCCACGG
Source organism: Saccharopolyspora montiporae (assembly GCF_015209505.1). Taxonomy (GTDB): domain Bacteria; phylum Actinomycetota; class Actinomycetes; order Mycobacteriales; family Pseudonocardiaceae; genus Saccharopolyspora; species Saccharopolyspora montiporae. The sequence goes on from NZ_JADEYC010000007.1 coordinate 100,605, forward strand.
GCAGAAGGTCAACATCGGGTCGATCGCCCAACTCGTGCTGGAGGGCACGCCCGATGCGGAGGTAGCCGAGTTCGCGCGGTTCACCGCGCAGCTGGGGTTGCCGACCACGCTGACCGAGGCCGGTCTGGCCGGGCAGGACCAGGCGCTGCGCTCGGTCGCCGAGGCCGCGACCGATCCCGCGGAGACGATCCACAACATGCGGTTCCGCGTCGGGGCCGACGACGTGGTCCGCGCGCTGCGCGCTGTGGAGCTCGTCGGGCGGCACGTGCGCGCGCAGGCCGGCCTGCCCGACCCGCGCCCGCCCGCCGGGCACTGACCCGCCCGCGCGAACCCGTCCCGAGCCGTGTCGTCGCTGCATCGGGACGGCATCGGATCCGCCCGGATGGCGGCTCATTCGTCGGTCGGTGTTGCCGGCCCGATCTCCGCTCGTGCGTTGACGACCGGCGCGATGAGCAGGTCGTAGACCAGTGCACCGATCACCCCGCCGACGAGCGGGCCGACGATCGGGATCCAGAAGTACCAGCTGAACTGTTCGTAGCTGCCCGGGAACGCGATGTCACCCCAGCCGGTCAGATAGGTCCACAACCGCGGCCCGAAGTCGCGGGCGGGATTGATCGCGTATCCGGCGTTGGTGCCGAACGTGAGACCGATGGTGGTGACGACCATGCCGATCAGGAACGGGCCCATGTTGCTGGACGGGGCCGTGTTGCGCGTGTCGATGAGCGCGCAGATCAGCAGCACCAGCACCGCGGTTCCCACGATCTGGTCGAGCAGCGGTCCCCACCAGGAGCCGGCGAAGTACTCCGCGGGGAACGTCGCGAATATCGCGTACGTGTCCAGGGATTCGCTGCGCGGCAGGCCTTCCTTGGCGTTGTAGGCGTCGATCGCCCAGACGTAGACCGAGTACACCAGTCCCGCGGCCAGGAACGCGCCGACCGTCTGGGCCAGCCAGTACGGCGCGACCTTGCGCCACGGGAAGATCCGGCGCACCGCGAAGGCCAGGCTCACCGCCGGGTTGATGTGCGCACCGCTGATGCCGCCCGCGACGTACACACCGAACGTGACGGCGAATCCCCAGCCGAGGATGATGATGAGCCAGTTCGCCGGACCGAAGTCGTCGACCTGCCTGCCCGATCCGGACAGCCCGACGATCGCCACCGCGACCGAGGCGCACCCGAACAGGATCAGCACGAACGTTCCGAGGAACTCGGCGATCATCTCCCCGCCGAGGCCCGTCCGATAGCCGCGGCGAGCGCTTCCGTGTTCAGCCACCGCCCCTCCCCGATCCGATCGGTCGGAGGCTGCTGGACGAGGCCCCGGACTGGCCGGGCGGCGACCGCGTCTCCGACGGCGTTCGGCGGATTCCCGCGCGGTGCGCGCATCGGCACCGCGCGGAGTCACCGGAAGTGTAGGGCTCCGGGCGGTGTCGCGCGCGCTGCCCGGTGCGCCACAAGCGGTTTCGAACTGGTGGTGCACGAGCGGGGTCACCGGTGCATGACCGTGCCGGTGGGCGCAGGACGAAGGGATGCGCCGAAAACGCCGCGTTGATCGGGTCGTTCGCCCGGCCGAGCCGGATCCGCGTAGGCTCAGCGGCGTTCGGCCCGCAGGTGCCAGACCCGGCCGAGGATCCTGCCCCGCTCATCGGTGCGCAGCGCGGGCAGGTCGATGACCATGCCCGCATCGCGCAGGTTCTGCGGTCCCGCGCGCTCCACGAGTTCGCGGGTGAGCACCGTGGTGTAGTCGGTGGCTTCGATCCCGGTGATGTTCCAGTGCTCGGCCAGGTGCGCGCGCAGGTCCGCGCGGCTGACGGTCATCGACGGGGGCAGCCGGAACCCGGCGTCGTCCACATCGGCGAAGCAGAACAGGTGCAGTTGCGCCCCCGGAGCCGTGACCGCGTGCAGCGCAGCGGCGTAGGCGGAGCGCTGCTCCCCGGTCAGGCAGTGGTACAGCGCGCTGTCCAGCACCGTCTCGCTGCGCCGGTCGACACCGTCCATCGTGGTCACATCGGTGTGCCGGAACTCCACCTCCACACCGGCTTGCGCGGCGCGGTCCCGGGCGGTGTCCACAGCGGTGGCGGCGCCGTCCACGCCGAGCACCGAGACCCCCCGCCCGGCGAGGAAGATCGCGTTGTCGCCGGTACCGCACCCGGCGTCGAGCACGGACCCGGCCAGCTGGCCGGATTCGGCCGCGGCCACCACGGCCGGCTGCGGCTCCCCGATGTCCCACGGAGCCCGGTCGAAGGTGATGGCGGAATCCGGCAGCGGTGACTCGCCCCGGTAGACGGACTCGAAGTCGATGTCCTCGGCGGTGAACTCGGTTGTCATCGGTCTCCTCCTTCAGCATGGCGCGATCGTCGCGCGGACACCTCCCCAGAAAATGACACACCGTGCCATTTGTCAATGCAGTAGCATTCGAGGGCCGGAACGGACGGAGGTACAGCCGTGGACGGTCTGCGGGAACGCAAGAAGGAGCACACACGGGAGGCGATCGAGCACGTCGCGATCCGCCTGTTCACCGAGCGCGGGTACGAGGCGACGCCGATCGAAGCGATCTGCGAAGCGGTGCTGGTGTCCCGCCGCACGTTCTTCCGCTACTTCACGTCCAAGGAGGACGTCGTGCTCAGCCGCTCCCGGCGGGCCTACGCACTGGCCGTCGACGAACTGGCGCAGCGCCCGGCGGACGAGCCCTACCGCGACGCGGTGCGGGCGGTGTTCACCCGAGCCGGAGCCCTGTTCACCGAGGACCGCGCCGGCCAGCTCCAGCGGGTGCGCCTGCTGACCGAAGTGCCCGCGCTGGCCGGACCGTTCCTGAACCTGCTCGGCGAGTTCGAACTGCTGCTCGGCGGGTTCCTCGCCGACCGGTCGGGCCGGGAGCGGGACGAGCCCCGGGTGCGGCTGGCCGCGGCTGCTGCGACCACGTCGTTCCGGGTAGCCGCCGAGATCTGGCGGGACCGCGCGGGCGAGCCGGACCTGGCCGCGCTGGCCGCGGACAACCTGGATACCTTGCTCCCGGACCAGCTACTCGCCGACGAGAACAGGTAAACACCCCCGCCGAGGGGGTGCGGTCTGGCACGATGCCCGGGTGATCAGCACGAACAGACGATTCCGGCGCAGCCAGCCCCTTCCCGTCCTGCTGGGTGTGCTCGGCGGAACGGTCATCGGCGAGCTGCTCGACCACCCGCTCCTCGGCGGAGCGGTGGGTGTGGCGGCGGGCATCGTCTACCTGCGGCTCCGCCGGTACCGCCGAACCAGCGCTCGACCGGACGGGCCGGCCTAACCTCGCGGGCTCAGACCCCGAACGCCGCCGGGTACCGGATGGTGCCGGTGGCCACCGGGCGCTGCGGATCCAGCGCCAGCGCCATGAGCGCTTCGTCGGGCACCTCGAAACCGGCGCGGATGCCCAACCGCGACGCCGGTACGAACCCGAACCGCGGGTAGTACTCGGCGTGCCCGAGCACGACCACGGTGTTCTCCGGAAGAACGCGTGCCGCCGCCAACGCTGCCCGGGTGGCCGCCGAACCGGCACCGCGGCGCTGGTGCGCCGGCAGCACCGAGCACGGGGCCAGCGCCAGCGCGGGCTGCTCGTCGATGCGGCACCGGGTCAGCAGGGCGTGCCCGACGATGCCGCCGTCCGCGGTCTCGGCGACCTGGGACAGCCCCTCGATCCACGCGTCGGGATCGGCGCGCAGCGCCTCCACCAGGTCGGCTTCCTCCGCCGTCGGGAACGCGGCGAGCAACACCTCGCGGATGGCGGCGCGATCATCGGGCGTCTCCGGCCGGGTGTTCCAAGGGCTCATGGCGGTGTTCCCGTTTCTGCTCGGTGGTCGCCCGGCACGCTAGCACCGCCCCCGCCGGCCGGATCCCGCACGCCGACCGGCATGCGAAACGCCCCCGCCCGGGAGCGGGGACGTCGCGCCGGTGGCGTTCAGCGCACGGAACGCATATCCGGACCGGTCCGCGGTGCCGGCACCGCGGGACCCGAGTGGTAGGTGCTCCCGCACAGCCCGATCGGGAGCACGATCCCGGCTCCGTGGACGGCGGTGCACGCCGAGTGCTGCCTGTTGGATGTCGTGGTACCAGGGGCCCGCTTCGGACCGGTCCGGCGGATTCTCATGCACGCTCACCTCGCTCGTCGCGCCCGGAACGCTGCCAGGCGCGGAGATGTTCTCGACGCTGGTGCTCGGCCAGCTGCTCCTTGACGAGTGCTTCCTGCCGCGGGGTCGGATGCCCCTCCCCCATCGCCAGTTCCGCATCGACGAGCTCCTGCTCGCGGGAGCCGCCGTGTCCGGCACCGGTTTGCTGCTCCGGGCTGGGTCTGGCGCGGCGCAGCGGCCGCGCCCTGCGGAAGGGGTTGTCCGGGGGAAGTCCGCCGGCGATCCGACCGTAGGTGCCCAGGACACCCAGGGCGATGCCCACGCTAAGGCTGAACACGACGTTCGGCATCCGGAATCCGAGCAGGTTCCACCCGGTGCCCAGGACCGCGAGGTGCGCCAGGCCGGAGGCGGTGAACAGCACCCCCAGCAGCGCGGCCGCCGTGGACGCCGTGGGATCGCCCCGCCAGGCCGTGCCCACCAGCACCGCCCCGGCCAGCACCGAGATCGCCGACAGCGCCCCGCTGGTCGACATGCCCAGCGCGGTCGCACCCTGTTCGCCGAACAACTGCGGAGCGCCCGCGAACCCGATCGCGGCGAAGATCCACAGCACGACACCGAGCGCCGCGGCGCCGAAGCGGTGCACCCGGTGCACCCGGTGATCGCGGACGGCCGAGGTCATCTGCACAACTCCTGGATCCCAGCGGTGGCGCGCCTTTCCGGCCCGGCCCCTGTGGTCCCCGGTGCGTCGAACGGGCAAACATCGCGACCGCGACCGGATCCCATCCGGCCGAAAATCTCTACCGCGGCGCGTGATTCGCCGCCCGGCGTCCGACCGGATCAGCGGGGCCGGCGGCTTCGCGCCGATGCGTGGCCACGGCGGTCGCGGCGTTGGCGGTGACGATGACCGCGATCGCCGCCCAGCCCGGACCATCCAGCCGTTCCCCGAGGAACAGCGTGCCGATCACCGCCGCGTACACGGGGTTGACGCTCATGAACACGCCGAACAGGCCGGCGGGAACGCGGCGCAGCGCGAGGAGATCGGCCAGCAGCGGCACCGCCGAGGACAGCACCCCGGCGGCCAGGGCGCAGGCCAACACGCTGATCGACGGGCGCTGCAACGCCAGCACGAGCACCGCGACCGGCAGGCAGACCAGCGCGGACACCGCGGCCGCCGCGATCGAACCCTGCGTTCCGGGGACGCGGCGGCCCAATTCCCTGCTGAACAGGATGTGCCCGGCCCAGCAGCACGCGGCCAGCAACGCGAGGCCGATGCCGAGGTGGTCGCTGCTCGGTTGCGGGCGGGTCAGCACCAACACGGCAGCGGCCGCGGCGACCGCGCATCCGGCGTCGAGGCGCCGCCGCGACGAGGCCAGGGCCACCGCCAGCGGGCCGAGGAACTCCAGCGTGACCGCGAGTCCGAGTCCGATCCGCTCGACGGCCGCGTACAGGCTCAGGTTCATGCCGCCGAACACCGCGGCACTGCCCAGCACGGTGCGCCACTGGGCTCCGGTGAGCGCGCGGAGCCCCGGCCGCCCGGCCACCAGGAGCACCAGCCCGGCCGTGCATTGCCGCAGGGCCACGACCCCGACGGGCCCGAGCACCGGGAAGGCCAGCGACGCCGTGGCCGCACCGCTCTGGTTGGCCAGCCCGGTGCCGAGCAGGAGCCCGACCCCGGTCGCCGTGCTGGATCGACGAGACGGCCGACTGCGCGGTGCGGTCGGCGACGGGAGCGCATCCGAAGTGGCCATGAGCACGAGGATCGCTGCGCACCGCCCATACGCAAAATGCATGCGGCGCCGCATCGATACGCTATGCGCATGGATCTCGAACTACGGCACCTCCGCCTGCTCGTCGCCGTCGTGGACACCGGCAGCTTCACCGACGCAGCGGTCGAGCTCGGGACCTCGCAAGCGTCGGTCTCCCGCGGGCTGCGGTCGCTGGAACGGCTGCTGGGCGTGCGGCTGCTGCACCGCACCAGCCGCGCCGTGGCACCGACGACCGCGGGCGTGCAGGTGCTCTCCCGCGCGCGCAACCTGCTGGCCGAGGCGGACAACCTCGTGCGGGAGGCCACGACCGGGCACACCCGGCTACGCCTCGGCCACGCCTGGGCGGCGCTGGGCGGGCACACCGCGGAATTCCAGCGCCGCTGGCACGAACGCCATCCCGGTGTCGAGCTCATCCTGGTGCGCAACAACACCCCGACCGGCGGCCTGGCCGAGGGCACCTGCGATCTCGCGGTGGTGCGCACCCCGGTCGACCTGCATCGCTACGCGCACGCGACCGTCGCGCACGAATCCCGGTACGTGGCCATGGCGTCGGACGATCCCTGGGCGCGGCGGCGCAGCATCCCGCTGGAGGACATCCGCAGCCGGACGGTCGTCGTGGACCGGCGCACCGGCACCACCACGCTGGACCTGTGGCCGGAGGGACGGCGCCCCGGCGTCGACTACACCGCCGACATCGACGACTGGCTCGCTGCGATCGCCACCGGGCAGTACCTGGGGGTGACCCCGCAGGCCACGACCACCCAGTACCGCAGGGACGGGATCGCCTACCGGCGGGTGCGCGACGCCGAGCCGGTTCCGGTCCGGCTGATCTGGCACCGGCACGACCCGCACCCGATGACGCGCGCCGCGGTGGCGCTGCTCGGCGAGCTGTGATCGGCGATCCCGGTGCCCGCACGGGATGTGCGCGCGAGTGGCCGGTCGGACCGGCCGCGGCTCAGAGCAGACCGCGGCGCGCCGCCGCGACCAGTCGCCGGGGCACGCGCAGCGCGCGGCCGTCGGGTGTGGTCACGTCCACGAGCGCGGGGGCGGTGAGCGCGCCCGCCCACTCCGCGCGACGGGTCCGCGTCCGGCTGCGGGACTTCTTGCGCTTGGGTACGGCCATCGGTGGTCACCTCCGCCTACCGGCGAACCGCGGCGCGGACGGCCGCAGTTCGACAATGGTTTTCATTATCGACAGTAGACCGTACCGCACGCGGTTCCCGCGGGAGCTGCCGCCGTCGCAGGTGCCGAAACACCCGGCAACGAGCGCGAAGACGGGTCAGCCAGACCGGTCGATGGCCGCCGCGACCTCATCGCCGGTGCTGACCTCGGGGAACTGGACCAGCCACCAGGTCGCCCAGTCCCACCGGTAGGCATCCGGATCCACGTCGCCGGCACCGCCGACCGCGACCTCGAACCCGGCCAGCCCATGCCCGCCCGCCGACCGCGGTGCCATGCGCTGCGCACCGCCCGCAGCGGGTACCCGGGCGTGCGGCCGCGGCACCGCGGTGACCTGCGCGCCCGGCGCGAGTCAGCACGGGTGCACCGAGGAACGAGGAGGCGACGGGGATGAAGCTGACAGTGATGATGTTCCTGTCCGCGGACGGGGTCGTGCAGGGTCCGGGCGGCCCGGACGAGGACCGCAGCGGCGGGTTCGAGCGCGGCGGCTGGGTGGTCCCGCACTTCGACGAGGAGACCGGGCAGTACGTGCAGGCGGCGTTCGGGCAGGCCGATGCGTTCTTGCTCGGGCGGCACACCTACGAGATCTTCGCCGGCTGGTGGCCGCAGGTGACCGATCCCGGCGACACCGTGGCCGCGCGGCTCAACGCACTGCCCAAGTACGTCGCCTCGCGCACGATCAGCGAGGGCTCGTGGATCCCGACGACCGTGCTGGGCGGTGACCTGGTGGACGAGGTGGGCGCGCTGAAGAACCTCCCGGGCCGGGAACTGCAGGTCCACGGCAGCGGAGAGCTCGTGCGCACGCTGCACGAGAACGACCTCGTCGACGAGTACCGGCTGCTGATCTTCCCGGTGGTGGTCGGGCAGGGCCGCAGACTGTTCCCGGAGCGGGGTGTGGCAACCGGTCTCAGCCTGTTGGAGGCCCGCACGACCGGTTCCGGGGTGGCCGTCCACACCTACCGCCCGACGGGACGCCCCGAGTACGGCACCGTCGGCGCGTAGGACGGCCCGGACCTCAGCGGCTGCCGGTTCGGGCTTCCCGGCCCGCTCGACGCCAGGCGGCACCGCGCAGCAGCCGCAGCCCGTTGAGCGCGACGAGGATCGTGGAGCCCTCGTGCCCGGCGACCGCCAGCGGGAGCGGCAGGGTGCCGACCAGGTCCCAGAGCACGAGGACCGCGATGCAGGTGCCCGCGAGGACGAGGTTGGCCACGACGGTGCGGTGCGCGCGCCGCGCGAGGGCGATCACCGTCGGCACGGTCGTGAGGTCGTCGCGCACGATGACGGCATCGGCGGTCTGCAGGGTCAGGTCCGAGCGGGTGCCGCCCATGGCCACGCCCGCGTCCGCGGCGGCCAGGGCCGGTGCGTCGTTGATGCCGTCGCCGACCGCGGTCACCGACGCTCCCGACGCCTGCAGCCGCCCCACGACCTCGGCCTTGTCCTCCGGCAGGAGACCCGCCCGCACGTCGCGGATGCCGACCCGCTCGGCGACGCGGGTCGCGGCGGCCGCATCGTCCCCGGTGAGCAGGATCGGGCTCCCGCCGGTCCGGTGCGCGACGGCGGCGGTGGTCGCGGCGGCTTCCGGGCGCACCCGGTCCGCGATACCCAGGGCGCCGACCGGTTCGCCGTCGCGGAGCACGACCACGGCGCTACAGCCTTCGGCCTGCAGGTCCGCCACGGCCGCACCGAGGGGACCGGGCGCGTGCACCGCGGGGGAGCCGACCGCGATGCGGTGGCCGTCGACGCGGGCCCGCACGCCCCGCCCCGGCTGCGCGGTGAACTCGGTGGCCGCGGGGTAGGTGATCCCGCGGCGCGCGGCGGCCTGCACGACGGCCGTCGCCAACGGGTGTTCGCTGGCGTGCTCGGCCGCCGCGGCCAGCGCCAGCACCCGGTCCGCGGACATCGGCCCGCCCTCGACGGTGCTGATCCGGACCAGTTCCGGGGTGCCCGCGGTCAACGTGCCGGTCTTGTCGAACACGACCCGGCTCGTGCCGGCCAGTTGCTCGACGGCGACAGCGGATTTCACCAGCACCCCGTGCCGCCCGGCGTTGGCGATCGCGGCCAGCAGGGGCGGCATCGTGGCCAGCACCACCGCGCACGGCGACGCCACGATCATCAGCACCATCGCGCGCAGCAGCGAGTCCTGCAGCGACTCCCCCAGCGCCAGCGGCACGGCGAAGACCGCCAGGGTCGCCACGACCACGCCGATCGAGTAGCGCTGCTCGATCCGGTCGATGAACAGCTGGGTGCGGGCCTTGGTGCGCGTGGCCCGGTCCACGAGGGCCCCGATGCGGGCGACCACGGTGCCCTCGGCGCGCTGGGCGACCCGGATCTGCAGCGCGCCGGTGCCGTTGAGCGTGCCCGCGAACACCTCGTCACCGCCGGTCTTGTCGGCGGGCAGCGGTTCGCCGGTGATCGTGGCCTGGTCGACCTCGCTGGACCCGCGCACGACGACCCCGTCGGCACCGATCTGCTCGCCGGGGCGCACGAGCACGGTGTCCCCGGGGGCCAGTTCGGCCACGGCGACGCGCTCCTCCGCCCCGTCCGGGCGCAGCCGGGTGGCCGACTCCGGGGCGAGGTCGAGCAGGCCGCGGACCGAGTCCTCGGTGCGGGCGGTGGCGAACGATTCCAGCGCTCCGGAGGTCGCGAAGATGATGATGAGCAGTGCGCCGTCGGTGATCTGCCCGATCGAGGCCGCACCGAGCGCGGCCACGACCATGAGCAGGTCGACGTCGAGGGTCCGGTCTCGCAGCGCCTGCAGGCCCGCCAGCGCGGGCTGCCAGCCGCCCGCCAGGTAGCACACCAGGTACGCGCCCCACCACGTCCACGCGGGCACCCCGGTCACCTGCAGGAGCGCACCGAGCGCGAACAGCACGACCGCGGCGGCCGCCCAGCGCGCTTCGGGCAGCGCGAACAGCGGTGTGCGGCGCGTGCGCGGCGAACCGGCGCCCGGTCCGCGCGGCGGCGACTGCTGCGGAGGGGCCGGTGTCTCTGGCGCAACCACTGCGACCTCCAGGAAGACGGAATCGGCCGCACACGGTAGCAGGAACGATTGAACATGTCTTCATGTGTTTGCCGGACGTTAGACTGCTGCGCATGGGACACGGGGTGCACGGGCGGGACAGACCGGTCGGACGGCTGGACGAGGCCGCCGCCACGCAGGTCGCATCGACCCTGCAGGCCCTGGCCACGCCCAGCCGGCTCCGCATCCTCACCGAACTGCGGCACGACCCGATGCAGGTCACCTCGCTGGCCGAGGCGGTCGGAATGGAGCAGTCGGCCGTGTCGCACCAGCTCCGACTGCTGCGGAACCTCGGTCTGGTCACCGGAACCAGGTCCGGGCGCACCATCGTCTACAGCCTCTACGACGACCACGTGGCGCAGCTGCTCGACGAGGCGATCTACCACAGCGAGCACCTCCGGCTCGGCATCGCCGACCGGACCTCCGAGACCGGCTGAGCACACCGCAGCGGCGCCGCCCGCGGCGAGGTCCCGCCGAAAAGCCCGCTGCGGCCCGGGAACCCGCTGCGGCGGTAACCGGCCGCTCAGGCCCGGTCGGACCCGGCCGCGGGTTCGGGGACAATCGGGGCATGGCTGAGCAGAGCATCTGGATGCAGAAGGTCACCGCGGACCCGGGGCACTCCACCTGGTACGTCGAGCGGTTCCGCTCCATGGCTCGCCAGGGCGAGGACCTGGCCGGGGAAGCGCGCCTCGTGGATGCCATGGCCGCCCGCCACTCGCGCATCCTCGACGCGGGCTGCGGTCCCGGGCGGGTCGGCGGTGCGCTGGCGGAAGCGGGGCACGAGGTCGTCGGCGTCGACGCCGATCCGGTGCTCATCGCCGCCGCCGAGGAAGACCACCCGGGGCCGACCTGGCTGGTCGGCGACCTGGCGGAGCTGGACCTGCCGGCCCGCTCGGTCATCGAACCGTTCGACGTGATCGTCTCCGCGGGCAACGTGCTGCCGTTCCTGGCGCCGGGCACGCGCAGGCAGGTGCTGGACCGGCTGCGCGCCCACCTGGCGCCCGGCGGGCGGATCGCGGCGGGGTTCGGCGCAGGCCGCGGGTACGCGTTCGACGAGTTCCTCGACGACGTCGCCGCCGTCGGGCTCACCGCGGACCAGCTGCTCGGCACCTGGGACCTGCGGCCGTTCACCCCGGAATCGGACTTCCTGGTGGCGTTGCTGCGCGCCTGAGCTCCGTCCCGTGCACCCGCACCGCGCTCACCCCGACTGCCCGACCGGTGCGGAACGGGGGCTGTGGTTGGCGAACCACACCGCGAGTACCACCACCAGGCAGCCGAGGAGCTGGCTGGGCGCGGGCGCCTCGGCCACGATGAGCATCCCGAAGACCACGGCCAGCACCGGCTGCAGCAGCAGGAGCGTCGCCGCGGTGTTCGGCGCCGTCCGCGGGATGGCCGAGGCCAGCAGCAGGAACGGCGCGACCTGGCCGATCAGCGCCAGCAGCGTGATCCACAACCAGGCGCTCCCGGGCAGCGTCAGGTCGATGCCGGTGGTGGCCGGCGCCAGCAGCCCGATGACGAGCGCGGCCGAGCCGGTCGCCGCGCAGACCGGGGTCACCAGGTGCCGGGGGCTGTGCCGACCGGACTGCCGGTTGAGGTGCAGGTATCCCGCGTAGGCGGCGCCGGACAGCAGGCCGAGGACCGTCCCGCGCAGCTGGTGGGTGACCTGCGGGTCGTGCGCGAACGCGCCGCCGACCAGCGCCATGCCGGCGAGCATGATCGGGCAGGCGAGCAGGAACCGCGGCCGGATCGGGGTCGCGCTGAGCACGCGCGCCAGGACGGGGAACACGATCACCTGCACGTTGTTCAGCACGGTCGCCACCCCTGCTCCGGCGTCGAGGATGGCCGCCGTGTACATCGCGTAGTCCAGTCCCAGGAACACACCGGCCAGTACGGCCCACCCCAGCAGCGGCCGCGGCAGCATCCCGTGCCGACGGCACTCGCGCACCGCCAGCGGGCCCAGCGCGAGCAGCGCGATGGCGCAGCGCAGGAAGGCGACGGTGCCCGCGTCGACCGCGGCGAGCTTGACCAGCACCCCCGTTAGCGACAGGCAGCAGGCGGCGGCGATGACCACGAGCCCGGGCGGTGCGCCGGGCGCGGGCGTACCGGGGGTTGGCGTACCGGGGGTTGGCGTACCGGGAAGCTTGTCCTGCAACGGCGAGGTGGGCACGCATTGCACCGTCCCACCCGAAACAGGAAAGCACCATTGACGTTTTTTTACGGGGTGCTGATAGTTTCACTTACATGTTGACCTGGGAGCGCCTCCGCGTGTTCGCAGCCGTGGCCGAGCACTCCTCGATCACCGCGGCGGCCGACGCGCTGCACCTCACCCGCCCGGCGGTCTCCCAGCACCTCCGCAAGCTGGAACGCGAGACCGGCAGCGCGCTCGTCGAACCGGACGGCCGCGGAATCCGACTCACCAACGCCGGGCAGGTGCTGGCCGCCACGGCACACTCCGTGACGGCCGCGATCAACGACGCCGAACGCGATCTGGCCAACATCCAGGACCGCATCGTCGGTCCGCTGCACGTGGGATCGGTGGCCAGCGCGCTGCGCTCCTTCGTGGTGGACGCGCTGCGCGAGGTGACCGAGCAGCACCCGCAGGTGGCGCCGACGGTGCGCGACGGCGAGGTCATCGACCTCATCCCGCAGCTGCGGGCGCGCAGGCTGGATGCGGTGGTGCTGGAGAGCTGGTCCGGGTGGCCGGCCCGGATGCCGCCGGGGGTCGTGCTCACCGAACTGCTCACCGAGCAGGTCCAGCTCGCGGTCCCGGCAGACCACCCGCTCGCGGCGCGCCCCGTGGTGCACGTCGAGAACCTGCACGGCCAGCGCTGGGCCAGCTGCCCGCCCGGCACCGAGGGCTACGAAGCACTGGTGCAGACGATGCGGGCGCGCTCCATCGACGTCGAGGTGGACTTCTGCGCCGCCGACTACACCACGCAGCTGTCGGTGGTGGCCGCCGGGATGGCCGTCGCTCTGATCCCGGGGATCGCCCGCCCCGCGCAGGCGGCGGGAGTGCGCTTCGTCCCGTGCGAACCGGCCGTGCACCGCACCGTCTCGGTCGCCACCGCGGAAACCCGGACCACGCCGGCCGTCCGCACCTTCGTCACCGCGCTGCAGGCGGCCGCCCGGCGCTGAGCTCCGGATCCGATATGGACGGACGATGTGGACGGACATCACGGAATCGCCGCTGTACCGGGGTTTTCCCGACCCCGATCAGCTGGTCTGCGCGGGGGTATCCGTCCGGCCGATGGCGGCGTGCACGGCCGCCAGGCAGCTGCGCGTCGTGGCGCGCAGTGCCGCGTCGGCCTCCGAGTCGTGCAGGGCCAGGGAGTGCTGCAGCAGCGCTTCGGATTCCACGTGCCGCTCCAGGCGATATTCGAGCACACCCAGCGCGCGCACCGCGATCCCCTCGGCCGTGCGGTCGTCGAGCTGGCGGGCCGCGGTGCACGCGAGGGTGTGCAGCCGGCGGGACTCGTCGAAGTAGCCGTACCGGTCGAGGTAGGACCACAGCGTCGTGGAGAAGTCGACGGTGCACGTCGGGCGGCCGAGCTCCAGGGCACGCTCCGCGGCGCAGACCAGGTTCGGCAGTTCGGCGTCCAGCCAGTGCAGGGCGGGCTCTCGCCCGTCCACCTCCGCCGGCGGGGTTCCCGCGGTGTCCCGGGTGCGCAGCACCGCTTCCCGCGGATCCAGGAACGCCGCGGCGTGCGTGGCGCCGCCCAGGTAGTGGTCGAGCAGGCGGCCCTGGCCCGCAGCGCGGTGCTCGTGCCGGTCGGCGAGGTCGGTGGCATAGGTGCGCAGCAAGTCGTGCATCCGGTAGCGCCCGCTGTGCACCTCGTCGAGCAGCCGGTAGCGGACGAGTTCGTCCAGCAGTCGCCGCGCCTGCCGCGCATCGGTATCCCCGAGCAGCGCCGCCGCGGCGTGCGCGTCCACGTGGTGGCGCGGATGCATGCAGTGGAACCCGCAGAACCGGAACAACCGCGCCGCCTCCGGGCTCAGTTGCCGGTAGGACCAGGACAGCACCGCACGGATCGAGGTGCGCTCGTCCCCGGTGTCCAGCAGGTCCAGCCGGTCATGCTCCACGTCGAGTTCGGCCACCAGCGAGGCGATGTCCCGGCTGCGGCGGCTGCGGATGCGCTCGGCCGCGACGCGCAGCGCCAGCGGCAGGCCCGCGCAGTGCGCGATGAGCTGATCGGCCTGCTCGTGATCGGGCTCGTCCGGCCGCCCGGTGCGGGTGGACAGCAGCGCGCGGGCGTCGTAGCGGGGCATCGGGTCCAGGTCGATCCGGTGGGCGCCCTCACCGGCGACGAGACCGTCGAGCGGGCTGCGGCTGGTGATCAGCGTGAAGCACGACGACGTCCCGGGCAGCAAGGGGCGGATTTGCTCGACCGTGGACGCGTTGTCCAGCACCACCAGCAGCCTGCGGCCGTCGGTGAGCGTGCGGAACCGGGTCACCCGGCCGTCCAGGTCCGGCGGGATCGCCTCGCCGGGCACGCCGAGCCCGCGCAGGAAGCTGCCCAGCGCATCGGCGGTGCGCACCGGGTCATTCGGGCTGAAGCCGTGCAGGTCGATGTGCAGCTGCCCGTCCGGGAAACGCTCGCGGGCACCCTGCGCCCAGCGCGTGACCAGGGCGGTCTTGCCGACTCCCGCCGTGCCCACCACCGCGGCCACCCGCGGGGACTCCGCCCCGGAAGCGCTGATCCGGTCCAGCGCGGCCAGCTCGAAGCGTCGCCCGATGAAGTCCGCGGGCGGCGACGGCAGCTGGGCGGGCCGGGGCGCGTGCGGCGGGGGCGAAGCCGCGGTGGCGGTCTCGTCGCCGTCGAGGACGGCGCGCTGCGCCCGGCGCAGCTCCGCGCCGGGTTCCACACCCAGCTCCTCGACGAGCACCTGCCGGGCGCGGTGGAAGACGGCGAGCGCGTCGGCCTGCCGACCGCTGCGGTGCAGCGCGGTCATCAGCAACGCCTGCAGGCGCTCGCGCAGCGGGTACCGACCGACCAACTCGGACAGTTCGGCCACCGCGGTGCCGGTACGCCCGCCCTGCAGCTCGGCAGCGTAGAGGTCCTCGGTGGCGATCAGCCGCAGTTCGGCCAGGCGCTGTGCCTCCCCGGCCAGCGCGGGCAGGTCGATGCCCTGGAACGGGTCGCCGCGCCACAACCCCAGCGCCTCGCGCAGCAAACCGGTGCGCGAGCGCGGATCGTCGGTGTCGGCGGCGTGACCCAGCAGCCGTTCGAAGCGCTCGGCATCGAGCTCACCGCGCTCGACGCGCACCCGGTAGCCGCCGGGTCCGAACGAGAGCCGGTCCGGTTCGCCCAGCGCCCGGCGCAGTTTGTGCACGTTGGTGTGCAACCGTCGTGCGCCGTCGTCCTCGTCGTGGCCGGGCCAGAGGGCTTCGACGAGTGATTCCGCGGCGACCGGCGCGTTGGCCCGCGCCAGCAGCAAGGAGAGCAGGCCGAGCCGCACGCGGCCGGACACCCCGCACGGCTGTGCTCCGCTGGCGACGCGAACCGGTCCCAGCACCTCGAACCGCACGGCTTGCACCACCCCCGCTCAGCATTATGAGCAGCGGCGGTGAGGCGTCACAAGGCACCCCGGCCTCCGCGGCTCACGAGGCCGCGGGCTTGCGCCCGCGGGTGCACACGAAGGTGGCCGTCCAGGCGCGGAAGGCGGGGTCGCGCATCAGCCGCTGGAAGTCGTCCAGGTCGGCCGCGGCGACCCCGAGGGCGCGCAGGGAGCTCTCGACCTGCGCGACGTAGTTCCCGTAGAGCAGGCATCCGGCCGTCCCGCCGCGGGCGATGCGCGTGAACTCGAAGGTGTCGATCTCGGACAGCCCGGCCACCACCAGCTCGCCGTCCAGCGCGTTCGCCCAGGTGTAGTCGATCCCGCCGGGGCGGCCGACCTGGTCGACCGTGGTCTCGATCACCGAGCGAAACAGGACCGCGTCCGACTCCGTGGGCGCGGCCACCGGTCGGGTGCGGTCCAGCAGCTGGTCGCCGACGACAAGCCACCCGCCCGGTGCGAGCGCCGCGGCGAGCTCGGCGAGGATCTCTCGGCGCCGCGCCAGGTGCATCAGCACCAGCCGGGCCACGATCACATCGAACGTGCCCTCGACCGGGATACCGTCGTTGATGTCGTGCCGCAGGACCCGCGCCCCGGGCGCGTGCAGGTGGGTGGTCTCCCGGTCCACGGCGATGACCTCGCCGGCGGGTCCGGTGCGCTCGGCCAGCCACCGGCTCAGCGCGCCGCTGCCCGCCCCGATTTCCAGGCACCGCTGCCCCGGCTGGGCGGTGGCGGTGCCGATGACCTGCTTGGTGGGGGCGTCGAGCAGCTCGTCGAGGTGGTCGAGCTGCTCGCGGCCGAGCGCGGATCCGGAATCGAGGACGTATTCGCTGCTCATCCCAACTCCCGTCGGTCCGCGGTACCGCCGCCGCAGGCCGGAGAATCCCCGCGGCGACTGGCCGGGCGCTGGCCGCGGACTGACCGCGCCGGGGTGGAGCCGGGCCGCCGAGGTCAGCGGCGGGCCAGCACCGTCGCGCAGCCTGGCCGGACCAGCGTCGGAGGAAAGGGGGCCGCCGTGCTCCGTGCCGTCCGAGCGGCTGCGCTCGCCACCGCCCTCGCCGCGACCAGCGCGGCCGCACCCGCTGCGGGCGAAACGCCCTCCGAGCAGGTCGCGGTGTGCCTGGTGGCCGCCGAACAGCCGGCCGTGGAACGCACCGTGCACGTCCCGCCACCGGCCGCCGAGCACCTGGTGCAGCACACGCCGTCCTACGCCGGTCCGTGCGCCGAGTACGGCGAGTCCGCGCCCCGCGGCGACGGGACCATGACCGCCTACTCGCAGGTCGAGGACGGGCGTCCGGTCGCGGTCGGCACCGTGCTGGAAGCGGGCGCGCTGCGCGGACTGCCGTACGACCCGCCGACCGAAGGCCGGTGGTGCTTCGACAAGGACGGGGACGGGCACACCGATCCGCACACCGAGTGCGCGGGCGGGTACGAGAACGCGCTGGACCTCGGCGCCGAGTTCACCGGCGGCGTGGACACCCCGTTCACCTACGTGCTGGTGAACTGGAACCCGCACGGGCACATGCCGCCCGGCGTGTACGACCTGCCGCACTTCGACGTGCACTTCTACACCAACCCGGATGCCGAGCGGCTGGCGATCCGACCGGGCCCGTGCGAGGCGCTGGTGAACTGCGACGACTACGAGCTGGGCAAGAACCTACCCGAGCAGCGCTATCGCACCCAGGACCACCTCGACCTGGACGCCTTGGAACCGGCGATGGGCAACCACCTGGTGGACACGACCGGCCCGGAACACCACGGCGAGCGGTTCACCCACGCGTTCCTCTACGGCGTCTGGGACGCGGAGGTGACCTTCTACGAGCCGATGGTGACCCACGAGTGGCTGGCCGGGCTGGTGGACGGCACCCGGCAGGACGGGTGCTTCCCGATCAAGCAGCCGCAGGCGTGGCAGCGGGACGGTTGGCACCCCACCTCGTACTGCCTGCGCTACCGGGACAACCGGGAGGAGCTCACGGTCTCGGTGGAGGACTTCGCCTACCGACGGGCGAGCTGACCGTTCGGCACCCCACCGCTCCCCTCGTTCGGCGCAGCACCGTCACCCGAGTGCCGGAAGCCGTGGACTCCCACCGGTGTTGATCTTTACCGTGCAGCACGTCGCACACGGACCGACTCGGGGGGAACGGTGAGCACGAACCGGCGCGCGGCCGATGTCGTGAGCTTCTGGCACGCGATCGAATTGCTCAGCCCGCAGGATGTGCCGAGGACCACGCCGTTGCGGAACGCGAAGCAGAATCCGGTGATCTTCGACCTCGGCGCGAAGGAAACGGCGCCGTGGGAACCCGGACACGCGCTGACCTCGGAACCGCTGCACCCGGCCCGAACCTGGAAGTTCACCGTCTACGGCGGCCTGTACGACACCCGGGCGCTCCGGGACGCGCTCGTGCAGCGTTTCGGGGAGGACGGGGCACCCCGGGATGAGCAGAGCGCGGGGACCACGGCGTTGTTCTCGCTGACCCTGGACGCGGACGGCGATCTCGTCGAAGACTCCGCGGCGCTGTCCTCCTGCGGCTGGGCGGTGGGCAGGTTGGCCGCCGACAGCGGCGAGCGGCCGTTGAGCGGGTTCGGCGTGGAGCAGCAAGGGTTCCGGGATGCGCTCAACAAGCTCGTCCCGCCGAGCAAGCGCTCGGAGTCAGCCGCGGACAGCACCGGGTCGGCGGTGACCGCCGCACTGACCGAGCGGCTCACATCGGCCGGGACCGACGCGTGGTCGGCGGGTGCGGCCGAGGCAGGCGCGATCGTGCGCACGGCCACCGCGGCCGCGGTCGGACCGATCGGCGGATCGATCGCCGGGGCCGCGGCCGGGACATTCGTGGAGAGCCTCATCGGCCCGCCGGACAGCGCGGACAGCACGACCGGTGATGCGGAAACGGAACGCGGACCGGACGAGGCCGAGTTCAGTCCCACAGCGGCGGCGCTGCACCGGTTCGCCCAGGAGCTGGCCGCACACCTCGGTGTCACGGAACTGCTGGCTCCAACAGGCGTGCGCGTGCGTTGCGCGACCGTCCCGATCCGCGGTTCGCAGGACGAGCAGACCGATTTCCTGAACAGCCACATCGCCGATGACCTGCTGCTGGTCGAGGACGCGGTCCGCGAGGACCGCTGGGGTGCCGGTCTGCGCACCTTCCTCGGCGGCACCGACCCGGCCGCACCGCGCACGGACGTCCGACGGGAACGGGCGGCTCTCGTGGCGGGCGTATCCCCGGACCGGGCGCCGCTCGGCCGCTGGCCCGGCGATATCGGCAAACCGCTCGCGTTGAGCCAGCAGTTCGCGGTCAACGAGATCGCCGCCCTGCCGGACAGTGGTGGGCTGTTCGCGGTGAACGGCCCACCGGGCACCGGCAAGACGACGCTGCTGCGCGACGGGCTCGCCTCGGCCGTCGTCGAACGTGCGGGTCGGCTGGCCGAGCTGGGTTCCCCGCAGCAGGCGTTCCCGGAGATGCTGGGCACGTTCCGGCTCAAGGACAGTTTCGAGGTGCGGGTTCGCGAACCGCTGGCCGATCTCACCGGTTTCGAAGTGGTGCTGGCCACCGGGACCAACACCGCCGCGGAGAACGTCACCACCGAAGTGCCGGGTGTCGATGCGGTGCGGGGCGCCGAGGAGGACGCGCTCGGCATCGACTACTTCACCGATATCGCCACCCGACTGCTGAACGCGCCCGCATGGGGCCTGATCGCGGCACCGCTCGGCAACCGGAGCAAACGCGGTGATTTCGTGCAGCGCTTCTGGGACGGTCGCTCGCCCAACGGTGATCCGGCGACCGGGATGAAGCACGTGCTGAAGAACGCCGGATCCGACCCGGCGGGGATCGAGGACTGGCCCACAGCCGTCGAACGCTTCCGGCGTGCCGAGGGCGAGGTGCGGCGGTTGGCCGAGGAACGCGCCCGGGTCGCCGCCGCCGTCGCCGAGTTGGCGGAGCAGGAAGCCGAGCTGCACACCGCCGAGGCGGCCTTCGCCGAGGCACGCGCGGAGTCGGACCGCCTCGGCGCCCGATTCGCGGAGGCTGAGCAGGACTTCGCTCCGGTAGCGGCCCGGTTCCAGGAGCGGGACGCGGAATACCAGAATCATCTGCAGCACAAGCCCGGCATCCTGCGGACGCTTGTGACGTTGTTCCGCGACCTGCGACGGTGGTCCCACGCGCACGAGGAGCTCGAAGAGCAGCGGAACGCGGCCAAGGCGGAGCGCGACCACTGGGCCGGGCAGCTGGAGGGGATGCGCAACCAGATCCGGGCGACCGACATCCGCGTCCGGGATACCCGGCAGCGCGCGCAGGAGTTGCGCGGCTCGTGCCGCGCACTGCAGGACACAGTGGACGCAGCGCGGCGGAAGTGGCCCGGCAACGTCGTGTTCGGGCCGGATTTCGCCGATGACGACGATTTCGAGAAGTGCAGCCCGTGGGCCGATCCGGAATACACCGCCGCGCGCAATGCGATGTTCCTCGAAGCCCTGCGGCTGCACAAGACGTTCGTGCTGCACGCGGAAAAACCCGTGCGCAACAACCTGTGGGCGATGACCGAGGTGCTCAACGGCAAGGTCCGGCTTCCGGAACGGGAATTGCACGCGGTGTGGCGCACGCTGTTCCTCGTGGTGCCGATGGTGTCCACCACGTTCGCCTCGTTGCCGAAGCTGTTCGCCGGGCTGGGCCGGGAGTCGCTGGGCACACTGTTCATCGACGAGGCCGGTCAGGCCACGCCGCAGCAAGCCGCCGGTGCGATCTGGCGGTGCAAGCGGGCGGTCGTCGTCGGCGATCCGCAGCAACTCGAACCGATCGTCACGCTACCGAGCCCGGCGCAGCGAGCACTGCGCCTCGGCTATGGCGTGTCCGAAGAATGGTCGCCTGCGGGCAATTCGGCCCAGCGGGTCGCCGACGGGCACGCGCGATACGGCACTGCGTTGCCCGCCGAGGACGGATCGGCCACCTGGGTCGGTTCCCCGCTGCGAGTGCATCGTCGTTGTGAGCAGCCCATGTTCGACATCGCCAACACCATCGCCTACGGCGGCACTCTCATGGTGTACGGCACGCAGCACGGAACCGAGTACCCGGCCCGGCCGAGCCGATGGATCCACGTCACGAGC
Source organism: Saccharopolyspora montiporae (assembly GCF_015209505.1). Taxonomy (GTDB): domain Bacteria; phylum Actinomycetota; class Actinomycetes; order Mycobacteriales; family Pseudonocardiaceae; genus Saccharopolyspora; species Saccharopolyspora montiporae. The sequence continues at coordinate 121,310 of NZ_JADEYC010000007.1, forward strand.
AACCGCTCGGACGGCAAATGGATCCCCGAAGAAGGACAAGCGTTGCAGGCACTCCTGACCCGGCTGACCGACACCGGAATCACCCGGGACGACATCCGCGTGATCAGCCCGTTCCGGGACGTGGTGCACGAAGCCAAGGCGCACGCGAAAGAAGTTCTGGGCGGCGCGCGACACGAGCAGCCGGTGGGCACCGTGCACACGGCCCAGGGCAAGGAATCCGACGTCGTGGTCCTGGTGCTGGGCAGCGGGCCGAAGAACCGGGGCGCCCGGGAGTGGGCGGCGGCGAAACCGAACCTGCTCAACGTCGCCGCCTCCCGCGCACGACGCCGGCTCTACGTCATCGGGGACCACACCGCGTGGCGCGGCCATCCGCACTTCGCCGAACTCGCCGCGCGAATGCCCGTGCACGACGACTGATCGCCAGCTGCACGACTCCCCGGGTCAGAACGCGCCGCATTCGTGCACCGCGGTTTCCGACCGGGTGGCGTTCTGCCGAGGACGGCAAGCGCTGTTCAGCAGGAGGCGGAGTTCCGGGAGCTCCGGCTGTGTTCCCGGAACGCTGCGCGCTCGCCGAGTGACGTGGGTTACCCTCGACGCCGTGGTGCGGGTGCAGGTGCAGGAGACGGTACGAGCCACGCCGGAGGAGTTCCTCGGCCTGGTCATGGACATCGAGCGGTACGCGCAGGTCGACAAGAAGATCAACCCGGTGCTGTGGCGGCGTCGGGACGGCGACGTGGTCGAGTTCGCCTGCCGTCCCAAGCTGGCAGGGCTGCGCCAGCCGAAAGTGGTGCAGTACGCCCGGTTGACACCCGGTCGCCGCATCGACATCGGTCTGATGCCGTTGCCGGCCAACCGCATCGCGCATGCCCTGGCCCGGTTCGCGGCCAGCTTCGAGTGCGAAGCGGTCGAGGGCGGCACCCGGGTGGTGCGCACGCTCGAATTCCAGTTCACGCCGCCGGCGCGGTGGCTGCTGGAGCCGCTGTTCCGCCGACGCCTCGAGGACGAGGTGCGTGCGGAACTCCGCCTCGCCAAACACCACCTCGAAGACGGGCGGCACTAGGCACGCGCTGACGATCCGCAGGCGCATCCCCGGGTATTGACCGCACGGGGTGCTGCTCATTCACCTGCACGATGAGGTGGCAGCGCATGTGCAGAACGAACGGACCCCTCGTTGCGCGAATGCCCGGGCACGACGAAGAACCGGGTTGACCGGCCGCGGGATGTGGTGTTGACTTCGCACCGCGCCGCGTCCGAGCCGACGCCCGGTCGGTGGATGGAGGCGCCGGAACGCTCCCGGAGAGCCCCATGCCTCGCATCGATCACATCGCGGTAGCCGCGCACGACAAGCAGGTGTCCGCCCGGTTCTTCAGCGAGATCTTCGGACTCGGACATCCCGAAGAAGCGGGGAGGTTCCTCGCGGTGCACCTCGGACCGTCGTTCACTCTGCACTTCGCCGATGTGGGATTCGACTTCCCCGGTCAGCACTACGCCTTCCACGTCGCGGACGAGGAGTTCGACGCCATCCGCGGTCGATTGGACGCGCGCGGCATCGGGTACCTCCCCGGTCCGGGCCGTGGAACACCCGGCACGATCAACCACCACCACGGCGGCCGCGGCCTCTACTTCGACGATCCGGCCGGGCATCACCTGGAGATCATCACCGCCCGATACGGCGCATAGGCCGGGAAACCCGCGGCCGGACTCGCGGGGGTGCGGGGAGCGGGAACCTCGGGCGCCGTCGGTCCGCCGATCCCCGCCCAGGTGCGTCGGCCGCGAATCAGCCGCGGGCGGCGCCGGATCCGGCGGGCTGCGCCGCGACGTCGAACCCCTGCCCCGCCTCGACCAGCTGCCGGGTGTAGGGGTGCTGCGGGTCCGTGAAGACCTGCTCCGGATCGCCGCGTTCGATGACGCGACCGTCCTGCATCACCAGCACCCGGTCGCTGAGATGCGCGATCACCCCGAGGTCGTGCGAGATGAACAGGTAGCTGACGCCCCGCGCCCGCTGCAGGTCGGTCAGCAGGTCCAGGATCTGCGCCTGCACCGAGACGTCCAGCGCGGAGACGGCCTCGTCCAGCACGATGACGTCCGGGTCGGGTGCCAGCGCCCGCGCGATCGCCACCCGTTGGCGCTGCCCGCCGGACAGGGTCAGCGGATGCCGTGCCCGCACCTCGTCGGCCAGCCCGACCTGGTTCAGCAGGTCGGCCACCCGTTCCCGTCGCCGCGCGGCGGGAACACCCCGCTCGCGCGGCACGACGTCCAGCAGGATCCGCTCGACGTCCCAGCGCGGGTCGAAGGAGCTCAGCGGGTCCTGGTCGACGACCGAGACCCGGGAACGCAGTGCGCGCCGGTCGCGTTCCCGCATCGCCGACCACGGTCGCCCCAGCACCCGCACCTCGCCGCCGTCGGCGGCCTGCAGGGCCAGCGCCAGGCGCGCGGTGGTCGACTTTCCGGAACCGGATTCGCCGACGATGCCCAGCGTCTGCCCGTGGTGCAGGTCGAAGCTCACGTCGTCGACGGCGCGGTGCACCGTGCCGTCGGGACGCCGGAAATCCTTGACCAGCCCGGTTGCGCGCAACACCGGTTCGCGCTCCGCAGACGGCGCCGGTCGGGGTTCGACCGGGACCGCCGGCGCGCTCGGGGCGAGCCGCCGTCCGCGGGTGTGCCGTCCGGGGACGGCGTCCAGCAGCGCCCGGGTGTACGGGTGTTGCGGTGCGCTGAGCAGGTCCCGGGCCGGGCCCCGTTCGACGATGTGCCCGTTCTGCAGCACCAGCACGTCGTCCGCGAGCCGGGAGACGACGGACAGGTCGTGGCTGATGAGCAGGATGCCGCGGCCCGCGGCGCGCATTCCGGCGAGCAGCTCCAGAACTTGGGCTTGCACCGTGGCGTCCAGGGCGGTGGTGGGCTCATCGGCGATGACGATCTCCGGATCGGCGGCCAGTGCCGAGGCGATCAGCGCGCGCTGCCGCAGTCCTCCGGACAGCACGCCCGGACGTTGCCGGGCGCGCATGTCCGGCTCGGGGACTCCGGCGGCGGCGAGTAGGTCGACGACCCTGCCGTGCCGGGCGGTCCGGGGAACCGTGTGGTGGTTGCGCAGTGCTTCGGCGATGTCCCGGCCGACCGGGCGCACCGGGTCGAGCGCGACGAGGGCGTCTTGCAGGACGAAACCGATCCTGCTGCCGCGCATCCCGCGCCACGCGCGCTCACCGAGGCCGCGCAGATCGGTATCGCCGAAAGACAGCCTGCCGGCTTCGACGTGCGCCGAGTCCCCGGTCAGCCCGACGAGGGTGCGCGCGGTCGCGCTCTTGCCCGAGCCGGATTCGCCGACGAGGGCCACGCACCGGCCCGGGTGCAGCGCGAACGTCAGGCCGTGCACGACCTCGCGGAACCGGGCGCCGGAGCCGAAACCGATGTGCAGGTCCTCCACCGACAGCGCCGCACCCGCGGTGCTGTCCTCCGTGTTCGGCGTCGACACGTGCTCACTCCCCTCGTTCGAGGTGCTGTTGCAGGATCCGGCCGGTCGCGGTGGCGGTCAGCGCGAGCAGCACGATGCACAGGCCCGGCGCCACCACCAGCCAGCTTGCGGCGGTGAGGTAGGTCCGGCCCGCGTCCAGCAGCGCGCCCCATTCCGGCGACGGCGGGGCCACGCCCAGACCGAGGAAAGACAGGCTGGACGACCACACGACGCACTGGCCCACCGACATCGAGAACACCGCCACCAGTGGGCGCAGCGCGTTCGGCACGATGTGCTGCAGGACGATCCGGGTGCTGCTGTGCCCCGATGCCACCGCGGCGGTCACGTAACCGGCGACGCGCGTACCGAGCAGCTGCCCGCGGATCATCCGCGCGTATCCCGGGGCGCACCCGACGCCGACGGCGGCGATGAGCGTGAACGGCGATGGACCGAGCACGGCCACGAGCAGCAGGGCCAGCAGCAGCGCGGGGAAGGAGAACAGGATCTCGATCAACCGGTCGGCCGCTCCGCGCACCCACCGGGGCGCGAGCGCGGCCAGCCCGGCCAGCAGCAGTGCGAGCACGAGCGCCGTCGCCGCGGCACCGGCCCCGATGGCCAGCGATTGCCCGGTTCCGTGCACGATCCGGGTGTAGAGGTCGCGGCCGATCTCGTCGGTGCCGAACCAGTGCTGGGCGGACGGCGCCGCCAGCGTGGCGGTCAGGTCCGTGCGGGTCGGATCGTTCGGGGCCAGCGCACCGGGTGCGACGGCGGCGAGCAGGAACAGGCCCAGGCCGGCGAACGCGACCAGGTCCGCGGGTCGCGGTCGGTGCCGGATCCCGGCGCGCGGGGCGGCTGCGGTGGGCGCCGGGGAGCTCATGCGGTCAACCTCGGGTCGATGATCAGGTGCAGGGCATCGACGACCGCGGTGATCGCGACGTAGAGCAGGGCGATCAGCACGACGATGCCGGTGACCACGGGCAAGTCCTGGGCTTCCACCGCGGTGACCAGCGTGCGGCCGATCCCGCGGCGGGTGAACAGGGTCTCGACGATGACCGCGCCGGAGACCGTCGCACCGAGCGCCCAGCCGGTGAGCATGAGCGGTGCCGGTGCGGCGTGCCGCAGCACGTGCCGCAGGCGCAGAACGGTTTCCGGCGTGCCGCGGGTGCGGGCGGACAGCACGAAGGGCTGGGCCAGCACGCGTTCGAACTCGGTGCGGGTGGCCTGGCCGAGGAACCCGGCCAGCGGCAACGCGAGGGCCAGCGCGGGCAGCGCGGTTCCGGCGAGCCCGGATCCGCCCAGCACCGGGAACCAGCCCAGCCCGAGCGCGAACGCGAGGAGCAGCAGCACGCCGATCCAGTACTGCGGCAGACCGGCCAGAACCGTGTCCACGGCCGCGCTCAGCGCGCTGATCCGGCGGGTGCGTCCGGCGGTGAGCAGCACCCACGCCAGCATGAGCAGCCAGGCCAGCACGAGGGCGGTTGCGGTGAGCAGGATCGTCGGGCCGATCTGCTCGCCGATGAGGTCGAGCACCGGCCGGTGCTGCTGGTAGGAGATCCCGAGGTCCCCGCGCAGCAGGCCGGCGAGGTAGTCGCCGTACTGCACGAGCACCGGCTGGTCGAAGCCGTACTGCGCGTTGATCGGGGCGAGTTCTTCCGGGGTGCGTTCCTGGGTCTGGCCGGAGCGCAGGTTGATGATCGAGGTGGCGCGATCGCCGGGCTGCGCGATCTGCGCGAGGAAGGCCGCGGTGGCCGCTCCCCACACGACGAGCGCGGCCGAGGCGGCGCGGCCGAGCCAGCGGCGCAGCACGACCCGGGTGCGCGCCGCGGTGCCGGGTTCAGTCGAAGTGCGCGTCATAGAAGAGCGGCCCTCCTTGCGACCGTTCCTGGCGGATGCCGTCCAGTCCAGGTGCCACCGCCAGGGTGCTCAGCCGGGTGTACACACCGATGGACAGCGCGCGATCGGCGATGATCTGCTGTGCCCGCTGGTACAGCGCTTCCTGGCGGTCCGGGTCGGGCTCCGAATTCGCCTGCAGGACCAGCTTTTCCAGTTCGGGGTCGGCGTAGAACGCCGAGTTGGCGGGATTCGGGTCGTCCGGGCGGTCCGGTCGCCAGTTCACGTGCAGGATCCCGGCGTGGTAGGCGGTCCAGTAGCCGATCATCAGGTCGTAGTCGTCCCGGCCCGCGTACGCTCCGGCGGTGGCGGCGCTGGGCGGGTACGGGACGAGTTCGACGCGGAATCCGATGTCTTCGGCCTGCCGCTGCAGGGCTTGCACGATGGCCGCGCCGTCCTGGTTGAGCGTGCGGTTGACCGCGTACGGGAAGGTGACTCGCAATGGCTGCCCGTCCCGGTACCGCACCCCGTCCGGGCCGCGGCGCCAGCCCGCGTCGTCGAGCAGTGCCGCCGCGCGCGGCCGGTCCTGCCGGTAGCGCTCGGCCGCCGCAGGGCTGTAGCCGGGCGTGGACCGGCTGACCGGACCGTTGCCCTCGTACGGGATGACGCCCTTGCCGACCGAGTCCACCACGCTCTCCCGGTCCAGCGCGTAGCTGAACGCCTTGCGGACGCGTTCGTCGGTGAACGGCCCCCGGCTGGTGTTGAAGCTGATCTGCTGCGGGCGGCCGCCGGTGACGTAGTGGAACAGCTCGTAGCCCTCGCGTTCCACGTCGTCCCACTCGAAGGCCTGCACGTCGTAGATCGCGTCGACCTCGCCGGAGCGCAGCGCGGCGGTGCGGGTCGTGGGGTCGGTGATGAACCGCCAGTCGACGCGCTGCACGTGGGCGGGGCCCGTGTGCTCGGCGTTGGCCGGTCCCCACCGGTAGTCGTCGCGCCGGTCGAGCACGATGTTGTGCCCGCGGATCCAGTCGGTGACGGTGAACGGCCCGGATCCGACCGGTGCGGCGCAGTTCTGCTCGTCGGTGCGGGTGGCCAGCGCGTGCGCGGACTGGATCCCGAAGTAGGGCTGCGCGACATTCTCCGCGAAGCGCGGGTAGGGCGCGCTCAGGTGGACGGCCGCGGTCCGCTGGTCCACGACTTCGGCGGAGGTGAAGTACGCGCCGATCCAGGCCTGCACCGTCGAGTTGCCGCCGTCGGCCCAGTGCTCGAAGTTCGCGACCACGGCGGGGGCGTCGACGGGGGTTCCGTCGCTGAACGTGGGCCCGTCGCGGAGGGTGAACGTCCAAGTCGTGCCGTCCGGGGAGACGTCCCAGGACTCGGCGAGCCAGGGCACGACCTCGCCGTTGTCGTCGAGGGCCACCAGGTTGTCCAGCACCTGCTGGGACAGGTAGCCCTGCTCGACCCAGCCGCCGTAGACGCAGGGTGGTTCCTGCTGGTGGCCGTAGACGATGGTGTCCGGGTTCCCGGATGCCGGCGGGCGGGCCGGGGCGTCGGCGGGGCTTGCCGGTGCGGCACTGCATCCGGCGATCAGCAGGACCGCCGCCGCGGCGAGCGGCAGCTGCCGTCGCGGTCGTGTCATGGGTGTCCTTCGTCGTTCCGCCCCCGGGAGGCGGCTGGTGCGCGGACCGACGTCCCGCGCCGTGCGGTGGATGTGCGCGGTGTCGGGCCCGCTGCACGAGCACGACCAGCGTTACTCGCCGATGCGGCGCGGAGAACGGTTCGACTCAGCCGGATTCATTCCGCGGCGGGCCCGGACGGCACCGTTCCGCGGGAAGCCGCCGCGGTTTCCCGCGCGTCCTGGGCGAGACGGTCCGCGCACCCGCTGGACATAGTTCGACTAGTCGGTTTATTATTTGCCCATGGCTCGCACCGTCAACCGAGAACAGCACCAGCAGCGCCGGACGGCCATCACCGAAGCCGCAGCGACCCTGTTCGCCCGGCAAGGATTCGCGCGGACCACCACCGCGCAGATCGCCGAGGCAGCCGGAACCAGTCCCGGCAACATGTTCCACTACTTCGCGGACAAGCCGGCGATCTTCCGCGCCATCTTCGAGCAGGACATCCCCACCTCGCGCGAGCTGTTCCAGAAGCACGCCGAACCGGAGGATCCCGCCGCCTCGCTCATGGACGTGGTCGACGCGCTCGCCGCGCCTGCCCGGGACGGGCGCGCTCCCGGACTGCTCGTCGAACTGCTGCGCCAGGCGGGCAACGATCCGCAGCTGCGCGAGATCGTCGGCACCAACGACGCCATCGTGCGCGGTGGGATCGCCGAGCTGGTGCGCCGGGCCGCCGCCGAGGGGCGCGCCGACCCGGACCTCGACGCCGACCGGGCCGCGGCCTGGGTGAGCACGGTCGTCGACGCGGCCTACCTCAACGCGGAGCAGGGCACCGATCCGCTGCCGATGCTGCGGTTGATCATCGCCCGGTTCCTCGCACTGCCGGATGGCATCGCCATACGGCACGGTCAGTGAACAGGAGTGATCATGACGGCACCGAACGACACCGAGACAGTGCGCATGCCCACCCGCTACCTGTGGCTGCTCCGGCTCGGCACGCCGCTGCTCGGCGCCGGCCTGGGCTCCGTCGTGGACCCGGTGGTGGGCTGGCTGCTGGCCACCACCGATTCCGCACCGGGCCCGCTGCAGCTGCTGGCCGAGATCCCCGCACCGTGGGCGATCCTGCTGCTCACCGCGGTCGGCGCCGTCGCAGGGATCTGGCTGGCCCAGCAGGCGCAGCGGGATGGCCTGGCGGTGACCGCGGGCGCCGACGGCCTCGTCCTGGCGCACCGGGGCGACGACCGCTTCCTGGACCGCACGCGGATCGGTTCGGTGCACACCGATCCCCGCGACCTCGTCGTGCTGGACACCGACGGGCGCGAGGTGTTCCGCGGACCCGCGGTGGACCTGCCGACAGCGCGGTTGGCCACCGTGCTGCGCCGGCACGGCTACCCGTGGTCGGGCACCCGCGATCCGCACGAGGAACGCTATCGCGGCTGGGTGGACGGGCATCCCGATCTCGGCGAGCGGACGCACGTCCTACTGCGGGACCGGCGCGCCGCGCTGGAATCCGGCGACCGGGCCGAAGCCGGCCGGCTGCACCGCAGGCTCCAGGAAGGCGGTGTCGTCGTGCGCGACCGCGGGAAGAAGCAGCAGTACCGGCTCCTCGGCACCGGCTGAGCGACGCGGTCGACAACCGTTCCGCGCCAGCGGTTTCCACAGCGGTGCGGGTGCCCGCGCGGCGCCACCCGCGGGCACCCGCACCGGATCAGCCGGACCCGTCCTGCCCGGCCCGCACGACCGGGAGGCCGGCTCGCGCCCACGCCCGGAACCCGCCGATGAGGTCGGTCGCCCGGCCCAGACCGAGCTCGCGCGCTTGCGCCGCGGCCAGGCTGGAGGCGTAGCCCTCGTTGCACACCAGCACGACCCGCTGGTCCGGGCGCAGACCGGGCAGCCGGTGCGGGCTGGCCGGATCCAACCGCCATTCGAGCACGATGCGCTCCACGGTCAGCGCACCCGGGATCTCCCCCTCGGTGAGCCGATCGGATTCCGGCCGGATGTCGACCAGCACCGCACCGTCGCGCTGCAGCGCGACGGCCTGCTGCGGAGTGACGCGGTCGAGCTCCTCCCGGGCCTCGGAGAGCAGGTGGCCGATGCCGTACGGGCCGAATCCGGTGCTACTCCACTGCGGAATCCCGCTCATCCCAACACCTCCCGTTCCGCGGCGACCGGCCGCGGGGGCACGTCGGTGAGCCGGGCGTAGTGCCGGACGGGCAGCAGCGGCGACGAGTAGGCGTGCACGCTGGCGGCGTTGACCGAGCTCGCGTTGTGCACCCGGTGTGCGCGGCCGGGCCCGAACCCGATCGCCGCGCCCAACTCGTGCTCGCGGGTGCGCACCGGGCCGGTCGAGTACCGGTAGTCCTCGCGCAGCGCACCGAACAGCACCGCGAACGATCCGGATGCACCGCCGTGGTCGTGCGGCTCGGTTCCCTGCCCGGGGGACCAGGACAGCAGCCACAGCTCGACCCCGGCGGTCAGCGCCAACCGCGCCCACCACCGGTGGTCGTCGCGGATCTGCACGACGTCCAGCAGCGGCCCGGTCAGTTCGGTGATCGCGACATGGGTGAGTTCGCGGAGTTCGCGCGGGGTCCACTGCGCGCGGTCCGGGTGGATCACGTCGCGCAGCAGCGGGCTGTCGATCCCGGGGTGGATCTCGGCGCCGCCGAGCTCGGGAACCTCGTCGACGGGTGTGTACTGGGAGATGTGCGCAGGTGCGGACATGTCTGGATTCCGTTCTCTCGCAGGATGTGCGGAACGGATCGACGTGCGCGGTCCGCGCCCGCGGGAGCGGAACGTCCTCGCGGGGCGGATTGCGGATTCGCTGCGCCGCGCCGCCGACCCGGGACGGGTCGGATCTGCTCAGCGACAGGCGGATGCGGCGACCAGGATCAGGTCGACCACGCGATCGCGGGTCAGCAACGAATCGGGCACGCTGCGAATGCTGGCACGGCGTGCACCGGCGGCACCAGCGATAGCCGGATCATCCCGCGATGTGGTCGGTTTCGGCTCGGCGGCGAACCGGGCCCGACACAGCAGCGCCCGGCCGCTCGGACGTGTGCCGAGCGGCCGGGCGTCGGGCGTCGGGCGGGAGTCCTCAGTCGGTGCTGAGCACGTCGACGAGTTCACCGATCTTCGCGTCCGGCAGCGCGCGGGCCAGGTCGGCCACCGCGACCATCCCGACGAGCCGTTCCCGGTCGATCACCGGCAGGCGGCGCACCTGGTGCGCGGTCATCGTGGACAGCACCTGGTCGACCGAATCGTCCGCGCCCGCGGTCACGGCTTCCTGCTGGTTGAGGTCACCGGCCGGAAAGGAACCCGGATCCCGGCCGTGGCCGAGGACCTTGACCACCAGGTCGCGGTCGGTCACCACACCCTTGATCTTGTCGTCCTTGCCGCAGATCGGCAGCGCCCCGACGCCGCGTTCGGTCATCTGGCGGGCTGCGTCGGCGGCGGTGTGCTCGGTACGGACGCACTCGGCACCGGGGGTCATCACGTCGCGGGCGGTTGTCATCGGCGTTCTCCTTCCACGCCTGGGATTTCCTCCGTCGACCGGAGCCCTACCCGCAGCACCGGTCGCGCACACCTCGCGGTGCGGATCAGGGCAGATCGGCCAGCGCTTCGATCCGGTCGGCGCAGATGCCCGTCGTCTCGCGGAGACCGCCCGCCTTCAGCGCGCTGTGCACGCAGGCAGGTCCGGTGACCACACGCAGGATGATCCCGCGCGCGCGGGCGCGGCGCTGGGCCGCGCGCAGCACGTCGACGGCGTCCAGGCAGACGAAATCCAGGTGCGACCAGTCGACCACGATGGCGTCCACTGTGGAGGAAAGCCGCGCGGCGAGCAGTTCGGTGAAGCGCGGTACGGCGGGTTCGTCGAGTTCGCCGGAGGCGGTGACCACCGTGGTGTAGCGGCTGGGCCGCTGCACGCCCAGCCGTGCGTTCTGCGCGGGGTCGACCGGTTCTTCGGGCGGGCTCTGCGGTGTCGCGGTCATGCGGGCTCCCTCCTGGGCCGCGGAGGCAGCCGGGTGCACCGCTGAGGGCTGGTCGTCCGTGCGGGACGGCGTGGAGGCGAGACCGACGAACGACCCCGTCAGCGAGTCGGCACGTGCGCTCGGCGCGGCCACCTCGTCGACATCTGGTCATCGGGTCCCGGCGATCGTCCTGAACCGGGCGCGATACCGCGACCCTACCTGCCGCGATCCCCGTTCGACCACCCGTGCGCGCGGGTCGGACCTGATCAGCCGCCACTCCCGACCCGCCTTATCCTCGCCATGTCCGCCGTCTGCGGGACACCCGCAGCGGCGCTGCGCCGAGCGGCGGACGCTCTGCCGTCTATCGCGGAAGGACGATGCGTTGATCACGGCAACCGATCTCGGGCACGTGCGGCGATGCGTGGAACTGGCGCGGGAAGCGCTGGACGACGGGGACGAACCGTTCGGCTCGCTGTTGGTGTCCGCCGCCGGCGAGGTGCTCCTCGAAGACCGCAATCGGGTGCGCAGCGCGGACGCCACCCGACATCCGGAGATCGCGATCGCGCGGTGGGCGGCGGCCAACCTGACCGCCGGTGCGCGCGCGGAGTCCACCGTCTACACCTCGGGCGAGCACTGCCCGATGTGCGCGGCCGCGCACGGATGGGCCGGGCTCGGCCGCATCGTGTACGCGGCGTCGAACGAGCAGCTCACCGGATGGCTGGCCGAGTGGTCCGCTCCCCCGCCGCCGGTGGCGCCGCTGCCGATCACCCGGGTGGTTCCCGGCGCGGACGTGCACGGCCCGGTGCTGGAGTGGGCCGAGGAACTGCGTTCGCTGCACCGCGCCCGCTTCGACCGGGACAGCTGACCACCACCCGATCGGCACCGGTGCGATTGGTGGAACCGGTTGCCGGGCAGCTCTTTCCGATTCCGCGCGGAGGACTGCGTTCGCGCACGGCCTGTTCCACCTCCGCGACGCAGCGCACCCGTCCGCAGACGCTCCACCCCCGGCCGCGGGCCGCCCTTGTCCCCGACCCGCGCCCCCCGTAAGGTGGACCCATCTGACGTCAGATGTCGAAGGGTCGAACCGTGTCGCTACCCGAAGAGCTTGCCGAGCGGCTGCTCAGCGCGATCATCGACGGCACGCACGCACCGGGGAACGCGCTGCCCGCCGAAGGCGAACTCGCCGAGCAGTACGCGGTCAGCCGGCTCACCGTCCGCGAGGCGGTGACCTCGCTGCGCGTGCAGGGCATCGTGCGCATCCAGCGCGGCCGCGGCACCTTCGTCAACCCCCCTGCGCAGTGGACGGCGCTGGACCCGCTCATCCGCGCCGCGGCCGCCGCACCCCGCTCCAGCCGGCTGGTGTCCACGAGCCTCATCGAGGCCCGCCGACTGATCGAGGTCGGTGCGATCGAACTCGCCGCGAGCAAGCGCACCGAGGACGACCTCGTCCAGCTCCGCGGGCTGCTCGGCGACATGCGCGAAGCGGTGCACGCCTGCGACGTGGACCTGTTCGTGGACGCCGACATCGGCTTCCACGACACGATCATCCGCGCCAGCGGCAACGCGTTCATCCCGTTGATGTTCGAGCCTTTCGGCCGGCTGCTCGTCGAGGGCAGGCGGGAGACCTCCGCCGTGGCCGAGATCCGCGCGCACGCGCTCGATCACCACACCCGGATCCTGCAGGCTCTCGAAGCAGGCAGCCCGGACCGAGCGCGCGCGGCGATGGAGGAGCACCTGCAGCAGACCGCGCACGACCTGCACGCGCACGTGCTCGGCGACGACTGACCCGACCCGCCCCCGACCGGCACAGGAAGCAGACCCATGTCCGATCCCCGCCCGACCCGCGGACCGGTGGCCGCCGACGAGCTGCTCACCGGCCTCCCCGACCCGTACCCGGTGCCGGCGGCCGACATCGCGGCGCGGCTGGCCGACGCCCCGCGGCTGGCGGTGCTCGACGACGACCCGACCGGCACGCAGACCGTGTCGGACGTACCGGTGCTGACCACGTGGGAGGTGGACGACCTGCGCTGGGCCGTGACCCAGCCGTCCGGCACGTTCTTCGTGCTGACCAACACGCGCAGCCTGCCCGCCGCCGACGCCGAAGCCCGCAACCGGGAGGTACTCGGTGCGCTGGCCGCGGCCGCCGAGGCCGAGGGCGTCGAGGTCGCCGTGGCCAGCCGCAGCGATTCGACGCTGCGCGGGCACTTCCCGCTGGAGACCGACGTGCTCGCCGAGGAGTTGCGGCGCCGGGGCGATCCGGTCGACGGGGTGGTCATCGTGCCCGCCTACCCGGACGCGGGACGGATCACCGTGCAGGCGACGCACTGGGCGCGCACCGCGGAAGGGATGTTGCCCGCGGGGGACACCGAGTTCGCCCAGGACGCCAGTTTCGGGTACCGCAGCTCGGATCTGCGGGCGTGGGTGGCGGAGAAGACCGCGGGCCGGGTGCCCGCCGAGGACGTGCTGGCCGTCGGGCTCACCGACATCCGGGTCGGCGGTCCCGACCGGGTCGCCGAGCTGCTCGGTGAGGTGCGCGGCGGCCGCAACGTGGTCGTGGACGCGGTCTGCGACGACGACTTGCGAGTACTGGCCCTGGCGCTGCTGCGGGTAGAAGCCGCGGGTGCGCGGCTGCTCTACCGCGTCGGCCCGGGTTTCGTGCGCGCCCGTTCCGGGCAGGCGGCACGTCCGGCGCTCACCGCCGCGGAGCTGCGCGGTATCGGGGACCCGCCCGCGGACGGGCACGGGCTGATCGCCGTGGGCTCGCACGTGGGACTGACCACCGGCCAGCTCGACGGGCTCCGGGCCCTGGACGGGCTGCGCGAGGTGGAACTGAACGTGCCCGCACTGCTCGACGAGCGGCACCGCGGCGAGCACATCGCCGATGTCGCCGCGGCGGCCGCCGACGCGATGCGCGAGGCGGACGTGGTGATCCGCACCAGCCGGGATCTGGTCACCGGCGCGGGCGCGGAGGAGAGCCTGGCCATCGCCCGGGCCGTGTCGTCCGGTCTGGTGGAGGCGGTCACCGGCGCCGTGCGCGCGCGACGTCCCGCGTTCGTGGTCGCCAAGGGCGGCATCACCTCCAGCGATATCGCCACCGAGGGCCTGCGGATCCGCCGGGCCGTGGCCCGGGGCACGATGCTGCCGGGCATCGTGTCGCTGTGGGAGCCGGTTTCCGGTGACTCCACCGGGATCCCCTACATCGTGTTCCCCGGCAATGTCGGCGACCGGGACTCGCTGGCCGAGATCGTCACCGCGCTCCGTGCTCGCTGAATCCGCCTGCGCGGCAGGGTTCGCTCCAGAAAGGAAGCTTCGCATGTCCGAAACCCGGGTCGCCGTCATCGGTCTCGGGGCGATGGGCCGGCCCATGGCCGCCCGGTTGTTGCCCGCGTTCCCGGTGACCGCGTTCGATCTCGATCCGCTGCGCCGCGACGAGCTCGGCGCCGAGGGGGCCGGGACCGCCGCGTCTCCGGCCGGCGCCGCCGAAGGCGCCGACGTCGTGCTGCTGGCAGTGCGGGACCAGCAGCAGGTCGAGGACGCGCTGTTCGGCCCGGACGGTGCGGTGGAGATGCTGGCTCCGGGCTCGGTGGTGCTGCTGACCAGCACCGTGGGCCCGGACGCCGCGCGGGCCGTCGCGGACCGGCTCGCCGAGGCGGGCATCGGCCTGGTCGATGCGCCGGTCAGCGGCGGGCCGGCGCGGGCGGGCTCCGGCGATCTGCTCATCGTGGTCAGCGGCGCGCCGGAATCCACCGCCGCGGCACGGGCGGTGCTCGACCGACTGGCCTCGACGCTGACCGACGTGTCCGAAAAGCCGGGCGATGCGCAGGGTCTCAAGGCGATCAACCAGCTGCTGGCCGGGGTGCACATCGCCGCGGCGGCCGAAGCCGTCGCACTGGCGCGGGAAATGGGCCTGGACCTGGAGACGGTCATCGGGTCGCTGACCCAGGGTGCGGCCGGGTCGTTCATGCTCGGCGACCGCGGCCCGCGGATGCTCGACGCCTACCGGGACGGCGCGGAAGTGCGCAGCAGGCTCGACATCTTCGTCAAGGACATGGGCATCGTCACCGAAGTGGCGCGGGACAACCACGTCCCGGTGTCGCTGGCCGCGGCCGCCCAGCAGCTCTACCTGCTGGGCGAGCGCGCGGGTCTCGGTGCCGACGACGACTCCAGCGTGGTCACCCTGCTCTCCCCGCGGGAGGCGGGCTGACGCACCGGGTCACCGCCCGCGGGCCGCGTGCCGGGCGGCGAGGTAGCCGAAGGTCAGCCCCGCGCCCACCTGGCACCCTGCTCCCGGGTATTCGGAGGCGGTCAGCGACTGCGCGTCGGCACCGCAGGCGTAGAGGCCGGGGACGGGTTCACCGCCCTCGGTGAGCACCCGGGCGCGGTCGTCGGTGCGCAGGCCCAGCGTGGTGGACAGTGGGGTGGGCACGACCGCCATCGCGTAGTACGGCGGGTGTTGGATCGCACCGAGGTTGGGGTTCGGCGCGTGCTGCGGGTCCCCGTACTGGTGGCCGAACGGGCTGGTTCCCTTGCCGAATTCCTCGTCGACCCCGGTGCGGGCGGCATGGTTGGCCGCGTCCACCGTGCGCGCCAGACCGTCCGGGTCCACGCCGATGGAGGCGGCCAGTTCGCGCAGGGTGCGACCGCGGTGCAGGTAGCCGCCGGCCAGGTGGCGCCGCAGCAGCGGTGCGGGCAGGTGCGGGTAGATCATGCCGAGCCCGTAGCGGGCCAAGGTGCGCGCGTCGAGCACCAGCCATGCGGGAATGCTGGGCGTGTGCTCGTGCGCGGCGTACATGGCGCGCACGAACCGGTGATAGGACACCGATTCGTCCACGAACCGCCGGCCGTCGGCGTTGACCGCGACGATGCCCGGTTTGGCCCGGTCCCAGATGTGCGGGAACACGGCGGTGGACCCGTCGCGGCGGCGACCGATCGAGGACGGGAACCACATGGCGTTGTCGTCGCGCGGCTCGCCGAGCGCCCCGCCGGCGGCGCGGGCCAGCGCGATCGTGTCCCCAGTCGCGCTGTCCGCGGCGCGGGTGAACTGCGGTGCAGGTTGCGGGAGGTGCTCGTGGCGCAGCCGGGCGCTGGCCGGGAATCCGCCGCAGGCGAGCACCACACCGCGGCGCGCGGCGATGCGCACGGTGCGGCCGCGGTGCGTGACCACGGCGCCGAGCACGCGGCCGTCCGCACCGGTCTCCAACGCGGTGGTCTCCGCGGTGAACCACACGTCACCACCGTGCCGGCGCAGCCGGTGGTAGAGGTTGGCCACGAGCGCGTTGCCCATCGCCAGCCGAGTGCCGCGCGGGTAGCGCAGTCGGTCGAGGACCCACCGCATGCCCAGGCGCAGCGCCACCGCCGCGCCGCGCGGCGAGCCGCGGAACAGCGTCAGCAGATCGTTGACCTCGGGGCGGCGGACCATGAGCGTGCCACCGAACAGCGCGAATTCCGGCACCGGCCCGCGGACCCGGCCGAAGCGCGCCCTGCCGAGGCGGCGGCCGTCGAAGGTCTGCGGTTCCAGCGCGCGGCCGGTGCCGGAGCCGGTGATCTCCGGGTGGTAGTCCACGACCGTCTTGGAGTGCCAGAAGCCGACGCCGAGCCGGTCGAGGTGGTCGATCATCGCCGGTCCGTGCCGGAGGTAGGCCTCGCGCAGCGCGCGCGGGGCGCGGTCGCCGACGAGGGCGTCGAGGTAGCGCTCCGCGGCGTCGCGGTCGGCGGCCGGATCCTGCTGGTGGCGGTGCCCGGGGATCCAGCAGGTGCCCGCGGAGTAGGCGGTGGTGCCGCCTAGCCATTCGGTCTTCTCCAGGACCAGGGTGGACAGTCCCTCGCCGGCACCGACCACGGCGGCGCCCAATCCGGCGGCGCCGGTGCCGAGCACGAGCAGGTCGACTTCGCGGTCCCAGGTGCGGTCGTCAGTCATTCGGTGTTCTCCGCAGCGGTCAGCAGCGCGGCGCCGTGCCGCCGCATCCGGTCGAGGTCGGGGGTGGTGCCGGCGAACAGCGCGAGGCTCTCCGCGGCTTGGGCGACGAGCATGGCGACTCCGTCGGCGACCCGGCAGCCCGCCGCCCGCGCGGCGCGCAGCAGTGCGGTCTCCCGGGGGCGGTAGACGACGTCGGCGACCCAGTGCTCGGTGGTGAGCGCGGCCGGGTCGAACGGCAGGCCGGGATGCCCGGTCATGCCGATCGGGGTCGCGTTGACCACGCCGTCGGCCCGGGCCAGCGCGGCGGGCAGCCGGTCCGGGTCTGCGGCATCGATCTGCGCGTCGGGCACGGCGGCGCGCAGGCGCGTGACGAGCGCTGCGGCGCGGTCGGTTTCGGCATCGACCACCTGCACGTGCGCCCCGGCTCGGGCGAGCGCGTAGGCGACCGCCGAGCCCACTCCCCCGGCCCCGACCACGACGGCGCGGCCGAGCACCGCCCCGGGCAACGACGCGCGCCAGGCGGTGATGAACCCGGAGTGGTCGGTGTTGTGCCCGATCAGCCGTCCCGCGTGGGCGGTGACCGCGTTGACGGCGCCGAGGGCGCGGGCGTCGGGGCTGAGGTCGTCGAGCTGGTCGAGCACCACCTGCTTGGCGGGATGGGTGATGTTGAACCCGGTGAGCCCGGCGGCTTCGCGCAGCGTCCACCCGTCGGGGAGTTCGTCGAGGTCCAGCAGCGCGTAGGTGTAGTCGAGGCCGAGCGCGGCCGCCTCGCGCTCGTGCAGGGCCGGGGACAGCGATCCGGTGATGCCCGCGCCGACCAGCGCCACCCGGTGGCGCGGGGTCGCGATGGTGTCAGTCATCGGTGTCGACCTCGGCGAGCAGGGCGTGCACCGCGCGCAGGTTGTGCGCGGCGATGTCGAGCGGGCCGAGCCGGGCCTGCAGTGCCGCGTCCGGCACCTCCGCGCTCAGCGGGGTCCCGGGCGGGGCGGCCGCGACCAGGTCCGCCAGCGGGAACTGCCCTTCGCCGACGGTGCGGCGCTGCACCCGGGACTCGACGTGCCGGATCGAGCCGTCCGCCTTCATGCCCAGCGGCAGTTCGGCGGGCAGGTCGAGGTGCTGCGGCGTGTCCAGCGGTCCGTCGCACAGCTGCAGGCAGGGCACCAGTTCCGGGGCCAGCGCGCGGACGTCGTCCGGGGTGCCGCCGGCGCGCTGCACGTGCAGGGCGTCGACGAGCACGGCGGCTCCCGCGGTGGCCGCGAGCTCGGCGGCCTCGGGCACGGTACGCACCGGCTGGTAGCTGATCGGTTCCAGGGTCGGCACGAGCCCGAGCGGTGCCGCGTCGGCGGTCAGCGCGGCGAGGGTGTCGCCGAGCCGCGTCCGGTCGGGATCGGTGCCCACGACGCTGATGGTGCGGGCGCCGAGCGCGGCTCCCGCGTCGAGCGCGGGTTTCCAGTCCGCCGGACCGGTGTTCGGCCCGAGGGCGAGGAATTCGACGTCGCGGACCTCGATGCCGGTGTCGTCGAGGCGTTTCCGGGTTTCCCGCGACATCGGTGATCCCGGCTGCATCGGGTACTGGTGCTCGCCCTCGGTGACGGCCTTGACCCGAACGCCGACGAAGTCGTATCCGGCTCGTGCTGCGGTGTCCACCAGGTCGGGCGGGTTCAACCGCAGCAGGGTCAGGTGGGCGAGGCCGATGGGGCGCATGCGGTGCTCTCCTCGTTCGCGGTCGGCGGGTGGTGCGGAGCCGGTTCGTCCGGGCTCGGGATGCGCGGGCCCGGCACCGGTCATCGCGGGCTCGGCTGGGCGTGGGATTCGGGTTCGGCGGGTGCCGCGGGCGTACCGCCGAGGGCGGCCGTCGGGATGCGGTAGGTCTCCGGCCCGAACAGCGCGGCCAGCGCGGCGGCGCCGACGAATCCGGCGCACAGCCAGGCGACCGGGGTCCAGTTCGCCGGGT
Organism: Saccharopolyspora montiporae; assembly: GCF_015209505.1. Lineage (GTDB taxonomy): Bacteria > Actinomycetota > Actinomycetes > Mycobacteriales > Pseudonocardiaceae > Saccharopolyspora > Saccharopolyspora montiporae. Next base: position 140,046 of record NZ_JADEYC010000007.1, read on the forward strand.
CGCCCGCGGTCATCATCGAGGCGATGGCCGGGGTGAAGCCCGCGGCCAGCAGGCCGACCATGAGCCCGATGGCCATGCCGCTGTAACGCACCCGCGCCGGGAACTGCTCGGGGAAGTAGGCGGGGTACACGCCGTTGGGCGCCGCGTAGCACAGGCCGATGAGCAGAACGGCCGAACCGTAGATCCACGGGACGTTCTGCGTGCCGATGGCCTGGAAGAACACGAAGACCATCACCCCGACGCCGAGCAGACCGGTCACGAACACGGGTTTGCGGCCCACGCGGTCGGCGATGAGCCCGTACACGGGCTGGGTGAGGACGGCGACCATGTTGGCCACCGAGATGACCGTGAGCATCAGCGGGCGGGACACACCGGCGACTTCGGTGGCGTAGGCCAGGGCGAACACGTTGACGATCGTGTTGACCATGGCGAACGAGGCGCAGACCGCGATGCGCAGCAGGGTCGCCCAGTGGTCGCGGAGCAGTTCGACGATCGGCGCCTTGGCCGTGTCGGCCGATTCCTGCATCTCGGCGAAGACCTCGGGTTCCTGCAGCGAGCGGCGCAGGAAGTAGGCCACGGCGGTCATCACGATGCTCAGCCAGAACGGGATCCGCCAGCCCCAGGACAGCATCTGTTCCTCGGGCAGCGCGGCCACCGGGATGAACACCAGGCTCGACACGACGATCCCGAACATGATGCCGCTCATGGTGAAGCTGGTGAAGAACGCGCGGCGGTGATCGGGTGCGTGCTCGACGGTCAGCGAGCTCGCGCCCGGGGATTCCCCGCCCGCGGACAGGCCTTGCAGCAGGCGCAGGATCACCAGCAGCAGCGGTGCGGCGATGCCGATCTGGTCGTAGGTGGGCAGGCAGCCGATGAGGAACGTGGACACGCCCATCAGCAGCAGCGTGACCATGAGGGCGTTGCGCCGCCCGAGCCGGTCGCCGAAGTGTCCGAACAGGACGGCGCCGAGCGGGCGGGCCACGTAGGCGACGCCGAGGGTGGCGACGGACAGCAGCGGGCCGGTCGCGCCGGTGTCCGGGAAGAAGATCTTGCCGAAGACCAGCGCGGCGGCCGAGCCGTAGATGAAGAAGTCGTAGTACTCCAGCGTGCTGCCGATGAATCCGGACAGCGCTGCCTTCTTCGGGGCGTTGCGGGTGCCGGGTGGCGCTCCCGACGGGTGGGCGGCCGATGCCGAGGTGGACATGGTGCTCCTTTCAACCGGCGTCGTCGGCGGCGGTCCACCCCGCGCAGCGGGCTCGCGGGGCCGGGCCGCGGAGCGGATGCCGAAGAGCGTCACACCCCGGACTTTGCCAAGTCCAATACTCAGTTCTACGTGCACCATGTTCCACAGCGGCACAATCGCCGGGACGTGCCGGTCACCCCGGCGAGGGCAGCACCTCGTGTGCGACGTCGAGCACCGCACTGAGCACCGGCGACGGGTTGTCGGCCAGCCAGGCGATGCCGTGGTGCATGCAGGTCGACTCCCCGCGCAGCGGGACGAAAACGGCGCCGGTCGGCGTGATCTCGGCGATGCTGGTTGCCATCAGCGCGATCCCGACCCCGGCCGAGACGAGGGTGAGGATGAGGAACGCGTCGGTGACCTCCTGGACCACCCGCGGGCGGAATCCGGCGTGCACGCAGGCCCGCATCGCCGCCTGCTGCAGCGCGGAACCCCCGGCCTCCGGCGTGGTCACGAACCCCTCGTCGGCGAGATCGGCGAGATCGATGTCCGGCTCGCCGGCCAGCGGGTGGTCCACGGGCAGCACCACGCCGAGCGGTTCGCTGGCCACGAGCCGGGTCCGCACCGGCGACGGGTCGATCGGCAGGCCGACGAACGCGATGTCCAGGCTGCCGCGCTCGACCTGCTCGACGCCCTCGCGCGTCATCACCCGCCCGGTCAGCGCGAGCGTGACGCCGGGGAACCGCTGGCGCACCGCGCGGGTCAGCGGGGACAGCGTGTGGTGGTTGAGCGCCCCGGAGAACCCGATGGACACCGTTCCGTAGACCACGCCGTCGCTGGCGCGGGTGGCCTGCCTGCCCAGCTCCAACTCCTCGAAAACGCGGTAGGCGTGCGGGAGGAACGCGTGCCCGGCCGGGGTGAGCGCGACGCTGCGCGTGCTGCGGTCGAACAGCGTGGTGCCCAGTTCGCGCTCCAGCCGCCGGATCGTCTGGCTCAGCGGTGACTGCGCCATCCGCAGCCGCGCCGCAGCGCGCCCGAAGTGCAGTTCCTCGGCCACGGCGAGGAAGGCCTCCACCCACCGGATCTCCACGTCCACCTCCCGGCCGCCGGGGTCTTGCGTCACCTCGGCGGAGCTTTATAGTCATCGCATAGCTTGATTCGAGTGCAATTATGCCCTGAATCTTACACAGTCCCTGTGCGTGCGGCACACAGTCGCCGCGCATCCCCCAGGAAGGACCGGCACCGTGACGACCTCCGCGGAACCGCGAACCAGCCCGACCTCCGCGTTACCCGATCCCGAGTACGACGTGATCGTCGTCGGCTCCGGGGCGGGCGGCCTGTCCGCGGCCGTCACCGCCGCACACCGCGGGCTGCGGGTGGCCGTGCTCGAACGCGCGGAGGTGTGCGGCGGGGCCACGGCCTGGTCCGGCGGGTGGATGTGGACGCCCGGCAACCCCCTCGCGCACGCCGACGGCGTCGCGGAGGACACCGAGCAGTTCCGCAGCTACCTGCGCGCCGCGTTGGGCGCGGACTACGAATCCGACCGGGTGGAGGCGTTCCTGGACGCCGCCCCGGACATGGTGCGGTTCTTCCACGAGCGCACCGCGCTGACGTTCGTGCCCGGCGGGAAGATCTGCGACATCTACGGCGACCTGCCCGGCGCGGGTACCGGGCACCGCTCGGTGGCCCCGGCGCCTGCCGACCTGCGTCGGCTCGGTGCCGACGTCGCCGCGCTGCTGCGCGGCCAGCTCTACGAGACCTCGTTCCTCGGCCTGGGCATCATGGCCGGCCCCGATCTCGGCGGGTTCCTCGCCGCGTCCCGCGGCCGGATCGGCGGACTGGTGCACGCCACCCGGCGGGTCTCGCGGCACCTGTTCGACCTGGTGACCCGGCGCCGCGGCATGCAGCTCGTCAACGGCACCGCGCTCGTCGGGCGGCTGCTGCGCTCGGCGCTGGACGCCGGTGTCGCGGTGCACGTGCGCACGCCGGTGACCGGACTCCTGCAACAGGACGACCGGGTCACCGGCGTGCGGATCAGCACCGCGGACGGCCCCCGCGAGATCACCGCGACCCGAGGTGTCGTGCTGGCCGCCGGCGGGTTCCCGGCCGACCAGGACCGCCGCCGACAGCACTTCCCCCGCGGGGAGCGGCACTTCACGCTCGCCCCGCGCACCGCCGACGGATCCGGCATCGCGCTGGGCGAATCCGCGGGCGGCGAGCTGCGCACCGACCTCGCCTCCCCCGCCGCCTGGTGCCCGGTCTCGCTGGTGCCCTACCGCACCGGCCGCACCGGCGTGTTCCCGCACATCATGGACCGGGCCAAACCCGGCAGCATCGGCGTGCGCCGCGACGGGAAGCGGTTCGTCAACGAGGCCGACGGCTACTACGACTACGTCGCGGCGCTGATCGCGGCCACCCCGGGCGACGAGCCGGTCGAGGCGTGGCAGATCGCCGACGCCCGCTTCGTGCGCCGCTACCCGTTCGGCATGGCCAAACCCCGCCCCGTCCCGCTGTGGCCCTACCTGCGCAGCGGTTACCTCAAACGCGGGCGCACGCTGGCGGAACTGGCCCGCGCGTGCGGCATCGACCCGGCCGGGCTCACCGCCACCGTCGCCGAGTTCAACGACGCGGCCCGGCGCGGCGCGGATCCCGAGTTCGGCCGCGGCAGCACGCCGTTCAACCGCTACGGCGGCGATCCGGCCGTGGGCCCCAACCCGTCGCTGGCCCCGCTGGAGAAGGGCCCGTTCTACGCGGTGCGCGTCGTGCCGGGCAGTTTCGGCACGTTCGCCGGGCTGGCCACCGATGCGCGGTCCCGCGTCGTGGACTCCGGCGGTGCGCCGATCCCCGGCCTGCACGCGGCGGGCAGCGACCAGGCCAACGCGCTCGGCGGCCACTACCCCGCCGGCGGGATCAACCTCGGACCGGCCATGGCGTTCGGCTGGATCGCCGGGCGCGAGTTGGCCGAGCAACGGTCCACTGCGGATGGTCGGCGGTGAGCGCGGTGCGTGCCCTGGTCACCGGCGGGGCCGGCGGGATCGGTGCCGCCGCCGCGGAACGGCTGCGCGCCGACGGGACGCACGTCGTCACCGCCGACGCCGCACCGGGTGCCGATGAGCGGCTCGACGTCACCGACCCGGACGCGATCTCCGCGCTGCTCGCCCGGCTGGGCCCGTTCGGGGTGCTGGTGCACGCCGCCGGGATCGTCGGTCCCTCCCGCGAGCTCACCGACCTCGACCTGGACGAGTGGCGCGCGGTGCAGCGGATCAACGTGGACGGCACCTTCCTCATGTGTCGGGCGGTCGTGCCCGGCATGGTGCGGGCCGGTTGGGGCCGGATCGTCACGCTGGCCAGCATCGCCGCCAAGGACGGGAATCCGGCGCAGAGCGCGTACTCGTCCTCGAAGGCGGCGGTGATCGCGCTGACCAAATCGCTGGGCAAGGAGCTGGCCACCACCGGGGTGCTGGTCAACGCCGTGGCGCCGGCCGCCGTGGCGACTCCGATGAACGCCGCGACCGATCCGGCGGTGCTGGAGCGCTCGCGGGCGCTGACCCCGATGGGCCGGATGGGCCGGGCGGAGGAGATCGCCGAACTCATCGCGTGGCTGTGCTCGGCGCGGGTGGGGTTCTCCACCGGCGCCGTCTTCGATGCCAGCGGCGGGCGGGCGTCCTACTGAGGACGCCCGCCGCGGGAGGTGGGACGTGGAGATCCGGCTCGTCGAGGCGTTCCTGGCGGTGGCCGAGGAACTGCACTTCGCCCGGGCCGCCGAGCGGCTGCACATGGCGCAGTCCCCGCTGAGCCAAGCGATCAAGAAGCTGGAGAAGGACGTCGGGACGCCGCTGTTCGACCGCACCACGCGCGCGGTGACCCTGACCTCGGCCGGGCACGCGTTCCTGCCGCACGCCCGCCGGATCCTCGGTGAGGTCGACCTCGCCGTGCGCGCAACCGGGGCCGGGCTCGACGAGGTGTACGGACGCGTGCGGCTGGGGCTTTCCGGGGCGCTCAACCACCGCACGCTCCCGCCGTTGACCCGCGCCGTGCGCACCCGGCATCCGCACATCGCGCTGGAGCTCGCCGACCGGGTCACCACCGAGGACGCGGTGGCCGCCATGGAACGCGGGTCCCTCGACGTCGCGTTCGCCGCGCTGCCCGCCCCCGGCGCGCTGCCGCACCGGATCATCGCCGTCGAAGAGCTCGGTGCGGTCGTGCCCGGCGACCACGCGCTGGCCACCCGGGACGTGGTCGCCCTGGACGAGCTCGCCGAGCAGGACTGGGTGCTCATGCCGGGCCAATCGGCGCTGCGCTCGGTGATCGGCACCGCCTGCCACACCGCGGGTTTCCGGCCGCGGGTCGCGCAGGAGGTCAAGGACCCCTACGTGGTGCTGTCCCTGGTCGCGGGCGGGCTCGGGGTGTCGCTGGCGCCCACGTGCGTGCGCCCGATCATGCCGGCGGGCGCGGTGTGGCTCCCGCTGCAGGGCCCCGGCCCGCGGCTGCGCAGCGCGCTGCTCTGGCACCCGGACCGGGTCGGGCCCGCGGTGCGAGCGTTGCTGGACATCGCCGCGGAGGTCCTGCCCGAACCGCGATGATGCGGAATCGGCACACGCTCCGTGCCGAACACCGTATTGGACGTGCCGGCCCGCGCGGCGCCAACCTGGTCGTGGCAGCAGCGGAATAACCGCCCCTGCACCGGATTTCCCGAATCCACCGATACACCAGGAGGACGCACATGCCCACGTTCGCCGTCACCTACCGCTACGCGCAGGACTCGGCGGAGCAGCGCGACGCGCACCGCCCCGAGCACAAGGACTTCCTCGCCGATCTGCACGAGCGGGGCGTGCTGCGGGCATCCGGTCCCGTCGACGGCGGCGACGGGGCGCTGCTGGTCCTGCAGGCCGAATCGCGCGCGGCCGTCACCGGTGTGCTGGACGGGGACCCGTTCCACCGCGAAGGCCTCATCGGCGAACGCACGATCCGCGAATGGTCCCTGGTGTTCGGCGGTCTGCGATGAGGACCGCCCGCACACTGGCGCGCGAGCGCGTGACCGTCGTGCACGGCCAGCCGCCTCGGCCGGACCCCGGCGAGGCGCTGGTCCGGGTGCACACGGTCACGCTGTGCGGAACCGATCTGCACATCTTCGACGACGACTACGCCACCGAACTGCCGATCGTGCAGGGCCACGAGATCTCCGGGATCGTCGAGAACGCGCCCGAGGAATCCGGTTTCACACCCGGGGACCGGGTGGCGGTCTCGCCGATGCGCTACTGCGGCACCTGCCGCGCCTGCCGGATCGGCCGGATGAACGCCTGCCGCAGCTCCTCTTGCCTGGGCTGCTACGAGGACGGCGGGCTCGCCGAGCTCATCACCGTGCCCGCGGGCGATCTGCACCGGGTGCCCGCCGGCCTCGACCTCGACCTGGCCGCGCTGGCCGAACCGACCAGCATCGCCGTGCAGGCGGTGCTGCGCGGGCGGCCGCAGCCCGGCGAATCCGCGCTGGTGCTCGGTTGCGGCCCGATCGGCCTGCTGGCCACCCTGCACCTGACCTCGCTGGGTGTCCAGGTGACCTGCGCGGACGTCTCGGCCGAGCGCGCGGCGTTCGCCACCCGCTTCGGCGCCGCCCGGACCGCATTGGCCGGGCGCGACCCGATCCCGGACGAACCGTCGCTGGTCATCGAGGCCACCGGATCACCCGCGGCGCTGGACACCGCGCTGCAGGCGGTGAGCACCGCCGGGCGCGTGGTGCTCGTGGGCCTCTCCGGGAAGACGGCGAACCTGCCCGTGCGCACGATTCCGGTCAAGGACCTCGACGTGCTGGGCAGCCGGAACAGCCAGCGGCGGATGGACGAAGCACTCGCCCTGCTGCACGAGAACACCGGCGCGGCACGGGATCTGATCACCCACCGGGTTCCGCTGGCCGACATCGGCACGGCCTTCCGGCTGCTGCGCGCACCGGACGGGCTGGTCGGCAAAGTCGCCGTGGACCTCACCGCCGAGGAGGAGCCATCATGAGCGTCGTACTGCCCGCGCCCGCCGAGTCCTACGACGTCGTGGTCGTCGGCAGTGGTGCCGCCGGGCTCACCGCCGCGGTCACCGCTGCCGCGGGCGGATCCTCGGTGCTGGTGCTGGAAAAGGCGTCCCGGCTCGGCGGGACGTCGGCGGTCGGCGGCGGGGTCATCTGGGCACCCGGCAACCACCTGATGGCCGAAGCCGGTTTCGCGGACCGGGCGGAGGATGCGCGCAGCTACCTCGCGGCCGGCAGCGGTGGCCGGATGAGCGCCGCGGAGATCGACCGCTACGTGCGCACCGCACCGGACGCGGTGCGGTTCCTGACCGGGGACGGGGTGCGGATGCGACCGCTGGCGCGCCCGGACTACCACCCGACCTGGGCCGGAGCCGCCCGCGGGCGCGGGTTGGACCAGGAGCCGTTCGACCCCGGTCCGTGGCCCGGCCTGGCCGACCGGCTGCGCTCGCCGACGTACCTGCCGCTGATCACCATGGGCGAGCGCGACGAGCTGGCCGGCGCGGCCCCGGACGCGGCGCTACTGCAGCAGCGCGCGGAGCGGGGCGTGCGCACCATGGGCGGCGCGCTGGTGGGCCGCCTGGTCGTGGCCGCGCTGCGGCGGGGCGTGGACGTGGTGGCCGAGTGCCCGGTCACCGGGCTCGACCGCGACGGTGCCGGGTGGATCGTGACCGCGGGCGGACGCGGGATCCACACGGACGCGGTGGTGCTGGCCTCCGGCGGCTTCGAGTGGAACCCCGCGCTGCGGCGGGCGTTCCTCCCCTATCCGGTCACCCCGATCAGCGCGCCGTCGAACACCGGCGACGGGCTCGTGCTCGGCCTCGGCGCGGGCGGCGCCGTCGACGAGATGACGGCGGTGTGGGGCGTTCCGGTGCTCGCCCCGCCCACCGCCGTCTACGACGGCCAGCCCTCCGGCCGGATGGGCAACGTCGAGCTGACCCTGCCGGGCTCGGTGGCGGTGAACACCGCGGGACGCCGGTTCGTCAACGAGGCGGCGAACTACCACGACCTCAACCGCGCGTTCGGCGCGGTGGATCCCGGCACCGGCCGGTTCGCCAACGTCCCGGCCTACCTGGTGTTCGACCGGACCTACCTGGAGCGCTACCCGGTCGCCGGCTCCACGCCGGGCGTCGCCGAACCATGGATGCACGCCGCGAACACACCGGGCGAGCTGGCCCGGGCGCTGCAGATCGATCCGGACGGGCTCGCGGACACGCTGTACCGGTTCAACGAGCATGCCCGCCGGGGTGCCGACCCGGACTTCGCCCGCGGCGCGAGCCCGCAGGACCGCCACCTCGGTGACCCGTCGGCCCAGCCCAACCCGTGCCTGGCTCCGGTGGAACGCGCGCCGTTCTACGCGGTTCCGGTGCACCCCGGGGTCCTCGGCACCGCGGGCGGGTTGGCCACCGACGCCGACGGCCGGGTCCTCGACCACGGCAACGATCCGATCGGCGGGCTCTACGCGGCCGGGAATTGCGCGGCCACGCTGTTCCGCGACATGTATCCCGGCGGGGGCGCCACCCTCGGCTCGGCGATCGTGCGCGCCTACCGCGCGGGCGCGCACCTGACCGCGGGTGCGTGAGGCCGGTCAGCGGTCCAGCGCCCCGCCGGGCTCGGTCTCGTCCCCGGCGGGGCGCAGCAGCGGATCGGTGCGCAGGTCCCGGTACAGCGACACGCACATCAGCACCATCACTACCGCGAAGGGCACGGAGGCCAGGAACGTGAGGTTCTGGACCCCCTCCAGCCCTTGCGTGCCACCGGAGACGAGCATCGTCGCGGCCGTCGCCCCGGTGGCGATGCCCCAGAACACGATCACCCAGGTGCGCGGGGACAGCGAGCCGCGCTGGGAGAACTTGCCCATGACCACCGAGGCCGAAGCGCCGGTGATGCAGAAGATCGCCACCAGCACCACCACCAGGACGGTGGTGACCTCGGACAGCGGCAGGGCGTCGATGACGGCGAAGGTCTGCGCGTCCTCGTCCCCGGCCGCGGCCACGTCCACCCCGCTGCGCTGCAGGCCGATCGCGCTGCCGCCGAGGGTCACGAACCACACCACGCTGACCCCGCTGGGCACGAGCATGGCACCGCCGACGAACTGGCGGATCGTGCGGCCGCGACTGATCCGCGCCAGGAACGTGCCCACGAACGGTGCCCAGGAGATCCACCACGCCCAGTAGAAGATCGTCCAGCTGCCGAGCCAGTCGTCGATCGCGTCACCGCCGTTCCACCCGGAGCGGGCGGCCATCTCGGCGAAGTCGCGCACGTAGTAGCCGATCGCGGTGGGCAGCAGGTTCAGCACGAGCACCGTCGGCCCGACCACGAACACGAACACGGCCAGCACCGCGGCCAGCGCCATGTTGATGTTGGACAGCCACTGGATGCCGCGGGTGATCCCGGAGACCGCCGACGCCACGAAGCACACCACCAGCACCACGATGATCAGCACCAGCACGGTGTAGCCGACATCGCCGAGCCAGCCCGCGGCCTGCATCCCGCTGCGGATCTGCAGCGCCCCGATGCCCAGCGACGCGGCCGACCCGAACAGGGTCGCGAACAGCGCGAGCACGTCGATGACCTTGCCCAGCGGGCCGCCCGCGGTGCGTTCGCCGAGCAGCGGGACGAACGCGGCGCTGATCAGCTGCGCCCGTCCGCGCCGGAAGCTGCCGTAGGCGATGGTCAGCCCGACGACGCCGTAGATCGCCCACGGGTGCAGCGTCCAGTGGAACAGCGAGGTCGCCAGCGAGATCTCCACGGCCGCATCACTTCCCGGTTCCACCGTGCCGGGCGGTGGCGCGACGTAGTGCGACAGCGGTTCGGCCATCCCGAAAAACATGAGCCCGACGCCCATCCCGGCGCTGAACATCATCGTGATCCAGGACAGCGTGTGGAACTCCGGGCGCTCACCGTCCCGCCCCAGCGGGATCGCTCCGCAGCGGCTCACCGCCAGCCACAGCACGAACAGCACGAACCCGGTCGCGGCCAGCACGAACGCCCAGCCGATGTCGTCCACCGACCAGGCCAGCGCAGCCTCCGCGGCGGACCCCAACGTGTCCGGGGAGGTGATGCCCCAGGCGAGGAAGCCGAGCACAAGCGCCGCGGTGGCGCCGAACACGACCCGGTCGGTGCGCGGCCGGTCGGTCTCCTCCCCGCTCACCGGGGAATGCGCGCCGTGTTCGGCCATCACCATGCCTCCGGGGAGGGGTCCGCGGGTCGCGTCCACGATCACGGGAGCCACCGGGATCGGCAAATCGGCACCGGTGGCGGCGTGCGGCACGGGTCGTTCCGGGTCGAAAGCCTCTGGGGGCGAATCGGCCCACCGCGCAGAATGTGCCGTGTCGGCACCGAGTCGCTCCTCCTCCTGCGACCGGTGCCGTAGCTCGCCCCCGACCCGTGAGGAACCGATGCGCCGCACCCCGCTGGCCCCGCAGGACACCTACGACCTCTTCCTCGACCCGGCGCTGCGGCTGCCCTGGTTCTCGGTGACCGAGCTGCCGCAACGCCCGGCCGCGGACCAGCCGAGCTGGACGGTGGTGCTCACCGAGATCGACGACGGCGCTGCCACGAACCGGTGTTCGGTCACCCACGAGGATGTGCTGCGCGCGGTCCGCGTGATTTCCCGGCGCCGGGGCAAGCGGTTGGTCTCCGCGCGGACCCGCGAGCGGTGCCGGGCCCTGATGGACCGCGGGCGCGGTGCGGTGGACCCGCGGACCGCCGACCAGGTTCTGCAGGTGGCCGCGTTCGGCGAGGCCCCGTACGGCCCGCGGCGGTGATCGCGGGTTGCGGCGAGCGCGGTCACGGTGCTCGGGCGACCGGTTCTGCTAACCTCGCCGGTATGCATCTCTACTTCCTCTGACGACGGCGACCCCGAGCCGCCCGGCGCGCGATGGCGCAGCCCTGGGCGCGGCTCGACGCATTCGCCGTTGCCCTTTTCTTGTCCGGGATCGCGCCATGCAGCGCGTCCCGTTTCGGAGGAAGCATGTCTGCGGGTACTTCGCTGCCCTCGCGCGCCCGAGCACGGCTGAGCGCGACCGATTTGCATGTGGCGCGGGGGGCTCGACCCGTGCTGACCGGCGTGGACCTGAGCGTGTCCGCCGGTGACCGGCTGGGCGTGGTCGGCGAGAACGGTCGCGGCAAGACCACCCTGCTGCAGGTGCTGGCCGGCCGACTCACGCCCGATTCCGGCCGAGTGCACCGCACCGGCAGCACGGCGGTGGCCGATCAGGAGCTCCCCGCAAGCGGCACCGTCGGCGAGCTCATCGATGTCGAGCTCGCGCAGGTCCGCGTGGTGCTGGCCGAGCTCGATGCGGCCTCGCACGCGCTCGCCGAGCAGCGACCGGGTGCCGATGACGACTACGAGCGGGCGCTGGCCGCGGCCGAGGCGCTCGACGCCTGGGACGCCGACCGCCGGGTGCAGGTCTCGCTGGCGGCGCTGGACGCGGTGCAGGATCGGGACCGGCCGCTGGCCGAGCTCTCCGTCGGCCAGCGCTACCGGATCCGGCTCGCCTGCGTGCTCGGCGCGGGCTACGACCTGCTGCTGCTCGACGAACCGACCAATCACCTCGATGCGGGCGGGCTCGCGCACCTGACCGAGCGGCTGCAGGCGCACCCGGGGGCGGCGGTGCTGGTCACCCACGACCGGGCGTTGCTGGCCGATACCGCCACGGCCGTGCTCGACCTGGACCCGAGCATCGACGGCCGGTCCCGCACGTACGGCGGCGGCTACGCGGGATTCCGCGCGGGTCGGCGCGCCGAGCGGGAGCGGTGGGAAGCCGAGCACGACCGGCAGGAGGCGCGACGCGCCCGGTTGACCCGCGATCTGGACGCCGCCCGGGACCGGCTGGTCACCGGTTGGCGCCCGGACAAGGGAACCGGCAAGCACGCCCGTGCCACCCGGGCACCGGGCGTGGTGCGCGCGGTGCACCGGCGGCAGGAGGAGCTGGACGCGCACGCGGTCCCGATCCCGCAGCCGCCGCAACCGCTGCGGCTGCCCGCGCTGCCCACCCGTCCGGGGACCCTGCTGCGCGCCGTGGACGCGGCGGTCCCGGGCCGGTTCGCCGGACGGCACTCGGTGCGGCTGCGCTCCGGTGACCGCCTGGTGGTGACCGGGCCGAACGGCGCGGGCAAGTCGTCGCTGCTCGGCGTGCTGGCCGGCGCTCTGGTGCCGGATTCCGGCGCGGTGCACCGGACGAGCGGGGTGCGGGTGGGGCTGCTCGCGCAGGAGACGCGACTGCCGCAGCACCTCGTCGCCGCCGACGTCGTCGCGCGGGAGGTGGCGCGCCACGGGAACGATGACCCACCGGGTCCGGTCGAGCTGGGCCTGCTGGACGAGACGGCGCTGCGCCACCGGGTCGGTGAGCTGTCCGCGGGCCAGCGCCGGCGGCTGGACCTGGCCGTGCTGCTGGCCGGTTCGCCGCACATCGTGCTGTTCGACGAACCGACGAACCACCTGTCCCCCGCGCTGGTCGACGAGCTCATCGCCGGGTTGGCCGATACCGGCGCCGCGGTGGTGCTGGCCACGCACGACCGCCAGCTGCTTCGCGAGACCGCGGACTGGCCGCTGCTGCAGCTGGCACCGCATGCGCGGAGCGACGCGGAGCAGGGGTGAGCACCGCGTCGGGAAGGGTCGTCAGCCGGCGGGGACTTCCACGACGGCGACGGTATTGCCGTCCGGATCCTGCACCATGAACATGTACGGCGTACCGGGCGAGCTCATCGGTTCGCTCGGGTCGACGCCGCCGACGGCGCTCAGCCGGGCGTGTTCCGCGGTGACATCGGCGGTCTCGACGCCGATCATGCCGCCGCCGGGCTGCCCGCCCATCGGCGGGTTGAGGGCCAAGCGGGTGCGCGATCCGGGCGGTGCCACCTCAAGCCAACGCATCTCCCCGTTCTCGCCGAAGGCGGAGTCGGCGCGGACCTCGAACCCGAGCTTGCCGGTGTAGAACGCCAGTGCCGCGTCCTGGTCGGTGACGGAGAACATGACGACCCCGATGTTGGACACGGTGGTCGGTGTGGATTCGGTCATGCGCCCAGAGTCGCACGGTCCGGCCGGTTGCGGCAGCTCGGGCGCGGCGGCGCCGAGCCGCGCACCGCCCGGCGGGCGGCCGGTGATATACAGCTGCCGGGAAGCAGCGCACGGCACGGGAGGCGGTTCGTGGGAACCATCGAGTGGTCCGATTTCGACCGCGTGGAGCTGCGGGTCGGCACCGTGCTCAGCGCCGAACCGAACGCGGCCGCCCGCAAGCCGTCCTACGTGCTCACCGTCGACCTCGGCGCCGGTGACGTGCGCACCTCCAGCGCCCAACTCACGCAGCACTACCGACCGGAGGACCTCGTCGGCAGGCAGGTGCTGTGCGTGTGCAACTTCGCGCCGAAACGCGTGGCCGGGGTGAAATCGGAGGTCCTGGTCACCGGGGTGCACGACGCGGACGGCGCCGTCGTGCTGCCGACGTTCGAACACCCGGTTCCCGACGGCAGCCGGCTGGCGTGATCCGCGGCTACGCGGTGGCCGCCAGCGAGTACATCAACGGCAGCCGGGCGGATCCGTCAGGGTAGCCGAACCGAGTGCCGCGGGCGGTCAGTGCGCCGTAGCGCTGGAACGGGATCGTGTCGTGCTCGTGCACGAATTCGATCCGCAGCCCGGCGGCGGCGATCGCGCTGAGCACGTCGCCGAGCGTGTGGTGCCATTCGGTGGCGGTGTTGTGCGCGGTCTCGGCGGTCCAGTCGGCGTAGGAGCCCGGCGAGTCGTAGGTGCGCGCCTCGCGCCCGAAGTAGTCGCGCACGGCCGAGGTTCCGTGCTCGTCGTCGAGAACCTCGGTCAGCGGGTGGAATTCGGCGAGGTACAACCGCCCGCCGGGCCGCAGCAGCATCGCCGCGGTGCGTGCCCACCGGTCGATGGCCGGGAGCCACATGAGGGCGCCGTTGCCGGTGTAGACGAGGTCGAACTCGTTGTGCCCCAAGACTTCTGCGGCATCCAGCGCATCGGCGACCACGAACTCGGCGCGATCGGCGGCACCGATCTCCGTGGCCAGTTCGGTGGCCCGCTCGATGGCCGGGGCCGAGAAGTCCACGCCGGTCACCCGCGCGCCGCGCCGGGCCCAGGACAGCGTGTCCAGCCCGATGTGGCACTGCAGGTGCACGAGGTCGAGCCCGGTGACGTCCCCGACCTCGTTGAGCTGGAACGCATCGAGATCCTCGTCGCCGGACCGGAACCCGTCCAGGTCGTAGAAGGAGCTCGCGGCGTTGATCGGGACCCGCTCGTCCCAGAGCCGCCGGTTGTCGGCGACCCGCCCGGATTCCTCGCTCTCGCGCATGTCCGGATCTTAGGAGACGCCGAGCGGCACCGAGACGACGACCGGGCCGCGGCGCGGGGACGGGTCGGCCGGTACCGGATTCCTCGTCACCGCCCGCCGTCCGTCGCGTCGGGTGCCGCTGCCCCCGGTCGCCGGCGGCCGACGCACCAGACCGCGGCGATGGCCGGCGCCACCGCGGCGGCCGCGACGGTGGTGACCGCAGAGGTGGCGGTCTCCAGCGACCAGCGGAGGGTCAGCGCACCGACGATCACGGCCGGGCACCCGGATCCCAGGTAGAAGGCCACGTAGGCGGCGGCGGTGACCCCGGCGCGCTGCGGTGCGGGTGCGACCGCACCGACCGCGGCGGCAGCACCTCCGTAGGTCAGCCCGTGCCCGAGCCCGGCGATCACCGCCGCGGTGAGGGTGAGCAGGACCGAGCCAGCCGCGGTGCCGGCGAGGATCGCGAGGCTGACCAGCAGACCGCCCAGGCCGACCAGCTGCGCCCACCTCTCCCCCGCGCGTGCCACGAGCGGCTGCACCAGCATCGAGCAGATCAGCACCGCACCGAGGATGCTGCCCGGCACCGCGGTCCCGGTCTGCCCGGACCGCGCCAGTAGGGCGGGGATGACTGCGAGGAACAGCCCGGCGACCGTCCAGGCGAGGAAGCCGCTGGCCGCCGCCGCGCTGAACCGGAGCCGCATCCCGCGCGGGATGCGCGGGCGGGCCGGGCGCCAGCGCGGGCCGGAACCGTGCCCGCCCGGGACACGGGTGGCCACGAGGTACCAGCCGAGGGCGAGCAGCCCGAGCACGACCAGGTGCGGCAGAACCCGTGGCCACGGGGCGAATTCGGCCAGCAGGCCACCGGCCACCGGTCCCGCGGCCGTTCCGCCGAGGAAGGCGGCGCTGGCCAGGGCGGCGCGCTGCGCGTAGCTCCCGTTCGCGCGGGTGATCAGTTCGGTCGCCGCGCCGGTGGCCGCGCCCAGGGCGAACCCCTGGGCCGCGCGGCCGGCCAGTAGCCATTCCGGTCCTGACGCCAGGGCGAAGCAGGCCGAGCCGAACGCGGCGGCCAGGACCGCGGCGCGCAGGACCGGTCGTGGACCGAGGGCGTCCGCGGCGGGACCGAGCAGCAGCAGCGCCGGCGCGCTGACCAGTGCGAACATCGCGTAGACGAGCGTCATCGTGAGGTCGCTCATGCCGAGCGCCTGCTGGTAGGCGGGATACAGCGGGCTGGGCAGGTAGGCGCCCGCGGTGAGCACGACCAACAGGTAGGCACCGGTCGGCGCCGCGCCCGGCCGGGGTCGCGGAACCGGTTCGCGGGCAGGAGCGATCGCGCGGGCGGCGGCAATGTCGCGGGCGGGGGGCTGCGTCAGCGTCACGCCTCCGAGCTTGGCCGCGCAGCTGTGTTGACCACAATCAAATGCTTTTCGAGCGGATCATGCAGAATGGTTGCATGATTGACGGCAAGCTGAAGGTCCTGCAGATGGTGGCCCGCTACGGCACGGTCACCGCTGCCGCGCAGGCACTGCACTACACGCCGTCGGCCGTCTCCTACCAGCTGCGTCAGCTGGCCGAGGAGCTCGGCGTCGAACTGGTGCGGCCCGCCGGGCGCGGGATCCAGCTGACGAGCGCGGCCGGGATCGTGCTCCAGCACGCCGATGCGCTGCACGCGCAGGCCGAGCTGCTCTACAGCGAACTGGCCGCGGACGAGGCCGAACCGGCCGGCTCGGTCACGGTGTGCGGGTTCTCCACCGCCGCCACCCACCTGCTGCCGCCCGCGGCGTCGGCGCTGCGCGAGCGCTTCCCGCAGGTGCGGGTGCGGCTCATCGAGGCGGAGCCCGCCCGGTGCTTCGACCTGCTGCTGTCCGGGGAGGCCGATCTGGCCCTGGTGATCAGCACCGCCGACACCCCGCCGACCTCGGACGAGCGCTTCGAGCAGCGGCGCCTGCTCGACGACCCGCTGGACCTGGTGGTGCCCGCCGACCACCCGCTGACCCGGCAGAAACGGGTCACCCTCGCCGATGCGACCGACGAGTCGTGGATCGTCGGGAGCCCGGGAGGCACCTACCACCACCTCGTGCTCAGCGCCTGCACGGCCGCCGGCTTCACACCCGGTATCGAGCATTATGCCGATGAGTGGAACACCGGAACTGCCCTCGTGGCACGAGGTTTCGGTATCATCTTGGTTCCGCGGCTGGCGCAGCTGGACCAGGACCGGACCGTGGCACGCATCCCCCTGCACGGCGAGCCGGCGCCCGCGCGGCGCATCGTGGCCGCGACCCGGCGCGGCCGCAGCACCCATCCCGTCGTCGCCGCGGCGATGTCCACGATCGGCAGCATCGCGGAGGAACTCCTCCCCCGGCCGACCGGCTGAGCCGATCCGGCAGCCAAGACCGGGCGGACCGCCGCGGGACGCGGCATCGTCCGTCCATTTCGGACTTCGGCGGCGTGCACCTGAGCAGCGTGGAGATTCCGCCGCCCTCCCGGGAAACCGGGGCGGTCCACGGTAGGAGATCGCGCGGCATCGGAGCGAACGACGCCACCGGATGAGGTGATCTTGCGTCAGCGCCGCCGCCCGGGGGCCGCTGCGCACCGAACGTGCCGGGGCGACCGCAGAACCGAGAATTCCAGGTCATGGGCGCGAACATCGTTCATATCAGCGCGTTTTCACCCCACCGGGGGCCTTACCCGGGCTGCTAACGTCCGCCGAAGATGATCAATCACGTTCGACCGCGGACGCGGCTTTCCGGAATATTCCGGGACCAGGAGGTGGACACCGCAGTGCTCGACCGCACCACCGCCGCGCAGCCGATCCCGGCATCGCCCGACCCGGAACCATCCGTCCGCCGCCCCGCGCACCGGTTTCCGGACGCGCGGTGACCGGCGGACGCGCTCCGCGTGGTCGAACCGCTTTCGATGGAGGCAATCCTGATGCAGTGCAAGTACGTGCTGTCCGCGCTGTTCGCCGCAGCCGCCGCGGTCGCTGCCGTGCCGACCGGTGCGGCGTTCGCCGCGAGCGGTCACGTGGCGGTGTTCGAGACCGAAGTCCAACCGCTGACGACCTACGAATCGCCGAGCGGTTGCGAGAAGCTCCCGCCCGCCGCGCACGTGCTCACCAACGAGACCGACCGGCCGGTGCGCATCTACGCGGACCCGTTCTGTGTGACCCCGGGGCTGGAAGTCCAGCCCGGGCACGGCTCGCACGTCGCACCGGGCAGCGGGAGCTTCTCGGCGTGACGGATCCGGTGGACGCCGGCAGCACCGCGGACCGGGATCGGTTCGACCTCGCGGTGGTCGGGCTGGGCTACGTCGGTCTCCCGCTCGCTGTCCGGGCCGTCGACGCCGGTCTGCGCACGGTCGGCGTGGACACCTCGGATTCCGTAGTGGACGGGCTGATCCGCGGCCGCTCGCACATCGGCGATGTGGACGACAGCGCGGTGTCGGGCATGCTGGGTGCGGGGTTCACCGCGACGACCGGGACCGCGGTGCTGTCCGCGGCCTCGGTGATCGTGTTGTGCGTGCCCACCGGACTCACCGGCTCGGGGCAGCCGGACCTGTCCGCGGTGCACGCGGCGGTGCGCAGCACCGGGGAGCGGATCCGACCCGGAACGCTCGTGTGCTTGGAATCCACCAGCCACCCGGGCACGACCGAGGACGTCGTGCGACCGATCCTGGAGCGGTGCAGCGGGTTGCGCGTCGGTGAGGACCTGCACCTTGCGTATTCCCCGGAGCGGATCGATCCCGGCAACCCGCAGTTCGGCGTGGCCAACACGCCGAAGGTCGTCGCCGGCTGTACCCCGTTGTGCACCAAGCACGCGACCGCCTTCTACGAGCAGCTCGCCGATCCGATCGTGGCCGCGCGCGGAACGCGGGAGGCCGAAACCGCCAAACTGCTGGAGAACAGCTACCGCTACGTCAACATCGCGCTGGTCAACGAACTCGCGATGTTCTGCGCCGGGGCGGGGATCGACGTCTGGGACGTCCTGTCCTGCGCGGCCAGCAAACCCTTCGGTTTCACCCCGTTCCAGCCCGGACCGGGGGTCGGCGGCCACTGCATCCCGGTGGATCCGCGGTACCTGGAGGTCAGCGCCCGGCAGGTGGGCGTCCCGTTGCGCACGTTGGAGACCGCGCGCGAGGTCAACGAGCGGATGCCGGTGCACGTGGCCGACCAGGCCGCCGCACTGCTGCGCAGCCGGGGGCGGGAGCCGGCCGGATCCCGGGTGCTGCTGCTCGGGGTCACCTACAAGCCGGGGGTGGCCGACATGCGGGAGTCCCCGGCCTTCGCGGTCGCGCGCAGCCTGCTCGCAGCCGGCGCGCACGTCCGCTACCACGATCCGCTCATCGACGAGTTCCACGTCGACGGGCATCCACTGTCCCGTGTGGACGAACCATTCGACACCGAGAACGACCTGCTGGTCCTGCTGCAGGAGCACAGCTGCTACGACCGCGAACGACTCGCCTCCGGCGATCGGCTCGTGCTGGACACGCGCGGTCCCGGAAGTACCCGGCTGCCCGAGCACGGGCCCGGGGAGCAAGGACGTCCGGACGCCTGAACCCGGCGCCCGGAACGGCTCCGCGTGGAACCGGCCCCTCGGCTGCCGCGCGGGGCGGGAGTGCCTACCGGCCTCCGCATTGCACGGTGACGACGAAAGGAAGCAACGATGAGCAACGCCACTGCGACCGAACGGCTGCGCAAGCGCTTCGCCAAGTGGGACGTCGACGGGAGCGGAAGCCTGGAGCAGGCCGACTTCCAGAAGGAGGCCGAGCAGATCGCCCAGGCGTTCGGCAAGAGCCCGAGCGGGAAGGAGGCCGCCGAGCTCAACGATGCCTTCGCCTCGATGTTCCGGCACCTGGCCGAGGACGCCGGGATCGGCGCCGCCGGCTCGCTCACCGAGGACGACTTCGTACGCGTCGCGCAGAAGCTGATGTTCGAGGACGGCGCGGAGTCGTTCAACCGTGTGCTGGGCCCGGTGATGCGCGGCATCGTCGGCCTGTGCGACAAGAACGCCGACGGCCAGATCAACCGGCAGGAGTTCGCCTCCTGGCTCACCGCGGTCGGGGTCGACGACGCGCAGGCCACGGACGCGTTCGACCGGGTGGACACCAACGGCAACGGGGAGCTCACCGTCGATGAGCTGCTCGACGCCGTCCGCCAGTTCCACTTCGGCGAGCTCGACGTCGAGCTGCTGGGCTGATCCGTTCCTGCGGCGGCGGGTGGTGCTGCGGCGCCGCCCGCCGCCGGTGCGTCGCGCGGTCAGCCGCCGGACGGGTTGCTGCGCGGGCGCTGGCTGTCCTGGATGATCTCGATCGGTGTTTCCGGGCGCAGCCCGAGATCCGCGCCGGTCGTGGTGCGGGTGGCGTGCACGAGGATGTTGTAGTGGTTCGGGTAGTGGCACGCGTCGAACCCGAGCACCGTGCCGACCAATACGCCGCCCATCCAGAACAGATCGCCGCGGTCCAGCACACCACCGCAGGTGAATTCGGCGAAACCGAGGAAGCCGACCCGGTCGATGCGGGTACCCGGTTCAGTCTCGCGGTGCTCGGTGGTCACCAGCTCGTGCACGTCGCCGATGCGCACGCACCGGCTGGCGTGCGGTTCCAGCGTCATGCCCCGGTCCGTGCGGCGGTGGCGCAGCACCTTCACCAGCCTGGCCTGCAGGATCCGCTTCGGTCCGTCCTCGTCCGGGTTCATGATGCGCGCTCCTTCCCGGGCACGCGGGTGCCCGCACGTCCGGCGTCCTCGGACGCCACGTCCTCGGAAGTCCCGTCCTGGGAAGCCGCGGCGTAGGCGGCTGCGACGAGCTCCAGCGCGGCGAGCCCGCCGTCCTGGTGACCGCCGTCGATCGCATCCCGGAAGTCCTGCAGGATCCCGCGGTATTCGTGCCACAACGAGGATTTGAACCCGTCGAAGCCGGCCAGCAGGTCGGCTGCGGTGCTGGTCCCGTCGGCGAACCGGAGCCGCACGTCTTTCCGCTCACCCGGGTAGGACCAGTCCAACTGCACCTCGGCGCTGATGCCGGTGGCCGAGTCCAGGTACACCACGGCTTGGCGGTCCGTACCGCGCTCGTCGCGGGTGACCGACGCAGCGCGCACCTGCACCTCGCCGGCGAACATCCGGACCAGGTCGAAGGCGTTCGGGCCGTTGTCGGCCAGACATCCCCCGCCGCAGCGCGCGGGGTCGAGGTACCAGTCCTCCCCACCGGTGTGCTCCTCGATGCGCTCCAGGTAGCGCACCCGCACCTCGTGCACCTCGCCACGCCGGGACGCTTCGCGCAGCAGGGCGCGGACGTGGTCGTTGCTGCGGCGGTGGAACGCCGTGAACAGCACGCCCGATCCGCCCGCCGCGGCGAGGACCCCGCGGGCCTGCTCGGGCGTCAGCGCCAGCGGTTTTTCCACGCACACCGGGATTCCTGCGGTGAGCGCGTCGATGCACACCGGGGCGTGCGCGTCGTTGGGGACGGTGACCACGACCGCGTCCAGGTCCGCTTCCCGCAGCATCCGGCGGTGGTCGCGGTAGCGCGGCACGTCCGCCACCTGCGGGGCGGCGTGGTCCCGCAGGTCGCAGACCGCGCCGAGCCGCCACTGCGGCAGCTCCTCGATCGCGGCCAGGTAGTACCGCGCGATGGCGCCCAGTCCGATGACCCCGATGCGGCGCGATCCGGTGCCCGCCATCAGCGCACGGCCCCGCTGTGCGCGTCGAGGCCGAGCCCGGCGAGTTCCCGGTGCAGCCGGGCGGCCAGCGGAACACCGCTGCGCCGCCGGGCGAGCGCCCGTTCGGCCTCCCACCAGCCCGGGTAGCCGATCGGGGCGCTACCGGTGGGCGGGCAGCCGAGCACGGTGCCGAGCACCTCGTCGGCGGCCGCCGCGAAATCACCGTCCGGACGCAACCGCCCCGGGTCGATGGCCAGCAGGACGGCCCCGATGTCGTCGTCGCGGCCGTGCGGACCACCGTCGCCGTCCAGCGCTTCCCGGGCGGGTCCGCTCGCCGCCCCGGACAAGCCCGCCGCGAGCAGATCCACGGCCAGCCCGAGGCCGAAACCCTTGTGCGCACCGGATTCCGGTACGCCGCCGAGCCAGCGCAGATGCGCCGTGCCCCGGTCGAACGCACCGGGATCGGTCACATCGCCTCCCGCATCGTCCTGCAGCCAGCCGACCGGGATGTGCGCACCGTCGGCAGCGGCCACCCGGACCTTGCCGGTGGGTACGGCCGTCGTGCTCATGTCCAGCACGAACGGGTGCCGGTTGCGTGCCGGGGCCGCGAGGCTCAGCGGGTTGGTGCCCAGCAGCGCCCTGCTCCCGCCCGGTGGTCGCGCGAGCCGCTGGCCGCCGCAGTTGCCGGCGACCAGTCCGATCATCCCGTGTTCGACGGCCCGCAGGGCGTGGAAACCGGCGCAGCCGAAGTGCGTGGCCCCGCGCAGGGCGATCAGTCCGATGCCGTGCGCGCGGGCCCGCGCGGCGGCGTCGTCCATCGCTTCGGCGGCCGCCCAGAGCCCGAGGGCGCTGCGCGCGTCGACCGCGGCGCAGGCGCCGAGATCGGTGGTCACGACCGGATCCGCCGCGGCGTCGATGCGCCCGGAGTCCAGCCCCGGCAGGTAGGTCCGGGTCAGGTTGAACGTGCCGTGCGAGTCGAACCCGCACAGATCGCCGTAGCAGAGCGCTTCCGCGGCGAGCTGGGCCCGATCCGCGGGGACGCCGCGGTCGGTGAACAGACGCGCGGCGAAGTCGCGCAGGCTCGCGTACCCGACCGCGATCTCGTCGCGCTCGCCGGCCGGCAGGGTCATGATGCGGTCTCCTCGGGGACGGGGCGGTGTTCGCGCGCGAACTCGACGAGCAGCCGGGACACCGCCGAGGCGAAGGCGTTGAGCTGGTGCAGGTGCACGTGTTCGCCCGCCGCGTGCGCGTTGTTCGCATCGAGCGATCCCGGGCCCAGCACGATCGTGGCGGCATCGGGCACGCCGTCCATCCAGATCGCGTCGCAGGTGAATCCGGGCTCGTCGGCGGGCCAGGGTTCGATGCCTGCGGCGGCGCACAACCGCGTGGCGAGCGGGTCGGTGCAGTCGAGGCCGGGCAGGCCGCGCTTGATCCAGTCCAGCCGGGTGATGTCGCGCGCGTTGCGCGCGGTGCGGGCGAACTCGCGGCTGGTGCCGAACCGAGTAGCGAACTCGACGAGCGCCTTGTCCAGCTGCTCGGTGAGATCGCGCTCGACCGCGGCACCTTCCGCGGAACCGGTGTAGGAGAGGTTGATGAGCAGCTGCCCGGTCCCGTGCACCCGGTTGTGCGTGTCGCCGGTGCGCAGCCCGGCGATGCACGTGCGCCCGGGCCGGTCCGCGGAGTCCAGCGCGGCGGCCAGCTGCTGGGCGAGGAAACCCAACAGCACGGTCGCGTTGTCCCCGCGGTCGGGGTGGTCGTCGACCGCACCGGCGCCGTCGACGCGGATGCGCGCGGTCGCCGAGGCGGTCACGCGGCGCAGGGCGCGCAGACCGGTGGGTTCGCAGAACACGTTGAGCCGGCCGAACCAACCCTGCTGGACGAGCGGGCGCGTGCCGTAGGTGCCCATCGCACCGCCCTCCTCCCCGGCGACCGCCTGGACCAGGACGCCGACCTCGCCTCCGAGTGCGGGTTCGGTGCGGGCGGCGTGCCGGATTCCGGCCAGGAGCGCCACCGCCGGGCCCTTGGCGTCCACCGCACCGCGGCCGGTGATCCGCCGGCCGTCGAACCCGACCGGTACGGCGCCGTCCACCGTGTCCAGGTGCACGTTGAACATCGCGGTGTTCTCCCGCGGGCACTCCGCGCCGAGCCGCAGCACGAGACTGGGCTGGCCGGACAGGAATCCGGGGTCACCCTCGCCGGCCGCGCGCACCGTGCTCGGGACGGCGCCCGCCGCCAGGCACTCGGCGGGTGGCGCGGCGTGCTGCACCACGTGCAGACCGGCTTCGTGCGCCGCGGTGGCGTAGGTGTGCTGCGCGCCCGGCATCTCGGAGGCGGTGCCGGACTCCAGCGGGCTGACCGTCGGCGTGCGCAACAGGTCCAGCAGCAGCCGCCGGTCCCGGTCGGTGAACACCTCCCGGGTCATCGGGCGGGCTCGGCGGTGGGCACCAGCCGCTGCAGCAGCTGTTCGAGGCTGCGCCCGGCGGTGGTGAACAGGTCCGCAGCGGATTCGCCGGGGTGCAGGCCTTCGTGCGGGCGCACCGCGAGGTGCGGTTCCAGCGACAGCGGACCGTCGTAGCCCGCGGCCAGCAGCTCCTGCAGGCACTCGGCGACCTGCGCGTCGCCGCTCCCGGGAAGCGCGTAGGACGCGGCGCCCGGGCCGCCCGTGGCGTCCTTGACGTGCACGTGCGCGATGTGCGGAAGGATCCGGGGCAGCAGGTCACGCGCGGAGTAGCCGTGCTCGATGCCGTTCCCGGTGTCGAACAGCAGCAGCAGCGCGGAGCGGTCGCCCGCGTCGAGCAGCTGCAGCATCCGCTCCGGGTCGCGCCCGGCCCAGCCCGCGCAGTTCTCGTGCAACAACAGCAGTCCCAGTTCGCGGGCGCGCTGCGCGAGGCGGTGCATCCGGTCCAGGACGCGGTCGCGCCACTCGGGTTCGGCGAGCCCGTCGTTGGGGTAGGACATGATCCGCACCGCGCGGGTACCGAGCACCGAACACCATTCGGCCAGTGCGTCGAGTTCGGCGAGGTCGTCGGCGAACGGGGCGGTGATCGGCCTCGCCCAGTTCCCGATGCGCGAATCCAGCGCCACGACGTTGATTCCGGCTGCGGTGATCGCGCGTCGGGCGCGTGCCGCCTCGGCCGCGGGCAGGTCGGCGAGCGCCCGCCCGCCGAGGCTGCGCAGCTCGATGCCGGACCAGCCGAGATCGGTGATCACGCGGATCTGGCCGGTCAGCGCTCCGGCCGCCTCGTCGGTGATCCCCGCCAGCCGGGGGATGATCGCCTCATCCGGCATGTTCGTGCACCGTCCTTTCCGGGAGTGCGCGCGCCGCACTGCGCCGCTTGGCCTCGGCGATGATGCGCACCACGTCGCTGTGCAGCGCGAAGGTGTCCTGCGCGGGTTCTGCGCCCAATGTCCGGTAGGTGCGGACGAGGAACGAGGTCAGCGCGTCGTCGCGGAGGACCCGGGCGTCTGCGCCCGCGGTCAGCAGCTGCGCGTGGTCGTCGTGCTCGCTGATCGGGTAATGGCCCAGCACCCGTCCGCCGGTGAAGGTGAGCTCGACGCTGCGCCGCTGCACGGGTGAGGTCAGGTCGGAGCGGATGCGCGTCGTGGCTCCGCCGAGGTGCCGCAGCTCCAGGTCCGCCGCGCCCAGGCCGGGCAGCGTCCGGTCCGCCAGGTGCATATCGGTGCACCGGGCGTCGGCGACCTCGGCAGGACCGGCCAGGTCCAGCGCCACGCCCACCGAGTGCGGTACCTCCACGTCGAAGGCCGTGGGGTGTCCGGTCGTGGCCGCTGATCGGCGGAAGCGCGGTTTGTCCTGCTGGAAGGTCATGCCCACCAGCGCACCGTGCTCCTGCCCGGCGACCAGAGCGCGCAACCGGGCGGTCAGCGCCGATTCCAGCCAGTGCGCGACCACGGCGATCCGCAGTCCGCGCCGCCCGCGCAGCAGGCCGATTCGGCTGTTCTCCTCGTCGTCGGCGGCCAGCGGCTTTTCCACGATGAGCTTGTCGAAGCCGAGGTCGGCGAGTTCGGTCAGCAGCCGCAGGCGCTGCCCCGGGGGCGTGCACACGTGCACGACGGTGCGTTCCGGGGGCACGATGCGGGCCGCGGCGGCCGGTGTGTCGACGACGGCGGCGTCGGTCCGGCGGGGGCGTTGCCGCACCGCCCGGTCGCAGGCGATCGGCGGCCCGGCGTGGAACAGCTCGGGCGCGGCGGCGCGCGCTTTCGCGAGCACCGGCAGGTGCAGTCCCGCACCGGCGCGACCGAGCCCGATCACCAGGCTGTGCAGCATCGTCCACCGTTCTTCGGGTCGACTGGGGAAGAGCGCCGCACACAGGATCCACATCGGACTGTTTCGATCGGATTTCCCGCATGCCAGCTCTTTTCGCGCGCACCGGGACTCCATGGACCTCGATGCCACGTTCGCCGAGGCTACTCCCGCGCGATCGGCGCGCTGAAAGCGGGGGTGTGCGAACGAATTCTCCGATCACCGGAAAGAGTGATAATTCGGAACGAGCTTTCGACCGGGATGCGGACTCGGCTAGCTTCGCGGCGAAGATCATTCCGGCCGCCCGGCAACGGGCCGGCGCACACCCGAGCACCCGATCCTCCAGGAGCGTGGTCGTCGTGGGCAACGACGCGGAAGCCGCTGGTGCGGGAGGGGTTTCCCGGACCGCGGACCCGGTCGCCGAGTCCGACCGCGTGCCGTTCTTCTCCCAAGCGCGCACCTTCGAACGGCTCTGGCCGGTCATCTCCGCGAAGGTCGGCGAGGTCTTCGACAACGGGAAGTTCTCGCACGGTCGCCAGGTCGCCGAACTCGAACAACGGCTGGCCGAGTACACCGGCGCGCGCCACGTCATCGGGGTCAACAGCGGCACCGACGCGCTCGTCCTCCTGCTGCGCGCCCTGGGGATCGAACCCGGCGACGAGGTCGTCGTCCCCGCCTACTCGTTCGTGTCCACCGCCACCTCGGTCGTGCTCGCCGGCGGCACCCCGGTGTTCGCCGATATCGACCCGGACCGCTACGCGCTCGATCCGGACGAGCTGGCCCGGGTCAGCGGCCCACGCACCCGGTTCGCGATGCCCGCGCACCTGTTCTCCGCGATGGCCGACATGTCGGCCCTGGCGCAGCAGGCCAACCGGCTCGGGATCACTCTGCTGGAGGACAGCGCCGAGGCCATCGGGATGCGGCAGTGCGGCGTGCACGCGGGCCTGCACGGGGCAGGCGGTGTGCTGTCCTTTTTCCCGAGCAAGACGCTCGGCGCGATCGGGGATGCCGGCGCCGTGCTCACCGACGATCCCGCGGTGGCCGACCTGGTCGCCGGGCTGCGCCACCACGGACGGTTCGGCCGCACGCTCGACCACTTCCCCGGCATCTCCACCGAGACGGCCGCCTGCGGCACCAACAGCAAGATGGACGACGTGCAGGCCGCTGTCCTGCTGGCCAAGCTCACCGCCCTGGACGCCGACATCCGGCGGCGGGCCGAGCTCGCCGCGCAGTACCGGGACCGCCTCGCCGAGGCTCCCGGCATCCTGCGGCTGCCGGAACCGCCCGCCGCCGACGACGCCGGGGGCCGGGTGTTCTACGTCTACCTCATCGAAGTGGAGTACCGCGACGAACTCGTCGCCCACCTGCACCAGTGCGGGATCGGGACCGAGACCTATTACCCCGTGCCGCTGCACCGGCAACCGTGCTTCGCCGATGGCGGGCACGCGCGCGGTTCCTTCCCGCACGCCGAAGCGGCGGCCGAGCACGCCGTGGCACTGCCCCTGTACCCCGATCTCGACGAGTCCGATGTGGACCGCGTGTGCGATGCGGTGTGGGATTTCCGCCTCGGGAGGTTGTCCGCGTGAGTATCGAGCTCCCGTTCTTCCCGCCGGACCTCTTCGAGCAGGACCGCAAGGTCTTCCTGGACATCGTCCGCGAGATCGGCACCGGGCCGGAGCAGAAGTTCATCCTCGGCGAGCAGACCCGCAGGTTCGAGGATGCCCTGCGCGAGGAGCTCGGCGCCGCCGACGTCATCGCCTGCGGCAGCGGCACCGCCGCGCTCGGGCTCGTGCTGCGCGGTATGGGCGTCGGTCGCGGGGACGAGGTCGTCGTGCCCGCGTTCGGGTGCGCTCCCCTGGCTTCGGCGGTGCTGGGCGTCGGGGCCGCACCGGTGTTCGCCGATATCGACCCACACCGGATGACCGCCGACCCGGACGAGGTCGAACGAAGCATCACGGGGCGCACCAAAGCCCTCCTCCCGGCGCACATGTTCTCGGTGATGGCCGACATGCCGCGGTTCGCCGAGATCGCCCGCCGCCGCGGGGTGCGCCTGGTGGAGGATTCGGCCGTCGCCCAGGGCGCCGAGCGCCACGGCGTCCCGGCCGGACTGTGGGGCGAAGCGGGCGTGTACTCGTTCGTGCAGGTCAAATCGTTCGGCATGCCCGGTGAGGGTGGTGCCGTGGTGACCCGGGACGCGGAACTGGGCCGCCGGGTGCGGATGCTGCGCAACCACGGGCAGTCCCGCCGGTTCGTGCACGAGGTGATCGGCACCAACAGCCGCTTCGACGAGATCCAGGCCGCCTTCCAGCTGCACCGGCTCCCCGGTTTCGCCGACCGGTTGCGCCGCCGCGCCGAGATCGCCGAGCACTACACGCGCCGGTTCGCCCCGCTGGCCGACCGCGGCATCGTCCCGCCACCGGACGACGGCGACGGGCGCTGCTACTACGTGTACTGCCTGCAGGTCCAGGACCGCGACGGCTTGCAGGAACACCTCGCCGACCGCGGCATCGGATCGCACGTGTACTACCCGCAACCACTGCCCCATCAAGCGGCGTTCGCCCCGCACGCCGCGGCGTCCTGCTGGCCCAACGCCGAGCGCGCGTGCGAGCGGATCCTCGCGCTGCCGATCTACCCGCACCTCGCCGACCACGACGTGGACCGCATCACCGAAGCCGTGCTGGAGTTCGCCGGCCCGGCGCACCAGGACCGACCGGAAAGCCCCCTGCCATGACCCTGCGCACCACCACCGGAACCGAACCGCGAACACCGCGCCCGGAGAGCACGGCCCGCAGCTTCGCCCGGTTGGGCAAGCTCGACGTCTACGACTACTACCTGAGCATCCTCGTGGCCGCCGCGGCCGTGCTCGTCCCGATCTCGGCGGCACAGCAGGGAACCGCGCCGATGCTCGTGCTGTTCCTGCTCGGCGAGATCGCCACCATCGTGGCCCTGGTCGCCTTCGACGACGTCACCGGCTTCCGGGACGGCAGCGACACGGCCAACTACGGCCCGAACGATCCGCTGCGCAAGAAGCTGCGCAAACCCCTGGTCGCCGGCACGCTCACCGAACGCCAAGCGCTGCGGTTCGGCTGGATCACCGCGGGTGCCGGCGCCGTGCTGTGGACGGCGGCGGTCGCGATCGCCCCGCACCGGCCGACCTGGGCGGTGGTGCTGGTGGCGGCGACCTACGCGATCGCGCTGCAGTACTCCTACGGGCTCAAGCTCAGCTACCGCGGCCTGCAGGAGGCGTTCCTGGTGGCGCTGGGCACGGTACTCGTGCTCGCGCCCTTCGCGCTGTCCACCGGCCAGTTCTCCGGGTTCGTGCTCGTCCAGGCACTGCTGTTCGGCAACGGCGTGCTGATGTTCGGGGTGTACTCCAACACCAACGACGTCGACGGGGACCGCGCCGTCGACCGGCCGACGGTCGCCGCGCTGACCTCCGAACGCGGCAACGCGCTGTTCATCGGCGCCCTGAGCCTGGCCGAGTTCCTGCTCGGTGCGGCCGCCTCGGTGACCGGGATCGCGCCGTGGTGGTTCGTCCTGCTCATGCTGCCCGCCACCGCGCTGCGGACCACGCAGTACTACCTCGGGTTCCGGCGCGGCGACATCATGCGCGCCCGCAAGCTCGGCTTCCGCGTGCACCGCACCAGCGTGGCACTGCTCATCGCCGCCAACCTCCTGGTCGCGGGCGGAGCCTGATGCCGGATCTGGACGTGGCGGTGGTCGGTGCGGGCATGGCCGGGCTGACCGCGGCCGACGAACTGGCCCGCAGCGGCCTGTCCGTCCGGGTCTTCGAAACCGGCGAGCAGGTCGGCGGGCGCATGGCCGGCTTCCGGCACCGCGGGTACACGGTGGACACCGGCGCGGAGCAGATCTCGCCGAGCGGCTACCGGGCGACGTGGGAACTGCTGGCACGCCTGGGTTTCCGCGACCGCGACGTGCCGCGGTTGGGCGGACGGATCTCGGTCTGGCGCGGACGCCGTGCCCGACCCGGTGTCGCCGAGGCGCGGGGGATGCTCACCGGTGCCGGACTCGGGCTGCGCGGCAGGGCCGATCTGGCCCGCTTCCAGGCATGGGCGCGACGGCACCGCCACCTCTTCGACGGCGATCACCCGGAGACCAGCCCGCTGGGCACGACCACCCTCGCCGAGCTCGGTGGCCGTTACCACCGCGACCTGCACGACTACCTGCTCCAGCCGGTCGCCGGGACGTTCTTCGGCTGGGACCCGCAGCGTTCGGCGGCCGCGCCCATGGTGAGCCTGCTGCTCGACGTCGGCGATGCGAGCCGCTGGCGCACCTACCGCGGCGGGATGGACACCGCGGCCCGGATGCTGGCCGCGCGGCTCGACGTGCGCACCGGGCAGACCGTCCGACAGGTCGTGTCCGGTACCGGATCGGCGCAGCTGCTCACCGATGCGGGCGCGGTCAGCGCTCGGGCGGTCCTGCTCTGCGTGCCCGCCCCGGTGGCCGCCCGCCTGCACGCCAACCCGACCGAGCAAGAGGCCCGATACCTGGCGGCGGCCACGTTCCACCCCGCCGTCAAGGTCAGCTGCCTGCTGCACCGCCCGCTCGCCCCGCGCGGCGGGAAGTCCACCTACGTGCTGCTCACGCCAGCGGTGGCCGACGGCGCGCTGTCCGCCATCATCTTCGACCACCGCAAGCACCCCGATCGGGCGCCCGCCGGCGCCGGGCTGCTCACGCTCATGCCCGCGCGGGCCGCCACCGCCTCGATGCTGGACCGGGCCGATTCGGACGTCGCCGGCACGCTCACCGCCGCGGCCGAGCGCTACCTGCCCGGGCTGGCCGGCGCGACGTGGCGGACCTTCGTGCACCGGTTCCCGCACGGGCTCCCGGAAGCGACCCCGGCGGTGCTGCGCCAGCGAGCCGGGTTCGCCGCGCGCCCGACCGGACCGGTCGACTTCGCCGGGGACTGGGTGCTGCAGCGCCCGTCCAGCGAGGCTGCGGTGCGGTCCGGCGCGTTGGCCGCGTCGCGGACGCGCGCCCACCTGTCCTCCCGCGCCGCCGTGCCGGTGCGGGTCCGATGACCGATGCGCAGGAAAGGATTCGGGTGAAACCGCACGACATGGGGGTGCTCTTCGACGAGTGCGCCGAACGCGGACGCGGTCCTACCGTGTACCTGGACCGCCCGTTCGACCTCGCCCCCGGGGCGGGAACCCGGTACGACCCGGCCGAGCTGGCCGCACTGGTGCAGCAGGCGGCCGGGTGGCTGGCGGCGGCCGGTGCCGGTCCCGGACAGCGCGTCGCGATCGTCAAAGACAACCACTGGGACTACGACCTGCTGGCGTGCGCGGCGGTGCGCGTGGGCGCCGTCCCGGCCCAGCTGTCCGCGCACCTGGCGCCGGGATCGCTGGAAGTGCTGCTCAAACGGCTCGACCCGGCGGTACTGGTGACGACCTCCGCGCTGCTGACCACCGCGGGCGAATCCGGGGTGGACCTCAGCTCGTTCGCCGGAACCACCGTGTCGCTGGACGGCCCGGCCACCGGCGCGATCGGCCTGCACGAGGTGCTCGGCCGGTCCGCCCCCGCCCCGCATCGACGCGATCCGGACGCCCCGCTGATCATCAACCACACCTCGGGCACCACGGGCGCGCCCAAGCTCGTCGTGCACTCCACGCGGACCCTGGTGCGCGGGCTGGCGCGGTTCGAATCCCGCCGGTTGCCGCTGATCGGCGTGCGCGGGGACGACGTCGTGGCCAACGCCAGCGCCTACCCGCACGGCCGCACGTTCTGCTGGACGGCGGTGGTGCTGAGCATGGCGCCGCACGAGGTGCTGATCCTCAGTGACCACGACCCCGACCGGGCCGATCCGCTGCTGCGTGCGCACCCGCCGACGATCGTGGAAGCGCTGCCCTCGACCTTCGTGCGCTTCCAGCCGCTGGCGCGGCAGTTGGACAACCCGTTCCGCCGCACGCGGTTGTTCATCAGCACGTACGACGCGATGCACCCACCGACGATCCGCACCTTCCTGGACGCCTCGACGCGCCGCTTCCCGGTGTGGATGCAGGGCTGGGGCCAGACCGAGACGGGACCGCTGACGTTCCGGTTCCACACCCGCGGTTCGCTGGCCGCCGATCGCGGTGTCCGCCCGACGACGCGCGATCTGGGCCGTCCGGTTCCGGGCAAGACCCGGTTGCGCGTCGTGGATCCGGAGACCTTCGAGCCGGTGCGGGGCGGCCGGCCCGGTCTCGTGCTGGCGCGCACCGGCGCGTGCTGCCAGGACTACGTCGGCGAGACCGAGCGCTGGCAGCGCAAGCGCAGCGCAGGTTGGTGGAACACCGGGGACATCGCGGTACGCACCCGCACCGGCCGGGTGCTGCTGCTGGACCGGGAGGTCGACCACGGCCCGGAGCTGAGCTGCCTGCAGACCGAGGACCTGCTCGAAGACCGGCTCGGCGAGGCCCAGGAATGCGTGGTGCTCGCCCGGCCCGGGGCTGATCCGCTGCCGGTCGTGGTCACCGCGGACGGGCACTTGCCGCGCGCGTCCTGGCGGGCCGCGGCGCGCGGGCTCCCGTCGATGGCCGCGCCCATTGCGCTGACCTGGGCGGAGGTGCCGCGCACCGGGACCGGGAAGGTGCGCAGGCACGCCCTGCTGGAGCAGCTCACCGGTCGCGGCGAGACCTGCGGCTCCGGGGAGTGGACGTGAACACCGCTGCGGATTACGCGTTCGCCCGGGACGGCGGCGCCGCCGCACGCCGGCATGCGCTGCTGGCGGAGGCCTACGATCCCGTGACGCTGGACCGGTTGGCCGAGACCGGGGTCGGCTCGGGCTGGCAGTGCCTGGAGGTCGGTGCCGGGGCGGGCACCGTGTCGGTGTGGCTGGCGGAGCGCGTGGCCCCGTCCGGCGAGGTGCTGGCCACCGATGTGCGGCGGCCGGTGCTGCCGCGGATGCCCGGGTTGCGCGGGCAGGTGCACGATGCGGTCACCGATCCGCTCCCGGAGGCGGCGTTCGACCTGGTGGTCGCTCGCCTGGTGCTGCGCCACCTGCCGCAGCGCGCCCAGGTGCTGGACGGGCTGGTGCGGGCGCTCAAACCCGGCGGGTGGCTGCAGATCGACGAGTTCGACACCAGTTACGAACCACCGCTGCTCGTCGACGACGCCGCGGATCGGCGGGTGTTCGAGTCGTTCCTGGCGGCCAAGGACATCGCGATGCGCGCCCGCGGCGTGGATCCGTCCTTCGGGCGGCACGCTGCCGGCGCGATGCGCGATGCGGGACTGGTCGAGGTCGATCCGCGTCCGCGCGTGCAGCTGCGCCATCCCGGTTCGGCCGATCTGGCGCTGCTGGCCGAGAACGTCACCGACATGCGGGATTCGCTGCGGGAAGCGGGCATGTCCGAACACGAGCTCGACCGGGTGCGCGACCTGTTCGCCGCGCCGGGATTCCGCGCGTGTTCGAGCCTGCTGTACTCGGTGCACGGCCGGAAGGCAGCGCGGTGACCGGGATCGCCGCTCCGCAGCAGGCTGCGGTCAGCGCCGAGGTGGCGGGGCAACTGCTGCGGCTCGCGGGTTGCCACCCACCGGAGGTCGAGGTGCAGGTGGACCGCGCCGGTCCGCTGCGCGTGGATCCGACCGAGGAGACCGCGGTGCAAGCCGCCTGCGGGATCATGCACGTGCACGGGCGGGCCGCGGGGCACCCGGTGCCGCTGGGCGTGGACTACGCCTCGGCCACAGCCGGTGTGCTGGCCGCGCAGGGCGCAGTGGCCGCCGCGTTCGCGCGCGCCCGCGGGGCGCAGATCTCGGCGGTGCGCACCTCGGCAGTGCAGGCCGCGCTGCTGTCCGTGCAGCAGTACGTCGCGGTCGCCGCGGCAGGCGGGATCGAGCCCGCCGCGGCGCCCACCGGACGCCGACCGCCGTTCACCTCTCGCGACGGCGTGCGGTTCGAGGTGGAGACACTGGATGCCGAGGTCTGGCAGCGTTTTTGGCAGTTCCTGGGCGCTGCGCACCCGGAGATCAGCGGTGGTTGGTGGCCGTTCCAGCAGCGCTTCGCCACCGCGCGCTGCGACCTGCCGGTCCGGCTGCACGAGGTCACCGCGGATGCCGACTACGCCGGTGTCCGCGCGGCCGCCGAGCGGTCCGGGATGAGCGTGCTCGCGGTCCGCGCGGAACCCGAAGCACCCGCGGAACTCCCGGCTTTCGCGCTGACCCCGCTGGGCGGGGGCTCACCCGGCGTTCCGCAGGCCACGGGACCGCTACCGCTGGAGGGCGTGACCGTGGTGGAGTCCACCCGCCGGGTGCAAGGGCCGCTGGTCGGGCACGTGCTGCGGCTGCTGGGCGCCGACGTGCTGCGCGCGGAACCCCCGGGGGGCGATCCGCTGCGCGGTGTACCGCCGCTCGTCGGTGACTGCTCGGCGCGTTACCTGGCGCTCAACCGCGGCAAGCGGGTCGTGGAACTCGACATCAAGTCCGCTCGCGGCCGCGACGAGCTGCGTGGTCTCCTCTCGGGCGCGGACGTGTTCGTGCACAACTGGGCGCCGGGCAAGGCCGCGGAGCTGGGGTTGGACGCGGGAACGCTGGTGCGGGACCGCCCGGGGCTGTGCTATGCGGAGGCGTCCGGGTGGGGCACGGCGCTGGGTCCGCGACCGCCGGTGGGCACGGACTTCCTCGTGCAGGCGCACAGCGGGCTGGCGGCTGCACTGCGCCCCGGCCGGGCAGAACCGTCGCTGATGACGTTGACCGATGTGCTGGGCGGGCTGGTGTGCGCGCAGGGCGTGCTCGCCGGGCTGCTGCACCGGGTGCGCACCGGTCGCGGTTGCCGGGTGGCATCGTCGCTGTTGTCCGCATCCGGCGTCCTGCCGCGCGGGCACAGCCCGCGCCAGGTGCTGCGCGCTGCGGACGGGTACGTGGCGGTCAGCGGGCCCGCGTCCGGCGCGTTCAGCGATGTGCTGCGCACCGGCAGTGCGGATGCGTCGACGGCGAGCTGGGTGCAGCGGTTCGCCGCCGCCGGGCTCGCAGCGACCACCGTGCAGGAG
Source organism: Saccharopolyspora montiporae (assembly GCF_015209505.1). GTDB lineage: Bacteria > Actinomycetota > Actinomycetes > Mycobacteriales > Pseudonocardiaceae > Saccharopolyspora > Saccharopolyspora montiporae. The sequence continues at coordinate 174,421 of NZ_JADEYC010000007.1, forward strand.
GACCTGCGCGCGCTGGCGGCTGACCCCGCCGCGCAGGAACCGGCTCGACCGTGGGAGTTCCGATGAGCCGTACGTGGACCTCGCGCGCCGGGGTGTCCATCACCGACCTGGTGCCCGCGTCGCTGCGCCGGGAGTGGGTGCGCCGCGGCGACTGCCCGGACCGGGATGTGTACACCGCGTTCCGCGAACGGGTCCGCGCGCACGGCACGCGCGAGGCGGTGCGCGACGACGAGCGGAGCCTGGACTACACCGCACTGGACCGCGAAGTGCGCCGGGTCGCGGGCGCGCTGGCCGAGCACGGCGTCGGCGAGCTCGACATCGTCGGTATCCGGATGCCCAACGGGTGGCGGCACGTGGTGGCCGAGCTGGCGGTGGCCGCGCTCGGTGCGGTGGCGCTGGTGTACCCGCCGGGCCCGGGTCGACGGGACACGGCGGCGCTGCTGGGCCGTTCCCGCGCCCGCGCGGCCGTGTTCGGTGCCGCGGCCGATGCCGACCGCACCGGCGATCTACCGCACCTGTCCGCGGCGTTCACCTTCGGCGCGGGCGAACTCGGTGCACGTTCGCTGGACGCCGCCGACCCGCAGCGGGAGGTGCCCGCGGTCGCGGTGGATCCGGAGGCCCCGGCACGGATCCTGGTCACCTCGGGGTCGCAGGCCGAGCCGAAGATGGTCGCCTACGCGCACAACGCGGTGCTCGGCGGTCGCGCGAACTACGTGCGGGCGCTGCAGCGGGAATGCGATCCGATGCGGGCCGCGATGCTCATGCCGCTGGGGTCCTCGTACGGCTCGTGCGCGACGTTCGTCGCGATCGCCGCGCTCGGCTCGACGGTGCTGTTGCAGCCGCGGTTCGATCCGGCTGCGGCGCTGCGCCTGGTGGAGAGCGCCGGTGCGACGCATCTGTTCGGCGTGCCGACGATGCTGCGCCGACTGGCCGAGCACCCGCGGGCCGCTGCCGAGGACCTGTCCGGGCTGCGGGCGGTGGTGTCGAGTTCGGCGCCGCTGTCCGAGGTGACCGCGCGGGCCTGCGGCGACCGCCTCGGGGCGGAGGTGATCAGCGTGTACGGTTCCACGGACGGGATGAACTGCCACACGGCCGCCACCGGTCTCGGCGCCGGGACGGGTGCGCCGGACCCGTCGGTGGCCGAGATCGGCATCGCCGATGAGCGCGGTACGTGGCTGCCCGCGGACGAGCCCGGCGAGGTACTGGCACGAGGCCCGATGACGCCGCTGAGCTACGTGGCCGCACCGGACCTCGACGAGCGCTACCGCACGCCTGCGGGCTGGGTGCGCTCCGGGGACCGGGGCGTGCTGGACGCGCGCGGGCGCCTGCACGTGCTGGGCAGGCTGGAGCAGGTCGTGGTCCGCGGCGGGTACACGATCAGCCCGGCCGAGGTCGAGCGGGAGATCACCGCCCACCCGGAGGTCGTCGACGTGGTCTGCGTCGGCGTGCCCGATGACGATCTCGGCGAGCGGATGTGCGCCTGCATCAGCCTCGCCGCGGGCAGCAGCGGGCTGGAACTCGGTGCGTTGACCGGGTTCCTGGAGCGCGAGCGCGGGCTGGAACGCCGCAAGCTGCCCGAACTGCTGCTGGTGCTGGCGGAGCTCCCGCAGGCACCGACCGGCAAGGTCTGCAGGCGCACCACGCAAGCGCTGGCCACCGAGCAGTGCCGTCCACCCCTCGCGGAGGAGATCCGATGACGACCGTGCCCACCCGTCCCGACCTGACCCGCGACACCCCGGAGCCGTTCACCGCGCTCAACCAGCTCGCGCACGACACGCACGCGGCGGCGCGGAACGCGGGGCTGGCGGCCGAACTGCTGGAGCTCATCCAGCTGCGAGCTTCGCAGCTCAACGGGTGCGGATTCTGCACCGCGCTGCACACCCGGAGCGCCCGCGAGCTCGGCCAGTCGTCGGAACGGATCGAGGCGCTGCCGGACTGGCGCGACTCTGCGGCGTTCACCGGCGAGGAGCAGGCCGCGCTGCAGCTGGCCGAAGCGGTCACGGTGCTGCCGTCCGGTCAGGTGCCGGACGAGGATTTCCGCGTCGCGGCCGAGCACTTCGATTCGGCGCAGCTCGCGCACTTGGTGTGGGCGGTGAGCATCGTCAACGCCTTCAACCGGCTGGCCATCGCCACCGCCGCCGACCGGTAGCGTTTCCGGGCGGACACTGATCCGTCGGCGGGTTCAGGGCTCCGTCGGGGCGGCCTCGTCGTCGGTCATCGATCGATTCCCAACCGTGCGGGAGCGGGTACGGGACCGCCGTCCACCTGCAGGAGGACGTCCGGTGCCGCGGCGGGCCGTCAGCTGCGTTCGTCGGTGACCAGGGAGCGCACGGCCGGGACGACCTCGTCGGCGAAAACGCGGATCTGGTCCGGGTCGTCGCCGTCGGTGCCGAAGACGAACGTGTCCATGCCGTACTCCAGGACGAGTTCGGTGAGCTGGTCGATCCACTGCCGGACCGGACCGTGCAGGAAACCCCGCGAGGCACCACCGGTGATCGTGCCGAACACGTTGTAGATCCGCTGGATGTCGGCGGGGTCGCGGCCGCCCTCGATCGCTGCCCGGTCGATGCGGGCGTGCTTGTCCGCGAGCTCGTTCGGCGGTACGTAGCCGGACGACGGTACCCAGCCGTCCGCGCTGCGCCCCACCTCGCCGAGCAGCCGCGGACCGAGCACGCCGAGCCACAGACCGATCGGATGCGCCGGTTCCGGACCCGGTTGGGCGCCGTGCACCCGGTAGTGCTCGCCGTCGACGCGCACCGGGCCGCTCCCCGACCACATCGCGCGGATGATCCGGATCGCCTCGATGAGCGCGGCGGCCGCCTGACCCGGGGTGCGCGCGGGCCCGCCCATGGCGGTGATGGCCGTCCAGAACGCACCTGCGCCCAGCCCGAGCTCGACCCGTCCGCCGGAGAGCCGATCCAAGCTCGCCGCCGCTTGCGCCAGCACCGCGGGCGGGCGCAGCGGGAGGCTGGCCACGTCCGGGAACACGTGCACATGTTCGGTGCGGGCGAGCAGGGTCGCGATGAGCGACCACGCGTCGAGGAACCGCTTCTGGTACGGGTGGTCCTGCACGCCGATGAGGTCCAGCCGGTGCGCATCGGCGACCTCGGCCACGTGCAGCGCGCGGTCCACGGCCCCGGCGTCCGGGGTGAGGAACACCCCGAACTGCAGCGCGCGCCCGTAGTCACCCATCTCGGCCTCCTCGCCGCAGCCGGGCCGATTCTTGCACCGCGCGGCCCGCATCACCGGGCGTTCCAGGGGGTTCCCAGCCGGCGGGACGGTCTGTCGTACGACCTGGGCAAACTCTACTATCCCCATGAACTTACTGGTGATCACGACCGGGCGCGTGCCGCGCCGCGAGGGATGTGCGAGAGATGAGCGTGACCCTGCACTGGTTCCTGCCCAGCCACGGTGACGGACGGTCGGTGGTCGACCGGCCGCACGCGGCGCCGACCGGGGCGGACACCCCGCGCGAGCCGGACATCGACTACCTCGCCCAAGTCGCCCAGGCGGCCGAGCACCTCGGGTTCACCGGGCTGCTCACCCCGACCGGCACGTGGTGTCAGGACGCCTGGGTGAGCACCGCGGCGCTGCTGGGCCGCACGCAGCGGATCAAGTTCCTCGTCGCGTTCCGGCCGGGCACGCTGACCCCGACGCTGGCCGCGCAGATGGCCACGACCTACCAGAAGGTCTCCGGTGGGCGGCTGCTGCTCAACATCGTCACCGGCGGTGATTCGGTCGAGCAGCGCCGGTTCGGCGACTGGCTCGACCACGACCAGCGCTACGCGCGCACCGACGAGTTCCTCGCGGTGATGCGCGCCGTGTGGTCCGGGCAGCGGACGGACTTCGACGGCGAGCACTACGCGCTGCGCGACGCGGCCGGTTTCGACACGCCTTCCCCCGCTCCACCGCTGTACTTCGGCGGATCCTCGGAGGCCGCGCTACCCGTCGCCGCGCGGCGGGCCGATGTGCACCTGACCTGGGGCGAACCGCCGGCGCAGGTCGCGGCCAAGGTGGCGCGGCTGCGCGAGCTCGCCGCGCACGAGGGCCGGACGCTGCGGTTCGGCATCCGCGCGCACGTCATCACCCGGGATACCTCCGAGCAGGCGTGGAGCGTGGCGCAGGGATTCCTGGAGCAGATGGATCCCGCCGAGGTCGCCGCGTCGCAGGCGAAGCTGGCCACCTCGGAGTCCGCCGGCCAGCGCGCGATCACCGAGCTGCACCGCGGGCAGCTGCCCAGCAGTGCGCGCGAGCTGGAGGTGCACCCCGGGCTGTGGGCCGGTGTCGGCCTGCTGCGCGGCGGTGCGGGCACGGCGTTCGTCGGCAGCCACGCCGAGGTGGCCGATCTGGTCGAGGAGTACCACCGGGCGGGTATCGAGGAGTTCGTGCTGTCCGGCTACCCGCACCTCGAAGAGTCCTACTGGGTGGGCGAAGGGCTGCGCCCGGAGCTGAACCGGCGGGGTGTGCTGGCCGGCGGGAGCGAGGCGCCGGCGGCCCGGCCCGCCGCGCGGCCGGTTCCGGCGTCGTGACCGGCGCGGCGGAGGCGAGGAGGCGGCGACGATGACCGTGCACGTGCTCTCCTTGCTGCTGCTGGCGCTGATGTTCGTGGTCGGCTCACTGTGGTCGGTCAACCTGGGCATCCTCGCGCTGGTGGCGGCGTTCCTGGTCGGCTCCGGGTTCGGCGGGCTGGACGCCGACGCCGTGCTGTCCGGCTTCCCGAGCGATCTGTTCGTGCTGCTGGTGGGCGTGACGTACCTGTTCGGCATCGCGCAGCGCAACGGCACGCTGAACCGGGTCGTCGAGGCCGGGATGCGGCTCGCTGGCGGTCGGCGTGCGGCGATCCCCTGGTTGATGTTCGTGCTCACCGCGTTCGTGGCGGCCGCGGGCGCGCTCAGCTCGGCAGCGGTGGCGATCGTGGCGCCGCTGGCGATGCGCATCGCCGAGCAGCACCGGCTCAACCCGCTGCTGCTGGGCCTGATGGTGGTGCAGGGCGCGACCGCGGGGTCGTTCTCCCCGCTGAGCCCGTTCGGCGCGATCACCTCCGATCTGCTGCGCGCGACCTCGCTGCCGGCCGACCCGGGCGGGTTGTTCCGGAACTCGTTCCTGTTCAACCTCGCGCTGGCCTGCGTCGTGTTCTGCGTGTTCGGCGGATTGCGCCTGCTGCGGGCGGTCGTGCCGGCCGAGCGGGCGGTGGCCGTGGGGGCGGGCGCGGGCGCGTCCGGCGGCGGGCACCCGGGCGACGGGGATCCCGACACCGCGGCACCGGGCGGCGGGGACGGCGCGGAGCGCGGGCGGTTGACCACCGAGCAGCTGCTCACCCTGCTCGGGATCGTCTCGTTGATCGCGGGGGCGGCGGTGTTTCGGCTGGACGTGGGGTTCACCGCGCTGACGATCGGCCTGCTGCTGACCGCGTTCGGCCCGGACCGCTACGCGGAGACGGTCAAGGATCTGCCGTGGTCGGCGGTGCTGCTGGTGTGCGGGGTGCTCACCTACGTCGGCGTGCTGGAGGAGATCGGCACCATCGACGTCCTCGGCGAGCTGATCACCGTGGGCGGCAGTCCGCTGCTCTCGGCGCTGGCCGCGTCCTACATCGGCGGGTTCATCTCGGCGTTCGCCTCGACCGCCGGGGTGCTCGGCGCGTCGATCCCGCTGACGGTTCCGCTGCTGGAGGCCGGGCTGCTGCCGGTGACCGGCACGATCACCGCGGTGGCCATCGCGTCCAGCGTGGTCGATGTCAGTCCACTGTCGACGAACGGTGCGCTGCTGGTGGCCAATCAGCGCAGCATGGCGCCCAAGCTGTTCTTCCGCAGGCTGCTGCTGTGGTCGGTGCCGGTGATCGTCCTGGCGCCGGTGCTGGCGTGGCTGGTATTCGTCGTGCTCTGAGCACGAGCCGGGCTCAGGCGCCCGCGGCGCGCAGCGCGCGTGCCGAGCCGGCGCGCAACCGGTCCCAGTCACCGCGCCAGCCCAGCACGTGCAGGGCGAGATCGCTGATGCGCCCGGGTTGCCGGTCGGCACCGAGCCCGTCGGAGCGCAGGTTCGGCAGCGTCTCGGTCAGCCGGAACACGACATCGGCCGCCGGGTCCGGGACGTAGTCCTCGGCGCGGGGCGCGGGCAGCGCGGCCAGCACGCGGGCGCTCAGCTCGCGGTAGGTCAGCCGCAGCGCGGTGCGGCCGCTGCGGAACTCGGCGAACCGTTCGGTGCGCACCTCCGGGAGCAGGCACAGCACGCCCACGTTCCACGGACTGGTCCACAGTTGGGTGCAGTCGGCCGAGCACAGGGCGTGCAGGTGCACCTCGGGCGCCAGGTCGAGCGCGCGCAGCGCCTCGTGGCACTCCAGCGGGCGCTGCACGGTGTCGTTGAGCAGTTCGGCCAGGATCGCGTCCTTGGTCGGGAAGTAGTAGTACAGCGACGCCTGGCGCATTCCGACGGATTCGGCGATCCGGCGGGTCGAGGTGGCCGCGTAGCCGTGCTGGGTGAACAGTTCGGCGGCGGCCTGGAGAATCTCCTCCGGGGCGGTCAGGTCGGTCCGGGAGCGGTCGGTGTGCCGCGGTCTCCCCCTGGAAGCGGCGTTCATCGGGATCATCGTGCCAGCCGGACCCGGTGCGGCGCGGCGAGTTCGCAGAGCACGGGACGAGGGACGGATCACTCCCGCGGGACGGCCGCTGTTCGCCGCGCCGGCCCCGGCAGGCGGGTTGGCGGGCGCCCGGGCTGCGCGGAGAATGCGGGCATGCCGCTACCCATCCTGGTCACCGGTGGGACGGGGACTCTCGGGCGCGCCGTGGTGGCCCGGCTCGCCGAGGCCGGGCGCACCGCCCGGGTGCTCAGCCGCAGCGAACGGTCCGCTGTCGATGCGGGGTGCGACCGGGTCCGGGGTGATCTGCGCACCGGTGCCGGGCTGGCCGATGCGGTCGCCGGGTCCGAGGTGATCGTGCACTGCGCGACCACCAATGGCCGCGGGGACGTGGCCGCTACCCGGAACCTCCTGCACGCCGCGGGCCGCGGTCATCCGCACGTCGTGTACATCTCCATCGTCGGCAGCGACCGGATACCGCTGGGCTACTACCGGGCGAAGCAGGAGTGCGAACGGCTGTTGGAGACCGGCTCCCTGCCGTGGACGATCCTGCGCGCCACCCAGTTCCACGACCTGCTCGCCGCGCTGTTCGCCGCGCAGCGGAGGTCGCCGGTCACCCTCGTGCCGGCGGCGACGCCGTTCCAGCCGATCGACGTGCGCGACGTGGCCGCCGAACTCACCCGGATCGCCGAACGGCCGCCCGCGGGGCGGGTTCCCGATATCGGCGGGCCGCAGGTCCGCACCGCCGCCGACCTCGCCCGCAGCTACCGGGCGGCGACCGGGCGACGCGGCGCCGTGCTCCCGGTTGCCCTGCCGGGCCGGCTGGGCCGGGGATTCCGGCGCGGGTGGAACCTGGTACCCGACGGCGGCGCGGGGACCACGACCTTCGAGGAGTTCCTCACCGGAGCACCGGCACCGCCGAGGTGACGGGTGTTCGCGTGCCCCGTCCCACCTGGTCGGGGGATGGTCGGTCACCGAGGGGCACGAGTCAGCAGCGGAGTCCGCAGTACTCGTAGACCGGACCGGGCAGTCCGTACTGGAAGTCGTCCAGGCTTTGCACGAACTTGACGATCCGGTACTCGTGCGCGCCCGGGGACGCCTCCGGCTCGGCGGGGATCCGGTAGAGATCCGGCAGGCCCGGCGCCGCGCGGATCTGCTGGTTCCACGGCCCGCCCAGAAACAGTGCTTCGACAGTACGCGTGTCCGCCATGGCGCCCAGCTTCTCGCCCAGCGCCGCGGTCCGCGAGTCGGTCACCGCGGGCCGCCGTCGCCCCTGTTTTCGACATCGGCCAGGAACCACAGGACCTGCTGGTCCAGCCCGAGGGATCCGGTGCGCTGCCCGGTGGCTGACCACGCAGAGGTGAGCACGTGCGGTCGGCGGCGGGTGGCCGATCCTCCGGGCGATCGGGAGCGTCGCGGTGGCAGGTGCGGACGGATCACGTGGGAGACCGGTCACAGTCGTGCGCGTGGGTGAGATGGCTGCGGCGAGGGGGTGCACGACAGAGAAATGAAAATGATTATCATGCGTTCGTGACAGCTGAGCAGAGGACACCCGCGGCGGAACCCGCCGATCGCCCGCCCGCGCTGCAGGTCGAGGACGTGACCATCGACCTCGCCGGGCAGCGCGTCGTCGACGGCGTCGGCTTCGCCCTCCCACCCGGCAGCAGGCACGGCATGATCGGCGAGTCCGGCTCGGGGAAATCCGTGACCGGGCTCAGCCTGCTCGGGCTGCTGCCGCCGGACGCGCGCGTGCGCGGCAGCATCCGCGTGCGCGGGCGGGAGATGCTCGGGCGCGCCGCATCCGAGTGGGCGCGGCTGCGCGGTGACGCGGTCGCGATGGTCTTCCAGGACGCGGTGTCCGGGCTGAACCCGCTGGTGCGGATCGAGCGGCAGCTCAGCGAACCGCTGCGCCACCGCGGCGGTGCGTCCGCGGCCGAGGCGCGCACCGAAGCGGCGGCGCTGCTGTCCCGCGTCGGGTTCGCCGATCCGCACCGCGCGGCACGCAGCTACCCCCCGCAGCTGTCCGGTGGGCAGCGCCAACGCGTGGCGATCGCCATGGCGCTGGCCTGCCGCCCGGACGTGCTCATCGCCGACGAGCCCACGACATCGCTGGACGTGACGGTGCAGGCCGGGATCCTGCAGCTGCTCGCCGAGGTCACCGGTGGGCAGGACGGCCCCGCGCTGCTGCTCATCTCGCACGACCTGCCGGTGGTGGCGCAGCTGTGCTCCGAGGTGACGGTGCTGCACGACGGCTCGGTCATCGAGCACGGCCCGGTGCACGAGGTGGTGCGCTCGCCGCAGCACCCGCGCACCGCCGAACTGGTGGACAGCGCGCGGACGCTCGACGACGGACTGCCGCACGCGCACCGGCGGGTGGCGTCATGACCGCGCTGCGCGCCGCGGACCTGCACCGCACCTACGGCGGCACCTCCCCGTTCGCCCGGCGGCAGCAGGTCACCGCCGTCGGCGGGGTGGATCTGGTGCTGAACCCGGGCGACCGGGTCGGACTGGTCGGCGAATCCGGGGGCGGCAAGTCGACCCTGCTGCGGATGCTGCTCGGACTGGACACCCCGGATTCGGGGACGGTGACCTACCGTGACCGGCCGGTGCGGCCGGGCCGGGCGCGGTCGCTGCACTGGTTCCGCTCCGACGTCCAAGCGGTGCCGCAGGATCCGTGGTCCTCGCTGAACCCGCGGATGCGCGTCGGTACCGCCGTGGCCGAACCGCTGCGCTGCCTCGGTGCGACCGGGCCGCACGATGATCGGGTCGCCGAGGTGCTGCGCGCGGTTCAGCTGGACCCGGCCCTGGCCGACCGGTACCCGGATGCGCTGTCCGGTGGGCAGCGGCAGCGGATCGCGATCGCGCGAGCCCTGGCGCCGGCCCCGCGGCTGCTGCTCGCCGACGAACCGGTCAGCGCACTGGACGCCGCGGTGCGGCTGCGGATCCTGCACCTGCTGCGCGACCGGGCCGAGCAGGACGGTCTCGGCCTGCTGCTGGTGACCCACGACCTCTCCGCGGTGCGCGAGGTCTGCGACCGGGTGCTGGTCATGCGGGCGGGCGAGATCGTCGAGCAGGGCAGCACCGCGGACGTGTTCCGCGCCCCGCAGCACGAGTACACCCGCACCCTGATCGAGGCGATCCCCCGCTTGGACGCGGTGTGACGCCGATCCCGACCCCCGAAGGAGTCTCCCCGTGACCGCCACCGCCACCGGAACCGGCGCGCGCCGGCCACTCACCTGGCTGGCCGAGCGCTGGTCGCTGCTGGGCCACGTCCGCGGGCTGCCCGGTGTCGTCCGCCTGCTGCTGGTGACCCAGCTCGTGTTCAACATCGGGTTCTACCTGGTGGTGCCGTTCTTGGCGGTGCACCTGTCGGAGAACCTCGCCATGGCGGGCTGGGCGATCGGCATCGTCCTCGGTGTGCGCACGTTCAGCCAGCAGGGCATGTTCGTCGTCGGCGGGGCGCTGGCCGACCGGTTCGGCGTCCGGCCCACCGTGCTCGCCGGGTGCGCGCTGCGCGTGTTCGGTTTCGTCGTGCTGGCAGGGGCCTCCGCGTTCAGCACCGTGCTGCTGGGCACCGTGCTCATCGGGTTCGCCGCGGCCCTGTTCTCCCCGGCGGTCGAATCCGCGCTGGCTTCCTACGGTTCCGAGCTGCAGGAGCGCGGCACGATCACCCGCACCGAGCTGTTCGGGCTGTTCGCGGTGTTCGGCGAGATCGGTTCGGTGACCGGTCCGCTGATCGGCGCGGCGCTGCTGAGCGTGGACTTCGCGCTGACCTGCGCGGTGGCGGCCGTCGTGTTCACGGTGATCCTGTTCGCGCACGCGCGCTGGCTGCCCGGCAGCAGTGGCGGTGCCGGGCGGCCGCTGCTGCAGGGCTGGGCGAGGATCCTGCGCAACCGCACGTTCCTCGTGTTCGCCGCCGCCTACAGCGCCTACCTGCTCAGCTACAACCAGCTCTACTTGGCGCTGCCGGTGGAGCTCGGCCGGGTCGGCGCGGAGTCGGCGCTGGGCTGGATGTTCGCGCTCGCGTCGCTGATCGTCGTCCTCGGCCAGCTCCCGCTCGCGTCCTGGGCCCGCGCGCGGCTCGGTGCCGCCCGAGCGCTTCCGATCGGGTTCGGCCTGCTGAGCCTGTCGTTCGCCTCGGTGGCGGCATGGGCGTGGGCGAGCACGCCCGAATCACTGGCCGTGGCACCGGCGGTCGGTTTCGTCGTGCTGCTGACCTTCGGCCAGATGCTGGCCGTACCGCTGGCGCAGGACCTGGTCCCTCGGCTGGCCGGGGAGGACAACCTCGGTTCGTACTACGGGTTCCTGGCCTCCGCGGGCGGTGTGGCGGTGCTGCTCGGCAGCGGGCTGGCCGGCGGGCTGCTCGACCTGGCCGCCGCACCCGGACCCGCCGCGCCGGTGCCTTGGCTGGTGCTGGCCGCGCTGCCCGCTGCCGGCGGACTCACCCTGCTCGCGCTCTCCCGCCGGCTCATCCGCTAACCACCGTTCCACGATCCCGCACCCGAGGAGGTGTGTGCGCCCATGTCCGTGCGCACTCGAAACATCCGCCGCATCGCCGGCTTATCGGCCTGCGCGCTGGTGCTGTCCGGCTGCTTCGCCAACACCGGAGCTGGCGGCCGGGACGAGGGCAGGCTCGGGGTGGCGCTGGCCTTCCAGCCCGCCGCCGACATGTCGCCCTACAGCGACGACGCGATCCTGCTCAGCAAGATCGGCACCACCGAAACGCTCACCGTCCTCGACCGCGAGGGCAACCCGCAACCGGGCCTGGCCGAGGACTGGGAGCAGACCTCGCCGGACACGCTGCGGATGACCCTGCGCCCGGGCGCCTCGTTCCACGACGGCACTCCGGCCACGGCCGAGCACGCGGCCGCCGCGCTGCAGCACGCCGCGGAGGCCACGACTCCCCCGCGGTCGCTGCAGGGGGTGCAGCTGCGCGCGCGGGCGGCGGGCGAGCGCACCCTGGAGGTCTCCACCGACCGGCCCGATCCGATCCTGGCGCAGCGGTTGTCGGCGCCCGAGCTGGCGATCCTGTCCCCCGCCGCGTACCGGGAGGACTCCGACTCGCCCGATCCGGTGCGCGCGGGCACCGGCCCCTACGTGCTCGACGAGGTGCACGGCAGCAGCGGTGCCGCGCTCAGCGCCAACCGCGAGTACTGGGGCGGTCCGCCGCAAGCGACCGGGGTCGACGTGCGGTTCATCGCCGACAGCGCGACGCGGACCAACGCGCTGCGCGCCGGGGAGGTCGACATCGTCGACAACGTGCCGGTGCCGCAGCTGCCCGCGCTGGGCGAGCACGAGGTGCTCGACTTCCCGCTACCGCGCCTGGTCGGCGCGCACCTCAACACCCAGCGCGGCCCGTTCACCGATCCCGGGCTGCGCGCGGCCGCCCGGGAAGCCGTGGACGCGCGGGCGATCACCGAGTCGCTCTACGCGGGAAGCGCCGATCCGGCGCGCGGCCTGTTCGGACCGGCCAGCCCGTGGGCGGGCTCGGATCCGCAGCACAGCACCGAACCCGGGACGCCGCGGGGCGAGCCGATCCGGATCGCCACCTACGACGAGCGCCCGGAACTGCCCGAGGCGGCTTCGGTGGTGGCCGAAAAGCTTCGGGCGGCGGGATTCCGGGTGGAGGACGTGGTGGTGCAGGAGTACTCCACCATGGAATCCGACCTGCTGGACGGCGCCTACGACGTGGTCATCGGTACCCGGTCGTACGGCGTGGACACCGGTGACCCGATCAGCTACCTGAGCACCGACTGGACGTGCGACGGCAGCTACAACCTCTCGCTGCTGTGCGATCCCGGCATCGACCGCGCGGTGCAGGACGCGGCCGGTGCGGACGTCGACCAGCGCAAGCGGGAGGCGGTGCGCATCGCCGATCGCGTGGTCGGCACCGACGCGGTGCTCCCGCTGGCCCACGAGCGCACCCGGATCGGCACCGCGCCGCAGGTGCACGGGGTCGCCGAGGACAGCTTCGACCGCCGGTTGATCACCGCGGAAACGGGTGGGGACGCATGACCGCCCTCGCCGCCCGCGCCGGCGCGTTCCCCGCGATCCGCGGTCTGCTGGTGGTGTTCGGTTCGCTGAGCGGGCTGGCGCTGCTGGTGGGGTCGCTGCCGTGGCTGAGCGGCGACGATCCCGCGCAGACGATCCTGCGCGCGCGGTCGGCCGAGCGGGAGCTGGATCCGGCCGTGCTGGCCGATATCCGCGCAGAGGCCGGGATTCCGGCCGACCCGGTGTCCGGCACGCTGAGCTGGTTGGCCGGCGCCCTCCGCGGCGATTTCGGGAACTCCTGGATCACCGGCGCGCCGGTGTCGCCGTCGGTGGTGCAGGCACTGGGCATTTCGATGACCCTGGCCGGGTGCGCGGCCGCGGTGAGCCTGGTGGTCGGCCTGCTGGTGCTGGCGCCGAGCGTGTGGCGGGCCACCGGAACCGGCGAGCCCGTCGGGAACGGGGCGGCCGCGACCGGCGCCGCGTTGGCAGCGCTACCCGAGTTCCTCATCGCAGCACTGCTGCTCGTGGTGGTGTCCGTCCACTGGGGACTCGCGCCCACGTCGGGGTGGACCGGACCGGCCAACATCCCGCTGCCCGCGCTGGCACTGGGCCTGCCCGCGGCCGGGGTGCTCAGCAGGGTGTTGGCCTCGGCGGTGGACAGCACGCTGGCCGAGACCTGGGTGCGCACCTGGCGGGCCACCGGATTCCGCCGCGCGGTGCTGGCCCGGGCCCTGGCACACCGGGCCGTGGCCGTGGCAGTACCGCAGCTGGTGCTGCTGTTCGTCGGTCTGCTCGGTTCGGGCATCATCATCGAGACGATCTTCGCGATCCCGGGCCTGGGCGCGACCGCGCTGGAGGGCGTTCTCGCCCAAGACCTCCCGCTGGTGCAGGCGTGCGTGCTGGTGCTCGTGCTGCTCGGCCTCGCGCTGGGCGGGCTGGGCATCCTCGCGCACCGCGCCGCGCTGGGCAGCGCCCTGCGCACGTCCGGGATGGCACCGAGCCGCGCGGCCACCCGAGGCGGACCGCGGTGGGCGCTGGCCGCGGCCGCGGTGCTGGGCGCGTTCGTGCTGGCCGGACTGCTGCGCGATCCCTACGCGATCGGGCTGGAGCTGCGGCTGCAGTCCCCGTCGGCGGCACACCTGTTCGGCACCGACGCGCTGGGCCGCGACGTGCTGGCCCGGTTCGGGCACGGCGCGCTGGTCAGCATCGGCGTATCGGTGGCGGTGAGCCTGTTGGCACTGGTGCTCGGCGTGCTGGTGGGCACCGCGGGCACGCGGGCGCGTGCCGGGGTCGCCGATGTGCTCAACGCGGTTCCCCCGGTGCTGGTGGGCGTGGTGCTGGTCGCGGTGACCGGGCCGAGCCTGTTCAGCGCAGCGGTGGCGGTGGCCGTGGTGACGTGGGTGCCGCTGGCGGTGCACGCCCGCACGCTGGCCGCCGAGGTCCGCGCTTCGGGGTTCGTGCAGGCGGCGGTCATCGGCGGCGCGGGGACCGGCACGATCCTCGTCCGGCACCTGCTTCCGTCCGTGCTGCCCGCGGTGACGCGGCACGCGCTGGTGCGGATCCCGCACAACGCGCTCGCCCTGGCCGGGCTGGGTTTCCTGGGCCTGGCCGGATCGCAGGACTCGCCTGAGTGGGGCGCGATGCTGTCCGAATCGTTGGACTACGCCGAGATCGCTCCGTGGACCGTGGCCGCACCGGCGGCGGGACTGGCGCTGCTGGGGCTGGTCGCCGGGTTGGCGCGCACCCGCGGCTGACGCGCGCGCTCGCAGAACGGGCCCCGGAGATCCCTGGGATCCTCCGGGGCCCGTTTCTCGCCGGCTCGGCCGGTCTCAACCCGGCTGGGCCACCAGCACCGAGTTGACCACCTCGTTGTGCGGGTGCAGTTCCAACAGCGGGCGGAACCCGTGCAGCTCGTCAGCGGAGATGGCCGGGTACAGCGCGGTGCGCATGCGGTGCGCCGTGCGCAGCAGCAGGCGGGTGCGCCGGTGCAGCCGGGCCGCGAGGGCGTCCAGGACCGGCCGCTTTTCGGCGTGGTCGGCGCCGACGAGCGCGGCCAGCGCCACGACGTCGGCACCGGCGACGTCCTCGCGGCGCGCGGCCTCGGCCGCATCGGCCTGCACGGTGCTGACCCGGTCGGACAGTCCCAGCGCCTCGGTGGCCGCTGCGGCCAGGGCGCAGGCGTTCTCGTCGCGGTCGACGTTGACCACCCGCACGCCGTGCTCGTGCGCGAGCACCAGCCCGGTCAGCGGGAGCGGACCGGCGCCGAGGAAGGCCACCGTGCCCAGGTCGTCGACACCGCCCGCGGCGGCAGCGGCCCGCTCCAGTCGGACGAGGTCGCGGTAATTGCCCAGGTATGGGAAGTGGTTGAGCACGGTCCAGGCGTCGTCGGCCTCGGCCAGCGCGCCCGCCCAGTGCTCTTCGAGCAGCGTTTCGCCCTCGGCGCTGAGCCGGCGCAGCGAGTCCAGGAGCGCGGGCGCGTCGGGGTGGGCGAGCACGTCTCCCGCAACCTCCTGCTCAGCGGAGATGCAGAGCTCGACCAGCCGGCCGAACACCGCGTTGGTCTCCGCGGAGGGGCGCAAGTCCGCGCCCAGCAGCTGTTCGTTGAGCGCGTGCAGCTCGTCGAGCAGCCGTGCGGCTTCCGGTGAGCTCAGCGGTGGAGCAGTCGTCGCGGGAGATTCGAAATGATCCATACCCGGAAGCCTAGTTGGAAACGAGTATCATTATCACCGTCCGGCCGGGTGTCCTCCGCAACACCTGGTCGCCGAGCGCCGGCGGCGGCACGGGACCGAGCCACCGCCCGCGATGCTCCGCCCCACCCGCGGCGGCGTCACCGCTCCGGATCCGATTCCGCTCGTTCGGCCCACCACCGCTGCGCGGCACGGCGCAACGCACCACCCCGGATGCCGCGAAACCGGGCAGATGCGCCCGATTCCGCACACCCGGGTTCGCGACCCGCCTCCGCTCCCCGGCTCCGCCGAAGGGGTTAACCGATGCGGCACGACACGCGCCGCAGTGCTACGGATGGTGAATCCAGTTCGGCACGCCGGTTCTCGCGGACCAGCCAGCACCGGGGCCGATCCGATCCGCACCAGGAGCCGGTATGCCGGGAACAGCGTTTCGCGTCGACCAGTCGAAATCCATGCGCGAGCAGGACGTCCCGGGCCACAACCGCTGGCACCCGGACATCCCGGCCGCCGCCGAAGTGCGCCCCGACGACGAGTTCCGCATCGAGTGCAAGGACTGGACCGACGCACAAGTCGGCAACAACGACTCGGCCGACGACATCCGGGACATGGACCTCGACCACAACCACATGCTCAGCGGCCCGATCGCGGTGGCCGGGGCCGAACCGGGCGACCTGCTCGTCGTCGACTACCTCGACCTGGGCCCCGCGCACACCATCGACCGCGGCGCCGGGGACGCGCCCGGCCAGGGCTGGGGCTACACCGGCATCTTCGCTCGGGACAACGGCGGTGGCTTCCTCACCGAGCACTACCCGGACGCGGGCAAGGTCGTCTGGGACTTCCACGGCCGCTCGGCGACCTCCCGGCACCTGCCCGGAGTGCGCATCGCCTCCAACGTGCACGCCGGGCTGGCCGGCTGCGCTCCCTCAGCCGACCTGCTCGCCGAGTGGAACCGGCGCGAGCAACGGTTGATCGACACCGATCCGAACCGGGTCCCGCCGCTGGCACTGCCGCCGCTGGAGACCGGGAACCTGATGGGCACGCTGACCGGCGCCGCCCGGGACCGCGCCGCGCGGGAGGGCGCGCGCACCGTGCCGCCGCGCGAGCACGGCGGCAACGTCGACATCAAGAACCTCAGCATCGGGTCCCGCGTCTTCTACCCGGTCTACGTGCCGGGCGCCCACTTCTCGATCGGCGACCTGCACTTCGCCCAGGGAGACGGCGAGATCAGCTTCTGCGGGGCGGTGGAGATGGGCGGTTACGCCGACATCGGCGTCGGGCTGATCAAGGACGGCATGCGCAAGTACAACGTCACCACCCCGCTGTTCCAGCCCGGCAGGAACGAACCGCGCTACTCCGAATTCGTGTCGTTCATCGGCATTTCGGTGGACGAGTCCGGCGACCAGCACTACATGGACGCCACGATCGCCTACCGGCGCGCCTGCCTGAGCGCGATCGACTACCTGGTGCAGTTCGGCTACACCGGCGAGCAGGCGTACCTGATTCTGTGCGCCGCACCGATCGAAGGACGGGTCAGCGGCATCGTCGACATCCCGAACGCCTGCTGCTCGCTGTACCTGCCGACCGAGATCTTCGACTTCGACATCCGCCCGAGCGCCACCGGACCCACCTACCGCGACCGGGGCCAGTGCGCGCTGACGTCCTGACGGCGCCCGGGTGCCGAAACCGCCTCCGCCGCCCCGGATCCCGGGGCGCGGTCGGGCTCCCCGTTCGGTGGGACGGGAAGCCCGCGGGAGCGGTTACCGCTGTTCGGCCCGCTGGTCATCCGGGGTGAACGGGGTGCGCAACCGGCGCATGGACTCGGTGCTGCGGTCCGCGCACGGGCCCTGCTCCGGGCTGCGCTCGCGGCGCACGGGTTCGACGAACTCGGCGGGCGGTGCGGTGTCGGCGGTCTGCGACGTCCGCCGCACGGCCCGGCTGACCGGCCGGGAGGTCGCGCCGGATGCGGGTGTCGCCCGACTGCGCGGCCGGGCGGGATTTCGAGTAGTGGTCTCCACGATCATGTCCTTTCGGGTTCGGTGGGCCGCGTCGGCGGCCGAATGGTTGAAACCGGGGCGACGGGCGCGGCGAGGGTCGCGCTGCACGAAGGCGCCCGGTCTCGGGCGATCCCGGGAAGCCAGATGCGGGCTGCGGTGTCGCGCGCCCGCTCGGCCGCGGCTGCGGCTCGTGCTCCGACTCGGGAAAGCGGTCCGGTATGCTCGGGTCCCGGCGCGGGAATCGCCCGCGGCTCCTCGGCACCGACCGGTGATGTCGACCCTACACCCGCTGTCGGCGCCGTTGTCCACCCCCGGCTGCATCGGCGACGGGCGTGCCGTCGGCCGAGGATCCACACCAGACTCCTCCTTGCACAACGTCCGTGCGGGGCACAGCTATTCCGGATCGCGACGTGACGGCCCGCCACGGGCAGCGGACCGCACGGGCGGCTCAGGCCACAAACGCGCGGAGGGCCTCGTGCCCCAGCACGGCAGCGCCGACCCCGGCCAGAACGCTGATCAGCACGTTCATCGCCGCGTAGCAGTGCGAGCGCTCCTCCAGCAACCGCAGCGTCTCGAAGCTGAACGTGCTGTAGGTGGTCAGCGCCCCGCAGAAGCCGATGCCGACCAGCGCCACCACCGGTCCGGGAATCGCCGCGGCCGCCCCGGTCAGCCCGCCGAAAACCAGGCTCCCGCCGAGGTTCACGCTGAACGTGCCCCAGGGGAACGGGCTGTCGTACCGCGACTGCACCCTGCGGTCGACGAGGTAGCGCAGCGGCGCACCCACCATCGCCCCGAGCACGACCAGAACAGCCGTCACCGCCGCCTCCCCCGCGAATACCGGATGCAGTCGACCTCGTCCAGGAGCGCTGCCCCCTCGCCGCGGAAGGCCCGGATCGCGGCGGGCTCGCCCACCACGATCACGACGACGGGAAGCCGCTCCGCGCGATCGACCAGCCGCGTGGTGTGCACCTGCCAGTGTCGGCCGTAGCCCTCGTCCCCGCGCAGCACCGTGACCCCGGGCAGACCCGCGGCACGTGCCCGCCGCACGACCTCGCGGTGCAACGGGTGGTGCCGGTGCCGGTCGTCCTCGCCGAGCAGCAGCGTCAGGCGCAGCGCCGTTCCCGCGGGCCTCATCCGGCCACCCGTCCGCGCAGGACCGCTGCCGTGCGGCGCGCGCTCCACGCGCCGGCGAGCACGGCCAGCAGCGCACCCAGCACCGTCCCGGTGAGGTAGCCGAAGGCCGCGAGCGCCGTGCCGGACAGCAGCTGCTGGTGCACCTCCACGGCGTAGGTGGAGAAGGTGGTGAACCCGCCGAGCACCCCCACACCGAGGAACGGGCGCAGCAGCCGGTGCGCCGACCACACCTCGGTGATGAGCACCATGAGCACACCCATGAACAGGCATCCCAGCAGGTTGACCGACAGCGTCGCCCACGGGAATCCACCGGGTGCGGCGGGCAGCAGCACCGAAAAGCCGTACCTGGCCAGCGAACCGAGCCCTCCGCCGAGCGAGATCGCCAGGAGCACCGGCGCCCATGATCGCGCCACTGCGCGGCGCTGGCTGCCGAAGTGCAGGTCGACATCGGGGTCGATCGGCTCGGACATGCGGATGTTCACACGCCTCTCCCTCCTGCGGCCTGGGCACAACCAGGTTCAGGAGGGACCGTTGGCACGCGAGTGCGGTTCTCCGACTCTCGGACGGTGGGCCCCACCACCGGCGGCCATGGTAGCTCACCAGGACCGCTCCCGGGGGCCGCTGCGCGGATCGGAAACCCGGGTACGGCGTTCGCCGCAGGTGGACACCACCGCGCACCCGGAACCGTCCACTACGGACGCTCGGCACGAATCCCGTTCGACACGTGCGCCTCCTCAGCACTGCGGCCACGTCGGCCGCCGAGGAGCCGTCCGCTTCCGCGGAAGCGGTTCGGGCGGCGCCCGGGCCGGAGTTCCATCGCCCGCTGCGAGTGGGCCGCCGCCGACCCGCGCCGGCAATCCGGCGAGCTCGCGAGCGGTGGCGACCCCGGCCAGCGGGAGCGCCGCGGGCGGGCCGAACCGGTGGTGCGGCTGCGCGATCGAGTGGGCAGGCCCACCACGTGCCGACAGCGGGCACCCCACCGCTCCTCCGGCGCATCGGTCCTGCGCAGCGCCCGTCGATCCCGCCGCGACGTGCTCTTGCGCACACCAGCACCGCCCGCTCCGGCCGGTCCGGCTGTCCGAAATCGGCGTTTTCCGGCCAATGCGGCTGCGCACGCAGGCACCATTGCGGCAGACCCACCGAGACCGGACGTTCCGGGGATGTAGCACCATGTCCGCGGCCCGCTGGCACCGCAGGCTCGGACAGCACCACCGAAGGGACATCCGTCCGGTACCGGAGAACGGCCACATCCGACGTCGCCGAGCACGACAGGTATCGGTGCCAACAGGGAGGTCCAGGTGAAACGCCGCACGTTCCTCACCGCCGCGTCTTTGGTCGCGGGCACGAGCGTTGCGTCCACGCTCGCACTGCGCAGCGGAGTCTCCGAAGGCGAACTGCGGACGGACGTGCCGATGCGCAGCGACATCCTGGGCATCGACACCCGCTACACCGTCTACATCCCGGGAGACCACCCGGACGACGAACCGGTGCCGATCGTCTACCTGCTGCACGGCGTCTTCGACGACAACACGGCCTGGGCGCGCTACTGCGACCTCAAGCGCCTCATGGACACCATGATCAACGACGGCCGGTTACCGCCCATGGTGGTCGTCACACCGGACGGCCGCCGGGACCTGTCGCTGGATTCCGGGGACCAGCCCACGACCTACTGCATGAACGACGCCGACGGCGGCTTCCGGTGGGAGGACATGTTCATGCAGGAACTGATGCCGCACGTGGAGCGGACCTACAACGCGGGCGGCAGCGCGCCGCTGCGCGGCATCTGCGGCTACTCCATGGGCGGATTCGGTGCCCTGCTGTACGCGACGCTGTACCCGGGGACGTTCTCCGGCGTTGCCGGGATGAGCCCGTCCACCCGCACCGAGGACCAGGTTCGGGAGATGGATCCCGAGGAGTACAACCGGGTGCTCGGCTCGGGGATGGGGCTCGACCTCGTCGACGACGAGCGGATCAACGACCGCTTCTGGCACTACAACGTGGCCGACGCCATCCGCCGCACCCCGCCGGAGGAACTGCAGCGCGCGGGCTACTACCTCGACACCGGCAGCGAGGACGACTACACGCTCATCGGTAACCGCGAGGTCCAGGACGCCTTCACCGAGCAGGGCATCGCGCACGACGTGCACACCGAACCGGGCACGCACGAGTGGGACTACTGGCGCGGCTCGACGCCCCGCGCGCTGGAGTACCTGGCCGCCTACCTCCAGGCCGCGGCCTGAGGCGCCCACCCGGTCGAGGGGTACCACGTCGCCCGTGGTGACACGGCGTACCAGCAACTGTGAGAGTGGGCGGATCCCGATCAGGGCTGCCCGGAGGAGCAACAGGTGACCGACGCACCGCAGGATGACAAGGCCGAGATCCGCCACCGGATCGACTTCAGCGATGCGGAGTGGATCCCCAGCACCGACGACGGAACGCCGGGCGTTGAGGTGGCGTTCGTCGACGGCTACATCGGGATGCGCTCCAGCGAGCAGGAGGAGAGCCCGATCCTGGTGTTCACCCCCGAGGAATGGTTCGCCTTCGTCGAGGGAGCCAAGGACGGCGAGTTCGACGAGCCGTGACGGCGCTCGTGCGGTCGCGGCGCACCCGGACGATCGAACGGGACGAACCGCGCGAAAGTCCCTAGCACGGCGGCATTCCGGTGCACATCGAGATTGTCATCGGCACCGCTACGGGTGCAGCATCGGGTCGACGGGGCGTCGTCCGCGCCCCCGCACCGTCGCTCACCGAGGAGGGGCTCGTGCACCTGCCGGACCCGCACGGCCGCCGCGCTGCGGACGTCCCGTCGTGATCGCCACGAGCACCTACCGGGCATGTCCGGTCGTGCACACCGGTGATCTCGCCGCGGACTTGCCCGGGGCGATCGTGCCGCCGGCACCGATCGTGGACGCGCCGACGGGCAACCGGTGGGCGCCCTGCCTGGACGCCGTCGACCCGGACGCCGAACGCGCCGTCGCGAAGCGGATCGCACGCTCCGACCCTCGGGAGCCGACCCCGGGTCAACTACAGCTCGTGCTGCAGGCGCTCCAACGGTTGTGACGGCCCTGCCCGGGTCAGCCGGAGTGCGGTGGCACGAAGTCCTCGGCGACCGCACGGCCCTGCGCCTGCAGCCGGAGCGCCTCCGGTCGCACCTGCCGCTCGTAGCCCACCAGCGCCTGTTCGACGGTCGCGTCCTCGCGCAGCCGCGCGGCCAGCGCCCGCGCACCGGTCAGCGCGAGGTCGGCTCCGTGCCCGGCGAGCAAGGAGGGCGCGTGGCAGGCGTCGCCGACCAGGACCACCCGGCCGCGGTGCCAGCGGGGCATCTCGATCTTGGCGACGGTGTCGTAGTACAGGTCGGTGCGGCTCGGCCTGCGGTCCAGCAGCTCGGGCACGATCCAGCCCAATCCGCCGCAGGTGCGCACCAGTTCCGCACCGGGGTCCGCGGGTAGCGGCGTTCCCGGCGGGGCTCGGTGGACGAACAGCGTCATCACCCGCTCGTCGTCGACCGGGTAGGCGCCGACCTGCGCGCCCGGCCCCTCGGTCAGGTGCAGGCCGCCGGCCACCTCGCGGGCGGGTCCGGGCGCGGTCACCGGGTACGCGGCGGTGTGGAAGCCGAGCTCGCGGAGGAACCGCTCCTCCGGGCCGAACGCGAGGTGACGCACCCGTGAGTGGATCCCGTCGGCACCGACCAGCACATCGGGGCGTTGCACGCTGCCGTCGGAGAGCACCGCGCCGAATTCGTGCTCGTCCGAACGGATTTCGTCGACGGTCGTGCCGTACCGGATCGCACAGTCGCCGAGTTCCGCGTGCAATGCCGCGACGAGAGCGCCGCGCAGGACCGACACCGTCGGTTCGGCGCCGGGATCCGTCAGGCGTTCGCGCACTCCGCCGTCCGCGTCGTGGAAGACGAGTTCGGTGAGCGGCAGCGCCTGCTGGACCAGTTCGGGCAGTAGTCCCGTCGCAGCGAGGTTGCTGTGCGCACCGGCGGGCACATCGATGATGTAGCCCGCGCGCTGCTCGGTCGGGGCCCGCTCCACGAGCAACACGTCGTGGCCGTCGCGCCGCAGCGATCCGGCGAGGGCGAGGCCGGCGATGCCCGCTCCGCAGACCAGTGCGCGCATCGCCGTCCTCCCGGTTCGTTTCGTCCTGGCCGAACGGGCACGCTACCCAGGCCCGTCGTGGCATGCGACGGAGTTTTCCGCGCCCGCAACCGATGTCGGCCCCGGCCTCCGCCCCCCGGTCGCGCGGGATGAGACGGTCGGCTCAGCCCGGCCCGCCCAACACCGCGGGCCGCCCCCAGCGCTCCCGCGGGAAGTCCTCGACCGGCAGGATCTGCCAGGCGTCGAGCCCGCCGTTCTGCCGCGCGTAGTGCTGGGCCGCATCGCGATTGGCGAAGCGCAGCTCGTGCGCGAACGCCAGGTGCACGATCTTGACCGCCACCGAAACCTCCTCGTCGTCGAACTTGCGTTCGATATCCTGTCAGCCGACTCCGGCCCGGGTCCAGCCGACACGCCGACGGGAGCCGGGCAGTCGGACCGAGCTGCGGTGATCATCCGCGCCGCACCCGTATCTGCCGGCCGGACCCACTCGTTGGTGAGCTGACTCACTTTGATCTGGGCAACGGCGCCGTCAAGCGGTATCCATTTAGCCGTTACTTCGGGTAACAGTTACCGCAAGTCACGATTCCCCATATCCAGCACCGCAGGGAGCTCTCATGACCGGCACCGCGGACCACACGGCCCCGGCGCAGTCCGACCGGCACGACATGGCCGACCGACTGCTGCGCTCCTCGGAGACGCTTTCCTACGATCCCGCGCAGGAAGTGGACTGGGAGACGCAGCTGGACACCAGTTACCACGGCGCCAGCCCCGAGTGGAGCACGCTGTACGGCACCGCCTACTGGCGCGAGATGACCGACGAGCAGCAGCGCGAGCTCACCCGCCAGGAAGCGGCTTCGGTGGCCAGCACCGGCATCTGGTTCGAGATGATCCTGCAGCAGATGATGCTGCGGGACTTCTACGCCAAGGACCCGACCAACCCGGACTTCCAATGGGCGCTGACCGAGATCGCCGACGAGTGCCGGCACTCGATCATGTTCGCCCGCGGCGCGGCCAAGCTCAACGCGCCCGCCTACCGGCCCAAGCGCACCGCCGTGGAGCTCGGCCGGGCGTTCAAGACGGTGGCCACCGGGGAAGCCGCCTACGCCGCGATCCTCGTGGCCGAGGAGGTCCTCGACGTCATGCAGCGCGACTGGATGCGCGATGAGCGCGTCGTCCCGTTCGTGCGCACGATCAACAACATCCACGTGGTCGAGGAATCGCGGCACATGAAGTTCGCCCGCGAGGAGACCAAGGACCGTCTGGCGGGAGCGGGCCGGATCCGGCGCGAGATCAACGCCATCGTGGTCGCCGTCGCGGCCTACGTCATCGTCACGAGCATGGTCAACGACGACGTCTACGAGCGGGCCGGGCTGGACACCAAGCGCGCGCTGCGCGAGGCCAAGGCCAACGAGCACCACAAGTCGATGCTGCGCACCAGCTGCGCGGGCCTGATGGAGTTCCTCAGCTCCGCCGGTCTGCTGACCAAGCCCGCCGAGCAGATCTACAAGCGCGCGAACCTGATCTAAAACCATGGCCTTCGCAATCACCCAGACCTGCTGCAACGACGCGTCGTGCGTGGCGGTGTGCCCGGTCAACTGCATCCACCCGACGCCGGACGAGCCGGATTTCGGCACGACCGACATGCTCTACATCGACCCGGCCTCGTGCATCGACTGCGGGGCCTGCGCGGACGCGTGCCCGGTCGAGGCGATCTTCCCGGTGGAGAAGCTGACCGAAGCGCTCAAGCCCTACGCCGACATCAACGCGGCCTACTACACCGAGCAGGACGCGCCCGCGCAGCCCAAAGATCCGGCGCCCAACTTCCACACCTGGCAGCCCCCGGTGTTCGACCGGACGCTGCCCAGCGACTTCCCCCAACTCGACGTGGCCGTCGTGGGTTCCGGGCCGGCCGGGATGTACGCGGTCGAGGACCTGCTGCTGCAAACCAGCGCCCGGGTCACGCTCATCGATCGGCTGGACACCGCGGGCGGTCTCGTGCGCTACGGCGTCGCGCCCGACCACCCGTCGACCCGGAAGATCGACGAGACGTTCGCCCGCTACCGCGAGCACCACCGGCTGACGCTGCGGCTCGGCGTCGAGGTCGGCCGGGACGTGACCACCGAGCAGCTCGCCGCCCGGCACGACGCCGTGATCTACGCGGTGGGCGCCTCGGCAGCCCGCGAGCTGGGGCTGCCCGGGGAGCAGCTGCCCGGCAGCAGCACCGCCCTCGATGTCGTGTCCTGGTACAACGGCCATCCCGACGTGCCCGCAGGCGGGATCGACCTGTCGGCGGAGCGCGCGGTCGTGGTCGGCAACGGCAACGTCGCGCTGGACATCGCCCGGATCCTCACCGCCGATCCCGCGCAGCTGGAACACACCTCGATCTCGCGCGCCGCCCTGGAGCAGCTGCACCGCAGCGAGGTGCGCGAGGTCGTCGTGCTCGGCAGGCGGGGTCCGGAATCAGCGGCCTACACCACGCCGGAGCTGCTGGCGCTGGATCAGCAGCCCGGTGTCGACGTGGTCGTCGACGACCACGACCCGCGCATCGCCGCCGCCGTCGACGCCGCGGGCACCGGGGACAAGGCCGCGCTGCTGCGCGGGATGCCGCGCGAGGCGATCGACTGGTCGGCTCCTCCCCCGCACGGCACGCGCCGCATCGCGCTGCGGTTCCATTCGGCTCCGCAGGAGTACCTCGGTGCGGATCGGGTGCGCGGACTCCGGGTGAGCGGCAGCGGCGACGCCGTGGACATCGCCACCGGGCGGGTCATCACCGCGGTCGGCTACCGCGGCACCGCCCTGCCCGGGCTCCCGTTCGACGCGGCAGGCGGGACGGTCCCGAACACCGGCGGGCGGGTGCAGGACCGGCCCGGCAGCTACGTGGTGGGCTGGATCAAACGCGGCCCGTCCGGCGGCATCGGCGCGAACAAGACGTGCGCGCGCGAGACCGTGGACGCGCTGCTCGACGATGTGATCTCCGGGCGGCTCGTGCCCGCGGGACAGCAGCGGATCACCGACCGGGCCGCCTCGGCCCTGCGCCGCCTGGGCAGCAAACCCGCCGCCCTCGTCCGCCGCTGAGCCACCGGCGTTTGCCACACCGGGGGCGGGTGCGCGGCGCACCCGCCCCCGGTTCGCGCGCCCGATCCCGGTGTCGGCGCGTGCCGGGCACCTGCGATGCTTCCCGGGAGGCGGTTCCAGACCGGGGCCGCTGCGGTGCATCGACGGAGGAGCAGCGTGGACGCGGACAACCCGTTCGGCCCCGAGGTGGTCGAGGCGGTCGCCCAGCACATGAACGACGACCACGCGGGCGATTCGCTGCTGATCGTGCGCGCGCTCGGCGGGCGCCCGGACGCGACCACCGCCGAGACGACCGGGCTGGATGGCCGTGCCATCGAGTTCCGCGCGTCCGTTCCCGACGGCGAGCCGGTCACCGTCCGGGTCCCGTGGTCGGCTCCGCTAACCGAGCGGGCGCAGATCCGCGCCGAGGTGACCCGGATGTACCACGAGGCATGCGCCGCTCTCGGCGAGACGCCCAGAGGTGGCGATGAGGAGCACTGACCGGACCACCGGCAGTTGCCGGGGCCCGGCCGGTCGGAAATGATGAGGCCGTGCCGAAGATCATCGGAAGCTCGCTGGAGGAGCACCGCGAGCAGATGCACGAGCGCCTGTTCGCGGCGCTGGCCGAGCTGCTCGACGAACGCGGCTACGACGCGCTGAGCCTGGCCGACGTCGCCGCACGCGCCGGGGTCAGCCGCACGGCGATGTACAACTACTTCAAGGACAAGGAAACGCTGCTGCTGGCGCACACCGACCACGAGACGCGCCGCTACGTCGACCGGCTGGTCCGCGAGCTGGCGGCGCGCTCGAACCCGGTGGACCAGCTGCGGGTGTTCGTCCGGATGCAGCTCACCGAACTGGCCACCCAGCACACCTCGCTCGGGGGCATGTCCGGTGT
Source organism: Saccharopolyspora montiporae (assembly GCF_015209505.1). Classification (GTDB taxonomy): domain Bacteria; phylum Actinomycetota; class Actinomycetes; order Mycobacteriales; family Pseudonocardiaceae; genus Saccharopolyspora; species Saccharopolyspora montiporae. Next base: position 200,850 of record NZ_JADEYC010000007.1, read on the forward strand.
GCTCTCCGAAGCGGGCCGGCGCCGGATGTACGAGCACGTGGCGCCGCTGTGGGAGCAGCTGCGCGGCATCGTGGACCGGGCGATGCGCGAGCGCTACCTGCCGCGGGAGGACCTCGATGTGCTGCTGCCGGTGCTGGCCGCGGCGATCTCGCCGCGCACGGCCCCGGGCGCCCGCGGGGAGCAGCTCGAGCAGGTCATCCGCACCACCACCGACTTCGTGCTGCGCGGACTCGGCGCACGGCTGGACCGGGAAGGCCGTCCGCGCAGGCTGCCGGCCGCACGGGCGGACTGAGCACCGGGGGCGGTCAGGTCCCGCTGCCGTGCACCTCGCCGAGCTCGACGAGGACATCGGTGTTGTGCCGGTAGGCCTCCAGCACCTCGTCGATGACGCGCCCCTGCTCGTCAGGTGACCACGGAGCCCCGTCGAGACGACCGCGGTAGTCGTCCTTGAACTCGCGGGGGCGCGGGATCCCGGGGAACCGGTAGAACTCCGCACCGACGCCGTCGGTCAGCCCGAAGGTGCGTTCCACCGTGCCGCGGATCGCCTGGCCGCCGGAGAGGTCGCCGAGGTAGCGGGTGTAGCTGTGCGCGATGAAGCCGCCGGGCCAGGTGAAGCACACCTCCTGCAGCCGTGCGCAGTAGCGCTGGGTGGCGGTGTTCGGGCGGATCCGGTCCGCCCAGTCATCGCCGAGCAAGTGGTGCAGATCGCGTTCCAGCGCGGGCAGCCGGGTGAGCTCGTCGAAGACGAACGGGCCCGCCACCGGGTCGCCGCGCATGGACTCGGCGGCCTGTTCGAGGACCCGGTACGCGAAGTAGTGCTGGGCGGTCAGGTCGGCGTAGGCCCCGCTGGGCAGGTCGCCGGCCAGCAGGCCGCGCATGAAGCCCGCGCTCTCGGCCCGCTCGTGCTCGGCCCAGGTGGCCTCGCGCAACGCGGCCGAGAAGCGGGTGCTCATCGGCTGGTCTTCTGCGGTCGTGGACATGGTCCGGCTCCCCGGGTCGTGCCGTCTGGTTGCGTCCAGTTTGGCCATTGTTGCGACATATCGTCAAGAAAATCACGACGAGTTGTCGCATCGATCTGACAGCATGTCAGAAACAACCGCACCGCCTCCGCATGCCCGGCCACTCCACCTCGGAGCGGCAAGTTAGGGTAGGCAAAGTTAACCACGAGCGAGGCGGTGTGCCCATGCCCTCCACCGTGTTCCGGCCGCGCGGTCTGCTGATCGCCGTGCTCCTCGGCGCACTCCTGGCCGCGTCCGGGTGCGCCGACTCCGGGCCGCCGCCCGCCGATCCGCCGCTGACTCCGGCCACCGGGCGGTTCCCCGCGACCGTGCCCACGGCGTTCGGCGACGTCACGGTGCCGGAGGAACCGCAGCGCGTGGTGGCGCTGGGGTGGGGCGATGCGGAGACCGCGGTGGCCCTCGGCGTGCGCCCGGTCGGCGCGGCGGACTGGCTGGAATTCGGCGGGGACGGGCTCGGACCGTGGATGCAGCAGCGCTACGACACTCCCCCGGAGATGCTGGGCACGATGGAGGTGAGCCTGGAACGGATCGCCGCGCTGCAGCCGGACGTCATCCTGGACACCCGCTCCAGCGGTGATCCGCAGCGCTACGAGCAGCTCAGCAAGCTCGGCGTCCCGGTCATCGCACCGCCCGCGGACGCGCCGCAGTACCTGACGACCTGGCAGGACCAGCTGGACATGGTGGGCGCCGCGCTGGGCCGCACCGAGCAAGCCGCCCAGCTGCGCGCCGGGCTGGACGCGAAGTTCGCCCGGGCCGCCCGCGAGCACCCCGAGTTCCGCGGGACCGAGGTCGCGCTGGGCTCGCGTACCGCGGCGGGGTACGGCGTCTACCTGGACGGCTCTAACCGGGTGGAGTTCCTGCGCGCGCTCGGGTTCGCCAACTCCCGCGCGATCCAGCGGCAGGCCGCGCCCGGGCAGTTCACGATGGACATCTCCCCCGAGCGCCTGGACCTGCTCGATGCCGAGCTGACGACGATGTTCACCATCTACACCGATCCGGCCGAGGTCACCGGTGACCCGCTGTTCCGCGGCATCCCGTCGGTACAGGACGGCCGATCGGTGCTGCTGGCCGAGGACGAGCCGGCGGCCCAGGCGATCTCCAGCGGAACGGCGCCCGGGTTGTCCTTCGCCCTCGACGAGACCGTGCCGGAGTTCGCCGCGGCGCTGTCCCGCTGAGCGCGATCAGCGCAGCGGGAGCACGACGCGGAAGGTGCTGCCGCCCGCGGGCTCGGGCAGCCATTCGATCCGGCCGCCGTGCGTTTCGACGATGGCCGCGGCGATGGCCAACCCCAGCCCGGTGCCACCACCGGACCGGTCGCGGCTGCCGTCGAGCCGGTAGAACCGGTCGAAGATGCGCGCGGCGTGCTCGGCCGGAATCCCCGGGCCGCGGTCGCGGACCGACACCACCGCCACCGGGGTGCCGGGCTCGACCTCCGCGCCCGCCGAGGCCGGGCCGGGTTCCGCCGCGGTCTCGGACCCGACCGCGATGCGCACCGGGGTTCCCGCGGCGGTGTGCAGCAGCGCGTTCGCGGCCAGGTTGGTCAGCACCTGCCGCAGCCGAGGGCCGTCGACCAGCGCGCGGATCGGCGAATCCGGTGCGACCAGGGCGATGTCGCGGTCCGGATCGCGGACCCGGGCCGCGTCGGCGACTTCGCGGGCGATCGGCACGAGGTCCGCTTCGGCCAGCTCGGCGGTGCGTTCCCGGTCCAGCCGTGCCAGCAGCAGCAGGTCCTCCACCAGGTCGCTCATCCGCACCGCTTCGCCCTCGATGCGGGCCATCATGCCGCGGACCGCCTCCGGTTCGGGTTCGTCGCTGTGCCGGTAGAGCTCGGCGAACCCGCGGATCGACGTCAGCGGGGTGCGCAGCTCATGCGAGGCGTCGGCGACGAACCGCCGCAACCGCTGCTCGGACTGCTCGCGCTCGTGCAGGGCCGAGGTGAGCCGGCCCAGCATCGTGTTCAGCGCCAGGCCCAGCCGCCCGGTCTCGGTGTCCGGGTCCTGGTCCGGGATGCGCCGGTCCAGCTCCCCGGTCGCGATGGCGTCGGCGGTGTGCTCGATGCGGTTCAGCGGCCGCAGGCCCAGCCGCACGGTCCACGCCGCACCGACCGCCAGGACCGCGATCACGGCCGCGCCCACCACCAGCTCGATGACCAGCAGCAGGCGCAGCGGCAGCACGACCGCCTCGGTGCTCAGCGCCAGCGCCCGCGTGGTCCCGTCCGGGGAGATCACGGTGCGCACCCGCCAGTCGGCACCGCCGAGGTTGTCCGGCACCGTGGTGAACTCCCCGGCGAGCGCGGCGCGGTTGACCAGCGGCCGGCCCGGGTCGTTCGCCTGCGGGCCCTCCACCGCCAGTTCGCGCCCGTCCCGGTCGAAGGTGATCACGCGGAAGGCAGTGGGCAGACCGCCCGGACCGCCCCGCGGTTCACGATCATCGGGCGGCGTCGGGGGCGGTCCGGGCCGCTCCCAGGGCCGCGACATCTCCCGCAGCTGCTCGTCCAGGTGATCGGTCAGCGACTTCTGCAGGATGAGGTGGCTGGCGGCACCCATCGCCAGCAGGCCGAGCGCAGTGGCGCCGACCAGCACCACGAGCAGCCGCCCGCGCAGCGTCCTGGTGATCCGCCGGAGCCGGTTCACCGCTGCCCCGGCGGGATCCGGAGCACGTAGCCCACGCCGCGGACGGTGTGGATCAGCGCGGGCTCGGCGAAATCGACCTTGCGCCGCAGGTAGCTGATGTAGGACTCGACGATGCGGCTGTCCCCGGTGAACTCGTAGTTCCACACCCGGTCCAGGATCTGGTGCTTGCTGACCACCTTCTCCGCGTTGAGCAGCAGGTAGCGCAGCAGTTTGAACTCGGTCGGCGACAGGTTCACCGGTGCGCCGCCGCGGCGCACCTCGTAGGAGTCCTCGTCGAGTTCGAGGTCGTGGTAGCGCAGCTTCGCGGTGGGCTCCTCGGCGGCCGCAGGCTGCGCGCGGCGCAGGATCGCGCGCAGCCGCAGCACCACCTCGTCCAGGCTGAACGGTTTGGTCACGTAGTCGTCACCGCCTGCGGTGAGACCGGCGATGCGGTCCTGCACCGCGTCCTTGGCGGTCAGGAACAGCACCGGAACCCTGTCTCCCCCGTCGCGCAGCGTGCGCGCGACCGCGAACCCGTCCCGGTCGGGCAGCATCACGTCCAGCACCACGATGTGCGGGTGGAACTCCGCAGCGGCCTGCAGCGCCGCGCTGCCGGTGTCCGCCGAGCGCACCTCGAACCCGCTCATGCGCAGGGCAGCGCTGAGCAGTTCCAGGATGTTGGGTTCGTCGTCGACGACGAGCACTCGCGCCGACCGCGTCGTCTCCGCTGCCACGCCGCACATCCTCCCCCGCCCGGCTGGGAGAACGCTGAACGGCGGCTGGGAGCGGTGCGGGTGCTCGCCGGCTTAGTCCCGACCTGAGGTGTCCAGGAACGAGCGGATCGCGGCGTTGATCGCGTCGGGTTCGTCGAGCGGGGCGAGGTGCCCGGCGGTGCGGAAACCCGCGAACCGCCCGCGCGGCGCCAGGCCCGCCGCGCGGCGCACCACGTGCTCCCGGATCGCCGTGTCGCGACCGCCGTGGATCCACAGCGAGGGCACCTGCATGCGGGGCAGGCGCGGCGTGTGGTCCACCGCCATCCGCAACGGCCCGTAGGACGCAATCTGCCAGTCGTCCAGCGCCCGTTCGCGGTGCTGCCACCGCAGCCGCCCCTCCTGCTCGACGAGGGCCAGCACCGCATCGATATCGCGCGTGGCGGTGCCGTGCGCGAGATGGCGCAGCATGAACCGGCGCAGCACGGTGGGCGCCGAGACCCAGCGCGTGGCCCGGTACAGCAGCGGGTCGCAGCGCAGGAACAGCCACGTGAGCAGCTGCAGCGGGCGCGTGCGGTCGAGCCCGCCGGGGTTGATCGCGACCAGCGCGCCGACGCGGTCCGGACGGGACAGGGCGTAGCCGGTGGCCACGCCGCCGCCCATGGACAGCCCCACGATCGCGGTCCGGTCGATGCCGAGCCGGTCCAGCAGTTCGTCGAGCACCCCCTCCATCCGCGCCTGGCCGAGCAGTCCGCTCCACGGCCGCGATCCGCCGTGCCGCGGCATGTCGATGGCCACGACCCGGTGGTCGCGGGCGAGTTCGGGCAGCAGGTGCCGCCACAGCAGCGCGGCGGTGTCCAGCATCGCACCGTGCAGCAGCAGGACAGGTAGAGCATCGGACGGCCCGGCCTCGTACGCGCGCAGCCGGCCTCCGGTGAGGTCCAGCGTGCGGTGGTCGGTGAACGTGCTCGCGGTCATGGCGCTCCGATCTGCTCGGAAAGCGATCCCGCAGGAGTGCGTGTGCGCGGCGGCCTGCGGTGGGATCGGGACCGGCCACCGGCCGTTTCCCCGCCGGGAGCGATGGGGTCGGCCATCAACTCTGCGGTCGGGCTGTTCGGCCGACCGCGGGTCGGGGGTCGGCGGCGTTGGCCAGGCCGACGGTGAACACCGACATCAGCAGCGCCCCGGTATAGCCCGCCTCCCCAGGCCTGATCCCGTGGTGACTGGCCACGCGGTTGTGTTCACCACAGGCTAGCCGGGCTCCTCTGCCGCGGGAAGGTGCATTCGGGCTCGTGAGCCCGCAGCGCACTGTTCTGCGCGAAACCCGTTCCGCGACATGACGATCCGCCGACGGGCGACCGGAGCCACCTGTCGGCGGACGAGCGCGCTGCTTACTTCAGCCCCGCCGGGCAGGTCTGCACCGCGTGGATGTCGAGGTGCTCCACGTTGGGGATGGCCTCCGGGGCCACCGACCGGTAGACCTCCTGGAACGGCTCATCGGGGTTGTTCTCGTCCCAGGTGTAGAAGACGGATTCGGTGCCTTCCCACTGGTTGTTGTTGAACGAGGACAACGGAGCCCATCCCTCGCCGTGGTCGCCGATGTCGAACCACGTGCACTCGAAGAATGCCACGGGATCGCCGCCGTAATCCACCTCCGGCCACAGGCACAAGTCGCCGTACGCGCAGTCCTGGGCCGCACCCTGCTGCTCCTCGGCCGTAGCCGAGGTCGCGCCCATGAGGGCGCCGCCGCCCGCGAGTGCTGCACCCGCCAGCAGGGCCAAGGAACGTTTGCCGTTCTTCCGCAGTGATGACATGGGGACCTCCGGTCCTGGTGATCGATCGCCGCCTCCCGGCCGGTAGCCGACCTGTGCGGCATGCCACTCGAACGACGCGATCGAACGGTTACGGGTTGCCTAATGCATTTTCTAGCTCATTAACCATGTGACTATCAGGCACAGTCCGGACCTGCGCCGCCATTCGTGGAGGTGATGGCCCGCGGAAGAAGTCCGCCGCAGCGCGCACGGACCGTGCACGTCCGCGGCGGGCGCGTGCGGGCACGTCGCAGCGGCCCGGCCTCCGTTCGCACGACCGGGTCAGATGCCGCGACGATCGCACTCGGAGCGACCTGCACTCAGCCAACCCGGCGCATCCCGCCGACCCCGGAGGCGGACGCGGAACCGGGCGGATGTCGGTCAGTTGATTGACAACGCGCGGATCGCCGTGCTTGGCTCAACACCAAGCAATCGCTTGGTCGCGTTGCTGCGGAACACCGGGGAGATCGGCGAATTCGCACGCTCGCGACCGCGAATACCGCCGCACGCGCCGACTGCTCGCCGCTTCGACGGGAGGACGCCATGAGCGCACACCGCATACTCGGCGAACCGGTGCAGATGCCGGTGCAGATCCGCAGTGCCCGCGCCTGCGCGGCGACGTTCCTGGCGCAGGAGGCACCCGTCCGCGACCTGTTGGCCGGGACCGGGCTCGACCCGGTGCGCCCGCTACCCGGCCGGGCGCTGTGCTCGCTGGTGTTCGTGCGCTACACCGACGGCGACCTCGGCCCGTACCACGAGTTCGGCGTGGTTCTGCTGTGTCGCACCGGCGGCCGATCCGGTTCGACCGGGGCGTACGTGCACTGGTTGCCGGTCAACCAGCGCTTCACCTTGCAGGCCGGGCGCGACATCTGGGGATTTCCCAAGGAACTCGCCGACATCGACGCGTCCTTCGGGCCCGGCGCCAGCCGGTGCGCCGTGCGGCTGGACGGGCGACCCGTCGTGGACGTGCGGATAGGAACCGGCGTCCCGGCTCCCGCCGGGGCGGGAGCGATCGCCATCGACGCCTACACGTTCCAGGATCGCGTCCTCCGCCGGATCCCGTGGCGGGTGGCCCCCGGACGGGTGCGCGTGCGCCCGGGCGGTGCGCGGGTCCGGCTCGGCGAGCACCCGGTCGCCGACGAGATCCGTTCCCTGGGCCTCTCCCGCACGGCCCTGACCACCACCCGCATCGACGAACTGAGCATGAGCTTCGACGAGGCCCAGGAGGTGCGATGATCGCGCTCGTCACCGGCGCGGCCAGCGGGATGGGGCGGATCGCTGCCCAGCGGCTGGCCGCCGCGGGCGCCACCGTGGCCGCGGTGGACATCGACACCGAGGGCCTGGCGGCCACGGCGTTGCGCTCGCCGAACACCCGCACGTTCCGCTGCGACATCGCCGACGCCGAAGACGTGGCCACGGTCGTCGAGCGCATCGGCGCCGAACTGGGGCCGATCGAGCACCTCGTGCACGCCGCGGGACTGTGCCGGGTCGGCCCGATCCTGGACCAGCCGCTCGATGAGCTGGACCGGGTCCACCGGGTCAACTACCTCGGCACCGCGCACCTCTGCCGCGCGGTCGTACCGGGCATGGTGCGTGCCAGGCGCGGAACAGTGGTGCTGTTCGGCTCGCTGTCCGGCTGGCTGCCGTCCCCGCGGCTGGCGGCCTATTCGGCGTCGAAATCGGCCGTGGCCGCCTACGCGGAGGTCCTCGCCGCGGAAACCGGCGCTAGCGGGGTGCGCGTGCTGTGCGTGTGTCCCGGCCAGGTGGAGACGCCGCTGGCGGAAGGTGTCCGCGCGGTGGATTCCGCTGCTCTCGGCGGGCTTCGCGGTGCGGACCCGGAACGCGTCCTTGACGCCGTCGACACCGCGCTGCAGCGCAACCGACCACCGCTGTTCCTGTTCCCCGGCTCCAGCCGCCCGCTGGCGTGGGCGCGACGCGTGGCGCCGGGCCTGCTGCGGCGGGCCGTCTCCGCCGGAACCCGGTAGTCCGACTTCGATCGCGCGCTCCGCGGGCGACGGACGCGAAACGGACCCCACCGCGAGGATGGGGTCCGTCTCACCGCTCACCGGGTGCTAGTGGAATCCGCGGCGCCGGTAGACGATCGATGTCGTCACCGCACCGACCGCGAGCAGGCCCAGGGCGCTCCAGCCCAGCACGTCGAGCGAACTACCGGTCACCGGCAACGGCGGCTCCGGGGTCGGACCCGGCGTGGGCCCTGGAGTCGGTCCCGGTGTGGGGTCCGGTCCGGGTTTCGCCGTGACGTGCAGGATCGCCTCCGCGGTCACCGTCTCCCCGGTTTCCGGGTCGGTGTAGGTGGCCGTGATCGTGCGCGTGCCCGGCTCGGTGGCGATGACCCTGAATCCGTCGATCACGTCCGACGGGTTGCTGGACGAGAGCTGGACCTGGCTGGGATCCACCGGCTGCCCGTTGATCGTCAGGGTCACCGCGTAGTCCACCGGCGTCCCGGACTGCACCGTCGTCTCCGGCGGCTGCAGGTCCAGCGCGATGTCCCGATCGGCGACCGCGTACAGCGTGGTGTCCCCGCGCAGCACGCTGGAGGCCGTGAACCACTCGCCCGAGCCGTCCGGCTGGGTGTTCCACCGCTTGCCGGGCGGCGGGTCCGGCAGCACCCGGTACCCGGTGTCGAAGGTCGGTGCGTACACCCGGACCGGGTCCGGCGGCGGGCCGGGATCCTGCACGAAGTCGACCAGGTAGTTGTGGTCGGTGATCACGACCTGGTCGCTGACCCGGTCTTCGGTGGGTGCGATCACGCCGTGGTTGTCGATGCGCCCGGCCCCGGTGATGTCGGCGTTCGTCTCGTCGCCGACCGGGCCCAGCAGCCTGCCGCTCTCGGTGATCGTGACCTTGAGCGCATCCGGGTCGCCGGTCATGTCCAACGGCACCCCGTCGAGGTGCACCGTTCCGGCCAGGGTCAACTCCCCGAACTCCCCGTCGACGGGCGAACCGAACGCGGTGGGCCCGTCCCCGGTGAACGTCACGACCGCATTGGCACCGATGTCGACCTGGGCACCCGGTTCCGAACCGTTGCCGGCTCCGATGCCGGACCCGTACTCCGGGACCTCGATGGTCATGTCCACATTGTCGATCGTGGTCGTGCCGCCGTTGCCGCGGTAGCCGCCGCCGATGCCGGAGCCGCCCAGTCCGCCGACGATGTGCACGCCACCGCCGGTGATGTCGGTGGTTCCGCCGTTGCCGCGGTAGCCGCCGCCGATCCCAGCGGCGTAACCGCCCGCGGTCGGGTTCACCGTGCCGCCGCTGATCGTGGTGGTGCCGCCCGGCCCGTAGTACCCGCCGCCGATTCCGGCCGCGTACTGACCACCGGTGGCGGTCACGGTCCCGTCGGTGATGTTGATCGTCCCGCCCTCGCGGAGATAGCCACCACCGATGCCCGCACCCTGCTCACCGCCGGTCGCAGCGACGGTGCCGCCGTTGATCGAGATCGTGCCGGCACTGCTGTTCGTGCCACCGCCGATGCCGGCTCCGCGGGGCCCGCCCTGCGCGGTGACGTCGCCAGCGTTGATCGTGATCGTGTCCACGGGGGCGTTGGCTCCCGCGCCGATACCGGGCCCGTCGGGACCGCCCGTCGCGTCGACCTGCCCGCCATCGATCGTGATCGTGCCGCTCGCACCGTTGGTTCCGCCACCGATGCCCGCGGCTCCGTTGCTTCCGGTGGCGGTCACCGAACCTCCGGTGATCGAGATCTGACCACCGGAGCCGTTGCTCCCGCTGCCGATGCCGGCGCCGCCTTCGCTACCGGTGGCGTTGACCGTCCCGCCGTTGATCGTCGCGATACCCGCCGACTGGCCTCCGACACCGCCGATTCCGGCCGCGTACTGCCCGCCGGTCGCGTTGACCGTCCCGCTGTCGACGATCAACTCCGCACCGGTGGTGGTGATACCGGTGTCCTGCGTTGCGCTCGCATCGGCGGTCAGCACACCGCCGCCGACCGAATCGACGATCCGCAGCGTCTGCCCCGGTTGGATCGTGATGTTCTGCACGTCGAGGGAATGCCCGCGCAGGTCCAGCACCGCGTCGCAGCCCACCGTCAGCGCACCGCCGGTTTCGGCGATGTCGGCCGCTAGGTTCGCCTGGAACGGGCCGCCCGAGCAGTTCGCCAGGCCACTCTGCAAGCTGGAGAAATCGCTGAAGTCATCCGCGATCGCGGGCCCAGCGGTCAGCGCGCCGCCCGCGAGGACGAGCAGGACCACCACGGCGCTCGACCTGACGCGACGCCACATTCTCGGCAACAACAGACCACCGCTTCCCGAGTCCGTCGAAGTCGAGCCGGCGCCCGGGCGCGGCATTCCTCGTCCGCGGAGTCGCGGTGCGCCCGGACCGGTTGGCCGACTTCGTCGATCAACAACCGCGCGACAGTCAACATCAGGTTCCGGATCAGCGCAGGACGAGATCCAGCGCATACGCACCGCCGCAGCCGACGCACCGCTGATCTTTCACCCGATCTAATGAGGACTCGGGGCGCCGCAGGAGGGGTGGGCGGTTCCCCGGTCGGCTCCACCGGTGTCCGCGTCGGGCACGCGGGGCCACCCGCACCGACCACGTCGAACGCGCGTCACGTTCCGGCGGCCCCAGCGAGGGCGTCGACGACCTCCTGGCGCCGGAGCCGGGTCTGCTTGGCCATGTTCCACCCGAGCACGCCGGTGGCGCGGCCGTCGCGGGCGTACCGGGCGACGAAGCGGCCCGCGGCGAGATCACCGTCCACGACGGTCACCTCCGCATCGGCGGGCAGGAACCCGTGCACCTGGATCTTGACGTCGTACTGGTCGGTCCAGAAGTAGGGCACCGGCGCGTAAGCGCGCTCCCCGCCGAGGACGTTCGCCGCCACCACCTGGGCCTGCGCGGTGGCGTTCGTGCGGTTCTCCAGCCGGACCGGGGCATCCAGCTGCTCGTGCCACCAGCGGGCGACGTCGCCCACCGCGTAGATGCCCGGTGCGGCGCGGCAGCGCGCATCGCAGACGATCCCGTCGTCGACCTCCAGGCCGCTGCCCGCCAGCCATCCGGTTTCCGGAACGGCGCCGACCGCGACGGCCACCGCGTCCGCGGGCACGATCTCCCCGGTGTCCAGCTGTACCCCGTCGACCCGCCCGTCGGTGGCGGTGAACCCGCCGACGCCGGTTCCCAGGCGCAGCGCCACCCCGCGTTCGGTGTGCAACTCGGCGAGCCGCGTACCGACGAGCGTCCCGATCTGGCCGGCCATCGGCGCCGGCCGCGGGCCGACTACCGTCACGTCCAGGCCCATTCCCCGTGCAGTGGCGGCCATTTCGACGCCGAGGACTCCTTCGCCCACCACGACCAACCGCGTGGCGCGGAGCAGGTCGCTGCGCAGGCCGGTGCAGTCGTCCAACGTGCGCATCACGTGCACACCGGACAGCTCGTGCTGCCCGGGCAGCGTGCGCGGGCGCAGCCCGGTGGCCAGCACGACCGCCTCGGCGCGGTGCGCGCGCCCCGAGGCGGTGTGCACGGTCCGCGTGTCCGAATCGAGCGCCTCCGCCGGGTCACCGAGGACGAATTCGGCGTCCAGCTCGGTGATCTGGTCCGCGGTGCGCAGGCGGGTGCGGTCGGGATCCCAGGTCCCGGCCAGCGCCTGCTTGGACAGCGGCGGCCGGTCGTAGGGCGCGTGCTTCTCCGCGCCGAGCAGGGTGATCCGGCCGGCGTACCCGGATCGCCGCAGCGACTCCGCAGTGGACAACCCGGCCGCGGAGGCTCCGACGACGAGGACGGAATCCGGGGCGGTCACTCCTCCTCGCTGACCGCGATCGCCCGCGCGGGGCACATGCTCGCGGCTTCGCGGACCGCATCGTGCAGCTCGGCGGCGGGTGCCGGATCGAGCAGGATCACCACGCCGTCCTCGTCGCGCTGGTCGAACACGTCGGGTGCGGACATGACGCAGGTTCCGGCACCGCAGCAGATGTCCTCGTCGACCGTGACCTTCATCGTTGATCTCTCCTGTTCTCGTTTCCGGTGTCGTCCGGACGGTCCTGGGCGGGCCTGGTCACTGGTGCGTGCCAGAGCCCGGTGACGGCGTCGACGAGTCCGGCAGCGACGTGCCGCCAGGTGTCGCGCGCGGTCGGGGTTCCCTCGGCGAGCGCGCCTTCCCGGTCGGCCACGATGTGCACCATGAGCTGGCGGGCCATGTCCCTGCGTTCTCGCCGGACCTCGTCGGGCAGGTCGGGGATGCAGCGGTTGAGCCCCGCGGTGGTCTCGCGCAGCGCCGGGGAATTGAGCGATTCCTCGGTGATGATGCCGCGGTAGGCGGGATCGGTGATGGCCTGCGCGATGAACCGCGCGTACCAGGTCGGCGAGCCGAGCTCGGCGAGGTAGTGCGCGGGCGGGTGCACCATGCACGCGGCCCACTCGCGCACCCCGGCGGACTCCCCGACCCGGTCGACAGCGGCCCGGCGCAGGCCTTCGATCGCGTCGTAGTGCCGGCGCACGATGGCCCGGACCAGATCGGCGCGCGTTCCGAAGTGGTATCCGACGGCCGTGTTGTTTCCCTGGCCCGCGGCCTCGCTGATCTGCCGGTTGGACACGACTCCGATGCCGTGCTCGACGAACAGCCGCTCCGCGGTGGTGAGGATCACTTCCCGCGTCGCAGCGCTGCGATCGGCCCGCGCGATCCGGCTCACGGCTTGCTCTCCTCCCCCGCACTCCGCGAGCCGCGGCGCTGCGCATGCCGGGCGAACATCCTGTCTGCGAGGCGGGCGCCACCGGCGGCCGCGCGTACCGCGTCGGGGCCGCCGCAACCGGACTGCGTCACCGCAAACCTCCTCGTGACCGGGATCGGACTGGAACCATTGAACCGCAGCTGCTAGTTTAAGTCAATCGCTTGAATTAGAACAGAGGGGACCCTGCGCACCATGACTCGTCCACCCAGCGCGCCGGATACCGGTAGGACCGGCGAGGTGCGGCCGAATGCGGTCGTCGCGGTGTTGGCATTCGGCGGGATCTCGGTCTCGCTCATGCAGACCCTCGTGGTGCCGTTGGTCCCGCAGCTGCCCGCACTGCTCGGCGCTCCCGCGGGCGACACCGCCTGGGCGGTCACCGCCACCCTGCTGTCCTCGGCCGTGGCCACGCCGACCGTGGGCAGGCTCGGCGACATGTACGGCAAGCGTCGCATGGTGCTGTTCAGCCTGGCGATGCTCGTGGCCGGGTCCGTGGTCTGCGCGCTGTCGGACAGCCTCGCCCCGATGGTGGTCGGCCGGATCCTGCAGGGCATGGCCGCCGGGGTCATCCCGCTGGGCATCAGCATCATGCGCGACGAGCTGCCCGCCGAGCGGTTGAGCGGCGCGACGGCGCTGATGAGCGCCTCGCTCGGCGTGGGAGGTGCGCTCGGCCTGCCCGCTGCCGCGTTCATCGCGGAGAACACCGACTGGCACGCCCTGTTCTGGGCCGCGGCCGCGCTCGGAGTGCTGGCGGCGGTGCTCGTCGTGACGATCGTCCCGGAATCCCGGGTGCGCACCGGCGGCCGGTTCGACCTGCCGGGCGCGGTGGGGCTGTCGGTCGCACTGCTGTGCATGCTGCTGGCGATCTCCAAGGGCGCCGACTGGGGCTGGAGCAGTGCCACGACGTTGGGCCTGCTGGCCGCCGCGGCCGCGGTGCTGCTGGTGTGGGGCTGGTGGGAACTGCGCACCCGGCAGCCGCTGGTGGATCTGCGCACGACCGCGCGGCGCCAGGTGCTGCTGACCAACGTCGCGTCGATCGTGTTCGGGTTCGCGATGTTCGCCATGTCGCTGGTCTTGCCGCAGGTGCTGCAGCTGCCCGCGGCGACCGGGTACGGCCTCGGCCAGACCATCCTCGTCGCCGGCCTGGTGATGGCGCCGAACGGTCTGGTGATGATGGCGATGTCGCCGGTGTCCGCGCGGATCACGCAGCGCCGCGGGCCGAAGACGACGCTGATGGTGGGCGCGGTCGTGGTGGCGCTGGGCTACTCGCTGGGCCTGGTGATGATGTCGGCGATCTGGCAGCTGGTCGTCGTCTCCTGCGTCATCGCCGCCGGGATCGGCCTGGCCTACGGGGCGATGCCGGCGCTGGTGATGGCCGCCGTGCCCGTGTCGGAAACCGCCGCGGCCAACAGCCTCAACACCCTGATGCGCTCCATCGGCACCTCGGTGTCCTCCGCCGTGGCCGGGGTCGTGCTGGCGCACCTGACGATCGACCTCGGTGGTGCCGCCGTACCGTCGCAGAACGCGTTCCGCGTGGTGCTCGGCATCGGCGCCCTGGCCGCGCTGGTGGCGCTCGCGATCGCGTCCTTCCTTCCCCGACAGCCCACGAGGGCGGCCGCGGGCGACGACGGCGCTGCGGATCGGGTCCCCGCCCGGTCGGGAACCGGGTCCGGGCGGGGCTGAGCGCGGACCGCCGGGCGGCCGGAGACCGTGTTCTCCGGCCGCCCGATGACGGCTACTCCGCGGCGAGGATGGCGCCGACGGCCGCCTCCGCAGCGGGCTTGTCCAGACCGAGACCGACGAGGACGCCATCGTCCTCGAACTCCAGCAGCGCGAGCAGGATGTGCTCGGTGCCGATGTAGTTGTGCCCCCAGCGCAGGGCTTCGCGGAAGGTCAGCTCCAAGGCCTTCTTGGCACGCGCGTCGAACGGGATGAGCTCCGGCGGCGCATCCCGCCCGGCGGCGGGCAGCACCGCAGAGGCCGCGTTGCGCACCGCGTCGGTGGACAGGCCCCGACGGTCGAGCACTGCGGCCGCGAGGGAGTCCGGTTCGCTGAGCAGCCCGAGCAGCAGGTGCTCGGCCGTGATCTCGGCGTTGCCCGTCGCCCGGGCTTCGGCTTGTGCGGCGACCACGACACTGCTGGCTCGCGGGGTGAAGCGGTCGAAGCCCTGCGCGGGGTCGAGATCACCGGCCTCGCCCGGATTGCGCGGCAGGAACCGCTTCTGCGCCGCTTGCTTGCTGACACCCATGCTGGCGCCGATCGCCGTCCACGAGGCGCCGGATCGGCGGGCCTGGTCGACGAAGTGCCCGATGAGGTGGTCGGCGATCTCGCCGAGGTGGTCGGCGGCGAGCATGGCATCGGAGAGCTGGTCGAGGCTGTCGCTGTGCGCGCGCTTGATGCTGTCGATGATGTCGTCGAGTCGAACCGTGTGCGTCATGCGTCAACCATAGGTTGACGTTGAATGGCCGTCAACCTCGCGTTGACGCCTAGCTGCGGCGAACACGTCGCGCAGCGATTCGGCTCGCCACGTGTTCCGGACCGGGGCCACTGCGCACACTGCGGATACCCCGCGTCGGGGCGGTCGAACGCAGCGCTCGCCCGGACCTACGCGCCGTGCCCGGCCGTGCAGGACGTCGCGCCGGTTCCGGCGAGTTCGCGACCGCGCACGATCCGGTACACCTCGCGGATGTCCCGGCCGGCGACGACGTCGTCGTGGCTCGGTGCGGTCAGCGACCCCGGCCGGACAGCGCGGTGAGCCGGGCCAGCACCCGCCCGTAGTGGCCCGGGACGAGCCGGGTGAGCACGTCGAGCACCTTGGCCGTGCGGGTGATCACCAGGCGGGGCTTGCGGTTGCGCACCGCGTCCACGATGAGGGCAGCGGCCCGCTCGGGTGGCATGGTCAGGTGCTTGTTGAAGTCCCGGCTTTGCGCGCGCAGCTCCTCGGCCGTCGCGGCATCGCCGCCCATCCGGGCGCTGTCGGCGATACCGGTCTTGATGCCGCCCGGATGCACGACCGTGACCCCTACCCCGGATCCGGCCAGCTCGTGGCGCAATCCCTCGGTGAAGCCGCGCACCGCGTACTTGCTGGCCGCGTAGGGGACCTGCCCACCCGGCGCCATCAGGCCGAACAGGCTGGAGAGGTTGACCACGTGCGCGCCCGGGTTGCTGCGCAGGTGCGGCAGGAACGCCTTCGTGGTGGTGACCACGCCGCGGAAGTTGATCTCCATGATCCAGTCGAAGTCGTCGAGCCCGACCTGGTGCAGCTCCCCGCCGAGCGCGACACCCGCGTTGTTGATGAGCAGATCGACCCGGCCGTGCCGCTGCAGCACCTCGGCGGCCAAGTCGGTGCGGTCCCCGCCGTCGGCGAGGTCGACCACATGCGTGCTGATCTCCGCGCAGCCGAGCGCGCGGGCTGCCTCGGCGGTTCGCGCCAGCCCGGCCTCGTCGCGATCCACCAGGGCCAGGTCGCAGCCACCTGCGGCCAATCGCCGCGCGAGGGCGTCGCCGATCCCACCGGCGGCTCCGGTGATCAGGCACGTCTTTCCGGGCAGTGCGAAGGGACGCACGGATTCCTCCCTGGGCGGTGGTGCGGGCGGTCAGTTCGTCGCGGCGGCCGGTGCGGGCGCACCGGCGCGACCGAAGTCGAGGGACCCGTCGTCGACGCGGCTCAGCCGCATGGCGGGCAGTTCGACGAGGTAGTTCTGGTGCAGCTTCCAGGGCCGTTTGGTGCCTTGCTTGGGCAGCGCGTCCGCGGCCCGCATGACGTAGCCGGATGACAGGTCCAGGATCGGGCGCTGCGACCGCGTGGTGCCGGTGCGCTCCGGCCGGGGCACGCAGCTGCGGTAACCGTTGCGGCGCATGTGGTTGAGCACCCGGCACAGGTACTGCGCGCTCAGGTCCGAGCGCAGGGTCCAGGACGCGTTGGTGTAGCCCAGCGACCAGGCCAGGTTCGGCACCCCGCTGAACATCATCCCCTTGTAGACCATGCACGCACCGGGATCGACCTTCGCGCCGTCGACGGTCATGTCGATGCCGCCGAAGGCGAGCATCTCCAGACCCGTTGCGGTGACGATGATGTCGGCATCCAGGTGGGCACCCGACGTCAACTGCACGCCGTCCGCGGTGAACTCCTGCACCCCGTCGGTGGCGATCTGCGCGGTACCGCGCTGCATGGCGCGGAACAGATCGGCGTTCGGCACCAAGCACAGCCGCTGGTCCCACGGGTTGTAGCCGGGCGCGAAGTGCGGGTCGACCGGCACCGACTCGGGCAGTTGCTTGGCCACGCCATCCCGCAGGATGCGCGCCATGCGCTGCGGCCAGCGTCGGCACAGCTGGTAGATCAGCGTGCCGTTGACGATGTTCTTGCCGCGCACGAGCCGGTGCGCGAGCTTGCCGGGCAGGTGCGCGTGCAAGCGTTCGGCGACCGGATCGACGTCCGGGCGGGAGGCGATGTACGTGGGCGAGCGCTGCAGCATCGTCACCTGCTCGGCCTGCTCGGCCATCGAGGGCACCAGGGTGACGGCGGTGGCTCCGCTACCGATGACCACCACCCGCTTGCCCCGGTAGTCGAGGTCCTCCGGCCAGTGCTGCGGGTGCACGATGCGGCCGGAAAAGCGGTCCTGCCCGGGGAAATCCACGACGTGGCCGCGGTCGTAGTCGTAGTACCCGCTGCACAGGTACAGGAACGAGCAGGTGCGGATCTCGGTCTCCCCGTCCGCGGTGCGCGACTCCACCGTCCACAGTGCCTCGTCGGACGACCAGGACGCGGACACGACCCGGCGGCCGAACCGGATGTGCCGGTCGATGCCGAATTCCGCGGCGGTCTCCCGGATGTAGCGCAGGATCGAGCCGCCGTCGGCGATGGATTTCCCGCCACCCCAGGGCCGGAACGGGTAGCCGAGCGTGTGCATGTCCGAATCGGAGCGCACGCCCGGGTACCGGAACAGGTCCCAGGTTCCGCCGATGGTGTCCCGGGCTTCGAGGATCGCGTAGCTGTGCCCGGGCGCTCCGGTCTGCAGCCGGCACGCGGCCCCGATCCCGGACAGTCCGGCTCCGACGATGAGGACGTCGACGTGCGTGCTGGTCATCGGTGCGCTCCTGTGCGGACGTCGCTGCGGGGAACCGGATCCCCTGCGTGCGCGTGTGCTGCGGACACCGCTATTATCCGAGCAACAACTCGCATTTGACAACTCGCGTTCCCACCTGCCACCCCCGGGACGCACTCGCGTTTTTCGCCACCACCAGGAGCCGCGCATGCCCGCACGCGAATCCGGCGAGCCCGATGCCGGTGCCAAACGGCGCCGGATGCCGAAGCAGCAGCGCAGCCGGGAACTCGTCGGCCGGATCCTGTCCACGGCCGGCGAGCTGTTCGCCGAGCGCGGCTACGCGGAGACCACCACCAACGCCGTCGCCGACCGCGCCGGAGTGTCGGTCGGGTCGCTGTACCAGTTCTTCGCCGACAAGGACGAGATCCTCACCGCGCTACAGGAGGAGTGGACGACCCGGCTGGGCGCGGCGCTCGACGAGCGGCTGCGCGCCGACCTCGGCGCCGAGCCGGCCGAGACGATCGAGAACGTGCTCGACATCCACGCGGCGTTCAACCGCGACCCACCGGGTCTGCTGGGTTTCCTGCTCACCTCGCCGACGCCGGCGCCGTCCGAACCGCGGGTCATCGATGCGATCCGCGGCAGGTTGGTGGAGAAGCTGGAGATCCTCGCTCCGCAGATGCCCGACCAGCGGCGGTTCACCGCGGCCTCGATGATCGTGCACATCAGCAACGGCCTCTACACCGTCGGGCTCACCGCGGGCGCCACGGACGCCGCCGTGCGCGCCGAGGTCCGCCAGGCCCTGCTGCACTACGTCCAGTCACTGCTCGCCGAGGAGTGAGCGCGGCCCGCCGCGGACGAGCACCGCACAGCGGTCGTGGCCTGGTGTGCCGGGCACGGAATGCGCGAATGAGCCGTGGCCACAGCAGATCCCGGTAGCACGACGGGGAAATCGGCTGTGCTCACCGACCGGCGCGGATCCCGGACGCGACGACACCGGGACCGCACCACGCAGGCGCGATCCCGGTCCGGCAGCCCGGCGTCGTCGGACGTCGTGTCGGCGGCGAGGTGGGGCGCCGGCCGACTGCCGCGGGCTTTCCGTAGGACGAATCGTGCGGCGCACCGATCGACGGTGCCGAAGGGACGGTTCGGCCGGGCTTGTCGACGTCCGGCGAAAGCCGGCCCCGGCCGCACGTTCAGCGTGCACTGGCGATGTCGCCGGACGTTCGACGCGGTCCGGCACACGTGACGTTCGGTTCCTGTCGTCGTGGGAGCCGACGGGTGCGCACGCCCGCGGGACCCACTCGATCCGGGGATGCGGACGCACAGCGCGCGAGCGGCGGTCCGCACCACCTCCGACCGGGGAACGTTCAGGCGAATACGCCGTTGCACCACCGGTTTCCGATCTCCCGCCGGGATCGGGAGCTGGTGCCACGGGGGGTACCGCGCTTGTAGGCTAGCGGCATGGGCACCGCCAGCGATGAGGTGACCAACCGCTCGGCGGGTGGCGCAGGACCGGCCTCAGGTGCGGCCGACCGGCCCGGTCGGCCGCGTGTTCGACCGGGGACCACCGGCCGGAGGTGGCGCGGAGCGCCCGGTTGGGGGCCGCGGGCGTGCCGGTGACCGCGTGGGTGCGCCGCGCGCTCGTCTCGATGCCGCCCCGGTGGTTGCCGCCCCGGGCGCAGGTGGTGTTCGCGGTGCTGGCGGTGCTGACCGCGGCCAACGCTGCACTGCTGCTCACCGGGTGGTTGAGCCCGCCCCTGTCGTGGCTGCTGGCCGATCTGCCCGGTCTGGTCAACGCGCTGGCAGCCGCGGGGGTCTTCACCGCCACGAGTCTCGCCCGCCGCGGTGCCGAGCGGCGGTGGCGGGCGTGCATGGCGTTCGGGCTGGCCGGATGGGCCGCCGGGCAGGCGCTGTGGGTCTGGAGCCGTGGCATCACTGCCAGACCCATGACGTTCCCGGACTTGGAAAACCTGCTGTATTGGATGCTGCCGATCGGCGTCTTCGCTGCACTGCTGGTCATCGGGCGCGCCGACCGCGCGGGGACGCGCAGCTACGACCGGATCACGCCGATCCGGGTCCTGGTCCTGGACGGTCTGATCATCGTCATCGCGCTGTTCCAGTTGACCTGGCACGTCATCACCGACAACGCGCCCTACCGGGCCGGTTGGGAGATGACGCTGCTGACGATCAGCTACGCCGCGGGCGATCTCGTCCTCATCGTGCTCACCCTGCTCATGGCCGTCGCCCTGCACACCATGTGGCGCCCGCGGCTGGCATGGCTGATGGCCGGACTGGCCGCCATCGGGTTCTCCGATGTGCTCTACGCCGACGTCATCGCCTCGCAGCAGCTGGGCACGCACGTCACCGATTTCGGTTACATGATCGGACCGCTGCTCCTGCTGCCCGCCGCGCTCGCCCCGCCCAAGCCCGGGCCCCGCATGCGCGGGGCACCGCTGGTCGTCCTCGTCCTGCCCTACGTCCCGCTGGCCGGCGGGTGCGCGCTATTGGTGCTCGACGCCACCGCCGGCCGGGTGCACGCCGTGGAGATCTACCTGCTGGTCGCCGCGGTCACCCTGGTCGTGATCCGCCATCTGACCGCGCTGCAGCAGCTCTACCGCGCGCACCGCTGGCTGTCGCACCGCGCCCTGCACGATCCGCTGACCGGCGCGGCGAACCGCACCCTGCTGGCCGAACTGCTCGAAGCGGCGGCCAACGAGGGACCGGTCGCCCAGCCGGGTCTGATCTACGTGGACCTCAACGAGTTCAAGACCGTCAACGACAGGCTCGGGCATCAAGCCGGGGATGCGCTGCTGCGGGCGGTCACCGATCGGCTGCGGCAGTGCGTGCGCGGCAACGACACCGTCGCCCGGGTCGGCGGTGACGAGTTCGTGCTGTTGCTGGATCCGGCACCCGCCCGGCCGGACGAGCTGCTGGCGCAGGTCTCCGCAGCGGTCGAGATCCCCACTGCCGTGCCCGGTGCGCCGGATCCGGTCGTGGTGACCGCCAGCCTCGGCTACCACCCCATCGCACCGGGGCAGCCGTACCGCGAGGCGCTGGCCGATGCCGATCGCGCCATGTACGCCGACAAGCACCGCGGGCTCTGAACCGCCGCACCAGGGATCAGCCGGAGCTGTGCGCGATCTGGATCAGGTTGCCGCAGGTGTCGTCGAGCACGGCGGTGGTCACCGGGCCCATGCCCACCGGCTCCTGGGTGAAGCAAACTCCGAGCGCACGCAGCCGTTCGTGCTCCGCGCCGACATCGTCGACGGTGAACGAGGTGAACGGGATGCCGTCGGCGGCGAGCGCTTCCTTGAACGGCTTGGCGGCCGGGTGCGCGTCCGGTTCGAGCACGAGTTCGGTGCCGGCGAGATCCTCCGGGGACACCCCGGTGCTCCACCGGTGCCCGCCCAGCGGAACATCGTGCTTGGTCCGGAAGCCGAGGACCCGGTGTAGAAGCGCAGCGCCCGGTCCTGGTCGTCCACGAGCACGCTGGTCAGGTCGATCCGCATGGAGCTGTCCTCCCCCGATGCCACCGCTGCACCGCTGATGGCGCCCACACCACGGGTGAGGCAAGCGGCGATTCGCCCGGCAAACCGGCGGCATCGCGGCCGAATCCGCCGCGGCGGAGGCGCTTTCCGCGGTGACGACATCTCCGCGCCAGCCCCCGGTCGCGGTTCGCCGCGGCACGATCCGGCACGTCCTCGTTCGAGGGGCCGGGGCGTACGGTGACGGCATGGCTACTTATAGGACCGCGAACCCCACGACGGGCAAGATCGAGCAGGAGTTCCCCGGGCTGGATGACGCGGCCGTCGACGGCGTGCTGAGCCGTTCGCACGGTGCCTTCGCGAGCTGGCGCGCGGTACCGGCGCAGGAACGCGCGCAGATCCTGAAGCGGGCCGCCGACGCCTACGATGCCCGGCAGGACGAGCTCGCCAGGCTGATCTCGACGGAGATGGGCAAGCCGCACAAGGAAGCGGCGGGCGAAGTCCAGCTCGCCGGGGCGATCTACCGCTGGTACGGCGAGCACGGCCCGGACCTGCTGCAACCGGAGGTCCTGGATCCGCAGGGTTCCGACGAGTCGCTCGTGCAGACCGAACCCATCGGCTCGCTCGTCGGAGTCATGCCGTGGAACTACCCCTACTACCAGGTGGCGCGCTTCGTGGCGCCGAACCTCATGGTGGGCAACACCATCATCCTCAAGCACGCGCCGATCTGCGCGGCCTCGGCGGAAGTCATGGCCGAAATCCTGCACGAGGCCGGCGTTCCCGCGGACGCCTACATCAACGTGTTCGCCAGCAACGAGCAGATCGCCACCATGATCGGCGACCCGCGGGTGCAGGGCATCTCGCTGACCGGCAGTGAACGGGCGGGCGCGTCGGTGGCCACCACCGCGGGCCAGCACTTGAAGAAGGCGGTGCTGGAGCTCGGCGGTTCGGACCCGTTCATCGTGCTCGATGACGGAGATATCGCCAAGACCGCGAAAACCGCTGCGCGGGCGCGCCTTTCCAACGCAGGCCAGGCCTGCAACTCGCCGAAGCGGATGATCGTGCCCAACGGCAAGTTCGACGAGTTCTTGTCGACCGTCATCCAGACCTTCGACAACGCCCGTGTCGGCGACCCGAAGGATCCGGACACCCAGGTCGGACCGCTGTCGTCGATCCCCGCGCGGGACGGGGTGCTGGAACAGATCAACCGCGCCGTCGAACAGGGCGCCACGCTGCACACCGGCGGAACCGTGCCGGACGAGGACGGCGCTTTCCTGCGCCCGGCCGTGCTCACCGGGGTCACCGAGGAGATGGACGCCTACTCCGAGGAGATCTTCGGGCCGGTGGCCGTGGTCTACGGGGTCGACACCACGGACGAGGCCGTCGAACTGGCCAACGACGTGAGCTTCGGGCTCAGCGGCTCGGTGTGGGGAAGCGACATCGACCGCGCGCAGCACATCGCCGACCGGCTCGACGTCGGTATGGCCTACGTCAACGAGCACGGCACCACGCTGCCCGGACTCCCGTTCGGCGGGGTGAAGCGCTCCGGGTTCGGCCGCGAGCTCGGCCGCTGGGGCATGGGCGAGTTCATCAACACCCGCCTGCGCCGCACCTCCAGCACCAAGAAGTAGCCGGACTCCGCACCGGCGGGTAGGTCCGAGGATCGCCCCGCCGGTGCGGTGGAAACCGTTCGCCGACACCGCGATCCACCCGCTATGACACGACTTCACTGGGCAGCGCGGTCGTTCGGGCGGTGGCATCCCGCGATCCGACCGGCACGGTTCGCGAAGTCCTCGAAACCCGCCGCAGTCCGGGTTTGCACGTCCGTCGAGCCGGGTAGGTCAGGAGGGCAGCTGATCGCGTCGTGAGGAGAACATGGTCACCCACGTCTTCGTGAGCCACCGCGGGATTCCCACCCACCCGGCCGGGCAGGCACCCCCGGCACCGGCCGCTGACCGGACGGGTTCCGCACGCGCCAGGACCGGGCACCGGTCGGCAGGAGCACCCGCTCGGCCGGTCCGAGCCGGGCGGTGAGTGACGGTCGTGCTGGGGATTCCGCCCGGCAGGCAGCCGGACGATGGCTCATCCATGCCGCCCCCGGAGAGCGAACCGGCGCACTGGTTTTCGGCACCCGATGGACGCGATAACCCCGCTACCGATCTCGACCAGCGACATCCGGCCGGCATCTCGTGGTCGACGGGCAATAGCGCGCATCCGCTCATCGACGGGACCGAACTCTTCGACAGCCTGGTAGCCGAGCTGGACGCCGTCCGATCCGGAGATCGCATCTTCTTCTCCGCGTGGGTCGGCGTCCAGGACAAGGACCTCGACGAAGCGGGACACACGCTGGGTGGACTGCTGTTCCGCGCCTTGGGGATCGGCGCCTCGGTGCACGCGCTGTTCTGGTGGCCGTTCCTGACCTTGCACCGGGGCCACGTTCCGCCGAACAGGCGGTTCGTCACCGCGCTGCGGCGCAGGGGCGGTGCGGCGCTGCTCGATCAGCGGGTGCGACCGATCGGGTGTCACCACCAGAAGTTCCTGGTGATCCGCCGTCCGGAACGGCCGAGCAACGACATCGCCTTCGTCGGTGGTATCGATCCGTGCCCGAGCCGCCGCGACGACGACCGGCATCGCGGCGATCCCGATGCGCAGGACTCGATGGACGACCGCTACGGGGTGCGGCCGGCCTGGCACGACGCCCACCTGCAGGTGCGCGGTCCGGCGGTGGACGATGTCGAGCACTGCTTCCGCGAACGGTGGGCCGACGCGACGGCGCCGGGCCGTGGGCCGATCCTGCGGGCGCGCCGCTCGCTGACCTCGCGGCGGGCTGATCAGCTGCCCGCCCGGCTACCACCGCCGCCCCGGTGCGGACCGCACGCGGTGCAGCTGTTGCGCACGTACCCGGCCAAGCGGCCGCCCTTCCCGTTCGCACCGCACGGCGAGCGCAGCGTCGCCCGCGGGTACCTGAAGGCCCTACGCAACGCCCGTCGACTCGTGTACGTGGAGGACCAGTTCCTGTGGTCGCCCGTCGTGGCCGAGGCGTTCGCGGCGGCACTGCGCCGTGAACCGGAGCTGCGCCTGGTCGCCGTCGTGCCCCGTTTGCCCGAGCAGGGCAGCTTCCTGGAAACCACCACCTACAACGCCGCCCACCGGGAGGCGATGGACCTCCTGCGTGCCGCGGGCGAGGATCGGGTCGACATCTACGACCTGGAGAACACGGCCGGACTGCCGATCTACCTGCACTCCAAGCTGTGCGTCGTCGACGACCACTGGGCACTCGTCGGCTCGGCCAACCTGAACCGCCGCTCGTGGTCGTACGATTCCGAACTCGCCGCCGCGGTCGTCGACGACGGCTCCGACGCGGGAAGTCCCGCCTTTGCCCGGGCCCTCCGGCTGCGCCTGTGGCGGGAACACCTGGGCCGGGAACCCGGCAACACCGCGGACCTCGCCGACGTCACCGAGGGCGCCCACGTCCTGCGCCGTGCCGCCGCCGACCTCGACCGCTGGCACGAACACGGCCGGGTGTCGCCTCGCCCGTCCGGACATCTCCGCGCGCACACCCGTCCCGCGGTATCGCCGCTGACCCAGGCGTGGGCAGGACCCGTCCGCCGAACCGTGATCGACCCGGACGGACGGCCGGCCCCGCTGCGCCGAGCGGGCCGGTGGTGACGACTGCCCCGAAAGTCCCGCGTCCGTCCTCGTCGGATTGGGGCGAGCCGACACCGACCGCGCCCCGTCCCGGGACGGTGCTCAGGACCGCGGTTCGTCAGCGGTGTCGGGCTGACCCTGCTCGGCCGCCCAGGACGCCAGGATGCGCAGCCGGTCATGCGCCGGGGTGCCCGGTTCGGCGGACCAGGTGATCAGCTGCTGGTCCGGGTCGGTAGCGCTGGTCAGCGTGTCCCAGTCGAGGGTGAGGTCGCCGACGACCGGGTGGTGCAGCGTCTTGGTGCCGATCCGCTGGTTGGCCACGTGGTGCGCGGCCCACCACTGCCGGAAGTCGGCATCGCGCACGGACAGCTCGCCGACGAGTTCGGCCAGCTGCGGATCGTCGGGACACCGCGCCGCTTCCCGGCGCAGCAGCGCCACGCAGGTGTGCGCGACGGTCTCCCAGTCCGCGTAGAGCCGACGCATCGCGGGGTCGGTGAACAGCAGGCGCACGTAGTTGCGGTTCCGCGCCGGGATCTGCCCGAAGTCGGTCACCAGGGCCGCGGCCAGCGGGTTCCACGCCAGGACGTCCATCCGACGCCCCAGCACGAAGGCCGGGGTGAACCGCAGGTCGTCGAGCAGGCGCTGCAGCGGCACGCGCACGGTCTGCCGGGTGCGCCGCCGCGGCCGCACGGCCTCCTTGCCCGCCAGCTCGGAGAGGTAGTCGCGCTGGTCGTCGTCGAGGTGCAGCACGCGGGCCAGCGCACCGAGCACGGAGGCCGAGGCCGCGATGCGGCCCTGCTCCAGGCGCGTGTAGTAGTCGGTGCTGATCGCGGCGAGCTGGGCGACCTCTTCGCGGCGCAGGCCGGGCACCCGGCGGACCGCCCCGGTGTCCGGCAGGCCCACCTGGTGCGGGCCCAGCTCGGCGCGGCGGGCCTTGAGGAACTCACCGAGCTCGCTGCGCGGGGACTTGCTGCTGCTCATCCCCCACAACTCCCCTCTCCACCGAGGCGCGGACGCCTTACCGCGACCATTCTCTCACCGGGCGGCCAGGTGCCTGCCGAAGAACTCCGCCAGCTTGCCGACCGCCTCGGCGACGGGTTCGTCCCGGTCGTACAGGTCGACGTGCCCGGCGCCGTCGACGAGGTGCAGCTCGGCGGTCTCCCCGGCGTTGGCCACGGCGCGGCGGCTGTGCGCCAGGGTGGCGGCCTCGCTGCCCGCGATCATCAACAGCGGCCGCGGTGCGATCTTGTGCGCCTCGGCGTAGGAGTCGTACTGGTCCAGGGCGTCGGCGCTGCGCGCGACCCACCGGTTCGTCGAGCGCGGGTGGTAGCCGCGCGGCGTCTTGTAGTACTCGTGGAAGTCCCGCACCAGCGCGGGCGTCGCGTCATCGACCTCGTCGGGCACGGCGCTGACCAGCGTGGCCGGTTTGCCCGCCGCTTCGTCGCTGCGCAGCTGCCCGGCCCGGGCCACCAGCGCGCGCCAGCCCTGCGGGTCGGCGTCGCGGAAGAACCCGGGCACGTCGGCTCCGCTGACCCCGGCCACGGCTTTCATCCGGTGGTCGGTCTGCGCGGCGAACGGCACGTACCCGCCGGATCCGCAGATGCCGAGCACCCCGATCCGTTCCGGATCGACCTCATCGCGGGTGGTCAGGTACGACACCGCGGCCCGGAAGTCCTCGGCGCGCTGGAACGGATCCTCCAGCCCGTGCGGTTCGCCTTCGCTCTCCCCCTGGTAGGCGGCGTCGAACGTCAGCGCGATGAAGCCCAGTTCGGCCAGCCGCTGGGCGTACTGCGCGGCGGACTGCTCCTTGACCGCTGTCGTCTGGTGGCCGATCACCACGGCCGGACCGGGCTCCCCGGCTGCGCGTTCCGGGATGTAGATCCGGCCGGCCAGCGCCAAGCCGCTGCTCGGGAAGCGCACATCGGTCTGCATGTTCATCTCCGCGGGTGTGCTGCGTCGTCGTTCAGGGCGGGCTTCGACCCCGCCCCACGAACCCACTCTGCGAGCCGAGCACCCCGACGAGAAGGGACGAACACATCCTGGGAGGAAACGGTCCTCCCCAGCGGAGGTCCGCAACGCCCCACGACGGACGGGTTCGGGGGACGCAGCTACCTCGATGCCCGATACCGCTGCGCGGATCGCCGGGAGTACCGGTGGCTGTGACGTAACCTCGCGCCGTGGACGTGCATGACGACTTCATCGCGGATTTCAGTTCTCGACACGGCATCACACTGGACTGGGTATACGAGGCAAAGATGATGTACGGCCTGGTCGAACGGATCGCCTCCGGCACGTTCACGCGCGGGTCCGTGGTCGTCGCCGTGCTGAGCTGAACCCACCTGCGCCACCTCGGTCCCCGTCTTCGATCGGGCACGCAGCTCGGCTGATAGCTGCCGTTGTTCCTGCCGCACACTGCGGATCGCGGTTGGCCTGCGGTTGTGTTGTCGTGCGAGACCGCACGTCGTCCCGGGTCCGGCGGTTGTTTCCTCCGATTCCCCGCTCGACCCCTCCCCCGGTCTCGCGCGACCGGACCGAGCAGTTGCCCGTAGGGCGATGGCCCCACTGGAGCCTTCCCTTGGCGAATCCACCGCTCACCACGTTCCAGAAGGGCAACGATGCCGTCATCCACCAGGTCCGAAACGCCGCATATCGCCGCTATCAGGCGCGGCGCTCGACGCGGCCGGATTTCCCGTCCGGCGCAGCGGCGTTCCGCAGTGCGCAGGCAACGAGTGTGTCCGGGCACCGCGCTACGGGTGGTTGTCGGAACCTACAACCGGGCCCCGCTCGGGCCGGGCGGTTTTCGGGTTTTCCGCCGCTAGCCGCGGTGCGCACCGCGGGGGTCTACTGACGGCCACCTGTCCGGCCGGTCCGGACCACGCCGCGGGAACCCGCTGCCGACGTGGTGACGGTCCGCCCCGGACAGCACGACACCGCTCCCCGGGATCGCGCCGGTGCGAGCGAGCGTTGCGAGCCGGGAGGGGCCTTGACCACTGAACAAGCCGAGCCCGCGGGTCCGCGGGCCGTCATCGAGGGCGGGGCCGTGGCCACCGTCGACGACAGCGGGACCGAGTTCACCGAGGGCCACGTCGTCCTCGACGGGACGACCATCGTGGCGGTGGGGCCGGGGTCGGCGCCGCGGCAGTCCGGCCCGGTGGTGCGGATCGACGCCACCGGGTGCCTGCTCACCCCGGGCCTGGTCAACACGCACCACCACCTCTACCAGTGGGCCACCCGCGGGTACGCGGCCGATGCGGACCTGTTCGGCTGGCTCACCGAGCTGTACCCGGTCTGGGCGGGGCTGGACGCGGAGATCACCGGCGCCGCCGCGTCGGCCGGTCTCGGGCAGTTGGCGCTGTCCGGCTGCACCACGGCCGCCGACCACCACTACGTGTTCCCGCGCGGCGGCGGTGATGTGTTCGGCGCCGTCGTGGCCGCGGCGGACCGCGTCGGGCCGCGGCTGCACGCGGTGCGCGGATCGATGGACCGGGGGCGCTCCCGCGGTGGCCTGCCGCCGGATTCCCTGGTCGAGGACCTCGATGCTGCGCTGGAGGGCACCCAGCGGGCCATCGACGCGTGGCACGATCCCGATCCCGGGGCGCAGGTGCGGGTGGCGGTCGGGCCGTGCTCGCCGTTCTCGGTCAGCACGGATCTGCTGCGCGAGTCCGCGGAACTGGCCCGCCGCAACGGGGTCCGGCTGCACACGCACCTGGCCGAGACCGCGGACGAGGAAACCCGGTGCCGCGCCGAATTCGGCTGCACCCCGGCGGAATTCGCCGAGCAGCTGGGTTGGTCCGGTCCGGACGTGTGGGTCGCGCACGCGGTGCACCTCGCCGACGCGGAGATCGCGCGGCTGGCCGATTCCGGGACGGGCGCGGCGCACTGCCCCAGTTCCAACGCGCGGCTCGGGGCCGGCATTGCCCCGGTGCGGCGGATGCTGGACGCCGGGATGCCCACCGGGCTCGGGGTCGACGGAGTGGCCTCGAACGAGTCCGGCGGTCTCGGGGAGGAGATGCGCCAGGCCCTGCTCGTGGCGCGGGCGCAGGGT
The DNA here is from genome assembly GCF_015209505.1 of Saccharopolyspora montiporae. Classification (GTDB taxonomy): domain Bacteria; phylum Actinomycetota; class Actinomycetes; order Mycobacteriales; family Pseudonocardiaceae; genus Saccharopolyspora; species Saccharopolyspora montiporae. Next base: position 229,929 of record NZ_JADEYC010000007.1, read on the forward strand.
GGCCCTGCGGCGCTGTCCGTGCGGGAGGCATTGTGGCTGGCCACCCGGGGCGGGGCGCGCTGCCTGGGTCGGGACGGCGAACTCGGTTCGCTGGAGCCCGGCAAGCTCGCCGATATCGCGGTCTGGCGCATGGACGGGCTCGCGCATGCCGAGATCCGTGATCCGGTGGCCGCGCTGGTGCTGGGGCGCCTGCCGCGGTTGGCGCGGTTGCTGCGCGGAGGCAAGACCCTCGTCGACGACGGCCGCCTGGTCACCGAATCCGAAACCGAGGAACTCACCGCCGGTCTCGTGCGCGCGAGCGAACAGCTGCGCGCCCGGGCCGCGACGCGGTGACCCGGTCCACCACGCCCCCAGCCCTGCGACTCGGGAGTCCCGATGACCACACGAGAATCACCGGCGACCGGTCGCCGCCGCGGCGCGGACGGCTTCTTCGGCATCACCGCTCGCGGTTCGACGCTGTCCCGGGAAATCCGCGGCGGCGTGACGACGTTCATCGCGATGGCCTACATCGTCATGCTCAACCCGCTGATCCTCGGCTCCGGCACCGACGTGACCGGGGCGCAGCTCCCGCCGGAGCAGGTCACCACCGCGACCGCCGCGACCGCCGGCGTGATGTCGGTGCTGATGGGCGTGGTGGGCAGGGCCCCGCTGGCGCTGGCCGCGGGCCTGGGCGTGAACGCCGTGGTGGCCTTCACCATCGCGCCGACCATGACCTGGGCGCAGGCGTTCGGGCTGGTCGTGCTCGAAGGGCTGGTGATCATCGTCCTGGCGGTCAGCGGGCTGCGGGAGAAGATCATCAACGCGATCCCGGATGCGCTCAAGGTGGCGCTGACCGTGGGAATCGGGCTCTACATCGCGCTGATCGGGCTGGTCAGCGCAGGTTTCGTCACCCGGGTTCCGGACGCGGCCGAGTCCACCGTGCCGGTGCAGTTGGGCCAGGACGGCCAGCTTGCCGGGGTGCCGATCGCCGTGTTCTGCGTGAACCTGCTGGTGATGATCGCGCTGCTGGCCCGCGGCACGCCGGGCGCGCTGCTGATCGGCATCGGCTTCGGCACGGTCGTGGCGATCGCGGCGAACGCGGCACTGCCGATCGCCCCGCAGGAATGGGGAACGGTGGTGCCGGCGCTGCCCGAGCAGCTGGTCACCTCACCGGATTTCGGCCTGTTCGGGCAGGTGGACCTGTTCGGCGGGTTCGCCGCGGCCGGTGGTGTGGCGGCGACGGTGTTCCTGTTCACCCTGGTGCTGTCCGGGTTCTTCGACGCGATGGGCACGATCACCAGCGTCGGCACGCAGGCCGGTCTGCTGCGTGGCGGCCGGATCGAGGGCATGGGCCGCATCCTGGCCGTGGATGGAGTGGCTGCGGCCGCGGGAGGGGTGACCGGTTCGTCGCCGAACACGGTCTTCCTGGAGTCGGCGGCCGGGGTCGCCGAAGGGGCGCGCACCGGGCTGGCCAGCGTGGTCACCGGGCTGCTGTTCTGCGCGACGCTGCTGTTCACCCCACTGGCCACCGTGGTCCCGGCCCAGGCCGCCGCACCGGCGCTGGTGCTGGTCGGCGGGTTGATGATGGCCCAGGTACGCCACGTCCCCTGGCAAGACCCGGATTTCACCATCCCGGCGTTTCTGACCATCGCGGTCATCCCGTTCACCTACATGATCACCAACGGGATCGGCGCGGGCATCATCGCGTTCGTCGCGATCAAGATCGCCCGCGGCAAAGTGCGCGAGATCGGGTGGTTCGTCGGCGCGCTGGCGGTCGTGTTCGCGTTGTACTTCGGCGCCTCCGGTATCGAAGCGCTCGCCGGGTAGCGGACGTCGGGGCTCACGCGCAGGGTGGGTCGAACGGCTGGTTCGGGATGTATCGGCTCCACTCCTCGGGACCGAGGTTGTTCTGCGTCGTCGCGCAGATCCGGTGCACGGCGTCGTTCAGGTTCCAGAACCGCAACTGAGCGGAGTCGGTCACGACGGTGCTCCCGTCGGCGTTCACCGCCACCGAACTCATCCCTTCGCCGTCCGGTAGCGGGTGTCCCAGGGGACGCGGGTGCTCCGGGTCGGACACATCCCACAACCGGACTTCACCCGCGCCGGTGCTGCTGGTGACGATGGTGTTCTCGTCCGCGCTCAACGCCACCGAATACAGCCCGTCGCTGTCCGGTAGCGGCGGGCCCAGCGGACGCGGATGCTCCGGATCCGAGGCATCCCACTAGCTCCACTGGACCCAGCTCGAACCGCACATCGCTGTCCGCACCGGCGTGCAGCGCGTCGGACAACTCCGCGCGCAACCGGCCGATCAACTCCGCAAGCTCAACGGCCATCAACCGCTCCTCCAGCAGCACCACCAGATCACCGCATGATCGCAGCCGGTAGTGGCCCGCAGGGGCCGAACGCGGAAAACCTTGCGGACAGGTCCGCATCGCGCCTCGGCGCTTCCGGGAGGGCGCGAGCTGTGCGAGGCTCTGCGGGCGCACCGAAACGGGAGGTGGACGGTGACCGAAACCGAGGATGTCGATGTCGCGGCGCCGAACATCGCGCGGATGTACGACTACCTGTTGGGCGGATCGGCGAACTTCGCGGTGGATCGCGCGGCCGCCGAGGAGTTCAACGCCCAGCTACCGGGCAACGCCGATTGGGCCTACGCGCACGCCCAGGCCAACCGCGCATTCCTCGGCCGCGCGGTGCGCCATCTTGCCACCGAGCACGGCATCGACCAGTTCTTGGATCTCGGGTCGGGCGTGCCGACCAAGGGCAACGTGCACGAGATCGCGCACCAGGTCGACCAGCGGGCACGGGTGGCCTACGTCGACCATGAGGCCGTCGCCGTCGCGCACGCGCGTCGCATGCTGGCCGGGCACGAGCGGGTCACGGTGACCCGGGCCGACGCCCGCGATCCGGGCGCGGTGCTGGCCGCTCCGGGCGTGGCCGGCCTGCTGGATTTTCGCCGCCCGGTCGCGGTGCTGGCCGTGGCGATCCTGGAAGTGATCGGTGATGTGGATGCCGGGGAGCTCACCGCGGCCTACCGGAACGCCTGCGTGCCCGGCAGTGCGCTGGTCGTCTCGCACATGACTCGGCTGTCCATCACCGAGGACCAGGTCGCGGCGTTCCGCGAGATGATGCGGCACACGCCGACCCCGCATACCCGGTTCACCACCCGGGCGGAGATGGATCGGATCGGCACCGGATACACGTGGCTGGAGCCGGGTGTCGTGCCGCTGGCGCACTGGCGCAACGATGGTCCGGTGTCCGAGGAGCAGGCCGCGGCGGCGAACTCGTTCGGAGCCGTCGGCGTCCTGCGCTGAACCTGCGGCGGGGCCGCGGTCGCCAGAAAAGCCGACTCCGGGTGTGGGACCACGATCAGCCCGCACTCCGCACCGGGTCCGATCCGGTGCGGGATCGGTGATGTCCCGGAGGCGGACGGGGCGCGCGGACGGCACAGTGATCGGCACGGATCACCACCGCCGAAGACGGAGTAGCCGGATGTCCCTTCGCCGCACCGGAATCGCCCTTGCAGCAGCACTGCTGGCCTTGACCGCACCGCTGGGTTCCGCGACCGCAGCACAACCCACCGATCTCGCCTTGCCGCCGCCGACCGGCTCCCATCCGGTCGGCACCGACGTCCTGCACGTGCGGGACGCATCGCGTCCGGACCCGTGGGTGCCCGATCAACCGCGCGAACTGATGGTCACCACCTGGTACCCGGCGGCGGGGCCGGGCACGAAACCGGCCCGGTACCTGAGCGCCGAGGAGTCGCGCCGGTTCGTGCAGCTGCAGGCGGACTACGGCGGAACCCCGTTCGAGCCGGCCGACGTGCTGAGCACGGTCGGCACGCACGCCCGCGACCACGCCCCTGCGCTGCGCACACCGAACGGGCATCCACTGGTGGTGCTCTCGCCGGGGCACTCCTACCCGCGGGCGCTGTTGACCGGGATGGCCGAGGACCTCGCCAGCCGCGGTTACGTCGTGGCCGCGATCGGGCACAACCACGAGTCCGCCGGCACCGAATTCCCGGACGGGCGGGTCACTCCGTGCGTGGCGTGCCACACCGACGACATGGGGGCGGTCGCGCGCGGCAGGGCCGTGGATGCGCGGTTCGTGCTCGACGAACTCACCGGACATCCGCGCTTCAGCACGCTCATCGACGAGCGCAGGATCGCCATGGTCGGCCATTCCATCGGCGGGGCGAGCGCAGCGGAGGCGATGGCCACCGATCCGCGCATCGACGCGGGCGTCAACCTCGACGGCACGTTTCCGGCACCGCTGCCGGACGAGGGACTGCACCGCCCGTTCCTCATGCTCGGCGCCGAGCACCACAACCCGGGCAGTGAACTCGAATCGAGCTGGGACGAGACGTGGCAGCGCCTGCACGGCTGGAAGCGCTGGATCACGATGCGCGGTTCCGGGCACGGTTCGGCGACCGACGTGAACATGCTGGCCAATCAGAACGGCATCCAGTACCCGGGCGAGCCGCTGCCGGGAGCGCGCAGCGCCGAGCTCGCGAACCGGTACGTGGCGGCCTTCCTCGACCGGCACCTGCGGGACCGGCCGCAACCGATCCTGGACGGACCCAACGCCGCCGATCCGGAAATGCTGTTCTGGCACCGCTGAGCGACCTGCTCCGGCTCCCGGGTCATCGCCGCGGCCCGGGTGCCGCGCACGTCTCCGGCGCGGCGATCTCTTGACTGGGCACGGACCGAGCACTAATTTCCCTCGCATCGCAAAAGTATACTTTCGTAATACGGAATTAACCGCATTACGTCGGGTACCGATTGCGCAGCACACCCAGCCCGCCCGGAGACCGGAGACAGCGCGATGCCCAGCGAACTCCCGGACGCCCCACCCGGTTCCGCCGCCGCGGCACCGCCCAGCCCCCGCCTGTACAGCTACGATCTGGCGCCCACCACGAAGACCGGCCGCCGCTGGGGGACGTACAACGTCTTCACCCTGTGGGCCAACGACGCGCACAGCCTCGGCAACTACACCTTCGCGATCGGCCTGTTCGCGCTCGGGCTCAACGTGTGGGGCATCCTGCTCGCCTTCATCCTCGCCTCGGCCGTGCTGTTCCTGCTGCTCACGCTGTCCGGCTACATGGGGCACAAGACCGGCGTGCCGTTCCCGGTGCTGAGCCGCATCGCCTTCGGCACCAGCGGCGGGCAGATCCCGGCCGCCGTGCGCGGCCTGGTGGCCATCGCGTGGTTCGGCATCCAGACCTACCTGGCCTCCGCGGTGCTCGACGCGCTGGTCCTGGCGCTGTTCCCGGCGGCGCAACCGCTGCAGGAGATGTCGTTCCTGGGGCTGTCCGGCCTGGGCTGGATCACCTTCCTCGCGTTGTGGGCGGTGCAGGTGCTCATCGTCAGCTACGGGATGCACGTCATCCGCAGGTACATGGCGGTGGCCGCGCCCATCACGCTGATCACGATGTGCGGTTTGGCGATCTGGCTGTTCGTGCGCGCGGGCGGCTCCATCGCCCTGTCCACCGACCAGCCGCTGACCGGCGGCGCGATGTGGCGGCACATCTTCGAAGGCGCGGCGCTGTGGGTGGTCATCTACGGGACGTTCGTGCTCAACTTCTGCGACTTCACCCGCTCGGCCACGAGCCGGCGCGCGATCGTGCGCGGGAACCTGATCGGCATCCCGGTGAACATGCTGTTCTTCGCCGGGATCGTCATCGTGCTCAGCGGGGCGCAGTTCTCGCTCGACGGGCGGGTGATCACCAGCCCCACCGACATCGTGCAGACCATCCCGAACACGGCGCTGCTGGCCGCCGCCTCGCTGGCGCTCGTGGTGCTGACCATCGCGGTGAATCTGCTGGCCAACTTCGTGGCGCCGATCTACGTGCTGGTCAACCTCTTCCCGCGGCAGCTGAACTTCCGCCGTGCCGGCGTGCTCAGCGCGGTGATCGGGCTGGCCATCCTGCCGTGGAACCTCTACGACAACCCGGTGGTGGTGAACTACTTCCTGGGCGGGCTCGGGGCGTTGCTCGGTCCGCTGTTCGGGGTGATCACCGCCGATTACTGGCTGCTGCGCCGGGCGAAGGTGAACATCCCGGACCTCTACACCGAGGACGCGGCGGGCGAATACCACTACCGGCGCGGCTACAACCCGAAGGCCGTCTGGGCCTTCATCCCGTCCGCGGCGATCTCCGTCGTGCTGGCGCTGGTGCCCGCCTTCAGCGCGCTGGCCGGGTTCTCCTGGTTCATCGGGGCGCTGCTGGGTGCGCTGTCCTACCTGCTGATCAGCGATCGGCGCCCGCACCCGGCGCAGGACGTGGACGGGGAACCGATCGCCGTGGCCCCGGAATGACGCCCCAGCACACCCGAAACCGGCAAGAGGACCCGAGCATGCGCATTCTCGTCGTCAACGTGAACACCACGCAGGCCATCACCGACTCCATCGGCCGGCAGGCCGCCGCCGTCGCCGCACCGGACACCGAGATCGTGCCGGTGACACCGCCGTTCGGCGCCGAGTCCGTGGAGGGCTACTACGAGAGCCACCTCGCCGCGGTCGCGGTGCTCGAAGCCGTGCGGACCCACGCCGAGCCCTTCGACGCGGTCATCCAGGCCGGATACGGGGAACACGGGCGGGAAGCGCTGCAGGAACTGGTCGAGGTGCCCGTGGTGGACATCACCGAGGCGTCGGCGAGCACCGCGCAGTTCCTCGGGCGCAGCTACTCGGTGGTGACCAGCCTGGACCGCACGGTGCCGCTCATCGAGGACCGGCTGGCCACGGCCGGGCTGACCGCCCGCTGCGCCTCGGTGCGGGCCAGCGGGCTGGCGGTGCTCGACCTCGACCGGGACCCGGATGCCGCTGTGGAAGCCATTGCCGAGCAGGCGCTCCGGGCGGTGCGCGAGGACCACGCCGAGGTCATCTGCCTGGGCTGCGGCGGTATGGCCGGGCTCGCCGACCGGGTGCTGGAACGCACCGGCGCTCCGGTCGTGGACGGGGTGACCGCGGCCGTGACCACCGCCGAATCGCTGGTGCGCCTGGGTTTGCGCACGTCCAAGGTGCGCAGCTACGCGCCCGTGCGCCCGAAGCGGTTCACCAACTGGCCGCCGCGGGCCGGGTGACCGGCTGCGCGGACGCCGGGCGGCTGACACCTCCCGCCGGCCCGATCGACCGCGGGGGCTACTCAGCTCGTCAGCCCAGATCGTCGAGGACCATCCGGCGGCTCGCGGCCGCGTGCGCGCGGGCGAGCGCACCGGCTCGCGCGGCATCCCCCGCCGCGATGGCCTCGTGCAGCTGCTCGTGCTCGGCGCAGACTCGCTCGGGTTCCCGGTTCAACCGGAACAGGTAGGCCAGCCGGCCGTGCAGCGGTTCCAGCACACCGGCCAACAGCTCGTGCCCGGAGGCCGCGACGAGCTCGTCATGGAAGGCGGCGTTGGCCTCGGTCATCGCAGCCAGATCACCGCGCTGCAGCGATCGGCGGGCTTGCTCCACCAGCGCGCCGAGCCGCGCGGCACCATCCGGACCGGCGCGTTCGGCAGCGCGTTCCGCGGCCAGCGCCTCCAGCGCTTCCCGCACGTCGAACAGCTCCTCGATCTGGCGGCGTCCCAGGCTGCGCACGAACACCCCGCGGCGGCGGTCGCGCACCTCCACGAGACCGTCGCCCTGCAGGCGGCGGATGGCTTCGCGGACCGGGACGCGGGAGACCCCGAACTCCGCGGCGATGTCCTGCTCGTAGATGCGGTCGCCCGGCTGCAACCGGCCTTCGGCGATCCGTGCCCGCAATGCGCGGCGCACCTGCTCGCCCAGCGGACTGCCGGGTTCCTTGCCGATCTCCTGCGCGGCGGCCACGGTCCCCCTCCTCCCCTGTTGCCCCGCAGCCTAGTGCACCGCCCGGCAGGACCAGACCCGGCGGAGGGGTGTCCATTGCGGACGGTTCAGCGCTCGTTGTGGCGCTCCGCTCGCGTGCGGTATTCGCCGGGGGTTCGCCCGGTTTCCCGTTTGAACGCGTGGCTGAAGTGCGGTGGGCTCGGGAAACCCCAGCGCGCACCGATGCTCGCCGCGGTCGTGTTGCTCATCGCGGGATCGGCGAGATCCCGGCAGCACCGCTCGATGCGCCTGCGCCGGATCGACCGCGCCGGACTGGTCCCGGTGCGCTGCAGCAGCTGCTGCAGGTAACGCGGCGAGATGTGGTGGGCGCGGGCGATGTGCGCCGGGGTCAGGTCCGGATCGCCGAGGTGCTGCTCGATGTGCTGGTCGATGCACTGCACCAGGTCGGCCCGCGGGGTCGTCCCGACTGCGAGCTCGGCGCACAGCAGGGTGCGCACGAGGTCCATCGCGCTGCGCACGGCGGCCGGCGCGCACTCGCCGAGTGCGAGCAGGTTGCGGTTCAGGCTGATCAGCACGTCCCAGACGGCGGCGCTCAAGCCCGGGGCGTAGTCGAAGGGGGTGGCGGTGATCGCGGCCAGGACGTCCGGCGGGTGCGGGTCGAGGTGCCGCTTCGGGAACCGGATACAGGTCGACTGGTAGTCATCGCTGGCCACGATGGTGGCGGGTTTCGACGAGTCGTAGAGCGCGAACATGCCCGGGTCGAGCACCGCGAGCCGGTCGTCCTGGGTCAGCCGCAGCCGCCCGGACAGTTGCAGCGTCAGCACGTACGAGTCGGTGTCGGACTCGGTGATCGCGGCGGCGTCCCGGTACGCGGCGTGCTTGCCGCAGCACATGTTGATGAAGTTGATCCCGGCCAGGTGCCGGTTACTGATCACCCCGGTGAACGAACCGGGCCGGGGGCAGTCGAAGTGGAAGTGCATGACATCCCGGCGCACGGCGCGCTTCCACGACCCGAACGCCACCTCCGGTTCACCGGGGCTCGGCGCGAGATCGGCGGCGTGCTCCGCGACGGACACCATCGTCGCCTCCACGGTCGTTGCGCCGCTCCAGGCAGCGCCCTGCAGTACCGTAACCACGTGATGCAGATCACCGTCAAGGCGTGCGGGGGTGCGACAGCACTGTGCGCGCTCGCGCAATGCCCCGGTGCCGGGCCGATTCGTAGCGTCGGAACCGGGAGCACACCGCAACCGGGAGACCACACATGGCCTACGTCGAAGGCTCGCACCACGTGACCCTGTCGGTCGGGTACGCCCAGGACGACGTCGACTTCCACGTCAAGATCCTCGGGCTGCGCCTGATCAAGCGCACCGTGCTGTTCGACGGGTCGGTACCGATCTACCACCTCTACTACACGAACGCGCGCGGCGACCCGTCCAGCGTGTTGACCACGTTCCCCTGGGCGAAGGCCGGCGTCACCGGGCAACGGGGCACGAACCAGGCGCGCGAAGTGCTGCTGTCGATCCCGCACGCGTCGATGGACTATTGGCAGCGGCGGCTGCGCGAGCACGACGTCGAAGTCGCCGATGTGCAGCGTTTCGAGCAGCGGCGCCTGGCGTTCCGCCACCCGTCCGGCATCGAGTACGTCTTCGTCGGCAACAACGGCGATGAGCGCATCGGTCACACCGGCTACGGCGTGCCGCAGGAGCACGCCATCCACGGCCTGCACGGGGTGGGCGTGCACGTGGCGAGCCCGGACCGGATGGTGGAGTTCGCCGACGAGTCGTTCCACGCGCACGGCCGACTGACCGAGGAGGGCGACGTCGCCGCGCTGCAGGTGGGCACCGCCGCGCACGGCAACCACCTGGAGATCACCGCCAACCGCACCGATGATCAGGGCACCTGGCGTTTCGGGGCCGGGACCTGCCACCACTTCGCTTGGAACGTGGACACGGCGGCCAACCAGAACGACGTCAAGTTCGAGCTGGAAGGCCAGGGATACACCGACATCTCGGAGATCAAGGACCGCAAGTACTTCAAGAGCACCTACATCCGCACACCGGGCGGCGCGCTGTTCGAACTCGCCATCACGCACGAGGACGGCGGGTGGACCTGCGACGAATCCCCGCAGGAGCTCGGTACCCGGTTCCAGTTGCCCGAGCACTTCGAGCACCGGCGCCGCGAGATCCTCGACCGGCTCGAACCGATCACCCCGTAGGAGGGGACATGGGACAGCTGCACATCAGTGATGAGTTCGATGCCGTCCTGACCCGCCTGGACGGCATCGCCGCAGTGCTGCAGGACGAGGCGGAGCGCGGCGAGGAGTTCGGACGGCTCACCGACAAAGCGGCCGAGGCCCTGCGCGACAGCGGCGCCCTGCGGATCGGGATCCCCCGGGAACTGGGCGGTGACGAGTTCTCCCCGCGCCAAGTGATCGAGGCCGTCACGCGGATCTCTTACGCGGATGCCTCGTCCGGCTGGGTGTTCATGGCGCTGCAGATGATCACCGGGACGACGGCCGCGTACCTGGGGCGGCCGGCCGCCGCCGAGCTGTTCCCGGACGTGCGCGGCGGACGGCACGCGCTGGTCGCCGGTCAGGGCACCAAATTCGGCACCGCGGTGCGCACCGACGGCGGCTACCGGATCAGCGGGCATTGGCACTTCGCCTCCGGGATCTCGATGGCCAGCCACGTGCACACCGCCGCGCTGTGCGCGGAAACCGGCGAGACTCTCATCCTCACCCTGCCGGTCGAGCAGGCCACGCTGGTGGACAACTGGGACGTCATGGGGCTGCGCGCCACCGGCAGCATCGACTACACCTGCCAGGACCTGTTCGTGCCGGAGGGCTACGCGTACCCGAGCAGCACGATGGACGTGCGCAACGGCGGCGCGATCTACCGGATGGGCTTGGCGAACATGGCCGGGGTATGCCACACGGCGTGGGCGCTGGGCGTCGGCCGCCGCCTGCTGGACGAGATGCGCGCGCTGGCCGTCAGCAAGTCCGGTGCACCGGGCGCGACCGTGGACACCGGGCAGTTCCACGCCGAGTACGCCCTGGCCGAAGCCCGGCTGCGGGCGGCGCGCGCGTGGGCGATGGAGGTGTGGGCGGACAACGAGGCGACGTTGGACCGCGGCGAACCGCTCAGCACCGAGCAGGAGACGATCACCCGCTTGATGCTCAACCACACCACGTGGTCGGCGCACGCCGTCGGCCGGGCCGTGCACAAGTGGGCCGGGACCACTGCCCTGCGCCGAGGGGCGCTGCAGCGCTCTTCCGCGATCTGCACGCGGGAACCCAGCACGTCACCTCAGGTCCGGTGGCGCTGCAGAACTGCGGCAAGTGGCTGTCCGGACTGGCACCGCGGTCCGGGTGGGTGTTCCTCGACCTGCAGGAAGCACCGTGACCGCGGAAGCCGGGACGGGTCCGCTGCTGGAATGGGGCGCGGACCCGGCGGATGCCGAACGAGCCGTGCTCGCGGTGCACGGACGCGGTCAGGGACCGGACTTCCTGCAGCGGACCGCCCTGCGATTCGGCGATCTGCCGGTGCGCTTCCACGCTCCGCGGGCCGCGGGCGGCAGCTGGTATCCGGGCTCGTTCCGCGATCCGCCTGCGGACAACCAGCCGGCGCTGGAGGATTCGCTGGACGTGCTCGCCGGCTGCACCCGTCTGCTGGCCGATCGGGGCTTCCCACCGGAACGCACGGTGCTGTGGGGGTTTTCGCAGGGCGCCTGCCTGCTGGCGCACTACGCGCTCACCCGGGCCCGCGCGCGGTTCGGCGGGATCATCCTGTTCACCGGTGGCTACCTCGGCCCCGACGGCGATGGCGCTCCCCCACCCGAACCGGCGCTGCGCGGGGTGGACGCGCTGCTGCGCACCGTCGACCGGGATCCCTGGGTGCCGCCGCAGCGGGTCGCCGACACCGCGGAGGTGCTGCGGCGATCGGGAGCGCACGTCGACCTGCGCATCGACCCGGGCGCGGAGCACATCATCACCGACGAAGCGTGCACCGCAGCAGCCCGGCTCCTCGCCCGGCCGAGGTGACCGGCGACCACCGAGCTGCCCACCGTCACCGACGTGCAGCCGAGCAGGCGCCCGACAAGTGCCGGTATGGCGGGAAAACTTCTTGGACCGGATGACGGGGATCGAATCCGCTTTCTCAGCTTGGGAAGCAGAAGCGTGGCCCCTGGTCAGAGGTGGTGGGACCCGGCACTGGGTTGTCCGCACGGACTCCTGCTGGCCGGGCTTGCCCGCTGCTACGGGAACGCGAAGGGCACGGCCGAAACGGCTACCTTCTCCGTCTTCCTTGGATTACCACAAGTTCCCGACGCCCGGGGGTCTGCCTTGGGTGGTTCGAGGGAGCGATCGACGATCATGAATGATCTCCGACCAGGACGTGGACAAGTGCGCGAGTGACCTGTCAGGTTTTATCGAAGAGATCAGTAAAGTTTCCGATTGATTCCTACGAAGAAGAACACTTGAATCGCAGCTAGAGAGCAAGCAAAAGGGGCCTCCTGCGCAATCCCGGCCGAGTAAGACCGTGCAGCGTACAAGAACCACGAACCAATTCCAAATAATGCATATACCGCAATCCCGGCCTTGCTGCGCTTGGAACTAAACGTAATCGATTTTACTAATGTATCGATTACACGAACTATGAAGTAAGCTGCTCCAGCCGCCAAAACGAGGAAGGCCGAGTAAGAAACTATTCCCCAAGGGGTTGACTCGCCGATCAGAGTGATTACCCGCCGAGATGATAGTACCACTGAAACGAGAAAAATGAACCCTGCGCATGCGGCTACCATGTATTTCGCAGGAGGATGGTGCATAGTGCGCCTGTTCGTCGTGTGCGATGTGCCCGTACTGTAGCTCATTCATGCACCAACCTGAATCAACCACGCGGGGGCACAACCCCAAGGGCGGGGTGTGGGTGTGAAAACCGCGCCACAGCACCAGGAAAATGTCCCCCGATCCTGGATTCCGGGGCGTTCGGTCGCTTGTCACGGTGCGCGGTCACCGCGACACGGTCAACACCCCCGCTGCGGGCCGGTGACCAGCCACAAAGGACCCGGCGCGGGTGCTGCGGGCGTGTACCCAGCGGCCGCGTGGTCGGCATCCCGACACGGGCGGGTCAGGAAGCGATACTGGATTTCCCACGACCGGAGCAGTGCCCTCCGAGACACGTTGCTCCAGTGCAGCAACGCCCCTGCCAGTACCCGACGTGGCGCGCAGCCACGGAGTTCTCGCAATCCTGACAAGAACCGAGCGGGGCCTCGGTGCCGAGCTGCTTCCGCAGCGTGCTCGATGCCCGCGGCGGAGCGGCCGGACGCGGATCCCGTTGCGTCAATCGTTTCCCGGTCGGGCGAGGATCTCGCCGTGCGGCACGAGGAACCAGCCCCGGTCGTCGGCCGCCCACGCGTGCCAGGCCGCGGCCAGTCGGTCCAGTTCGGCGGAGTCGGCGCGGCCCTGCGCGAGCGCCTGCGTCGCGAACGACGACTCGCGGACCCGGTCGGCCCACAGCCCGCCCCACCAGGACCTGTCCTCGGGCGTGCTGAAGCACCAGGCTGTGGCGCTGCAGGTGGTCTCGGCGAATCCCGCTGCCATCGCCCAGGTTTTGAGGTGGCGTCCGGCGTCGGGAGACGCGCCGTTGTGCCGGGCGATGGCGTGGTAGAGCGTCAGCCACCGGTCCAGCCCTTCGTCGTCCGGCGACCACCGCATCCCGCCGTAATCCGCATCGCGCGCCGCCACCACCCCATCCGGTCGGCACACCCGGCGCATCTCGCGCAGCGCGGCGACCGGATCGGTGAGGTGCTGCAGCACCTGGTGGGCGTGCACGACGTCGAAGGACGCGTCGGCGTGCGGCAACCGGTAGATGTCTGCGCCGGTGAACGAGGTGTTGCACATTCCGGCTCGGGTGGTCGCGGCGCGGGCGGCGCGCAGCGCGGCGTCGGCATTGTCCAGCCCCACGACATGTCCGGGGGCGACGCGTTCGGCGAGATCGACCGTGATCGAGCCCGGACCGCACCCGACGTCGAGCACGTCGGTCCCCGGACCCAGCCACGGGGCGAGGTAGGCGGCGGAGTTCTGCACGGTGCGCCAGCGGTGCGCGCGCAGCACGCTCTCGTGGTGGCCGTGCGTGTAGGTGTCCGGGCGCATCGCCTCTCGCATTCCGGGAGCCGGCGTTCAGAGACGAGCACATCCTCGGGCACCGGCAGGGTGGAAGCAACGACCGAGGACCTCCGCGGCCACGGTGTCACAGCAGCGCGAGCACGCCGCCGGCCGCGACACCGCCGAGTGCCACGAGCAGCGCGGTGACGACCGTGCTGCGCCAACCCAGCGCCGCGGCGAGCACCGCCATCCCCGGGGCGCTCACCGCGGGCAGGGTGATCAGCAGCGCACCGATCACCGCCGGCGGGGCACCGGCCAGGGCCAGCGCCTGCAGGATCGGGATTTCGGCGGCAGTGGGCAGGACCAGCAGGGTGCCCACCACCGCGGCCACCAGTACGGCCGCGACCCCGGGCCCGGTACCGACCGCGGACAGCAGCCAGCCCCGCGTCGCACCCAGCAGCATGACCACCACCAGGTACTCCGGCAGCACGGTGATGCTGGTCCGGGTCAACGCGCGCAGGAAACGCATCGGCCATTCGCGCGGCGCAGGAACGTCGTTGCCGACTACCGCGGGAGCGGTCGCCGGGACGAGACGTGCCGCGAGCGCGGCAGCGCCGACCGCGAGCAGCACCCCGAACACCACGCGCACCAAGCTCCACTGCCACGGGGCCACGAGCAGCAGGAACGCCAGGACGGCCGGGTTGAGCAGCGGATTGGCCAGCCAGTACGCGAGAACCGCCGAGGTGGGGGCGCCGTGCCGGCGCAGCGTCGCCGCCACCGGAGCCGCGCAGCAGGTGCACAGCATGCCCGGGGTCGCCAGCGCGCTGCCCGCCGCCGCCGCGCCGAGGCCGTTGCGCCGGGTGAACAATCGCGCCGTCCAGTCCGGTGGCAGGCAGGCTTGCACAGCGGCGCTGATCACGAGCGCGGCCAGCAGCGCCTCGCCGACGGCCGCGACGTAGGCGGTGGTGAAGCTGATCGCGGCTGACCAACTCGGTGGATCACCCGCTCGCACACCACCGGTGCGCAGGACGTCCGACCCGTCCCACGAGCCGGTGCCGGTGAGCTCGGTGACCTGGCTGCCGTACGGGATCCACTTGACCCACAGCAGCAGTCCTGCGCTGAGCACGATCACCGCGACGACGCCCGGGACCCGGCGCCGGGGGAACGGGCTCGTTCTCGGATGCGCCGCCACGCGTCCACGGTAGCGATCGGGGGCTTTTCCACCACTCCGCCGAGCGCGCGAGCCGGCTTCGCGTGTTTACCCGCGCGGCACGGCGGGGAATGATGCGGGCTGCGAGTCGTGCCCCCTGTCGGAGGAGGCGAGATGACGACCGAAGCTCCGCGCAGACATCCCGTGCACCTCGTTCACCGCGTCGGGGCGGCGTTGCTGGGTGTCTTCCTGTGCGTGTTCGGGGCGTTGGGCTTCGCCAGCGCTTCGTCGCTGTTCGGGGGCGACGGCGACGTGGTGCTCGGCTTGGGGACCAACGGCGCCCTGGCCACGGTTTCCGTCGTGGTGGGGCTGGTCCTCCTCGTCGCCGCGTGGTGGGGCGATCCGATCTCGTCGACGGTGGCGATGGCCGCGGGTGGTCTCTTCCTGGTTTCCGGGCTCGTGCACCTGGCGGTGCTCGGCACCGGCTGGAACATCTTCGCGTTCGGTTTCTCCAATATCGTGTTCAGCCTGGTCGTCGGGCTCGCGCTCGGGTTCCTCGGCGCGTACGGGCGCCTGTCCGGAGGGTTGCCGCCGGACAACCCGTACCGGCGCGCGCACCCGCTCGGCAGCAAGCGCCCGGCGCCCGAGGAGCAGGAGGCGGCGGAATCGGTCTCCGCCGAGGAGCAGGAGATGCTGGAGGCCGAGATGGCCATGGGGGAAGGCCATCCGACGCCGCGCCAGGAGGAACTCGTCGCGCGTGAGATGGCCGAGCAGCGCCGGCGGGAACACCGCCGCGCGTGGCGCAACGTGCGAGAGCGCGAGGACGACGGCGGATCGCAGCGCTGACGCGGCGCAGGAGCGGACCGGCTAGCGGTGATCGCGGTCGACGACGACGTCCGCGGCGCGCGTCTGCACGGTGCGGCCGGTCTCCCAGGAATTGGGTTCGACGTCCGGCGTGGGGATTCCGGCCCGCGGCCGCGCGCACCTTGCGGTAGAGGCCGATGCCGGCGGCAGCGGCCAGTCCGGCGGCGAGGCCGACGGCCCGGTCCCGGCCGCGTGCTCGGTTTCCGGATCGAGCTTTCGCCTGCGAACACATCTCCTGCCGCCTACCCGGGGTGACGGGGTCCCAACGGCGGACGGCGCCCCTCCCGCCGCCCGGTGCCGACGCGTGCGCGCGGCTACCGGGAACGCGGGGGCGGGGCATTTCAGCGGCCGGTGGGCGCCTCGTGCAGGGCTCGTTCCGCCGCGGGCCTTGCGCGTTCCCGGTCGGCGGCGACGAGTCCGATCCTGGTGCGGCGGTCGAGGAGGTCCTCGACGTCGAGGGCACCTTCGTGCCGTACCGCGTAGTGCAGCTCGGCCGGGGTGATGCCGAGGCCCTCGATCGGTTCGAGCAGGCGCTCGTCCCCGCCGGCGGTGGCGACGACGGCCGGGGCTTCGGTCCCGTACCGTGCCACCAGCGGCAGCGGCGCATCCACTGTGGACAGCTGTCGCGGACTCGCGGCGCCGAGCAGCGGCAGATCGCGGGTCCGGCACGGCCGCGCGGGTAGCCCGGTGGCGTCGACCGCGTCTTCGGCCATCGTGCGGTAGGTGGTGAGTTTGCCGCCGACGACGCTGACGATGCCGGCGTCGTCGGTGCGCACCGCGTGGCTGCGCGAGAGGTCGGCGCTGTCGCCGTCGCCGCCGTCGAGCAGCGGGCGCAGCCCGGAGAAGGTGGCCAGCACGTCGGCGTCCCGGATCGGCCGGGCCAGCGCCGAGTTGATCGTGCGCAACAGGAACCGGACCTCCTCGGTGGTGGCCGCGGGCACGTCCGGGACGGGGCCGGTCTGCTCCTCGTCGGTGAGCCCGACGTAGGCGCGGCCGTACCCGGCCGGAAGCGCGAACACGTAGCGGTTGGTCGTTCCCGGAACCGGCACCGTCAGCCCGGCATCCAGTCCGCCGAACGCGGAATCGTCCACCACGAGATGAGTTCCGCGACTCGGCCGCAGCCGCAGGCCCGGCGCGACCTCACCGGCCCACACCCCGGCGGCGTTGATCACCGCACGGGCCCGGATCCGGGTGGTCTCCCCGGTGCGCTCGTCGCGCAGCACGGCACCGTCCCCGGTGACCTGCTCGGCCGCGCACCGGGTGAGCACCTGCGCGCCGTGCGCCGCGGCGGTGCGGGCCACGCCGACCACCAGCCGCGCGTCGTCGGTGAGCTGCCCGTCCCAGGACAGCAGGGCGCCGCGCAGCCGGTCCTGCCGGATCGCGGGCACCATCCGGCGCACCTGCGCGGCCGGGACCCGCCGCGGGGCGGGCAGCACCGCACTCGGCGTGCGCGCGCTGCGGCGCAGCAGGTCGCCGGCCAGGAAACCGATCCCGGTCAGCACGGCCTGCCGGGCCGCGACCCCGCTGACCAGCGGAACCAGCTGCGGTAACGGGCGCACCAGGTGCGGAGCGGTGCGCCGCATCAGGATGCTGCGTTCGAGCGCGCTCTCGTAGGCGATCCCGACATCCCCGGAAGCCAGGTAGCGCAAGCCGCCGTGCACCAGCTTCGAACTCCACCGGCTGGTGCCGAAAGCCAGGTCGCGCTTCTCCACCAGCGCGGTGCGCAGACCGCGCGAGGCCGCGTCGAGCGCGACTCCCGCGCCGGTGATACCACCACCGACGACGAGGACGTCGACCACTCCCCGATCGGCCAGGTCGGCCAGGTCTCGGGTGCGCTGATCGGCGTTGAGCGAAGACATCGGGATCACTCCTCGGGACGCAGGTAGGACTCCAGCACCGCGCGCAACTGGGCGTCGAGCCGGTCCGGCGGCAGGACCTCGGCCACGATGCGGGCCGACAGCACCGCGGACTGCGCCACCAGCAGCACCGTGGCGGCCAGTTCGGCCGGTTCGCCGGTGCGGACCGTGCCGTCGCCCTGGCCGCGCCGGATCTCCGCGGCGAGCAGGTCGAGGATGTGCTGCTGGCTGGTGCCCAGGCGGTCGAAGACGTAGGTGGTGAGCAGTTCCGGATCGGTCTCCAGGATCTTGCGCAGCAGCGGGTGCGCGCGGGCGGCGGCGACGGTGCGCACGATCCGGTCGACGCCCGATTCGCGCGGGGCGCCGGCTTCGGCGCCGGGCAGCAGAGCGACGAACTCCCGGGTGAGCAGGTCGGCGGTCAGCGTCCGCACATCGGCCCAGCGCCGGTAGACCGTCGGCCGGCTCACCCCGGCGCGGCGGGCGATCTCGGCCAGCGTGGTGCGCCGCATGCCGACCGCGAGCACGGTCTGCTCGGCGGCATCCAGGATGGCCTCATCGTTACGCATTGACGGCACATGTAAAACTGTAACGCATGACGGAACCTGATCGCCGCACCCCGGACCCGGTGTGGAACGCCTGGGGCACGGCCGACGCCGCCAGCCCGCTGCCCGCTGCCGTGCGCGCCCTGGTGGAAGAAGGGCTCGGCGTCCCGCACCGCGACACGCCCTCGGTGCCGCGGTCCGAGGTTCGGCTCCGCCCGTCCGCGCTGCCCGCCGACGTGCGCGCCGCGCTGGCGGAAGCCGTCGGCGACGAGCACGTCCGCACCGACGACGACGCCCGACTGCTGCGCACCGGCGGCAAGAGCACCCCGGACCTGCTGCGCCGCCGCGGCGGCGACGCCGAATCCGCACCGGACGCGATCGTGCTGCCCGCCGACCACGACGAGGTGTGCGCGGTGCTGGCCCGCTGCGCCGAACAGGGCGTGGCGGTGGTCCCGTTCGGCGGCGGGACCAGCGTGGTCGGCGGGCTCGAACCCGACGGCGCGGGGTTGCGCGCGGTCATCACCCTGGACTTGCGCCGGCTGGACGCCCTGGTGGCACTGGACGAGGAGTCCCGCACCGCGACGCTGCAGGCCGGGTTGCGCGGGCCGGAAGCCGAAGCGCTGCTGGGCGCGCGCGGATACACCCTCGGCCACTTCCCGCAGAGCTTCGAGCACGCCACCATCGGCGGCTTCGCGGCCACCCGCTCCTCCGGGCAGGCCTCGGCCGGCTACGGCCGGTTCGACGGCATGGTGGTGGCCATGCGGGTAGCCACGCCGCGCGGCACGCTCGACCTCGGTCGCGCCCCCGCCTCCGCGGCCGGACCGGACCTGCGCCAACTCTTCCTCGGCTCGGAAGGGGTGCTGGGCACGATCACCGAGGTGACCGTGCGCGTGCAGCCCACACCGCAGGAGATCGTGTCCGAGGCGTGGTCCTTCCCGGATTTCGCCACCGGTTCGCGGGCGCTGCGCGCGCTGGCCCAGGACGAAGCGCTGCCCACCGTGGCCCGGCTGTCCGACGAGACCGAGACCGGGCTGAACCTCGCGCTGGCGCACGACGTCGGTGCGGAGGGGCCGTCCGGGGGCTGCCTGCTGGTCACCCGCTACGAAGGCGCCCGGGTCGCCACCCGCGAACGCGCCGCGGATCTGCTGGGCCGGGTCGGCGGCACCAGTCTGGGCCCGCAACCGGCCGAGGACTGGGCGCGCGGCCGCTACCACGGGCCCTACCTGCGCGATGCGCTGCTCGACGTCAACGCGCTGGCCGAGACCCTGGAGACCGCCACCGGCTGGTCCGATCTGGACGCCACCTACTCCGCCGTGCACGCCGCGCTGACCGAATCGCTGCAGCAGCACGGCACTCCGCCGCTGATCATGTGCCACATCTCGCACGTCTACCCCACCGGCGCTTCGCTGTACTTCACCGTGGCCTGCGCGCGCGGTGCGGATCCGGTGGCGCAGTGGCGCCACGCCAAGCAGGCCGCCGGTGCGGCGATGGCCGAGTGCGGGGCCACCATCACCCACCACCACGCGGTGGGGTTGGATCACCGGGCGTGGATGACCGAGGAGGTCGGCGAACTCGGGGTGGACGTGCTGCGCGCGGTCAAGTCCGCCGTCGATCCCGCCGGAGTGCTCAACCCCGGCAAGCTGATCCCGTGAGCACCGAGATCAGCCTGCTGGTCAACCCGCGCTCCGGGCGCGGGCGCAGCGCGGCGGTCGCCCTGCGCGCGCTGGAACACCTGCGCGCGTCCGGGATCGCGGTCACCGTCCTGGTCGGCCGGGATGCCGCGGAGTCGGCCGAGCTGGCCCGGCAGGCGGTCGCGCGCGGCACGGGCGCGCTGGTGGCCTGCGGTGGGGACGGCCTGGTCAACCTCGTGCTGCAGGCGGTCGCGGGCACACCGGTTCCGTTCGGCGTGATCCCGTCCGGGACCGGCAACGACCACGCCCGGATGCTGGGAATCCCGCTGCACGACCCGGAAGCGGCCGCGCGGGTCGTTTCCCGCGGCGAGGTGCGCGGGATCGACCTGGGCCGGGCCGGGAACCGCTGGTTCGGCACCGTTTTCGCCGGCGGGTTCGACGCCAAGGTGAGCGAACGCACCAACCGGCTGAGCTTCCCGCGAGGGGCGCTGCGCTACCACACGGCGCTGGTGACCGAACTCGCCGCGATGCGCCCGCGGGACTACCTGCTGGAGCTCGACGGTGAGCGGTTGGACGTGCAGGCGATGCTGGTGGCGGTGGGCAACGGCCCGACCTACGGCGGCGGGATGCGGATCTGTCCGCACGCCGACCTCGACGACGGGCTGCTCGACATCACGGTCATCGCACACGGGCCGCGCGCCAAGGTCCTGAAGCTGCTGCCCACGATCTACTCCGGCGCGCACCTGGACCACCCGGAGGTGACGACCTACCGCGCGCGCAGCGTTCGGCTGTCCACACCGGACATTACCGGTTTCGCCGACGGCGAGCTGTTCGCACCGCTACCGGTGACCTGCACGTGCGTGCCGCAGGCCGCTCGCGCGCTGGTACCGGGCGGATGACGGCCGGGCCCTCGCCCAGGGGCCCGGCGCGCGGGCGCGTGCTTTCGTGGGGGGATGCACGCGCCCGCCCCCGTCACGGGTGGGCGGCCGTCCCGGTGTCGTCCGGGCCCGCGGGCGAGATCCGCATCGCGTGCCCGCCGCCGCGGGTCAGCTCCGCGGGCACCACGGTCGCCGCGTCGACCAGCCATCGCTCGATGCGCACCGCGTGCGGATTGGTGTCCAGGTCGGTTTCCGCGGCATCGCCGTACACCTCGGCGACGTAACCGCCCTCACCGAGGAAGTCCAGCGGAACCTGCAGTGAGCGGGCCTGCTCGTCGGTCAGCGTCCCGACGTACCAGTCCGCACCGCTGCGGCGGGCCATGGTGATGTAGTCCCCGATCTCGCCCTGCAGCACGCGGGTCTCGTCCCAGCTGGCCGGAATCCCGCGCAGGAACTCGAATTCCGGCACGTCCGTGTAGTGCTCGGGGACGTCGGCCAGCTGCTGCATCCCGCTGAGTAGCACCGGGTACAGCGCCAGCTGGTGCGCCCGGGTGGTGTGCACGCGGGTGCCGTCGTTGTCCGTGCCGTGGTCGTCCTGCGGGCTCTGCGGCGGGTACCAGGTGATGTCGAAGATCCCCGGCGTGTAGTCGAACGGGCCGGCCAGCATCGTGGTGAACGGCAGGGTGACCGTGTGCTCGGGCGGGTTGCCCTGCGACCACGCGTCGTACTCGATGCCGCGGGCGCCTTCGCGGGTCACGAAGTTGGGGTAGGTGCGCTCGATCCCGGTGCCCTTGATCGGCTCGTGCGCGTTGATCATCAGGCGGTGCCGGGCCGCCTTGTGGATCACGCGCTGGTAATGGTTCACCATCCACTGGTCGTGGTGGTAGTGCGCGTCGATGTCCCCGGCATAGCCCGTTTTGATGCCGGGGATGCCGAGTTCCTCGTACATCGCGAAGGCGCGGTCCATCTGCTGCTCGTAGTTGTCGATGCCGCCGCCGGTCTCGTTGTGCGCGAGGAACTGGACGCCGCGCTCGCGGGCGTGGTGGAGCACCCGTTGCAGGTCGAACTGCGAGTTCGGCGTCAGGAAGTCCTGGTCATCGCCGAAGTCGCCGCCGGTCTGCCAGCCCTTGTTCCACCCCTCGGCCACCACGTAGGGGACCTGGTTGTCGGCGGCGAAATCGATGGCGCGCAGCGTGTTCTCCGTCGTGGCGCCGAGGTCGGGACCCTCGATCCAGGTGTTGCGACCCTTGTGGATCTCCCACCAGATCCCGGTGAACGTGCCCGGCCGGATCCACGAGGTGTCCTCGATCGCGCACGGCTCGTTGAGGTTGAGCACCAGACTCGACTCCACCAACTCGCCGGGGGTCCGCGTGATGAGGAAGGTCCGCCACGGCGTGGGGAACGGCGCGCGCAGCAGGGCTTTGCGCCTGCCTTCGCCCTTGCGCGGGACCAGCGCGCTGCGCAGGCTCGGCCCGCCGTCGATCTTGGTCAGCGTCATGTCCGGGTAGTTGAACAACGCCGCTTCGTGCACCGCCAGGTACAGGTCGTCGGCCAGGCGCAGGGTCAGCGGGGTCGCCAGATCGCCGAGCCGCTCGGCGTCGTCGCGGGACTCCTGCCAGGGGTGCAATCCGCCCGCCTCGCTCAGCGGCGTCTCGGTGTGCAGGTACTCGACCGAGTCGTAGTTGGCCGGCGTGGACCACGCGGTGTGGTCGGCGGTGAACCGGAACTCGGTGAACTCGTCGAGGACCTCGAAGTCGCCGAATCCCGGCTGCGGCACGAAGAAGTAGCGGAATCCCACGCCGTCGTCGAAAACGCGGAACTCGACGGTGAACTCGATCTGCTCGCGCAGGTGCAGCACGGTGCTGCGGCAGTGGCTGCGGATCTCCTCGTGGGAACCCCATACCGGCTGCCAGGTCTCGTCCAGCTCGTCGGCCGCGGTGGCCAGCAATTCGGCCGCTTCGCCCAGCCGCATCCCGCCGCCGAGCTCGAAGCCCATGCCCGACCAGTCCAGCACGACCTGCTCGCCGCAGGTGATCGAGTACTCGGGTCGTCCGTCGCGCACCCGGAAGTGCGCGGTGATGGTGCCGTCCGGCGAGGTGGTGGTGACGGGTTCGCCCGCGGCTTGCGCGGCGGTGGCCGGGCTCCAGGCCAGCGCGGTCAGTCCGGCGATGCCCGCGGCTTTGCCGAAGGTGCGGCGGTCGATCTCGTTCGTGGACATGCGACTCCTTCGTCGGTGTCCCGCTCCCGGCCCGGTCGGTCGGTGGCTACCGCGCGCACCGGCCGGTGCGGTCGAAACGATTCGATCAACGGTCGGCGCGTAGTATTCAGCCACCACCGGAACGGGTCAAGGGAGCACGGATGGCTGCGGGAACGGGGCGGCCGACGCTGTCGCAGGTCGCCGCGCAGGCCGGGGTGTCGCTGTCGACCGCGTCGCTGGTGTTCTCCGGCGCGGGCCCGGTTTCGGCGGCCACGCGGGAGAAGGTGCACCGGGCGGCGGCCCGCATCGGCTACACCGGCCCGGATCCGCTCGCGCGCTCGCTGCGCCAGGGCAGGTCCGGGATCGTGGGCGTGCTCATCGGCGAACGGCTCCGCTACGCGTTCCGCGACCCGGTGACGGTGGCGCTGCTGGACGGGCTCACCGACGAGCTCACCCCGGCCGGGTGCGCACCACTGCTGCTGTCCGGCAGCGGCGAGCACACCGGCCCGCCGCCGGACCAGGTCGCCAAGGCCCCGCTGGACGCCGCGGTGGTGGAGAGCTGCAGCAGCACCGACGAGCCCGCGCTGGCCTCGCTGCACGCCCGGGGAGTTCCGCTGGTCGTGGTGGAGGGCCCGCGCATCCCGGACGCGCCCACCGTGCAGATCGACAACTACGACGCCAGCGCCGCGCTCACCCGGCACCTGCTCGCCCTGGGCCACCGCGACTTCGGGGTGGTGACGTTGCCGGCCTCGCAGCCGCCGGGCCCCGGTGGGTGGGTCGATGACCAACGACGCGGGCGCACCGAACTCCCGACCTGGTCCGACCGGCTCCGCGGGGTCGAGGACACCCTTGGGCACCGAGTTCCGACGTGGGAAACCGCCAGCGGGCTCGTCGAGGAGGGCGAGCGCGCCGGTCACGCGCTGCTGGACTCACCGCGGCGCCCCACCGCCATCGTCGCGCAGAGCGACCTGCTCGCGGCCGGTGTCGTCCAAGCCGCCCGCACGGCCGGGTTCACCGTGCCCGACGACGTGAGCGTCGCCGGTTTCGACGGGATCGACGTGCCGTGGTTGCGCCCGCTGGAGCTGACCACCGTGCAGCAACCCATGACCGGCAAGGGCCGGGAAGCCGGGCGGATGGTGGTATCCCTGCTGTCCGGGACCACCCCGGATCCGGTCCGGCTCACCACTACCCTGCGTCCCGGGACGACCACCGGACCTCCCCCGCCCTGAATCGCCTCCGGCCTGTCGTCCGTGGTGGCTATCCTGTGCGTTCCGAACCCGCGGTTGCACCGGCGCAGGAAGGCACGATGGGCGTGGCCACCAGCAACGACAGCGCGGATCTCGGGCTGCGCGTCAGCGATACCAGCACCGGCCACCACCTCGACGACCGCACCGCCGTGAAAGACGTGGTGCGGGAACCGTCGGGCCGGTTGGAGATCCGCGGGGCGAGTGCGCACAACCTCCGCGGTATCGACGTCGACATCACACCAGGGGGCGTCCGGTGCGCATGCGCCACCGGAGATCGAGCAGGAAGAAGTTCAGCGGGAACTGGCGCGCGGCCCGCGGCAGTTTCAGCACGACCGCGCCGATCCCGCGGCACACCGAGTCGAAGCGACGCTGGTCCTTCGCGGTCCAGCGCAGCCCCATCTGCGCGCGGAACGTCCGCGGCAGGAAGCCCGTGGTGACGAACCGGTTGAACCGGCGGAACGGCGCCCCGAGCACAGGCGGCAGGAATCGCAGCTCGGCGATGGACAGCAGCATGTCGCGCACGGGCGGGTCGATGGAGACCTTCTCCAACCCCTGCTGCCAGTACTCCTCGAACGCCTCGCGATCGGTCGGCCACTTCTCGGCGGGCACCTGCAATGTGGTGCCGAGCGGAGCCGATGCGGCGTAGACCTCCTCGCGGCGGTCTTTCGGGATCGGTGCGCCGGCCAGCGCCTCGTAGGAATCCTCGAAGCCCTTGTACAGGCAGGCCGCCACCCACAGCTGCAGCTCCGGATCGAAGGCGTTGTACTTCACCGGGCTGGACGCCCCGGAGCGGACCTGGGCGTGCTGGCGGTTGACCGCTTTCCGGTACGCGGCTCGTTCCTCGTCGCTGCCGGTGGTGGCCACCGCGAGGTAGGTGAAGGTGGTGCGTGCCCGCTTCCACGGATGGCGGAATAGATTTCCGCTGTGCACGGTGCTTTCCAGCACGCCGTACCCGACACCGGGATGCCCCAGCTGCATGATCACGTTCGCGGCGCCGGCCAGCAGACCAGCACCGCTGATCAAGTCGTCGAAGCGGCGTGCGGACTGCGTGGGCGAAGTTGGCATGTTGCGCTCCTGCCCGTCTCGGGAGCCATCTGATTACGGACGTTATCAGATCGCCGCGCGCACACAAGGCCCGCGGAGATGCGACGATGCGGCCATGTCCTCGACGAGCTCCCGGGTCTACGGCGGCCTCTCCGGCGAACAGCGCCGCTCCGAGCGCCACGCGCTCCTCGTCGAGGCTGGACTGAACCTGCTGGGCGCGGAAGAGGACCCCAAGCTGACCGTGCGCGGCGCGTGCAGCGAAGCCGGCCTGGTCACCCGGTATTTCTACGAGAGCTTCGCCGATCGGGACGAGCTCGTCATCGCGGTGTTCGACCGGGTCGTGTCCGAGGTCGCGGCCGCTGCGCTTCGAGCGATCGAGGACGTGCCCGACCTGCACGACCGGGCTCGCGCGGGGCTGGGCGCCATCGTCGGCAGCATCGCCGAGGACCCCCGTCGTGGACGCCTGCTCTTCTCCTCCGCGCTGAACAGCCCGGTGCTCGTCACCCGGCGAGCCCGGTCCACCCGCATGTTCGTGCAGCTGTTGCGGGAGCAGGCGCGCAGCACCTACGGCACGCAGGAGGACCCGCGCGCCGACCTGTTGGCCGACTTCCTGGTCGGCGGACTCGCCCAAGTGCTGTCGGCCTGGCTGTCCGGCACGCTCGACACGAGCCAGGAGGAGATCGTCGAGCGCTGCGCCGCCCTGTTCCTGGCCGCCGGCGACATGCTCTGACCACACCGGCGGACCTGGGGCCGCGACCCGGCCACGTGACACCTCGCCGACACGGTGCGCCGTTCCCCGGTGCACAGGTCCGGAACACCGCTGATCGCCATCAACCGCGGTGCACGCCCTCGGCGATCCCGGCGAGGTGGTCGTCGAGCATCCGCAGCGTCCGGGTCGAGCCCGCCCGGTTCAGGTGCGCCGGGCCGAACACGAGCCCCACCCCGGCGACGAGGGCGCCTATCCGGTCGGCCTCGTAACGCAGGTTCAACCCGCTCGGGATCTCCCCGTCCCGCACGGCTTCGGCCAAGTGCGCGCGCATGCCGTCGCGCCAGGAGTGGTAGCCGCCCTGCAGCTCCCAGGCGCCGGACGGGTCCGGGTATCCGCTCGTCCAGAAGGCCAACCACACCCGCCACATGGACATGACCCCGGCTTCGGTGGGCATCAGCGCCAGCGCACAGGCGCGCACTGCCGCCAGCCCGCGCAACCCCTCCGACGCCTCGGTGATGCGCTGCAGGGAATAACGATTGTTGTGCTCCAGCACAGCGGTCATCACGTCGGCCTTGTCCTCGAAGTAGTGCGTCACGGAACCAGTTGTGACACCCGCCTCCGCGGCGATGGCCCGCATCGTCGTCGCCTCAGCACCGCTTCTCGACACGAGTCTCCACGCCGCTTCGACGATGCGTTCTTGACTTCGTGGATCCCGAATGTTCCGTGCCATCAACTCACCTGAGACCGACCGGTACAACGCAACGCTTGATACGTAACGCATGATACGTAACAATCGCGCTCCACAGATCACGCACCCCGTAGTGCCGACCTGTGACCTCGATGACGAGGAGATCGGCAGATGCAACGATTACGACCTGCACCACGCGGTCCGCTCGCGGATGCCCTGGCACAGGCCGGAATGCTCCTCGATTTCGGGGTGCGCACCTCGGCGGCGACGGGGCGGGTGCTGCTGCGCGCGCGGTTCGCCTGGCGCGAATGCCTGGACCAGGCCTGGTTCCTCGCTGCCGTGACCACGCTGCCCGCGCTGCTGGTGACGATTCCGCTCGGCGTCGTCGTCGCGCTCAACGTCGGCTCGCTGGCCAGCCAGATCGGCGCTGAGGGCTACGGCGGTGCCGTCGTGGCCTTCGTGGTCGTCGGGCAGGCCGCTCCCCTCGTGTGCGCGCTGATGATCGCCGGTGTCGGCGGTTCGGCGATGTGCGCCGACCTCGGTGCCCGCACGGTGCGCGAGGAGATCGACGCCATGGAGGTCATGGGGTTGTCGGCGATCGAGCGCGTCGTGGTGCCGCGGGTCGTCGCAGCCGTCGCCGTGACGATGTTGCTGGCCTGCATCGTGATGCTGGTGGGCATCTCCACCACGTTGCTGTTCCAGGTGTACGTCCTCGGCGACTCCTCCGGGATGTTCCTGTCGACCCTCGTCGAGTTCTCCCGCGTTTCCGACTTCGTGGTGGCGCTGATCAAGGCCGCTTGCTTCGCCGTGCTGACCGGGATGGTCGCCTGCTTCAAGGGCATGACCGCGCAGGGCGGCCCCGGCGGTGTGGCCAACGCGGTCAACGAAGCCGTGGTGATCTCGTTCGTCTGCGTGTTCGTCGCCAACACCGCGCTCACCGAGCTCTACCCGGTGCTGGTGCCCGCCGAAGGGGAGTACTGATGGCGGCTCCGCCGGTGAAATCGCGCCGCGCGCCCGTGCGCGCAGCCCTGCGGGGGTTGGTCGACGCGCTGGAACGGCTGGGGCGGCACGGCACGTTCCACGTGAAGGCCCTGCTCGGCGTTCCCGTGGTGCTGTTGCGCTATCCGCGGCACGTGGCGCGTTCGGTCGGCGAGATCAGCTTCGGCTCGGCGTCCCTGCTGGCCGGTGGCGGAACGATCGGCGTCGTGTTCGCCATGTCCTTCGTGTCCAGCACCCAGGTCGGGCTGGAAGGCTACCGCGGCTTGGACCTGCTCGGCTTGTCGCCGATGACGGGGCTGATGGGAGCGCTGGTCAACACCCGGGAGATCGCACCGATCGTGGCCAGCATCGCGCTGGCGGCCAAGGTCGGCACCGGGTTCACCGCGCAGCTCGGCACGATGCGCGTCGCCGACGAGATCGACGCGTTGGAGACGATGGCCGTCCCGTCGTTGCGCTACCTGGTCAGCACCCGCATGGCCGCGGCGTTCTGCGCCGTCGTCCCGCTGTACCTGGTGGGCCTGTTCGCCTCCTACGTGGCCACGAGCTTCGCGTTCGTGTTCATCAACGGCGGCTCCGCGGGCACCTACAACTACTACTTCCAACTCGTCCTCGCCCCGAGCGACGTCGGCTTCTCGCTGCTGAAGGCCGTCATCTTCGCCCTGCTGGTCACCGCGGTGCACTGCGGTTACGGCTACTACGCCACCGGCGGGCCGGAAGGTGTCGGCAAGGCGGCCGGACGTGCGCTGCGCACCAGCATCGTGGCGATCGGACTCCTCGACGTGCTGTTGAGCATCTGCTTCTGGGGCCTGCAGCCGTCCCTGCCCGCGTTGGGGATATGACCGATGCCCCGGCGAAACGCTCGTGACGAGCGGACATCCTTCATCGTCCGCGGACTGGCCATGGTGGTCGTCCTCGCGCTCGCCGGGGGCGGTGTGCTCGCCGGCGGCGCGGGCCTGTTCCGCAGCCCGCCGGAAGTCACCACGGCGCTGTCGGCAGCGGCCGGGCCGATCCGGGAGGACACGCCGGTGCAGTTCCGCGGTGTCCGGGTCGGCGAGCTCACCGACATCGACGCCGGTGACCGCGGTTCCCGGTTGACGTTGCAGCTCGAACCCGCGCACATGGGCCGGATCCCGGCCGACGTCCAGGTGCGGCTGCTGCCCCGCACGCTGTTCGGCGACCAGTACCTGGACCTGACCGCACCTGCCGGACGCACCGCCGCGGAACCACTTGCCGCGGGGGCGCAGCTGCCGCCGGACACCTCGGAAGACACCGTGCAGCTCTACGACACCTACATGCGCATGTACCGGGTGCTCGACGCGCTCGAACCGGCCAAGTTGCAGGTCGCGCTGAGCGGGATGGCCGACGCGCTGCGCGGCCGCGGTGAGCAGATCGGGCGCATGATCGACGAAGCCGCCGCGCTGGCCGAGGAGAGCCGCCCGATGGTGGAGGGCCTGGACGAGGACCTGCGCACCGTCGCCGCGCTCGGCGACGACCTGCGCGCCAGCTCCCCCGACCTCATCGGTACGCTGCACAACGCGGTGTCGCTGTCCCGCACGATCACCGACGAGCGGACCAATATCTCCGGACTGCTCCGCGGGGGGATCGGCGCCACCGATGCGACGCAGGCAGCGCTCGACGAGAACGGCGAGCGCACCATCGATCTCGTCGAGTCCGCGGAACCGGTCACCGAGCTGCTCGCGAACAACCCGGGTGCGCTGACCGAGGGCAAGCGCGGGATCGACGCATTCCTGGACGGGGCCAACCGCGCATTTGCCACCGGTTTCTTCGACATCCGCGCGAAGGCCAGCCTCGAAGAACCCCACCCGTACTCCGCACGGGACTGCCCTCGTTATCCGGGCATGAGCGGGCCGAACTGCGAGCGGGAACCGGTGGGTCCGATCGGTCCGGTCGGCGGCCCGCAGGAGCAGGAAGCGATGCGCCGACTGGGGCCGCTGCTCCCCGTGCCGGGACCGGAGCGGGAAAAAACCGATGCGGACTCCCGAGATGCGCCTCCCTCGCCGGATCTGCTCAGCCTGATGCTCGGGCCGATGGTCCGCGGCAAGGAGGTCGTGACGCCGTGAAGCGCACGCCGTGGTTCCGGTTGACCGCCTTCGTGCTCGTCGCGGTGCTGTCCGGTGTCGTCGTGGTCAACACCCTGCACAACCCGGTCGCCGAGAGCACTCGGGAATACCACGCGGTTTTCAGCAATGCCGAAGGTCTGCACCCGGGCAGCGACGTGATGATCGCCGGCGTGCGGGTCGGCGCGGTCGACGATGTCGAGCTGCGCGATGGGAACGCGTTCGTGACCTTCGACGTGGCGCAGGACCAGCAGCTGCCCGGCACCGGCATGGCCGTGGTCCGCTACGCGGACATGCTCGGCGGACGCTTCCTGTCGTTGACCTCCGGACGAGGTGGTGCGCCCCTCGACGAGGGGGCCACCATCCCGCTGGACCGCACCCGCGGCCCGTTGGACCTCACCTCGCTGCTCAACGGCTTCAAACCGCTCTTCGACGCGATCGATCCGCAGGAGGTCAACGAGCTGTCCGCGCGGATCGTCGGGGTTTTCGACGGGGAGAGCGGCACGATCGCCGAGCTGCTCGCCCAAGTCGTCGCGGTCACCTCCACGATCTCCGAGCACGACCAGGTGATCGGCGAAGTGGTGTCCAACCTCGACCAGGTGCTGGGCACGATGAACCGCAACCAGGACGAGATGCGCGGGCTCATCACCGGTCTCGACGAGCTCACCTCCGAGGCGGCGCACAACCGGGGCCAGATCGCGGAAACCCTCGACAGCGGATCCGCGCTGGCCGGATCGTTGTCCGACGCGCTCGGCGAGATCGGACCGGGCCTGTCGCACGACGTGCGGTCGATGCGCCAGGTAACGGACTCGCTGGTGCGCAACCAGGAGGAGATGGAGGGCACCATGCAGAACCTGCCCCCGTTCCTGCACGCGATCAACCGCGCCGGCGGTTACGGCTCGTGGATCAACGTCTACATCTGCAACCTGAGCGTCTCCGTCGGCGGGGAACCGCTGTCGCTCGGCGCCGGCCCGCATTCGGAGGTGTGCCGGTGAGCGCCCGCTCCGGTCCGCGCAACCCGATCGTCGGCGGCTCGATCGCCGCGGGTGCGATCATCGTCCTGCTGCTGGCCGCGCTGCTCGTGCCCGGGTTCGCATTCCACGCCCGGACCAACGAGTACACCGCGGAGTTCGAGAACGCGGTCGGGCTGACCGTGGACACACCGGTGGAGGTCGCCGGGGTTCCCGCGGGACGGGTGACCGACCTGCAGCTGGCCGGCGACCGGGTCCGGGTGACGTTCCGGCTCGACGACGAGCAGGACCTCGGTACCGCGACGCGGGCGGCCATCAAGCTGCGCACGGCGCTGGGTACGCGCTTCGTGCAGGTGCAGCCGGCCGGTCCGGGCACGATCGACTCGACAACGCCGATCCCGGTGCAACGCACCTCCGTCCCGTACAACCTGGACGACGTCGGCAACCGTGCGGTGTCCACCCAGGAGCAGCTCGACGTGGACGGTCTGCGCCGAATGGTGGACACCCTCGACGACGTCGCCCCCGAGGACGGGCAGCTGACCGGCCAGGCCCTGGACGGCATCAGCTCCGCCTCGCAGGTGCTGGGCAAGCGGCAGGGGCAGATCCAGCAGCTGCTGGACGGGACCCGCACCTTGACGGATTCGCTGCTTTCCCAGCAGGATTCGCTCACCTCGATCCTCGGGGACGCGCGGATGCTCGCGGACGTGCTCAACGAGCGTCGCGGGGTGCTGCGCCAGCTGATCACCGACGTGCACGAGATCACCGTCCAACTCGACACCTTGCTGGCGGACAACGAGGACGTCATCGGCCCGCTGCTGGACGACCTGCACGAGATCACCGATTCGCTGCAGCGCAACGACGAGGCCATCGGCGAGAGCCTGCGCCAGCTGGGGCCGGCCAGCCGCCACATCGCCAACGCCAGCGGCAACGGACCGTGGGGCGACGTGTCGGCACCGCTCGGCCCGATCCCGGACAACGTGCTCTGCGGCGCCGGACTGCTGGAGGGGTGCGGACTGTGAAGAAGATCGTCATCGTGGCGTGCGTGCTGGCGCTGGTGGCAGCAGGCGGCTGGTACACGGTGTTGCGGCCGGGCGACACGTTGTCGGTCACCGCCGACTTCGCGTTCGCCGACGGCATCTTCCCCGGCAACCGGGTCTCCGTGCTCGGCGTTCCGGTCGGCAACGTGGAATCCGTCGTGCCGCGCGGTTCCGCGGTGCGGGTGACGATGTCGCTGCCCGCCGATCAACGGATCCCCGAAGGCGCGCACGCCTACGTGGTCAGCCCGTCGATCATCAGCGACCGCTACGTGGAGCTCGACCCGGCCTACACCGGCGGCCCGGCGATGCCCGACGGCGCGCGGATCCCCGTCGAACGAACCCATGCGCCGATCAAGTGGGACGAGCTGTCCACATCGCTGGACGTGGTGCTGTCCGCGCTCGGCCCGGACGACGACGGCCGGGGCGGGCTGGGCGAGCTCGTGCGCACCGGCGCGAAGCTCACCGGCGGTGAAGGTGAGCGCATCCGCGCCGCGATCCGCAACGTCACCCAGGCCAGCGAGGTCGCGGTGAACGGCAGCGGCGACCTGCGCGCGGTCATCGACAACGTCGACCAGTTGCTGCGGCTGCTCGTGCGCCACCAGGACACGATCGACGAGCTCACCGACACCACGACCCGGATCTCGCAGACCTTCGACGCCGAACGCGACGCGCTGGGCGACACTCTCACCCGGATGTCGTCCGCGCTGACCCGGGTCAACGATCTCGTGCGCACGCACGGCGACCGGCTCACCGCGGATGTCGACCAGCTCGCCCAGGTGTCGGGCACCATCGCCCGGCACCAGCACCAGCTGGCCGAAACGCTCGACACCCTGCCACTGGCGATGGACAACCTCGGGCGAACCGTGACGCCCGACGAACGCATGCGGCTGCGGCTGGACGTGTCGACCAACCTGAGTCAGTTCGACACGACCGCGCGGTTGTGCGAGCAGTTGCCGCTGCCGCTGTGCGACGGGGCCGGGCTGGTCAACCCCATCCCGTTCCCTCCGAACGTGCCCGACGTGGTCGACCAGCTCGCGCAGAACACGCCGGACGACGGGGGTGGTGGCTGATGGGCGCGCGGCGTATCGCTCCCCTGCTGCTGGCGACGGTGCTGCTGGTCAGCTCGTGCGGGCTGAGCTTGCAGAACGCGAGCTTCGGCACCGAGCAGGCCGGGCCGAGCAAGCGGATCACCGCCGTGTTCACCGATCTGGGCCAGCTGCCGCTGGGCGGGCTGGTGCGGTCCGGACAAGCCGCGGTGGGCCGGGTCGCCTCGATCGAGACCCGCGACTTTCACGCCGTGGTGGAGCTCGACATCGCCGATGACTTCCGGGTTCCCGCGGGCACGCAGGCGCGGCTGCAGCTGAGCTCCCCGCTCGGCGAGGAATTCGTCATGCTGGAACGCCCCGACTCACCGACGGCGGGACCACCGCTGGCCGACGGCGACGTGATCGGCATCGAGAAGACCGCGCGGGGTCCGGACATCGAGGACACGCTGGCCGCAGCCGGGACCGTGCTCAACGGCTCCGGGCTGGACCAGGCCCGCACGATCGTCAGCGAGCTCAACACCGCGCTGCGCGGGCGCGAGGACACCGCCCGCGGGCTGCTGCACGAGCTGAACACCGTGCTGGCCGCGCTGGACCGGCGGCGCGGGGAGATCGACAGCGCGCTCGATTCGATGCACGAGGTCTCCGAGCAGGTCGCCGACAACGAACCGCTGCTGGACTCCGCGCTCACCGAGATCCGCCCGGGCATCGACGTGTTGCTGCAGGAGCAGGAGCAGTTCGCGCAGCTGCTGAACAACACCGCGCGGCTGAGCAGCACCTCCAACGACCTGGTCCAGCGCACCGACGAGTCGGTGACCCGGCAGGTCCGGCAGCTGCGCCCGGTCCTGGAGGACCTGCGGGGCTTCAACGAAGGCATCGGCAACACGCTCGGCGGGCTCGAGCGGTTCTCGAAGCTGTTCCAGCGGGCCACCCCGGGTGACTACGTGCTGTTCAACGGCGATCTCGACGTGCCGGGCACGGTGGGCGAGCTGCTCAACCCGCAGATCGGTTCGCAGACGCGCGCCCCGAACGGGGACCCGGTGCGGGACCTGCTGGAAGGGGGTACGCGGTGAAGCTGAGCCGCGAGGTGCTCGCCCAGATCGCGCTGTTCGTCCTGATCGGCATCGGTTGTGCGGTCTACCTGGTCACCAACGTGCTCGATGCGGCGTCCGTGCAGGACCCGCACCGCGTCACCGCGCGCATGCCGGACAGTGGCGGCATCACCGCGGAATCGCCGGTGACCTACCGCGGGGTCGACATCGGCACCGTCGCCGAGGTAGCGCTCGACCCGGGCGGCGGGGTCGACGTCGTGCTCGCCATCGACCCCGGCGCCCGAGTGCCGGCGGATTCCCGGGCGGTGGTCAGCCAGGACACACCGATCGCGCTGCAGCACGTGGATCTGCGCCCCGAAACGAATTCCGGGCCGTACCTGCGCAACGGGTCGGTGATCGGCCCGGAGCGCACCGAACGGCCGCTGTCGCTGGAAAAGCTGCTCACCGGGGTGACCGATCTCGGGGACAGCGTGGACACACGTGCTGTCAGCGAGATCGCCGATTCGCTGTCCACCGGGTTCAACGGGACCGGCCCGGAACTGACCCGAATCCTGGACAACACGGCAAGCCTGCTGCGCACCGCGCGGGAAAGCCGTCCCGCGCTGCAGCGCGCGATGGACAACGGGCGCGAATTCGCCGGACCGGACGGCGAGCGCGGCGACCGCCTGCGCGCGCTGGCCGCCGGGATGCGCTCGCTGACCGACCAGGCCCGGACGCAGGAACCGCAGGCGCGGCAGCTGCTCGGCACGGCACCGGACACCACGAAGCGGGTGGCGGAGCTGATGCGGGAGAACGAACCGTCGGTGACCGCGCTGCTGGGCAACCTCGTCACGACCGGGCAGGTGGTCAACGTGCGTACTCCGGCACTGCAGCACGGCCTCACCACGCTGCCGGACACGTTCGGCAAGCTGGGCAGCGTCGTGCATGACGACACGGCCGACTTCGACCTGGTGGTCGCCCAGGGACCGGTGTGCATCTCGCCGACCGAGCGGCGGTCGCCGACGCGGACCGAACCGCGCGAGCCGGACCTGAACTGGCACTGCCCCGGCGATCGGGATCGCCAGCAGCAGCGCGGTGCGGCCAACGCCCCGCGCCCGACCACGACCTACGACCCGGCCACCGGGGACACCGGCGCCGGTTTCCAGCTCGGTTCGTCCGGTGGGCAGAGCGAGGTGCTCGGCCCCCGTTCCTGGTACGCGATCCCGTTGCAAGGAGTTCGATGATGCGCACGACGAACACCGGCGGCAGCACCGGCCGGTCGACGACCCGACCGCGCAAGGTGGCCGGGCGGAGCACCGGACGCGACCGATCCGAAGTCCCCTCCGTGGAGGATGTCGACACCGGCACCGCCGCGCCCGGCGAGGAGACCGCGGGCGAGGACCGGGGCCAGTCGCGGATCCGGCGGGGTGCCGCGGCGGCGGTGCGCCCGCTGGCCCGGTTGCGCCGTCCTCGGGTGCTGATCACGACGGCCGTCATCGCCACGCTGCTGCTCAGCACGGGGTACCTGGCAGGGCAGCAGTACGCGGCGCAGCAGCGGGAAGCGACCCGGGCGGCCGCGCTGGACTCGGCGCGGCGCTACGCGGCCGACCTGTCGACGTACGACTACCGGCAGCTGGAGCAGAACTTCACCGCGATCAGCGAGAACGCGCACGGCTCGTTCGCCGACCAGTACGAGCAGGTGGGTTCCAGCCTCACCCAATTGATCAAGGAGAACGAGGCGGTTTCCGAGGGTTCGGTGCACTCGGCCGGACTGGTCGAGTCGGACGAGAACAAGGCGGTGGTGGCGCTGTTCGTGGATCAGAAGATCACGAACAAGAGCAACCCGGAACCGCGCGTGGACCGCAACCGGATGCAGATGACGCTGGTGCACCAGGACGACCGGTGGCTCATCGACGGCGTGGAACTGCTCTGAGCTCCTGGCCACCGGGACGGAAACGGCGGTCTGCGCGGCGTTCCCGCGCAGGGTGCCGGCACGGCGCCTCCGCCCGGCGGCCGTGCTCGACGCCGAGCGTCCGGGTCATCGTGGTGCGCACGGGAACTCCTCGGGTCCGGCGGTCCGCGCCCCGACAGGTCGGGACCTCGGTGGGGCGGGTCAGCGGTTGCGCCAGTGCGGTTCGCGCTTCTCGGCGAAAGCGGCGACCCCTTCGATGCTGTCCTCGCTGGTCATCAGGTCGTCCAGCGCGGAGGACGGGTGCTCGACGGCCTCGACGGTATCGGCGATGCCCGCCGTTTCGTTCATGATCTGCAGCGAGGCGCGCACCGAAGTCGGCGACCCGCGCAGGATCTCGGCCGCCAGGTCGCGGGCTCCGT
This sequence comes from Saccharopolyspora montiporae, assembly GCF_015209505.1. Lineage (GTDB taxonomy): Bacteria > Actinomycetota > Actinomycetes > Mycobacteriales > Pseudonocardiaceae > Saccharopolyspora > Saccharopolyspora montiporae. The sequence goes on from NZ_JADEYC010000007.1 coordinate 266,092, forward strand.
CCAGCGCGCCGCCCGCCTCAACGACCCGGTTGACGATCCCCGCGTCGCGGGCCTCGGCGGCGGTGAGCCCGCGGCCGGTCAGGATCATCTCGGTGGCCAGCTTCGGCGGCACGGTGCGCGGCAGTCGGACGAGCCCGCCCGCGCCGGCCACCAGGCCGACCCGGACTTCGGAGAGCGCGAACGTGGCGGTGTCCGCAGCGACGACCAGCGGGCAGGCCAGCGCGATCTCGCAGCCCCCGCCCATCGCGTACCCGTTGACGGCGGCGATGACGGGTTTGGTCATGTCCCGGCGGCTGGTCAGGCCCGCGAACCCGTTCTTGGGCACCCACATCGGCTTCCCGGATGCCGAGTAGTGCAGGTCGTTTCCCGCGGAGAAGGCCTTGTCCCCGGCTCCGGTCAAGATCGCCACCCACAGGTCCGGGTCGGCGAAGAACGCGTCGAAGACCTCGTCGAGTTCCTCGTTCGCCTCCGGGGTGAGGCTGTTGCGCACCTCCGGCCGGTTGATGGTGACCTCCAGCAGGTGCCCGTCGCGGCGCACCAGCACGTGCTCGTAGTCGGTGCGCAGCACGCGCGGCCGGGACGGGAACAGCTCCTGCATCCGCTGCCCGGTGGTGGTGACCCGGTTGCCGAAGCCGAACGAGCGCACGTGGACGCGGGCGCCGATCGGTTCCCCCCGCCCGAGCAGGTCGAGGGTCTCCGCGTCGTCGGGGTGGGTAGTGGCGACGAACCTGCGGTCGTCGCGCTCCAAGCGCCCGATGACGATCCCGGTGGTGCCGTCCTTGCCGTGCTTGACGGTGTACGTCTCGATGCGCGCCCACCCGTCGGCCTGCCGGGCCTCGGTCGGTGCCGGCCACGCGTCGATCTCGGCCTGCAGTTCCGCGCTGCGGTCGGCTCGCCACCCGGTCGGTGCGGTCGAGTAGATGCCCACGGAGTACTTGCTCAGCATGCCGCCGTTCGCCCCGACCAGGCCGTAGCTGCCGGGTTCGGCGCGCGTGCGGGCGACGGCCTCGGCGATGGCGTGCATCGAGTAGTTGTTGCCCGCACCGCCGAAGAACGGCAACCCGCCGGTGAGCGTGAGTCCGCGCTGATCGTCCTCGGCCAGCCCCAGGCCGTCGCAGATGTTGCTCACCGCGATCGGGAAGCAGCTGTAGATGTCCAATATGGACACATCCTGCTGCGTGATGCCCGCGACGTCGAGGGCGTGCTGCACGGCCAGCACCGAGGCCGGGCTGCGGGAGAGGTCTGCGCGGTCCATCAGGTCCCGTTCGCGCAGGTCGGCGTGCCCGTGCAGGAACACCCAGCGGTCCTCGGGAACCCCGAGCCGGCGAGCGGCCGCGATCGACATCACCAGGACGGCCGCGCCCTGGTTGACCTGGTCGCGGGCGACGAGGAACCGCGGGTAAGGATCAGCGATCATCCGGTTGCGCTCGGTGGGCTCGACGAGCTCCGCCGCGTCCCGCTCGACCGGGGCCGCCGCGTGCGGGTTGGCGGCGGCGACCGCGGTGAACGGGGCGAACAACTCGCCCATAGCCCGGGCGTACTCGTCGCGGGAGCACCCCAGCCGGGCGCGGCGGGCGTTGTCGAACAAGGCGTACTGCTCGGGGGCCACGAGCAGCCCGTGCGCGGCGAGGTGCCTGCTGAACAGGCCGCGCAGCCCGTAACCCCGGTCGTCGAGGTCGCCGTCGACATGCTCGGTGAAGTCGGGTGCGTCCGTGCTGCCGGCCAACGCCCGGCTGGTCGAGATCACCTCCGACCCGAACGCGAGCGCGACCTCCGCCCCGCCCGCGGCGATCGTCCCGGCCAGCTCGGTGACGAGGTGCTGCGGCGATTGCCCGCCGGTGACCTCCAGGATCGCCCGCTGCGGGGCGGCCCCGATCCGACCGGCCACCGAGCGCGGGTAGTTGTCCGATTTGCCCAGCGGGGCGGGTGCGCCCGGGGTCGAGATCTCGAACTGGCGCACTCCGGCGACCGTGTCGATCGCGGCGGCGATGCCGTCCGCTCCGGCATCGGTCAGCGCCGCACGGGACGCCTCCGCGGCCAGCTCCACCGCTGACAACCGCCGGTACCCGGGGTCGTCGACGCGTTCGGACGCCTGCCCGGCACCGACGAGCACCGGTGTCCGCGGATCTGGGTCGGTCATCGTTCCTCCTGGCGTGTCGCCGAATTCCTCCGACTGCGTTTCCCGCGCGGTCAACGCGCGCCGGGCGTCCCCGTGACGACCGCGTCGAGCGCCTCCACCGTCGCCCCGGAGACCCGCAGCGGGTTGATCTCCCACGATTCCAGGTCGGTGCCGAGCGCGAGGGCGAGATCGCTCACACGGGACCCGACCTCGGCGAAACTCGCCGTCCAGCTGCTGCGGCCGGGCGATGCCGGACGCGCCGTGTTCCGCAGCATGCTGGAGGCCGACCGCATCCCCGGCGTGGCCGAGCACTGGAACGCCATCCGCGAATCGCAGGTGCTCGCCGCGCGCGATCGTGCGGCACGCCATCGAGCGCGCGGCGAGCTCCCCGAAGAGGCCTCGGTCACGCTCATCCTGGACACGCTCTGCGGCCGGCGATGCACCGGGTGCACACGTCCCCGCGCGCGAGCAGGTCGAGGAGTCGGTGCACTGCTACGCCCGCGACCTCGTCGACTTCCGTCCTGGACCGCACCCGCACCGAACGACGCGATCTCCCGCCGCGCGGCGGATCCCCGGTACCGCTCGCGGGTGCCTCGGTACTAGCCCGCGGCGGGATCCTCGTCGCGCAGCGGGGCTTCCGGCTCGACCTCCACCACCGTCAGCTGCGCCCCGCGCTGGGTGCCGATGACTGCGGCCACCGCCGCGGCCACGTCGGAGGCCCGCAGGAAGTACGGGTGTCGCGCCAGGCCCCAGTGCACCCAGTCCTGCAGGACCGCCGTGGCCACGTCCGCCTCCCACGTGGTGCCCATCCCGGTCTTCGTCGGACCGGGCCGCACCATCGACGCCCGGACCCCGGTTCCCTCCAGCTCCATCTGCATGGTGCGGACCATCGCTTCCAGACCGGTCTTGGCCGGGACGTAGCCGCCCATCCGCGGGCGGTGGCTGCGCGCGACGTCCGAGCTCAGGAACACCACGTCCCCGCGCCTGCGGCGGATCATCGGCGGCACGAGCTCGGCGGTGAGCCGCTGCGCGCCGCCGAGGTGGACCCGGACCTGCTGATCGAAGGTATCCGGGTCCTGCTCGTGGATCAGCGCCGCATCGATGTCGCCCGCGCCGGAGACCACGACCTCGATCGGCCCGAGCGCCTCTTCGGCCGCTGCGGCGAATCCCTTCACCGAGTCGCCGTCGGTGACGTCCAGCGGGAGAGCGACCGCTTCCCCGCCGCCGGCGCGGATCGTGGCCGCGGTCTCCTCGCACGCGCTGACCCGGCGCGCACCCAGGGCGACCGGATGTCCGGCCGTGGCCAGCACCTGCGCGGTCGCCAGGCCGATGCCCGACGACGCACCGGCCACCACCGCCGGCCTGCGCTGCGGATGGGGATCGAACCTCGGCATCTCGGGCTCCTCTCAACTCGGGGTGTCGCGGCGGGCCGTCATGTGGTGCGCGACGTCGTCCGGTGTCCAGGGCGGGTGCTGCGCGGCGTCCCGCCACGCCAGGAGTTCGGGCGCCGGGCGCGGGAACCGGCCCAGGAACCCGCCCGCCGCGGCGAAGATCTCCCCGGAGACGCCGGCCGCGAGATCACTGACCAGGTAGCCGTACAGCGGGGCCACGTAGCGCGGTTCGGCGGGGTGCAGCGCCTCCTGCGCGGTCGGCTCGTCGAGCATCCCCCGGCGCTGCAGGTCCCCGATGTGCTGCTCGTACTCGCTGCCGGTCGACAGGCGGGTGCGGGCGCCCGGGCACACCGCGTTGACCCGGATGCCGAATTCGCGCAGTTCCGCGGCCAGTGCTCTGGTCAGCGCGTTGACCCCGCCCTTGCCCGCCGGATATCCGGTTCCGCCGAACGCCCCGGTGCTGGCGTGCGAACCGGTGTTCACGATCGCGCCGCGTCCGCGGCTGACCATGCCGGGCACCACTGCGCGGCAAGGGACGAAGGCGCTGGTCAGGTGGGATTCGAGCAGCTCGTGCCATTGCTCGGTGCTGATGTCCAGGATCGAGGATCCCGCGGGCTCGGCGGTTCCGGCGCAGTTGACCAGCGCGTCCACCGGGCCGAAGTACTGCTCGGCCGCGGCGACCAGTTCTTCGGCGACGGCCGGATCGGCGGCCGAACCCGGCACCGCCCGCACCCGCGCGCCTCCCGCGGCCAGCTCGGCTGCTGCTCGGTGCGCCGCGTCCGCGTCGCGGCCGTTGATGACGACCGCGGCGCCCTCCGCGGCCAAGTGCTCGGCCACGGCCCGGCCGACGCCGCTGCTGGATCCGGTCACCACGGCGACCTGCCCGGTGCGCGGCCCGCTCATCCGGTGCCGCCCCCGTGCGGCGCGAGTCCCAGGGCGCGGGCCAACTCGCCCGCGGCGTGCTCGGCCAGCGGCACGTCCACGCCCAGCTGGCGGGCCAGCTCGGTGGCGAACCCGAGGTCCTTCTCCCCCAGCGTGCGCACGTGCTCGACAATCTCGGCCCACGGGTCGCCATCCGGGATCGGCGCGGCGGTCGGCCGGTGCATGATGGCCCCCGGACCGCCGGTGATCGCGTCGGTGTGCCGCACGATCCGGCCGAGCGCCAGCAAGTCCAGCCCGGCGGCCTCGGCCAGTCGCTGGGCCTCGCCGACCGCGGTGAACGCCACGAAGTGCAGCAGGTTGCGGGCGAGCTTCATCCGGGTCCCTGCCCCGATCGGGCCCGCGTGCACGACTTCGGAACCCATGAGCCCCAGTGGTTTCCGGCACGCGGCGAACGCCTCGTCCAGACCCCCCACCATGATGGCCAGGCTGCCGTCCGCGGCGCCGGGTGCGCCGCCGCTGACCGGGGCATCCACCAGCTGCACCCCGCGGTCGGCGGCCGCGGCGGCGAGTTCGGCGGGCGTATCCGGCGCCACCGTCGAGTGCACCGCCACCACGTGTCCTGCCGACATCGCGGGCAGCAGCCGGTCCAGGACGGCACGGACCTGCGCGTCATCGCGGACCATGATGCAGATCAGCTCGGTTCGACGGGCCAGTTCGTCCAGGTCCCGCGCCACTCGCGCACCGCGTCGGCGCAGCTGTTCGACGGGTTCCGGCGCGAGGTCGTGCACCCAGACCCCGCCGGGCCAGGTCACCAGGTTGGCGGCCATGTCCGCGCCGATGTTGCCCAGTCCGACGAAGCCGACCGCAGCGGGCTCGCCGGTACTCACCGGATCACCTGACCGCCGTCGACGTTGACGATCTGCCCGGTCAGCCAGGCCGCTTCGTCGGAGAGCAGGAACAGGCACGCGCCGACCATGTCCTGCGGTTGTCCCAGGCGCTTGAGCGCCAGCTGGCCGACCAGTTCGTCGGCGGCCGCGCCGACCTGGTTGCGGGTGGCTTCGGTGTCGGTCGGGCCGGGCGCGATCGCGTTGACCCGGATGTTCATCCCGCCGAGCTCGTGCGCGAGCTGCTGCGTCAGTCCGTTGACGCCGACCTTGGCCAGCCCGTAGAAGCCGGAGTAGAGCCAGGCCGCCGTGGAGCTCTGGTTGACGATCGCGCCGCCCCCGCGGCGCTGCATGTGCCGGTGCACCGCCCGGGTCATCACCAGCGCGCCGTCCATGTTCACCGACATGAACCGCCGGTAGTAGTCCCAGTCGACGGTCAACAGCAGGTCGAACTGCATGTCGCCGTAGATGGCGGCGTTGTTGACGAGCAGGTCGATGCCGCCGAACTCCGCGACCGCGCGCTCGGCGGCCTGCTCCGCCGAATCCCGGTCGGCGACGTCGGTGTGCGCGAAAACCGCACGCCCGCCGCCCGATTCGATGTCCGCAGCCGTGCTCTTCCCCGCGTCGTCGTCCCGGTCGGCCACGAGCACGCTCGCGCCCTGGCCGGCCAGGGCGTGCGCGTAGGCCGCACCGATCCCGCGGGCAGCGCCCGTGACGACGGCGACCTTGCCGTCGAACCGCTTGTCCATGTCCGCCTCCGTCACGCCGGTTCGGCGATCAGCTTGGTCTCCAGGTATTCCTCGAAACCGGCCACACCCATCTCGCGGCCGATGCCGGATTGCTTGTACCCGCCGAACGGGGCGTCCGGGTTGAACCAGACGCCACCGTTGATCGCCAACGTCCCGCTGCGGACGCGGGCCGCCACCGACCGCGCCCGCTCGACGGATCCGCTGTCGACCGATCCGGACAGCCCGTACGGCGAGTCGTTGGCGATGCGCACCGCATCGTCGTCCCCGTCGTGCGGGAGGACGACCAGCACCGGTCCGAAGATCTCCTCGCGCGCCACCCGGGAGGCGTTGTCCAGGCCGGCGATCACCGTCGGTTCGATCCAGAACCCCCGGTCCTTGTCCGCGGGCACGCCGCCGCCGGTCGCGAACCTGCCGCCTTCCTCCGCGGCGAGCTGCAGGTAGCCCAGCACGCGGTCGCGCTGCACCGCGGAAATCACCGGACCGCACACGGTTCCGGGATCGAGCGGATCACCGGCGCCGATCTTGGCCATCGTGCTCGCAGCGACCTGCACGGCCTCGTCGTACCGCGCGCGGGGCACGACCAACCGTGTGGTCAGCGCGCATCCCTGCCCGGCGTGCACGCTGACGCCGAACGCGGCCGCACCGACTGCGGAGGGAAGATCGGCGTCGTCGAGCACGAGCGCGGCGGATTTCCCGCCGAGTTCCAGGAACACCTTCTTCAGCGTCGTCGAGGCACCTGCCATGACCGCACGTCCGGTCGCGGTGGAACCGGTGAACGACACGAGGTCGATGCGCGGGTCGGAGATCAGCTGGGACGCGACGTCGTTGTCCCGCGGGGTCACCACGTTGACGACACCGGGCGGAATATCGGTTTCTTCCAGCACGATTCGGCCGAGCTCCGCTGCCACCCACGGGGTATCCGGCGCGGGTTTGAGGACCACCGTGTTCCCCGCCGCCAGCGCCGGCCCGATCTTGGCCAGGTTGATCTGGTTCGGGAAGTTCCACGGGGTGATGGCCGCGACCACACCCACTGCTTCCCGGTGCACCGCGCGGCTGGTCGGGATTCCCATGGGTTCGGCGGTGCCGAGATCGGTCCACCACGCGTACTCAGCGGCCAACTCGGTCGTCCAGGACAGAGCCTCCACCGGAGCGTCGTACTGCGGGCCGCTGGTGAGGAAGGCCGGCGCCCCGGCTTCGGCCGTGGTCAGTTCCCGCATGTCCGCACCGCGCTCGACCAGCGCCCGGTGCAGTTGCCGCAGGCAGTGCACCCGGAACTGGTGAGCGCTGGACCAGTCGGTGTTGTCGAAGGCGCGCCGGGCCGCGCCGATGGCCGCGTCCACGTCGGTGGCGGTCGCGTCCGGGGCGGTACCGATCTCGGCACCGGTTGCCGGATTGGTGATCGGGTAGCTCCGCTCGTCGGAGGCGCGCCGGAGCGCGCCGTCCACGCACTGCAGCGGTTGCGGTAGGTCCAGGCTCATCGGTCGGCCTCCTCCACGACGGGCGGCCAGATGGTCGACGGCAGGTCCGCGACCTGGTAATGCCCGGGCTGTTCCTTGCCGTGCAACGCCATCCGGTCCAGCAGCGGTTGTCCGGCCTTGCCGGATTCGGCCATCGCCAGGAACGTCTTCGCCGCGGCGTTGAGGTCGAACCAGTCGCGTTGCCACGCGAAATGGCCGGTTCCGTCGCCGTTCTCGCCATAGCCGAACCAGCTGCCACCGATACCCGCGATCTCGTATTCCCGGCCGTTCTCGTCGTGGACACCTGCGCGCTGCTTCCAGAACCCGATGATCATCCCGTTCGTCTCGTCCATGACGGTGGCGACGTAGTCGTAGTGCCAGCCATCGAGACCGAACATCTCGGTTCCCAGGGCGTAGTCCCGGATCTCGTCCCTGCCGATGGCCATGAAGTGCTCTTCCGGGGTGTACATCCACCCGTAGCTGGCCTCGGGTGCGTAAAAGTCGGCCAACAGTCGCCAGTCGCGGACTCGTTCGGCGTCCCGGTTGGCATCGAGCCATCGCTGCCAGAACTGTTCCATCGTCGCCCGCGAGAAGCCGGCCATGTGCATCCTCCGTCCTGCTGATCTCGCGCGAACGCGGCCGCCGGAGCCGGTCCTGGAGTCAGCCCGCCATACAAGACTTCCGTCCAGACACTTGTCCATCTTGCCTCGGGCGGCCTGCGCCGCACAAGGGATCACCCGATGCCGAGCCGTTGCGCGTGCCGCCCGATCGCCGCGACGACCTCCGCGGCCGACCTGTCCGGCACACCCCAAATCGCTTCGGAAACCCCGGCCGCCTCCCACGCCGACAGCATCTCCGGATCGGGTTTGGCGGCGGCGAGCACGCGGATATCCGGCTCACCGGAACGGCCCGCCTCCTGCCACGCCTTGCGCAGCCGATCCGCGTTGCCCGCCACGTCCTGCTCCCCCGGGGTGGTCATCCACCCGTCGGCGTGCGCGGCGATCCACGCGAACGTCTTCGGCCCGGCACCGGCGCCGATCAGCAACGGCAGGTGCTGCTGCACGGGTTTCGGGTACGCCCAGGACGGGCCGAACCGGACGAATTCGCCCTCGTAGGAGGCGGTTTCCTGCGTCCACAGCGCGCGCATCGCCTCGACGTATTCACGCAGCGCCGTACGACGCCGCTTCCCGGGAATGCCGTGATCGGCCAATTCATCGGTGTTCCAGCCGAACCCGGCGCCGATCGCCACTCGCCCGCCGGACAGGTGGTCCAGGGTGGCGATGGACTTGGCCAGCGTGATCGGGTCCGACTCCACGGGCAGGGCGACCGCGGTCGCCAATCGGATGCGGGAGGTGACCGCAGCGGCCGTCCCGAGTCCCACCCAGGGATCGAGGGTGCGCAGGTACCGATCATCGGGCAGTTCCGCACCTCCCGTTCCGGGATGCGCGGCTTCCCGCTTGACCGGGATGTGCGTGTGCTCGGGCACGTAGAAGGTATCGAATCCGGACTCCTCGGCGGCTTTCGCCGCCTCCGCCGGGGTGATCCCGCGATCGCTGGCGAACAACGTGATTCCGTGGCGCAACGGATGACCTCTCTCCGGGACGTGTTCGGTGCGGGTGGCTCCCGCGACCGGCGCGGACCCGCGGCGCGCGGACCCTAGCAAGCAGGCCGCTCTCTGATCTGGGCTCGGACCACCCAGCGGGACCGCGCCCGGTCACTCCACCAACCGCAGCGCCTGCGTCGGACAGGACGCCACGGCACGCCGCACATCCGGGTGCTGTTCCGGAGCGGGCTGCTCCGCGAGGACCTCGACCGTGCCGCGCTTGGGCACGTGGAACACCTCCGGTGCCTCCAGCTCGCACATCGCGTGCCCCTGGCACAGGTCGTCGTCGACCTCGATCCTCATCGCTTCCTCCGCCGGTAACGCACGGTGCAGGGGCGGGCCAGCTGCACCACCATCTTGCTGTGGTCGTTGCGGTAGCTATCCTCCGGCTGAGCCAACTCGAACTCGTACTCGCGCAGCAGCACGGCGAAAATCGCCTTGAGCTGGATCATCGCGAAGTTCGCCCCGACGCACCGGTGCCGGCCCGCGCCGAACGGGATCCACGTCCACCGGTTGACCAGGTCCTCCTGCCTCGGTTCGGCGTAGCGCTGCGGTTGGAAGGAGTCCGGAGCCGGGAAATCCTCCGGCAGCCGGTTGGACACCGCAGGGGTAGCCCCCACCAAATCGCCCTGGTGGATTCGGTGTCCGTTCACCTCGAAGTCGTCCTTGGCCACGCGCAGCAGCAGGATCAGCGGCGGGTGCAGCCGGAGCGTCTCCTTGATCGACGACTCCAGGTTCGGGATCTCCCGCAGCGCGCGGAAGCTGACCTCCCCACCGGCTGCCTGACCCGCGTCGAGCTCCTTGACCACGGTGTCCATCATCTCCGGGTGGCGAAGCAGCTCGATCAGCGTCCACGCAGCGGTCCCGGAACTCGTGTGGTGCCCGGCGAACATCATCGAGATGAACATGCCGGTGATCTCATCGGCCGAGAACCGCGGCTCGCCGTCGTCGTCCTTGACCGACATGAGGACGTCGAGCATGTCCCGGTCTTCCTTGGCGGGTTTCGGCCCGGCACGTCGACCCGCCATGATCCCCTGGACCATGTCGACCAACGCGGCCCGCGCCTCGTCCCGACGGCGAAAGCTCTCGATCGGCGCATAGGCATCGACGAACGACAGCGCATCGGTACCGCGTTCCAGTTCGTGGTAGTACTCGGCGAACCGGTGATCGAGCTCCTCGCGGAACTTCTTGCCGATCAGGCACGACGACGAGGTGTAGATGGTGAGCTCGGCGAACCAGTCGAGCAGGTCGATCTCACCTTCCTCGCCCCAGTCGGCAAGCATGCGCTCGACCTCCTCGGCGATGGTCGCGGCGTGGCCCTTCATGTGCTCGCCGCGCAGCGCCTGGTTGTGCAGCATCTCCTTGCGGCGCTCCGGCGAGGCGTCGAAGACCACGCCTTCCCCGAAGATCGGCTTCATGAACGGGTACGCCTCGCCCTGGTCGAGCTCCTCATCGGTGGACCGGAAGAAGAACTCGTTGGCCTCGGCCCCGGACAGCAGGACCACTCGGCGGTCGGCGAGTTGGAAACTCCCCACATCCCCGCACTCCTGGCGGACCCGCTCGAACAACCCGATGGGATCGGTTCGCAACTCCTCCAGATGCCCGTGCTCACCACTGGCACCGGACACCCGTGTCGGCTCCTGCACGCTCATGCTCGCCTCCTCTGGTTCGTCGATCGTCGGTATCAGCGGCGCCGGACACTCATCGGCAGTTCAGCGAAACCGCGGACGTTCGACGAGTGAACCCGGCTGGCGCGCGCCACGTCGAGGTCGAAATCCGCCACCCTGTTGACCAGTTCGGTGAGCGCGATGCGCGCCTCCAGCCGTGCGAGGTGGGCACCGAGGCAGAAGTGCGTCCCCGCGCCGAAGCTGACGATCTGCGAGGAGGTGTCCCGGTCGATGTCGAACCGGTCCGGCTCCGGGAAGGCGTTCTCGTCGCGGTTCGCGGAACCGACCAAGAGCAGCACGCAGTCCCCCGCCGGGACCGTCCGGCCGTAGTATTCGAGATCTTCGGTGGCCGTGCGGGCCAGCATCTGGGTGGAGTTGTCGTAGCGCAGCGTCTCCTCCACCCAGTCCGGCACGCGTTCGACATCGCCCAGCACCTTGGCCAACTCATCCGGATTGCGCCACCCCCAGTACGCGCAATTGCCGAGGAGCTTGGTCGTGGTCTCGTTACCGGCGACCACCATGAGGAACAGGAAGCCGATGATTTCCTCGTCGTCGAGGCGATCGCCGTCGATCTCGGCCTCCAGCAGCGCCGAGGTCAGGTCGTCGGCCGGGTTGCGCCGGCGCTCGGCGAGCATGTCGGCGTAGTACTGCACGAGCTCCAGGGAGGCACTCATGGCTTCCTCGGGGACGTCGTACACTCCTTCGTCCCGATGTACGACGCTGTCCGCCAAGTGGCGCAACGCGTCCCGATCCGCCGATGGCACACCCATCAGCTCGGAGATCACATCCATCGGCAGTTTGCCCGCGAAGGCGGAGATGAAGTCGAACTCGTCGTCGTGCAACGCCGCGTCGAGGTGTTGCCGGGTCAGCTCCGCGATCCGCGGTTCCAAGCGATTGACCCGGCGCGGGGTGAATCCCTTGCCCACCAGGGATCGCATCCGGTTGTGCCGGGGGTTGTCCATGGCCAGGAACGACATGGTGCGATGCGCGTGCGGACCGTACGCCGCCGGGTCGAGCGACACACCGTTCGCGCTGGAGAGCCGTTGGCTGTCCCGGATCGCCGCAGCCACGTCGTCATAGCGCGACAGCGCCCAGAAACCGTGCTCAGCGTTGTGGAACACCGGAGCTTCGGTGCGCAGCCGCGCGTAGGTCGGGTAGGGATCCTCGTGGAACACGTAGTCGTACGGACTGAACGCCAGAGGCGTGGATCCGGTGTTCGTCGTCATGGATCACTCCGTGGGAAGTTCGAGGGCACTCGGCGGCACGGCCCGTGGCCCGCCCGGGAAGCCAGTGCGGCCCACCTGCGAACGGAAGACATGACCTCCCGTTTCCGGACAGCTGTCTAGACAGTACTATAGCGATCGCTTCGGGGACAACAGCGGGCGTACTCGCGAGCGCCTGGAACACGTTCTGGACAGTTCGATCGACCGGCGAATACGGTGAGGATGCCCGGACCCGGCGCTATCTCGGCCGGGCGATCAGGATCCGCGCCGCGTGCCGAACCACTCGGCTGACCACGGGGCGGCCGGCTGGCCGTCCGAGGCGCGGCCCAGAGGAGCCGTCGTGCCCGAGAAGCGGCTCACCGCAGAGCTGTGCCGACACACAGATGCCGGATCCGCGCCGGTGCACCACCTTCCGCGCGTACCCGCGCATGGCGACACCCCGAACCCGTGGCCCGCACCTGATTCCGGAACGCGATCCCCACGAACGCGGTCACCCCACGATTTCCGACATAACGCCGAGCTCAGGAGACCAGGATGAATTCTCGCCGGGAACACGGACTCGACACCATGCGCCAGGTCTACGGATGGGACGTGCAGGACGGACCCGGCGACTTCTTCGCCACCACGGTCGATCACCTCTTCGCCGAGATCTGGTCCCGGCCCGGACTCAGCCTGCGCGACCGCCGCCTGCTGCTCCTCGGCGCGCTCACCGCCCAAGGTCTCGACGACGTCGCCGATATCCAGGTTCGCTCGGCCCTGGGCAACGGGGAGGTCGACGCCGAACAGCTCCGGGAGATCGCGCTGTTTTTGACCCATTACGTCGGTTGGCCGCTCGGCACCAAGTTCAACATGGTCGCCGAGAAGGCCATCAGCGACGACGAACGCGCCTGATCGCGCGCACGACCGCGATACCCGACCGCGGCGTGCCAACCGGGACCGAGACCCCGCCGGCGCACCGCGCGACCACCGCCGCACCGGGGCACACCCGGTGCGGCGGCGTTTCGGCGGGACATCACCGCACGGCGGGTTCCCGCTTCGGCTGGGGGGTGAACGTCACCGGCATCGACTCGTAGCCGGACACGAAGTTCGCCGGTCGCCGTTCCGGCTCCTCGGTCCCGGACAGCGCAAGATCCGGGATCCGCTGCAGCAGTTGCTCGAACATCACCCGCAGTTCGAGCCGTGCCAGGCTGTTCCCCATGCAGAAGTGGGACCCGACACCGAAGGCGAGGTGATCGTTGGGGCTCCGTTCGATGTCGAAGCGGAACGGATCCTCGAACACGTCCTCATCGCGGTTCGCCGAAGGGTACAACAGCAGCAGCTTGTCACCCTCGCGCAGCAGCCGGCCACCGACCTCCACATCGCGGGTCACGGTCCGCGCCATGTTCTTGATCGGACTGACCCAACGCAACATCTCTTCCACCGCGACCGGGATCTTCGCAGGGTCCTGCACGAGTTTCCGGTACTGCTCCGGATGGTTGAACAACTGGTAGGCACCACCCGAGATCACATGGCGCGTGGTCTCGTCCCCACCGATGAGCAGGAGCAACGACTCGTAGATCAACGAATCCCGATCGAGGCTGTCCCCGTCCACCTCGGCGCGCACGAGCACCCCGACCAGGTCATCACGAGGCTCCGCCCTCCGACGTTCGATGACCTCGGAGATGTAGGCGCTATACCCCTCGAACGCCTCGGTGGCGAGTACCAGACGCTCGTCATCGGCGATGCCGACCAGACCGCGCAGCATGTCATCCGACCAGCCCAGGAGGCGGTCCCAGTCCTCGGGGTCGAATCCGAGCGCGTCCGCGATCACGATCAGCGGTAATCGTGCCGCGATGTCCCAGACGAAGTCGCATTCGCCGCGTTCGCAGACGTTGTCCAAGATGGCGTCGGAGATCTCGCGGATCCGGTCCTCTTGGGTAGCCACGCGGCGCGGGGTGAACCCCTGGCTGACGAGCTTGCGCCGCGCCACGTGCTGCGGATCGTCCGTATCGATCATCATCGGCATCGCGTCCGCGTCCGGACGCATGCCCTGGGCGCTGGAGAACGGGTCCGGCCGCTTCGAGATGTACTGCACGTCGCGGTGTTTGCTGATTCCCCACAACCCGCTGTTCTCGTCCCAGTAGACCGGGGCGTGGTGGCGCATCCACGTCAGCTCTTCCTGCGGATCACGCCCCCAGAAGTCACCGCTGACGAGATGGATGTCGGATCGGCTCGGCTGTTCGGTCATGCTGTACGCCCCCTCGTGGGACCGGTGTTCGCACTCGAAGTATGTCGAGGAACCGGTGTTTCGCACCGACGGTGACCGCACTCGGTCGACCGCCCGGAGTTCCGGGCGGTCGCTCGGCTCCGGCCTCCCCGCGCTACCCGATGACTTGATGGACAGCTGTTCAGACAGTAGCCTGCGTCACATAAGCACACAAGGTCGTTGGTGCGAACCGGCTACCGGCACGTCCGAACACCGTCGGATCCGCCGAGGAACGACGCCATCGACCAGCGACGATACCGGCTCCGCCCATCCCCGAGAGATCCCGGAAATCCGATCCCGCCATGGGCGGGCTCGCCCCACCACGCCATCCTGAACTGCAACCGGTTCTACCGCGCGCCCGCTCCTCGATCCGTCCTGCAGCGGTGCGCCGCGAACGGAGGAGCCGTGCGAACAACTCGCCACCACACCGGACCCGCTGTCCGGGCTGCCCTGCCCCCGCACCGACAGCACGAGTGCGATTCTCCCGATCGCACCGGGCTTTCCGTGGTCCATCGTGGACTTCGTCGGACAGCGGTACGGTTATGAGCACCCGAGGTGCACCGGTGAGCTTTCCCGGCCGTGCCGCGTTGCACCACATCGGTCGGATCGCCACCTTAGCCTGGGAGGTGCTGCGCGGCATACCCCGGCGCCCCTTCCAGCACCGCGAATTCTTCCAGCAGTGCTGGTTCTTCTCGGCGGTGACGATCCTGCCCACCGCGCTGGTCGCCATCCCGTTCGGTGCGGTCATCTCGCTGCACCTCGGTTCGCTCACCCAGCAGATCGGGGCCCAGTCGTTCACCGGCGCTGCCGGCGCGTTGGCGATCATCCAGCAGGCAAGCCCGCTCATCACCGCACTGCTGGTCGCCGGAGCGGGAGGGTCGGCCGTGTGCGCCGACATCGGGGCGCGCACCATCCGCGAGGAGATCGACGCGATGGTCGTGCTGGGGGTCTCCCCGATCCACCGCATCGTCGTTCCCCGCGTGCTGGCCGCCGTCGTGGTCGCGGTGCTGCTCAACGGCTTGGTCAGCGTCGTCGGTGTGCTCGGCGGATACTTCTTCAACGTGGTGCTGCAGGGCGGCACCCCGGGGGCGTACCTGGCCAGCTTCAACGCGCTGGCCCAACTGCCGGACCTGTGGGTCAGCGAGCTCAAAGCCGTGCTCTACGGGTTCCTCGCCGGAATCGTGGCCGCGTACCGGGGCATGAACCCCGCACCCGGACCGAAAGGGGTCGGGGACGCGGTCAATCAGGCCGTCGTGGTGACGTTCCTGCTGCTGTTCCTGGTCAACGTCGTGATCACCGGCCTCTACCTGCAGCTCGTCCCGCAGAAGGGGATGTGATCCGATGACGACCGGCACCCCGGAGCGGTCCGCTGAGGCGCAACGCGCGCTGCGCACCGCAGCGATCCCCTTCCTGCAGCTGGAAGGCCTCGGCCGCCAGCTGTTCTTCCACCTGCGCGTGCTCATCTCGGTCCCGCGCACCCTGGTGCAGTACCCGCGGGAGATCCTGCGGCTGCTCACCGAGGTGACGTTCGGTTCCGGGGCGATGGCGATCATCGCCGGAACACTCGGCGTGATGACCGGCATGGCCTTCTTCACCGGCACGGTCGTGGGCCTGCAGAGCTACGCGGCGCTCAACCAGATGGGCACCTCGGCGTTGACCGGGTTCATCGCCGCCTACTTCAATACCCGCGAGGTCGCCCCGCTCGCAGCGGGTCTCGCGCTGTCGGCCACCGTCGGATGCGGTTTCACCGCGCAACTCGGCGCGATGCGCATCTCCGACGAGGTCGACGCGTTGGAAACGATGGGCATCCGCAGCATCCCCTACCTCGTCACGACCCGCGTGGTGGCCGGTTGCGTCGCCGTCGTCCCGCTGTACGTGGTCGGCCTGCTCAGCTCGTACCTGGCCTCCCGTCAAGTCACGGTGCTGTTCTACGGGCAGTCCGCAGGCACCTACGACCACTACTTCCACCTTTTCCTACCCCCGGAGGACGTCCTCTGGTCGTTCTTGAAAGTGCTGGTGTTCAGCTCGGTGGTGATCATGTCGCACTGCTACTACGGCTACACCGCCCGCGGTGGTCCGGCCGGCGTGGGCGTCGCGGTCGGCCGCGCCGTGCGCACGGCCATCGTGTTGCAGGTCGCCATCGACTTCTTCCTGAGCTTGGCGATCTGGGGATCCACGACCACCGTGCGGATCGCGGGGTGATCGGATGCCGATCCACCACCGCGACGCGCGTGGACTTCCCACCGCACCGCGCCGACACATCCGTCACCGGAGAGGCCGGCACAACCACCGAACGGAGCACCGATGAGCGTGTTCAGTCGGACCCAGGTCAGCTTCCAGGTGCTGGGGTTGGTCTTCCTCCTGGTGTGCGCCCTGTTCATCACGGCCAGCATCGCCGCGTACCGCAAGGCGTTCACCGATCAGGAACCTGTGCTGCTGCGCACCGACAACGTCGGCAACCAGCTGCGTGAAGGTGCTGACGTCAAGCTGCGCGGTGTCGTGGTCGGCGAAGTGGACGCGGTTCGCGCTCGGGGCGATGCCGCCGAGCTCAACCTGGCGATGGACCCGGCGAAACTGGACCAGGTCCCGGCTTCGGTCACCGCTCGTCTGCTGCCCAAGACGCTGTTCGGCGAACGTTACGTGTCGCTGGAAGCGCCACCTGGCCCGCCGGACGAGACACTCACCGAAGGGACGGTGATCGGGCAGGACCGCAGCAGTTCGGCGATCGAGATCGAAGAGGCGCTCAATCATCTGATGCCCCTGCTGCAGACCCTGCAGCCACACAAGGTCTCGTCGACACTGACCTCGCTTTCCCAGGCATTGGACGGCCGTGGTGAGCAACTGGGTGACACCGCGGTGAAACTGAACGAGTACCTGTCCGAGATCAACCCGGCGTTGCCCGATGTGGAGGCCAACACCCGGGCACTTTCCGTGGTGGCCGACGCCTACAGCGACGCCGGCCCCGACCTCATCGAGGCCATGTCGGACCTGTCCACCACGAGCAGGACCCTCGTCGACGAACGCACGCAGGTGTCCGCTCTGGTGCACAACCTCGGCGGGGCATCGGCCAACCTCAGCGAATTCCTGGAGATCAACCAGGAGAACATGGTGAACCTGGTCGCCACGTCCCGGCCGACCGTGGAACTGCTCAGGGACTACGCGCCCCAGTATCCCTGCATGATCAAGCAGATGGCCGATCAGATCGAACCCGGGAACCGGACGATGGGCCAGGGACAGGAGAACCCGCACGTGGCCCGGTTGACCATCGAATTCACCCAGAGTCGCGGCAAGTACGAACCCGGCAAGGACACGCCTTCCTACGACGACAAGCGCGGTCCGCGCTGCTACGACAAGGCGTCTCCGGAGAACCTGTTTCCGCAGTACCCGCCCGGCGGTCCCGTCGAGGACGGCACTTCGAAACCTCCTGCAGTGGACAAGGAATGGGGTATGGACACGTTCGCGCCGCAGAACTTCACCGGCGCAGCGACGGCGCCCGCCTCCGCCGGAGACACCACGTCCGGCGCGTCGAACGGGGTACCACTAGTCGCCGGGTCCGACGAAGAGCGCCGGCTGGTGACCGCGCTGTCCGCGCACGCCACCGAACGTCGCCCCGATGACGTGCCCGAATGGGGATCCCTGTTGCTGGCCCCGGTCTTCCGCGGAACGGAGGTGGTCCTGGAGTGAGAAGCTACCTGCCGCAGCTGGTCAAATTCCTGATCTTCGCGGTGGTGACCGTCCTGCTCACCGGGGTGCTGGCCACCACGATCGCCAACCGGACTTTCACCAATGACGCGGAGTTCAGCGCCCGGTTCTCGGATGCGACCGGGCTCAACCCCGGTGACGAGATCCGAATGGCGGGGGTTCGAATCGGGACCGTCGATACGATCGAGGTGGCCGACCGCAAGGTCGCCGAGGTTCGGTTCACCATCGACGGAAACCGTCCGCTGCCGACGACGACGACCGCGGCGGTGAAGTACCGAAACCTGATCGGACAGCGGTACATCGCTTTGGACGTGGGCTCGGGAGATGTGCGCAACTCCCTCCCACCGGGTTCGACGATCCCGCTGGAGCGCACCAGCCCGGCGCTGAACCTCACCGCGCTGTTCAACGGGTTCAAACCCCTGTTCCGCGCGCTGGATCCCGACGAGGTCAACGAGCTCTCGCACCAGATCATCCAGGTCCTGCAGGGCGAAGGTGGGACCGTGGAGAGCCTGCTGGCGCACACCGCATCGCTGACCTCCACCGTCGCCGACAAGGACGAAGTCATCGGGCGCGTCGTCACCAACCTCAACGGAGTGCTGGACACCGCGAACGCGCGCAGCCCGGAACTGGCCGGGCTCATCGACGAGATGCAGCAGCTCGTCACCGGGCTGGCCGAGCAGCGGGAGCCGATCGGCGAAGCCACCGGGTCGTTGGCCGATCTGACCGAGCGCACGTCCGGACTGCTTCGAGAAGCCCGGCCGCCGCTGCAGAAGGACATCCGCGAACTGGACGCGTTGGCGGAGAACTTCAACGCCCGTGAACCGCAACTCGATCGGTTCCTCAGCGGGTTCCCGGAGCGGATCGGGTCGGTGACGCGCACCGCCAGCTACGCGGGATGGTTCAACTACTACTCCTGCCAGATGCGCGGGGACATCTCCATCGACTCGATCGGTGTCGAACTCCCGATCGTGCCGCTCCCGACCTCCGAACTGCCGGAGAGGTGCACCCGATGAGACCACTCCGGGAACGCAACCAGGCCGCGATCGGCGCAATCTTCCTGGTCATATTGCTGGCAGGGACCTACGTGGCGTTCTTCGCCGAGGACCTGTTCAGCGGCAACCGCTACACAGCGGTTTTCCGCGAGTCGGCCGGGATCGCCGCCGACGACGACGTGCGAATCGCCGGGGTCAAGGTCGGCGAGGTCTCCGACGTGTCGTTGCGCGGCGACCGGGTGGATGTTCAGTTCAGCACGGACGGCTCGTGGCTGGGCGAACGCACCGGCGCTTCCATCGAGATCAAAACGCTGCTGGGCGACAAGTACCTGGCGCTGACTCCGGAAGGGCGCGGGGAACAGGATCCGGACGCACCGATCGGGCTGGACCGCACCCGGTCGCCGTTCGACGTCACCGATGCCCTGCACGAGCTCTCCCGCACGGCCGACGACATCGATTCGGACCAGCTTGCGCGGAGTTTCGAGGTCATCTCGGACACCTTCCGCAACACCCCGGAGCACGTGCAGGGCACGATCGACGGCTTGTCCCGGTTATCCGAGACGATCTCCTCGCGGGACGAGGAGTTCGCGGCGCTGCTGGCCAACACCCGGCAGTTCAGCGGCATCGCAGCCGAGCGCAGCGAGCAGGTGCAAAAGCTGTTCGCCGACGGCAACCAGCTGCTGGCCGAACTGCAGATCCGCGACGAAGCCATCCACCGGCTGCTGCGCGGGACCGAGGATCTGGGCAACCAGTTGCGCGGTGTCGTCGGCGACAACCAGGAGCAGCTGCGTCCCGCGTTGCAGGAGTTGGACCAGGTGTCCTCGCTGCTGCAGCGCCAGCAGGACAACATCTCGCAGGGCATTCGCGAGATGGCGCCGTTCATCCGCGTGTTCAACAACACGATCGGCAACGGTCGGTGGTTCGACGGCTACCTGTGCGGAATCATCCCGCCGCCGCTGCTGAACGAGCTGCTCACCGTCAACCCCGAGGGATGCGTACCGCCGAACCCGGACACCGGAGGTGGATCATGATCCGGCGGAACAGGCGCAGGCTGCTGCTGGCCGTCGCCCTGCTGACCACCGCCGCGGTGGTGGTCTCCGGTGCGGTCTGGTGGACCGCGAGTGCGTCCCGGGCCACCTATACCGCGGTGTTCCCGAAGGCGATCGGCGTGCACCCGGGTTCGAAGGTGCGGGTGCTCGGCGTCGAGGTGGGCACGGTGGACGACGTCCAGCCCGCGGGCGAAGTGGTGCGCACCGAGCTTTCCCTGGATTCCGGTGTCCGTATCCCGGCGGACGCGAGCGCGGTCGTGGTGGCACCGAGCCTGGTCAGCGACCGCTACGTGCAGCTGACCCCCGCGTACACCGGCGGACCTGAACTGCCCACCGGCAGTGAGTTCCCGCTGGAGAGGACCTCGACGCCGGTGGAGATCGACGATCTGTACCGCAGCGCCGACGACCTGGCCACGGCGCTGGGACCGAACGGCGCCAACGAACGCGGCGCGGTCTCCGACGTGCTGGACACCGGTGCGGCCAATCTTCGGGGCAACGGCAAACCGCTCAACGAGACGATCCGCGACCTCGGCGAGGCAGCGGAAACAATGCAGAACTCGCAGGGCGACCTGTTCGGCACCGTCCGCAACCTCGACGAGTTCACCGCGGCACTGGCGCGCAGCGACGACCAGATCCACGAGTTCCACGGCCGGTTCGCCGATGTCGCCGGCAGCCTGGCCGACGACAAGGAACAGCTCGGGACGGCGCTGGAGACGATGTCCGGTTCGCTGGACGAGGTCAACCGCTTCGTCGGCGAGAACCGGGGGCTTCTGGAATCGAACGTGAACAAGCTCAGCGAAACCACCAAGGGCCTGGTCGATCAGCGCGCCGCGATCGCGGAGATCATCGACGTGGCCCCGTTGGCGGCGTCGAACTACATCAACTCCTACGATGCGGCGTCCGGAACGGTGGCGGTGCGGCTGAACCTCAACGAGTTCACCTATCCCCCGGTCACGATGGTGTGCCTGCTGATCGAACGAGCCACGCCGAAGGAGATCCCCCCGGCGCTGACCGACATCTGCAAAGACCTGGGCCCGGCGATCGACGATGGCCTCGGCGTGCCCCCGCCGCACGACATCATCAAGTCGAACGCGCAGCCCGCTCAGCCCGACGAGTCCGACCCGTCCGACGAGTCCGGTATGCCGCTACCACTGCTGGATGCCGTGGAGCAGCAGCGCCGCGACGAGGAGCTCGGGGATGGTCCGCGATGAGAGCGCGCAGACGGGTTCCTGTCCTGGCGCTGGTCGCCGGCGTGACGCTGAGCGGGTGCGGTTCGGGCGGTCTCTACGATGTTCCGCTCCCGGGCGGGGCGGACCTGGGCGAGCAGCCAGACCGGGTGATCGTGCACTTCACCGATGTGCTCGACCTGGTGCCGCAGTCCAGCGTCAAGGTCAACGACGTCGCCGCCGGCCGGGTGGACAACATCGGCCTGGCCCGGGACGGGCGCACGGCTGTGGTCACCTTGCTGGTCGCCGATCAGGTCCGGCTGCCGGAAAACGCCGAGGCGCGGCTACGCCAATCCAGCCTGCTCGGTGAGAAGTTCGTGGAGCTGGCGGAACCCGTTGCGGAACCACCTCGCGGCGAGCTTGCGGACAACGCGGTGATCGGCGTGGAGAGCACCAACCGCAACACCCAGATCGAGGAAGTGCTGGGGGCGTTGTCGGCGCTGCTCAACGGCGGCAACGTCGATCAGCTGAACACGATCGTCACCGAACTCAACTCGGCGATGTCCGGCAACGAAGCGGAACTGCGCTCCCTGCTGGCCCATGTGGAGCACCTCACTGCCCGGTTGGACGGCCAGCGCGGCGACATCACCCGTGCCATCGACTCCCTCGACCGGCTTTCCGGCGAGTTCAACGCGCAACGCGACAAGCTCGACGAGGGCCTGCGCGATCTGCAACCGGGACTTCAGGTGGTCAACGAGCAGCGCGACCAGCTCGTGGCGATGCTCGCCCAGCTCGACCGACTCTCCGGGTTGGCGGTGGACACCGTCGACCGCAGCAAGGAGGACATGCTCGCCAATCTGCGGGCGCTCGGACCCACCCTGCAGAAGCTGCAGGAGACCGGGGAGAACCTGCCGCGCGCGATGGAGTTCTTCGTCACCTACCCGTTCCCGCCGGCGGCGGTGAACACGCTGCGCGGCGACTACTTCAACGCCGATCTCACGATCGACCTCGATCTGAGCACGATCGTGGAAAACATGCTCACCAACCAACCGCCTCCGGGAACCCCGCCACCCGACGACGGAGCGGGCGAGGAGTCCGAACCGAACGCGGAATCTCCGGGTGAGCCGGATCTCCCGCTGCCACTGCACGGCAATCCCGGTGACCCTGCACCACCGCGCCCCGAACCGCCGGAGCGGGACGCCGGTGGGCTGCTGGACCCGTTCGGAGGTTCCTGATGATCACCCGCTGGATGCGACTGCAGCTCGTCCTCTTCGTGGTCATCGCCGCCACAGGGGTGGTCTACGTGGGCGGCAACTACGCCGGGCTGGACCGGTTGTTCGGGGGAAACGGCTATTCGATCGTGGTGCCGTTACCGGAATCCGGCGGGATCTTCCCCAACGCCGAGGTCACCTACCGCGGCGTGGCGGTGGGTCGTGTCCAGGACATCCAACTCACTGAGACGGGGGTCCGAGCTCAGGTGCGCATCGAGGACAGCGCGCCGCCGATCCCGGCGGCCACCGATGTGGTCGTGGCCAACCGGTCGGCCATCGGCGAGCAGTTCCTGGATCTTGAGCCGCGCGATGGTGGGCCGCCGTACCTGGCCGATGGCGCCGAATTGCGCCACCACCAGCCACGACTGCCGCCGCCGCCGGAGCAGCTGCTGACCAGTCTCGACGGCCTGGCCTCCAGTATCCCGCAGGATTCGCTGCGTACCGTGCTGGATGAGGGGGACGCCGCCTTCCGGGGCGTCGGGCCGCACCTGCAGACGATGCTGGACAGCGCGCATTCGCTGACCCAGGAGGCCACCGACAACCTGCCGCAGACGAAATCGCTGCTCGCGCAGGGTCGTACCGTGCTGGAGACGCAGCAGCAGGATGCCGATCAGATCCGCCGATTCAGCAGCTCGGTCAACGAGGTCGCCGGTGAGCTCTCCGACTCCGACCCGGCGGTGCGCGGCCTGCTGGCCCAGGCACCCGAAACCGCCGAGCACGTGGACCAGCTGCTGCACAACTCCGGGTCGGAGCTGGGCGTGCTCACCGCGAACCTGCTGACCACAACGCAGATCACGTCGAGCCGCACCGACGCGATCGAGCAGATGCTCGTGGAACTGCCGGTGATGACCGCGTTCACACCGGGCATGACCGATGACGAAGACACCGGGCACCAGGCTTTCGTGTTCAACTACGGTGATCCGGTTTCCTGCACCGAGGGGTACGAAGGTACCCCGCGTCGGCCGGCGAACGACCTCACCCCGGCGCCGACGAACTTCGACGCGCACTGCGCGGAACCGCCGGACAGCGAAACCGGGGTCCGCGGTTCGCAGAACGCGCCGCGCGGCCCGGAACCAGAGGCCGTGCCGGAACCACCGCCTCCGCAGTTGCAGGGCCTGCGTGAGGCCCGGCTGCCGGGGCCGATCAGCGGAGTCGATCCCGGCCGGGATCCGCGGAACATGGCAGAGCTGCTCGGACTCGGCGAGTAAGCGCACGACGAACAGGAGATCACGTGTCCACATCGGACACCGGACTCAGCGGTCCGGAATCACGGCGACGGCGCCTGCCCGTGCTGCTGCTGGCGGGCGTCGCGGTGCTGTCGGCAACCGCTGCCGGTCTCGCCGCCACATCCTGGGCGAGCGCGCTCGGCGATGCCGACCTGGCCACCGGCCATGCCCGCGACGAGGTGCTCCGCCAAGCCGGACACCGGCTCGTGCAGATGAACACGCTCGATCACCGGCGTGCTGCCGAAGACCTGGACCGGTGGCAGCAGCAGGTGACCGGTCCGTTGGCCGAGGAGGTCGCCCGCAACCGGGAGGACAACGTCGCGGCGATGGAACGAGCCGGTACCACGACCACCGCCGAGGTGCTGGATTCGGCGGTCACCGATATCGATCCCGATGCCGGGGAAGCGACCGCGATGGCGGCATTGCAGGTGACGGTGCGCGCCGAGGGGAGCGAGCCGGTGACCAAACGCAGTCGGATCCAGGCTGAGCTCACCAAGGTCGACGCCGACTGGAAGCTCAGCGGAGTGCACGTGGTGGGCGTGTCGAGCTGACCGGAAGCAGGAGAACGCAATCGTGGCAACGAAGCCATCCGGCCGGCGACACGTCGCCGGCCGTCCCCGGAACACCCGCGCAGGTGAACCCGAGCGGCCCGAGAAGCCGTCGGCCGCAAGCGCGACCGCGCACACCCACCGGGATGCCGAGTCTCCCGGTTCCGCGGATCCGCCGACGGATGCCGACCCTTCGGCGGTCGGAGTCCGGTCGGGCGCGGCCCGGTTGCGCTACCTTCGCGGGCTCCGACCCCGGTTTCGGCTACAGCTTCCCGGGCAGCGCACTTCGATCGTGCTGCTCAGCGTGCTCAGCGTGCTGTGCGCGGGAGCTGCCGCGGGGTTCGGCGTGGCCGCGCACGGTCTGCGCTCGGGCGCTTCCGAGAACCAGGCGCTGGTGGACGGACGGGCTACGCAGGCCGTCGTGCAGCAGACTTCCGCGGCGGTCCGGACAGCGTTCTCCTACAACCATGCCGACCCCGCCGCCACCCGCGAGCAGGCTCAGCAGGTGTTGATCGGCGATGCGGTGCAGCAGTACAACGGGCTGTTCGGGGAGGTGGAGCGGGTCGCGGTCGAGCAGGGGCTGCAGTTCGCCACGACGGTGCGTTCCGCGGGCGTGACGCGGCTGGTGGATGATCGCGCCGAGTTGCTGCTGTTCGTCGACCAGCAGGGCGTGCGCGCCGAAAGCCCCGAGCGGCGCTCCGGTTCGGCACAGTTGGGCATCACCGCACAGCGGGTCGGTGCGGAATGGAAGATCAGCCGGATCGAGGTGCTCTGACCCCTCCCCGACCGACCGCGCGGCGCACGAGGTCGACCGGCCGGTTCTCAACCACGTCGACTCAATATGAGGTCGGCAGTGCTGGTCAGCCGCTCGGCGACCCGGTCGTAGGTCGTGTACCCCATCCCGGCGTGCACCATCGCGCCGATCCAGGCGAACTCCAGCGCGTTGAGCACGTCATCGTCCCCGTCGTCGCCCAGCGCGGCCGACAACCGGTCCCGGATGCCCATACCGATGCGTACCCGCAGGTGTTGCACATCCGGGTCGTCGCCGAGCATGGCGTTGGTGCAGGCCAGCGCGAGCGACGCTTCATCGGCGACGAGCAGCGCGACTTCGCGGAGCACTCCCCGGACGCGGGCATGGACCTCGCGGGGCTCATCGGCAACGGGCGGGAGCGCCTGCAGCCGCCGCCAGAACACTTCGGCGATCAGATGGTTCTTCGAGGAGAAGTACGTGTAGGCGGTTGCCGGGGCGACGCCCGCGCGGGAGGCCACATTGCGCACGGTCATCCCGGAATAACCCGCAGACCGCAGCTCCTCCACCGCGGCTTCGGTCAGCCCGCGGACGGTGTCGGCTTGGCGCGAGTTCAACCGGCGGCGGGTGGACTCGTTCGCGAGATTCTCGGACACGCGTCTGGACACTACTCCAGGAAACGGTCGGCAACAACAACGGGCGCATGCAGCTCCTGCGCACGCTCGCAGCGTACGACCTCCCGGAGTACTTCCCGGGCCCCGGGGTCTGGACAACTGATCGGGTTTCCGCCAAACTCCGAGTCCGATGGACACGTGTCCAGACAAATATTCGCAACATGTTCACGCCTCCGCACCGGCATCCACCGCGGTCCCAGGCGCGGAGCGACCCCGTTCCCCCCGACGACAGCCCACCACCACCGCGCCGCGCAGCGCGGCGCCGGAAATCGGAGGACGCGGTGCGATCTCGGTACGGCACCCTGCAGCACGACCAGCTCGCCGTTCTCGTCCCGGAACTGCTGCTGGCCGGACAACTCATCGACCGCTCGGCGATGGCCTGGTGCATCTCCGCCTTCGGCCGCGAAGAGATGACCCGGATCGCCATCGAGGAGTGGATGGCCGCCAGCCCCATCTACACCCGGCGGATGCAGCGCGCGCTGCAGTACGAGGGCGATGACGTCCTGACCATCTTCAAGGGCCTGCAGCTGGACATCGGCGCTCCCCCGCAGTTCATGGACTTCCGCTACACCGTGCACGACCGGTGGCACGGCGAGTTCCACCTGGACCACTGCGGCGCGCTGATGGACGTGGAACCGATGGGCGAGCGCTACGTGCGCGCCATGTGCCACGACATCGAGGACCCGACGTTCGACGCCACCGCGGTGGCCACGAACCCGCGCGCCCAGGTGCGGCCGGTGCACCGGCCGCCGCGCGTGCCCGCCGACCGGAACCCGCACTGCGCCTGGACGGTGATCATCGACGAAGCGCACCCGCCGGTGACCGAATCCGAAGGCTGCCTGCGGCTGCAGCGCAGCCGGGCGGCGGACGTCGAGCTCGGCGCGATCGACCCGGCGCAGGACGGTGCCTGCGACTACACGGGCCCGCTGCGCAGCGACGTCGACTTCGCCGCGTTCTCCCATTCGGCGCTGGTGCGCATCGCCGACGAGGTGTCGCTGCAGATGCAGCTGCTCAACCTCGGTTTCGTGCACGCCGTGCACCGCAGGACCGGGCCGGAGCAGGCCCGCGAGATCTGCGCGAAGCAGCTGCTGGGCATCGCGGGCATCGCCGCCGAGCGCCTGCACCGCGCCCTGCGGCTGCCCGCCGACGCCGATGCGGCGTTGCGCGTGCTGTCCCTGCACCCGCTGCTGAACCCCGCGGCGTACGTCACCGCCGAGGTCACCGACAGCGCGCTGCACGTGGACCCGGGCCCCGCGCACGAGGACGGGGCGTGGATCACGCTCTGCGGCCCGGACGATCCGGCGCCGCTGCAGGCCGTCGTGCGCGCCGTCGACCCGCACCTGGACGTCCGGGTCGACGGCGACGCCTCCGCGTGGACCGCGCGGGTGGTGCGCAATCCGGCCGCAGCGCCGGAGTTCGACGAGGTCGCGGTGACCCGGGTCAGCAGCGGAGCCGGGTTCACCTTCCAGCCGCGCCGCTCGCTGCCGATCACCCCCGCGCGCTGAACCGCAGCCGGCACAGTGGAAGGAAGCGATCCATGTCCGCTCCGAACACGACGTTCGACCTGTCCACCGTTTTCGACACCGTCGCCCGCGCCGTTCCGGAACGCGAGGTCTTCGTGTGGGGCGGTCTCCGGCTGCGCTATCGCGAGATGAACGCCCGCATCGACGGGCTCGCCCGCCACCTCGTGCAGCGTGGACTGGCCTGCCACGGCAACCGCGGCGACCTGGCCGGGCACGTCTCGCACCAGAGCCACCTCGGGCTGTACCTGCGCAACGGCAACGAATACCTGGAGAGCATGATCGCCGGGTACCGCGCCCGCACCGTGCCGGTGAACGTGAATTACCGCTACGTAGACGAGGAACTGCACCACCTGCTGTCCGACACGCAGGTCCGCGCGCTGGTCTACCACGCCGAGTTCGCCCCGCAGGTCGCCGAGCTGCGTGCCCGGTTACCGCAGCTGGAGGTGCTCATCCAGGTCGCCGACGACAGCGGCAACGACCTGCTGCCCGGGGCCGTCGACTACGAGGAGGCCGTGCGCACCCCGCCGGGTACGGCGATGCCGGTGCCCGCCGGCGACGACCTCTACATCATCTGCACCGGCGGTACCACCGGACTGCCGAAAGCCGTGCTGTGGCACCAGGACGACATCTTCGTACGCGCCATGGGCGGAACTCCGTTCGGTAGCGACCAGCCGTTCGACTCCTACGAGCAGATCGCCGAGGCGGCGCGTGACGGCGGCGACGGGATGCGGCTGCTGATGACCGCGCCGTTCATGCACGGTGCCGCGCAGTGGTCCACGTTCCACGTCGTCACCACCGGCGGCAGGCTCGTGCTGCCCGCGGACAACACCCGGCTGGACTGGGAGGACGCGCTGGCGGCCACCGCGCGAGAGGGCGTGATCAGCATACCGATCATCGGTGATGCCATGGCCCGCCCGATGCTCGCCGCGCTGGAGGGCGGCCGGTTCGACCTGTCCGGGCTGGCGGCCATCAACAACGGTGGTGCTCCGCTCTCCCCCGCGGTGCGGACCCGGTTGCTGGAGGCGTTGCCGCACGTGCTGCTGCTCGACGCGGTCGGCTCCTCGGAGACCGGGATCCAGATGAACCACACCTCGGCCGCCGCGGCCGAAGCCGACACCGCGGTGTTCACGCCGGACGCGACCACCACCGTCGTGGCCGACGACCTCGCCCGCGAACTGCCCCCGGGCGGCGGGCAGGGCTGGCTGGCGACGAAGGGGCGCGTTCCGCAGGGCTACCTCGGTGACGAGGGCAAGACGGCGCGCACGTTCCCGGTCATCGGCGGCCGGCGGTACAGCGTTCCCGGTGATCGTGCGATCGCCTGCGCCGACGGGCGCATCGAGCTGCTCGGCCGGGAAGGGCTGACCATCAATTCCGGGGGCGAGAAGATCTTCGTCGAGGAAGTGGAACGCGCGGTGGCCGCCCATCCCGAGGTCCGGGACGTGGTGGTCGTGGGCCGGCCGTCGGAACGCTGGGGCGACGAGGTCGTCGCGCTCGTCGAGCTCGACCCGGCCGACGCCACCAGCGATGCGGAGCTGCTGGCCGAGTGCGCCAAGCACATCGCGCGCTACAAGCTGCCGAAGACGATCCTGCGCTGCACGGGAATCGTGCGCTCTCCGGCGGGCAAGGCCGACTACAGCTGGGCGCGCAGCTACGCGTGCTCCGCCCGGCCGGACGCGGAACCCGAGGCGCTGCGCCCGTAGTACCGCAGGGCTCCCGTTGACCGGGACCGCACCGGCCCGCGCCCGTGGCAGACCGTAGCGTGCGTTACCGAAAACACCCAGCAGGAAACCGGAACCGGCGCACGCCGCCAACCCCGGCACCCGTTTTCGGCGAAGAGGTCGCTCATGGACGAGTACTGTGACGTGCTGGTGGTCGGATCCGGCGGTGGTGCGCTCACCGGCGCCTACGTCGCCGCGCGCGAAGGGCTTTCGGTCACCGTGCTGGAGGCGACCGACCAGTTCGGCGGCACGACCGCCTATTCCGGCGGTGGCATGTGGTTCCCGTGCAACGCGGTGCTGCGCCGCGCCGGTGATGACGACACGATCGAGGTCGCTCGCGCCTACTTCCGCTCCGTCGTCGGCGAGCGGACCCCGCACGAACTGCAGGACGCGTTCCTGGACAACGGCGCGCCGCTGATCGACTACCTGGAAACCGATTCGAACCTGGAGTTCCAGGTCCTGCCCTGGCCGGACTATTTCGGCTCGGAGAAGCACGCCCGTCCGCAGGGCAGGCACATCGTCCCGAAACCGTGCTCGGCGAAGCGGCTCGGCTCGTTGCGCGACGCGCTGCGGGTTCCGCTGGACGCGGAACGCGGCGAGCAACCGCCCCCGGACAAGCTCGCCGGCGGCCAGGCACTCATCGGCCGGCTGCTCACCGCGCTGTCCGAGCAGCCCGGCGCGACCCTGCACCGCGAGGCGCCGTGCACCGACCTGCTCGTGGAAGGCGGTGCGGTCGTCGGTGCGAGCACGACCCGCGGCGGGAAGCCGGTCCGGATCCGCGCTCGGCGCGGTGTGCTGCTGGCCGCGGGCGGTTTCGAGCGCAACGCCGAGCTCCGGGAGCAGTGGGGGGTTCCCGGCGACGTGGCGGGCACGATGGGCTGCCCGGGCAACACCGGGCTCGCGCTGCGGGCGGCGCTGGCGGCCGGGGCGAGCACCGACCTGATGGATCAGGCCTGGTGGGCACCGGGACTGACCCACCCGGACGGCACCTCGACGTTCTCCCTGCTGTTCTCCGGTGGGATCTTCGTCGACGCGCTGGGTGAGCGGTTCACCAACGAATCCTGGCCCTACGACCGGATCGGCCGCGATGTGCTGGCCGGGATCGACGAGGGGACCCTGCACACCCCGTTCTGGATGATCTACGACGACCGCACCGGCGCGATCCCGCCGGTGGGCAGTGCGAGCGTGCCGCTGGCCGAGCCGGGCGCCTACGAGGCGGCAGGGCTCTGGCACAGCGCCGGGAGCCTGTCCGAGCTCGCCGGCCGGATCGGCGTTCCGGCCGATGCGTTGGAGCGGACCGTGGCCCGGTTCAACCGGATGGCGGCGTCCGGCACGGACGAGGACTTCCACCGCGGAGACGAGCCCTACGACCGGGCTTTCGTCGAGGAAGGCGGGTCGACGCTGGTGCCGATCGAGCGCGCGCCGTACCACGCCGCGGCGTTCGGCCTGTCCGACCTCGGTACCAAGGGCGGGCTGCGCACCGACGGCAGTGCGCGGGTGCTGGACGCGGCGGACCAGCCCATCCCCGGGCTCTACGCCGCGGGCAACTCGATGGCCGCGGTCAGCGGGACCACGTATCCGGCGGGCGGGAACCCGATCGGCGCCAGCATGGTGTTCAGCTACCTCGCGGCCCGCGACATGGCCGGAACGGGTCGGTGACACTGCGGCGAACCGGGTCCACCGGACGGGTGCAGTTGCCCGAAACACCGGAAACCACGTGACCCTGGTGCTACTTTCTGCCGATGTGGGCGAATTCGGGTCATCGTCCCGATCCGCCCCGCGCGACTCGGTGGACACCGCGGCTCCGGCCGCTGATGAAGGAGCACCCGATGGCATTTCTCTGGGGGATGCGGACTCTGGTGGCGGCCGCGGCAGCGGCACCACTGGCGTTCGCCGGACTTCCGGCCGCAGCGGCCGATATCCCCGACAAGACCGCGGACATCCTGCTGGTGCACGGTTTCGGCAGCGACTGCTCGGCGCTCAACGCCGCCAAGGACCACTTCCAGGAGCAGGTGCACGTGGGGGCGGTCAAGACCGTCGGGTACCGCGGCACGGACGACTGCGACGTGGACCTCCCGGCCTCGGACAACGACACCCCGATCCAGGAGGTCGCGGCCGATCTGGCCCACTACGTCGATGACCACTACAGCTCGGTCCGGCCGGTCAACATCGTCGGGCACTCGATGGGCGGGCTCGTCACCCGCGTGGCGCTGCTCGGTTCCGCGCAGGAGTGGACCGAACCGGATTTCCCGGACGGAAAGCTGCCGGTGAACAACGTGGTCACCCTGGGCACGCCGCACCAAGGCATCGCAGACCCCGACCAGCACGACGCCGGGCAGTGGGAGCAGATGCGGCCGCACTCCGGGTTCATGAAGCGGTTGCGCGCGGACGGCAACGGACTCGACGCGGACTGGGCCGCCGGCACCGACTGGACGCTCGTCGGGTCCGCGGAGGACAAGACCGTCACGTACACCTCCGCCATCGACGAGGGAAACCGCGCTGACAAGAAGTTCGGCTACCAGGACGATCCCGAGGACGCCGACGCGGTGACGCACGACGGGCTGCGCACCATCGGCGAAGGCGCCTTCTCGCTGCGGTACTGGGAGAAGGGCGAGCCGACGCAGGAAACGGAGAACGGCTGGGCGCCGCTGGAGACCGCCTACAACGCGGCGACGCACCTGGACGACGACCTCCCGTCGTAACAGACCGATTCCGCCACCCGATGGCAGCGAGGCCGAGGCGGGCGACCCCGTGGTCGCCCGCCTCGCGCACGTCCAGCCCCCGGCCCGGTTCTCCCCTCGACCGAACCTGCAATGGACACGCGTCTGGACAACCGGCCACAATGGGAATGCGCCGAACTTCCACCGACACCGGCGCGAGGGGACGTGCACATGAGCATCCGTGTGGCACACATCGGAACCGGCAACGTCGGAAAGCTCGCGCTGGCCGGGATCCTGACCGCCGAGGACTTCGAGCTCACCGGGATCGGCGTGTCCAACCCGGCGAAGATCGGCATGGACGCCGGGGAACTGGCCGGCTTGGACCGGACCACCGGTGTGCTCGCGACCGACGATCTGGACGCGGTGCTGGCCACCGCACCGGACTGCGTCGTGTACTGCGCCATGGGCGACGTGCGCCTCGCCGAAGCGGCGCAGGACTGCCGACGGATCCTGGACGCCGGGATCGACGTCGTCGGTTCCGCCCCGGTCTCGCTGCAGTACCCGTGGGGCGTGCTCCCGGACCGCTTCATCGAACCGGTGGCGCAGGCCGCGGAGCGGGGCGCGGCGAGCTTGTTCATCACCGGGATCGACCCCGGTTTCGCCAACGACCTCGTGCCGCTGGCGTTCGCGAGCACGTGCCAGCACATCGAACAGGTGCGCTGCACCGAGATCGCCGACTACGCCACCTACGACGGCGCGACCGTCATGTTCGACGTGATGGGCTTCGGCCAACCCACCGAGGAAGTCCCGATGCTGTTCCAGCCCGGTGTGCTCAGCACGGCCTGGGGCACCGCGATCCGCCAGTTGGCGGCGGGACTCGGGATGGAGGTCGACGAGATCACCGAGTCCTGCGAGCGGGAGCCCGCCCCGGAGGCGTTCGAGGTGGCCGCGGGGCACATCCCGGCGGGCGGCACGGCCGCGGTGCGGTTCACCATCACCGGGATCGTCGGCGGGGAGCCGGCGATCGTCGTGGAGCACGTGACCCGGTTGCGCGAGGACCTGCGCCCGGACTGGGCGCAGCCGGCGCAGGCCGGTGGCTCATACCGGGTGGAGATCACCGGCGAACCGTCCTACGCGGTCGACATCTGCCCGAGCAGCGTGCAGGGCGACCACAACCACGCCGCGATCGTCGCCGCGGCGGGCCGCATCGTCAACGCGGTTCCGGCCGTCGTCGCCGCACCGGCCGGTATTCGCACCGCCCTGGACATGCCGCTGGTCACCGGCAGACGCTTCGCCAAGTAGCGCGGCGCCGCGGCACCGGCCACCGGCGCCGCGGCGCACCGGGTCACTTGTGCGGGACGTCGGCGACCAGACCGCCGTCCACGACGAACTCGGAACCCGTTGCGTACGAGGACTCGTCGCTGGCCAGGAAGAGCACGAACGTCGCCACTTCGGCCGGATCGGCGGGCCGCCCCAGCGGGGCTTTGATCATGTCGTCCGGGATGCCCTCGGTCATCGGGGTGCGGATCAGGCCGGGATGGATCGAGTTGACCCGGATGTTGTGCTGCGCCAGTTCGAGCGCGGTCGATTTGGCCAGCCCGCGCACCGCCCACTTCGTGGCCACATAACCGTGCGCCCACGGGCTGCCGCGCAGGCCCTCCACCGAGGACACATTCATGATGGACCCGCCGCCCGCCTCGATCATCGGGTCGGTGACCGCCCGGATACCCAGGAAGCTGCCGGTGAGGTTCACGTCCAGGATCCGCTGCCACTGCTGCAGGTCGAACTTCTGGATGGCGCTGCCGTTGACGATGCCCGCGTTGTTGACCAGTACGTTGATCCGGCCGAATTCCTGAACCGCAGTGGAAACCGCGTGCTGCCACTGGTCGGGTTCGGTGACATCCAGCGGCACGTAACGCGCAGCAGAACCCAGTTCGTCGGCGAGCGCTTTGCCCTCGTCATCGAGGATGTCCCCGATGACCACCTTCGCGCCCTCCGCGACGAGCGAGCGCGCGTGCGCGGCTCCCATTCCACGGGAACCACCGGTGATGATTGCGACCTTGCCGTCGACACGTCCCATATTCTCGGACAGTACTGCAAGGTAGAACACGTTTCAATGCACTGTTCCGGGCATTCGCGCCAAGAAGGGAGGCGGGATTCTCCCGTCCACCGGACTGCAGCGGCGCCCCGCCAACACCTGGATGCCCGCTCAGCGCAGGATCTCCTCCGCGCAGCGCTCACCGATCATGATCGCGGGGGCGTTGGTGTTGCCACCGGTGATGGACGGGATGACCGACGCGTCCGCAACGCGCAGTCCGTCCACACCGCGGACCTTGAGGTCCGGACCGACCACCGCGCGCTCGTCCGAGCCCATCCGGCAGGTGCCCACCGGGTGGTACACGCTGTGCACGAAGTTCGGCAGCACGCGGCGCATCTCGCGCTCGTCGCGGTACTCCTCCCCCGGCCCGATCTCGCCTTGGCTGTCCCCGACGCCGGCCATCGTCTCGCGCACCATCCGCACGCCTTCCAGCAGGACCTCGGTGTCCTGCTGCGCCTTCAGGTAGGCGGGGTCGATCAGCGGTGCCGCCAGCGGGTCCGCGCTCTTCAGCCGCACGGTCCCCCGGCTCTCCGGGTAGATCAGCGTGGGGAACACGCTCTGGCCGGGCTTGGTGGTCGGCGGCCGGAGCCCCTTGTCCGAGTCCTGGTTCGGCACCGGGTACACCCAGTACAGGCTCAGCAGCTGCAAGTCGGGGACCGATCCGGCGTAGGAGGTGCGCACGAAACCGGAGGCCTCGAACTGCGAACCCGCGGCCCACCCGCGTCCGGGGCGGATCATCTCGCGCAGCAGCCCGCCGGCGAAGTACGCGGGCGTCGGTTTGCGCAGCGCCGAGTCCATCCGGAAGGAGATCGGCACGAACAGGTGGTCGTGCAGGTTGTCACCGACCGGCAGGTCCGCGCGCGGCTCGATGCCGTGCCCGCGGAGGTGCTCGGCGGGGCCGACCCCGGACAGCATCAGGATCTGCGGCGAACCGAAAGCCCCTGCGGACAGCACCACTTCGCTACCGGCGTGCACGGTGTGCTTGGTGCCCTTCTTGTCCGCGACCTCGATGCCCGTCGCGCGCGAGCCGCGGAACACCACCTTGGTCACCGTGGCGTCGGTGAGCACCACCAGGTTGTTCGGCCGGTCGTCGTGCAGGTAACCCTTGGACGAGGAGTACCGCACACCGCGGTCCGCGCTGAGCTGGAACGCGGAGATGCCCTCCTGGCTCTCCCCGTTGTAGTCCTCGACCCGAGGAACCCCGAGCCTGCTGGTGGCCGCGTCCATGAAGTCGCTCGCGGCGTCGGTCATCGTGTTCACCCGCCGCACGCGGATGGGGCCGCCGGAACCGCGCAGCTCGGATGCGCCGCCCTCCCAGTCCTCCAGCCGCTTGAACGCGGGGAGCACGTCGTCGAACGACCAGCCCTTGCACCCGTCACTGGCCCAATCGTCGTAATTCTGCCGGTTCCCACGCACGAACAGCATTCCGTTGATCGAGCTGGACCCGCCGAGCACCCGGCCGCGGGTCTGCGGGACCACCCGCTGCCACGCGTCGGTCTGCGGAACCGACTTGTAGCCCCAGTCGAAGTTCTTCTTCAGCTCGGGTGTCGACAGCATCGCCGCGATGGCGCCCGGGATGCGCAACAGGCTCTTCAGCGGCCCCCGGTCATCCCGACCCCCGGCCTCCACGAGGACGACCGAGGCTCCGCTGTCCGCGAGCCTGCGTGCGACCGCGCATCCCGCGCTGCCGGCTCCTACCACGACGTAGTCAGCCTGAGACATGGTGTGGCGCCCTTCTCCGGTCGGTTCCGCCCGACACCTCGACGACGATCGGGACGACTACCAGTAGAGTAGAACGTGTTACACACGCTGTCCATCGTCCATCGGTTTCTTCCTCCCCGTCCCGCCGTCAGGAGTTCGCGGGTCCTGCGCACCACCCCGAAAAGACCAACATCGGCTCTTCCGCCGAGAAGCAGGTGGTTACGTCCGTCCTCAATGGATTCAATCGCGGACGGAACGCGCCACTGCACGCGCACCGCGACCGCCGGTGCATTCGGAACCCTTGCGTCGGCCGACCAGCACATCTACAGTTTTGCGGCAGAAACCAGCCTCTCACCAGGAATTTCGATTCCTGCACGAGAACCTGTTGCATAACGAGCAGGAGCGCGAGCACCCCGGCCGGTACCCGTCCAGCACACGCGCCACCCCGGAGGAATCCACCCATGGCCATCGTGAACCAGCTCCCGAGCGCAGCCGACGGGCGCCGCCGCCTCCGCCTGGCGAGCCCGGTGGACGAGGAACCGGTCGGTGAACTCGACGTCAGCACCAAGAACGACGTCGACGACGCGATCTTGCGCGCGCGAGCAGCGCAGGTGGCCTGGGCGGAGCGGCCGATCAAGGAGCGGGCCGCCATCGTGCGCTCGGCCGTGGACCAGGTGGTCGCGCGGCGCGAGGAGATCATCGAGACGCTGCAGGCCGAAACCGGCAAGCCGCGCGCGGAAGCGCTGACCATCGAGATCGTGCCGGCGTGCGACTTCCTCAACCACTGGAGTAGGCGGGCCCACCGCGTCCTGCAGGATGAACGCCGCGCGGTGCACGGCTACATCCGGCCGCTGAAGAAGCTGCGGATCCACTACCAGCCGCTGGGCGTGGTCGGGGTGATCACCCCGTGGAACGCGCCGTTCGTGCTGTCGCTGAACCCGGTCGCCCAAGCCCTGCTGGCCGGCAACGCCGTGGTGCTCAAGCCCTCGGAGATGACGCCCCGCTCGGCGGAGTGGGCGGTGCGGATCCTGCACGCGGCCGGGGTTCCCGAGGACTTGGTGCAGGTCGTGCACGGGGATGGCGAGACCGGCGCGGCACTCGTCGACGGCGACGTGGACAAGATCTCGTTCACCGGCAGCGTGGGGACGGGTCGCAGCATCGCGGCACGCGCCGGAGAACGGCTCGTCCCGTGCACCCTGGAACTGGGCGGCAAGGACGCGATGATCGTCTGCGCCGACGCCGATCTGGAGCGCGCCGCCAACGGTGCGGTGTACCTGTCCATGTTCAACACCGGGCAGGTGTGCCTGAGCGTCGAACGGATCTACGTGGCCGATCAGGTCGCCGAGGAATTCACCCGTCTCGTCCGGGAGAAAGCCGCCGCGGTCACCTGCGGCAGCGGGGACACGGACATGGGACCGCTGTTCTCGGACACGCAGCTCGACATCGTCGACAAGCACGTCCGCGATGCCGAGGAGAAGGGCGCCACCATCGCGGTGGGCGGCAAGCGCGCCTCGGAGAAGGGCCTGTACTTCCAGCCCACGGTCGTCCTGGACGCGAGACCGGACATGGACATCATGCGCGAGGAGACCTTCGGGCCGGTGGTGGCCATCATGCGGGTGCGCGATGATGAGGAAGCGATCCGCCGGGCCAACGACAGCGATTTCGGCCTCGGCGGCAGCGTGTTCACCCGCAGCGCGGCGAAGGCGGCCGCGATCGCCAAGCGCCTGAAGACCGGATCAGTCGTGCACAATGACGCGGCCGTCATCTATGGCGTCGCCGAAGCGCCGTTCGGCGGCCGCAAGGACAGCGGGGTCGGTCAGGTCAACGGCGTCGACTCGCTGCGCGGGTTCACCCACCCGCAGCCGCTGCTGCTCAGCCGGTGGCCGCTGAAGAAGGAGAACGTCTGGTACCCCTACACCGCGGCCGTGGCCCGCAATCTGGACGCGGTGGTCCGCTACGGATTCGGGAACCGGATCATGCGGTGGTTCCTGTCGTAACTTCTGTTCCACATCGGACACTACAGGCCGGGTTCGGCCACGACGGGACCGGAGCGCATCGTGCCCATCCTCACCACCACCGACAACGACCGCGTGCGCACCCTGACCCTGAACCGGCCGGACGCGCTCAACGCGTTCGACGAAGCGCTCTACGATGAGCTGACCGAGGCGCTGCGCGGCGCGGCGGACGACCCGGGTGTCGGTGTCGTGCTGCTCACCGGCTCCGGCAGGGCGTTTTGCGCCGGAACCGACCTCAAGGAGATGTACGCCCGCAGCACCGATCCGGATTTCGTGCCCGGCGAACACGGCTTCCTCGGGCTCATCGACGCCCTGGCGGAGTTCGACAAGCCGCTGGTCGTGGCGGCCAACGGGCTCGGCGTGGGCCTGGGCCTGACCGTCCTCGGGTTCGCCGACCTGGCGTTGGCCTCGACCGAGGCCCGGTTCCGCTGTCCGTTCACCAGTCTCGGCGTGGCTCCGGAAGCCGCCTCCAGCTACCTGCTCCCGCACCTGGTCGGCAGGCAGAACGCCGCGTGGCTGCTGCTGTCCGCGGAATGGATCAGCGCGCAGCAGGCCCACGACATGGGGCTGGTCTGGCAGGTGTGCCCGCCCGAGGACCTCATGGGCGCGGCGCAGCAGCACGCCGCCACCATCGCGGCCCGGCCGACGTCCAGTCTCCGGGCGGTCAAGGCCACGATGATCGCACCGCTGCGCGATGAGATCGCCGCGGCCCGCGAGCGCGAGAACGCGCAGTTCGCCGAACTCCTCGGTTCTGCGGCGAACCTGGAAGCGCTCACCGCGTTCGCCGAGGGGCGCGAGCCGGATTTCGCCGCGCTCCCCGGCGGCGGGTGACAACCGGTCCGGTCGCGCCGATCAGCTGTCCGGCCGCGCGTCCGGTCGTCGACACCGGGCCTGTCCTGCGGCGGGACCGGCGGCCCCCATCACCGGTATCCGGTCCCGCCGCACCGGGCGCGGAGCTCTCCCCTTCTCCGGCCCGGGGTCGGCGGGGTCAGCCGCCCGCGGTGAACGAGCCCGCGCGCAGCGGACCGTCGACGCCGCCGCGGACCCAGCCGGTCCGGATCGGCGTGTCGTCCCCGGGCAGCGTGAGGCTCACCGAGGTCGCCCGGGCCGGACCCTCGGTCGCCGGACCGGTCAGCAGCGCCGCCGCGGAGTGGTTGCCGGACAGCGTGATCCGCTCGCCGCTGGCCGGTTCGGTCTCGACCGGCATGGGCAGCGGTCCACCGGGGCCGTGGAAGGCGAGTTCCTCGGGCGTCCCGCTCAGTTCGCAGACGGCCCCGGGCTGCGCGTCGACGACGATCTCGTAGCGGCGTTCCTGCTCGCTCGGCGACGGACGTTCCGCGGTGGACACCGACACGTCACCCGCGGTGCAGGCGGGCGGCGGCGGTGGCGGGGTCGCCTGGGCCGTGGCCATCGTCGCCATGCCCAGCCCGGACACCGCCATCGCCGTGAGGCCGGCGGTGAGGGTGGTGCGCTTGCTCGGTGCGTTCGCCATGCTCGTGCTCCTCGGTCGTTTCCGCGTTCTCTGTTCTCCGAAGACGTCCGAGGGCGGCGGTGGATGCGCGGTGGAGGCGAACAGTGCGATCACTCTCCCCCGCGCAACCCCGGCGCTCCTCGGACGTCGGCCCGCACCGCCGTCCCCCGCGCAGCGGTCCGGGGGTACTGCGTCACGCCGCGATGTGCTGCGCGATCCAGTCGCCGTAGGCGGTCACGTCGGTGTAGATACCGGTCCCGGTCCCGCACGCCGGGTCGTCGTCGCCGTCGCGGCTCGTCGCCCCGATCAGCTCCCAGTCGCCCGGTTTGCCGCGCAGCTTCGGTCCACCGGAGTCGCCGTAGCAGGCTTGGGCGCCCTCGGTCGGGCTGTCCATGCACAGCTCGCGCTCAGCGTTGATCTCGGTGCACCGCTCGGCCGGGACCAGTTCGGTGTCCAGCTCCTGCAGCTGTTGCGGCGTTTCCGGGCATTCCTGGCTGTTGTCGCAGGTCACGCCCCAACCGAGGATCCGGGTAGGCGTACCGGCCGGTCCGGCTTCCTCGGCGATGCGGACCGGCTGCTGCGGAACCTGCCGATCGAGTTTGACCAGCGCGATGTCGTCGCCCCCGGCCGTGTTCCCGAAGTTGAATCCGGGGTGCACGACCGTCTCGCTGACCCCGGCCACGGTGCCGCCCGCGGCGCGGTCGGCGCTGCCGACCCGGGCCTGCAGCTGCCCCTCGACCGGTACGCAGTGCGCGGCGGTGACCACCCAGTCGTCGGCGACCAGCGACCCGCCGCAGCTGTGCTGCCCCTCGGTCGACTGCAGCGAGACCATGAACGGGTACTCCTCGGTGGCCTCGTGCCCGCCGACGATGTAGGGCTGCACCCCGGCCGCCGCCGACGGCACCAGCGCGACCATCGCCGCGCAGGCCCCCACGGCGCCGCTGACCGCCATTCTCCTTCTGCGCGGCCGGTTTTCGCCGTGCTCTGCCATGTCTATCCACTCCCGACGCTCGCCGTGCTGGCTGACGACGGGAACATTAGGAGCCCGCACCGGGCCGCGGGATCGACCGAAGGGACAGACCGCGGGGCCGTTGGGCCACCCCGCCGGACGGTGCCCGGACCCATCCCGCGCCGGGCGGCACGGCAGGAAGGAGTCCCCCGGCATACCGCGCGACCAGGGGCGGGACCGGGTGAGCGCGGAACGCGCGCCGTTCGGCTGCGCTCTTCGGCCTCGGCCGAAAGCACTACCCCGCCGCTGCGTTCGGCCAAGGCGGCCGCGGCGCCGTCCTACCGGGACATGGCGCACTCCCGCACCGGCACGCGGGGTCCGGAGCGGATCAGCCGTCGCCGGCGTACTGGGCGCGCACCGCGGCGACCACGCCGCCGTCCACGAGCAGATCGTTGCCGGTGATGAACCCGGCCGCCGGGGAGAGCAGGAACTCGGCGGCGCCGGCGATGTCGTGCGGAGTGCCGGCCCGCCCGGTCGGTGAGGCGTCGATCATCGCGCGCATGTGGCCCCCGCTGTCCCCGGCCAGTTCCTGCCTGCCCATCGCGGTGGAGATGATCCCGGGGCTGATGCTGTTCACCCGGGCGCCGCGCTCGCCCCACGCGGCGGCCGCGGCCTGCACGCGCAGCAGGTTGGCGCGCTTGGCGAACGCGTAGGCGGCGCCGGCCTCGGTGCGCACCGCCGAATCGGCGGCGGGCAGGTCGGGCAGATCCTCGGCCGGTGCGCGCATCAGCGCCGCATCCCGCTCGGGATCGGGCGTGCCGGACGGCAGGTGCCCGGCCATGCTGGCGATGATCACACCGGCGCCGCCCGCTGCCACGACCCGCGCGAACTCGTCCAGCACCAGGGCTACGCCGACCAGGTCCACCGCCAGCACCGCGTCGGCCGACGCCTGTTCCGGGGAGAGACCGGCGGTGTGCACGACGGCGGCGACCGGACCGAGCTCGGCGGCGCGGTCGGCCAAGGCCCGCACCTCGGCACGCACCGAGACGTCCACGCGCTGCGCGGTCACCTCGAAGCCCTCGTCGCGCAGCCGCTCGGTGGCCGCGGCCAGGACGTCCTCGTCGAAATCGGCCAGCAGCACGCGGTGTCCGCTGCCGATCCTCCTGGCCGTCGCGAGACCCATACCGCCCGCGCCGAGGACGGTCAGCACAGGTGCGTGATCGAACGTGGCCACGACGCCTCCCGGTGGCACGCCCCGAGCCGGCACCCGGGGCCCTCATGATGGTCGGTGCGACGCTATCGGCACCGCGCAACGCCGTCATCGGCGCCCTGGGGGTTGTCGCGGGGTCGCGAGCAGCGCTATGGTCGCGTGCATTAGGGTTGCCTAACCTAAAAGGCCAGGTCCGGAGCGGCCGGAGGTACGCGCGAGAAGGGCGAGGTTTTCCGTGGGCGAGCAGCGCAAGCGGCCGAAAGCGGTGCACACCGGCGTGGTCGAGTCCACCGAGCGGCTCACCGACGGCATGGTCCGGGTGGTGCTG
Organism: Saccharopolyspora montiporae; assembly: GCF_015209505.1. GTDB lineage: Bacteria > Actinomycetota > Actinomycetes > Mycobacteriales > Pseudonocardiaceae > Saccharopolyspora > Saccharopolyspora montiporae. Next base: position 307,361 of record NZ_JADEYC010000007.1, read on the forward strand.
GGCGGGGACGGGCTGTCCGGGTTCGAGATCGACGGGTGCACCGACAGCTACGTGAAGCTCCTGCTGCGCGCCGACGGCGGGCCGCTGCCCGAACCGTTCGACTACGAGCGGTTCCGCGAGCAGCACCCCAAGTCGGAGTGGCCGGTCAAGCGCACCTACACCGTGCGCGCCTGGGACCCCGACCGGCGGCGGCTCACCATCGATTTCGTCGTGCACGGCGACCGCGGCGTCGCGGGGCCGTGGGCGGCCGCGGCCCGACCCGGTGATCGGCTGCACTTCATGGGCCCGGGCGGCGGATACGCCCCCGGGCAGTGGGCGGACTGGCACCTGCTGGCCGGTGACGACAGCGCGCTGCCCGCCATCGCGGCCGCCGTGGAGGCGCTCCCCGACCGGTGCCGCGCGCACGTGTTCGTCGAGGTCGAGGGCCCGCAGCACGAACAGCACGTGGCGGTGCCGGACGGCGTGCAGGTCACCTGGCTGCACCGCGGGCAGCAGCGCGTGGGCACCTCCCTGGTTCCGGCGGTGCGCGAACTGGACTTCCCGGACGGCGCGGTGCACGCCTTCGTGCACGGCGAGGCGAACTTCGTCAAGGAGCTGCGCTCGCTGCTGCGCGTCGAGCACGGCATCCCGAAGAAGCAGCTGTCCATCTCCGGGTACTGGAAGCGGGGCGGGGACGAGGACGCCTGGCAGGCCGGCAAGGCCGAGTTCAACCGCGCGATCGAGGAAGAGGAGGCGGCGCGCATCGCCGCGGCGTGAGCCCGCGCGGCTGATCAGCCCCGGACACGCCGCAGCACGGCGTCGGCGATCTCCAGGGCCTGGTCGACCGAATCGGCCGCGTTCATCAGTTCCACGAAGCAGTGCCGGATGTCGGTATCCCGCTCGGCGCGCATGATCGTGTCGACGACGTCCTCCAGCGGGGTGTCGGTCGCCGGCGAGATGCGCAACACCGCGCCCAGCGGGACCGAGGTGCGCCCTTCGGCCGCGGCGAGCTCGCGGATGCGGCCCAGCACCGTGTTCACCGCCTCCGGATCGAACGCGCCCCGCCCCGGTACGTGCACCGGCAGCCAGCCGTCCGCGCGCCGCGCGACCCGGGCGATCGCCGCGGGCGCGAAACCCGCCAGGTAGATCGGCGGCCGCGGCTGCTGCACCGGTTTGAGATCGGCGTAGGTGGCCGGGACGGTCCAGTGCGTCCCCCGGTACTCCGCCGGGTTGTGCGACCACAGTTCACCGAGCGCGTCCAGGCACTCGTCCAACCGGGCACCCCGCTGCCGCATGGGCACCCCGCTGGCCTCGTATTCCTCCGGCGACCAACCGGTGCCGAACCCGGGCAGCAGCCGCCCACCGCTGAGCTGGTCGATCGTGGTCAGCGAGCGCGCGAGCACCGCCGGGGCGTACCACGGCGCGTTGAGCACGTTGGCACCGATCAGCGGCCGCTCGGTCACCGCCGCGGCCACCGACAGCAGTGCGAACGGGTCCAGCGCGGAGCGGAACACCTCCGGGATCGCGTCCCCGCCCGCGTAACCGACGCTCGGGTCCACCGGCGCCAGCAACCGGTCGCCGACCCAAAGGCTGTCCGCGCCGAGCCGCTCGGCTTCCCGGGCGAACCGGGCGACTTCGCCGCCTTCCTGCGCCTGGGAACCGAATTGCGGCAATGTGAAACCGATCCGCTGCATGCAGCGCCTCCCCTTCTCACCGGGTGGATGTTTGTCCGTCGATCACCGCGGGTAGATCACCGGGCACGCTGCACGATCCGCCCGCAAGGAGGTGCGCGGTGCTCGACATCGGTTCGTTCACGTCGGTCACGGCCATCGGCATCGCCGTGATCGCCGTCGACGCCTACCTCATCCGACGTCACGGCGAAACCTACCTGGAGGGAGCCTACTCCGACCCACGCTCGGCCGACTCGCTGAACCGGATGATCACCACGCTGTTCTCGTTGAGCATGCTCGGAATCCTGGCGTTGCTGTCGGTGGCCGGGACCGGCAGCGGCGGGTTCCCGGACGTGGTGACCCGGTTGGGCGTCCTGCTGCTGATCACGGCCGCCGCGCACGGCATCGTGCTGGCGCTGCTCACCCGGACGCGGCGCCGCCAGCGCGAGCAGCGGATCAACGCCGAGGTCGCGATGCAGACCCGGGCACCGGGCGCCTCCGCCGCCCGCCCACCCACCGGACGCTCCACACCGGACTCTTCCGCCGACCGTGTTTGATCGGCACCGCGGCGGGGAAACCGCCGCGCGCAACGAGGCGAAAGGTGGTGCAACCATGGCGAAAATCGTCTGCGTGCTCTACGACGACCCGGTCGACGGATACCCGCCGACCTCCGCGCGCGACGAGGTACCGCACATCAGCACCTACCCAGACGGGCAGACGGCACCGGAACCGGCCGACATCGACTTCACGCCGGGCGAACTGCTCGGCAGCGTCTCCGGGGAGCTCGGCCTGCGCCGGTTCCTGGAGGACGCGGGGCACACCCTGGTGGTCACCTCGGACAAGGACGGGCCGGATTCCGCGTTCGACCGCGAACTCCCGGACGCCGACGTGGTCATCTCGCAGCCGTTCTGGCCCGCGTACCTGACCGCCGATCGCATCGAGCGGGCGCCGCGGCTGCAGCTGGCGATCACGGCCGGCGTCGGATCCGACCACGTCGACCTGGACGCCGCCAAGCAGCACGGCATCACCGTCGCCGAGGTCACGCAGTCCAACAGCCTCAGCGTCGCCGAGCACGCGGTGATGCAGATCCTGGCCCTGGTGCGCAACTACCTGCCCGCGCATCGGTGGGTCACCGACGAGCGCGGCTGGAACATCGCCGACGCGGCGCGGCGGGCTTACGACGTGCAGGGCATGTCGGTCGGTGTCATGGCCGCGGGACGGATCGGCCTGGCCGTGCTGCGCCGGCTGGCACCGTTCGACGTGCAGCTGCACTACACCGACAAGCAGCGGCTGGCCCCGGGGATCGAGCAGGAGCTGGGCCTGACCTACCACGAGGACATCCGCTCGCTGGCCGGCAGCGTGGACGTGCTGTCCATCCACGCCCCGCTGCACCCGGAGACCGAGGGGCTGTTCGACGACGATCTGCTCGGCAGCATGAAGCGGGGCGCGTACCTGGTGAACACCGCGCGGGGGGCGATCTGCGACCGCGATGCGGTCGTCCGGGCGCTGGAGTCCGGGCGGCTCGCCGGGTACGCCGGCGACGTCTGGCACCCGCAGCCGCCGGAGCGCGACCACCCGTGGCGGGACATGCCCAACCACGGGATGACGCCGCACGTGTCCGGGACAACGCTGTCGGCGCAGGCCCGCTACGCGGCGGGAACCCGCGAGATCCTGGAGAGCTGGCTGGCCGGCTCGCCGATCCGCGACGAGTACCTCATCGTGCAGCGCGGAGCGTTGGCCGGGGCCGGTTCGGCCGCGTACACGACGCGGAGCTGACCGGGTGCGCGCAGCCGCGGGCCGCCCGCGGCTGCGCGTCCGTCAGCGCTTCGGCGGCACCGGGACGAATCCGCTGGTGCGCCGCACGTATTCCGCGTAGCCGGGCCGGTTCTGGCGCAATGCCCGCTCCAGCAGCGGTTTTCCGCTGCCCCGCGCGAGCAGCCAAGTCATCAGCAGCGGGGAGGCCACCGCGGCCGCGACCCACGGTTGCTGGCATGCCACCAGGAACAGCCCCCACCACACGCACGCGTCGCCGAAGTAGTTCGGATGCCGGGTGTAGTGCCACAGACCGCGATCCAGCACCCGGCCCGCGTTCCGGGGGTCCGCGCGGAACCGGCGCAGCTGCTCGTCCCCGACGACCTCGAAGACCATCCCGAGCAGCCACACCGCGCTCCCCGCCACCAGCAGCACCCGCGACCCCGTCGGGACGAACTGTCCGAATTGGACGGGAAGCGAGACGAACCACATCACCGCCGCCTGGGTGAGGTAGGTGCGCAGGAACATGCGCCACCGGGGGTAGCGCCGGGCCCGCGCCAGCATCGCCCGGTACCGCGGATCCTCCCCTGCTCCGCAGCCGCGGGCGGCGATGTGTGCGCCCAGCCGCAGCCCCCACGCCGCGGTGAGCACGACGAGCAGCGCACCCGGCAATCCGGGCCCACGCCCGAGCGCGGCCGCGCTGGTCGCCGCGACGGCGGCGATGGCGGCGAAACCCGACCCCCAGGCGATGTCGATGGTGTCGTAGCGGCCGCGCAGCGCCGCGATGCCGAACGCCGCGCAGACCACGGCCAGCGCGGTCACCAGCGACATCACCGCCGTCCAGACCAGCGGCATCATGCCGGTACTCCCCGGCCCGGCAGCGCGGCGCGGTCGCCGAGCGCCATCCCGCTGGCACCGGTGGCGTCCGGGCGCACGGCCACGACCTGGTGCACCCCCATCCGGTTCTCCTCGAAGGCCAGCGCCCCGCCGGCCAGGTACAGCCACCAGACCCGCGCCTGCTGCTCGCCCATCAGCGCCACCGCCGCGGACCAGTTCTCCTGCAACGCGGCCAGCCAGGCGCGCACGGTGCGCACGTAGTGCTCGCGCATCGCCTCCACGTCGCGGACCTCCAGACCGGCGCTCTCCAGCAGGTCCAGGGTGCTGCCGATCGGCACCATCGTCATGTCCGGGGCGATGTAGGACTCGATGAACGCGCCTCCGCCAGGCGCGTTGCCCGCGCGCGACATCTGCTGGATGAGCAACCGCCCGCCGGGACGCAGCATCCGGTGCAGGGTCGCCGCGTAGCGCGGGTAGTTGTCCGCGCCGACGTGCTCACCCATCTCCACCGAGGCGACCGCGTCGAACGGTTCGCCGCCGATCGCGCGGTAGTCCTGGTGCAGCACCTGCACCTGCTCCTGAAGGCCCAGCTCCGCGGCACAACGGCGCAGGTAGTCGGCCTGCTCGGCCGAGAGGGTCACCGCAGTGGCGCGCACTCCGTGGCGGCGCGCGGCGTACAGCACCAGCGATCCCCACCCGCAGCCGACGTCGAGCAGCCGCATCCCGGGTTGCAACGCGAGTTTGCGGCAGATCAGGTCCAGCTTGGCGTCCTGGGCCTGTTCGAGATCGTCGTCGGGTGCGGTGAAGTAGCCGCAGGAATACGCCATCTGCGGGTCCAGCAGCAGCTCGTAGAACGCGTTGCCCGCGTCGTAGTGGTGCGCGATCACCGAGCGGTCGCGTCCCCGGCTGTGCAGCCGCCCGGACGGGCGGGCCTCGCCGGGTGGGACGGGTGGGCGCGGACCGAGGGCGCCGAGGCGCAGCGCCGCGCGGGCCAGCCGGCCCCAGTGGCGCCCGCGCAGCCGGAGCGGACCGCGGTCCTGGGCGCGCGCCACCGCCCAGCAGCGGCGCAGCGCCTCGGTGAGGTCACCGCGCACGTCGAGGTCCCCGGAGACGAAGGCCCGGGCCAGGCCGAGCTCCCCGGGTTGCCACAGCAGGTGGCGCAGTGCGCGGCGGTTGCGCAGCAGCACGCGCGGGCCCTGCTCCGGACCCTCCTCGCTGCCGTCCCAGGCGGTCAGCCCCACGGGCAGTGGCACGTCGACGAGCTCGCGGATGAGCTGCTCGATCCGCGCCGCCGCGTGCCGGGTGGTTCGCTGCACCAACTCGTCCTCCTGAACCGATCCGTTTCGCACAGGCCATTCGGAGCCGCCGCCGGCGCGGACTGGTCCTGTGTCGCCCGCCACACCGACCCGTCCACCGTCCGGATGGCACCGAACCACCGATATGCACCAGCAAGCACCCTCGGCGGACCCGCCGACCCCCGACGCAGCGCTGCCCGGTCTGCGCGAGCTGGCCTCGACCGCAGCGGAGACGCGGGCCGTGGTCCTCGTCCTGCACGGCGGCCGCGCCACCGACCGCCGGCGGGTGCGCGGGCACCACCTCGCCTACCTGCGGATGCGGCTGCTCAGCAGCAAGCTGCACCGCGCGGTGGCCGCGAACGGGGTGGCGGTCTGGCAGCTGCGCAACCGGCTGCGCGGCTGGAACGAACCCGACCGGGACCCCGTCACGGACGCGAGCTGGGCTCTGGACCGGATTTCCGCGCGGCACCCGGACGTGCCGGTCGTGCTGGTCGGGCATTCGATGGGCGGCCGGGCCGCCCTGCGCGCCGCGGGCCGGGACGCGGTGACCGGGGTGTGCGCCCTGGCGCCCTGGACCGAAGCGGGCGATCCGGTGCGCCAGCTGCACGGCCGGGCGGTGCTCATCGCGCACGGCACCCGGGACCGCACCACCTCGGCGGCGGCCGCTGCGGACTTCGCCGACCGGGCCGCCGCGCACGCCGGATCAGTACGGTTCGAGACCGTGCCGAACGCCGGGCACGCCCTGCTGCGCCGCAGGCGGCGCTGGGACGGACTGGTGCGCAGGTTCACCGGCACGCTGCTGCACAGCCGGGAGGAGCGGCCGTGATCCGGCGCCGAGTGGCCGTGATCGGCTCCGGGATCTCCGGTCTCACCGCCGCGTACCTGCTGCGCCGCGACTGCGACGTGGTGCTGTTCGAGGCCGCGGACCGACTCGGCGGGCACGCGCACACGCACGGGCTGTCCACCGCCGACGGCCGCGCGCTGCCGGTGGACAGCGGATTCATCGTGCACAACCGGCGCACCTACCCGAACCTGCTGCGGCTGTTCGACGAACTCGGCGTCCCGACGCGGGAATCCGAGATGTCGTTGAGCGTGCGCTGCGACGGATGCGGGCTCGAGTACGCCGGTGCGAAGCGGGCCAACGGGCTGTTCGCGCAGCGCCGGAACCTGGCCCGGCCGGAGTACCTGCGGATGCTGGCCCAGGTTCCCGAGTTCCACCGGCGGGCCGCCCGATTGCTGGATTCCCCGGACACCGGCGACGCGGTCACGCTCGGGCGGTTCCTGGCCGAGGGCGGGTTCTCCGCGTACTTCGCCGACCACTTCGCGCTGCCGCTGGTGTCCGCGGTGTGGTCCAGCGACCGGGCGACCAGCCGCTCCTACCCGGCCCGCTACCTGTTCGAGTTCCTGCGCCACCACGGGATGCTCTCGGTGCGCGGCTCGCCGGTGTGGCGCACCGTCGAGGGCGGCTCCCGGGAGTACGTGCGGCGGATCGCCGAACGGCTGCCCGCGGTGCGGCTCAACGACCCGGTGCGCGCGGTGCACCGGACCGCGCGGGGAGTCCGGGTGCTCGACGGTGCCGGCGCGGAGCACGCGTTCGACCACGCGGTGCTGGCCTGCCACGCGGATCAGGCGCTGGACCTGCTGGCCGAACCGACCGGGGCGGAGAAGGAAGTACTGGGCGCGTTCGAGTACTCGGCGAACGAGACCTGGCTGCACACCGATCCGCGGGCGCTGCCGCGGTCCCCGCGTGCGCGCGCCTCGTGGAACCACCGCAAGCCGTCCTGCCGCAACGACGCGGGGCGGGTGGAGATCAGCTACGACATGAACCGGCTGCAGCGACTGGCCGAACCCGAGGACTACGTGGTCACGCTCAACGGCACCGGCGACATCCGCGCCGAGCGGGTGCTGGCGACGATGACCTACCGCCACCCGGTGTACACACCGGATTCGGTGGCCGCGCAGCGCAGGCTCGGCGAGGTCGGCGACGAGCGGATCAGGTTCGCCGGCGCCTACCACGGCTGGGGGTTCCACGAGGACGGGTGCGCCTCGGGGGTGCGCGCCGCGCAGGACCTGGGAGCGGGGTGGTGACGGTGCGCACGCCAGCGCTGTACGAGACCACCGTCGGCCACGCACGGCACGACCGCATCGGCGGCGCGTTCCGGCACCGGCTGCACACCTGGCTGGTCGACCTCGACGAACCGCATCCGCTGCCGCGCTGGCTGCGGCCCTTCGCCCGGTTCGACGCCCGCGACCACATCGGGTCACCGCGGCGCAGCATCCGGGACAACATCGACGACCGGCTGGCCGCCGAGGGCATCGACCTGCGCGGCGGGCGGATCGTGATGCTCGCGCACGCCCGGGTGCTGGGTTACGTGTTCAACCCGATCTCGGTGTTCTGGTGCTACCACCCGGACGGGCAGCCGGCCTGCGTGCTCGCCGAGGTGCACAACACCTACGGCGGCAGGCACTGCTACGTGCTGCGTCCCGACCGGGCCGGGCGGGCGCGGGCGGACAAGCGGTTCCCCGTCTCGCCGTTCCTGCCGAACAGCGGGCACTACGCCATGACCCTCGACGAACCCGGCACGACGCTGCGCGTGCGGGTTCAACTGCGCGATGACGCGGGCACCCCACTGCTGACCGCGGCGCTGACCGGCACGCGGCGGCCGGCGACCCGGCGCGAGTTCCTGCGCCTGCTGCTGCGGCAGCCGCTGGTCCCGCAGCGGGTGGCCGCGCTCATCCGCAAGCACGGAATCGGTCTGAAGCTGCGCGGGGCGCCCAGCAGCCGGAACCAGGAGAACCACGCATGAGCACGATCACGACCGCCGCGCCGCCGATCTGGGATGCGCTGCAGGGGCCGCCGCATTCCCCGCTGCGCGCCCGCGCGGCCGAAGCCCTGTTCCGCCGGGTGGTGGCCGACCTGCCGGTCCGAGTGGCGCTGGCCGGCGGGGAACGCCTCGGGGCGGGCGGCGCGGACGCCCCGCTGATGCGCGTACCGGATCCGGCAGGCCTGTTCCACCGGCTCGGCGCCGATTCCAAGATCGGGTTCGGCGAGTCCTACATGGCCGGCGAGTGGGACAGCCCGGATCCGGCCGCGCTGCTGACCCCGTTCGCCGCGCGGATGTCGACCCTGGTGCCGCGTCCGCTGCAGGCGCTGCGCCGGTGGGTGGATCCGCGCAAACCCGCGGCGGAGCGCAACACGCCCGCCGGGGCGCGCAGCAACATCTCCCGGCACTACGACCTGTCCAACGAGGTCTTCGCCACGTTCCTGGACGAGACGATGACCTACTCCGCGGCGCTGTTCCGCCCGGGCATCGAGGACCTCGCCGCAGCCCAGCGGCTCAAGATCGACCGCATCCTGGACGCGGCCGGGGTGCGCACCGGGACCCGGCTGCTGGAGATCGGGACCGGGTGGGGCGAGTTGGCGCTGCGCGCGGCCGCGCGGGGCGCGCAGGTGACCACGCTGACGCTCTCGCACGAGCAGAAGGCGCTGACCGAGCGGCGGATCCGCGCGGCGGGTCTGCAGGAGCGGGTCGCGGTGCACCTGCGCGACTACCGCGACGAGCGGGGCCGCTACGACGCGGTGGTCAGCGTGGAGATGATCGAGGCGGTCGGCGCGGAGTACTGGCCGGACTACTTCCGGGCCCTGGACGCGCTCGTGGCGCCGGGCGGCAGAGTCGCGCTGCAGGCGATCACCATGCCGCACCGGCGCGTGCTGGCCACCCGCGGCACCTACACCTGGATCCACAAGTACGTCTTCCCGGGCGGGGAGATCCCCTCGGTCGAGGCGATCGAGCAGCACGTGGCGCAACTGACCCGGCTGCGCGTCCGGGAACGGGAATCGTTCGGGGCCAGCTACGCTGAGACGCTGCACCGGTGGCGCACCCGGTTCCTCGAACGGTGGGACGATGTCGCCGCGCTCGGGTTCAGCACGAACTTCCGCCGCATGTGGGAGTTCTACCTCGCCTACAGCGAAGCCGGATTCCGCGCGGGCTACTTGGACGTCCACCAGCTCGTCTTCGGCGAGCCGCACGGCAGCTGATCCGACCGGACCGACGAGGAGGAGCAGATGGACGAACCGACCGGTCCGCAGCGGGAACCGCGGTTCACCGCGCACCGGCAGCAGCAGGAGGACGATCCCGCGGCCGAACAACTGCTGACCGAGGTCGCCAAGGGGGACGAGCGGGCGTTCGAGCAGCTCTACGACCTGGTCAGCGGCCCGGTTTTCGGCCTGGTGCAGCGGATCCTGCGTGACGCGGCGCAGTCCGAGGAGGTGGCGCAGGAAGTGCTGGTGGAGGTCTGGCGCACGGCCACCCGCTACCGGTCCGACCGCGCGGGCGGCATGACCTGGGTCCTGACCCTGGCGCACCGCCGCGCCGTGGACCGGGTGCGGTCCGCGCAGGCGACCCGCGAGCGCGAGTCGCGCGTGGGCGCCGAGGACTACCGGCGCCCGTTCGACGAGGTCAGCGATGCGGTGGCCACTCGCTGGGAGCAGCGCCAGGTGCGCCGCTGCCTGTCCACGCTCACCGAGCTGCAGCGCGAGTCGGTGGTGCTGACCTACTACCGCGGCTACACCTACCCGGAAGCGGCCGGGCTGCTGGAGGCGCCGTTGAGCACCGTCAAGACGAGACTGCGCGACGGGTTGATCCGCCTGCGCGACTGCCTGGGGGTGGGCGCGTGACCACCGACATGCCCACGCTGACCGGTGCCTACGCGGTCGATGCGCTCACCGGGGACGAACGCGCGGAGTTCGAGCGGCACCTGGCGATGTGCGCGGACTGCACCGCCGAAGTCCGCAGCTTGCAGGAGACGGCGGCCCGGCTCGGGGCGGCGTCGGCGGCCTCGCCGCCGGACCGGCTCAAGCAGCGGGTGCTGGCCGAGATCCGGGAGACCCGGCAGCAGCCGCCGCAGACCCCCGCCGACGATGCGGGCAGCGGCGTCGTCGACCTCGACCGCGCGCGGCGGCGCCGGTCGTGGGGCACCCGGTTGGCGGCGGCCGCCGCGGTCGTCGGTATCGCGCTGGCCGGTGCGTTCGGCGCGGTCGCGCTGCACACGCAGTCCGAGCTGGACGACGCGCGCAGGCAGCTCGCCGAGGGCAGCCAGCGCGGTGGGGAGATCGCCGAGGTGTTCGGGGCGCCGGACGCCCGGATCGTCAACGCGGGCGGACCGGACGTGTCGGCGACCAGCGTACTCTCGGCCGAGCAGGGCAAGACGGTGTTCATGGGCGAGGCCGCGCAGAGCCCGCCGCCGGACCGCGCCTACCAGCTGTGGTTCATCGGCGACTACGGCTACGTCTCCGCAGGGGTGATGACCGAATCCGCGGACGGCACGATGCGTCCGGTGGTCGCGGGCGTCCCGCCCGGGACCCAGGCCATGGGCGTCACCGATGAGCCCGCGGGCGGTTCGCCGCAGCCCACCACCGATCCGGTGCTGGAGATGCCGCTGCCCGCATGACCCGTGCGCACGAAGGTGGCCGGAACCCTTCCGGGCTCCGGCCACCTCGTCGCCGCCGCTGGGGTCAGCGACCTTCCTCCCAGCCCGACAGCTCACCGCTGTAGATGCCGTCCGGGCCGACGTGGCTGGCTTCCGCGTGCCAGAAGACATTGCCGTCCTCATCGACCACGGCGGTCTGCTCCTGCGAACCGACCCCTCCCGGGCCGACGTAGGACGCCTCGGAGTTGTAGCCGTCCGCGAGTGCCGCAGCAGGGGCCGACAACAGCAGGGCACCGGCCGCGACGGCAACTCCGGCGACTCGGCGGGTCGAAAGCTTCGCCATGATGAAGCACACCTTTCCTCTGATCGTCCGGACCGTGAGCGCCTTCTCGCTCACCCGGGCGGTGAATGCGCGTCGATGCGACGCGCACGCACCACCGTAGGAGCGTGTCCGCAATGTCGCGCTTCGAAACGCCCGGCAGGCAGCAACATGAAGGTTCTTTGGAATTCCCGGACACCGCGGAACGCGTTCGAAACCGACCTCGAACGGGGGTTGATCCGCCGACGTGCCGCTCCTGCGGCGCGGAATGCGGGCAGCGCTGCCCCGAACTCCCGGGAATGCTCCTGCTCCCACCGCGCGGTATCGGTCAGCTGACCGATACCGCGCGGACCGGTCGATTTCCTAGCCTCGGCAGGCAGATCACCACCGGCGCGAACGAGGAGCGTTGCTATGACTTCGGTTCCGACCGCCACCGCCGACGAGTTGTGCTGGCTTTCCGCCGCGGACACGGCCCGCGAAGTCCGGGCCGGCCGCCTGTCCCCCATCGACATCGCCGAAGCCGCGGTGCACCGTATCGAGCGGATCGACCCCGAGCTCAACGCGCTGGTCAGCTTCGACCGCGAGCAGGTGTTGCGCGATGCCGCCGAACTGGAACGCGCCCAACGCGACCGGGAACCGCTGGGACCGCTGCACGGCGTCGGTTTCACGATCAAGGATCTGACCGCCGTGGCCGGACTCCCCCTCACGTTCGGACTGCGTCCGCTGGCCGAGGAGCACTGCGCGCACGACGCCGTGGCCGTCGAGCGGCTGCGGCGAGCGGGCGGACTGTTCCTGGGCAAGACGAACACCCCGGAAGCCGGCTACTACGGCGGCACCGACAACCACCTGTTCGGCCCGACGCACAACCCGTGGAAACCCGGCTGCACAGCGGGCGGATCCAGCGGTGGCGCGGCGGCCGCGGTGGCCGCCGGGCTCGGGCAACTCGCCGAAGGCAGCGACGGCGCGGGATCCGTGCGCATCCCGTCGTCGCTGTGCGGCGTCGTCGGCCTGAAACCGTCCCCCGGGCGCATCCCGCAGACGATCCTGCCCGCGCGCTACGCCACGTGGGCCTACCACGGCCCGATCACCCGCACCGTCGCCGACAACGCGCTGATGCTCGACGTGCTCAGCGGACCGCACCCGGCCGACCCGCTGTCGCTGCCCACACCACCCGCGCACTTCTCGTTCTCCGCGACGCTGCGCGGCGATGTGCGCGGCTGGCGCGTGGCGTGGTCCCCGGACCTGGGCTTCGCCGAGGTCGCACCCGAGGTCACCGAGGTGTGCCGGCAGGCGGTGCAGGTCTTCGCGGAGCTGGGCGCCGTCGTCGAAGAGGCCACTCCCGCCCTCGGCGACCCCGAAGAGGCCATGTGGCACGGGATCTGGGTACCCGGATACGGCGCCGAGCGCGACCTGCTGGACTGGGACTCACTGCGCGGGCAGGTCGACGACGAGCTGCTGGAGCTCTTCGCCGAGGGCGACCGGGTCAGCGCCACGGACGTGGGCCGGGCCGAGGCGTTCCGCGGCCGGATGTGGGACGTGTTCACCGCGTTCATGGCCGAGTACGACCTGCTGGTGACCCCGACGCTGTGCGAGGCGACCTTCCCGCTGGACCGGTTCGCGCCGCTGTCCTTGGACGGGCAATCGCTGCGGCGCCGGCTGCTGGGGTGGCTGCTGACCTATCCGTTCAACATGCTGACCACCCCGGCGATCACCGTGCCCGCCGGATTCACCGCCGACGGACGGCCGGTGGGCCTGCAGCTGTGCGCCACGCAGCACCGGGAGGACACCCTGCTGCGCGCAGCGGCCTGCTTCGAGGCCGCACAGCCCTGGCAGCAGCACCGACCGGGGGACGACTTCTGATGGTGCGCACGGATGTCGTTGCCCGCGAGCGGTTCTCAGCACCGGATCCGCCGCGTACGGTGTCGGTCCATGGACGCTCGCCGCTCCCCCGTCGGCGAGCTCGCGGCGGCCTGCTCCCGGACGGCACCGCCGTCGGTGCGCGCGCACGGCATCCTGCGGCAGCTGCACCGGGCGGCGCCGTACGCGGCGGCGATGATCAGCTACGTCGACCCGGCCGACGGCGGGCACCGGGCGCTAGCCGCATCCGGGTACTCCGCGCGGGTCGCCGACTACCTGCTGACCGATTTCATCCACCGGGACCCCGGCTACGCCGCGGCACGCACGCACCCGGACCGGGTGATGTGCTGGCGGATGCTGCCCGGCTACACCCGCACGGTCAGCGTCACCGAGTTCTTCCGCCCCAGCGGCTTCGGCGAAGGATCGTCGCTGTGCCTGCGCGACGGGTCCGGGCACCAGGTCGGGGCGCTGCACATCAGCGTGCGCCAGGGCACGTTCCCGGACTCCTGGCTGGGTTTCCTGGCCGAGCTGCGCGCCGTGTTCGCCGAGCTGTCGGCTGCGGCCGGCGTCCGTTCCGCAGCACCGCTGACCCCGCGGGAGACCGACGTGCTGCGCCTGCTCGCCGCCGGCATGTCCAACGCCCAGATCGCCGCGGACCTGGTGCTGTCCCGACGCACCGTCGGCACGCACGTCGAGCACATCCTGCGCAAACTGGGAGCTGCCAACCGCGTGCAGGTGACCGCCCGGGCCGTCGCGCTCGGGCTGGCCGAACCCTGGTGACGCGCCGGGCACCACCCGCGCGCCGGACACCGATCCCGACTTCTGGAGGACGCCGATGACCGCCCTGGGCGAGACCACCACCCGAGCCGGCACCCCGCTGCCCGCCCACCCGCTGGAACCGCTGACCGGCGCCGAGATCGAAGCCGCTTCCGCGCTGGTGCGCGGCGACGCGCGGTTCGCCCCGGCGGCCCGTTTCGTCTACGTCGAGCTGGCCGAACCCGGCAAGGACGATCTCGCCGCCTTCGCACCCGGTGCGGCGTGGGACCGCACGGCGAACGCGCTGCTGCGCGATCCCGCGCGCGGCTGCATCAGCGAGGTCGTGGTCTCGCTGAGCCGGGCCGCGGTGGTCGGCTGGCGAGACGTGCGCGGCGTGCAGGCGCCGATGACCAAGGAGGAGTTCCTGGCCTGCGAGTCGGTGGTGCGCGGCGACGAGCGCTGGATCGCCGCGATGCGCGAGCGCGGGGTGCAGGACCTGGAGCTGGCCATGGTCGACCCCTGGGCGGCCGGGTACACCGGCGAGCACGACGATCCGGGCGTGCGCCGGCTGGCCCGGCCGCTGACGTTCGTGCGGGCCGGACCGGACGACAACGGCTACGCGCACCCGGTCGAAGGGCTCATCGTCACCGTCGACCTCGACGAGATGCGCGTGCTGGAGGTGACCGATCACGGCGCCGTCCCGTTGCCCGACCGGCCCGGCAACTACTACCCCGAGCTCGCGTTCACCGCGGACAACGTCCCCGAATTCGCCGGGCAGCGCGAACCGCTCAACCCCATCGAGATCAACCAGCCCGCCGGACCGTCGTTCCGCGTCGAGGGGCACGCCATCGCGTGGGCGAACTGGCGGTTGCGCATCGGGTTCACCCCGCGGGAAGGGCTCGTGCTGCACGAGGTCGGCTACGTCGACCGGGGGCGGCTGCGCCCGGTTCTGCACCGCGCTTCGTTGGCCGAGATGTACGTCCCCTACGGGGATCCGGGCGCCACACACCACAACAAGAACGTGTTCGACGAGGGCGAGTACGGGGTCGGCTGGTTGGCCAATTCGCTGGAACTGGGCTGCGACTGCCTCGGCGAGATCCGCTACTTCGACGCGGTGGTCAACGACCAGGACGGCATGCCGACCACGATCGGCAACGCGATCTGCCTGCACGAGGAAGACGCCTCGATCGGCTGGAAGCACACCGACTTCCGCACCGGCCGCGCCGAGGTGCGCCGCAACCGCAGGCTGGTGATCTCATTCATCACCACCGTCGGCAACTACGAGTACGGGTTCTACTGGCACCTGTACCTGGACGGGTCCATCGAGTTCGAGGTGAAGCTGACCGGGATCTTGTCCACCGGGGCACTGCCCGTCGGCGAAACCCCGGATTTCGGCACGCTCGTCGCGCCGGGGCTGTACGGTCCGCACCACGAGCACTACTTCAGCCTGCGGCTGGACATGCGGGTCGACGGGGACCGGAACAACCTCGTCGAGGTCGACTCGGTCGCCGTTCCCCCGGGACCGGACAACCCGCACGGCAACGCCTGGCGCAGCCGGCAGCGCCGGTTGCGCAGCGAGTCCGAGGCGCAGCGGCTACCCGATCCGCTCGCGGGCCGCGCCTGGCTGGTGCAGAGCGCGGACCGCACCGGCCCGCTGGGCGCACCGACCGCGTACCGGATCGAGCCCGGCCCCTACACCGCACCGCTGTGGCAACCGGATTCGCAACAGGCCGCGCGCGGCGGTTTCGCCACCCGCCAGCTGTGGGCGACCCCGTTCGACCCGGACGAGTACTTCGCCGCGGGCCGCTACGTCGCGCAGAGCAGCGGCGGGGAGGGGCTTCCCGCCTACACCGCCGCCGACCGCGACCTGGACGACTGCGATCTCGTGCTGTGGTGCACGCTCAGCGCGCACCACGTGGTGCGCCCGGAGGACTGGCCGGTGATGCCGGTGACCGCGATCTCCACCCGGCTGCGGCCGTTCGGCTTCTTCGACGGCAACCCGATGCTGGACCTGCCCGCCGAGACCGGGCACTGCCCCGGTGACGAGTGCGGGGAGCACCCCTGACCGGGCCGGCCGGTCACTCCTGCACGACGTAGGGCGCGGGGTCGAAGGTTCCGTTGCGCTCGCGGAAGGCGCGCGCCGAATCCGGCCACAGCAGGGTGAGCCGACCGGAGCGCTCGTCGACGTACCAGCTGCGGCAGCCCCCGGTCAGCCAGACCGTGGAGCGGCTGCGCCGGTCGATGTCCCGTGTGTAGGCGCGCTCGGCCTCCAGCGAGACTTCCAAGGTGCGCGCGCCGTGGCGCCGCAGGTGCTGCAGCGCCCCGAGCACGTAGTCGATCTGCGTCTCGATCATCTCGATCGCCGAATTGTGCCCGAGACTGGCGTTCGGGCCGTCCAGCACGAACATGTTCGGGAACCCGTGCACGGTCGTCGAGGCGTAGGCGGTCATCCCGCCGCTCCAGTGCTCGGCCAGCGATCTGCCGCCGCGCCCGGCGATGCGGTCCGCGAACGGCGGCCGGGTGGACAGGAATCCGGTGGCCAGCACCAGCGCGTCCAGCTCGTGCCTGCGGCCGTGCGCGGACACCGCCGCGGATCCCTCCACCCGGTCCAGGGCGCCGGGTTCCAGAACCACGTCCTGCCGGTTCAGCGCCGGGTAGTAGTCGTCGGACAGCAGCACGCGCTTGCAGCCGATCTCGTAGTCCGGGGTCAGCCGGGCGCGCAGCTGCGGATCCGGCACGCTGTCGGCCAGGTGCTGCAGGGCGCGGGCGCGCAGTGCGTCGATGTCCGGGCGCACCCGGTGCCGCTGGCCGATCGCCGCATCGGCCTCGGCGAACAGCTGCTCGCGCGCGTCGCGCAGCGCGGCCGGGTTGCGGGCGAAGTGCTCGCGTTCGCCGACCGAGTAGGCGCGGTTGCCGCGCGGGACGACGTAGGGCGCGCTGCGCTGGAAGACGACCAGGCCGGCGGTCGAACCGGCGAGACCGGGCACGAGCTGGGCCGCCGAGGCACCGGTGCCCACCACGCCGACCCGGCGCCCGCTGAGGTCCAGACCGGGCTGCCAGCCCGCGGTGTGCAGCACCGGCCCGTCGAAGTCGTCGATCCCGGGCACATCGGGATAGCTGGGCTCGGACAGGCGTCCCGCCGCCATCACGAGGGTGCGCGCCCACCACACCCCGGCGCCGGTGTCGATCCGCCACAGCTGGGTGCTTTCGTGCCAGGTCGCGCCGTGCATCTCGGCGCCGAACCGGATGTGCTCGTAGAGCCCGTCGCTGCGCGCGCAGGAACGCAGGTATTCCTGGATCTCCTCGCCCGGGGCGAAGAACTGCGACCAGTGCGGGTTGGGCAGGAACGAGAAGCAGTACAGGTGCGCGGGCACATCGCAGCACACGCCCGGATACCGGTTGTCCCGCCACGTTCCGCCGACGTCGTCGGCACGTTCGAGGATCACGAACGACCGGCAGCCGCGGCGGGCGAGCTGGATCCCGGTGCCCAGCCCGGCGAATCCCGCCCCGACGATCGCGACCTCGACGGGCGCGCCGTCCGGATCCGCGCCGCTCACAGCGCTGCGTTCGCCCCGTCGCGCGCCGTGCCGAGCCGCCCGGTCACCGGCGGGGTGCCGTAGTCGGTGGCCCGCTGCCGGGGCCGCCTGCCGAGCTGCTCGGCGCAGGAGTCGATCTCGGCCCGGGACAGCTGCAGCCCGGATTCCGCGCCCGCGGCCGGCCACCGCGTGCCGTCGAGCAGCAGCCCGCCGAAGTCGTCGGCACCACCGGCGAGCACGGCGCGGCTGAGTTCGGTGCCGAGCTTGGGCCAGGCCGCCTGGATGTGGTCGATGCGGCCGTGCAGCAGCAGCCGGGCCACCGCGTGCAGCGCGCGCGTCTCCCGCGCGGACGGTCCCGGGCGCGCGATGCCGGTCAGGTGCGCGGGCATCGCCTCCGGCGTCATGGGCATGGCGATGAGCTCGGTGAAACCGCCGGTGCGGTCCTGCATTTCGGCGAGGGTGCGCAGGTGGGCGACCTGCTGCTCCGGGGTTTCCACGTGGCCGTAGACGATGGTCGAGGTGGAGCGCAGGCCGACCTCGTGCGCGGTGCCGATGAGCTCGATCCAGCGCTGCACCGGCAGGTCCGGACCACCGGCGAGCCGGGCGCGGACGTCGTCGTCGAGGATGCGGGCGGCCGTGCCGGGCACGGTGGCCAGACCGGCGGCCGCCGCTTCCTGTAGGAACTCGCGCGGGGTGGTGTCGAGCCGGTGCGCGGCGTCGGCGACTTCGGCGGCGCGGTAGGCGTGCAGGTGCACCGGGGCGGCCGCGGTGATCGTGCGCACCAGGTCCAGGTACTCCTGCGCCGGGGCGTCGGCCGGCACCGGGCCCTGCATGCACACTTCGGTCGCGCCGAGCGACCACGCCTCGCGCACCAGGTCACCGACCAGCGCGTGCTGCCCGGCGACCTGCCCGGTGTCCAGGTTGCGGTTGACCACGTAGGTGAGTTCCGCGCCGACCGCGCTGCGGCGCACCTCATCGGCCAGGCGGCACAGCGCCGCCAGCTCGTCGCCGTCGGCACCGAGCAGCTGCACGTACTCCGCGTCGGACAACGCGGCCGGAGCACCCTCCGCCTTCGACAGCGTCCGGACCAGACTCACCGCGGCCTCCTGCATTCGACGATTCGGCACCCGGGACGCCCGCCGCGCCGGAGCCGCGACCGGCGAACATCGTCCCCCAACATAGCGGCATCGGGCACCCGGTTCGCACTCCCTCCCCGGTCATCGGGCCGTCGTCCGAAGTCGGCCACCGCGGAGGCCGGCGGGCGTATGTTGCTACCTGCCCGTGCTCGCGGGCGCGGTTCCAGCGGAGGTGTTCGGGCGGGGTGCAGGACGTTCAGCAGGAGCGGGCGGCACCGGTGTCGGCGCGCCGCGCGACCGGGTCGATGGCGGTGGCCGCGCTGGTCAGCAAGATCACCGGGTTCCTGCGGACGGTGGTGATCGTGTGGGTCCTGGGCTTCTCGGTGGCCGCGGACGCCTACAACGCCGCGGGCAGCATGCCCAACCAGGTCTACGAGCTGCTGGTCGGCGGGGTGCTCACCAGTGTGCTGGTGCCGCTGCTGGTGCGGGCCCGCGCGGACGATCCGGACGGCGGCGAGCTCTACGCGCAGCGGCTGTTCACGATGACGACCTGCGCGCTGCTGCTGGTCACGGTACTGGCGGTGCTGGGCGCCCCGGTGCTGACCTCGGTGCTCGTCGACGAGTCGACCGGGCGCGCGGATCCCGGGCTGACCACGGCGTTCGCCTACCTGCTGCTGCCGCAGATCCTGTTCTACGGCTGGTCGGCGCTGTTCGGCGCGACGTTGAACGCGCGGGAGGTGTTCGGTCCGCCGGCATGGGCGCCGGTGCTCAACAACGTGATCCTCATCGCCGCCTTCGGCCTCTACCTGGCCCCGGGTCTACTGAGCCTGGATCCGCTGCAGCTGTCGGCGACCGACGTCCTGGTGCTGGGCGCGGGCAGCACGCTGGGCGTGGCGGTACAGGCCGTAGCGCTGGTTCCCGCGTTGCTGCGCAGCGGTTTCCGGTTCCGCTGGCGATGGGGCTGGGATCCGCGGTTCCGCGAGTTCAGCGGGCTGGCGGCCTGGACGGTGGCCTATGCGCTGCTGGCCCAGCTGGGGGTGCTCGCGGTGATCAACGTGACCACCGCGCACGGTGGGTTGACCACGTACAACACCGTGTGGCTGCTGGTGCAGTTGCCCTACGGGGTGCTCGGTTATGCGCTGGTCACCGCGATCCTGCCGCGGATGAGCCGTGCCGCGGCCGACGGCGACCTGCCGCGCCTGGGCCGCGACCTGTCGCTGGCGACCCGGTTGTCGGCGGTGGTGATGCTGCCGGTTACCGCGCTGCTGGTGGTGCTGGGCGCGACGCTGGCGACCGCGCTGTTCTCCGTCGGGCACGGCGCGAGCGATGCGGGGACGGTCGGAACCGCGCTGGTGGCAGGCGCTTTCGGCGTGCTGCCCTATGCGGTGACGCTGCTGCAGCTGCGGGTGTTCTACGCGCTCAAGGACGCCCGCACGCCGGCGCTGATCATGCTGCTGATCGTGGCGGTGAAGGTGGCGCTGACGATGCTGTCGCCGGTGCTGCTGCCCGCGCACCAGGTGGTGCACGGGGTCGTGTTCGCCAACTCCTGTTCGTTCGTGGTGGGCTGGGTCGCCGGTGAGCTGTGCCTGCGCGCGCGGCTGGGCGGGGCGCGGCGGGACGTGGCCCCGGCGCTGGCCCGGTCCGCGGCGGCCGCGGCGGCGGCTGGGGCCTGCGCGCTGGCCGTGCGGTGGGCGCTGCCGGATTCGCCCGCTTGGGCCTGGCCGTGCCTGGCCGCCGCATCGGTGTGCGGGCTGGCCGCGGCATGGCTGGTGCTGCTGCTGACGCGCAGCCCGGAGCTCCGCCAGTTGCCCGTGCCGCTGCTGCGCGGGTCGCAGCGCCGCTGAGCCGGGATCTCCCTGCCGCGGCGGCACGGCCGCTACCGTGGTCGGCAGCTTCGGACCCGTCCCGGGAGGTGTCGTGAAACTGGCTGTGTTCGGCGCGACCGGTGCTACCGGGCGCCAGGTGCTGCAGCAGGCGCTCGCGGCGGGGCACGCGGTCACCGCGGTGGCCCGTGACCCGGCCGCCCTCGATGGCACGCACCCGCAGCTGCGGGTGGTGCGCGGGGACGTGGCCGAGCCCGGGCAGCTGGGCGCGGCGGTCGACGGGGCGGATGCGGTGGTGTCGGCGCTGGGCAGCCGGGACCGCACTCGGCCTGCCGGGGTGTATTCGGCGGGCACGGCGGCGGTGCTGGCGGCGATGCGCGAGGCCGGGGTGCGTCGGATCGTGGCGGTCACCGCCGAGCCGCTCATCGCCGAGCAGGACAAGACCGCGCTGGAACGCCTGGTGGTGCATCCGTTGCTGCACCGGGTGTTCGGTGCGGTCTACGCGGACATGCGCCGGATGGAGCACGTTCTCGCCGACAGCGATGCGGAGTGGACGGTGCTGCGCCCGCCGCGGCTGACCGACCGTGCCGGGACCGGGCGCTACCGCACCGCGATCGACGAGCCGCTGCCCCGGGCGCGCAGCCTGCCGCGCGCTGATCTGGCCGACGCGCTGCTGCGCGCCGCTGCGGATCCCACGCTGATCCGCAGCCACGTCACCATCGCGAGCTGATCGGTGTCCACTGAGGACTGATCAGCTCGCCCGGACCTCGGCCAGCAGTTCCGGCATGCGCCGGGCCAGCCGCCGTTCGGCCAGCGCACCCCACCACCAACCGAGCCCGACCCCGATGAGCAGGCCGACCGGGGTCCCCGCCCAGGTCAGCACGGGCAGCTCGGCGAGCAGGCCCGCGGTCAGCAGCGCGACGACCGGCACCGCGGCGATCACGAGCAGCAGCA
>NZ_JADEYC010000008.1 GCF_015209505.1 Saccharopolyspora montiporae
AGCACGGGCAGCTCGGCGAGCAGGCCCGCGGTCAGCAGCGCGACGACCGGCACCGCGGCGATCACGAGCAGCAGCAGGAAGCCGAGGGTGCTGAGCCCCTTCAGGCAACCGCCACCCGTCCCGGATCCGCCGCTGGCGAACGGGTTGGCACCGCGGCCCTGCGGCAGCGGCACCGGCAGGTACACCGACTGCAGCACCACCAGGCCGGCACCGGTGCCCAGCAGCAGCGGCACCAGCGCGGTCAGCCAGGGCACGGACCCGGTGCTGCCGGTCACCAGCGGCCCGAGCACCGCGACCAGCAGCACGACCGGCGCGATCACGATCAGCCAGGCCAGCTGCCTGCCGCGCACGTCGGCGCGCGCGGCGCCCGGCACGACCGCGGTCAGCCACATCGCCGACCCGTCCATCGCGTAGAGGTTGGCCAGCTGGGACACGCCGAGCACGGCGACCCACAGTGCGGCGTAGGCGAACCCGGTGCTGCCGGCCCCGCCGACGATCAGCGGCATGAGCAATCCCAGCAGCACCGCGACCAGCAGCGCGGAACGCCGCCTGGCATCGCGCCGCCACGCGCGCAGTTCGCGGGTCACCACGGCACCGAGCGGACCGCGCGACGCGCTCGTCCCGTCCTTGCCGGTGCCACCGCGCGCGGACGAGGGACCGGCGCTGACCGCTGCGGTGGTCATCCGGCGCTGCAGCAACCGCGCCCACAGCAGGACCAGCAGCGCGGCGACCCCGGCCAGTCCCAGCAACGGCAGCACCGCGGTCAGCGGGTCCCCGGCCGCCGCGCCGCGCACCGCCAGCGCCGACCACCCGGTGGGCAGGGCGCGCAGCGTGGTTCCGGCGGCGCCGAGCCCGCCGGATTCCCCGGTCAGCAGCGGATCCAGCAGTCGACCGAGGAACTGCAGCGGCAGGAACGCCAGCGCGCCGAGCGAGGCCAGCAGGATTCCCACGTCCTGGCCGCGCCGGGAGGACAGCACGGCCGACAGGGCGGCGACCACCACCCGGGACAGCAGCACGACCACTACCAGCGCCAGCACCAGCCCGACCGCGCCGACCAGTGCCGGGAGCACACCGTGCTGCAGGCCGAGCCACACGTGCCCGGTGAAGGCCAGCGCGGTGACCAGCGGTGCGACCCCGACCAGCGAGGCCGCGCCCATCCCGGCGGCCAGCCGGGCCGGTGCGATCGGCAGCAGCGCGAAGTTCTCCGGGCGGATCGTCTCGTCCCCGCCGCCGAGCACGACCGGACCGGCGATCCAGCCCAGCGCCCAGATCGCGACCAGCACGGCCAGCAGGTCGGCCCCGGCGTCCGGGTCGGCGGGCAGCAGCGGCAGCACCGCGGTGCCCAACGCGCCGAGCAGCCCGTAGACCGCGCCGAGGACCAGCAGGACGACCTGCCGACCGCGCAGCGAGTTGCGCAGGACGGTCAGCTTCAGTCGGACGAAGACGCCAGCCACGACAGGCCCTCCGATCCCCCGGTTCGCGCGCCGACCAGGCGCACGAACGCGTCGTCCAGCGTGGTCTGCCCGCGGACGTCGTCCAACGTGCCCTGCGCGACCACGCGGCCCGCGGACATGACCCCGACGTGGTCGCAGAGCTGCTCGACGACGGTCATCACGTGGCTGGAGAGCACGACCGCACCGCCGCCCGCGGCGAACCGCTGCAGGATGGTGCGGATGGTGGTGGCCGAGACGGGGTCGACGGCCTCGAACGGTTCGTCCAGCACGAGCAGGCTCGGCGCGTGCAACAGGGCCGCGGCCAGCCCGATCTTCTTGCGCATGCCCGCCGAGTAGTCCACGACCAGGGTGCGGCCTGCGTCGTCCAGGTCGAGCACGGTCAGCAGTTCCGCGCTGCGCTGGTCGATCGTTGCCGCGTCCAGACCGCGTAGCCGACCGAGGTAGGTGAGCAGTTCGCGCCCGGTGAGCCGCTCCGGCAGGGACAACCCGTCCGGCAGCACGCCCAGCGCCTGTTTGGCGGCGACCGGGTCGGTCCACACGTCGGCGCCGAACACCCGGGCGTGTCCGGAGTCCGGGCGCAGCAGACCGACCGCCATGGACAGCGCGGTGGTCTTGCCGGCGCCGTTCGGGCCGACCAGGCCGAAGAACGAGCCGGGCGGAACGGTCAGGTGGGCGTCGTCGACGGCACGCGTGTCGCGGAAGGACTTGGTCAGCCCGTCCAGCACGAGCGCCGGACTTGCCCCGGGCGGTTCGGACATCGTCACGGTCTCCTGCGGCATCGCCGGCACGGTACGGCAACCGGGTCCCGGCGCGGGGCGGATTCACCGAGCAGGCGTCCGATTGCTCGCGGCAGCGTGCCCGTCACCGACCGCGGAGGACCAGCCGGATGGGAGCCACGGCACACGTGCGCACCACCACGCTGCGCAACGATGCGGATCAGGCACGGCGGGTCGGCGGGCGGGCTTGGAGCTCTCGACACGTTGGTGATCTCGGCTTGAGATGACTCGGGTGCTGGCTGCACCGTGGATCGTCTCCGACGAGCTGTGGGCCCGGATCGAGCCGTTGCTCCCGGTACGACCGGCGAGCCGAACGGGCCCGAAACCGCTGCCGGAAGACTCTCGCTCTGCTGCACCAGTTCCGACGCCTCGCCGAGCGCTGGGAGCACCGCACCGACATCCGCCACGGTTTCCTGGCCTTGGCCTGCAGCCTCATCGTCCTTGTGGGCTTACTGCAAAGCCTGATGCAGGTCCGGGGCCTGGTCGGCGAGCACGTCGATCACCCCGTCGAGAGAGCGGTACGCCGTGGCCCGTGAGATCCGGTGATCCCGACCCAATCGTTGCGGGTCGGCGCGGTCGCGAAACAAGCGTAGCCCCAGCACGGCCTGAAAAAAGAGGTCAGCGCACGCGTTCCCGCGCGGGTGCCCCGACGACGACGTTCGGCCCGCAGCCACGCCACCTGACCGGCGAGCTCGCGAGACACATCGCGGATGGCAGGATGAGCAATCATGGAGAGCCTTTGGTCATGGGGACTTGATCTTGTGGTGAGACCAGTCCTACCAGGGGCTCTCCGCCTCATCGCACCGCATCCATGCCACCGATCTCAGCGCCCGCTACTACCTCGTCGAGATCGCCTCACCGAACTACTCGCGGATTCTTCCACCGACTGAGGACACCGAACCGAGAGCTAGTCGGAACCGAATTTGCTCCCGTGCTCACTCACGGATTTCCTTGCGACGACCCCCTCTTCATCAAGGCCCATGCACCCAACAGCACCAGGCTGCAAATACCTGAAATCAGGAACGACCATGAGGCCGCTGCGGTGAAGTAGCGGCTTCCTGAGGACATCAATTCAATTCCTGTTCGCGTCACGAAAAGAATGACGAACGAGACGATGAAGCAGAGCACTGGACGTTGGTAGAGCCTTTCCATCGAGACGATGGCGGCGAGCGATCCGGCCAGGCCAACCCATGCATACTGGAGAGCCAGCGTAGGTGGAGCGAATATCAATCCAAGGAGAAAGGCGGCGACGATAATTGCGCAGCCAACAGCGAGCGACCGCCCTTTCAGGAGCTTTGTCGATGTCATCAAATCCCTACCAGCGACTTGTCAAACTCTCCAACGTCATCCGAATCGTCACCGCCGGCGACACTTGCGAATAACGTTCACGGCATCTGATTCGGAAGACGGTATTTGGCGGCTTGGTTCGATCAATTGCACCGAGCGCACGCGGCCTGCTGTGAACGTTCGCGAGATTGCAACCGCAGCAGCTTCACGCATCGGTGAGCACAGTCGCAGACCAACGATGGTCAGCACAGACCCGAAGTTCTAGCGCTTCGCAGACCGCTCAGGCCATACGCTTCTCCAGTGCCCGGTCGGTGAGTCCCCGCATTCTTCTCGCGGTTCTGTTCCGCTGGCACCCGTTGGCGGCGATGGAGTGCAGCAGGCCGTTGTACACCAGATCCCAGAGCGCCTGGTTCGCCATCAGGTCCAAAGTCCGCATTCCCACCTCGCGGCCCGATGAATCAATGAATACGATGAACGGGTCGCCCTGGTTCGCGAAGAGGTTGATATGCCGCAGCTCGTACGTCGCGACCCATGATCCGTCGCGGGTTTGCAGCCAGCCCGCTCCTGCGCGGCATCTGCGTTCCCTCCCGGCGTACATCATCAGCGATGCAGCGAGGGTGACGGCCACCCAAAAAACGGGGTACCGGGCCATGACGGATGTGGCATTCGGTCCCTCCAGAAGTGCCGCTAAGCTGAGGAGGACCACCGCCACGATGGCACCCCCGGTGACACCGCGGCGGATCACCCGAAACATGGAGGGGCGTGCTGCGACGAGCACCGGCCCCATGCAACTCGGAGGTAGCGCGGTCCGATTCGCTTCGCTTTCAGCGCGGGCATCGGCGGCGATGTGGGCTACGGACCCTCCCCGCTCGCGCAGGCTCCGACCCGGTGCGCGAGGCGGCCACGGAAGCCCGGTAACCGAATCAGGTGCTTCCGGGGGGCGGGCATCGTCAAGATCCATATTCCATCCGTGATCGCACTTCGGAAAATTGACTATTGCGACAGGCTAGCATGGTGTCACAAGAAGTTGCGCGGAAAACCTCACTGGTCATCGCAGCCCTTGGATCGGTCTTCCTTCTGTTGCAAGAGCGATGATCGCCTGTGGGCTGCTTTCATGATCAACCGGGGGTCACCACAGCGACACCACAGGTTAAAGAACAAGCTAACATTCTTCAGGTTCCATCATGTGGTATAGTATATTTAGGTTTCGTAGTCCGTTTTTGGGGTTAGCTTGAGTCGAGATAACCGGAGAGCCTCCCCATCGCTGCTGGTAGCACACAGCCGTCAGAGAGCCCTGAGGTACGGCGTCGCCCCTTCGGTGATCGCGTTGGCCTGCTTCATTGCGGCGATGTCCGTACAGTCAAGCCATAGTGAGAGTGCACACTTAGCTCGACAGGTCTTTTTTGCGCTCTCTGCCTCACTAATTGTCTTTGCGTCTTCATCTTGGGCTCAGTACTTTTCATTTACCCGGATGCTGATACTGTGGACTGCCGACCAAGCAGAATCCTTCATGCCTCGACAGAATTTCGTTCATGCGGCAGAAACGCTAATTTTCGTGGTCGTATCGTTTCTAATTCTGGCAATCTTCCAGGATTATTTGGGTGGAATCCCTCTCGCTTTTTGGTCGATTTTGACATTGGCTGCCGCCACGCTAGTCCAATCAACATGGGTTGCGATCTGTGTTTCCCGGGAAAGGAAAGCGCTCCGGAATAGTCATTAATTGGCTCTTGGTGTCGTGTTTGACCAAGCCATATAGGCTGTTTCTTCCTGAGAAACTGAACGTTTTCTACTTGGGTTCAGCATGCGTGGATGAGGGGTGCGGACGGCGTCGACGAGGCGGGTCGTCTGCCGGGGGCTGGAGCGGACTTTGCGGTGAGCTGGGCGTTCGCGCGCTCACCGGGACCGCGCATCCGAGCGTGCGCTGTGTTGACGGCCCTTTTCGTTGGCTGACAGTCGCCGACGACGCTGGCCGCTCTCCGGACCGCGCGGTGGGCGACGGTGCGGGACTTCGACATTCGCACCCGCGCCGCGGTAGGCGCTCTCGGCGATCACTCGCACCCCAGCAGCTTCAGCGCAGCGAGCAGGCCGTGTCCCGTCGATGATCACGAACGCCTTCCGGCGGGCTATCTCGATCACCATGTCCAGGGGTGTGGCCATCGCGGCGAGCACGTCGAGAGCTTCGCGGAGAGAGCGAAACACCGTCGCTCATCCGATCCCGAACCCGCTCGCGAGATCCGCGTAGGTCTCACCTTTGCGCAGGCAGGCCAGCACCAACAACGCCTGTTGCCCGGCATCGAGGCGACGCCAGCGGGTTCGGCGTGCGTGCCGCTCGTGCCGTAAGGCCTCGGCCCGTACGTTCAGCGAGCGAGTGAACACCGACATCGACGACGGGTAAGAAAGCACCTCGAAGCTCCTGGTCGGGACAGAGTTGATCGAGACAATCACTCCTCCTACCAGGAGCTTCGTCACTTCCCCCGACCAGCCTCACCAGCACCGCAACCCGACCCAGCCAAGTGGAAAACGTTCACTATAGATCTACCCGACTTTCTTGCGCGGGCGCGGTAAAGGTGCTGTCGACTGTCCACACCTCCCTGGTCGCGCGGGCGCGCAACACCGGGGTTGCCGACCTGCTTTGGCCGACGGCCAAGCGGCCCAGCGCCTGGGCCGCGACCGCGATGACTACCGGCTGTGCTTCGGACCGACCAACGTCAACATCTGGTCGGTCGGTCTGGCGGTCGAGGCGATGGACGGCACTGAGGCGGTCAAGCGCGCCGAACGGTTCGACATCCCGCCGCACACCCAGCGCGAACGCGCAGGCCACCACTGGATCGACGTCGCGCGCGGCTTCCTGCTGCACGGCGACCACGACAAGGCGACCCGCAGCCTGTACCGGGCCAAGGAAACCGCGCCACAGCAGGCGAAATACCACCCGATGGTCCACGAAACCATCCGTACGCTGGCGCGCGCCCGCCGCCGAGCCGATCCCGTCGCACACCTGGCCACCTGGGCGGGGGTGCGGAACACCTAACCGGCGGGCGGTCCCGACACCCGCACGACCGCGAGGGACGCAGCGGAACCTCGCGGTCGGCGGCTGATCCGGGCCGGGTCATCACTGCTCGGGCATCAGCACCTCGTCGATGACGAAGACCGTGGCGTTGGCCGTGGGAACGTTGCCGCACAGCACCCGGGCACCGTTCACGGTCATCTCTTCCCCGGAGCCGGCGACCTGCAGCTGCTGGCCCTGCTGGGTGTCGACGGTTCCGGCCGCGGCCAGATCGTCGGCGGTCATCCGCTCACCGACGACGTGGTAGGTGAGCACGTCGGTGAGCATCTGCTTCTGGGCGGGGTCGGTGAGCAGGGCGTCGAGCTGCTCCGGCGGGATCGCGTCGAAGGCCGGGTCCGCGGGGGCGAACACGGTGTAGCCGGCGCCGGTGTCGTTGAGCGTGTCCTGCAGACCGGCGGACTCGACGGCCGCCGTCAGCTTGGTCAGCAGCGGGTTGTTGCCTGCCGCGGTGCCGACCGGGTCGTCGAGCATGCCCTGCACCGATCCCGGGTCGGCGGGGTCGGACGGGACGTCGGCGCAGCCGGGTCCGAACACGTCGTCGGCGGTGGTCTGCCCCTGCTGAGTGCCGGCGCCGTCGCCGGAATTCCCGTCACCGCCCTGTTCCGGGGCGTCAGCGGGCGGTGGCGGGGCCGCCTGCCCGGTCTCGGGTTCGTCGGCGCCTGGGCTGCCGCAGGCGGACAGGGTCAGCGCGGCGGCGGCCAATGCACCGGTGATCACGGTCGAACGTGTTGAAAGCATGGAGAACCTTCCCGTTCCGGGCCCTCGGTCGGGACCCGTGGAGTATTCGGTTCGACTGATCGTTCGGATTGGCCCGATTCGCGGGATTTTTCAGTTCCGGGCGGTGCAGAACACCGAGTGATGCCCGGTGGCCCCGTCCGGAACGGTTCCCTGCCGCCACCTGGTCTGCGTGCGCCCGGTCCGGTCCGTGGCTCGGCTGCGGATCTCGTGGCCGCCGGGCGGCAGGTCGACCTCGATCCGCCACATGCGCCAGGTGTGTCCGCTGACCTCCGCGGACAGGTCGGCGCTGCGCCAAGGGCCGTCGTCGACGGAGACCTCGACCTGCCGGATTCCGTGCGGTTGGGCCCAGGCCACGCCGGCGACCGTGGTGCGTCCTGCGGCCAGGGCGTCGAACGGGCGCGGGCGGTCGATGCGCGACTGGGTCTTGATCGGTGCGTGCTCGGCCCAGCCCCGCTCTTCCCAGTAGGTGACCTCGTCGAACGTCGTGAGCTTCAGGTCCACGAGCCACTTGGTGGCCGAGAGGTAGCCGTAGAGGCCGGAGGTCACCATCCGCACGGGGTAGCCGTGCTCGGCGGGCAGCGGTTCCCCGTTCATCCCGTAGGCCAGCAGGGCCGGCCGGGCCGGGTCGGTGACCGCGTCCAGTGGTGTCCCCGCGGTGTAGCCGTCGCTGCTGGTGCTGAACAGCTGCTCGGCACCGGGCAGCACGCCGGCTTCGGCGAGCACGTCGGCGATCGGCACCCCGGTGAACTCCGCCGTGGACACGTACGGGCCGCCGACCTCGTTGGACACGCAGGTCATCGTGATGGGCACGGTTTCTCGCGGACGCCGCAGCAGGTCGGCCAGGTCGATGTCCCGTTCCCGCTCGACCATGCCGTGCACGCGCAGCCGCCACGAGCCCGCATCGAGGCGCGGCACGGTCAGCGCGGTGTCGACGCGGTAGAAGTCCGCGTTGCGGGTGTGGAAGCGCGGTGTGCCCAGCCGGGCGAAGTCCGTTCCCGAACGGGCCGGGGTCAGCGGCGGGATGCGTTCGCGCAGCGCCCGATCCGCGGTCCGCGCGGCCGTGCCGGTACTGGAGGCGAGGGTGCCCGCTGTGCCCAGCACGACGGCACCGGCTCCGAGCGCACCGGCCGAGAGCAGGAAGTCGCGCCGCCCGCGGTCGCCGCAGTCCCGGCGCTGCCCGCGGACCAGCACGGTGAACGCCAGGACGCCGATCCCGGTGGCCAGCAGCGACGGGAGCACGCCGAGCGGTCCGAGGTCCGGACGTGTCGCGGCCGCCACCGAACCGAGCAGGCCGAAACCGGTGATGAGCACGACGCCCGGTAGCGGGCCGCGGCGGGACAGCAGTCCGGCCGCGGCGGCCAGCACCAGCACGGTCACCGCCATCCCGGCGAGCAGCACGGTCTTGTCCTGCTCACCGAACTGGCGGACGGCGAATTCCTTGAGCGGTCGAGGTGCCAGGTCGATGGCGGAGCTGCCCACGGCCAGGAACGGGGACGCGTTCGGGGCGGTGGTCGCGGCGAGCAGGTGTCCGGCCGCGAGGGCGACCGCCGCTGCGAGCACACCGCTGAGCGCGCGTCGTCCGGGATGTCTTCGCATGCCGGTGATTCGGAGCCGGGCTGTTCCCGGCTGGGGCTTCCCGCGGAGTGATCGGTGCGCGGTCGGGCGTGTTCGTGCGCCGCCGGTCGCGATCCGCGACCTAATTTGTGCGGATGAGCCGCCCGCCGAGGGGCAGTCCGCGCGGCGCTCGGCTCCGAACGGCGGGCAGAACACCTCGAACCCGGAGGAAACGCAGGAGGACCGTGTCGGCGACCGATGACGACGGGGAGACGGGCTTTCCCGCGCGCTTCTGGCGAGCGCTGGCCCGGCACCGCCCGCCGGGAACGGGGCGCAGCAGGCTGTGGCGCAGCCCGCTGCGCGGACCCTGGCTGACCTCGGTGTTCGGCATCGTCCTGCTGGTCGGTCTGCCGCTGGTGGCCATCACCGGTCTGCTGTCCTACGCGGCCTACTCGCCGCAGTTCGGGCAGGCGATGCCGGCCGAGGTGGGTTGGTTGCGGTTGCCGCGGTTCGACTGGCCGACCCGGCCGAGCTGGTTGTACCGGTTGACGCAGGGCGTGCACGTCGGGCTCGGACTGGTGCTGGTGCCGGTGGTGTTGGCCAAGCTGTGGTCGGTGGCGCCGAAACTGCTCGCGTGGCCGCCGGTCCGCTCGGTGGCCGGGGTGCTGGAACGGGTCGCGATCCTGCTGCTGGTGGGCAGCGTGCTGTTCCAGATCGTCACCGGCGTGCTCAACATCCAGTACGACTACGTGTTCGGGTTCAGCTTCTACACCGGGCACTACTACGGCGCGTGGGTGTTCGTCGGGTCGTTCGCGCTGCACGTGGTGCTGAAGCTGCCGCGGGCGGTGCGCGCGTTGCGGTCCCGGTCGTTGCGCCGGGAGTTGCGGACCTCGCGGGCGGACACGCGGCCGGAGGAGTCGGCGGGGCAGCTGGTGGCGGCCGAGCCCGCGGAACCCACCCTGTCCCGGCGGGGGGCGCTGGCGTTGACCGGGGGCGGTGCGGTGCTGGTGGCCGGGTTGACCGCCGGGCAGACCCTGGGCGGTGGGCTGCGCGGTACGTCGCTGCTGCTGCCGCGCGGTCGCGAACCCGGTCCGGGTCCGAACGGTTTTCCGGTCAACCGCACCGCGTCCGCGGCGGGCGTCGAGGAGGTGGCCGGTGATCCCGGCTGGCGGCTGGAGCTGCGCGGGGCGCGCGGCGTGGTGCTGGCGCTGGCGGATCTGCGTGCTCTGCCGCAGCACGCGGCGCGGTTGCCGATCGCCTGCGTGGAGGGTTGGTCGACGACGCAGAACTGGTCCGGGGTGCAGCTGCGGCGGTTGGCGGTGCTGGCGGGTGTCCCGGAACCGTCCGCGGCGCACGTGGTGTCGTTGGAACGCGACGGGGCGTTCGCGCAGGCGAGCTTGCAGGCCAACCAGGTGCTGGATCCGGATGCGCTGCTGGCGCTGCGGGTGAACGGTGCGGACCTGTCGCTGGATCACGGTTTTCCCGCGCGGATCATCGTTCCCGCGCTGCCCGGGGTGCACAACACGAAGTGGGTGTCGGCGATCGAGTTCGAGGAGGGATGAACCGTGCTCGCGGCGTTCCGGCGCGCTTACGGGGCCGCGTGGTGGCACGCGGTGCTGGTGCTCGGCTGCCTGGCGCTGACCGCGCTGGTCGTGGGCCGGGTGTGGCCGGAACCGCTGTCCGGGCTGGTGCTGCTGTGGTTCGGGGCGTGCGTGCTCGTGCACGATCTCGTGCTGCTGCCCGCGGTTTCGTCGCTGGACCGGTTCCTGACCTCGCTTCCCCGTCCCCGGGTTCGGGTGGTCAACCATCTCCGCGTGCCGTTGCTGGCTTCCGGGTTGCTGCTGCTCATGTTCCTGCCGGGTATCGCGCAGCAGGGCACCGAGACGCACCTGGCCGCCACGGGGATGGACCAGGGTCCGTACTTCGCCCGGTGGTTGTGGCTCAGCGCCGCGTTCGCCGTGCTCAGCGCGCTGTGCTACGTGCTGCGGGTGCTGGTGCACCTGGTCGGGCGGCGCACCGCCGGGCCGGGCAGGTGAGGGCCATATCGTCGACAATGCCGTGAATACGGGAGGAAATGTGCGGGTTCTGATCACCGGAGGTGCGGGCTTCATCGGCTCGCACGTCGCCGACCTGCTGGTCGCTCAGGGGCACGAGGTGCGCCTGCTGGATGCGCTGCTGCCCGCGGCGCACCAGGGCGGGTTAGTTCCGTCCTATGTGTCCCATCACGAGTTGGTGCGCGCGGACCTGGCCGACACCGAGTCCCTGCGCGACGCACTGTCCGATGTGGACGCTGTGTGCCATCAGGCCGCGATGGTCGGCCTGGAGACCGGTGTCGCGGACATGTCCGCGTACGTGCAGCACAACGATCTGGGCACGGCCCGGCTGCTGACCGCGATGGCCGAACGGTCGGTGCCTCGGCTGGTGCTGGCCGGTTCGATGGTCGTCTACGGCGAAGGTCGCTACCGCTGTACCGGGCACGGACCGGTGCGTCCCGGTCCCCGGGCCGCGGGCGATCTGGAAGCCGGCGTGTTCGAACCGCGGTGCCCGGAATGCGCTGCGCTGCTCGAACCGGGTCTGGTTCCCGAGGACGCCTCGGTGGATCCGCGCAACACCTACGCCGCCACGAAGCTCACCCAGGAGCATCTGGCGGCGACGTGGTCCCGGCATACGGGTGGCAGCGCGGCAGTGCTGCGCTACCACAACGTGTACGGACCGCGGATGCCGCGGGACACCCCGTACGCCGGGGTCGCCTCGCTGTTCCGCTCGGCGCTGGCCGCGGGCAGGGCGCCCACTGTGTTCGAGGACGGCGGGCAACGCCGCGATTTCGTGCACGTCGCGGACGTGGCTCGCGCCAACCTCGCCGCGCTGCGGGACGGTCCGCCCGGTTTCCGGGCGTACAACGTGTGCTCGGGCCAGCCGCGCACGATCCTGGACATGGCCCGCGCGCTGTCCGCGGCGGCGGACGGACCGGAACCGGTGGTGACCGGCGACTACCGGCTCGGCGACGTGCGGCACATCGTCGCCGACCCCGCCCGAGCGGCCGAAGAGCTGGGTTTCCGCGCGCGGCGCGATTTCGCCGCGGGCATGGCGGAGTTCGGCGCCGCGCAGCTGCGCTGACCGGCCGGGTCAGCAACCACCTCCGTCCGGAACGTCCTCGCTGCGCACCATTTCGACGAACCAACGTCCGGATCGGTGCGCGGTGCGCAACGCGCCCAGCCGCGCGGACTCGCCGAGCTCGACGATGGTGCGCGGATCGGCTTCGGCCCACGGGAACCACGGTCCGGCCTGCAGGTGCGCCCGGCCGCACCGCAGCCCGGTTCCCGGGGGCGCCGCTTCGACCAGTGCCGAGCCACCGGGACCGAGCAGGTCGTGCACCCGGGTGAGCAGTCGCTGCGGGTCGCCACCGATGCCGATGTTGCCGTCGATCAGCAGCACGTGCTGCCAACGCCCTTCGTCGGGCACCGGTGCGAACACATCCGCGCGCACCGCCGAACCACCGCGTTGCCGGGTCAGCCGCACCGCGGTGGCCGAGGTGTCGATGCCCAGCACCCGCACCCCGCGGTGGGCGAGGCCGGAGGTGAGCCGGCCGGGGCCGCACCCGACGTCGAGCGTGGCGCCGCGGCAGCGATCGAGCAGGTCGCCGTCCACCGCGTCCGGGGCGCGCCGCCACTTGCGTACCGCGAGTTCGGCGAGGTGCCCGTCCTCGAACTCCAGGACGCCGCTTCCGGTCAGCAGCACGTGGTCGAAGGTTCCGCCGGTCATGCGGGTTCTTCCGTGCAGGCGTCGACCGCGGTGGCGAAACGTGATCCCGGGACCCCGGCGGCGACTCGCACCGCGTCGTCCACGGTGTCCACATCGGACATCATGGGCAGGGTGCGCACCCGGAGTCCGGCTTCGCGCAGTGCCTTTTCGGTGCGTTGCCCGGTGTCCTCGCGGGACATGGGGACCTCGCGCAGCACCGCGGCGGCGCGCGGATCGCGCAACCCCAGCGCCCACCAGCCACCGTCCGCGGCCGGGCCCAGCACCGCGTCCGGGCCGCCGGGTTCGCGCAGACCGCCTGCGCACTCGGTCACGAGGTCGGGGGCGAGTTGCGGGGTGTCCATGCCGATCTGGAACACCGGCCCGCCGGTGGCCGCGCCGACCCTGGTGTGCGCATCGGCGAGCCGCTCCCCCAGCCCGCCGCCGCGCTGCGTGAGCACGGCGGTGCGGGCCAGCGCCGCGGAGATCTCTGCTGCGTGCACCGCGTTCGCGGTGTCTCCGGTCCAGGCCACGAACGTCGGCGGCCCGGGGACTCGGCCCAGCGCCTGCAGGGTGTCCAACAGGCTGGCGGCGGCGATCTCGGCGGCGGCGGCGTCGCCGACGGCCGGAGCGAGCCGGGTCTTGGCGCGGCCGGGTTCCGGGGCTTTGGCCACCACGAGCATTGCGGGGAAGGTCATCGCAGCACTCCCCACATGTCGCGCACTGCCCGCATCGTGCCGCGCACCGAACCGGTGACCTTGGACCGGCCCGCGGTGCGCGGGCGGTAGTCCATCGGGATCTCTTCGATGCGCCAGCCCGCGCGCCCGGCGCGCAGCAGCAGTTCCAACGGGTACCCGAAGGCGCGGTCGGTGATACCGAGCGCGAGCAGATCGGCCCGGCGGGCGACGCGGACGGGCCCGAGGTCGTGCACCGGGACGCCGAGCCGGCGCAACCGCCAGGCCAGCACCACGTTGCCCGCCCGGGCATGCCACGGGAAGGCCGTGCGGTCCGTGGGCACCCGCCGCCCGACCGCCAGTTCTGCCCTGCCGTCGCGGACCGGTTCGACCAGTGCGGGCAGGTCGGCGGCGGCGATGGAGCCGTCGGCGTCGACCACGCAGACGATGTCGCCGTCCGCCTGCTCCAGTCCGGTGTGCACGGCCGCCCCGTAGCCCGGGCGCGGTTCGCGCACCACGGTGGCCCCGGCCTGCTCGGCCACCTCGGGCGTGCCGTCGGTCGAACCGTTGTCCACCACGAGCGGGCGCAGGCCCGGCTGCGCGGCGATCGCGGCGAGCACGGCCGGGAGCGCCTCGGCCTCATCGAGGCACGGCAGCACGACGGTCACCGGGTGCGGCATGGCCGTGCTCCGCGGCGGTCACCGGAGGCGGGCCCGCTCGGTGGCAGGGCGTTGTGCATGGCGGTTCCTCTCTGCTCGCACCGACCGGCGCGGCGCACCGGTCCTTATGCGTGGTTCGGAACCGCGCCTCCCGCGGACGGGTGGGATCAGCGCTGTTCCGTCCCGTACCCGAGGACCGCGGGCGGACCCTGCCAGCCCCACTGCCAGCGCTGCCCGGTGCGGGTGTCGTAGGCGTCGCGGTCGACCGGGTAGCTGACCTGCACGAACCGTCCCCAGTCTGCGTACTCGGGGCGTTGTTCGCTCCCGCGCAGTCGGGTGGGCACCTCTTGGCTCTGCCCGAGTTCGTCCACCCCGGCGAAGCTCCCGCCGACCTCGCGCAGGTAGGCCGCGCGGCCGTCGAATCCGAGGTCGGCGGGCGGGTTGACCAGCGCGGTGGGTGCTTCGGCCAGGCCGCCGGCCACGCGGGGCCCGTTCCGCACGCACGGGGCGGCCCAGACCATCGACCAGTCCACGTAGGTGGATTCCCCGGCGGTGACGGCGGGCAGCAGCGGTTCGGTCTGCCGCAGCCGCGGGCCGGTGACCGCCAACCATCCGCCGGGATCGGCGGTGCCGTCCACGGCGCGCACCCGCACGGTGTCGGCCCCGGACGGGATGTCCTCGGCCGGTACCCGCAGTGGGCGCCATTCCGGATCGTCCTGGGGCACGTCCTCCACCACGCGCTCGGACGGGTAGGTGGTCCGCTCGGCGCGGCTGCGCGCGGTGTCGTCGAGCACCCGGTCGCCGAGCTGTTCGACCGTCCCGCCCGCAGCGCGCTTCCCGAACTGGAGCACCAGCCGGTTGCCGTCGCCGGTGCGCCCGGCGGCGTTGACCACGAGCTCCTGCCCGTCGGCCACGCGCGGCAAGCCGAACCAGGCCGAGGTCAGCTCGCCCGTCGACAACGCACCACCGCCCGCGCTGCCCCACAGGTGGCTCGCCGGTCCGCTGCCCGGTTCGGCCGGTGGCGGGGATCCGTCCGGGTAGCCGCCCTGCGCGGTGAATCCGGTCATGTCGTCCGTGCCGCGCTCCGGTGCCAGCACGCCGCCGGGGACCTCACGGGTCAGCAGCACGTCGTCGAGGATGCCGCACCCGCCGCCGGACAGGTGGTCGATGTGCTGCCCGCCGACCGAATAGCCGCCGGACTGCCGGATCGGGGCCACGGCGAACGAGATCAGCACGACCAGGACCCCGGTCAACACCGCCACGACGGTCAGCACCGCGGGCAGCTGCACCAGCGCGGCACCCGGGTTCCGGCGCCGCCACCACCCTGCGGCCAGGGCCACCGCCGCCACGGCCAGCCACAGCAGTGGGCTGTTCAGCGGGGTGAACGGGTGCTCGTCTCGCGGAACGCCGTAGTGCGAGAACAGGAACCAGCTGTTGCGGCCGGAGAACACCAGCGCGGCGGCCACGATCACGGCACCCGCGCCGCAGGCGCCGATGAGCCGCGCGGCTCGCTGGGCGGACCACTCGCGCGCCGCGACGGCGATGAGCACGAGTGCGGTCACGAGTCCCGCGGCGCCGAACCCGGCCAGCGAGCCGAAGTAGTGCGTCCACTTCGACGGGGTCAGCCACAGCAGCGCGAATCCGACGGCCACCGCCCCGATCGGTACGTAGCTGTTCGGCATGCCCGGCAGGCCGCGAGCACCTCGGGCCAGCAGCAGCGCCGCGCATCCGCCCGCGACGATCGTGAGCAGCACCGGCAGCCTGCGGGCCAGCCCGCCCTGCTCGGTGAAGCCCAGCAGCCGCTCGTAGCGCTGGATCTCCTCGAACCAGGACACGTCCGGGCCGTAGAACCGGTGCAGCTCGGTCGCGCGGGTGGCGCCGAACCAGGACTGGTCGGCGAACATGGCCACCACACCGACGGCGGCGACGGCGCCCAGCAGCGCGAGCACGGCCGCCGGGACCAGCCACGACGTCTCCCCCGTTCCGCGCACCGTGCGCCAGATCCGGGGCGCGAGCAGCACGACCGGGGCCAGTGCCACGATGCCGACGGGGTTGACCGCCACGGTCAGCCCGGCCGCCAGCGCGCCGAGCCCGAGCAGGCCGAGGCCGCTGCCGTCCGGGCGGCCGGTGGCGCGCAGCACGCAGGCGAGCACGGCGGTGCTGCCCAGGGCCACGAACGGTTCGGGGCGCACGCCGAGGTTGAACGGCAGCCACCAGGCCAGCAGGGCCAGCGCGGTCAGCGCCCGCACGACCAGCAGGTGCGCGTGCCGCGGGAGCAGCACCGGCAGCACCGCCCGGGTGAGCAGCAGCCACACCGCCGCGGCGGCCACGGTGCTGGGGATGCGCAGGACCAGCGGGTTGGCCTCCAGCGCCACCAGCGGTTGCACCAGGTGCAGCACGAGGGTGAACGGGGATTCCGCCGCGTTCTCCCAGCGGTAGTAGTTCGTGAACGCGCCGGAGTTCAGCGCGTTGCGCACGATGCCCTCGGTGAAGCCGTCGTCGGGTGTGCGTGGACCGAGCACCGCCCAGCCACCGAGCACCGCGAGCACGGCGGCGTCGACGCCCGCGCGCACCCGGCGTCCGCAACGTCCCGGTGCGCGCACGCGTTCGTCCGCGGCCGCCCGACGCGCGCGTCCCGCGAGCACCAGCAGGCCCAACGCGGCGGCGGCGAGCACCAGTTGTCCGCCGATCAGCACGAGTTTTCCCGTCGTGGGCGAGCTTTCGAACCAGGTGCTCGTCTCGGCGCGGACCTGCACGCCCGCGGCGTCCTCGGGTGCCAGGTCGGTGGCGAAGGCGACGATCTCGCGCACGTGGTCCTGCCCGAGGTCGGTCCTGTCCGCACCGACCTGCAGCGCGCCGCCGCTCGGCGAGGTGCTCAGCCGGGTGGTGCAGTCCCCGGCGGGGACCGGTTCGCGGTGGACTTCGCGCCCGCCGACCTGCACGACCAGGTCCCGCTCGCCGGTGCTGACGGTGAAGCCCTCGTTGGCGGTCCCGGACAGGTGGCTGCTGACCACGGTCGTCGGTTCGGCGCGGTCGGCGGCGGCCTGCACGACCGCGCAGGGCACGCGCACGTCGAGCTGGGCGGGCGCGTACGGGGTGAAGAACGCGGTCGTGGACGCCGGTTCCCGCCCCTGCTGCGGCCAGGTCACCTCGGTGGTGTCGGCCTGCACGGGTGCGAACGGGATAGCGA
Organism: Saccharopolyspora montiporae; assembly: GCF_015209505.1. GTDB lineage: Bacteria > Actinomycetota > Actinomycetes > Mycobacteriales > Pseudonocardiaceae > Saccharopolyspora > Saccharopolyspora montiporae. The sequence goes on from NZ_JADEYC010000008.1 coordinate 17,135, forward strand.
GGGCGGTCAGCGCGCCCAGCAGGCCGAGCAGCAGGGCGAGGGCTGCGGGACGTCCTGCGCGCGAGCCGAACCGCGCGCGGTCGGCGGAGTGGTTCACCGGCACGCGGTCACGTTCTCACGCCCGCGCCAGATCCGGCGGCGGGTCGCGACGGGGCGATCCGATCCGGAACCGGGGTCCGATCCGCACCTGCCGGCCTCTGCAGACACGCCGTGCGCTGGGCCGGACGCGGCGACGATCCGCGTCGCGCGCCTCGGCGGGCGGGTCGCGGTTCGGAGCGCACCACTCGGTGGACTGGTGGGTGCGGGGTGAGTCTTCCGACCGATTGACGCGGCGAGCGGTCGGGTACCACGGATGATGTGCTGGCTGCGACCAGCCGACGACGCGAGAGGAGACCAACGATGGCCGACCGCAACGCCACGACCGCGTGGCAGGGGGATCTGAGCTCGGGAACCGGCACGGTGACGCTGGAATCGTCGAACGCCGGCCAGTTCCCGGTGTCCTTCGCGACGCGCACCGAGGATCCGCACGGGCAGACGAGCCCGGAGGAGCTGATCGCCGCGGCGCACTCGTCGTGCTACAGCATGCAGCTGTCCGGGCTGCTCACCGAAGCGGGCCATCCGCCGGAGCGCATCGACACCAGCGCGGAGGTGACACTGGCGCCCAGCGGCGGCGGGTTCGCGATCACCGGGATCGCGCTGATCGTGCGCGCGACGGTGCCCGGGGCCGACGACGCCGCGTTCCAGCGGGCCGCCCAGCAGGCCAAGGAGATCTGCCCGGTGTCGGCGGCGCTGACCGGTACCACGATCACACTGGAAGCGTCGCTGAGCTGAGCGGTGCGGGTGCCGCGGGCGCATGCGGTCCGCGGCACCGGCTCGGTCACAGCGAGCGACCCGCCGCGGTGAACAGCTCCGCGCAGCGCGCCATGAGCTCGGACTCGGTGACCTCCAGAGCCCGGACGTCCACGCGGACAGCTGCGCGGAATCCCCGCTCCCCGAGTCGGATTCGGCCCGTTCCGGACTGCTGATCACCATCATCAGCACTCCTTGCACCGGGATCGAATACCCGGAGTGCTCGCCGAGCGCGGAGCTCTTCCCGCCCGGGGCGCGCCCGCACGCACGGACGGAGGCCGCTGTCGCCCGCCCGCGCGGCCATGTCATGATCACCCGACCGGGGCAGTCGGGGCGGTCCCGGGCAGCAGTGCACCGCAGCGGCCCCGCAGGAGCCGACCAGCCAGCGCACGGAGCCACCTTGAGCGAATCGGGCACCCGCCTCCCGCAGGACATCGACACGAGCACACCGAGCATCGCGCGGGTCTACGACGTGTTCCTCGACGGCAAGGACAACTTCGCGGTAGACCGCGAGGTGCACGACCGGATCGTGGCCATCGAACCGCTCGCCGACACCGCAGCGCAGGCGAACCGGCTCTGGCTGCGCCGCGCGGTCAAGTGGCTCGCCGGAACCGCCGGGGTGGACCAGTTCCTGGACGTGGGCTCGGGTCTGCCGACCGCGGACAACACGCACCAGATCGCCCAGCGCGCCAACCGCGAGGCGACCGTGGTCTACGTCGACAACGATCCCTCGGTGTGCGCGCACGGCCGTGCACTGCTGACCGACAACGAGCGCACGAGTCTCGTCGCCGCCGACCTCACCAAGCCGCAGGAGGTGCTCGGGCACCCGGACGTGACCCGGGTTCTCGACTTCAGCAGGCCGATCGCCCTGCTGCACTGCGGCACGCTGCACCACGTCAGCGACGAGCAGCAGCCGCGGGCGATCATGCAGGAGTACGTCCGGGCACTGCCGGACGGCTCCTACGTGGGCATCACGCACTTCTTTGACCCGGCCGACGATCCGCACACCGACGAGGCCGAACGCACCCGGCTCTCCGCGAAGGCGCGGGAGATCCAACGCGGTTTCCAGACCGCGATGGGCACCTGCTTCTTCCGCGGCCACGCGGAGGTGAGCGGTTTCTTCCCGGGACTTCAGATGCTGCCCGCCGGGCCGGACCCCGCCGGATCGGGCCTGTGCGAAACCACGGCGTGGTGGCCGGAAGGCCCGGTGCAGGGCCAGCGTAGCGATCTGCGGTTGCTCGGCGGGGTCGGCCGCAAGCCCGGCGCGGAACCCGGCCGGGTCTGAGCGGGCGCGCCGCGTTGCACCGCGTGGCGCCGGATTCCTAGGCTCCGCCGGTTCGCGCCGCACCGAGCCCGGAGATCCCGTTGCGCAGTTCCGCCGAGACGTCCGTCGCCGTGTTCACCCGCGATCTGCGGGTGCAGGACAACCCGGTGCTGTGCGCCGCGGCGCGTGCCGAGCGGCTCGTCGCGCTGTTCGTGCTCGACGACGCGGTGCTCGGCGGCCCGCTCGGCACCTCTCCGAACCGGGCCGCGTTCCTGGCCGAGAGCCTCGCCGACCTGGACGCGGCACTACGCGACCGGGGCGGCCACCTCGTGGTCCGCCGCGGGGACGTGGTGGCCGAGACCCGTGCGGTCGCCGCGGCGGCCGCAGCGCACCGGGTGCACATCGCCGCCGACGTCAGCGGGTATGCGCAGCATCGCACCGAGGCCCTGGACGCCGCCCTGCGCGCGGACGGGCGCGCGCTGGACGTGCACGCCGCCTCGGTCACCGCGGTGGAACCGGGCGCGGTGACCCCGGCCGGCAAGGACCACTTCGCGGTGTTCACGCCATACCACCGCAGGTGGGCGGGCGTGAACAAGCGCAGTCCGCTACCCGCGCCGAACACGTTGCGCTGCGCGGACGTTCGGGGGCGGGCGTTGCCGACGGCCGGGGAGCTGTGCTCCGGCGCGCCCTCCCCCGCGCGACCGCGCGGAGGAGGGCGGCAGGCCGACCGGCTGCTGGGCGAGCAGGTGCGCACCGCGGCAGGATACGAGTCCGCCGCCGACGATCTCGCCGCCGACGCCACCTCGCGGCTGTCGCCGCACCTGCACTTCGGTTGCGTGTCCGCGGTCTCGGTGCTTCACGCGGTGGGTGCGGACTCCCCGGCGCTCGCCCGGCAGATCGCCTGGCGCGACTTCCACCACCAGGTGCTGGCCGCCCGGCCGTCCTGCGCGCAGCGTGACTACCGCGACCGCGGGGACCGCTGGCGCACGGACCCGGCCGCACTGCGGGCCTGGCAGCAGGGTCGCACCGGATACCCCATCGTCGACGCCGGGATGCGCCAGCTGCTGCACGAGGGCTGGATGCACAACCGGGCGCGGCTGATCACCGCGAGCTTCCTGACCAAGACGCTGTACCTGGACTGGCGCCGCGGGGCCGCGCACTTCCTGGAGCTGCTCGTCGACGGGGACATCGCCAACAACCAGCTGAACTGGCAGTGGGTCGCCGGAACCGGCACCGACACCCGCCCGAACCGGGTGCTCAACCCGCTGGCGCAGGCCGCCAAGTACGACCCGCGCGGTGAGTACGTGCGCCGCTACCTGCCGGAACTGGCCGGGATCTGCGGGTCCGCGGTGCATCGTCCGTGGCGGTTGCCCGACGGGCAGCGCGCCGAGCTGGACTACCCGGAGCCGATCGTCGATCTCGACGCGGGTGCGCACCGGTTCCGCACCGCACGCGGGGCGTGACCCGCGCCCGGGTACGGTCGGGTCCGGACGCTGCCAGGGAGCCGTGGGCGAGTGCGGGAATGACGGAGGTGCGGGGATGACGGTGCTGCTGGCCGGCTGCGGCAAGCTCGGTTCGGCCGCGGGCCTGCGGTTCGCGGAGCTGGGGCACCCGGTGACCGCGCTGCGCCGCCGACCGGAACTGGTGCCCGAACCGCTGCGCGGGATGCGCGCTGACCTGACCGCAGGCCCACCGGAGATCCCGGGCGCACCGGACATCGGCATCGCGGTGATCGCGCTGACCGCGGACGACCGCACTGCACAAGGCTATTCGCGGACCTATGTGGACGGTCTGCGCAACCTGTTGGACGGCCTGGACCGCAGCGACGCGCGGCCGAGCCGGGTGCTGCTGGTCTCGTCCACCGCGGTCTACGGCGAGCAGCACGGCGCCCGGGTGGACGAATCCACCCCGCCCGCACCGTCTTCCGCGACGGCGCCTGCCCTGGTGGAGGCCGAACGCGTGCTGCACGAGCGGTTTCCGGAGGCGATCGTCCTGCGGCTGTCCGGCATCTACGGCCGACCGAACGCGCGCACGCTCGACCGCATCGCGGCCGGGGGCACGACCGCGGACCCGGACCACATCACCAACCGGATCCACCAGGACGACGCGGCCCGCGCGATCGTGCACCTGACCACCGAGGTGCCGCGGCCGGCGAACGTCTACCTCGGATCAGATGACCTGCCGGTGGATCAGGCCGAGCTGCACCGCTTCCTGGCCGCGGAGCTCGGCGCGCCGCCGCCGGCCGAGCAGCGCGCCGATCCGCCCGCGCCCACCGGCAAACGTTGCGTGAACGACCGGTTGCGCCGGTCCGGTTTCACCTTCACCTACCCCACGTTCCGCGAGGGCTACCGGGCGCAGATCGCCGCCCGCCGGTGACCGATCGGCTCTGCTGGCCGTCCCGGGATCCGGCAGCGTACTCGTGCAGCACGGCCGTGGCATCGCGCAGGAAGTCGAGCACGGTCGCGGCCTGCTGCTCGTCGAGGCACTCGGTGATCCGGGCGAAGTCCTCGACGATCGGCGCGAGTGCCGCGGCCACCTCGCCCCGGGCGTGCTCGGTGGCCTGCAACGCGATCCTGCGCCGGTCGTCCGGGTGCGGTTCGCGCGCGAGGTGGTCGACGGCCACCAGCCGGTCCACCAGCGCCAAGCCACACCGCCCGACCGCTGCGGTTCGTCGGCGACGTCGGGGCGCGGCGTAGTGTAGTCCCGCGAGCATCGGGCCTCGCGACGTCAGCCGGCGTTCTGCCGATCCCGAGAGGGCTGCCTTCGGCCGCCGAGGTAGGCGCGGACGGGTCCTGACGTCTCGTCCGGTCTGCTCACGGTCACGACCGTGAGTGCAGACACGGTGTCTCGCACCGGCCGGTAGGCGATGCCCGGAAGTGCGATGCGTTCCGTCGCTGCGGGGACGAGTGCCACTCCTGCTCCAGCCGAGGCCAGGGAGAGGACGGAAAGCGTGCTGGCCAGCCGGTGGATACGCGCCCCAGCATCTCGCCCGTGGCTGCCCAGCCGGGCCAGTACGGTTTCGTCGTCCTCACCGGCCGCGTACACGATGAGGTCTTCTCCCGCCAGATCGGCTGTGTCGACCGACGACGTGGCGGTCAGCGCGTGATCGTGCCGTACGGCGACCGACACCGGCGTCTGCGTCCGCGGGGTGAGCGTGAGGTCGTGCACATCGCCGAGTTCGAGGTCCGGGGCGTAGCCGACGTCGATCGTCCCCTCGCGGACACCGCGCACCTGGGCGGCGGGCGGCAGTTCGGTCAGCTCGACCTCCACACGCGGATGCGCGCGGCGGAACTCCCGCAAGTCCTCGGACAGGACGCCTTCCAGCGCAGCGACCCCGGAGAAGCCGAGCCGCACGGAGCCGAGGTCGCCGCTCGCGGACTGCCGGGCGACGGTCAGGGCGCGATCGGCCTGGTCCAGTGCCCGGTGAGCCTCGACCAGCAGGGCTTCCCCGGACCCGGTGAGCTCCACGCGGCGGCTCGTCCGGGCGAACAGGGGACCGCCCACCTCACGTTCCAGCCCCCGCACCTGCGTGCTCAGCGTGGACTGGGTCACGTGTAGCCGCGCCGCAGCACGCCCGAAGTGGCGCTCCTCGGCGACGGCCACGAAGTAGCGGAGATGGCGCAGTTCCATGACTCTCCCATCGTTTCGAACGATCGATTCATCGTATCCATGCATTTGATCGATCGGTCGTGCCGGCGGACCCTGGACGCATGGCAGCGACAGCGCAGGATCGTCAGGACATAGCCGACCTCATGACCGGCTGGATCCACCGCGATCTCGGCGAGTGGGACGAACTCCGCGATCTGTTCCACCCGGACGCACGGATCGCGATCACCTGGTTCGAGGGCCCGGCCTCGGAATTCGTCGACGCGTCCGCGGAGATGGGCGCGTCCGATCTCCGCACCAAGCATCTGGTCACGGCACCGGTGGTGACCTTCTCCGCGGACGGAACGCGCGCGTTCAGCGAGACCAACGCCGTCATCGTCGGCGAGAACGTCGAGCTCGCCCTCGGCTGCAACACCCACTCCCGGTTCCTCGACCGGCTGGAGAAGCGCGACGGAGCCTGGCGCATCGTCGAACGCGGAGCCGTGTACGACTTCGCGACCTTCACCTACCCCGCCGGCCTCGTGCACGTCGATCAGGAGGCGCTGTCCCAACACCCGCGCGAGTACGGAGCGCTCGCCTACCTGCTGGAGGCCAGCGGCTTCCCGGTCCGACGGGCCTTCCCGGTCAAGGGCGGCGAGCAGGAGCGGGACATGAAGCGGAGGGCCCTCGACTGGGTCCACGGAAAGGATTGATCTTGACAGCGACCACGGTCACCGACGTCGCCGTCTTCGACGGCACCGAACTGCTCCGAGGACGCCACGACGTCACCTTCGACGCGTCCGGCATCACGAGCGTCATCCGGACGGGCACCGCACCGGCCGCCGGCACCCCCGTCGACGGTACCGGCGCGACGCTGCTACCCGGACTCGTCGACGCGCATGTGCACTTCCGCGACCTGGAGCAGCTCTCGGCGCTCACCCGGTACGGCGTCACCACCGCGCTGGACATGAGCACGTGGCCCCCGGAGTTCCTCGCCCGGCTGCGCGCAGCCGACCACGGCGCCGACATCCGCAGCCCCGGGGCCGCGCTCGCGGGCCCCGGCGGGCCGCACGCCCACATCCCCGGTTTCCCCGCCGAGGACCTCCTCGCCACACCCGAGCAGGCACGTCGGCGTGTCGCGGCACGCGTCGCGCACGGGGCGGACTACATCAAGGTGGTCCTGGAAGCGCCGGGCGCCGGAGGCCCCGAGCTGGAGACGACCACCGCAGTGGTCGACGCGGCGCACGAGGCCGGGCTGCGCGTGGTCGCGCACGCCGCCGCCACCGGGGCGGTCGAACTCGGCGTGCGGGCAGGGGTCGACATCCTCACCCACGCCCCGCTCGACGCCGAGCTCGACGAGAGTTTCGTACGCGTCGTCGCCGACCGCGTGCGTGCCGTCGTCCCCACGCTGACGATGATGGCCGGCACCGCGCGCAACCTCGGCAACCCCGCGCTCTCCTACGACCACGCCCGCGACACCGTCGCGGCGCTGCACCAGGCCGGTGCTGTCGTCGTCGCCGGGACCGACGCCAACGACGCCCCCGGCGTACCCGCTGCGGTACCGCACGGCAGCAGCTTGCACGACGAGCTAGAGCTCTTGGTGGAGGCCGGGCTGACTCCTCTCGAAGCCCTGCGGTCGGCGACTGCAACAGCCGCCACAGCGTTCGGACTTGACGACCGCGGCCGTATCGCACCGGGCCTCCGCGCCGATGTGGTCCTGGTCACCGGCGACCCGGCTTCCGACATCTCCGCGACACGTCGTCTTCGGTCCGTCTGGACGGCCGGCCGGCGCCTCGGCGACGTGCAGCGGGAAGCCCCGGCGTGAGGCAGGAGGGCTTGCCGACAGCCCCTCGACGGTGGCACTAGACGACCTCGACGAGGGGCGTGTCGCGGACAGGGCCGCGATCAGCATCGAGTGCAGGTGCGCCTGGCTGACCGCACAGGTCCTGCCGCGGTGCGGTCGGTGGTGCCGTGGCTCCCCGGTTGACGTGCGCGGGTGCCACACGGTGGATACTGCCGACCATGCGCGTTGATTTTGATCCTCAGGTCATGTCGAGCCGAAACTTTTACAAGTTGCTGACCGCCACCGTGGTGCCCAGGCCGATCGCCTGGGTTTCGACGATCTCTGGTGACGACGTCGCGAACCTCGCCCCGCACTCGTTCTTCACCGTGTCCTGCGTGGACCCGCCGATGGTGCAGTTCACCTCGGTGGGCACCAAAGACACGCTGACCAACGTGCGCAGCACCGCGGAGTTCGTGGTCTGCGCGGCGACGGAGCCGATGTTCGAGCGGATCAATGCGACCGCGACGGATTTCCCGCCGGACATCGGGGAGTTCGAGGCGGCGGGTCTGACCCCGGAGCCGAGCCGCACGGTGTCCCCACCGCGGGTCGCGGAATCCCCGGCGGCCTTCGAGTGCACCCTGGAGCGCGATATCGAGCTGGGTGACTCCACGGTGGTCATCGGCCGCGTGCGCGAGCTCGTGCTCGACGAGGACCTGCTGGTGCGCGACGAGCGGGACAACCTGCTGCCCGACGCCGGGAAACTGGCGCCGCTGGCCCGGTTGGGCCGCGACGAGTGGGCCACGCTGGGCGAGATCCTGCGCATCCCGCGGATCTCCTACGCGGACTGGCCCGGTCACTTCGACCGCGGCTGAGGACTGCGCGCCGCGGCCCGGGGCGTCCCGGACCGCGGCCGCGGTACCGCGTCAGTCGGCCTCGCCGAGGGTCGCGGTGTCGATGACGAACCGGTAGCGGACATCGCTGGCGCGCACCCGCTCGTAGGCTTCGTCGACCCGGTCGCCGGAGATCACCTCGATGTCGGCGCCGATGCCGTGCTCGGCGCAGAAGTCCAGCATCTCCTGGGTCTCCGGGATGCCGCCGATCAGCGATCCGGACAGCGACTTGTTGCCCGCGATGAGCGAGAACGCGTTGTAGGACAGCGGTTCGGACGGCGCACCGACGTTGACCATCGCCCCGCCCACGGTGAGCATCGACAGGTACGCGTCGACCGGCAGCTGGGCCGAGACCGTGTTCAGGATCAGGTCGAAATGCCCGCGCAGCGCCTCGAAGGTGGTCTCGTCGGAGGTCGCGTAGTAGTCGGCGGCGCCGAGGCGCAGCCCGTCCTCCTGCTTCTTGAGGCTCTGGCTCAGCACGGTCACCTCGGCACCCATCGCCACGGCGATCTTGACCGCGAGGTGGCCGAGCCCGCCGAGCCCGACGACGGCGACCTTCGTGCCGGGGCCGACGTTCCACTGGTTCAGCGGCGAGTAGGTGGTGATCCCCGCGCACAGCAGCGGAGCGGCGACGTCGAGCGCGACCCCGTCCGGGATGCGGCACACGAACGACTCCTTGACCACGACCTGCTTGCTGTAGCCGCCGTAGGTGTTCTCGCCGTCGAGGCCGACGCCGTTGTAGGTGGGGATGTTGCCCTGCACGCAGTACTGCTCCCGCCCGGAGCGGCAGTGCTCGCACTGCCCGCAGGAGTCGACCATGCAGCCCACGCCCACCCGGTCGCCGACCTGGTGGGAGGTCACCGCGGAGCCGACGGCGGTCACGGTGCCGGCGATCTCGTGGCCGGGCACCATCGGGAAGATCGCCGAGCCCCATTCCTCGGCGGCCTGGTGCAGGTCGCTGTGGCAGATGCCCGCGTAGGCGATGTCGATGAGCACGTCGTCCGGGCGCAGCTCGCGGCGGTCGAGCACGATGCGCTCGAACGGGGCTCCGGGGCTGGGCACGGCGAGCGCGGGCGTGCGGGTCATGCGGTGTCCTCCAGGGGATTCCAGCGGTGTGGCGCGTGCACCCATTGCGGTATGTGCATCCGCTTCCCTAATGTAAGAGCCCTCTCACAACAGGGGCAAACCCGGGAGCTCTGACGTTGCCCATGCCACACGAGCATCCCCGCGGCGGACTCCGGCCGGCCCTGGTCCGCGCGGCGCGGGACCTGATCGCCGAGCGCGGGTTGGACGCGTTCTCGGTGGCCGAGATCGCCCGGCGCTGCGGGGTGAGCGGCGGCGCGCCCTACCGCCATTTCGCCGGGCACCGCGAGCTGCTCGCCGCGGTGGCGCTGTCGGTGGTCACCGAGCTGCACGAGCGGGTGTCGGCCGCGGCCGCCCGGCACACCGATCCTGCCGACGAACTGGCCGCCGCCGCGGGCGCCTACACCGACTACGTGATCCGCACCCGGGCGGGACTGCACGTGATCTACAACCGCGAGCTGCGCGCCGCCGAGCATCCGGACCTGCACACCGCCGGGCGGGGGTTGATGGACGAATACCTCGCCCTGTCCCTGGCCGTATCGGCCTCCGCGGAACAGGCGCTGCTGCTCATGGAGCAGCTGCTGACCCAGGCGCACGGCTACGCCACCTTCTACCTGGACGGCGTGCTGGCGATGCAGGGCTACCGCCCGGACCAGGTGGTGGCGAAATCGGTGTCGGCCGCGCGCACGATCATCGCCGCCACGGGCTGACCCCCGGCGCGCGGGACGGGCACCACCCGGTGATGGCAGGATCACCGTGAGACGCCGGAACCGTCGAGCAGGAGCCCAGCATGAGCGCGCACGAACCCGACCCGGCCACCGACCACGAGGACGAGCGGGTGCGCGAACGGGCGCAGCTGCTGCCCGAGGAGCAGGCAGCGGGCAGCAGCGATCCCGAGCAGCAGGCGCACTCGATCCTGCAGGAGTCCGACGAGCGGGCCGCGCAGGCCGAGACCGAAGCCGACACCGGCGCGGAGCCCATCGAGCGGCAGAACAACACCGGACCGCTGTGAACCGGCCCGCCGCGCGCGCCCGGTAGGCTCCGGCGCGGATCCGAACCGCTGGGAGGACGTGTGCCCCGATCTCCGCGACCGCGCCCGAACCCGCTGCTGTGGGTCTGGTACTGCTTCGGTGGCCGGCTCCCGCAGCGCTACCGGGCGTGGGTGCTGCACGACGTCACCTGCCGCACGTGGGTGCTGCGCCACCTTTCACACAGCCTGGTGCAGATCTCTCCGGGCCTGCTGTTCCTGCTGCTGCCGGGACCGCTGTGGATCAGCGCGATGGCCGTCCTCGGCGGGGTGATCATCGCCCTGTGGTACTCGCTGTCGTACATGGAGCACACGAGCGAGCACCGGTTGTACAAGCACGGCTATCCGCTCGGCACCGGGTACGCCACGCGGCAGGAAGCCCAAGCCGACGTCCGCGCCGCCAAGGCCGCGAACTACGCCCGCATCTACCGCAGCACGGAGCAGTGACGGGTCCGGCGCTCAGCGCCTGCGGCGCAGCGCGGGATCGGCGAGCGGCGCCGGGGTCCAGCCCGCGTCGGCGGGGTTGAGGTTGGTGCCGGGCGGGACGATCTCGTCGATGCGGTTCATGGTCGCCTCGTCGAGCCGGATCTCGGCCGCGGTCAGCTGGGATTCGAGCTGCTCACCGGTACGCGGCCCGATGATCGGCGAGGTCACCGCGGGATGGCGCAGCACGAAGGCGAGCGCGAGTTCGATGAGGCTCAGCCCGAGGTCGCCGGCCAGCTGCACCAGCGACTCGACCGCATCCATTTTGGCGGCGTTATCCGGGTTGTCGGGGTCGAACTGCGGCATCGCCGATCCGGAGCGGTTGGTCTGCACGGACCGGCCCTTGCGGTACTTGCCGGACAGCCACCCGCCGGCCAGCGGGCTCCACGGCAGGACGGCCATCCCGTAGCGCTCGGCCACCGGCAGCACATCGGCCTCGATCCCGCGGGTGAGCACCGAGTACGGCGGCTGCTCGGAGACGAACCGCTCCCGGCCGCGCCGGTCGGCGACCCAGTGCGCTTCGACGATCTCGTGCGCGGGGAACGTCGAGCACCCGGCGTAGCGGATCTTGCCGTCCCGGATGAGGTCGGTGAGCGCACCGAGCGTTTCGTCGACGTGCGTGTGCGGATCCGGCCGGTGGATCTGGTAGAGGTCGATGTGCTCGGTGCCCAGGCGGCGCAGGCTGTCCTCCACCGCGCGCACCAGCCACCGCCGGGAGTTCCCGCGCTCGTTGGCGTCCTCGCCCATCGGGCCGTGCGCCTTGGTCGCCAGCACCACGTCGTCCCGCCGGGACCCGGCCAGCGCCTTGCCCACGATCCGCTCGGATTCGCCGTGCGCGTAGACATCGGCGGTGTCGATGACGTTGATCCCGGCATCCAGCGCGCGGTGGATGATGCGCACGGAGTCGTCGTGGTCGGGATTGCCCCAGGCGCCGAAGTTCATCGCTCCCAGCGTCAGCGGGCTGACTCGGACGCCGGTCCAGCCGAACGGTACGCGTTGCATGCAGGCACCACACCCTTCCAGGCGTTCGCATCCGGCGGCGGGCCGGAGCCCGCCCCCCGTCCTCCGGCGAGACTAACACCGCAGCGGCGCCCCCATCCGAAATGTTTCGTCCACTGCGGACCGATTGGCCGGACCGGCTGCCGGAGTGGCATGATCGCCACCCGCTGCGATCCGATCCGCAGTGCACCCGGATGTTTCCGCGCAACGGTTGCCGAGGACCGCGATGACCGACCAATCCCAGACCGAGACCACCGAAGGGCACGGTGCCCGCGTTCTGGGCCTGGTGACCGATCCGGACATGTCCACCCAGGTCGGTTCCCGGCTGGCCGACGGGCTCACCGAATGGCTCGGCGAGCAGACCGGCGAGGAGTGGACGGTTGAAGTGGTGTCGGATCCGGTCACCGCCGGTGAGGCCGAGAGCCAGCGCATCCTGAACGCGGTGCAGGAGTACCTGTCCGCGCGCTCCTGGACGCTGGCGATCTGCGTGACCGACCTGCCGCTGCTGCTGCACCGCCGCGCCCTGGTCGCCGATGCCAGCACGACCCGCCGGGTCGGCGTGATCTCGCTGCCCGCGCTCGGCGCACTGCGCACCTACGGGCGCACGCGGGACATGCTGCACGACCTGCTGCGGAGCTTGCTGGCCTTGGAGAATTCCGCCACCGGACGGGCTCCGGCCCGCGAACTGTTCAACCGGCTCTCGTCGGTGCAGCCCAGCAGTCCACCCGGCGACGACGTCGACGTGCGCTACACGGATTCGAAGTTCCGCGGCTGGCTGCGACTGGTCTCCGGGATGGTCCGCGCGAACCGCCCGTCGACGCTGATCTTCGGGCTGTCCGGGGCGCTGACCGCGGCGGTGGCCACCAGCGCGTTCGGGCTCTCCTCCAGCACCATCTGGCAGATCGGCGACCAGCTCCCGGTGCTGCGCCAGGCGATCGCGTCGGTGGGCGCGGTCGGGCTGCTGGTCGGCTGGCTGATCGGCGCGCACGGGCTGTGGGAGAAGGTCCGCCACCACGAGCGCGGGCACCGGCGGCTGGTCCCGCTCTACAACACGTCCACCGTGGCGACGCTGACCATCGGCGTCGGCGTCATGTACATCGGCCTGTTCCTGGTCAACGTCGGCGTCGCGTGGTTCCTGGTGGGGCCGAGCCTTCTGGCGCAGACGCTGGGACATTCGGTCGGCTGGTCGACCTACCTCAGCCTCGCGTGGGGCTTCACCACGATGGGCATGATCGCCGGCGCGCTCGGGTCGAGCCTGGAATCCGACCGGGCCGTGCGCCAGGCCGCCTACGGCTACCGGGAGCAGCAGCGCCGGAGCTCGGCGGACGAGGAGAACCCCCGCACCGCGGAGGAGTCCTGAGCGCTCAGGCGAGACCGGCGTCGTGCGTGGTGATCGCCACCTGGGTGCGGTTCACCGCGTCGAGCTTCGTCATGATCCGCCCGAGGTGCACCTTGACCGTGGACAGGCTCATGTACAGGTTCTCGGCGATCGCGGCGTTGCTCATCCCCTGGGCGACGGCGACCGCGACCTCGCGCTCGCGTGCGGTGAGCTCCTCGATCCGCGACTTGGCCGCCTGCGCTGCGCCACCTGCCGAGAAGGTGGACAGCAGCTTGGTGGTGATCCGCGGGGACAGCATCGCCTCTCCCCCGGCCACGACGTGCACCGCGGCGGCCAGCTCCCGGGGCGGGGTGTCCTTGAGCAGGAATCCGGCGGCACCGTGCTGCAGGGCGGTGTAGACGTACTCGTCGAGGTCGAAGGTGGTGAGCACGACGACAGCGGGCGCGCCGGGACGCTCCAGCACTCGCCGGGTGACCTCCAGGCCACCGACTTCGGGCATCTGGATGTCGGTGAGCAGCACGTCCGGCCGGTGCGCGGCGACCAGGTCGTCGGCCTGGCTCCCGTCGCTGCCCTCTCCGACGACGTCGATCTCCGGGTCGGCGTCCAGGATCATCCGGATGCCACCGCGGACGAGCTCCTCGTCTTCGAGCAGGACCACCTTGATCGCCACAGCACACCTCGCCGCACACAGGGAACAACCGCCAGCACACCGTAGCCACCCCGCACGCGGCCCCGGCACCCGCCACCGCACAACGCGGCACGGCGCCGGTAACGGCGCCGCCTCGGTCCGCGGATGCCCGAAGTCGAGCTATCAACCGAGGATCGCGTCCGCGGTCTGCTCGACGTCGAGGGCCGATGTGTCGAGCCACTGGCCCAGACGGGGTGTCCCGCGACGCAAACCGTCGACGAGCGCGGCGATCGTCCAGGTGTCGTAGCCCCCTTTCGTACGGCCGACCTCGTGTGCGGCGATCACCTCGGGCGCGGGGTCGAGCACGGTGACGTGCACGGGTGCTGGCCGAACGGGTCGGCCCGCGGGACTGCTCCGGTCGTGCGAAATCCGATCCCGGCTCGCCACCCGCCCACACCGCAACACCGACCACGGGACCGCTGGACACACGCCCGCAACACCCGCGCCGAGTCCTTTGTGGCTGGTCACCGGCCTGTTGCCCGGGTGTTGACCCCCGCCGAGTGACCGCGCACCGTGACAGGACCGCACACCGCGGAATCCGGGTTCGGCGGAACACTTTCCGGTTCTGCGCCGCGGTTTTCACACCCACACCCCACTCGGGGTTGTGCCCCCGCTCGCCTGCTACCCCGGCAGTTGCGGGATTTTCGACCGACAGGAGTCAACGCTGAACCACCGCCTGCCGCACCGGTGACCGCACCTCGCAACGCGTCACAGCACTGGAAAACGAGCTCGGAACCTGGAACGGGGCTGATGCAGTGATGGGTGACACCGATGGTGG
>NZ_JADEYC010000009.1 GCF_015209505.1 Saccharopolyspora montiporae
GCGGGACCGCGCCGTGCGGTCCGGGGGCTCCGGGCCCGGGCGGTCCCGGGGGTGGCTGCGGCGGCATCGGTCGACCGCCCTCCGGTGGCGCGGGCGGAGGCGGCGGTACCTGCCGGGTCGCGTCGGGCTGCGGTGCGGCCGGTGGCACGCCCTGCCGGGTGGGGGGTTCGGGCGGTACCTGACCCGGCTGCGGCGGCGGGGCCCCGGGCGGCGGCGGTTGCGGCGGACGTCCCGGTGGCGGGGGTGGCTGCCCTTCAGGACCGGGCTGCCCCGACTGCGGGTACCCGTCGCGGGAGTCTGCGCGCTCGTTGGCCATGGTCGCGCATTGTGACGGGTGATCACGTCCGGGCGAAAGTCCCTGCGGTGATCACGTGTCGAACATCCCGAAACCGCCGGTCAGCCGATCAGCGCCGCGAATTGTGCCGAGCGGCCACCAGCATCGCCACCGAGCCCAGCACCAGCACGAGCAGCGAGGGGAACAGCAGCGCGGGCAGCGATCCGGGAGAACCGGCCTGCGCGAACACGTGACCAGCCGTTCCAGCTCCGGCGAACGCGGCGGGCCCGGAAACCAGCAGGCCCGGGCAAGCGCACCCGACGATCAGCGCACGAGGAAGCCATCGCCGCTCCGGAACCGTTCGCGCAGGGAACACCACAGACCCCCAAGGCCATCGAGGAAGGAGCGTCAACGGCGAAAGCCCAAACGATCAGCTCCGCCGCGAAGGACGCTAGATCACCTCGAAACACCCCGCAGACCCGCTCACCGAGACGAGCCACCGACGTGGCGAGCAAGGCGCGGCGAAGCCGTCAGGCAAGCGGCGCCGCTGAGGTTCTCGCCCGCAGCGCGCAGCAAAACCAGCACACAGCAGAAGGGTGCCCCCGGTCGGGTTCGAACCGACACTCGAACGATTTTAAGTCGTCTGCCTCTGCCAATTGGGCTACGGGGGCTCGTGGGGCCGGGGTCCGCTCCGGTACCGGTACCGTGCCCGGCCCGGTGCACGATCACCAGTGCGACCGCCCGCTCAGCGGTGCGCGGGTTCTCCGGCGAGTTCACCGAACTTCGCGCCGATCCACGCGTGCACGGCGTCGGACACCGCCGTGCAGCCGGAGCGCTGTTCGAACCACCACCAGTCGCAGTTGACGTTCACCTCCAGGAAGACCCAGTCGGCGCCGGTGTCGAGCAGGTCGAACGCGGCGACGTTCAACCCCCAGTGCGCGCTGAGCGCCAGGAGCCGCTCGGCGAGCCCGGTCGGTACGTCGACGGGTTCCACGGATACCGATTCCGGGTCGACCCACAGCTGGGCCGGGTCGAGTTTGCGCACCCGGAAGCCGATCACCTCCCCGCCGACGACGAACACCCGCAGTTCCTGCTCCGCTTCCACGTACTGCTGGACGAGCACCGGGGCGGGCTCGCGCGGTTCCGCGGCGCGCCGGACGTCCAGCGGCTGCGGGAACAGGCCGCGCAGGGCTCCCGGTTGCGGTTCCAGCAGGTGGTGGCCCGCAGTCTTCACGATGCACCTCCCGCCGCCGGGACGGGTCCTGCCGGGCATGGTCGTGACCGCGGTGCGCGGCAGGCTCAGCCCGAAGTCGCCCGCATCGCGCAGTTGCGTGAGGCGGTCCAGGTATTCTCCCGCGCCGCCCGCGTTGACCTGCGTCCAGTCGGCACGTCCGGACAGCCAGCCCGCGACCGCGTGCCACTGCTCGCGAACGTAGGCGCCCTGCACCGTCGTGGGGTCGACGGGGATGGCGGTGACGTCGAAGTGCCGCCGCCAGACGAGGACCGGGCGCAGCAGCCACCGGTCGAGTTCGATCAGCGGGGCGTCGGTGTAAATGGTCAAGCCCAGGTCGACGCACCGGTCGGCGTCGATGCGCACCATGCGGATATCGCGTTCGGCCAGCGCCAGGGACAGCTCGTTCATCTCCATGTCCGCGGCGCGGGCGAGCACCAGCACGCACGGCGCCGGGTCGCCGGGTTCTTCGGAGACGAGGTCGGCGCGGTACATCCGGTCCTGGAAATCGAGGCCGATGCCCGGGGACCGGAAGAAGTACTCCTGCCCCTGCAGCAGCATCGGAGCGGGGGCCAGCGGCGGCTCGTCCCCGGCTCGACCTTCCCCGGCTGGGGAGGGGCCCACCGTCAGTCGTCCTTCTTGCGCACGAGCTCGGCGGCCGCGCGGTAGTCCGCGTCGAACTCGGCGAGCGGACCCTCGTCGACCGTTCCGCTGCGCAGCAGCGCGGCGAGTTCGCTGAGCGTCAAGGGCCTGCCCCTTCCCCCGTGGACGCACCCGTTCAGGTGAAGATTCGGGGAGCAGTCTTCGATCTCCCACTACGGATTGTCAAGAACGCCCCATGGCCCTCTCCACCCGTGGGACGCCGTGCACCGCCCGGACGCACGAATGCCGCGCGCCGAAAACGGCACGCGGCATCCCGGGAGCGTCGATCAGCTGGTGGCCGCCCGCTCGAAGGCCTCGCGCGGGTTCTGGATCTGGCCCATGGAGACCGCTTCCCGCTTGAACAGGAAGGCCAGCGTCCAGTCCACGACGATCCGCAGCTTGCGGTTGAACGTGGGCATCTTGCTGACGTGGTAGGTGCGGTGCATGAACCAGGCGACGAAGCCTTTGGCCTTGATGCCGTTCACGTCGGCGACGCCCTTGTACAACCCGAGGCCGGCCACCGAACCGAGGTACTTGTGGAAGTAGCGCTCGGTCTGCTTGCCGCGCAGCGAGGACAGCATGTTCTTGGCCAGCTGCTTGGACTGCCGGACCGCGTGCTGCGCCGAGGGGGCGCAGGTGGCGTTCGGGTCCTCCTCGGCCTTGGACAGGTCCGGCACCGCGGCGCAGTCACCGGCGGCCCACACCCCGGGCAGCCCCTCGACCTGCAGGTGCGAGGTGGCCTTGATCCGGCCGCGCTCGTCCAGCGGCAGATCGCTCTTCTTGAGCACCGGGTTGGCCTTCACGCCCGCGTTCCACACCAGCGTCTCGGTGTCGAACTCGGTGCCGTCGGAGAGCACGGCGTGCCCGTCCTCCACCGACTTCAGGAAGGTGTTCAGGTAGACCTTGATGTTGCGGTCTTCGAGCGCCTTGACCACGTAGACGCCCATCTTCTCGCTGACCTCGGGCATCACCCGGCCGGCGGCCTCGATCAGCGACCAGGACATGTCCTCGGGCTTGACGTTGCGGTAGTCGCGGCTCGCGTACCGGGCCATGTCCTCCAGCTCGGCCAAGGCCTCGACACCGGCGAACCCGCCGCCGACGAAGGTGAAAGTCAGCAGCCGCTTGCGCAGCTCCTCGTCGTCGGTGTTGTCCGCGGCGTCCATCTTGGCGAGCACGTGGTTGCGCAGGTACGCGGCCTCACCAACGGTCTTCAGCGAGATGCCCTGCTCGGCGAGCCCGGGGATGGGCAGCAGCCGGGGAACGGATCCGAGCGCCACGACGAGCACGTCGTAGGAGAGCGTCTCGGAGCCGGTCTGCGGGTTCTCGATCGTCACGAGCTTGTCGTCGTGCTTGATCTCGCTGACGGCGGCGGTGATCACGTGGCACCGCTTCAACACTCGTCGCAGTGGCGCTACCACATGGCGCGGTTCGACCGAACCTGCTGCCGCTTCCGGGAGGAAGGGCTGGTAGGTCATGTGCGGCTGAGGATCGACGACCGTGACGGAAGCTTCACGACGACCCAGCTTCTTCTGCAGCTGAAGTGCCGTGTACATACCGACGTAACCGCCGCCGAGGATGAGAATCCGCGTGGGATCGGATTTACCAGCCATGTCCGCCATGCTCGCACCGAAGCGCGCGCTCGCGCTGCGCCGACCCCCCTGAATGTGACGCCGGTCGCCAGTGGCGTCGATCACGGCAGACGCACCGTGAGTGGTCGAACGCACTGCGTGCGTACCCGGTTGTCGGGCTGATCGAGCGCGGTCGCCGGTCGGCGGGCCGCCGCGGTCCTGGTGTGCCAGCCACTGTACCGAACGCCCCGCGCCGATGTGCAAATCAACATCGCTGAGCGGGACTTCCCCGACACACCGCGCTTTTCGCGCCGCACCGGGCAAGGCGGCCGATGTGCTCCGAGATCTCCGGCGCGGACGGGATCAGTGCCGGTCCGCCCCGGTCAGGACAGGCCGGCGAGGTCCTTCGCCTGGTGCAGGACCTCGCGCAGCATGGCCGGGGTGAGCTTGCCGGTGAACGTGTTCTGCTGGCTGACGTGGTACGAGCCGAGCAGGTGCAGGTCCGGACCACCGTCGGTGGCCGGCAGCACGGCGTGCGCGCGGTGCCCGAACTTCGGCCGCGGGCGCGGCACCTGCCAGACCTCCTCGTCCAGCACCGGCAGCACCGCCTGCCAGCCGAACCCGCCCAGCGCCAGCACCACGCGCAGCGTCGGGCGCAGTAGCGCCAGCTCACGGGCCATCCACGGGCGGCAGGTGTCCCGTTCGGCCGGGGTGGGCTTGTTGGCGGGCGGAGCGCAGCGCACCGGTGCCGTGATCCGCGCGCCGTGCAACCGCATCCCGTCGCCGGGGCCGGTGACCGCGGGTTGCGAGGCCAGGCCCACGTCGTACATCGCGCGGTAGAGCACATCGCCGGAGCGGTCGCCGGTGAACATCCGGCCGGTGCGGTTGGCGCCGTGTGCGGCGGGAGCCAGCCCGACCACCGCCAGCGCCGCGTCCGGCGGCCCGAAACCCGGCACGGGCCTGCCCCAGTACGTCTCCGCGCGGAACGCGGCCCGCTTGACCCGGGCCACCTCCTCGCGCCACGCCACCAGCCGCGGGCAGGCCGTGCAGCGCACCACCAGCTCGTCCAACCCGGTCACGTCGCGCGTCGTCGGAGCCACCTCGCGGGGCTCGCCCACCGGATCGGCCACCAGCTCGGAGCGCACATCGGTCATCGGTCCAACGTGGCAGAAAACCCGATCCGCGGCACGTACGGTGGCCCCATGTCAGCCACCGAGAAGGACAGCGCGGACGGGACCGCGCAGCAGCAGGCGGCCGAACCGGTCGACGACCTGGTCAGCACGCACCACTCGATCAGCACCCCGGGCGGCGAACTCGCCTACACGGCCACCACCGGCCGGATCGTGCTGCGCGAAGAGGTGCACGAGGACGGCACGTTCAACGGCCACAAGCCGAAGGCCGAGCTGTTCCTGACCAGCTACGTCGCCGATGCCCAACCGGGCAGGCCGGTCACGTTCGCGTTCAACGGCGGCCCGGGGTCCGCGAGCGTGTGGCTGCACCTCGGGCTGCTCGGGCCGCGGCGCGTGGTGTCCGGCGACGCCGGGGATCTCGCCGCACCGCCCTACGAACTCACCGACAACGCCGAAACCCTGCTCGCGCACAGCGATCTCGTGTTCATCGACCCGGTGTCCACCGGGTACTCGCGCGCCGTCGAGGGCGGAAAGCCCGGTGATTTCCACGGTTTCCAGGGCGACATCGAATCCGTCGGCGAGGCCATCCGGCTGTGGACGACGCGCAACGGGCGATGGATGTCGCCGAAGTACCTGGCCGGCGAGTCCTACGGCACGTTGCGCGCTGCCGCGCTGGCCGAGCACCTGCAGAGCAGGCACGGCTGGTACCCGAACGGGCTGATGCTGATCTCCTCGGTGCTGGACATGGGCACCATCCGGTTCACCGAGGGCAACGACCTGCCGTACGCGCTGTACCTGCCGACCTACGCGGCGATCGCGCACCACCACGGCAAGCACGGCGACCGGGCGCTGTCCGACGTGCTCACCGAAGCCGAGGATTTCGCCGCCACCGACTACCCGTGGGCGCTGGCCCGCGGTGCGCGGCTGACCGAGGAGCAGCGCACCCGCATCGCGCGCCGGGTCGCCGATCTGACCGGGCTGACCGAGGACTACGTGCTGCGCGCGAACCTGCGCATCGAGCACCTGCGGTTCTTCAGCGAGCTGTTGCGCGACCGGCGGCTGACCACCGGCCGGATGGACGGGCGGTTCACCGGTTGGGAACCGGACGCGGCGGCCGAGCGGTTCACCGACGATCCCAGCATCTCCGGGATCCGCGGCGCCTACTCGGCCGGGATCAACCACTACATGCGCGAGGAGCTCGGCTACCGCAGCGACCTGCCCTACGAGACGCTGTCCAGCAGGGTGCACCCCTGGTCGTACAAGGAGTTCGAGGGCTCCAGCGTGACCGCGGCGGACCGGCTCGCCGCGGCGATGCGCGCCAACCCGCACCTGCGGGTGCACGTGGGCAGCGGCCGGACCGACGGCGCGACGCCGTACTTCGCCGCCGAGCACACGCTGGCCCAGCTGGAGATCCCGCAACAGCTGCACGACAACATCGACGTCCGCTACTACGACGCGGGCCACATGATGTACGTGCACGACCCGTCGCGCAGGCAGCAATCCGCCGACCTCGCGGAGTTCGTGGCGCCGCGCTGACCCGTCCGCCGCGGCGGGGACGGCTTCCCCGCCGCGGCCGGGATCAGCTCAGCACCTGCGGCCGCTCCTCCGCGAAGTGGCAGGCCGCCAGAGTACTGCGTCGTAATACCGTCGCGCGCGAAACGGCGGGCGTCCGACGAATCCGCCCGGTTCGAGCAGATGAACCCAGAATCCCATGGCCAGTTGGGCGACGATGCGCCCTGGCGGGCTCTCCGCGGTGCACCGAGCGTCCTTGAACG
The DNA here is from genome assembly GCF_015209505.1 of Saccharopolyspora montiporae. Taxonomy (GTDB): domain Bacteria; phylum Actinomycetota; class Actinomycetes; order Mycobacteriales; family Pseudonocardiaceae; genus Saccharopolyspora; species Saccharopolyspora montiporae. The sequence continues at coordinate 6,621 of NZ_JADEYC010000009.1, forward strand.
CTTTGGCCACCGCGTTCTGCCCCCGTTCGTCCAGGAGCTTTTCGTTGGCCCACCACCGCGGCCCGTACTGCTCGACGAGGCGGTCGTTCATAGCGTTGCGCAGGACGACCTCGGCGATCGCGAGATCGTGGTGAAAACTGGCCGCCACCCGAGCAAGTACAGCGACATCGGTGTCCCGTCTTCGATCACGGAACGCGTTCTACCACTCGACACCGAGTGACTGCGCTGGGGCAGCATGGTAAAGTTCCCGGTGTAGTCCCCCGGTCAGCCAGTACCTCGCGTACGCGCCGGGGGTTTTTCTCGCGCCGCGGCCGGGATCAGCTCAGCACCTGCGGCCGCTCCTCCGCGAAGTGGCAGGCCGCGGGGTGCCCGCCGGTGCGGATCTCCAGCGCCGGGGTCTGCTCGGCGCAGATGTCCTCGGCCTTCCAGCAGCGGGTGCGGAACCGGCAGCCGGACGGCGGATCGGCCGGGCTGGGCACGTCACCGGTGAGCCGGATGACCTCGCGCTTGCCGCGCACCGCCGGGTCGGGCACCGGCACCGCGGACAGCAGCGCCTGGGTGTAGGGGTGCTGCGGGTGCTGGTAGATCTCCTCGTCGGTCCCGGTCTCCACGACGCGCCCGAGGTACATCACCGCCACCCGGTCGGACAGGTGCCGCACCACGCCGAGGTCGTGCGCGATGAACACGTAGGACAACCCGAACTCCTGCTGCAGCTCGCCGAGCAGGTTCATCACCTGGGCCTGGATCGACACGTCCAGCGCGGACACCGGTTCGTCGCACACGAGTACCTTCGGCCGCAGCGCCAGCGCGCGGGCGATGCCGATGCGCTGCCGCTGGCCGCCGGAGAACTGGTGCGGGTAGCGCTGGACGTGCTCGGGGTTCAGCCCGACGACGTCGAGCAGTTCCTGCACCTTGCGCCTGCGGTCGCCTTTCGGCGCGACTTCCGGGTGGATCTCGAACGGTTCGCCCACGATGTCGCCGACCGTGCGGCGCGGGTTCAGCGAGGTGTAGGGGTCCTGCAGCACGATCTGCATGTCCCGGCGCAGCTTGCGCAGCTCGGCGCCCTTCATCGCGAACATGTCCCGGCCCTCGAACAGCGCGGTGCCGCTGGTGGGCTTCTCCAGCCGCATCAGCACCTGGGCCAGCGTGGACTTGCCGCAACCGGATTCGCCCACGAGGCCGAAGGTTTCGCCGCGCCCGAGATCGAAGGACACCCCGTCGACCGCGCGGACGTGCCCGATGGTGCGCCGCAGCAGCACGCCCTGGGTGACCGGAAAGTGCTTGACCAGGTCCCGGACCTGCAGGATCGGCTCACTCACCGCTGATCAACTCCTCCGCGAAGTGGCAGGCGCTGGTGCGGCCGCCCACCAGCACGTGGTCGTCGGGAACCTGCTCGGCGCAGACGTGCTCGGCGCGCGGGCAGCGCGGGTGGAACGGGCAACCGGGCGGTACCGCCATCAGGTTGGGTGGCAGGCCCTTGATCGTTTCCAGGTCGTGGCCCTTGAGGTCCAGCCGCGGGATGGAGCGCATCAGCCCCTCGGTGTAGGGGTGGCCGGGTTCGCGGTAGAGCTCGTGCGCGCCGGCCGATTCCACGATGCGCCCCGCGTACATCACCACGATCCGGTCGGCCACCTCGGCCACCACGCCCAGATCGTGCGTGATGAGGATCAGCCCCATGCCGCGGTCCCGGCGCAGCTCGTCGAGCAGGTCCATGATCTGCGCCTGGACCGTCACGTCCAGCGCGGTGGTGGGTTCGTCGGCGATGAGCAGGTCCGGGTCCAGCGCCAGGGACATGGCGATCATGGCCCGCTGGCGCATCCCGCCGGAGAACTGGTGCGGGTACTCCTGCACGCGCTGCTTCGCGTTCGGGATCTGCACCTGGTCCAGCAGCTCGACGGCGCGCGCCGTGGCGTCCTTGCGGGACAGCCCGCGACGCAGCCGCAGCTGCTCGGCGATCTGGAAGCCGACGGTGTAGACGGGGTTCAGCGCGGAGAGCGCGTCCTGGAAGATCATCGACAACGACTCGCCGCGCAGTTCGCGCCTGCGGGATTCGCCCGCGGACAGCAGGTCCTCGCCGTTGAATCGGACACTCCCGCCGGTGATGACCCCGGGCGGCACGTCCAGGATGCCCATGACCGTCTGCGCGGTGACGCTCTTGCCCGATCCGGACTCGCCGAGCACGGCCAACGTCTCCCCCGGCCCGACCCGGTAATCGACCCCGTTGAGCACCTTGGCCACGCCGTCGCGGGTGCGGAACTCCACGTGCAGGTCGTCGACCTCCAGCAGCGGCGACGCGGCGGCGTCGTTCGGGACGTGAGCGGGGGCTTCGTGCGCAGTGGACAATGCGGTCCTCCTACTTCTGCTTCGGGTCGAGCGCATCGCGCACGGCGTCGCCGAGCATCACGAACGCCAGCACCGTGACGACCAGGAACGCGGCCGGGAAGAGCAGCAGGTGCGGGGCGACCGTGATGTAGTCGCGGGAATCGGCGATCATCACGCCCCAGGACACCACCGGCGACTGCAGGCCCAGGCCGAGGAACGACAGCGTGGCCTCGGCACCGATGAAACCACCCAGCGCGATCGTGGCGTACACCAGGACCGGGGCCAGGCAGTTCGGCAGCATGTGCCGCAGGATGATCCGCAGCGGGCCGGCACCCAGCGCCCGCGCCGCGCGCACGTAGTCCTGGTTGCGCGCCGAGATGGCCGCCGAGCGCATGATGCGCATCGCGATCGGCCAGGACAGCACCGCGATGGCCGTGATGACCAGGCCGATGATCCGCACCGGGTCCGGGACGCCGGTGGACGGGTTCAGCGTCGTCAGGATCACGATGGCACCGAGCACGAACGGCAGGCCGAGGAAGATCTCGCCGAACCGGGACAGCAGGCTGTCCACCCAGCCACCCGCGTAACCGGCGATGAGACCGGCGACCGACCCGATGAGCACGGTCGCCGCGGTGGCCAGCACACCCACCACGATGGACGCGCGGGCGCCGTGGATGGTGCGGGCGAAGATGTCCCGGCCCTGGGTGTCGTAGCCGAACCAGGCCTGCGCGGACGGTTCCTGCCGCGCCCGGGACAGCGCCTGGTCGGTCGGGTCCACCGAGGTGAACAGCTGCGGGAAAGCGGCCATCACCAGCAGCACCAGGATGATCCCCGCGGAGACCAGGAACATGGGGCGACGGACCAGGTCCCGCCACGCGTCGCCCCACAGGCCGCGGGGCTTTTCGGCCGCGGCGGCCGGTCGCGGTGCGGCCGGTTCGGCGGCTGCGGGCCGGGTTCCGGTGGAGTCAGTCATATCGGATCCTCGGGTCCAGAACCGCGTAGAGCACGTCCACGAGCAGGTTCATCAGCAGGTAGACCAGCACCAGCAGCGTGACGATGCCGGTGACGGTGGCGCCTTCCTTGGTCAGGATCGCGTTGTAGATGAGCAGCCCGATACCGCGGACGTTGAACACGCCCTCGGTGACGATCGCCCCGCCCATCAGCGCGCCGAGATCGGTGCCCAGGAAGGTGATCACCGGGATCAGCGAGTTGCGCAGCATGTGCACCCCGACCACCCGGCGCGGGCCGAGTCCCTTGGCCACCGCGGTGCGCACGTAGTCGGCGCGCCGGTTCTCCATCAGACTGGTGCGCGTCATCCGGGCCACGTAGGCCATGGACAGGCTGCCCAGCACGAACCCGGGCACGATCAGTTCGCCGATGCCCGGGTCGGAGCTCACGCTCGGCTTGATGATGCCCAGCTCGGTGCCGAGCACGACCTGCAGCACGAACCCGGTCACGAACACCGGCAGCGAGATCAGGAACAGCGTGGACATCAGCACGAGGTTGTCCAGGAACCCGCGTCCGCGCAGCCCGGTCAGGATCCCGGCGCCGATGCCGATGACGGCCTCGATGACCAGCGCCACCAGCGCGAGCCGGATGGTCACCGGGTACGCGTCGGCGACGAGCTGGCTGATCTGCACGCCGGCGAAGGTCTCCCCGAAATCGCCCTGCAGCAGCTGGCCGAGGTACTTGAAGTACTGCACCAGGACGGGATCGTCCAGGTTGTACTTCTCGGTCATCTCGGCGATGTAGGCCGGTGGGCATCCCCGGTCACCGCAGCGGCCGGCGAACGGATCGCCGGGCAACGCCCACACCAGGGCGTAGATGATGAACGTGGCCCCGATGAACACCGGGATCAGTTGCAGCAGGCGCCGCACCACGTAGCGTCCCACGCGCGTACCTCCTCACAGACGCAATCCGGGTCCGGCCCGCACGCAGGCGGTCCGGACCCGGAAGCGCTGGATCAGGGAGCCAGTTTGACGGTTTCCCAGTTCAGATGCCGGTCGAAGGTGACGTCGGCGCCCTCCAACCGCTCCGACCAGCCGACGACGGCCTTCTGGTTCCACAGCGGGATGGACGGCATGTCCCGGGCCAGCACCGCTTCCGCCTCGCGGTAGAGCGCGTTGCCCTGCTCCACGCTGCCGGCCTGGTCGGCGCGGTCCATCGCGGCGTTGAACTCCGGGCTGTCGTAGCGCATGTAGTTCGAGGAACCACCGGTGCGGTAGATCTTGCCCAGGAACGTCTCGGCCGCCGGGTAGTCGCCCACCCACCCGAACCGGTACGGGCCCTCGTGCTGGTTCTCGTCGTGGATGCGCTGGTACTCGGCGAAGGTGGGCACCGGTTTGAACACGCAGTCCACGCCGAGGTTGTTCTTGACCTGCCCGCAGATCGCGTCGATCCACTCCTTGTGCCCGCCGTCGGCGTTGGAGTCGATGATCACCGGGCCGTCGAAACCGGTCTCGTCGATGAGCTGCTTGGCGCGCTGCGGGTTGAACTCGCAGAACTCGCCGCAGCCGCCGGGCTCGTAGCCGGGCACCGCGCCTTCCGGCACCCAGCCGGTGGCGGGCTCGTAGGAACCGTTGAACACGGTCTGCGTGATCTCCTCGCGGTTGATCGCCATGGAGATCGCGTGCCGCACCTTCGGATCCCGGTACTCCGGCGCGTACGTCGGGACCTGCAGGGCGTTGTTGCTCAGGATCGGCTTCTCGGTGCCCCGCTCGGCGAGGTCGGACTTCCACTTCTCACCGACCAGCGCCGAAGGCGGCAGCTGGTCCATGAAGTCCAGGTCACCGGAGATCAGGTCCTGGTAGGCGGTCTCCAGCTCGTTGTAGATCTTGAAGTCCAGCCCGCGGATCTGCGGCGTGTTCTGCCCGCGGTACTCCTCGAAGCGGCTCAGCTCGATGTTAGTGTTCGGCTGGCGCGCGGCGAACCGGAATGGGCCGTTGCCGACCGGGTGCTGCTCGAAGCCTTCCTTGTCGTCGAAGAACTTCTGCGGCAGCGGCGAGAAGGCCGTGTAGCCGAGCGTCACCGGGAACGTCGCGAACGGTTCCTTGAGGGTCACGGTGAAGGTCGTGTCGTCGACGACCTCCAGGCCGGACATCTCCTCGGCGGTGGGCGGCGGTCCGCCTTCTTCCTCTCCGCCGGGGTTGACCTCGTCGTAGCCCTGGATGTGCTCGAAGAAGGACGCACCGGACTGGCCGTTGGGCGCGTAGGCGGTGTAGTTCCAGGCGTCGACGAAACTGCTTGCGGTGACCGGTGTTCCGTCGTGGAAGGTCCAGCCGGGCTTGAGCTTGATGGTGAACACCCGGTTGTCCTCGGTGGCGATGTCCTCGGCCACCTCGTTGTACGGCTCGCCGGTCTTCTCGTCGTAGCCGACGAGGCCGGTGAACATCGCGTCCAGCACGTTGCCGCCACCGACTTCGTTGGTGTTGCCGGGGACGAGCGGGTTCTGCGGTTCGGTGCTGTTGACCGACACCACGCCTTCCTCGGTTCCCCCGCCACCGCCACCGCAGCCGCTCGCGAAGACGGCCACCGCGAGCGGGCCGCGAGCCAAGCTGCCAAGCGCCGTTTGTGCATGTGCGCCCTCCTGTTCCCGAGCGCGGCCCCCGGGATCGGGCGGATCCCGGGGGTCGATCGCGCGTCGACGGCACGACCGCCGTCGCACCGGATGAGCGCAAACATAGGTGAGAACAGGCTCACAGCGGTGTCATGTCACAAAGGAGTCATGTTCTTTATCGATTCCGCACTCGGGTTCTGCGGTCGCCGTCCGGGTACTGGGAGGACTCAGCCGACCGACAGGGCGATGCCGTCCAGAATGTCGTGCTCGCTGGCGATCATCGCGGAGATCCCGGCACGTTCGGCGAGCTCCTCGGCCAGCACCCGCACCACCAGCGCACCACCGCCGATCACGTCCACCCGGCCCGGGTGCATCGAGCCGATCGCGGCCCGCTCGTCGTGCCCCATCGCCAGCAGGTCGGCGGAGATCCGGTCGATCCGGTCCCGCGGGATGCGGGACAGGTGGATCGCGGCCGGGTCGTACTCGGGCAGGTCCTGCGCGATGGCTGACAGCGTGGTGACGGTGCCCGCCACGCCAACCCAGGTGCGCGCACCGGACGCGTCGACGGCGGCGAACGCCTCGTCCAGCTCCTGCCGCGCGACGCGCTGCGCCTCGGCGACCTCCTGCTCGGTGGGCGGATCCCCGGCCAGGCAACGCTCGGTCAGCCGCACGCAGCCGATGTCCGCCGAATGCGCGGCGGTGATGTGCGCCCGGCCGCCGTCCCAGGTACCGACCACGAGCTCGGTGGACCCACCGCCGACGTCGGCGACCACGAACGGCCCGTCCGCGGGGTCGAGATCACCCACCGCACCGGTGAACGACAGCCGCGCCTCCTCGTCGCCGGTGATCACCTCGGCGTCCACCCCGAGGACGTCCCGGACCATGCCGAAGAAGTCCTCGCGGTTGCTCGCGTCCCGGGTGGCCGAGGTGGCCACCATGCGCACGGCCTGCACGCCCTTCCGCCGGGCGATCGCGGCGTAGTCGACCAGCGCCTGCCGGGTGCGCTCGATGGCCTCCTCGGCCAACCTGCCGGTCGCGTCCACGCCCTGCCCGAGCCGCACGATGCGCATCTCGCGGTGCACGTCGCGCAGATCGCGCCGCCCACCGGGGACCCCGGACTCCTCCTCCGGGCTGACCGACACGTCGGCCACCAGCAGCCGGATGGAATTGGTCCCGCAATCGATCGCCGCAACCCGCGACATCAGGCTCCTCCTCGCTCGTTCGGCACCGCCCGTTCACCGGACCGGTCCTCCCACGCTAGCGGGGCCGCCCGGCGTCAGGGCCGGTAGGACTCCGGGACCCGGCACGGCTGCTGCGTCCCGGGCTCACCGGTGTGCACGACCTCGCCCGGCCGGAGCTCGCCGACGATGTCCGGCTCCGCGACGCGGGTGACCTCACCGGTGCGCAGCGCCGCGACCTCGCAGGGCTGCAGCGCACCGGGATCGCCGGTCATCGGCACCGGACCGATCCCGGTCGACGACGGAGCGGGCGCGGAGGGGCGAGCAGAGTCCGATGTGGACGGTTGCGTGCCGGGCGTCGCGGTGTCGCCGGGCGCTCCCGGGACCGACGACTCGCCCTGCGGCCCGGCCTCGGACGGGAGCTGCGGTGCGGCGGGCGGATCGACCTGCGGTGCGGACGGGGACCCGACGTCCGGCGGCGACACGTCCGGCGACGGTGGCCGGATCTCCGCCGGTTCCGTCTCCGGCGGCTCGGTCTCCAGCGGCTCGGTCTCCGCCGGTTCCGTCTCCGGCGGCTCGGTCTCCAGCGGCTCGGTCTCCGCCGGTTCCGTCTCCAGCGGCCGGATCTCCGGCGGTTCGGGTGCGGGGGCGGCGTCCTGCGGCGGAGGGGCCGCGGCCGGGTGCTCGTCCACCGGCGGCAAGTCCGGGATGATCAGCGGCGAGTCGTCGGCGGGTAGCCGCTGCCCGGCGAGCACGTCCCCGCGGGCGGGCGGGGGCGGGTCGACCGGTGTGGGCAGCACACCCCGCGCGTAGGCATCGGCCCAGGTCAACACGGTCCGCACGTACTCCTCGGAGCGGTTGTAGCCGAACACCGCTTCGGCGGCCTGCGCCCGGTCGCCGAGATCCCCGCCGCCGGAGCACAGGTACTCACCCGCGGCCGCCGCGGCGTCGTGCACGTTGTGCGGATCGGCAACGCCGTCCCCGTTGCCGTCCGTTCCGTGCTTCTGCCAGGTCGACGGGATGAATTGCATCGGTCCCACCGCGCGGTCCCAGACCGGGTCGCCGTCGTACCGCCCGCCGTCGGTGTCCGGGATCGCGGCCACGCCCGAACCGCCGGACAACCGCGGGCCCAGGATCGCGCGCACCGCCGTGCCGTCCGCATCGACCGCGCCGTCGCGCGCATGCGCGGACTCGATGCGGCCGATCGAGGCCAGCAGCGACCAGTGCACCCCGCACTGCGGGCGGGTCCGCTGCAGCGACTCCGCCGCCCCCCGGTATCCGGCCAGCACGGGTTCCGGGATGCCCAGGTGGTCCGGCGCCGGGACCTCCTCGTCCGGCGGCGCCTGCTCGCGCACGTCCGGCCGCTGCGCGCGGTCCAGCAGCTCCGGGCCCGGCGCGGGCTGCCGGGGCAGCTCACCGGTGGCGCCCAGCTCGCGCGGCGGTTCCGGGTCCTCGGGCGACTGCAGCAGCGGAGCCGCACCGACGACCAGCGCCGCGGGCAGCAGCAGCGCCGGGGCCAGCGCGGCGATCGGACGCCTGCGGGAGCGGGTCGAGCCGCGGTCGGCCGGCGCGGATCGCAGAGCCGGCGGTCCCGCCCAAGGATGCTTGGCGGCCCGGCGGTTGCGGCGAGACGTCACTGGCTCCTCCTGGCACCGCGCGGCCCGCTCGAACAGCAGGTCACCGGCGGTGCGCGCGACGAGAACGGGACTCCTGAATACACCAGGAGCCCCGAGCTCGCCGGATGAGCGGCAGGGCCGCGATCAGCCCAGCAGGTAGCGGTGCTGCGGCCAGCGCTCGGCGATCACGTCCAGGCACTCGTCGCCGAACGGGTTCACGCCGCGCCCCTTGGCCAGCGCGTGCGCGATGTGCACGTGCAGGCACTTGACCCGGTCCGGCATCCCGCCCGCGGTCACTTCGGTGCCCAACGATTCCAGCGCATCCCGCTCGGCGAGGTAGGACTCGTGCGCGCGGCGATAGTGCGCCGCCAGCTCCGGGTCCTCGGCCAGCCGGCGCGCCATGTCCCGCATCAGCCCTTCCGCCTCCAACGTGGAGGCATGCGCCACGAGTTGCGGCGCGGTCAGGTAGTACAGCGTGGGGAAGGGCGTGCCGCCCTCCACGCGGGGCCAGGTCTGCACCACCGTCGGCTCGCCCGCCGCGTCCCGCGCGGCCACGGCGCGCAGCCCCCGCGGCGGCCTGCCCAACTGGCGCGCGACCGCCGCCCGGTCCTGCTCACCGACCGCCTGAGCAGCACCTTCGCCCGTGTCCACCGTCATTCGTCCTTCCCCACCACCGATTGCCAGAGGCGTTCGTACCACGGCGCGTCCCCGGCGCCCGGTTCGGGCGGTTCGGCCGGACCGGCCCCCGTCTCCTCGGGCAGGTGCACCGTGTACGGCGTCTCGCCGGGACGCACGTAGCCCAGCCGCTCGCGGGCCTCGGCCTCGATGTGCGCCGGGTCGGACAACTGCGCCTTGCGCTGCTCCAGCTCGGCGACCTCCCTGGTCAGCGCCACCTGCTGCCGGTCTTGCGCGTCGAGCTCGGCCTGCTGGCTGAGGAAGGTGCGCAGCGGCACCGACACGCTCAGCGCCATCACGCACACCAGCATCGCCAGCCCCGCCGCGCGGCGGGTGGAGGAGAGCTTGAACGCCCCCGCGGCACCCGACCGCTGCCGCGCCCGGGCGGGCTTGCCACCCGGGCGCTGGGCAGCGCCGCCGCCGGTCCTGCGAGCGCGTTCGGAGCCCCGCGCCGAGGTCTGCCCCCGACGTCGGGCCCGGTCCTGCGATCCGCCCCCGGCAGCCACGGATCAGCTCTCCGGCGTGAACCTGGGGAAGGCCAGCTCACCCGCGTAGCGGGCGGCGTCGCCGAGGGCTTCCTCGATGCGCAGCAGCTGGTTGTACTTGGCGACCCGCTCGCTGCGCGCCGGAGCACCGGTCTTGATCTGCCCGCAGCCGGTGGCCACGGCCAGGTCGGAGATCGTGGTGTCCTCGGTCTCGCCGGAGCGGTGGCTCATCATGCTCTTGTAGCCGCTGGCGGTGGCCATGTTGACCGCGTCCAGCGTCTCGGACAGCGTGCCGATCTGGTTGACCTTGACCAGCAACGCGTTCGCCACACCGCGGCTGATGCCGTCCTCCAGCCGCTCCGGGTTGGTGACGAACAGGTCGTCGCCGACCAGCTGCACCTTGCCGCCGATCTCCCGGGTGAGCTTGGCCCAGCCGTCCCAGTCGTCCTCGCTGAGCGGGTCCTCGATGGACACCAGCGGGTAGGCGTCGAGCAGCTCGCGGTAGTACTCCGCCATCTGCTCGGCGGTGCGCTCGGACTTCTCGAACCGGTAGCTGCCGCCGGAGAAGAACTCGGTGGCGGCCACGTCCAGCGCGAGCACGATGTCCCGGCCCGGCTTGTAGCCGGCCTTCTCGATGGCCTGGGTGATCAGGTCCAGCGCCTCGCGGTTGTTGGCGAGGTCGGGCGCGAACCCGCCCTCGTCACCGAGCCCGGTCGGCAGGCCCTTCGCCTTGAGCACCGACTTCAGCGCCTGGTAGGTCTCCGCGCCCCAGCGCAGCGCGTCGGAGAACGAGTCCGCCCCGATCGGCGCGATCATGAACTCCTGGACGTCCACCCCGGTGTCCGCGTGCGCGCCGCCGTTGAGGATGTTCATCATCGGCACCGGCAGCACGTGCGCGTTGGGACCGCCCACGTAGCGGAACAGCTCCAGGTCCGAGGACTCGGCCGCCGCCTTGGCCACCGCCAGCGAGACGCCGAGCAGGGCGTTGGCGCCGAGGCGGGATTTGCCCGAGGTGCCGTCCAGGTCGACGAGCTTCTGGTCGACGACGCGCTGCTCGGTGGCGTCCATCCCGGCCAGTTCGGGACCGATCTCGTCCAGCACCGCGGTCACGGCGTTCTCCACGCCCTTGCCGCCGTACCTGGCCGGGTCGGCGTCGCGCAGCTCGACGGCCTCGTGCTCGCCGGTCGAGGCGCCCGACGGGACCGCCGCGCGGCTCAGCGTGCCGCCCTCCAGCGCCACTTCGACCTCGACGGTGGGGTTCCCGCGGGAGTCCAAGATCTCGCGGGCGCCGACCTGTTCGATGATCGCCACGTGTGCTCCTAATCAGCATTCGAACTACGGACGCCCGTTCCGGCGCGGCCGTGCGGACCAGCGCCGACGTGCCGAACGCCCAACGACCGCCTCCGAGCCTAACCGGACGGCCGCAGGCGCGGCCGCAGACTCGCGCGGATCACACCGCCACCCGGTTCCGCCCGGCGAAACAGGGCCATGACGTGCGCGGATGCCGCGTTCATCGATTCACATCGGCCCCGCGGCAGCGGGCTTATACCATCCGGTCGGACGTCTCGGAACAGCAGGTCCGGGCGTAGCGTTGTCCGGGATATGACGAGCGAAGCCACCATCACAGCCTTCCGGCGGGCGGAAGAGCTCGTCTCGCGGCGCCGCCCGCTGGAAGCGCTGCGCACCCTGGAACCCGTCCTCGACGTCGACTCGGACAAGCCCAGCGTGCAGTTGCTGCTGGGACGCGCGTACTTCTTCTCCTCCCAGCTGCAGCGAGCGGAGAACGCGTTCCTGCGGGTGCTGGACTTCGATCCCACCGACCACTACGCGCGGCTGGCGCTCGGCCGCACCCTGCAACGGCAGGGCAGGCTCGCCGAAGCGCGGGCCCAGCTGCGGCTCGCCGTCACCATGCATCCGGACGAACCCGCGTACCGGGAAGCGCTCGGCGAGATCAACACGAACATCGCGCTGCGCAGCTCCTGACCGCGCCGGACGGGCTGCCCGGTTCAGTCCCGGCGGCCGCCCGCCGCCGCGTAGCCCTCGGCCAGCGCGTACACCTGCTGGGCGTACTCCACCGAGTTGTTGTAGCCGAGCACTCCGGACCACCAGCCCTCGCCGCTGCTCATGTCCCGCCCGTTCGCGCACAGGTAGCGCCCCGCAGTGACCGCGGCATCGTCCAGGTTCTGCGGATCGGCCTTGCCGTCGCCGGTCCCGTCGGTCGCCCACTTCGCCCAGGTGGACGGGATGAACTGCATCGGGCCGACCGCGCGGTCCCACTGCGGATCCCCGTCCAGCGCGCCGCCGTCGGTGTCCGGGATCTGCTGCACCCCGGGGACCCCGTCCAGCGCCACGCCGATGATCGGCGCCGACGGCCGCGCGTCCTCGTCCAGCTGCCGAGTGCCGAACCGGCCGTGGTCGGACTCGATGCGCCCGATCCCGCCGAGGGTGGTCCAGGAGATCCCGCATTCCGGCTGGTAGTGCCGCATGGCCAGTTCGGCGTTGACGTAGGAGACCACCGCGCGCGCCGGGATGTCCTGCACAGCGGCGATCTCATCGGCCCAGGCGCGCACCGGATCGGCCGCGCCCGCAGCCGGAGCGGGGGCCGGCGCCGGTTCCTCGACCTGCGGGACCGCGGTTCCCGGCTGCACCCGGGCGGGTTCGGGGATGCTCCTGGGCGGCGGTGCGGCGGCGGGCGCCTGGGCGGGGCGGGTCGCGGTCTGCAGCAGCCCGAGGCCGCCTGCCAGCACGGCTAACAGCAGCACCGCGATCGCCAGGCGGCCTCCCGCGGCGAGCACGGGCGAGGTGATCCGGAACACGCGATCAGGCTACGCGTCGGTAACACGTGTGGCCACGATCCGTCCCGGCGGATCAGTCCCGCTCACCCGGCTGCGGCGGCCTGCTGAGACCGCCGTAGTGATCGGCGTAGTCCACGACGTCCTGCACGTAGCTGTTGCTCTGGTTGTAGACGAGCACGGTCTCCCAGAACCCCTCGGGATCGCTCATGTCCTCGCCCTGCGAGCACAGGTACCGCGCCGCGGCCAGCGCCGCGTCATCGATGTCGTGCGGGTCGGCCCGCCCATCCAGGTCGGCGTCCACCGCCCAGCGCTCCCAGGTCTCCGGGATGAACTGCAGCGGCCCCACCGCGCGGTCGAAGACCGGATCGCCGTCGTAGGCGGCGCCGTCGGTGTCGTCGACCCGCCGCACCTCGGCCGACCCGTCCAGCGGGACACCGATGATCGGTTCCTGCGGACGCCCGGTCCCGTCCAGCTCGGTACCGCCGAGCGTGCCGTGCCGGGACTCGACGGCGCCGACCCCGGCCAGCGTCGTCCAGGTCAACCCGCACTCCGGCGCGGACGCCTGCACCGCCAGCGCCGCGTACCCGTACGCCTGCAGCGCCGTGGCGGACACCCCGGTGCTCTCCGCGATAGGCCGCGCCCAGTCCGCCAGCTGCGCCTGCGGTCGGGATTCCGGTGGCAGCGGGCGGTCCTCGGCGGTGCCGAGCCGCACCTCGGGCGGCGGGTGCCCGGGGTCGGGCGGTGCCTGCGCCCCGGGCGGCGGCGCGGAGCTCCGGCGGTCCGGCAGGTTCAGCTCGAATCCGCAGCCGGCGGGCAACAGCACGATCGGCGCGAGCAGCACCGACCACCATCGACGACGCGCCACGGCACTCCCCCGTCCGATGTCCCCGGCAGCTCGCGCACCGGCGGAACCGCGTGCGCACCGCCCGGCGCCGGCCGGGCGCGGACCAGTCTGCGTCACGCTTCGCCCCGCGCCCGGGCCGGGGCGGGCGACGCGGACAGCAGGCGCCGCCACTCCGCAGCGGGCAGGTCCGCCGGATCCGCCCCGGACTCCCGGGCGCGGCGCTCGGCGGCCCGGACGCGGTCGGCGAACCCGGTCGCCACCGCACGCAACCGGTCCTCCGGGTCGTCCCCGGCCAGTGCCGCGCGCGCCGCGAGGTCGAACAGCTGCTCACCGGTGCCGCCGCCGGAGGGCAGCGCGTCCGCGGGAACGCCGGCCCGGCTCGCGCGCTGCACGAGCTTGGCAGCCAGCGCCACCGCGGGCTGGCCGAGCGCAACACCGTCCACAGCGGACTCCCGCTGCTTCTCGCGCTGCTTGAGCTCCTCCCAGCGCATCCCCTGGGACTCGGCGTCGGACACCGCGGTGTCCTCGGCGAAGACGTGCGGATGGCGGGCGACGAGCTTGCCGACCAGACCGGCCGCGACCTCGTCCACGTCGAACGGGTCCGCGGGGTCCTCGGCGGCCACCCGCGCGTGGAACAGCACCTGCAGCAGCACGTCGCCGAGCTCCTCGCGCAGTTCCGCGCGATCGCGCCGCTCGATCGCGTCGAGCAGCTCGTAGGTCTCCTCCACCAGATATCTGCGCAGCGAATCGTGGTCCTGCTCCGCGTCCCACGGGCATCCGCCGGGCGAACGCAACCGATCCATCACCCGCACCGCGGCCAGCAGCTCCCCGCCCGCGGGCGAGGTACCGCCGATCAGCTGCGCCCCCGCGGCGCGCAGGACCTCGGCCGCCGCCGCGTCCGCCCGGGCCGCGAACAGCAGCACCGGTCCGGAACCGGCCTGCCGCACCAGGTCGGCGGCCGGCGGGGCAGGGACCGCACCGAGCGCCACGCGGGTCGCCCCGTCCAGCTCGGGATCGGCCCACACCTGCTGCGCGGCGCGCAGCAGCGGTGCGGCCGCGGCGGGCAGCACCGCACCGAGCCGGTGGTCGACCAGGACGACGGCACTGCCGGCAGCGAGCTCATCCATGGCCCCGATTCTTCCACCACGCGGGGCACCGCCGGCTGTGCGCGCGCTCACCCGCGGTCGGCGGCCCGCGGCGGGAAGCTGAACCCGGTGGTCTGCCCCGCTTCCGGCGCCGCGTTGAGCGCGATCGGGTCCCAGACCCCGTAACGCGGGCTCAGTTCCACCCCGACCTGCTGCGCGGTCGCGCCCAGCAGCCGCAGCCCGATCGCCTGCAGCGTCTGCTCGTCGAGCTGCGCCGCGGCCGGGTCGGGAGCACCGGGCGCCACCGAGCGCTCCGCGATGCGCGCCACGATCCACTGCCCGCTGTTGGGCTGCGGTTCGAAGGCCAGCACCGTCCCCGGTTGCGCCCCGAACATCGGTGTGAGCGCGGCCAGTTCGGGATTGCCCGCCACCGAGAGGCGCTCACCCCGCGCGACCGGCCGCCCGGCGCGCTGCGCTTCGTCCAGCGCCGCGGTGTCCCCGGCGGCGATGCGGCCGGCCAGCTGCTGGGCCTGCCCGCGGGTCCCGGCGCCGAGGTAGTCGACCAGCACGGACAGCCGCCCCGCCTGGGCGCGGCCGAGTTCGGTCAGCAGCAGCGAGGAGCGCACGTAGTCCCGCACGTGCGGCGGGGTGACCAGGGTTCCGTCCGCGACGGCCGCCGGTCCACCCTGCTCCTGCAGCGCCGCGTCGACCCGGCTTTCCGGCACCCGCAGCCCTTCCCGCACGGCGGCCTGCTCGATGAGCTCCTGCTGGACCAGGAACGAGGCCAGCTGCCTGCCCCGGTTGCCGAGCCCGCCCTCCTCGCGCAGCCGGGCGGCCTCCTCCGGATCCCGCAGCACCTCGTCCAGCCGGTCCTGGACCTGCGACACCGGGATGCGCGCGCTGCCGACGATGGCGGCGGCACCGGGCTCGCCCGGCCCGGTCCCGCACCCGGCCAGCAGCAGTCCGGTCAGCAGCACCGGTGCCCAGCGGCGCGCGCGAAGCGGTATGGCGAACGTCACGAACGTGAGCCTCTCACGAAGCCACGCCGCGGAGAAGGGCGAACACCGCGCGGCGCGCGGTCAGTCCCGCTCCGCGGGCCCCTCGTCCGCACCGGACCCGGTCCCGTCCTGCTCTCCCGAGTCCGCATCGGACTCCTCGGCGGGCCCGATTTCGAGCTGGAAGTCCTCGCCGTGCGCCTCGGTCCCGGCGATGACCGCCTGCTCCAAGACCTCCACGCCCTTCTCCCCGCGGCGGGTCAGGTCGTCGGTGCGCAGGTCCCCGCTCAGCGAGAGGCACATGAACACCATCACGAGCGCGAACGGCACCGAGGCGAGGAAGGTCAGGTTCTGGATGCCCTCCAGCGCGTTCTCCCCGCCGGAGATGAGCATGATCGCCGCGACCGCACCCGTGGCCACGCCCCAGAACACCACCACCCACAGCCGCGGCGAGATCGAACCGCGCTGGGACAGCGTGCCCATCACGATCGAGGCCGAATCGGCGCCGGTGACGAAGAAGATCGCCACCAGCAGGATCACCAGCACCGTGGTGACGCCCGCCAGCGGGAGTGTCTCGATGACGGTGAAGGTCTGCGCTTCCTCGCCGCCCGAGCCGGCCACGTCCACGGCACCGTCGCGCTGCAGGTCGATGGCGCTGCCGCCGAGGATCGCGAACCACACCACGCTCACCGCGCTGGGCACCAGCATCACGCCGCCGACGAACTGCCGGATCGTGCGGCCGCGGCTGATCCGCGCCAGGAACGTGCCCACGAACGGCGCCCAGGAGATCCACCACGCCCAGTAGAAGATCGTCCAGGTGCTCAGCCACTCGTTCATCACCTCGCCGCCGGTGGCGCCGGAGCGGGAGGCCATCTCGCCGAAATCGCTGATGTAGTAACCGATCGCGGTGGGGACCAGGTCCAGGATGAACACCGTCGGCCCGGCCACGAACACGAACACCGCCAGCACCGCGGCCAGCACCATGTTGATGTTGGACAGCCACTGGATCCCGCGGGCCACCCCGGACACCGCGGAGGCCACGAAGCACATGGTCAGCACCACGATGATCAGCACGAGCACCGTGTTGCCCACCGCGCCGATCCACCCGGCCGCCTCCATCCCGCTGCGGATCTGCAGCGTGCCGATGCCCAGCGAGGCCGCCGAGCCGAACAGCGTCGCGAACAGCGCGAGGATGTCGATGAACCTGCCCAGCGGCCCCTGCGCCGCGCGTTCGCCGATCAGCGGGGCGAACGCGGCGCTGATCAGCTGCTTGCGCCCGCGGCGGAAGCTGCCGTAGGCGATGGTCAGCCCGACCACCGCGTAGATGGCCCACGGGTGCAGCGTCCAGTGGAACAACGACGTCGCCATGGAGACCTCCACGGCGGCACCGCTGCCCGGGGCCACCGTGCCCGGGGGCGGCTCGACGAAGTGCGACAGCGGTTCGGACACACCGAAGAACATCAGCCCGATGCCCATCCCGGCGCTGAACATCATCGCGATCCAGGACGACGTGCGGAACTCCGGTGACTCGTCATCGGTGCCCAGCGGGATCGCCCCGTAGCGGCTGAACGCCAGCCACAGCGCGAAGAACACGAAACCCGTGGAGGCCAGCACGAATCCCCAACCGATGTTGGTGACCGCCCAGTCCAGCCCCGCTTCGGCCGCGGCGCCCAATGTGGACGATGACGTGATACCCCAACCGACGAAGAAGGCGATCAGCAGCGCCGTGACGCCGAAGACGACGAAATCGGTGCGCGGCCGGGTGACATCCGCTGCAGAAGACGGGGCCTCATCCTGCGAAGTCTCGTGCTGCCCCGCCATCGACGCGCCTCCCGGTGACCGAGTCCTGACCGCCTACACGGTCACTCGGCCCACCGGGTGCGGCAACTCCGGCGATCGCCCGGCCGGCGCCGGTCAGCCCGCCGGGGCGGGTGCCGCGGTCATCGAAGTGATCAGCTGGGTGCACCAGTCCAGCAGCGGCTCGTCGCGCAGCGGCGGCGCGCCGATCCGCCCGCCCGCGGCACCTTCGGTCGGGCGCGGGACCGACACCGTGCGCACCGCGGCCTTGTACACCGCCTTCGGGTAGAGCCGCTTCAACCGCACCAGCTGCGAGTCCGACAACTCGAACGGCGCGATGCGCAGCGAGGATCCCTGCAGCGCGACCTCGCGGATCCCGTGCTCGCGGCACACCTGCCGGAACCGGGCCACCCGCAGCAGCCGCTCGACGGTGTCCGGCGGCGCGCCGTAGCGGTCGGTGAGCTCGGCGCGGATCGCCGCCAGCCCGTCCTCGTCCGGCGCGGCGGCGATCTTGCGGTAGGCCTCCAGCCGCAACCGCTCCCCCGGCACGTACTCGTGCGGGATGTGCGCGTCCACCGGCAGGTCCACCCGCACCTCGCCGAGCTCCTCCTCCGGCTGCTCGCCGTCCCCGCCGACCGCGTTGCGGTAGTTCTCCACCGCCTCGCCGACCAGCCGGACGTAGAGGTCGAAGCCGACACCGGCGATGTGCCCGGACTGCTCGGCGCCGAGGATGTTGCCCGAGCCGCGGATCTCCAGGTCCTTCATCGCCACCGCCATGCCCGCGCCGAGCTCGGAGTTCTGCGCGATGGTGGCCAGCCGGTCGTGCGCGGTGTCGGTCAGCGGCTTCTCCGGCGGGTACAGGAAGTACGCGTACCCGCGCTCGCGGGCCCGGCCGACGCGCCCGCGCAGCTGGTGCAGCTGGGCCAGGCCGAGCATGTCCGAGCGGTCCACGATCAGCGTGTTCGCGTTCGAGATGTCCAGTCCGGTCTCCACGATCGTGGTGCAGACCAGCACGTCGTGCTCGCGCTCCCAGAAGCCCTGGATGATCCTCTCCAGGCGTTCCTCGTTCATCTGCCCGTGCGCGGTCACCACCCGCGCCTCCGGGACCAGCTCGCGCAGGTGGCGGGCGGTCTTCTCGATGTCGTGCACCCGGTTGTGCACGAAGAAGACCTGGCCGTCGCGCAGCAGCTCGCGGCGGATCGCGGCGGCCACCTGCTTCTCGTCGTACGCGCCGACGTAGGTCAGCACGGGGTGCCGCTCCTCCGGCGGGGTCAGGATCGTGGACATCTCGCGGATACCGGCCATGCTCATCTCCAGCGTCCGCGGGATCGGCGTGGCCGACATGGTCAGCACGTCCACGTAGGTGCGCAGCGACTTGATGTGCTCCTTGTGCTCGACGCCGAACCGCTGCTCCTCGTCGACGATCACCAGCCCGAGATCCTTGTAGCGAATCCCGGTCTGCAGCAGGCGGTGCGTGCCGATCACGATGTCCACCGAACCGTCGGCCAGCCCCTGCGTGGTCTGCTCGGCCTCCATCGGGTCGGTGAACCGGGACATCCCGCGGATCGTCACCGGGAACGAGCGCATCCGGTCGGTGAACGTGGTCAGGTGCTGCTGGGCCAGCAGCGTCGTCGGCACCAGCACCACGACCTGCTTGCCGTCCTGCACCGCCTTGAACGCGGCGCGCACGGCGATCTCGGTCTTGCCGTAGCCGACGTCGCCGGAGATGACCCGGTCCATCGGCACCGAGCTCTGCATGTCCTGCTTGACCTCGTCGATCGCGGACAGCTGATCACCGGTCTCCGCGTGCGGGAAGGCGTCCTCCAACTCGCGCTGCCACGGAGTGTCCGCGCCGAACGCGTGTCCCGGCGAGGACTGCCGGGCCGCGTAGAGCTGCACCAGTTCCGCGGCGATCTCCTTGACCGCCTTGCGCGCCTTGGCCTTGGTGTTCTTCCAGTCCGAGCCGCCGAGCTTGTTCAGCGAGGGGACGTCGCCGCCGACGTAGCGGGTCACCTCGTCGAGCTGGTCGGTGGGCACGAACAGCCGGTCGCCGGGCTGACCGCGCTTGCTGGAGGCGTACTCCAGCACCAGGTACTCGCGGGTCGCCCCGCCCACGGTGCGCTGCACCATCTCCACGTACTTGCCGATGCCGTGCTGCTCGTGCACCACGAAGTCGCCCGCCTTCAGCGACAGCGGGTCGACCGCGTTGCGCCGCCGCGCGGGCATCCGGTTCATGTCCCGCGTCGAGGTGCCCCCGCGGCCCCCCGTTAGGTCGGCCTCGGTGAGCACCACCAGACCCGCTCCGGGCGCGGAGAACCCGTCCTCCAGCCCGCCGCGGGTCACGGTGACCAGACCGCCCTCCGGTGCCGCGGACAGGCCGTCCTCGGCCAACCGCGCGGGGATCTCGGCCTCGGTGAGCTGCTGCACCGCGCGTTGGGCGGTGCCGCTGCCCGCGACCACGAGCACCGCGGCGCCACCGGTGGCCAGCTGCGCGCGCAGATCGGCGAAGGCACGCTCGATCTCCCCGCGGTAGCCCTCCACCTGGCGAATCGCCAGCCGGGCGGTCTCCGCGTCGCCCTCATCGCTCTCGCTGGTCAGCTGGGTCAGCGTCCACCACGGCAGCCCGAGCGAGCGGGTGTGCTCGGCGACCTCGGCCAGCCCGCGGTAGGCCGACGCGCCCAGATCGATCGGCGCCTTGCCGCCGTCGGCGGCCACCATCCAGGACGCTTCCAGGAACTCCTGACCGGTGCGCACCAGATCCGCCGCCCGCGCGCGGACCTTCTCCGGATCGGCGAGCAGCACGTGCGTGCCCGCGGGGACCAGATCGGTCAGCAGCCGCATCTCGCCTTCGCACAGCGCGGGGATCAGCGCCTCCATGCCCTCGACCGGGGCGCCGCCCGCGATCTTGCCCAGCATCTCGGCCAGCTGCTCGTCGGCCTGGTGCTGCTCGGCGAGCTTGGCCGCGCGCTCGGCGACCTGCTCGGTGATCAGCAGCTCCCGGCAGGCGGGCGCGTACAGCTCGGCGCGTTCGGCTTCCGGCAGCGAGCGCTGGTCGGCCACCGAGAACGGGCGGATCTCGGTGACCTCGTCGCCCCAGAACTCCACGCGCAGCGGGTGCTCGACCGTGGGCGGGAAGACGTCCACGATGCCGCCGCGCACCGCGAACTCCCCGCGCTTCTCCACCATGTCGACCCGCTCGTAGGCCAGCCCGGCCAGCCGCTGGACCAGCTCCTGGAAGTCGTGCTCGGTGTCCACGGCCAGCTGCACCGGCCGCAGTTCGCCCAAGCCGGGGGCGATCGGCTGGATCAGGCTGCGCACCGTGGTCACCAGCACCCGCGGGCCGCCGCGCGGGTCCTCCTCGGGATGCGCCAGCCTGCGCAGCACGGACAACCGCCTGCCGACGGTGTCCGCGCGCGGCGACAGCCGCTCGTGCGGCAGCGTCTCCCAGGAGGGGAAAGTCTCGACCGCGCCCGGGCCCAGCAGGTCCGCCAGCGCGGCGGACGCTTCCTCGGCCTCGCGTCCGGTGGCGGTGACCAGCAGCACCGGCCGGTCGGCGCCGTCGCCGTCCGCCAGCGCCGCGGCGGTCAGCGAACGCGCCGCCGCCGGACCTTCCAGCACCATCCGCGGCCGATCGGCGGCCGCCACCACCCGGCCGAACGTATCGTCGCCGAGCACGACTCGAAGCAGTCCGCGCAGCGGACCGGCCTGGCTCATCGGAGTACCTCGCAGCGGACGTCGCGAAAGCGGACACACCTGCGCCGCGGATCCGCGGGCGGGCCGCAGCAGATCGGGCGGGAGCCGGGGCGGCGCGCGCCGGTCGGCGGTCAGGCGTCCCGGCCAGACTACGACTCCGCCACGACATCGCGCCGCCACCCCGAAACACCCGATGTCCGATGTCACACTGCGCACATGCTCTCTCGGCGCGGGATCGCGACACTGCTGGGCGGCCTGCTGCTGACCGGGTGCGCCGGAGGCGGTGCTCCGGGAGCCGCTCCGGAGCGGACCGCACCGCCCGGGCTGCGCGTCGAGGTGGTCGCCGACGGGCTCGACCACCCGTGGGACGTCGGGCTGCTGCCGGACGGCGCCGCGCTGGTGCCGGAGCGCTCCGGCCGCCTCGTGCTGCTGGACGACACCGGGCCGGGGGCGCAGCCGCGTCCGGTGCAGGCCGATCTCGACGACGTGTTCGCGCAGGGCGAGGGCGGGCTGATGGGCCTCGTGGTGCACCCGGACTTCGCGGAGAACCGGCAGTTCATCACCTGCCAGACCCACCAGGAGGGCGGGCGCCCGGTCGATGTGCGGTTGGTGCGCTGGGAACTCGGCCCGGACGGCACCAGCGCCGAGCGGCTGGACCCGCTGCTGACCGGCCTGCCGGTCAACCCCGGCGGACGGCACTCCGGCTGCAGGCCCGCGATCGCCCAGGACGGATCGCTGCTGGTCAGCACCGGGGACGCGGCGACACCCGAGGTCGCGCAGGACCGCCGGTCCCTCGGCGGGAAGGTGCTGCGAATGGACCTCGACACCGGACGCCCGCTGCCGGACAACCCGTTCGCCGGCGCACCGGATCCGCGGGAGCGGCTGGTGCTGACCTACGGCCACCGCAATGCGCAGGGGGTGGCGCCGCGACCGGGTGGCGACCAGGTGCTGCTCGCCGAGCACGGGCCGGACGTGGACGACGAGATCAACCGGCTGCACCCCGGCGGCAACTACGGCTGGGACCCCTCGCGCGGCGGCACCTCGGACGGCTACGACGAGTCGGTGCCGATGACCGACCTGCAGCGCTTCCCGGACGCGCAGCGGGCGGTCTGGTCCTCCGGGGCGGAAACCGAGGCGCTCTCCGGGGCCGAGTTCCTGCACGGACCGGACTGGGGGCCGCTGGACGGGACGTTGGCGGTCACCGCGCTGAAGGGCAGCAAGCTGCTGCTGTTCGGCCTGGGCCCGGACGGCGCCGTCGAGGAGATCTCGGTGCCCGCGGAACTGGACGGCACGCACGGCCGGCTGCGCGGGATCCGGCAGGGCCCGGACGGTGCCGCGTACCTGACGACCTCGAACGGGGCGGACGACCGCGTGTTGCGGGTGTCGCTCGCGGGCTGACCCGCTACTTCGTGGTGTACAGCCGCGGCTTGTGCTCCAGGTGGGACAACCCGTTCCAGGCGAGGTTGACCAGGTGCGCGGCCACTTCTTCCTTCTTGGGCTTGCGCACCTCCAGCCACCACTGGCCCGCGACGGCGACCATGCCGACCAGGGCCTGGCTGTACAGCGGCGCCAGCTTCGGGTCGTAGCCCTTGGCGCTGAACTGCAGGCCGAGGATGTGCTCGACCTGGCTGGCGATGTCGTTGAGCAGGCTGGAGAAGGTGCCGGACGTGCTGGCGATCGGCGAGTCGCGGACCAGCACCCGGAACCCGTCGGTGGAGTTGTCGATGTAGTCCAGCAGCGCCCGGGCGGCCTGTTCCAGCAGGTCCCGCGGGTGCCCGGCGGACAGCGCGTTGACCACGAGGTCGAGCAGGTTGCGCATCTCGCGGTCGACGACGACGGCGTAGACGCCTTCCTTACCGCCGAAGTGCTCGTAGACGACCGGTTTGGACACCCCGGCCCGGTGCGCGATCTCTTCGATCGAGGTGCCGTCGAACCCCTTCTCGGCGAACAGTGCCCGAGCCACGTCGAGCAGCTGCTGGCGGCGCTCCTTGCCCGTCATGCGGACCCTCGCCGCGCGACCGGAGGGTTCCGGGGTCCCGCCCGTTTCGGCGGCTGTCCGCCCGCGTCGCCGTGCTGCCACTCGCGCAAGCCTAAGACGTCGGAGCCGATCACGTGTGCGGGACTCCCGGATCCACCGGTATCGGAGGGCCGCCGATCAGGCGGCGTGCTCGGTGGCCGCGATGCGCGCGAGGCGCTTCTCGTTGGGCCAGCGGACCTTCCACGCCCAGCCGAGCTTCTCCAGCGCCCAGATGGTGCGCGCGGAGATGTCCAGCTGCCCGCGCAGGACCCCGTGCCGGGCGCACGTCGGGTCGGCGTGGTGCGAGTTGTGCCAGGACTCGCCGAAGGACACGATCGCCAGCGGCCAGAAGTTGGCCGCCCGGTCCCGGCTCTTGAACGGCCGCTCGCCGATCATGTGGCAGATCGAGTTCACCGACCACGTGATGTGGTGCAGCGCGGAGATGCGCACCAGCCCCGCCCAGAAGAACGCGGTGGCGGCACCCCACAGCGACCAGGTCAGCAGGCCGCCGAGCGCCGCGGGCAGCAGGAAGCTCAGCACCGTCCACAGCGGGAACAACCGGTCGGTGCGCACCAGCTCGCGGTCCTTGAGCAGGTCCGGGGCGAAGCGCTCGCGGTTGGTGATGTCCCGCTCGAACAGCCAGCCCATGTGCGCGTACCAGAAGCCCTTGGCCAGCGCGCTGGGCGAGCTGCCGAACCGCCACGGCGAGTGCGGGTCGCCCTCGCGGTCGGAGTAGGCGTGGTGCCTGCGGTGATCGGCCACCCAGGTGATCACCGGCCCCTGCGCGGACATCATGCCCGCGATGGCCAGCGCCGCCCGCACCCCGCGGTTGGCCTTGAACGACCCGTGCGTGAAGTGCCGGTGGAAGCCGACGGTCACCCCGATGCCGGAGATGACGTAGAAGACCAGCGCGAGGCCGACGTCGACCCAACCGAGCCCCCACCCCCAGGCGAAGGGGACGGCCGCGATGAGCGCGACGAACGGGACCAGCACGAACAGGTACACGGACAGCTGCGCGACCCATCCACGCCTGCCCTCGGTCAAGGGCTTCGGGCCGGACCGGGTCTCGGCCGCGCGCTCAGCGGCGACCGGCTCGGTTGCTGCGGTCATACTCACTACCTCGATGACTTCGGGGGAGTTTGGCAAAACTTCCGCCAGCGCGAACGTCGTCGGCTCGAACGTCCGCCGGCTCGGAAGGTCACGGTTCCGCAACACCTCTAGCCTACGGCACCGTAACCTACGCCAGCGTAAGTTGTTCGATGCCGAATCGTCACCCCCGGCTCGGAAAATGCGGCGTGTCGGGCATTCCCGGGCGTGTCAGCTGCGATTCTTCACCCGATCGGCCGGGAAACCCGGGCCGAGCGGCACGCGTCCCACCGCGGTGCGAGCAACCCTTGACACGGCCCCGCCCCGGCGGCGCCCGCAGATCGGCAGCGCAGCCGCGCATGTCACGATGTCGGCCGGGCGTTCCCGCTGCGCCGTACCCGCCGGTAGGCTTCCGCGCTGGCGGCCCCGCACCGGCGACAAGCGCCCGATCCGCCGTGGTGTAAAGGCAGCACCTCGGATTTTGGTTCCGATGGTCCAGGTTCGAATCCTGGCGGCGGAGCGAGCGGGCCACCCGGGACGACCGCGGTGACCGCCGAAGACGGTGCCGGCCCCGGCGTGCCGGGCGGACAGGTGAACAGGGGGTGTGCGCCGCTGCGCGACGAGACGACCGCGGTGCGCGACGAAGCGGCGACCACGCTGGGCAAGGTGTCCGATGCGTGGTTGGTCGGTCGCGCGCGGGAACTGAACGCAGCGGGCCAGCACAGCGATATCAACGGCCAGCGCAACACCATCCGCGAAGCCGATGCGCTGCTCGTCGAAGCCCGCCGCCGCGGAGAACCTCGGATCGTCGCCCAGCTGCTGCGGCATTGCGCCGCCCTGCGCCTCGGCACCCGCACCCGGGTCGACAGCGCCGATCCGCTGCTCGACGAACTGCTCACGCACACCCGCAGGCACGGGCTCGACGTGCTCAAGGCCGATGCGCACGCGCTGCGCGGCCGGCGCGCGCTGCTGGCGGGCAGCGAGGACGAGGCGCTCACCGAGATCGCGGGCGGCCTGGCCATCCTGGACGACGAGCTCGCCCCGGACCGCACGCTCGGCCAGCGCTCCTGGGAGCGGCTGCTGGCCACCTCGCTGATCGACATCGGGCTGGTGCTC
Organism: Saccharopolyspora montiporae; assembly: GCF_015209505.1. GTDB lineage: Bacteria > Actinomycetota > Actinomycetes > Mycobacteriales > Pseudonocardiaceae > Saccharopolyspora > Saccharopolyspora montiporae. The sequence continues at coordinate 31,881 of NZ_JADEYC010000009.1, forward strand.
ACCCAGCTCGGCGTCTACGAGATGGCCGACGAGGTCATGGCACGCGCGCACCACCGCATCCGGGAGAGCGGCGGGCCGCACGAGATCGCGGTGCACATGATCAACCGCTGCCGGATGCTGCTGAGCTGGGGTCTGCGGCTGGAGCGCATCGGCCAGCAGGACGAGGCGGGTGCACGGTTCGCGACCGCATCGGCGCTGGCCGTGGCGGTGGAAGGGCCGTGGCGGGAATCGCTGTTCCCCCGGCTGTCCGAACTCTCCGCCGCCGAGCAGATGCCGGTGCTCGGCGCCGCGCACGCGCTGGCCGGCCCGCGGTTCGAGCACATCGAGCGGCTGGAGGTGCTGCGCACCCTGGACCGCACGATGGCGCCGCGGGAGGAGATCCTGGTCGCCATCGCGCTGTCCCGCTGCCTGATCAGCGCCGATCGCCGCGAACAGGCGTTGCACCTGCTCGCGGACACCCGGTCCGGGCTCGACGGGACCACCTCCTCGGAACCGACGCTGCACATCTCGCTGGCCCGCGAGCACGCGCTGCTGCTGCGCAGCGGGGACGGCGCGTCGGACGCACTGCGCGACTACGCGCGCGACCTGGAGACCGAGCTGTGGACGATGCGCCAGGCCCGGCTGTCCACACTGGTCACCCGCTTGGAGAACGAGCGGCTGAACCACAAGCACGACGCGATCACCCGGCAGGCGCTGCAGGACCCGCTGACCGGTCTGTCCAACCGCAGGGCGCTGGACGACCGGCTGGAGAACCTGCTCACCTCCCGGGAAGCCCAGCCGCTGGCCGTGGCCCTGGTCGACCTGGACGGGTTCAAGGGCGTCAACGACCGCTGCTCGCACGCGGACGGGGACGACGTGCTGCGCACCGTCGCGGGCGCGCTGCGCGACACGCTGCGCAACGACGACTTCGTGTCCCGCTACGGCGGCGACGAGTTCGTGGTGCTGCTGCCCGGCGCGCCGCTGACCTCCGCCGAAGCCGCCCTGCACCGCACCGTGCGCGCCGTGCACGGGCTCCCGGGCGACCTGTCCCGCGGAGTGACGCTGTCCATCGGCGTGGTCGAGATGCGCCCGCACGAGTCCGCCGCACAGGTGCTGGCCCGCGCCGACGCCGCCATGTACCGGGCCAAGCGGGACGGCGGGAACCGCGTGTCGGCGTTCGCGGGCAGCGCGGAGAGCACCGGCGAGCGCCCGGTGTGGATCCCGCCCGGCGAAGGCTGAGCCCGCCGGAGCCCGCCCCGGACCGGGAATCCGACGAACGGACCGAAACCGCCCCGGTGCGCCCGATGTGTACTGCAACTCACTCCGCCGGAGCACCGCGGAGCATCCCCGGGCACCCGCCCCACGCTCGGCTGGAGCCCTCCCGGCACACCGGCGGGCGACGTGGAAACCGCAGCGCACAGCGGGGCGCAGCAGACGAACCACCCCTGCTCGCCGGTATCATCACGCAAGCCGGACGGGTGCAGGGGCCGCGCGCCGGGAGGTCCCGGCGCCGGTTACCCTTCACCCGCTTGGACGCAACAGACCCGTCGCCGCCGGTTCGCCGGCCGGACGCACGTCACCGAGCAGCACCGAGAGATCAAGGGAGAGCACTGATGCTCCAGGGCGAAACCGCCCGACCCTCCTCCCGCGGCACAGGTGCGCCGCGACCGGTCAGCACGATCGTGCTCGCCGCCGGCGAGGGAACGCGCATGCGGTCGGCGACCCCCAAAGTCCTGCACCCGATCGCGGGCCGCCCGCTGGTGGAGCACGCGGTGCGCGCCGCGGCCGGGCTCGACCCGGACGATCTCGCCGTCGTCGTGGGGCACGGCCGGGACGCGGTCGGTGCGCACCTCGACGAGCTCGCCACCCGCATCGACCGGGACATCCACGTGGCCGTGCAGGAGGAGCAGCTCGGCACCGGGCACGCGGTGGCCTGCGGTCTCGCCCGGCTGCCCGTACCGACCGGCGACGACCCGGGAACGGTGCTGGTCAGCTACGGGGACGTGCCGCTGCTCGACGCCGCGACCATGCGCGGGCTCCTCGACGAGCACGACGGGACCGGCAACGCGGTGACCGTGCTCTCCGCGGTGGTCAGCGACCCGACCGGCTACGGCAGGCTGGTGCGCGACGCCGCGGGCGAGGTCACCGGCATCGTCGAGCAGAAGGACGCCGACGACGCCCAGGCCGCCATCACCGAGATCAACTCCGGTGTCTACGCCTTCGACCGCGCGGTGCTCGCGGACGCGCTGGACCGGCTGTCCACCGACAACGCGCAGGGCGAGCTCTACCTCACCGACGTGCTGTCTATCGCCCGCGGTGACGGCGGCCGGGTCGGCGCCCTGGTCTGCGCGGACCCGTGGCTGGTCGAAGGGGTCAACGACCGCGTGCAGCTGGCCGGGCTGACCGGGGAGCTCAACCGCAGGCTCGTGCAGGGCTGGATGCGCCGGGGCGTCACCGTCCTCGACCCCTCGTCGGTGCAGCTGGACTGCGACGTCGAACTGGACCGGGACGTGCTGCTCGAACCCGGCGTGCAGCTGCGCGGGTCGACCACCGTCGGTGAAGGCGCCACCATCGGGCCGGACAGCACGCTCACCGACTGCCGGGTGGGAACCGGGGCGACGGTGGTGCGCACGCACGGCCAGGGCGCCGAAGTCGGCCCGGACGCCTCGGTGGGCCCGTTCGCCTACCTGCGGCCGGGCACCCGGCTGGAGCACGACGCCAAGGTCGGTACCTTCGTCGAGACCAAGAACGCCGAGATCGGCCCGGGCAGCAAGGTCCCGCACCTGACCTACGTCGGGGACGCGGCCATCGGCGAGCAGTGCAACATCGGCGCCGCCACGGTCTTCGTCAACTACGACGGGGTGCACAAGCACCGCACCGTGATCGGCTCCCACGCGCGGACCGGCGCGGACAACATGTTCGTGGCGCCGGTCGAGGTCGGGGACGGCGCGTACACCGCCGCCGGTTCCACGATCACCGAAGATGTCCCCCCCGGTGCGATGGCGGTCGCCCGCGGGAGGCAACGCAACATCGAAGGCTGGGTGGCCAAGCGCCGCCCGGGTACCGCCGCCGACCAGGCCGCACAGCAGGCACTGGCAATGCAAGAACAATCCAATCCGACGAGTGACGCCCGGTGACGGACGTCGACGGGGAGGGACGATGACCGTGAGTGCCATGTCTGCGACCCCGAAGAAGAGCCTGAAGCTCTTCTCCGGGACCAACCACCCGGAGCTCGCCGAGGAGGTGGCCAAGCAGCTCGACGTGACGGTCACGCCCCAGGCCGCCTACCAGTTCGCCAACGGTGAGATCTTCGTCCGGTACGACGAGTCCGTGCGCGGCTGCGACGCGTTCGTCATCCAGTCGCACAGCAGCCCGCTCAACGACGCCATCATGGAACAGCTGATCATGGTGGACGCGCTCAAGCGCGCCAGCGCCAAGCGGATCACCGCAGTCGTTCCGTTCTACGGCTACGCCCGGCAGGACAAGAAGCACAAGGGCCGCGAACCGATCTCCGCGCGGCTGATGGCCGACCTGTTCAAGACCGCGGGCGCCGACCGGATCATGACCGTGGACCTGCACACCGATCAGATCCAGGGCTTCTTCGACGGTCCGGTCGACCACCTGATGGCGCAGAAGATGCTGGCCAGCTACGTCAGCGAGACCTACGCCGACGAGAAGATCACCGTGGTCTCGCCGGACTCCGGCCGCGTGCGCGTGGCGGAGAAGTGGGCCGACGACCTCGGCGGGACCCCGCTTGCGTTCATCCACAAGACCCGCGACCCCAGCAAGCCCAACCAGGTCGTGGCCAACCGCGTGGTGGGCGACGTCGAGGGCCGGGTCTGCATCCTGGTCGACGACATGATCGACACCGGCGGCACGATCACCAAGGCCACCGAGCAGCTGCTGGAGTCCGGCGCCAAGGCCGTCATCATCGCCGCCACGCACGCGGTGCTGTCCGGTCCGGCCGTCGAGCGGCTGGAGAACAGCGGGGCCAAGGAGGTCGTGCTGACCAACACGCTGCCCATCCCGGACGAGATGCAGTTCAGCAACCTCAGGGTGCTGTCCATCGCGCCGCTGGTGGCCGAGGCGATTCACCAGGTGTTCGAGGACGGGTCGGTAACCAGCCTCTTCAACGGCCAGGCCTGAGTTCTCCGGGTGTCCGGTTGGTTTCTCGGGCGGGGCTCCTCCTTCTCGGAGGTGCCCCGCCCTTCTGCTCTTCAGAGTTCGGTGACCACCTGGTCGTAGTCGAGGCGCGGGAGGCGGTCGAACCAGGGGTTCTCGCCCGGTTTGCCGATGTTGACCACGACCAGGGCCTCCTGCTTGCCCTCCGGGAACAGCTCCGCGTTGAGGCCGCCGGCGTCGAAGCCGGTCATCGGGCCGGCCGCCAGGCCCGCGGCGCGGACGCCGAGGATGAAGTAGCCGATCTGCAGGGTGGCGTTCAGCCGCGCGTTGCGGACCCGGAACGCGTCGTCCGCGAAGATCTCCTTCGCCTCCGGCTTGTGCGGGAACACCTCGGGAAGCCGCTCGTGGAACTCGGTGTCCGCGGCCAGCACCGCCACCACCGGCGCCTGCTCGCTCTTCGCCGCGTTCGACGCCATCAGGTGCGGCAGCACGCGCTGCTTGCCCTCGTCCGACCGCACCAGCACCATCCGCAGCGGTTGCTGGTTCATCGAGGTCGGCGCCCACTTCACCAGGTCGTAGATGGCCCGGATCTGCTCATCGGTCACCGGCTCGTCGCTGAACGAGTTCGAGGTCCGCGCCTCGCGGAACAGCAGGTCCTGGGCGTGCTCGTCCAGCACCAGCCGAGTGCTGTGGGTGGCGGTCATGCGGTCACTCCTGTGCATCGCTGCGGTCTCCGCGGGTCGGCGACCGCTCGCCACCCACAACGAACTTGACGTTTCAACTATTCCCCGCCCGACTCAGTCGAACAGCCCGGCGACCTCGGTGATCGCGACACCGACGAACAGTCCCAAGCACAGCAGGAGCAGCGTGTTGGACAGCCACTTGGAGCGGTGCTGCTGCGGCATCATCGACTTCGAATTGAGCAGCACCAGCAGCGTGCCCGCCAGGAACGGCATGAACAGCGCCCCCAGCACCCCGTAGACGATCGTCAGCTGGAACGGTTTGCCCAGCATGAGCAGCAGCATCGGCGGGAAGGTCAACCACAGCAGGTACAGCCGGTACGGAGTGCTGTGCATGCCCGCCTTGTGGTCGTAGCTGCCCGCGGTCTCCGGCGGGGCGTCCTTGGGCATCCGCCAGGTGCGCCACCAGTCCGCGAACAGCAGGCTCACGCCGTTCCACACCCCGATCACCGAGCTGAACGCGACCGCGAAGAACCCGACCAGGAACGGCACCCGCGCCCACTGGCCGTAGTCCTGGGCCAGCACATCGCCCAGCCGCAGCAGGCCCTGGTCGTCCTCGGTCAGGTTCTGCCCGGCCAGGATCTCCGCGCCCACCACGAGCATGGCCACCACGAAGATGCCGGTGGTCAGGTAACCGACGGCGTTGTCCGTGCGCATGAACGGCAGCCACTTCGGCCCGCGCCAGCCCTTGGCGAACGTCCAGTAGCCGTAGGCGGCCATGGTGATCGTGCCGCCGACACCCCCCATCAGCCCGACCACGTAGGCCACCGACCCGTCCGGCATCCGCGGGACCAGGCCCGCCCCGAGCTCCGGCAGGTTCGGGCCGACCAGGATCGCCGTGCCGACCACGGTCACGAACATGACCCCGACGAGCACGGTCATGACCTTCTCCAGCAGGCCGTACCTGCCGAACCACACCAATGCCAGCGCAGCGAGACCGCTGAGCATCGCCCAGCCGCTGACCGGCAGCACCGGGAACAGCGCGTTGAGCGGCAGGGCCGAGGCGGACATCGCGGTGGCGCCGTAGACGAAGCCCCACACCACGGCGTAGGCGCCGAAGTAGGTCGTCGCCCACGTGCCCAACGTGCGCCAGCCGGAGAGCATGGTCCGCCCGGAAGCCAGGTGCCAACGCCCGACCGCCTCGCCGAGCGCCAGTTTGAACACCGTGCCCAGGATCACCGCCCAGAACAGCGTGTAGCCGTACCGGGATCCGGCGACCAGCGTCGCGACCAGATCACCGGCGCCCACCCCGGTGGCCGCCGCCATGACGCCCGGACCGACCTGCTTGATCCGCGCCTTCCAGGTCGCCTCCGGGACAGCGGTGTCCTCGGCGTTCGTCTCCGCAGCCATCCCGGGAACCTAACGCCGCGCCACTGTTCGGCGCGGATCGTGCGACCAAACCGTGACGTCCCGGGCACCGCCCGCACCCGCCCGATCACCGGGAGCTCCACCTCCCGGCGGGGCTCCCCCGCTCTGCTGCGGGAACGCGGCCACCGTTTAGACTGTTGGGGTTGCCTCGGCGAGGTCGGGTCGTTCGCCCGGCGTGATCGGCGCGGTCGGCACGGTGGCCCGGATGCCCGCTCGGAGCGGGCCCGCTGTTCGGCCACCCGGTGCCCCCTCCCGCATCGTGCACGTCGCGCACCCCGTCGCCGCAGGCCAGCGACCGATTCACGTTCCGCCCGACGCCACGAGGAGTGCACCACCGTGTCCGAAGTACGCCTGCCCGTCGAAACCCGTTCCGAGTTCGGCAAGGGCGCCGCGCGCCGCACCCGCCGCGCCGGCAAGATCCCGGCCGTGCTGTACGGCCACGGCTCCGACCCGAAGCACCTGTCGCTGCCCGCCGTCGAGTTCGCCCGCGCGGTCCGCGAGAACGGCCAGAACGCGGTGCTGACCCTGGACGTCGCCGGGTCGAAGAGCGAGCTCGCGCTGACCAAGACGATCGCGTCGCACCCGATCAAGAACTACATCGAGCACGTCGACCTGCTGCTGGTCAAGCGCGGCGAGAAGGTCACCGTCTCGGTGCCGCTGTCGGTCACCGGCACGGCCGCCGCGGGCACCCTGGTCAACCAGGAGGTCATGGAGGTCGAGATCGAGGCCGAGGCGCTGCACATCCCCGAGCAGCTGGAGATCTCGGTCGAGGAGGTCGAGGCCGGCACGCAGATCACCGCGGCCGAGGTCGCGCTGCCGCGCGGCGTGACCTTGCAGGCCGACCCGGAGACGCTGGTCGTCAACATCACCGAGCCCGCGGGCGAGATGACCGAAGAGGGCGGCGAGGGCGAGACCGCCGAAGAGGGCGGCGAGGAGTCCGCCGAGTCCTGATCGGCTCACCCTTCGTCGTCGGGCGCACCCCGCGCCGTCCCGCCCTCCGGTGGGGCGGCGCGGCGGGTGCCCATGACCCAGCAGGAGACGACCTCCCGTGCCCGACTCGGATTCGATCGCGCTGATCATCGGCCTCGGCAACCCCGGGCCCCGCTACGAAGGCAACCGGCACAACATCGGTTTCCTGGTCGCCGACGAGCTCGCCGACCGCGCGGGCGGCCGGTTCAAGGCGCACAAATCCGGTGCCGAGGTCGTCGAAGGACGGCTGGCCGGGACGCGCAGCGTGCTGGTCAAGCCGCGCTCGTTCATGAACCTCTCCGGCAGCCCGGTGGCGGGTGCGGCCAAGTTCTTCAAGGTCGCGCCGGAGTCGGTCATCGTCATCCACGACGAACTGGACCTGCCGTTCGGCACGGTCCGGCTCAAGCGCGGCGGCGGCGAGAACGGGCACAACGGGCTGCGCTCGATCAGCAAGTCGCTGGGCACGCGCGACTACGTGCGGGTGCGCTTCGGCGTCGACCGTCCGCCGGGCCGGATGGACCCGGCGGACTACGTGCTCAAGGACTTCAGCACCGTGGAGCGCAAGGAGCTGGAGTTCTTCATCGACCGCTGCGCCGACGCCGTGGAAGCGCTGGCCACCGAGGGCCTGGAAGCGGCGCAGAACCGCTTCCACTGACCGCGTCCGCGCAGGTCAGCCGGCCACGAACTCCGCGGTCGCCGCCCGCTTGAGCTTGCCGGACGGCGTCTTGGGCAGCGTGCCGGGAGCCAACACCACCACCTCGGCCGGGCGCGCGCCGACCTCGTCCAACACCCGGGCCGCGACGTCCTTGCGCAGCTGCTTGACCGCATCGGCGTCCTCGGCCGACCGCGACTCCAGCACCACGGCGAACCGCTCGCGCCGCCCGCCCGCGTCCAGCCGCACCGCGGCGGCGTTGCCCGCGCGGACCCCGGGCACCTCGCCGGCCGCCCGCTCGATGTCGACCGGGTAGATGTTGCGCCCGCCCATGATGATGACGTCCTTGCGGCGCCCGCAGATCACCACCTGCCCGCCGGCCAGGTAGCCCTCGTCCCCGGTGTCCAGCCAGCCGTCCGCGCCCTGCGCGTCCAGCGGTCCGCGCACCGTGAGGTACCCGGGGGTGACCGCCTCGCCGCGGATGTGCAGCCGCCCGACCTCGCGTTCGCCGAGCCGGGCACCCGCGTCGTCGCGGACCTCGACCTGCAGACCGGGCAGCGGTGCGCCGAGCAGCGCGAACCGCCGGCTCGCCCGCTCCGGGTCGACGGGTTCGGCGCGGTGCCGCGCCTCCAACGCCTCGGCGTCGATCGCGTCCACCTGCAAACCCGCGCCCAGCGGGGTGAACGAGACGGCCAGCGTGGCCTCGGCCATGCCGAACGCGCACACCATGCAGCCCGGGTCGAGCCCGAACGCGGCACCGCCCTCGGTGAACGAGGCGACCGCGCTCGGGTCGATCGGTTCGGCACCGTTGAGCGCGAAGCGGAGGCTGGACAGGTCGAACGAACCCTCGTCGGCCCGCGCCATCCGGCGGCCGACGATCGCGTAGGCGAAGTTCGGCGCGGCGGTGACGGTCCCGCGGTACTTGCTGATCAGCTCCGGCCACAGCAGCGGGGACGCGAGGAAGTCGGCGGGGGTCACCTTGACGTCCTCGACCCCGATGGCCATCGGCACCGTCAGGCAGCCGACCATGCCCATGTCGTGGAACAGCGGCAGCCAGGACACGACGACGTCGACCGCGGGGTCGAGCTCCGCGGCCGAGACCATCGCGCGCAGGTTGGCGTACAGGTTGCCGTGCGTGATCCGCACCGCCTTGGGCTCGGCGGTCGACCCGCTGGTCAGCTGGAGCAGGGCGGTCTCCTGCTCGCCGACCTCGATCGGCGCGGCCAGCGGTGCGGCGTCGCTGGAGGCCAGATCCGCCGAAGTCCGGTACCGGATGCCCTTCTCGTCCAGCAGTCCGGCGAGGTCGTCGAACGGTGAGCCGAGCAGCACCAGCTCGGCCTCGATCATCTCCAGCACCGCGAGGGTGTCCTGCGCCCAGTGCTCCAGGTCGGTGCGCGGGGTGGGTTGGTGCAGCATGGTCACGCTGCCGCCGCCGAGCCACACGGCCTGCACCGCGGTGGCGATCAGTTCCGGATCGGCGGCCAGCACGGCCACCGCGGCACCCGGGCGCAGGTCCTCGCCGAGCGCCCCCGCCACCTGCCGCGCATCAGAGTGCACCTGCCCCCAGGTGCGGCGGCGCGGCTGGTGCGGCTCCCCCGTGGTCAACCCGCGCGCGTCCGGGCCGTCGTTCTCCCGTGCGGTGGCGACCATCGTGTCCACGAACCGGCTCATGACCCGTCAGCGTACGGTCCGACGCGCGCGGGCCGACACCGCGCAACCGGAATCGGCACCGTGCCCCCGATCACGGAAACCGGTTTGCACGCACGACTCCGCGTCGACCGGGCCGCAGGACTCCTGCCGAGCGGCGCCGACCGCTTCCACCCCACCGATCAACCCGCACCGCCCAGCAAGCCCGTGCGCGAAAGATCAATCCCTAGTCGAGCTGGTCGGCGAGCTCCAGCCAGCGGCTCTCCACCTGCTCCTTCTCCGCGCCGAGGTCGCGCAGCTGCCCGTTGAGCTCCTGCAACCGCTCGGGCGACGTGGCCGCCTCGGCGAGCTTCTCGTGCAGCTGCTGCTCCTTCGTCGCGAGCTTGTCCAGCTGCCGCTCGCAGCGCGCGAGCTCCTTGCGGGCGGCGTGCTCCTGGGCCCCGGACAACCCCGCGCGGGTACCCGCGTCATCGGCCTGCTTGCCGACGTTCTGCGCGGCCTCCAGCAGGGAATGCCTGCGCGCCAAGTACTCGTCGATCCCACCGGGCAGGTGGGTCAGCTTCCCGTCGCCGAACAGCGCGTGCACGCTGTCGCAGATCCGCTCCACCAGGTACCGGTCGTGCGAGACGACCACCAGGGTCCCCGCCCAGCCGTCCAGCAGGTCTTCCAGCTGCTGCAGGGTGTCGATGTCCAGGTCGTTGGTGGGCTCGTCCAGGATGAGCACGTTCGGCTCGTCCATGAGCAGCCGGGCCAGCTGCAGCCGCCTGCGCTCCCCGCCGGAGAGGTCCTGCACCGGCGTCCACTGCCTGCCCTTGCCGAAGCCGAACTTCTCGCCCAGCTGCGAGGCGGTCAGCTCGTACTTGCCCAGCGTCACCTGCTTGGCGACGTCCTCGATCGCCTCCAGCACGCGCCAGTGCCCCGGGAGGTCGTGCAGCTCCTGGGTGAGGTGCGCGATGCGGACCGTCTTGCCCTCGGTGCGCTTGCCCGCGTCCGGCTCGCGCTCGCCGGCCAGCAGGTTCAGCAGCGTGGTCTTGCCGGAACCGTTGACCCCCACGAGACCGATCCGGTCACCCGGGCCGATCCGCCAGGTCAGCCCGTCCAGCAGCGAGCGGTCGGCCACCCGCAGGTCCACGTCCTCCAGCTCCAGCACCGTCTTGCCCAGCCTGCGCTTGGCGAAGCTGACCAGTTCCACCGTGTCCCGCGGCGGCGGGACGTCGGCGATGAGCGCCTCGGCCGCCTCGACCCGGTAGCGGGGCTTGGACGTGCGCGCCTTGGCGCCGCGCTGCAGCCAGGCCAGTTCCTTGCGGGCCAGGTTCTGCCGCTTCTCCTCGGTCTGCTGGGCGATCCGGGCCCGTTCGGCGCGTGCGTAGACCCAGTCCGCGTACCCGCCTTCGTACTGCTCGACGCGGCCCTGCACGACCTCCCAGGTGCGGTTGCACACCGCGTCCAGGAACCAGCGGTCGTGCGTGACGATCACCAGCGCGCACTTGCGGTCCAGCAGGTGCTGCGCGAGCCAGCCGACCCCTTCCACGTCCAGGTGGTTGGTGGGCTCGTCCAGCACCAGCAGGTCGAGATCGCGGACCAGCGCGGCGGCCAGCGCGACGCGGCGGCGCTCACCACCGGAGAAACCGTCCACCGGGGTGTCCAGGCCGAGTCGGGACATGCCGAGCCCGCTCAGCACCGAACGCACCCGCGGGTCGGCGGCCCACTCGTGCTCGGCGGACAGGCCCAGCGGATCGAGCACCGCGTTGCGCACGGTCGCCCCGGCGGGCAGTTCGGTGCGCTGGGTGACCACGGACATGCGCAGGTCGCGGCCGTGGCTGACCCGCCCGCCGTCCGGATCGGCCAGCCCGGACAGCACTTCCAGCAGCGTCGTCTTGCCGCCGCCGTTGAGCCCGACCACCCCGATCCGCTGACCCTGCGCCACGCCGAGGGACACGCCGTCCAGCAGCGGGCGCACGCCGTAGCTCTTGCTGACCGATTCCAGGTTGACCAGGTTCACCATCAGGTGGTCGTTCCACTTCCGTCGATTGATTGCCGATCGCGGCCGCCGAGCGCTGCGCTCAGGCGTGCACCTGCGGCGGGGTGGGTCGGTCGCTGCGCTCCTCGGAGACCTTCGCGCCCGGTACCGGCCCGTGCGCCACCCGGACGGTGCGGCACACCCCGGCACCGGACAGCTCAGCGGCCACCTTGACCGCGGCATCGGCGTCGGTGCACAGGAACGCGCAGGTCGGACCGGATCCGGACACGATCCCGGCCAGCGCACCCGCCTGCACTCCGGCGCGCAGCGTGCGGCGCAGCCCCGGCCGCAGCGAGACCGCCGCCGCCTGCAGGTCGTTGCCCAGCAGCAGGGCCAGCTGCCGCGGATCCCCGGACGCCAGCGCTTCCAGCAGCGGTTCCACGTCGCCCACCGGGTTGGGCTTGGACTCGGCGCGCAGCCGGTCCAGTTCGCCGTACACGCCCGGGGTTTCCATGCCGTCCCGGTCCAGGGCGATCACCCAGTGGTACGTGTGCCGCGCCAGCACCGGCACCAACCGCTCGCCGCGACCGGTGCCCAGCGCCGTTCCGCCCTGCAGCGCGAACGGGACATCGCTGCCCAGCCGGCCGGCGATCTCGGACAGCTCGTCCCGGCCGAGCTCCAGGTGCCACAGGCCGTTCAGCGCCAGCAGGGTCGCCGCGGCGTCCGCGCTGCCACCGGCCATCCCGCCGGCCACCGGGATGCCCTTGTTCATCGACACCCGCACGCCCGGCGCCTCCGGATCGCGGCCGGCGTGCTCGGCCAGCAGCCGGACCGCTCGCCAGGCCAGGTTGCGCCCGTCGGCGGGGACTTCCCCGGCGCCCTCGCCGTGCACCTCGACACCGGGCTCGTCGGAACCGACCACCGTGACGTCGTCGGTCAGCGACAGCGCCTGGAACACGGTGACCAGCTCGTGGTACCCGTCCTCGCGGGATTCGCCGACCGACAGGTGCAGGTTGACCTTGGCCGGGACGCGGACGGTGATCGGTGTTGGAACCACGGACAGCACGCTCCAAGCGTACGTGCCCGCCGGACCGCACCGCCGACTTCCCTGCGCACGGGGACGTGTCGGCGGGCCGGTGCCGATGTGCGCAGGGCGTCCCCGGCGATCGCGAGGACGCCCCACGAGCGGGATCAGTCCGCGGGCACGACCGCGACGCCGCGCCACTCGTCCTGGATGAACTTCTTCACCTCGTCGGACTTGAGCAGCTCGGCGAGCTTGACCATCCGCGGGTCCTCGGCCATGGCGGGGTTGGCGACCAGGCCGTTGGCGTACGGGTTGCCCTCTGCTTCCTCCGCGACCAGCGGGTCGGACAGGTTGGCCTTGAGCGCGTAGTTGCCGTTGACCACCGAGGCGTCCGCGTCCTCCACCGAGCGCGGCAGCTGGTCCGGGGCGATCGGCTGGAACTCGATGTTCTTCGGGTTCTGCGCGATCGCCGCGTCCACCCGGGTGTCCGGGGAGGCGTCCGGCTTGAGCTCGATCAGCCCGTTGTCGGCCAACAGCTGCAGACCGCGGAACTGGTTGGCCGGGTCGTTGGAGAGCATGACCGTGCCGCCGTCCGGGATTTCCTGCAGCGAGCGGTGCTTGGTCGAGTACACCGCCAGCGGTTCGAGGTGGACCGACTCGACCCAGGTGAACTCGCCGCCGCGCTCCTGCTGGTATTCCTGCAGGTACGGCTTGTGCTGGAAGAAGTTCGCGTCCAGCTCACCGTTGGCCACGGCCTCGTTCGGCCGGTTGTAGTCGTCGAACTGCTCCAGTTCGAGCTCGATGCCCGCCTGCGCGGCGAGGTTGTCCTGCACGTACTCCAGGATCTCGCCGTGCGGGGTGGGGCTCACGCCGATGGTGAGCGGGGCCTCCGGATCCTGCGCGGCGTCGGTGGCGCCACCACCGCACCCGGCCAGCGCCAGTCCGGCAGCGGCCAGCACGACGGCGAAACGTTTCCGCATGGGTTGTCCTTTCTGATGCGCGGGGAAGGTCCCCGTGAGCAAGCGGGCAGGCCGCCCGCCTCGGGCCTGTTCCCGCAGCGGCGGCGGCTTCCGGAGATCGGCCCGCACCGCCCGACGAGCGGATCGGCGCTCCCGCTACGTGGTCGCGGTGCGCCTGCGGTCGACGAGCTTGGCCACCAGGTCGGTGAGCAGCTGCATCGCGAAGGCGAGCACACCGAGCACGACCACCGAGCTGTACAGCAGCCGGTCGTCGTAGCCCTGGTAGCCGTCCTGGATCGCGGTGGTGCCGAGCCCGCCGCCGCCGATGGCCCCGGCCATCGCCGCGTAGCCGATCAGCGCGACCGCGGTGACGCCGATGGCGCCGACCAGCGCGGCCCGGGCTTCGCCGAGCAGCACCGTCCACACGATGCGCGACTTGCTGGATCCGGTGGTGATCGCGGCCTCGACCACGTTGAAACCGACCTCGCGCAACGCGTTCTGCGTCAACCGCGCGAAGAACGGCACCGCGCCGATGGTCAGCGGCACGATCACCGCGCTGCTGCCGAACGAGGTGCCGATCAGCAGCCGGGTGAACGAGGCCAGGATCACCAGCAGGACCACGAACGGGACCGAGCGCACCACGTCGACGACCACGCCGACCACGCGGTAGAGCACCGGCTTCGGGGTCAGGCCCGCGGGTGAGGTCAGGTGCAGCAGCACGCCGAGCGGCAGACCGCCGAGAACCGCCAGCACGGTGGAAACCAGCACCATGTACAGCGTCTCGGCGGTCGCCTCACCCAGTACTTCGAAGACCTCCGACCAAGGGGTCAGATCACTCACGCAGCGACTCCGTCAACGGCCACCGGGGCGCGGCGCACGTTCGCGTCCCGTTCGATCATCCAGTTCAGGGCGGCTTCCGAGCGCTCCCCGGTCAGCCCGACCTTGAACTTCGCGACCGGGGTGTCGCCGAGCCTGGTCAGCCCGCCGCCGAGGATGGACAGGTCGACCTCGAACCGGCTGGAGGCCTCGGGCAGCAGCGCACCGACCGCGGCGAACCCGACCAGCACGACCTCGGCGACCACGTCGTGACCGGTCCGGGCCGGGCGCAGCGGCGCGGCTTGGTCGGTGGCGGGCAGCAGCGTCTCGCCGACCCGGCTGCTGGTCTCGGCGACCAGGTCGAGCACCTTGCCGTGCTCGATCACGCGGCCCTGCTCCAGTACCGCGACGTCGTCGGCGATCCGCCGCACCACGGCCATGTCGTGCGTGACGACCAGGACGGTGACCCCGAGTTCGGAGCGCACCCGGTCGAGCACGGTCAGCACGGAGTCGGTGGTGCTCGGGTCGAGCGCGGAGGTCGGCTCGTCGGCCAGCAGCACGGACGGCTTGCCCGCCAGAGCCCGCGCGATCGACACCCGCTGGCGCTGGCCGCCGGACAGCTGGTCCGGGTAGGCACCCGCCTTGTCGCTGAGACCGACCAGTTCGAACAGCTCGGTCACCCGCTGGCGGCGCTGCGCGGCGGGAATCCCCGCGGCCTCCAGCGGGAGGGCGACGTTGCCCGCGGCGGTGCGCTGGCGCAGCAGCGAGTCGCCCTGCGGAACGACGCCGATCTGGCGGCGGGCGGCGCGCAGCGCCTTGCCGTCCAGCGAGACGAGGTCCGTGCCGTCGACCCGGATGGCACCGGAGTCCGGCTTGTCCAGCAGACCGATGCACCGGGCCAGGGTCGACTTGCCCGCACCGCTCTCCCCGACCACGCCGCACACCGATCCGGGGGCGACCTCCATGGACACGCCGTCGAGCGCGCGCACGGTCTCGTTGTTCTGCTGGAACGATTTCGAGAGGTTCTCGACTGTGATCACGATCTGCTCCACATCAGCTCGTGCAGGCCGCGCGGGCTCGCGCGGTTCCTGGGGGAAGCGGGACGAAGGCTTGCGTCACACAGCGCGTCGACAGGCGGTGGTGGTCCGCCGTCCGAGATCGATCACGCGCCGCTGGGTCAGCAGCCTCCGGACGTGGGTGCATCGGGATCGCTTCGATCGAGAGGGGCTCCGGTCTTGGCCCGGGCCGGCTAACAGTGCTTTGGAAACCACAACAGCTCCATCGGTCCTGGCGGTAGCACCTGCCACGGCGGGTGGTTGCTGCGGCGTCGACGAGCCAGATCTCTCGGCCGCTCGGGATGGATTTCTCGGATAGTAGACCCCACTGGCACTTGCCGACGCAAGTTGATACTGGTCACTTTCCGAAATCGTTTGAAAGGTCACATACCCGGTCGAGCGGGAATGATCTGGCCCGGCGGGTTGTTTGGTCACGCGCGGTAACACAGTTCTGCGGAAAAACAACCGCCCGAACGAGGGGCGCGCTACGCGCTCCGTTCCTGAGCGCACTCCGCGAGCCGGGCGAAGTCGGCGATCTCCAGCTGCTCCCCGCGGGCGCCGGGCTGCACCCCGGCGCAGCGCAGCAGCTCCTCGGCGGCCGCCCCCGACCCGGCCCAGCCGGACAGCGCGGCCCGCAGCGTCTTGCGTCGCTGGGCGAACGCGAGATCCACGACCCGGAAGACCTCGGCACGTGGCGCGGACGAGGACGGCGGCGGTATGCGGGTGAACGACACCAGCCCGGAGTCGACGTTGGGCACCGGCCAGAACACGTTGCGCGGTACCGCACCCGCGCGCCGGACGTCGGCGAACCAGGCGGCTTTCACGCTCGGCACCCCGTACACCCGCCCGCCGGGGCCTGCGGCCAATCGCTCGGCGACCTCGGACTGCACCATGACCAACCCGTGCCGCAGCTGCGGGAGTTCGGCCAGCAGGTGCAGCACGACCGGCACCGCCACGTTGTAGGGCAGGTTGGCGACCAGAGCGGTGGGTTGCCGCGGGAAATCGGCCGCGCGCAGCCGGAGCGCGTCCGCGGTGAGCACGGTCAACCGGTCGGCCGCGTCCGGCGCCCGCTCCGCCGCGGTACGCGGTAGCCGTTCGGCCAGCTCGGGATCGACCTCGACCGCGACCACGTGCTGCGCCGGTTCGAGCAGCCCCAGGGTCAGCGAGCCCAGACCCGGGCCCACCTCCAGCACGACGTCCTCGGCACCGACCCCGGCCGCGGCCACGATGCGGCGCACGGTGTTCGGGTCGTGCACGAAGTTCTGGCCGAGCTTCTTCGTCGGCCGAATGCCCAGTTCACCGGCCAGTCGACGGACATCGGCCGGGCCGAGCAGCGATGCCTGCTGGTCCACGTACGGCAACGTACCCGCGCATCCGGAGCGCCCCGGCACCACCCACCCGGACCCGCCGCGGTGCCCCGGACGACGGCCGGGGCACCGCGGCCGATCAGCTCAGGCCGAGCTCGGAGGAGCAGGACGGCCAAGCGCCGTAGCTGCCGCCCCGCTCGTCGCGCACCTGCTCGGCGACCGCGATCTGCTGTTCGCGGCTGGCCTGGTGCGGGTACTGCGCGTACTGATCGCCGCCGTGCGAGTCCCAGGTGGACTTGTCGAACTGCAGCCCGCCGTAGTAGCCGTTGCCGCTGTTCATCGACCAGTCGCCGGTGGCCTCGCACTCCACGAGCTTGTCCCAGACGCCGCTGTTCGGCGGTTCCTTGCCGCCGACCCGGACGACCTCCGGCGCGGCCTCCTTGGTGACCCGCTCCTCGACGACCTCGCGGCCGATCTCTTGGCCGTTCTCCTCGGTGATCCGGGTGAACACGACCTTCTCGCCGGGCGTACCGGGCTTCTCCACCCGCTCCTCGCCCTGGAACATGTTCGGGTCGACGATCTCCTCGACGGGCGGCTCCACCGGCATCGTCTCCGGGACCACCGAACTGCCGGTGCGGTCGATGCGGATCTCGGCGCCGTCGGTGACCTTGCCCTCGGCGCCGCCGGTGACCTGGTCCTGCGGCCCGACCTGCAGGTTCTGCTCGGCGATGAGCTCGTCGGTGGTCACCGCGTGCGTGGTCACCTGGCGCGGAGCCCCGCCGCCGTCGACTACGGTGATGTCCTTGGCGGTCTTGACCGTGAGCTCCATGCCGCCCTCGGGGACCGCCATCCCGCGGTCCGCGGACAGCTGAGCACCGTCCGCGGGGATCTGCAGCTGGCGCAGCGCCTGGTCGACCGTGACCGAGCGGACCCACTCCTCGCGCTGCTCGCCGTCCACGTTGATCGTGAGCAGCCGGCCGCGGTCGAGCGTGATGGTGTCGCCGTGGCCGACCTCGGCCTGCGGGCTCGGGCTCAGCGCATCGTGCCGGCCGATGTCGATGCCCTCGCCTTCGAGGACCTCGCCGACGGTCGACTGGTACGTGTTGACGCTGTGCTCCTGGCCGTCGACCTCGACGGTGACGGACTTGTCCATCGCGGCGGCGGCACCGCCGGTGGAGGTCAGCGTCAGCAGCACCCCGGCCACCGCACCCTTGAGGAAGCGGCGCTTCCAGTCGGTGACCGCCTCGACGAGCTCGGCGGGCGGGTACTCCCCGGTCTCGGCATCCGCGACGGTGTCCGGGATGACCAGCGGGGGCAGGACGGTGGTCTCGGCGTTGATCAGCCGGATGACCTCGTCCACATCGATCTCTGCCGTGGACAGCATGTCCTGGGCCTGCGGGCCCAGCGCCTCGTAGATGTCCTCCGGCGTGATGTCCAGCGTGCCCGGCGGGATGCTCGGGTAGTCCTCGGTCGGGTACCGCTGCGGCTGCGGGCGGTCGAGGGAGCGGATCGGGTCCAGCGACTCGGTCCGCTCCGGCGAGCCGGTCCGGTCGAGTGGCTGGGGGCGGTCCAGCACGCCCACCGCGGTGCGGGTCTGCGCCGGCTGGACCGGGGTGAACCAGTCCGTCGCCGTGTCGAGTGGATCGACCCAGGGGCTGCTGCCTGCCCGCGGGTAGTTGCCGTACCCGGGATAACCGGGTTCGTCGCGTCCGTTCACAGGGCCGTTACCTCCCGAAGGCGCAAAGCCGTGCCGTCCGCCGAGTTGTTCGGCGTCGGCGGAGCTGACTCCGCAGACGCTCCTCCCGGCGGCACGAGCACGGAACCTTCGTGCTTCGCGTGTGTATCCGACTCCCGTAGCCAAGCGCCGTCCAGCGGACCCGAGCTCCGTTGCAGCGGGCCCCGCTTCCCCGACGTACACCGGCGGCGACTAGCGGGCGTTCCCCATGACTGGTTGTCATCGGTTACGGGGCCGAGACTCTAGCGTGATCAAAGCGGGGGGCCAAGATCCCGCAACCGGCATGTGATCTGGGTCACACCAAATCGCCGAACAACCTGGCACAGCCCGTATCCGAGCCGCTGGCGAATCCCCTCCTGGTGGCGGTGTGCCCGACCGGTGTTACTCCTACGTCGCAAGATCACCCGTGACATATCGCACTCGTCATCCCGATCCGGTGACTCCCGAAATGTCCGGAAAACCGAGCGGCGCCGCCCGCGTGCGACCGGTCCGAGCGCGATCGGCCGAGCCGCGCGCGGCCACGCGCAGCACTCCGGACGACGCGGCGGGTCACACCCGGTCGAAGCGGAAGGTCCGTTCGGCCGTGGCCGTGGTGGCCGCGGCGAGCTCCGCCGGATCCGCCCCGCGCAGCTCCGCCAGGGCCCGCAGCGTGTAGTTGGCGCAGTACGGCTCGTTCGGCTGCCCGCGGAACGGGTGCGGGGTCAAGAACGGGGCGTCGGTCTCCACGAGCATCTGCTCCACCGGCACGATGCGCGCCGCCTCGCGCACCCCGGCCGCGTTGCGGAAGGTCGCGGTACCGGCGAACGAGAGCACGTAGCCCGCGTCCGCGCAGGTCTTGGCGAACACCTCGTCGCCGGAGAAGCAGTGGAACACCACGGTTTCCGGCGCGCCCTCGGAGCGCAGCACATCCAGGATGTCCTGGTGCGCGTCCCGGTCGTGGATCATCAGCGGCATGCCGGTGCGCTTGGCCAGGTCGATGTGCCAGCGGAAGGCCTCCTGCTGGTCCTGCGGCGTGGCGTAGTCCCAGTAGTAGTCCAGCCCGGTCTCGCCGACGGCGACCACCCGCGGGCGCGTCACGAGCTCCGCCAGCTCGCTGCGCTGCGCTTCGCCCAGATCACCGGCGCGCGTCGGATGCAGCGCCACGGCCGCGAAGACCCGGTCGTCCCAGGAAGCGGCCTCGGTGGCCCAGCGGGCGGCCGCGATGTCGTCGGCCACCGTCACCACGCGCTCGATCCCGGCCCGCTCGGCCCGGTCGACCAGCGCGCGCACGTCCTCGGGGGTGCGTGCCCCACACGCGTCCAGGTGGGTGTGCGCGTCCACCGCGG
Organism: Saccharopolyspora montiporae; assembly: GCF_015209505.1. Lineage (GTDB taxonomy): Bacteria > Actinomycetota > Actinomycetes > Mycobacteriales > Pseudonocardiaceae > Saccharopolyspora > Saccharopolyspora montiporae. The sequence goes on from NZ_JADEYC010000009.1 coordinate 51,539, forward strand.
GTGCCGGGAGCGCTTCGGGGACCGGCGGCGGCTCGCGCCTGCGCTCGCTCTTGCCCATCGGGATCCTTTCCAGCACAGGTGCACCCCGGCCACCGCAGCGGATGGCCGGGGTGCACGGGGTGGTCTCCGGCCGGCACTACCCGGGACAGGACGGTCCTGGGGGCCGGTCAGTCCTGCGGGATCGGCGCCCACTCCGGGCCGGTCTCGCCCAGCTCCGGCGCCAGCTTGCCGAACAGCGGGGTGGGCTTGGCCAGCGGGCGGCCGACCTCGATGTCCGCGGAGGCCCAACGCGCCTGCTCGGCGGCGTAATCGCCCATCAGCACCGGGTATTCGATCGACGGATCGTCCAAATCGGACACGTCGTGCAGCTGCGGCTGTGCCGCCCACACCCCGCTGCCGCCGAGCAGTTCGTGCACCTTCTGCGCCGAGTGCGGCAGGAACGGCGTGAGCAGCGCATTGGCGTCGGACACCACCTGCAGCGCGGTGTGCAGCACCGCATCCCGGCGGTCGGTGTCCTCCTTGAGCTTCCACGGCTGCTGGTCGGACAGGTACTTGTTCGCGGCGGAGACCACGCGCATGGCCTCCTGCGCGGCAGCCTTGAACCGGGACCGCTGCAGGTGCCCGCCGACCACGTCGAACGCGGCGCGGGACTGCGCCTTGAGCTCCTCGTCGTCGGCGTGCGGCGCGGTCGGCGCCGGGATCGCCCCGTTGTTCTTCGCGGCCATGGACACCGCGCGGTTGACCAGGTTGCCCCACTCGTTGGCGAGCTCGAAGTTGGTGCGCCGCACGAACTCGTCCCAGGTGAAGTCGGTGTCCTGGTTCTCCGGTCCGGCCACCGAGATGAAGTAGCGCAGCGTGTCCGGACCGAACTCGCGCAGGAAGTCGCGCACGTAGATCACCGTGCCGCGCGAGGTGGAGAACTTCGAGCCGCTCATGGTGAGGAACTCGCTGGAGACGATCTCGCCGGGCAAGTTGAGCTCGCCGAACGGACCGGTCTCACCGCCCTTGTCGCCCTGACCGTTGTGCGCCATCAGCAGCGCGGGCCAGATCTGGGCATGGAAGGTGATGTTGTCCTTGCCCATGAAGTAGTACGGCTGTGCGGCGGGATCGGTCCACCACTGCTGCCAGGCGTCCGGCTCGCCGATCCGCTGCGCCCACTCGACGCTGGCCGAGAAGTAGCCGATCACCGCGTCGAACCAGACGTAGAACCGCTTCATCGGCTGGTCCCGCCAGCCGTCCAACGGGATCGGCACGCCCCAGTCGAGATCGCGGGTGATCGGCCGCGGGCGCATGTCCTCCACCAAGTTCTGCGCGAACCGCAGCACGTTGGGCCGCCAGTCGGTGCGGGTGGACAGCCACTTGCCCAGCGATTCGGTGAACGCGGGCAGGTCGAGGAACAGGTGCTCGGTCTCGATGAACTCCGGGCGCTCGCCGTTGATCCGGGACACCGGGTTGCGCAGGTCGGCCGGATCGAGCTGGTTGCCGCAGGTGTCGCACTGGTCGCCGCGCGCGCCGTCGGTCCCGCAGATCGGGCAGGTGCCCTCGATGTAGCGGTCCGGCAGCGTGCGGCCGGTGGACGGGCTGACCGCGCCGGTGGTGGTCCGCGGCACGATGTAGCCGTTGCGGTGCATCGCCAGGAAGAGGTCCTGCACGACCCGCTGGTGGTTGCCGGTGGTGGTGCGAGTGAACAGGTCGTAGGACAGGCCGAGGCCCTGCAGGTCCTCGGTGATCACCCGGTTGTACTTGTCGGCGACCTGGCGCGGGGTGAGCCCCTCCTTGTCCGCCTGCACCGAGATCGGGGTCCCGTGCTCATCGGTACCGGAGACCATGAGCACCTGGTTGCCGGCCATGCGCTGGTAGCGGGAGAAGATGTCGGACGGCACACCGAACCCGGAAACGTGGCCGATGTGCCGAGGACCGTTGGCGTAGGGCCAGGCCACAGCGGTCAGCACGGAGGCACTCATGCCTTCAGCGTAAACCACCCGCCGCGCACGCCCGCCGGGTCGTGCCCGCACGTCAGCCGCACCGCGCCCGGGAGCCGCGAGCGGTGCGAAGGGTCACCCTCGCGAACGCACCTGCGCCGGTAATCGGGCGGTGACCTGCGCAGATCCTCGACCGCACCCGTCGCGGAGCCGCACGGGCGCGCCGCCCGGTCCGCTCATACTGGGCAGGTGGACACCTACACGCGGCCGATCGACAGCGACCTCACCGCGACCGGAGCGCTGCGCCTGCTCGGCGCCAGGGCGCGGGACCGCGATCTGCCTCCGCCCGCGGCGCTGACCGGGGACTGGTTCGGCGGTGCGGCGGTGCTGGTGCCCTCCGTGCGGATCACGCCCGCCCCGCCGGGCGGCGGGTTCGCACCGCTGGACCTGCCCGCGGCCGGGACCGGCGGCCCGGGACCGGTGGGCGGCGGCTGGATCGGCTACCTCGGGTACGGCTGCACCGACCCGGACCTGCACCCGCGGCGGTTGCCGGACGCCGCCTGGGGCTGGACCGACCAGGTGCTCCGACTCGCCCCGGACGGACAGTGGTGGTTCGAATCGCTGACCGGGCCCGATCCCGGGTTGGAGGCCGAGCTCGCGGACCTGCTCGCCTGCCAGGACCGGCCCGCCGACGCCCTGCGCGCCGGGCCGGTCGAGTACCCGGACGCCGACCTGCACCGCAAGGCGGTGCACCGGTGCGTGGCCGAGATCGCGGCCGGCGAGATCTTCCAGGCCAACATCTGCAGCAGGTTCGCGGTGCCGTTCGACGGGGATGCGCTGGAGGTGTTCGCCGCGGGCAGCGAGCGGTTCGCCCCGGCCCGCGCCGCGCACGTCGCGGGCGACTGGGGTGCGGTGGCTTCGCTGTCCCCGGAACTGTTCCTGGCCCGGCACGGCGACGTGGTGCGCTCCAGCCCGATCAAGGGGACCACTCCGCGGCGCGGTCCGGCCGATGCGGCCAACGCCGAACTGCTGCGCTCCTCGGTCAAGGACACCGCAGAGAACGTGATGATCGTGGACATGGCCCGCAACGACCTGGGCCGGGTGGCCGAGGTCGGCACGGTCGGCGTCCCGCGCCTGCTGGCCGTGGAACCGCATCCCGGTGTGTGGCACCTTGTCTCGGACGTGCGCGCGCGACTTCCCGCCGGAACGCCCAACTCCCGGCTGCTGGCGGCCACCTTCCCGCCCGCATCGGTGACCGGGGCGCCGAAACCCCGCGCGCTGGAGGTCATCGCCGAACTGGAAGCGCAGCCGCGCGACGTCTACTGCGGGGCGGTCGGCATGGCCTCCCCGGTCGCGGGCATGGAGCTCAACGTGGCCATCCGGACGCTGGAACAGTCGGCCGGCACGCTGCACCTGGGCGTGGGCGGCGGCATCACCGCCGACTCGGACCCGGACCGCGAGTGGCAGGAGTGCCTCACCAAAGCAGCCCCGGCGCTATCCCTGCTCCGTTGAACAGGGTGTTCCCGAAGACAATCCCTAGCCGTCGGCTCGGGCGCTGAGCACCTCGTCATAGAGGTCCTTCTTGCGCACGCCCGCCAGTTCGGCGACCTCGGCCACCGCGTCCTTGAGCCGCAGCCCGTCCGCGGCGCGCTGCTCCACCCGCGCGACCAGCTCGCCCGGGTCGGTCGCCACCTCGGCCGCCGCGCCGAGCACGACGGTGATCTCCCCGCGCACACCGTCCGCGGCCCACTGCGCGAGCTCGCCGAGCCCGCCGCGGCGGACCTGCTCGTAGGTCTTGGTCAGCTCGCGGCAGACCGCGGCCGGGCGGTCCGCGCCCAGCACGTCGGCGGCGTCGGCGAGCGTGTCGGCCAGCCGGTGCGGGGCCTCGAAGAACACGCAGGTGCGCTGCTCGCCCACCAGTCGCGCCAGCCAGCGGCGCCGCTCGCCCTGCTTGCGCGGGGGGAACCCGTCGAAGCAGAACCGGTCGGAGGGGAGGCCGGACACGGCCAGCGCGGTGGTCACCGCCGACGGACCGGGCAGGCAGGTGACCGGCAACCCCTCGGCCACGCACGCGGTGACCAGCCGGTACCCGGGGTCGGAGACGCTGGGCATGCCCGCGTCGGTCACCAGCAGCACGTCCTGGCCGCCGCGCAGCGCCTCCAGCAGCACCGGGGTGCGCGCCGACTCCACCGCCTCGTAGTAGCTGACGACCCGGCCCGTCGGAGGGACCCCGAGGTGCGCGGCCAGCGCCCGGACGCGGCGGGTGTCCTCGGCGGCCACGACCGGGGTCGCGGACAGCGCGTCGACCAGCCGGGCCGAGGCGTCCCGCGCATCGCCGAGCGGCGTCGCGGCCAGCAGCAAGGTGCCCGGTCGGGCTTCGGGGTCCATGGCTGCACAGCGTATTCGGCGAGCCGTGTCGGGCCTGAGCCCGGCTGCCGCCGCCCGGCTCTACGATCTGGGGGCGTGAGCGTTCTCGTCGGCAACTCCGGTACGGACCTGGTGCGGCCCGGTAGCACCCCGCCAGCCCGGCGACCGGGCGAGACCGATCCCGGACCGCTGCTGGACGTCTGGAATCCCGCCGACCGGCTGCGCAGCTGGATCGTCACCGCGGTGCTGACCCTGCTGGCGGGCCTGGTGCGGCTGTGGGACCTCGGGCGGATCACCGACGAGGGAACCCCGGTCTTCGACGAGAAGCACTACGTCCCGCAGGCGTGGCAGGTGCTGCGCAACGGCGGCTACGAGGACAACCCGGGTTACGAGCTGGTCGCGCACCCGCCGATCGGCAAGCACCTGATCGCGGCCGGCGAGTGGCTGTTCGGCTACACGCCCTGGGGCTGGCGGGTGGCCGCGGCGGTGTCCGGCGCGGTGATGGTGCTGCTCGTCGTGCGCATCGCGCGCAGGCTGACCCGGTCCACGCTGCTCGGCGCGCTGGCCGGGGTGCTGCTGATCTGCGACGGGCTCAGCCATGTGCAGTCGCGGGTGGGGATGCTGGACATCTTCCAGGCGATGTTCCTGCTCGCCGCGTTCGCCTGCCTGCTGGTCGACCGGGACGACGCGCGCAGCCGGCTGCTGCGCGCGCACGAGGCGGGCCGGATCGCGGTGAGCACCTGGGGTCCGCGGCTGGGCGTGCGCTGGTGGCGGTTCGGCGCCGGCCTGATGCTCGGCCTGGCCTGCGGGGTGAAGTGGAACGGGATCTACTACATCATGGCGTTCGGCCTGCTCAGCGTGTTCTGGGATGCGCTGAGCAGGCGTTCGGCCGGGGTGCGCAAGCCGTGGCGCGGAGCGCTCGGCCGGGACACCGCACCGGCCCTGTGGGGTCTGGTCGCGGTCCCGCTGCTGGTGTACTTCGCGAGCTGGTCGGGCTGGTTCGCCAGCGAGACCGCCACCGATCGGCACGCCGTGGACATCAGCGACGACGTCGGGCTGGGCTTCCTGCCGGACCCGCTGCGCTCGCTGCTGTACTACCAGCTCAACGTGCTGGACTTCCACACCTCGCTGGTGACGCCGGACGATCCGCACCCGTGGGAGTCCAAGCCGTGGGCGTGGCCGATGGGCATGCGCCCGATGCTCTACTACTACGAGTCCGATGTTTCCGGCTGCGGCCGCACCGACTGCGTGGAAGCGACCATGCTGCTGGGCACACCGGCGATGTGGTGGCTGGCCCTGCCGGTGGCGGGCTGGGCGGTGTGGCGCACCGCGACCCGGATGGACTGGCGCTACGCGGCCGTGCTGGTGGGCTACGCGGCCGGCTACCTGCCCTGGTTCACCAATCTGGACCGGCAGATGTACTACTTCTACGCGACGCCGCTGGCACCGTTCCTGGTGCTGGGCATCGTGCTGGTGCTCGGCGAGTTGCTGGGTCCGGCGACCGGCCGTCCGGAGCGGCGGGGCACCGGACTGCTGGCCGTCTCGCTGTACGTCGGCCTGGTGGTGGCGAACTTCGTGTGGCTGTGGCCGATCCTCAACGGCGAACCGATCACCCCGCAGCACTGGCAGGCGCAGATGTGGCTCCCGTCCTGGCAGTGACGGAGGACCGCATGGCAGCGCGGGCGTCCTAAGCGAGTTCGGCGAGGGTCCGGCGCAGTGCCGCGGCCGCCTCGGCCAGGTCGGCGTGCTCGGCGGTCAGCGGAGGGCGGAACCGCAGCGAGTCCGGTCCGCAGGGCAGCACCAGCACCCGGTGCCGCTGGCGCAGCGCGGTGACGGCGCTGTCCCGGACCGCCGGATCGGCGAAGCTGATCGCGCACATCAGGCCGCGCCCGCGGGGATCGCGCACCAGGTCCGGGAAATCGGCCGCCACCGCCTGCAGCTCACCGCGCAGCACGGCGCCCGCCGCCTGCGCCGCGGCGAACAGCCCGTCGCGCTCGACGGTCTCCAGCACCCGGGTGGACCGCACCATGTCGACCAGCGATCCGCCCCAGGTCGAGCTGATCCGGCCGGTCTCGCGGAACGCGTTGTCGGCGACGTCCAACACCCGGCGCCCGCCCATGACCCCGCAGACCTGCATCCGCTTGCCGAACGCGACCAGGTCCGGTTCCAGTCCCAGCTCGACGTGCGCCCAGGGCCGCCCGGCCAGCGCACCGGTCTGCACCTCGTCGGCCGCGGTCAGCACGTCGTGCTCGCGGCACAACTGCTGCACGGCCTGCAGGAACTGCGGGCGCAGGTGCCGATCACCACCCTCGCCCTGCACGGGTTCGTACACGAAGCAGGCGATCTCCGGTCCCCATCGGCGCAGCGCCGCCTCAGCGGCGGACAGCGCCTCCTGCTCGGCCGGCAGCAGGTCCGGCACCTCCCACCGCTGACCGGGTTCGACGGCGGGTGCGGGGATGCGCGGCCAGTCGAACTTGGGGAAGTCGCGGATCTTGACCGGGTCGGTGTTGGTCAGCGAGAGCGCGTAGCCGCTGCGGCCGTGGAAGGCGTGCTCCAGGTGCAACACCCGGCCCGCCGTCACCGGGGTTCCTTCCCGGGCGTTGCGCTTGGTCTTCCAGTCGAACGCGATCTTGAGCGCGTTCTCCACGGCGAGCGTTCCGCCGTCGATGAAGAACAGCAGCGGGAGTTCGGCGATCCCGACGACGCGCCGGAACGTGTCGGCGAACCGGGCCTGTTCCGCGGTGGCGAAATCCGGATTGGCCGGTTTGATCCGCGCCGCGCGCAGCAGGTCCGCCTCGAACTCGGGGGCACGCAGCGCGGGATGCCCGTGCCCGAGCGGCGCCGAGCTGAAGTAGGTGGTCAGATCGAGGTAGCCGCCGCCGTCCCGGGCGTCCCGGATGCGGCAGCCCTCGCTCCCGTCCAGGTCCACCTGGATGTCGAGCAGATCCCCGGTGACGTGCCCGCGCAGCGCGGCGACCGCGTCCGGGCGGGGGCCGCGCTGCACCGGCGGTCCGGTGGGCGACTGGGTGGTCTCCTGCTGAGCCGTCATGGGCACCTCCGGAAGCCGAACACCCTCAACAGGAAAAGTTACAACCGGAGTCGCCATTACCGCAATATCGTCGCTGGTCCGCGCGAGCGCGGTGGAAATCTTCCTCGCTATCGACGGGGTGTCCGCAAAGATGCCGCCCGCATCCGGGCTCAGCTCCCGAAACGAGCCACCAGCCGGCCCGTGACCTGCGCGGCTTCGAGCCGTTCGAGTCCGCGTTGGACCTCGTCGAACCCGATCTCCTCGTAAGCGGGCGCGAGGTCGCCCGCGGTCATCATCGCGTAGAGATCCTCGATGTCGGCCACGGTGCCCCCGATGGACCCGATGAGGTTCTTGTTCCACAGCAGGGCTTGGGAGGGGATGGTGAACTCCGGCGCACCGATGCCGACGGTCACCACGGTGCCGCCGGGCCGCACGGCATCGATCGCGCGAGCGGCGGTGTCGAAGCCCGCGTAGTCGACGACCAGGTCGAAGTCGCGCCCCTTCCAATCCGCGGCGTCGGCGACGAGGCCCGCAGCGCCCAGCGATTCCGCCAACGGCCAGAGATCCCGCTTCGGTTCGGCGACGTGCACGTCCGCGCCCTTGAGCACCGCGACCCGGGTGGCGATCTGCCCCAGTCCGCCCATGCCGATCACCCCGACCGACATGTCCGCGGTCAGCCCGCCGCGCACGACGAGCGCGTGGTACGACGTCATGCCCGCGTCTGTGGCGACGGCGCCCAGCGAGATGTCCAGACCGTCCGGGACGCGGGCCAGGTCTTCGACGTGCACGAGCTGCTTGTCGGCGAATCCGCCCGGTGTGAAGAACCCGGGGAACCCCTTGCCCGACGGGCACACGCCGACCCGGTCGCCGACCTGCCAGCCGGTCACCCCCGGCCCCACGGCGCTGATCACACCCGCGGTCTCGTGCCCCAAGGTCATCGGCGTGTACGGCATCGCCGCCTTCGTCCCCGGATGCGTCATGTAGGTGACGTCCGAGTGGCACAACCCGCACGCCTGCACCGCGATGATGACTTCACCCGCGCCCGGGACCGGTTCCGGGACCTCGTTGAGCACCAGCGGCTCGTTGGTCTCGACGAACTGCCACGCCTTCATCAGCTCTCGCGCCTCCCCGCTCCACGACGGCATCTGGTGGGAAATGGTCCCACCGCCGCGCCCGCACACCGACGGCGCGCGGTCCCTCTCATGCCCGCAGCCGCCCCATCGCCCGGGTGCCCACGATCGCCCCGACGAGCCCGAACAGCACCGTCACGGCGAATCCCAGCAGCACGGCCGGGTGGGCGAGTTCGCCGGAGAACAGCACCCGCTGCCCCTCGACGACGTGCGCGAGCGGGTTGACCCGCGAGATCGCGAACAGCCACCCGGGGGCGAGCTCCATCGGCAGCATGGCACCCGACGTGATCAGGATCGGCGTGTAGACGATCGAGACCACGCCCCAGAACGCGTAGGAGTTCCGTAGCACGAGCCCGACGGCCAGCGAGACGATCCCCAGCGCCGCGGCCAGCGTGGCCAGCTGCACCAGCGCGATCAGGGCACCCAGCGGTGGGACCTGCAGGCCGAACGGAGCGGTGGCCGCGACGACGATCACCGCTTGGACGGCCACCACGGCGACGATGCGCAGCACGCGCCCGGCCAGCAGCGCGAACCGGTTGACCGGGGTGACGAGCATGCGCTCCAGCGCCCCCGAGGCCCGTTCTTCCTGGAAACCGGCACCGATGAAGGCTCCGGTGGTGAAGACCATGAGCACGAGCATGCCGGGTACGAACCACTGGGCGGTGGAGTGCGCCGGCAGGCCCGGCATGTCGCCGAGGGCGGCGACCAGTGGCCCGAACAGCACGAGCAGCAGCAGCGGATCACCCATCGCCTCGATGTAGGGCCAGGGCGTGCGGAGTTTGGCGCGGATCTCGCGGTTGAAGACGGAACCGGTGGCGGCGAGCAGGCTCATCGTGGCACTCCCGATACGGGCGGTGGGGTTAGTTCTCGCTGTCCCGCAGGCTGCGGCCGGTCAGCGACAGGAAGACGTCGTCCAGCGTCGGCCGCTGGACCCGGGTGCTGCGCAACCGGATGCCCGCGGCGTCCAGCGCGCGTACGACCGCCGGGGTGGCGGTGTCGCCCTCGGCGACGCGGAACCCGACGACATCCCCGTCCGCGGAGACGGCGTGGGCGGTGGGGAGCCGGGCAGCGATCCCGGCCGCGGCCGACGCGTCGGCGGGTTCGACCAGTTCGACGGTGACCAGGTCACCGGACACCTTGGCCTTGAGCTGGTCCTGCGGCCCATCGGCGATGATCCTGCCGTCGTCGATGACGATCACCCGCTCGGCAACGGAGTCGGCCTCGTCGAGGTAATGCGTGGTCAGGAAGATCGTCGTGTCGTCCTCGGCGCGCATGCGGGCGATGTGCTCCCAGAGGTTGGACCGGCTCTGCGGGTCCAACCCGGCCGAGGGCTCGTCCAGGAACAGCAGCTGCGGGCGGTGGACGAGGCCCATCGCGATATCGAGCCGGCGCCGCTGGCCGCCGGAAAGCCGCGCCACGTCCCGGTTCGCCTGCTCGCCGAGCTGCAACTGGTCGAGCAGCTCGGCGCTGCGGGCCCGCGCGCTGCGGCGCGAGATGCCGTAGAAGCGGGCCTGGGTGTAGAGCTCCTCGTGCACGCGCAGGCCGTCGAAGGAGCCGTTTCCCTGGCCGACATGCCCGATCCGCCGGCGCACGGCGACCGGGTCCGCGCCGATATCCCGCCCGGCGACCTCGGCCGTTCCACCGGTCGGCGCCAGCAGGGTGGTGAGCATGCGCAGGGTGGTGCTCTTGCCCGCCCCGTTGGGCCCCAGGAAAGCGACGACCTCCCCGGGTGCCACATCGAGATCGATGCCGCGCACCGCCTCGACGGGTGTGCGGTCGACCCAGAACGTGCGGGCCAGCTGGTGTGCGTGGATCATCCCGACCCCCCGGCGATTTACATTACGTCTCGTATCGGAATATAACTGCTAGCCTGGGCACATGCCAGCCCCGACCGATCGGACGAAGTCCACGACCACCGCGGGCCGACCGCGCGACACGCATATCGACGCGGCCGTGCTGGACGCCGCGCTCGCCCTGCTCGGGGAATCCGGCTACCACCGCTTCAGCATCGAGAACACCGCCCGGCGCGCCGGCACCACCAAACCCGCCGTCTACCGCCGGTGGGCCAGCCGCCAGCAGCTCGTGCTCGCCGTGCTCGCCCGGCAGCTCGGCGAGGTCAGCGCCCCGGACACCGACTGCACGCTGTGCGACATCAGCGAATGCATCAACCTCTACGTGCAGGCGTTCGAGCGGATGCCGCCGGACGTGCTCGGCCCGCTGCTCGCCGACTGCACCGGGTCACCCCGGCTGCGCGACGAGTTCATGTCGACGCTGTTCGACCCTCCCCGCGCGGCGGTCGAGGGCACGCTCGACCGCGCACTCGCGCGCGGCGACCTGCGCACCGATCTCGACCGCCCGCTCACCCTGGACCTGCTCGGCTCGCTCGTGCACTACCGAGCGCTGTTCGGGCACGCCTCCACCAGCGAGCAGGAGGTCGAATCCGCGGTGGAGACCCTGCTGCGTGGCATCGCCACCGACTACCCGAGCCTCCTCGCGCACGCCCGAGCGCAGGACAGCGCCTCGCGGGCGCACCCGTTGCACACCGACTGATCCGACCGACTACGCGTCCGTGCGCTGGGGGGCGTGCCGATCCCCGGCACGGTCAACTCGGCGAAGCCGGGGTGAAGGCGATGGCGTGCACCGCGGCAGCGACTTCGGGCCAGCGCGGGTCGGTCGGCTCGGCGGGAAAACCGAGCAGCGGCGCGAGCCGCTTCCACGCATGCGGGTGAGCGTGCTGGTAAGCGAGCAGGATCCGCTGCGTCTCGGCCGCACCGAGGAACCGGTGCGCGGGCTGCGGCCACCTTTTCGCACCGACGCGCACCTCGATCGCCGGCGCCGCGCGGAGATTGCGATACCAGTCCGGATCGCCACCCCAAGCCGCGATCACGACGACCTCGGGGCCATCCGGGTCGTAGTGCACCGTCTCCACGACGACCTCGCGGCGTGCGCCGGTACGGCGCCCCCGGTGGGCGAGGTAGAGCAGCCGATGCCCGGCCAGGAAGCCGAGGCGAGCACGATAGAGCCAGATCGGCGCGCGCAGCAGCAACCGCAGCAGCCCGCGCGGCTTGTGGTCGGTCAGTGCCACTGATTCCTCCCGCCGCGGCTTTCCACCGAACGCGCCACGCAGTCATCGTGCCGGCGCGGGATCTCGATCTAGCCGACCAACCACCCACTCGCCAGTCCGCGAGCAGGTCGGGAAACACAAAAACGGCGCGGAGCCGCACAGCAAGCGACTACCGCACCGCGGGGGCCAACGGGGACAACCCCCGTATGGACATCGACACCCGGGTAGGATAACCAGCGGCCATCGACCACGAGGCATTGCGTGGAGGTTGGGGGAGCTTACTCGAACACCACCGGAGGGCTGGTCCGTGGGCAGGCCGGGAACACTCCGAACTCGGGAAGCCAACGGAACGCCACCACCGCACCGTGGGGGTCCGCGGGGGCTCGGCCCCCGCGGTCAACACGCGAAACCGAAAAAGACGAGCGCTCTCCGCGAGCGCTCGCCTCCTATTCGGTGGAGCTGAGGGGAATCGAACCCCTGACCTTCTCGATGCGAACGAGACGCGCTACCAACTGCGCTACAGCCCCTCGGTGAGTGCTGACGAAAGCCTAGCAAGGCACTCGATCGGCTTTCACAGCACCCCCCTCCCGCGGCGGGACGGTCATTCGCCGACGGCCTTGCGGTACGGCTGCCAGGTGCGTTCGTCCAGCTCATCGAACATCGGGTCTTCGTCGTCGATGTCCACCGGCACCGCCCGGCCGACCGCTGCCGGGCGCTCGGCCCGCTGCGGCACCCGCCGGTCCGCCTCCTGGGGCCCGGCGAACTCACCGTCCCGGTCGTCCTCGTACTCGTAGCCGTCCTCGTCGTATTCGGCGTACTCGTAGCGGTCCTGCTCGGGCGCATCCGCGAAGTCCTCCCGCTCGCCGTTCATCCGGGCGAGCCTGCGGTTGCGGACCTCTTCCTCGATGCGCACCTGCCTGCGCAGGTAGGTCAGGTAGCCGACCAGCACCAGGTCGGCGAGCGCGTGCAGCCACCACAGCGGGCTCCACGCCACCGCCGCCAGCACCGCGGTGACGACCGCGGCCAGCAGGATGGACAGCACGATGCGCTGCCGCCGGGCGTACTTGGCGCGCGCGGCCAGCGCCGCCGCCTCGGGGTCGAACCCGCCGCGCCCCGGCCGGTAGCGGCGCCCGGCGCGCACGTCGTCGCCGTTGACCGGCCGCCACCCCCCGTCCTGGTCGTACTCCTCGACGGCGTCGTCCCGGTCGGTGTCCGGCATCCCGTCCTCCACCTGGTCGATGGGCCCGGCACCCCGCCCCGGGTGCCGGTCGGTCCCTCGGCGGACCACCCGCGCTGCCAGCGCGGAGTCCTCGGTCCTGGAAACCTCTTGACGGCGACGGGCGAACATCGGCACCAGCACGACCAGCCACGCCACCGCCAGTGCGGCGAAGAGCAACGAACTCGGCATGCCTCGCCACCTCCCCCCTGGCTACTGGCAGCACGGATACGTTCCGCTCACGTCACGTTAGCCACATCCACCACTCCTGTCTCGGAGCCACGCCGTGCCGATTCGGTTGTGCACGAGTGCCCATGATCACACTTTCGCAGCAGCGATCAGGACCATTCGGCCAAACCGGCCCGGACCAGCGCCGCGGCGGCACCGCCCGGGAGCTCCTCGGCGGTGAGCGCGTAGACGTAGTGGTCCCGCCAGGCCCCGGCGACATCCAGGTAGCGCTCGAACAACCCCTCGCGGCGGAATCCCGTCTTCTCCAGCACGCGGATGCTGGCCGCGTTCTCCGGCCGCACCGTGGCCTCCAGCCGGTGCAGCCCGGCCGGGCCGAAGCCGTGGTCCTGGGCGAGGGCCACCGCGGCGGTCGCCACCCCGCCCCCGGCCCGGTCGGCGGCGACCCAGTACCCGATCCACCCGGAGCGCAGCGCGCCGCGGACGATGTTGCCCACCGTCAGCTGACCGGCGAACTCGCCGTCGACGGTGATCGTGAACGGCAGTGCCTGACCGCGCCGGGCCATCCCGCGCAGCGCCGCCCACTGCGCCGGCCAAGCGCCCGGGGTGTTGCGCTCGTTCCAACCGCCGACCGCCGACGGTTCCCACTGCTGCAGGTAGGCGCGATCGCGCAGCCGCGTGCTCGACCAGGCACGGGCGTCGCGCAGCCGCGGCGGGCGCAGCGCCACCCGGCCTCCCGCGGTGCGCAGCGGACCGGGACGCCCCGGCCAGCCCGGATGGCGGGCGGTATGCGGATCCGCGCGGTCGGCAGGCATCGCCGGTCAGGCGCGCTGGGACAGGAACCGCACCTGGACCTGCTCCCCCGCGGCCACCTCCGTCGTGTCCTCGCCGACGACCAGCAGGCAGTTCGCTTCGGCCAGCGAGGCCAGCAGGTGCGACCCCGAGGTGCCCAGCGGCTGGACCAGGTACGAACCGCTGTCCGGATCGCGCAGCAGCTGGCCGCGCAGGAAACCGCGGCGGCCCTCCCGGGACGACACCGGGGAGACCAGTTCCGCGTCGACCGTGCGGCGGTGCGGATTGCCTTTGCCCAGCGCCGCCCGGATCAGCGGCCGCACCAGCGCCTCGAACACGACCAGCGAGCTGACCGGGTTGCCCGGCAGCGCGAACGTCGGGATCTCGTCCGGGCCGAGCCTGCCGAAGCCCTGCACCGATCCGGGATGCATCCGCACCCGGGTCACGTCCAGCTCACCGAGGTCGGCGAGTCCACCGGCGATCCGCTCCCCCGCCGCACCACCGACGCCGCCGGCGATCACCACGATCTCGGACAGCAGCAGCCGGCCCTCGACGACCTCGCGCAGCCGGGCGGGATCGCCGCCGACCACGCCGACTCGGGTGACCTCGGCACCGGCGTCCCGGGCGGCGGCGGCCAGCGCATAGGAGTTCACGTCGTAGACCTGGCCCTGACCCGGGGTGCGGTCCACATCGACCAGCTCGTCGCCCACCGAGATCACCGAGATGCGCGGGCGCGGGTGCACCAGGACCTTGTCCCGGCCGACCGCGGCCAGCAGGCCCACCTGGGCCGAACCGATCGGAGCTCCGCGACGCACCGCGACGTCACCGGTCTGCACGTCCTCGCCGGTGCGGCGGACGAACGCCGCGGACGGCACCGGCCGGTGCACGGTCACCTTGGCCGGGTGCTGGTCGGTGTAGTCCAGCGGCACCACGGCGTCGGCCAGCGTGGGCAGCGGCGCGCCGGTGGCCACCCGCACGGTCTGGCCGGGCTGCAGCCTGCGCGGCTGCCGCGAGGCGACCCCGATCTCGCCGACGATCGGCAGGATCGTCGACTCGTCCACCGCGGTCTGCACATCCACGCTGCGCACCGCGTATCCGTCCACGGCCGCCTGGTCGAACCCGGGCAGCGCCTGTTCGGCGACGACCTCCTCGGCGCACAGCAAGCCCTGCGCCTCGGATATCGCGACGCGGACCGGCGCGGGGCGCACGGCGGCCGTGAGCACGCGCGCGAGTTGCTCGTCCACTGACCTCATGGGTGTCGCCCTCCCCGCGGGCCGGGCCGCACGCACCGGCGCGGCCTCAGCTCCTGCCAATCCGCTCCACGAGCCAGTCCCGCAGGTCCGGCCCGATCTCGGAATCCTTCAGCGCGAAGTCCACCGCAGCTTTCAGGAATCCGCCAGGATTTCCCAAGTCGTGTCGCACACCGCTGTGCACGACCACGTGCACCGGGTGATCTTCGGAGATCAGCAACGCTACGGCATCCGTCAGCTGCAGCTCGCCTCCGGCACCCGGATCGATCCGCCGCAACGCGTCGAACACGGCGCGGTCGAGCAGGTAGCGGCCCGCGGCGGCCAGCCGGGACGGCGCCCGGTCCGGAGCGGGCTTCTCCACCATGCCGCGCACCCGCTTGACGTCGTTCTCGTCGGTGTCGTCGACGTCGAAGATCCCGTAGGAGGACACGCTGTCGGCGGGCACGTCGAACGCGCACAGCACACTGCCGCCGAACCTGCGACGGGTCTCGGCCATCCGGCCGAGCACCCCGTGCGGCAGCACCAGGTCATCGGGCAGCAGCACGGCGACCGCGTCATCGGTGGGGGCGAGGTTGGGTTCGGCGCAGCCGACGGCATGGCCGAGGCCCAGCGCGCGCTCCTGCAGCGCGATCTCGGCGTTGATCAGGTCCGGGCCGCGCCGGACCTTGTCCAGCAGCCGGTCCTTGCCGCGCTCGGCCAGCGTGCTCTCCAGTTCGGGCTGGTGCTGGAAGTACTCGGCCACCGACCGCTTGTCCGGCGACGTCACCACGACCAGCCGCTCGGCACCGGCCTCGGCGGCCTCCTCGGCGACCAGTTCGATGCCCGGAGTGTCGACCACCGGGAGCAACTCCTTGGGCACCGCCTTGGTCGTCGGCAGGAACCTGGTCCCCAGGCCGGCGGCAGGCACGATTGCGGTGCGGAACGCTGGCGACGTGCTCGTCGGGCTGCTCATGCGCGCGAGCCTATCGGGGAACCCTAGGGTGAACCCGTGAGCACTTCCGAACCGATTCGCACGACCAAGGACGGCTGGCGGCGTGAACTGCTGGGACAGCGCCGCGCGCTGAGCACGACCACCCTGTCGACCGAAGCGGCGGCGCTGCTGCGCGGTGTCCGGGACCTCGTCGAGCAGCGCGGGACCGGCACGGTCGCGGCCTACGTCCCGGTCGGACCGGAGCCGGGATCCGCGCAGCTGCCGCAGGTGCTGCACGAGGCGGGCTGCGCGGTGCTGCTGCCGGTCGTGGACGGCAGGCAGCCGCTGGACTGGGCCCGCTACACCGGGCCCGAATCGCTGCGCGAGGCCCGGATGGGGCTGCTCGAACCGGCCGGTGAGCGGCTCGGGCAGCACGCGATCGGCACCGCGGACCTGGTGCTGGTGCCCGCGCTGGGCGTGGACCGGCGGGGCGTGCGGCTGGGGCGCGGCGCGGGCTACTACGACCGCTCGCTGCCCAGCGCGGCCGCCGGGGTCGAGCTGGTGGCCGTGGTGCGCGACGCCGAGTTCGTCGAGGAGCTGCCCGGCGAGGAGCACGACGTGCGGATGACCGCGGTGCTGACCCCGCAGGCCGGGTTCGCACCGCTGCCCGCCGCTGCGCGGTGACCACCGGCCACCGCGCTGTGACGTAGGAGTGTTTGCACCGGACACCTGTTGTCCCGCATCATTGATTTGGCACTCGTGTAGTTCGAGTGCCAAGTACGAGACGTCGGAGGTTCACGGCCGTGCCCACTTACCAGTACGCCTGCACCGAGTGCGATCACCGATTCGAGACGGTGCAGTCGTTCAGCGAGGACTCGCTGACCGAGTGCCCCGAGTGCACCGGCCGCCTCCGCAAGCTGTTCAACGCCGTGGGCATCGTGTTCAAGGGCAGCGGTTTCTACCGCACCGACAACCGCTCCGGCAGCTCCACGAGCAGCTCCGGCGGCTCGTCCTCGTCCGGGTCCGAGTCCTCCGGATCGTCCGGTTCCGAGTCCGGCTCCTCGTCGCCCTCGTCCGACTCCTCCTCGTCGAGCACCGCGGGCTCGTCGAGCTCCGCGTCCTCGTCCGGCTCGTCGAGCACCTCGACGACCGCTGCCGCCGCTTCCTGAGCCGCCCTCTCCCCTGACCCGCCGGTCAGCACGACCGGCGGGTTTTCGCATGTCCCGAGCCGGTGCCACCCGCACGAACGCTCACCCGCGTCCTCGCTCCGGATCCTCGCCGTTACGCTCCGTTGCGGGCCACCGGGCGGTGGCGGACGGTGACACCGAGAGAGGCGGAGAAGACGTGCTCAAGGGCTTCAAGGACTTCCTGATGCGCGGCAACGTGATCGACCTGGCGGTCGCCGTCGTGGTCGGGAGCGCGTTCACGGCACTGGTCACGACGTTCACCAGCAGCATCATCGAGCCGTTCATCGCGGCCACCGGCGGCAGCGAGGTGACCGGACTGGCCATCACGCTGCAGGACGGCAACCTGCGCTCGGTCATCGACTTCGCCGCGGTGATCAACGCGGTGATCACCTTCCTGCTCACCGCCGGTGTCGTCTACTTCCTGTTCGTCGCGCCGATGCAGAAGCTGCAGAACATGCGCAAGACGACCGAGGAAGCCGAGCCCACCGACGTGGAGCTGCTGCAGGAGATCCGCGATCTGCTGCGCAAGCAGCAGGGGCTCGACGAGGCCACGACCGCGGACGCGGCGAGTGTCACCGTGGAGGCGGAGGCCACCGACCGGGTCGGCAACGGCCAGCAGAACTAGCGGGACCGTTCCGGCGCGGTGTCGTCAGGAACCGTGGTGCGGCGGGGTGTTCTCCCGGTACCAGCGGCCGGGATCGGCGGGACGCTCATGCTCGGGCGCGTCGTCGGAGGTGTTCTCCGGCAGCACGTCGCCGAACACCTCGGCGAGCCTGCGCCGCCTGCGCAGCCGCTCCTGCTCGTCCCGCACGTCCTCATCGCTCACCCCTCCATCCTCGCGCGCCGCACCGCACTGCGGTGGCGCAGGACCGGCGGAGCGGACGAATCGCCTGGTCAGCACGCTCGTGAATTCGGTTACAGTTGATGGTGGTGGGGTTGGCGTGCAACCCCCGCGGTTTGGCGGACGCGAGCCACTGGAGGGCAACGATGAGTTTCCTGGACAAGGCCAAGGATCTGGCCAACCAGGCCAAGGGCAAGGCCGAAGAATTGGCGGACAAGCACGGCCCCACCGCGGCCAAGGGTGTCGACGCCGCGAAGTCGCAGCTGGACAAGGCGACCGGTGGCAAGTACCACGACAAGATCGAGGGCGTGAACAGCAAGGTGCAGGACGCGCTCAACCGCGATCAGCAGAACGGCGAACCGGGCCGCGACGGCGACAAGGGCGGACCCGAGGACAAGGACCGCAACGACGGCGGATCCGACGGCACGGGGCCGAAGTCGTCCTGATCCGGCCGGATCAGCAGCGCCCGGACCGGGCCAAACCGCGGCAGCGACGGCGCCGACCGCCGCGCACCCGGTTCTGACAGCGAGAACGCCGGTGGCATCCGCGTGGATGCCACCGGCGTTCTGCTGAACAGCGACCCGCTAGGCGCTTTCCAGTCCGGACAGCTGCTCGATGACGTGCGCGACCAGCGGTGTCAGCGTGGCCATCCCGTCCCGCACCGCGGAGCGGGTGTTGGCCAGGTTGACCACCAGGGTGCTGCCGGACACGCCGACCAGTCCCCGGGACACCCCGGCGTCCACCGCGCCCGCGGCCAGCCCGGAGGCGCGCAGCGCTTCCGCGACCCCGGGAATCGGGCGATCCAGCACACCGGCGGTGGCGTCCGGGGTGACGTCGCGCGGCGAGACGCCGGTCCCGCCGACCGTGATCACCACGTCCACCCCGCCGATCACGGCCGTGTTCAGCGCATTGCGGATCTCGACCGTCTCCCCGGCCACCGCGACCGTGCCGTCGACGATGAAACCGGCTTCCTCCAGCAATTCGGTCACCAACGGCCCGATGCCGTCGTCCTGCTCACCCTGGGCGACCCGGTCGTCGACGACGACCACCAGTGCCCGGCCCAACCGCTGCGCGCTGCGTTCCATGCCGGTAACGGTAGTGGCAAGCGAAGCCGGGGTCAGGTCGTGTAAGCCGGTGGGGTTTTCGCCCGGCTTGATCAACCGGGGCATGGTCGGTGTGGTGTCGGACATCGTTTCCTCCAGCTCCCCCGGCGATCGCCGCGCGGGATGCGGTGTACCCGGCGGGGACGCCACGACCACCCGCGTGGCGGCCCGCCGCGTGGACTGCTGCTGCGGAACTCACTCGCCCTTGAGCGTCACGTCGACCGTCCGCTCGGCATCCCCGGCACCGATGGTCAGCGTCACGCGCTCACCGGGAGCGTGCGAGCGGACCGCGGCCACCAGGGCATCGGCGTCCTGGATCGGTCGGTCGTCGATCTTGGTGATCAGGTCGCGTTCGCGGACACCGGCTTCCTCGGCGGCTCCACGGGGCATGACGTCGACCACGAACGCACCGGGCTGCGGGCCGTCGGTGATCCGGACGCCCAGCTCGGTCTGCCTGGCGTGCCCGGTCTCCATGAGCTCCTTGGCGGTGCGCCACGCCTGGTCGATCGGGATGGAGAACCCGAGCCCGACCGAACCGGCCTGGTCCTGCTGCGCGCCTCCCGGGCTGTAGATGGCCGAGTTGATGCCCACCACGCGGCCGTCCATGTCCACCAGCGGACCACCGGAGTTGCCCGGGTTGATCGCGGCGTCGGTCTGCAGCGCGTTGAGCACGCTGGCCTGCGCCCCGCTCTCCCCGCCCGCGCGCACCGGGCGGTCCTTGGCGCTGATGATCCCGCTGGTGACGGTGCCGGACAGGCCGAACGGGGAACCGATCGCCACCACCGGCGCACCCACCGGGAGGTCGTCGCTGCGGCCGAGCTCGACCGGGGTGAGGCCGTTGATGTCGGCCTTGACCACGGCGAGATCGGAATTCGGGTCGGTGCCCACCAGCCGCACCGGCGCGGAGCGGTTGTCGTGGAACATCGCGCGCAGCTGCCCGCGAGCGCTCTCCTCGGCCACGTGGTTGTTGGTGAGGATGTAGCCGTCCTCGCTGATCACCATGCCGGAGCCCTCACCGGAGGCGCCCTGCAGCTGCACGACGCTGGGCAGCACCTTGTCCGCGACCTGCTGCACGGTGCCTTCCGGGGCGTTGCTGGTGCTGCGCGCCGGCCGCGTGTCGTCCAGCGAGCTCACGCCCGGGGCCTGATCACCTATCATCCGGTACCCGACGAACGAACCGATGCCGCCGCCGATCAACGCGGCCACCAGGGCGAGCACGGTCATCCCGGCGAACAGGC
Organism: Saccharopolyspora montiporae; assembly: GCF_015209505.1. Lineage (GTDB taxonomy): Bacteria > Actinomycetota > Actinomycetes > Mycobacteriales > Pseudonocardiaceae > Saccharopolyspora > Saccharopolyspora montiporae. Next base: position 71,773 of record NZ_JADEYC010000009.1, read on the forward strand.
CACCGCGACCACGTCCCTGCTGCGGCACCGGCTGCGCGCCGGTGTAACCGGGTTGCCAGGGCTGCTGCCCGGAGAACTGCTGCTGCCCCTGGTCGAACTGCCGGCGCTGGTCGAACTGCTGCGTCGGGTACGGCTGGTGCTGCCACGGCTGCGGACCGGGCTGCGCCGAACCGGAGGACTGCGCCGAACCCGGTTGCGCGCCCGGGTGTTCCGAGCCGGGCTGCGAACCCGGCTGCTGCGAACCGGGGTGCGCGGCGGCACCGCCCTCCTGGTGCGGCGCCGGGCCGCCGGAGGGCGGCTGCTGCTCACCCGGCTGGTCGCCTGCGGATCCTGAGGGGTGGTCGCTCATATTTCCAGGATGCGATACGGGGCTGAGAGTCGCCTGAGATCAGCCTGAGGTGTCATTGCCATTGCGCTCGCGGTTTCCGACGACCGGACGGCCGCCCGACGACTGCGGACCGCCCAGCGGAGCGGACCGCGCGCCGGCGGCATCAGCGCAGCCGGGCGGCGATCTGCTCCGGAGTCGCGTCGTTGATCCACACTGCCATACCTGATTCCGAACCCGCCAGGTATTTCAACCTGTCCGCGGTGCGCTGCACGGAGAACACCTCCATCCGCAACCAGGCCGCGTCCCGCCCGGTGTGCACCGGGGCCTGGTGCCAGCCCGCCACGTACGGCAGCCGCCGGTCGTAGAGGCGGTCCAGCCTGCGCAGCACGTCGAGGTAGGTGGCGGCGAAGTCGTCGCGCTCCGGACCGGTGAGCGCCGGGATGTCCGGCACCTGCCGGTGCGGCACCACGTGCACCTCCACCGGCCAGCGCGCCGCGGCCGGCACGTAGGCGGTCCAGTGCTCGGATTCGACCAGGACCCGTTGCCCGCCGGCTCGTTCGGCGGCGAGCACGTCGCCCTGCACCGGGGTTCCGCGTTCCCGCAGGTAACGCTCGGCGGTGGCGAGCTCCTTGGCGGTGCGCGGGGTGACGAACGGGTAGGCGTAGATCTGGCCGTGCGGGTGGTGCAGCGTGACGCCGATCTCCTCGCCCCGGTTCTCGAAGCAGAAGACCTGCTCGACGCCCGGCAATCCGGCCAGCTCCGCGGTCCGGTCCGCCCACGCGTCGACCACCAGCCGCGCCTTGTCCTGGCTCAGCTGCGCGAACGAGGAGTCGTGGTCGGAGGTGAAGCAGACGACCTCGCACTGCCCGCGCGCCGGTCCGGCCGGCACCTGCTCGATGCCGTCGACGGTCCCGTCGAAACCCGGGATGTGCTGCGCGAACGACGGGAACTGGTTGCCGAAGACCACCACGTCGTAGTCGGATTCCGGGATCTCGGTGGGATGTCCCGGCCTGCTCGGGCACAGCGGGCACTGGTCGGCCGGCGGCTTGTACGTGCGCGCCTGGCGGTGCGCGGCGATGGCGACCCAGTCCCCGGAGAGCGGATCCCGCCGGATCTCGGAAGCCGGGGCCTGCGGCGGCAGATCGCGCGTGTCCACCGCGGTGCGGGTGCGGTCCGGATCGGCGTCGAAGTAGATGATCTCCCGGCCGTCGGCCAGGTGCCCGACCGTGCGCTTCACGGCACCTCCTCCTGCCGCGCGCCGTCCTCGGCGGTCGCGGCCAGTTCGAGTTCCACGCGGTCCCCGAGCCACTGCCGGGCCCCTTCCGGGGGGCCGTCGTCGGTGATCAGCAGGTCCACCTCGTCGAAGTCGACGATGGTGGAAATGCCCACTGTGGACCACTTGGAGCTGTCGGCCAGCACGACCAGCCGTCCGGCCGCCTGCGCCAGCGCCCGGTTGGTCTCGCCCTCGTTCAGGTTGGGCGTGGTGCAGCCGGCGCGTTGGGCCATGCCGTGCACGCCGAGGAAGACCACATCCAGGTGCAGGGTGCGCAGCGCCTGGAGCGCAACCGGCCCGACCAGGGCGTCCGACGGGGTGCGCACCCCGCCGGTGAGCACGACGGTGCGGTCGGTCCGGGACCGCTGCTGCAGGGCGTCGGCGACGCGCACCGAGTTGGTGACCGCGGTGAGATCGGCCACGTCATCCAGCTGCCGGGCCAGGGTGTGCGTCGTCGTGCCCGCGGACAGGCCGATCGCCGTGCCGGGCCGCACCTGCTCGGCGGCCACGCGGCAGATGGCCTCCTTCTCCCGGAGCTGGCGCGCGGATTTCGCGTCGAAACCGGGTTCGTCGGTGCTGCGGCCCAGCGCCGAGGTCGCCCCGCCGTAGACCTTGTCCACGTCCCCGCGCCGCGCGAGCACGTCGAGGTCGCGGCGGATGGTCATGTCCGACACGCCCAACCGGGCGACCAGATCGCTGACCTGCACCGCGCCGGTCCGGCGGATCTCGTCCAGGATCACTTCCTGGCGTTGCCGCGCGAGCACCGCACCTCCGTCCCGCGTCCGCCCGGTTCGCAGGACGCGGATCCATCCGGGACGCAGATCCGTCCCAGGCACAGATCCATCCAGGGCACCGATCCGTCCAGAACGCGGACGACACATCAACCCAACAGAAAACAACAGTACCCGAACAGCTCACCGGCGCGCGACGCGCGTCTGCCCGGTCATCACCCGGACGTGCTGTTCATTGCTGTTCGGTTTCCGCGTCTTCGTCCTGCTCCGATGGCCCCGCGGTGCCGTCCTGCTCGTCCTCCGCCGCAGCGCCCGGCTGCTGACCGGGCAGCGACATGTGCAGCAACGCGCCGCCCTCCGGCGCCGGGCCGGCCCACACGGTGCCGCCGTGCCGCTCGGCCACCTGCTTGACGATGGACAGCCCCAGCCCCGAACCGGGCAGCGTGCGCGCGTCCGAGGAGCGGTAGAAGCGCTCGAACACGTACGGCAGATCCGCCTGCGAGATCCCCGGGCCCGCATCGGCCACTTCGAGCACCGCGAAGCCGTCCTGGTCCGGGTGCAGGTCGACCCGCACCGTGGCGGAATCCGGACTCCACTTGGCCGCGTTGTCCAGCAGGTTCAGCACCGCGCGCTCCAGCGCCGTGGCATCGCCGAGCATCTCCCACGACCGCACCCGCACGTCGAAGGTGATCCGCGGCGACCGCCGCTGCGCGCGGCTCAGCGCCCGCTCGACGACGTCCACCAGCTCCAGCGGCTCGTGCACGGCCTGCGGGGTGTCCTCCCTGGCCAGTTCCACCAGGTCCCCGACCAACGCGGACAACTCGTTCACCTGGCCCTGCACGTCGGCGAACATCTCGGCGCGGTCCTCATCGGACAGCGTCGGCGCGTCCGGCCGGGCGGAGGCCATCAACAGCTCCAAGTTGGTGCGCAACGAGGTCAGCGGGGTGCGCAGTTCGTGCCCGGCATCGGCGACCAACCGGCGCTGGCGCTCCTGGGACTCGGCCAGCGCACTGAGCATGCCGTTGAAACTGGTGGTCAGCCGGGCCAGTTCGTCGTCGCCGCTGACCGGGATGGGCCGCAGGTCACCGGTTCTGGCCACCCGCTCGGTGGCCGCGGTGAGCCGCTGCACCGGACGCAGCCCGGCCCGCGCGACCGCGGTGCCCGCCGCCGCGGCCAGCAGGATGCCCGCCCCGCCCATCACGACCAGCACCACGCTCAGTTGCGCCAGGGTCTGCTGGGTCGGGCGCAGCGAGGTGGACATCACCAGCGCGGCGTCCTCACCGGTGGGCACCGCCACGACGCGGCTGTTCGTCCGCTGGTCGGTGCGCAGCGACCGCGGGACCTCGCCCTTGGCCACGGACAGCTCCAGGTAGCTGGACGGCGGCCGGTCGATAGGGCCGATCTCACTGCCGTCGGCGGAGACCACGCTGATCTTGAAGTTGGCCGCCGCGTAGAACGCGACCGGCACCTGCTGCAGGTCGGGCGTCTGCACCAGCGGACCTTGCGCGGCGTCCACCGCCCGATCCGTGAGGTCGTCGTCGACCTGCTGATACAGGCTGTCGTTGACGGTCAGGAAGGCCGCCACGGATACCAGTGCCACGGCACCGGCGACGCAGATCGCGGCCAGCCAGGTCACGCGGTTGCGCAGCGGGACGCGTTGGAACCGGCTCTCCTTCGGGCGGTCGGCCGGCGCGTCCGGCGGGGGTGGTGCGGGAAGGTTCACGGCGGGGTCTCGCGCAGCACGTATCCGACTCCCCGGACGGTGTGGATCAGCCGGGGTTCACCTTCGGCCTCGGTCTTGCGCCGCAGGTAGCCGACGTAGACCTCCAGCGCGTTCCCCGAGGTCGGGAAATCGTAGCCCCACACGTCCTCCAGCAACCGGCTGCGGGTCAGCACCTGCTTGGGGTGCGCCATCAGCAGTTCCAACAGCGAGAACTCGGTGCGGGTGAGGCTGATCGGGCGCTCGCCGCGGCGGACCTCGCGGGTACCGGGGTCCAGCTCCAGATCGGCGAAGCGCAGCGCGGCCGGTTCGGCTTCCGCACCGGGCTCCGGCTGGCCGGTGCGTCGCAGCAGGGCGCGCAACCGGGCCAGCAGCTCTTCCAGCGCGAAGGGTTTGGGCAGGTAGTCGTCCGCCCCGGCGTCCAGCCCGGCGACCCGGTCGGACACGGCGTCCCGCGCGGTCAGCACCAGAATGGGCAGGTCGTCGCCGGTGCCGCGCAACCTGCGTGCGACTTCCAGCCCGTCCAGCCGCGGCATCATCACGTCGAGGACCATCGCGTCGGGCCGGTTGTCCGAGAGCCAGTCCAGGGCTTGCTGACCGTCCGCGGCGAGCTCGACCTGGTACCCGTTGAACTGCAAGGATCTCCGCAGCGACTCCCGCACGGCACGATCGTCGTCGACGACGAGGATGCGCATGCCGACAGTCTTACTCTTCGTCCTGAGAGGCGGCTGAGAACCGGGTTCGCGCCGGCGCGCGGCGGCCCGCCCGCGGGGGCGGGCCGCCGCGGGCTCAGCGGGTGCGGCCCCCGTAGCGGCGGCGGAACTTCTCCACCCGGCCCTGCGTGTCGAGCACCCGCTGGTTGCCGGTCCAGAACGGGTGCGAGTAGGCGGTCACGTCGATGGTGATGAGCGGGTAGGAGTTGCCGTCCTCCCACTCCACGTAGGTCTCCGAGGTCGCGGTGGACCGGGTCAGGAACCGGTCGCCGGTGCCCCGATCTTGATACACGACCGGGTGGTACTCGGGATGGATGTCCGGTTTCACCTTCACTCCCTGGTTGCGCTGGGGACGGTTGCTCCCCGTCCAGCTACCCGGCGAACGGGGCACGTATTTAACGAAAACGGTTTTCATTGCACGATAGCACCGGCGGCGTCCCGACCCCCTCCCGGGCGGGAACCGCCGCACGGCACGATGGTCCGAATGACCACCGTCGAGAACGCGGGGCAGCCCGCTCAGCCATCGCCCATCGCAGACCTGTACGAGACGATCGAGCGCAGGCGCGACGTGCGCGCGGAGTTCGACGGCCGACCGATCCCGGACGACGTGCTGCGCAGGGTGCTCACCGCCGCGCACAGCGCACCCAGCGTCGGGCTGAGCCAGCCCTGGGACTTCGTGCTGGTGCGCGACGAGGCGACCCGCCGCGGCTTCCGCGAGCACGTGCTCGCCGAGCGCAGCGTGTTCGCCGCCTCACTGGACGGTGAACGGGCGGAGACGTTCAGCCGGATCAAGGTCGAGGGCATCGTCGAATCCAGCCTGGGGCTCGCCGTCACCTACGACCCGGACCGGGGATCACCGCAGGTGCTGGGCAGGCACGCCATCGCCGACGCCGGGCTGTACTCGGTGTGCCTGGCCATCCAGAACCTGTGGCTGTCCGCGACCGCAGAGGGGCTCGGTGTGGGCTGGGTCAGCTTCTACCGGGAGGAGTTCCTGCGCAGGCTGCTGCACATCCCGTCCGGCGTGCGGCCGGTCGCCTGGCTGTGCCTCGGCACGGTGCGCGCGCTGGCCGACACGCCCGATCTGGAACGGCACGGCTGGCGCAGCCGGATGCCGCTGGAGGACGTCGTGCACCACGAACGCTACGGCGGCAGCTCGCCGCGATGACCCGGCCACCGCACCGGAAGCACGGCGGACGGGGCGAATCCGACTCGGGAGCCGACGCTTTCGAGTACACTGTGGACAGACCGGAGACCGGAGACCGGAGACCGGAGACCGGAGGAGCACCGTCCGCGCCGAGAAGCGAGTGCTCCTGGTGGTACGCACCCGCGCCGCGCTCGACCGGTTGCTGGACGTGCTACCGGTGCTGGCCGATGACCTGCGGATCGAGACCTGGTTCACCGTGGTGCCGGGGTCGGAGTTCGCCGGCGGGCTGGTCGAAGAGCTCCACCGGATCGGCGCGCTGGTCGTGGACTGGGTGTCGGTCGAGCCCCGCGAGTTCACCTTCGCGGTGGCGGCGAGCGAGAAGGGCCCGCTGACGGAGCTGGGCATCCCGCTGCTCGTGCTGCCGCACGGTGCGGGCCCGCACAAGCACGCGGCGACCGGATCCGGTGTGAGCGGCGAGATCGCCGGGCTCGCCCGCGATGAGCTGGTCGCCGATGGTGCGCTGGTCCCGGACGTGGTCGGGCTCGGCCATCCCGACCACCTCGACCTGCTGCGCGCCCGATGCCCGGAAGCCGTCGCCCGTGCCGAGGTCATCGGGGATCCCTGCCTGGACCGGTTGCAGGCGAGCCTGCCGGGGCGCTCGGCATACCGCCACGCGCTGGGCGTCGCGAACGAGCGCCTGGTCCTGGTCGCCTCCACTTGGGGGCCGGAGTCGCTGTTCGGACGGCACGGAAAGCTGCCCGCCGACCTCGTCGCGGCGTTGCCGGACGACCACCGGGTCGCCGCGGCACTGCACCCCAACGTGTGGACGCGGCACGGGCACCTGAACCTGGGCCATTGGACCCGGTCCGCGCGCACCGGCGGGCTCCTGCTGGCCGAACCGCTCGGCGGCTGGCAGGCGGCGCTGGTGGCCGCGGATGTCGTGGTGTCCGACCACGGTTCACTGGCGATGTATGCCGCTGCACTGGGAAAACCGTTGCTGTTGGCGGCTTTCGGTCGATCCGAGGTGGTGGCCGGTTCGCGGATGGCCGAGCTGGGCGCCCGGGCCGACCACCTGCTGCCCGGCGAGCCGCTGCGCGAGCGCATCGCCGCCGCGACCTCGGTCCCCGAGCACGCGAAGCTGATCGAGAACACCTTCGCGCCAAGCGGTTTCGCTCGGTTGCGTCGTGTCCTGCACCGGGAGTTGGGCCTCCCGGAACCGTCGTGGCCCGCCGCGCCACCGCCGGTGTCCGCGCGCCCGTGGGTCGACGGGTTCCGCTGAGCCGGGTCAGCCGAGCTCGGCGAGCTTGGTCCGCACCCGGTCGGCCCGCGGGTCGCCGGACTGCTCCAGCAGCTGCAGCGCTTCGCGCAGGTGGTCCGCGGCGCCGGGCCGGGACAGCGCGGTGAGCGAGTCGGCGAGCAGTTCCAGCGGTTCGGCCAGGTCGCCGGTGGCGCCGCGTGCGCGGACACCGGTGAGCACGTCGTGCAGCAGGTCGACGGCGGTCACGTGCTCGTCGGACATCCGGTGCGCCGCGGCAACCGCGGTGTCGATGCGCTGCGCCAACCGCGGTTCGTCCGAGATCAGCGCGAGCCGCTCCCGGGCGCTGCGCAGGCTGTCCAGGGCATGCCCGGCGCGGCCGAGCGCGACCAGTTCGCGACCGGCGAGGTACTCCTGCAACAGGACCCCGCGCGTGTCCGCGAGCTCCAGGTTGAGCTCGTGCGAGCGGCGGAAGTCGGCCAGTGCCACCTCGTGCTCGCCGAGCCCGCTGCGCGCCTTGCCGCGGAATTCGATCGCCGAAGCCAGCACTTCGCGGTGCCCGGCGCGTTCGGCGAGCTGCACGGCCCGTTCGCAGTCCTGCAGCGCGTCGGTGGGCCGTCCGAGTTCGATTCGGACCTGCCCGTGCAGGCTCAGCATCCGGGCTTCGGCGACCGCGTCCTCGGCCGCTGCGGCCGCGTCCGCGCCGAGCCGGAAGGCGCGCAGGGCGTCGGTGAAGTACTTGTGCTGGTTGTGCAGCGCCCACAGCGCGCCTTCCGCGAGCGCGACGACGTCCCGGTGCCAACCCTTGTCGGCGGCGAGCCGCTGCAGGGCGAGCAGGTTCAGCCGTTCACCCTCCAGCCATTCGAGGGCTTCGGTCTTCCCGGTGAACGGGTTGTCCCCGGTCACCTGGATGTCACCCACGCGCAGCCGGTCGGTGGTGGTGACCGCGCGGTCGGCGAACGCGCCGAGTTCCCGGTAGCGCGCCACGAGCCGGCGCAGCGCGTCGACGCGCTCATCGGGATCGAGCGCGGCGGCCCGCTGCTCGGCGTGCTCGCGGACCACGTCGTGGAACAGGTACTGCTCGCGGTCGTTGCGTTCCACCAGGCAAGCCTCGTGCAGGTCGGCGAGCAGCAGCTCGGCGTCGAGTTCGTCGGCGTCGGCCAGCGCCGCGGCGGCGAACGCGGGCGCCGCGGGACCGGGGAACAGGCTCAGCAGCGCGTACAGCTCGGCCTCATCGGTCCGCAGGTGCTCGACGGCCAGGTCCACGACCGCGAGGTGGTCCTTCAAGTGCCGCTGCCGCCTGCGCGGATCGGTCAGCTCGCGCAGCGCGCGCGGCACGGTCCACCCGTGCTTGCGCAACTGGCCGGCGGCCACGCGCATGGTCGCGGGCAGGCAGCCGCAGTGCCGCGCCAGCTCCGCACCGTCCTCGGGGCTGAGCTCGGTACCGCTCGGGAACCCGCTGCGCAGGAACTGCACCACGTGCTCGGTGCTCAACGCGTCGAGGCGGACGACGACGGCGTCCTGGCCGGCCGACGCGGAAGCATCCCGAAAGCTGGTGCACAGCAAGACGCTGCCCGGCGAGCTGGACCGCAGCCGTTCTGCCGCATCGGGATCCGGCACGTCGTCCAACAGGATCAGCAGCCGCTTGTCCGCGGTACGGGTGCGCAACAGCGAGATCCGGGCTTCCGCCTGCTCCGGGATGTCCGCACCCTTGACGCCGAGTTCCCGCAGCACGTCCTGCGCGGCGTCGTCCAGCGAACGCTCGCCGGAAGCGAGATCGACGTGCACCTGACCGTCCGGGAACCGGTCCTTGACCCGATGCGCCCAGTGGGTCGCGAGGCCGGTCTTGCCGGTGCCGCTGGAACCGCTGATCACCCCGAAACCGGCCCGATCGCTGCGCTCCTGCGTCAGCAGACCGTCCAGCACCTGCAGCTCCGGCTCGCGGTTGACGAATCCCGACGGCGCGGCGGCGAGACTCGCCGGGACCGGATCCGCCCGTTCCCCCGCGATGTGCACGTCGCCGTTGATCGTCCCGGCCTGGACCACGTTGTTCCCGTCACCGCTGTTCGAGTTGCCCACGACCCCACCTCGGTACCGTCGAGTAACGATCACCTGACCCTACGCGACAGCGGCAGCCCGGTGGCCGGCTCGGCACATCCGCACCGGGTGTCCGCGCCGGCCTCCCGAGCGGGTACCCTCCGACGAGGCCCGCAGCGGGCCGAGCCCTCGTAGCTCAGGGGATAGAGCACCGCTCTCCTAAAGCGGGTGTCGCAGGTTCGAATCCTGCCGGGGGCGCATTTCCCAGGTCAGTACCGTTGGCCCGGTCAGGGACACGATCACCACGCACAATTCGATCAGCTGTCCACCGGCGAGACCCCGGATGCTCAAGCATCGGCTGCGGGAACTAGCGAACCGGTCACGTGGTGAACGGGAGGGACATGCCCGCCGAGTGGTGGTCGCCGATCGTCGGCAACCTGGCGCTGCTCCAGGGCGGCAACGTGGCCGTTGGCTTCCTGGTCACGAGCATCGATCTGAGCCGGCGGCCTGCGATGGTGACGGTTTCGTGGGCAGACGGCTCGACGGCAACGCTGCGCATCGACCCGGATGACAGCTGCACGCTGATTCGACAGCGCCTCGCCAACATCGGTCCGGGGCTTCCCGAACCGGAGATCGACGACAGCGTCTTCTGGGTCCCCGACGACGAGTCGGCATCCCCTTTCCTCGTTCACGCCTGGGTGTTGCAGGAACTGGGACGTTCTGCCGAGTACCAACCCGTCGCGGACATGTGGGGCGAGCGGCTCGCACTCCGCTACATCAGCGGGGACACCGAGCAGGTCGAAGCACTCCTGCACGTGACCTCGCGCGGATACGCCGTACGCATACCGATCGAGATCAGCGCGCCAGGCTCGAAGTACATCCACCTGGCCTACGCCCTCGCGAAGACCGCCTGCACCACAGACCCGGAGCATCTCCCGATCGGCGAACCGCACCACGGGATCCCGACCCACCTCGGCCCCGCATGCTGAGGGCTGCGCGGTGCTTCCGTCTTATGGAGTGCTTCGGGGAGACCTGCTGACCGGGGAACAACAGGCTCCGCGAACGCACGCCTCTCCGGCCGTCAGGGCTGGTTGCGCTCGGCGAGCTCCTGCAGGAACCGGGGCATCCGCCCCGCACCGAAGTCGTAGTAGCGCACCCAGCGGGGCATGATCGCGATGCGCGCCATCCGGTCGTACAGCTGCCGGCAGGTCCGCTCGAACTCGGCCGCCGCGTCCGCATCCATGGTTTCCCGAGCGGCGGCGAGGTACTCCTCCACCACGCCCTCGACGATCCGGACGTCCGCCCGCCCGCGGACGGACAGCGAGCGCGCCTGCTCGGGGGTGTTGCCCGCGTCGATGGCCAGCGCGACGTCCGGGCGGGCGGACAGCGCGGCGACCTTCGGCGCGGTGGTGGCGGTGGAGACCACGAACTCGGCGCCGGTCCAGGAGAAGCCGACCGGAACCACCCGCGGTGTCCCGTCCTCGCCGGTGTAGCCGAGGTGGGCGGCCGCGGTGGAACCGAGCAGCTCCTGCGCGCCGGACAAGGACAGTTCGGCATCGATGTCCTGCTGCTGCATGAGCGTCATCCTTCCGCTTCCGCGCGACCACCGCGACCGGGGACGCGTCCCAGGTCAGCGGGGTGTGGCCAAGACCGGGAGCTGTTTGGCCGCGGCCATGGTGGCGGCGTCGAAGAATTCGCCACCCGTGACGTCGATGCTGCGGTAGCGGTCGAGGAGCCGGTTCAGCGCGACCTTCGCCTCCAAGCGGGCGAGCGGGGCGCCGATGCAGAAGTGAATGCCCTTACCGAAGGCGAGGTGGTGGTTCGGCGTGCGGTGGATGTCCACAGTGTCCGGTTCCTCGAACCGCCTCGGATCGCGGTTCGCCGAGGCCAGCCACGGGAACACGATGCAATCCTGCGGGATCCGCACATCGCCGAGGGTGAGTTCCCGCGTGGTGCGTCGGCTGAGCCGCGGGAACGGGGAGCGGAAGCGCAGGAACTCCTCGATCGCCTGCGGGACGAGCCCTCGGTCGGCGTGCAGCTGCTCGGCGATGTCGGGGTGCTCGTCCATCAGCTGGATGCTGTTGCCCAGCAGCGCGGTCGTGGTGATGTGCCCGGCGATCAGCAGCAACCCGGCGAACCCGATGATCTCCCCGTCGGTCAGCGTGCGGCCGTCGGTCTCCGCCGCGGTCAGCCCGCTGATCAGATCGTCACCGGGGTCGGCGCGGCGGGCGCGGATGTGTTCGAGCAGGTACTCGTTCATCTCCCGCATGATCGGCTCGACCTGGGCCAGGGCGTGCTCGATCTGCTCCTGGTCGAGCTCGCCCGTCTGCTGGGACAACAGCGCGTCCGCCCACCGCCGGAAAACCGGGAGATCGCTGGTGGGGATGCCCAGCAGCTCCGCGATCACGATCACCGGCAGCGGGTAGGCCAACGCATCGACCAGGTCGAACTCGTCGCCCACCTGCCCGATCAGGTCGTCGGTGATCTCGGTGATCCTCGGTTCCAACTGCGCGATCATCTTGGGCGTGAACGCCTTGCTGACCAGTCCGCGCAGCCGGTCGTGCCGCGGCGGGTCCAGGTTGATGAAGTTGCCCTCGGCGAACACATCGAATTCGCGGTTGCGCGGCACGAGCTTGCTGAGATCCGAGGAGAAGTCCGTCGTCTCGGTGATGGCCGTGAAGGCTTCCGGGTAACCGAACACGTGCGCGAGGCCGTTGTCGTGGTCCACCTGCACCGCAGCGCTTTTCCGCGCGGAACGCATCCAGGCGTGCAGATCGTCGAACGTGGTGGTCGTGGCCATGGTGATCACTCCTCCCCGTTGGTCGAGCCGTAGATGTGCTCGAGGTAGGTGTCGCGGAGTTGTTCGACGATGCCGGTGATCTTCGGCGCCACCTCACCGGGCGCGCGCTCGTTCGGCGCCTCGGCCGGCTCGAACGAGCGGCGGACCATCTCCGCGAGCAGGTCGGCCTTCACCTCGTCGGTCATGGCCAGTTCCGGCGGCAGCATCGGGTCGATGCTCAGGTGTCCCAGCACGGCGGTCCCGATGCCGTAGGCGATCCGCTCCACCGGCAGGTCCGCGCGCAGCAGACCGTGCTCGGCGAGCAGGGCAAGGTACTCGGTGGACAGCGTGATCTTGCTGTGCACGACCCCGCGCGAGGCATCGGTGGCGATGAGCCTGCCGAGCACCTCCGCGTCCCGGGTGTAGATCGCGGCGAGCAGCGGGCGGCGCATCGCCTGCAGGAAGACGGCGCGCACGTAGCGGTGCAGCAACACCTCGCCCGGATCGGCGCGCATGCCCCGCGCCAGCTCGTCGAACGTCGCCACGCCCTCGCGCAGCAGTACCGCGAACAGCAGAGCGTCTCGACTCCGCCAGTGCAGGTACACGGTGCCCTTGCCGACGTCGGCGCGCCGGGCGACCTCATCGACCGTGACCTTGCGGTAGCCCCACCTGGTCAGCAGGTCCGCGGCCGCATCCAAGATGCGATCCGCCCGTTCGGTGTCCCGTCTCGCCATGCCGGCCTCCGCAGGTACGGCGCTGCACCCCGGTGACGCGTGATCACGTCCCGCTGTGACCGCATCAACACATCCGGTCACAGCGTCACGGTACGAGCTCCACCGCTGCGCAGCAAGGGCACCGGGCAGGATTCCTCCGGCTGCCCGAGGGTCGCCTCGGGGTGCGGGCCGCCGGGAACCGGGGAGTTCGGGGACCTCGTCAGCGGCCCGACATCCCGTCGGCGAACGTGGCGAGCGATTCGGCCTGGCAGCGCAGCCAGGCGAGCGCGTCGACGGCCAGATCCGAGGACGCCGCCGGGTACCGCAGGACCATCATGATCAGCACCGCCACCACCGCCCACCGGATGAGCCCGGCCGCCCAGCTGCGGCTCTTCGCCGGATGTGCACCCACGCGTTCTCCTCGATTCGTCGTCCGCTTCCTGCGCTACGACACCGATTCCACGCCAGAACGCGTCCGCGCGGTGCTCATCGAAGATGATCTTGGGGTGTTGCTGAGCCGCCGTTAAGGCTCGTCCCCCGGCTCACCACTCGGCGAAGCCGCCGTCCTCGTGCCGCCAGATCGGCGACCGCCAGCGGTGCCCGACCTCGGCCGCCTTCCGCACCGCCTGCTCGTCGATCTGCACGCCCAGCCCGGGCGCGGTGAGCCGCTCGACGTGGCCGTCGGCGAACTCGAAAACCGAGGCGTCGGCCAGGTAATCCAGCAAGTCCGAACCCTGGTTGTAGTGGATGCCCAGGCTGGTCTCCTGGATCAGCGCGTTCGGGCTGGCGAAGTCGACCTGCAGGCTCGCGGCCAGCGCGACCGGCCCCAGCGGGCAGTGCGGCGCCAGACCCACGCCGTACGCCTCGGCCATCGCCGCGATCCGGCGGCACTCCGAGATCCCGCCCGCGTGCGAGAGATCCGGCTGTGCCACGGCGATCCCGGCGGGCAGCACATCGCGGAAGTCCCAGCGGGAGAACAACCGCTCACCCGTGGCGATCGGGATCGTGGTGGAGTCGCAGATGCGGCGCAGGTCGGCGGACAGCTCCGGGACCAGCGGCTCCTCCACGAACATCGGCTGCAGCGGTTCGAGCTCGCGGCACAGCACCCGCGCCATCGCCGGCGAAACCCGGCCGTGGAAGTCCACCGCGACGTCCCGGTCCGGGCCCATCACCTCGCGCACCGCCGCGACCCGGTCCACCACTGCGCTGACCTGCGCCGTCGTCTCCAGGTGCCGCATGCGCCCGGTGCCGTTCATCTTGATCGCGGTCAGCCCGGCCTCCACCTGCCGGGCGGCTTCCTCGGCCACCGCGGTGGGTTCGTCCCCGCCGATCCAGCAGTAGATGCGCATCCGGTCGCGCACCGCACCGCCCAGCAGCTCGTGCACCGGAACGCCGAGCGCCTTGCCGCGGATGTCCCACAGCGCCTGGTCGATCCCGGCCACCGCGCTGGACAGCACCGGACCGCCCCGGTAGAAGCCGCCCTTGGTGAGCACCTGCCAGTGGTCCTCGATGCGCCGCGGATCGGCGCCGATCAGGTAATCGGACAGCTCGTCGACGGCGGCGGCGACGGTGTGCGCACGCCCCTCGACCACCGGCTCGCCCCAGCCCACGAGCCCGTCGTCGGTCTCCACGCGCAGGAACAGCCACCGCGGCTCGATCAAGTACGTCGTCAGGCTGGCGATCTTCACTGCGAAGTCCTCCTGTCGGTAGGGGTCGTGCCGGTCAGGACCGGTGGCCGAGGTCGTCGGCGATCGCGGACGCGGCCGCGGTCAGCTCCGGGACCAGCCCGCGCAGCGCGTCGACGTCGGGGTCCGCTCGCACCGTGGTGATCGAGACCGCGGCGTGCACTCCCGGTGCGGTCTCCGGGACCGCGACCCCGACGCAGTGCACCAGCGGCTCGAACTCGCCGAAGTCCGTGGCGTACCCGCGCTGCGCGGTGCGGACGAGTTCGACGCGGAAGTCCGCGCGGGAGGTGATCGTGGCCTCGGTGCACCGGGCGAAGTCGCATCCGTCGATCAGCCCCTCGGCCGTCGCCGGATCGAGCCGGGCCAGGATCGCCTTGCTCACCGCGGAGGTGTGCAGCGGGACCGGACGGCCGACCCGCGACCAGGTGCGCACCTTGGCCGCGCTCTCGATCTTGTCCACGTAGATGATGGCGCCGTCGATGAGCTGGGCCAGGTGCACGGTGGCGCCGGTCGAGTCGGCCAGCGGGAGCAGGTGCCCGCGCGCGGCGGCGCGCAGGTCGAGGTCGTCCAGGACCTGCTGCCCGAGCTCGGCCATCCGCAGCCCCAGCCGGTATCGCCCGTCGCCGCCGCGGGTGACCATCCCGGCGTCCACGAGCGGCTGCAGCATCCGCAGCGCGGTCGACGAGTGCACACCGACCGCCTCCGCGAGCGCGGACAGCGGGCGGGGTCCGTCGGCTAGCTCGTTGAGCGCGATCACGGCTTTGGCAACGGTTCTCGACATGGTCCTCCTTGACCTCGGCCGATCCAGCCTACAGAATCTGTGCAACATTTACATAGACTTTGCACATGCTGCAATCATGGAAGTGAAGGACTTGGGCGCGAAGCAGATCCCCGAAGCCCTCCGGCGCACCCGCGCGGTGGCCATCCTGCGCGGAGGCAGTGGCGAACACCTCGACGACGTGCTGGACGCGCTGGTCGACTCCGGCGTCCGGTGCCTGGAGGTCACCACGAACACCCCCCGTGCGCTGGAAGCCCTGCGCGCAGCCCGCCTGCGCCACGGCACGGCCGCCGAGCTCGGCGTCGGCACCGTGCGCACCCCGGAGCAGGTCGACCAGGCCGCCGAGGCCGGCGCGCAGTTCATCGTCACCCCGGGCCTCGACGAAGCGGTCGCCGATCGGGTGCGCGCGCACGATCTCGCCTATTTCCCGGGCGCTTTCACCGCGACCGAGGTGCTGCGCGCGCACGCCCTCGGCGCCACCGCCGTCAAGATCTTCCCGGCGAGCCTGGGCGGGCCGAAGTACGTGCGCGAACTGCGCGCCCCGCTCGACGACGTGGAAATGCTGCCCACCGGCGGTATTTCGCCGGACACAGCCGGTGATTTCCTGCGCGCCGGGGCCTGCGCCGTCGGCGTGGGCGGGCCGCTGCTCGGCGATGCGCTGGACACCGGCGACCTGGACGGGCTGCGCTCCCGCGCCCGCGCGCTGCTGGACGCCACCGGAGGCGCCGCATGAGCGGGCACCTGGTCACCCTCGGCGAGGCGATGGCCGCGCTGTCCTCGCCGATCACCGGCCCGCTACGCCACGCGCCGCACCTGAAACTGGGCGTGGCCGGGGCCGAAGCGACCACCGCCATCGGTGTCAGCCGCCTCGGCGGGCAAGCCGTGTGGATCGGTCGGGTCGGCGACGACGAGTTCGGCGAGCTCATCCGGATGACGCTGAGCGGCCAGGGCGTTCCCGGCGAGCAGGTGATCACCGACGACACCGCGCCCACGGCGCTGCTGGTCAAGGAACGCCGGAACGGGATGCGCACCAACGTCTCCTACTACCGTTCGGGTTCGGCGGGATCGCGGCTGCAGCCGGCCGATCTGGATCCGCAGCTGGTGCGCACCGCGGGCGCGCTGCACCTGACCGGGATCACGCCGGCGCTGAGCGAATCCGCCCGCGCCGCAGCGCGCGCCGCCGTGGACACCGCGCAGGCCGCCGGAGTGCCGATCTCGCTGGACATCAACTACCGCAGGGCGCTGTGGAGCCCGGACGAGGCCGCCCGCCCCCTGCGCGAGCTCGCCAGGGCGAGCACCGTACTCTTCGCCACCGAGGACGAGGCCCGGCTGCTGGTCGACGGCTCCGGTCCGGACGAGCTCGCCGCCGAACTGGCGAAGCTCGGGCCGGCGCAGGTGGTCATCAAGCGGGGCGGGGACGGAGCGTTCGGGCTGGTCGACGGACAGTCGCTGCCCGCGCCGCCACACCCGTCCACTGTGGTCGATCCGGTCGGCGCCGGCGATGCCTTCGCCGCCGGATACCTCGCCGCGCTGCTGCAGTCCGCCCCGGCGGAGCAGCGCATGCAGGACGCGGCCGCGGCGGGAGCGCTCGCCGTTGCCGTGGACGGCGATTGGGAAGGTCTTCCCGATCGCGCGGAACTCGCGGACCTGGACGGCTCCGACGTCAGCCGGTAGTCCGCCCGCACCCGTGGTGCCACCCGGCACCTGATCGCATTCGCTCAGCGTTGAGGAATCACCGACATGGAAACGATGACGCCGGCCTACGGGGTCGGTCCGCTGCTGCTGATCGCACTCGCGGCCATCGGGCTGCTCCTGCTGCTGATCATTAAGTTTCGGCTGCACGCCTTCATCGCCCTGGTACTGGTCAGCATCCTGGTCGGCCTGGCCACCCGGATCCCGCTCGACCAGCTCGTGGACGACGTACTGCTCGCCGGGTTCGGTGACACGCTCGCCGAAGTCGGCCTGCTCGTCGGTCTGGGCGCGATGATCGGCCGACTGCTGGAAGTCACCGGCGGCGCCGATGTGCTCGCCAACACCCTGGTGTCCCGGTTCGGGCCGCGCCGCGCGCCGCTCGCCCTGGGTGTCGCCTCGCTGTTCTTCGGCTTCCCGATCTTCCTGGACGCCGCGTTCGTGGTGTTCGTGCCGATCATCTTCAGCGTCGCCGCCCGCTTCGGCGGTTCGCTGCTGCTGTACGCGCTGCCCTCGGTGGGCGCGTTCGCGGTGATGCACGCGTTCGTGCCGCCGCACCCGGGTCCGGTCGCCGCCGCCGAACTGCTCGGCGCGGACATGGGCACGGTGCTGCTCGTGGGCCTGATCCTGGCCATCCCGACCTGGTACCTGAGCAGTTACCTCGGCGGGCGGATCATCGGCAGGCGGGTCGACGTGCCCATCCCGGAGATCAGCGCCGCCAAGGACACGTCCGAACACGACGACCTGCCCTACCCGAAGTTCGGCACCGTGGTGGCGCTGCTCGTGCTGCCGATGCTGCTGATCTTCCTGGACACCGGGCTGAACACCCTGGCCACGGCCGGAGTCGTGGACGACGGCGCGACCTGGGTGCAGGCGCTGCAGATCGTGGGCGCCACCCCGGTGGCCCTGCTGATCACCGCGATCACCGCGATCCTGGTGCTCGGCCGCGGCCGGTCCAAGGCCGGCGTCGAGCAGATCGTCAACGGCGCGCTGGGCCCGGTCTGCGCGATCATCCTGATCACCGGCGCGGGCGGCATGTTCGGTGAGGTGCTGCACGTCTCCGGCATCGGCGACGCGCTGGCGCAGACCCTGGCCAGCCTGGGCTTCCCGCTGATCCTGGCCGCGTTCCTGATCTCCACGGCACTGCGCGTGGCACAGGGTTCGGCCACGGTGGCGCTGACCACGACCGCCGGTCTGCTGGCCCCGACCGTCGCCGCGATGGGCGAGGTGTCCGCGCTGTACTCGGCCCTGCTGGTGATCGCCATCGCCTGCGGTGCCACGGTGCTCTCGCACGTCAACGACTCCGGGTTCTGGCTGGTTGGCCGCTACCTCGGCATGGACGTGAAGACGACGCTGAAAACGTGGACCGTGCTGGAGACCCTCATCGGCGGGATCGGTTTCCTGCTGGTGCTCGTACTGGTCCCACTCGCGTGAGCGGGCGGGTCGGGGTGCGCGCCACCGCGCACCCCGACCCGCGTGCGGTTCAGACGCCGGACGGTGCCATCGGCCGTTGCTCCGCCGCCGCTTCCGGTTGCGGAGCAGGCGGCTGCACCTCGGCGGAGTCGTCGCGGACGCGGACAGGACTGCTCGGCGCGCGCCAGTCCACCGACGGACGCATCGCCGCCACATCCACCCGATCCCGATACCGCTGCGCCACCCGGAACAACGACTCGATCAACGTCTCCGACAACAGATGCGGCTGCAGACCCAACTCCACCAACCCCGTATGCCGCACGTTGTAGTAATGCTCAGCCTGCTCCACCCGCGGATTGTCCAACTGCTCCACCGACGCAGACCCCTCGAACGCACCGAAGCTCGGCACGACCGCTGCACCCGGCCCGCCGGGCGGCGTTCGCGCGAAGCCCGCCGCCGGCGCCGGAACGGGCCGAGCGGGTCACCGCACCGGTAACGCGGCGACGCATTCCGTTCGCCGACCGCCCGCGGGGAGACCGCCGTTGCCACAGGACGCGTGCGGAGCACCAGTACCCGGGCGACCGGATCGCGCTCCCGCTGACGACAACTAGTCCTCCCCACGCGTTCCCACTCGGTGCTCACCCGCACGGCGCCACATACGGAGCGCCGCAACGGGTTTCGGACTACGTCCGGCGAAACGGCACACGCCGCTTCGGAACCGCGGTGGTCCCAGACCTCTCGGATTCCGCGGAATACCGGTATATCTGAACGAATCGGCGGAATTGCAGCACGGCACCCGGGGCGGAGCAACGAACACGCGCTTCCCGAAAGCATGAATCTCTTCCGCGAACACCGGTGTGCTCCCGATCGCGTGAGCGGGCGGGTCGGGGCGCGCGGCGCGCCCCGACCCGCGTCCGGTTACTTCGGGTACGGCAGCAGGGCCATCTCGCGGGCGTTGCGGATCGCGGTGGCGACCTCGCGCTGCTGCTGGGCGGTGAGCCCGGTGACCTTGCGGGAGCGGATCTTGCCGCGGTCGGAGACGAACTTGCGCAACACCTCGATGTCCTTCCAGTCGACGTCCAGGACGCCGTGCTGCTGCAGCAGGTTCGGCCTGCGCCGGGCTCGTCCGCGGGGCTGGCGCTCGATCACGGTCACCAGCTCGCCTTCGTCACACCCGGCAGTTCCCCGGCGTGCGCCATCTCGCGCAGCCGGATCCGGGACAGCCCGAACGTGCGGTAGTAGCCGCGCGGGCGGCCGTCCACCGCGTCCCGGTTGCGTACCCGGGTCGGGCTGGCGTCGCGCGGCTGGCGCTGCAATTCGGCCAGCGCCGCATCGCGCTGCGCGACGGTGCTGCCCGGCGCGCGGATGATCCGTTTGAGCTCGGCCCGCCGGTCCGCGTAGCGGGCTACCACGTCCCGCCGCTTGCGGTCGGCGGCGATCTTGGACTTCTTCGCCAACGGGGGCCTCCTTCACCGCTCTTCGCGGTACTCGACGTGCCTGCGCACCACCGGATCGAACTTGCGCAGTCGGATCCGGTCCGGGGTGTTGCGGCGGTTCTTCCTGGTCACGTACGTGTGTCCGGTACCGGCGGTGGAGCGCAGCTTGACCACGGGGCGGACGTCGTCGCGGGCCATCAGACGCGCTCCCCGCGAGCGCGCGCCTCGGCGACCACGGCCTCGATGCCGCGCGCGTCGATCGTCTTGATCCCCTTCGCCGACACGCGCAGCCGGACCCACCGGCCTTCCGAGGGCAGCCAGTAGCGGCGCCGCTGGATGTTCGGCAGCCAGCGGCGCTTGGTGCGCCGCTGGGAGTGCGCGACGTTGTTGCCGTAACCGGGCTGCTTGCCGGTCACCTGGCAGCGGTTGGACATGCCACACCTTTCGATAACGACATCCATTTTCATTAATGCCGATCGGGAGGGTACCGTGTCGGGCACTGACGTGAAAACGGTTCTCAACAGGAGTGGGCATGGAGACCGGAGCACCCGGCGGCCGGAGCACCGACCAGCGGACCCCGCTGATCGTGGTGTGCGGACTCGACCAGGACCAGACCGCCGCGACCGCGGAGACGGTGCGCGCGGGGGCCCCCGGCACGACCGCGCTGCTGCACCACGACCTGCACCGCGTCGGCGACGGGTTCCTCGACAAACGAGTGCGCCACCGCGACCGGGACATCGACAGCACCGTCGAGCTCGTGCACGGTTGCGTGTCCTGCACCCTGCGCGAGGACCTGCTACCGGAACTGCGCAGGCTGTCGGCCACCCCCGGCGTCGAGCACATCGTGCTGCACCTCGATCCGCTCGTCGAACCCGAAGCGATCTGCTGGTCGCTGCAGCAGGTGCCGGTCGACGGGCGCACCGTGGACGAGGACGTCGTGGTGCACGCGGTGCTCAACGCGGTCGACGGTGCCCGCTGGCTCGCCGATGCGAGCAGCGAGGACACCTTGGCCGACCGCGGACTCGGCGGCGGGACGGACGACGAGCGCACCATCGCCCAGCTCGCGGTCGGCCACGCGGAATTCGCGGACGCGATCGTGTTCGGCCCCGCTGCGGAGGACGGCTGGACCGAAGTGCGCACCCGGGAAGTGCTGCGCCGGTTGGCCCCCGCGACCGCGTGGACGCAGCTCGACGGACTCGACGTGGCCGACCTGCTCGCCCGCATCCCGGACAACGCCCGCCGCGGGGACGTCGACGGGGCGCACGGACCGCTGCTGCGCGGGCAACCGCCCATGGAGCCGGATTCCGGCGTCGAAGTGCTGCTGTTCGAGGATCGCAGGCCGTTCCACCCGCAGCGGCTGCACGAAGCGCTGGACGCGCTGCTGGACGGCGTGGTGCGCACCCGCGGGCGCGCTTGGATCGCCAGCAGGCCGGACTCCGCGCTCTGGCTGGAATCGGCGGGTGGCGGGCTCGCCGTGGGCGATGCCGGACCGTGGCTGGCCGCGCTGCCGGAGCAGGAGTGGACGCAGTTCGCGGACGAGCGGCGGCTGCGCGCCTCGCTGCAATGGGACGAGCACTACGGCGACCGCGCGCAGGAGATCGTCGTCATCACGCACGACGCCGATGCCGCGGAGATCAGCCGCCGGCTGCGCGCGGCGCTGCTCACCGACGAGGAACTCGCCGCGGGCCGGGATGTCTGGGCACAGCACCAGGATCCGTTCGAATGGCACTCCGACGACTGCTCGGACGAGGACCCGGCAGACGCCGACCTGGACCCGGCCCGCGGCTCCGGCGGCTGCTGACGCGGGCTGCTGCGTTCGGGTGATCCGGTCGCGTTCGGGACCGTGAGCGCGGTGCCGGTTGCCAGGGTCGTGCCTCGGCGAAGGGGAGGCACATGGCACCGGAATTCCGAAGCCGTCCGGACGGCACGAAATACCCGCTCCGCAACGGCGGCGGTGGGGGTCCGCTCGTCGCGGTGGGGGTGTTCGCGATCGCTGCCGCAGGTGGTGGGGGCGTTGCGGGCACCGCGGGCATCACCGGCGCGGGCGCGTCGGCTGCGGAAACCGCTGTGGTGCGCGGGATCGGGCAGAACCTCGGCAAGGCCACCAAGCAGGTGCGCGCGGGCAAGCCCCAGCAGGCGTGGCGCACGATGCGCCTGCAGCGCGGATCGTCGTTGCGGGACACGGCCGAGTGCGCGCTGATCTCGTTCGGCGAGGTGCAGGAATTCCTCGTCCAACACGGCTGCCGGGACATCGGGCGGGTGCAGTTCCCGCTGACCCACGAGGGCGGGACGATGTCGGTGTTGGTGTCCGAGGTGCGGCTGCGGTCGGCCGGCGACGCGCGGGAATTCAAGGCGCGCATGGACGAGCACGGCACCGGTGACATCCGCCCGATCAGCCCGCGGCCCGCGTTCACCGGTGAGCACTACGATTCCGCGCGGCGCGGCAGCACCGTCCTGGTGGCGGAGGCCGAACCCGCTGCCGGGTCCACCTCGGAGGAACTGCTGGACACCACTGCCGAGGCGGCGGTCGCGCTGGCCCGGGCGGTGAGCTGACCATCCGAAGTGGACTCCCGATCACCGCGGTGCGGGCGTGAGCCCCTCGGCGTGCAGCAGGTCGCGCAGGTGCGCCGAACGGGGATCCTGCAGCAGCTCACCCGGCGTGCCCACCTCCGCGATGCGGCCGTCGGCCACCACCGCGACCCGGTCCGCGCGCTGCAGCTGAGACCGGACGTCGTGGCTGATGTTGATCACCGCGCATCCGTGCTCGTGGCGGAACCGCGCGATGTGGTCGAGGATCTGCGCGGACAGCGGCTGGTCCAGGCCGTTGGTCACCTCGTCGCAGATCAGCACCCGCGGGTGCGCCAGCAGCGCTCGGGCCACCGCCGCGCGCTGCAGCTGACCACCGGACAGTCCCGCGGGGTGGCGGGCCGCCTGCTCCGGGGCGATGGCGAGCTCGCGCAGCAGCTCGACCGCCTCGTCCCGCGCGGCCGCCGCGTCGAGCCCGCGCAGCCGCACCGCCGTGGCCGCGACCTGGTCGAGCACCGGGCGGCGCGGTTCGAACGAGCCCGCCGATTCCTGCCACACGTGCTGCACCTGGGCCAGCTGTTGCCGGGAACGCTTGCGCAACCGCGGGAACCGCCGCCCACCGATCAGCACCTGCCCGCGCTGCGGTTCGAGCAGCCCCGCCACGCAGCGCGCGAGGCTCGACTTGCCCGCACCGGACGCCCCGATCACGCCGAGCACCTCTCCCGCGGCCACCTGCAGGTCGACGTCGGCCAGCCGGTGCGGCACACCGACGCCGCGCAGTTCGACCTCGTTCCGCCCCGCGCTCAGTGCGGCTGCGGACACCGGCGGTGCGGCCGCGGCCGGGAACCGGGCGGGTCCGGCCAGCTCGCCTTCGCACACCTGCAGCGCCCGGTCGGCGAGCTCCTCGGCCACGAACGGATCGTGCGTGACCAGCAGCACGGCCATCCCGCGATCGCGCAGCACCGCGAGCCGGCGCACCAGGTCCGCGCGGCTGAGCGCGTCCAGCCCGGCGGTGGGCTCGTCCAGGACCAGCGCATCGGGCGCCACCGCGAGCACCTGCGCCAACGCGAGCCGGGTGCGCTGCCCGCCGGAGAACTCGGACGGGTATTTGCGCAGCGTCGCCGCCAACTCCGCACCGTCCACATCGAACGCGGCGGTGCGCAGCACCTCGGCGACCCGCTCCCGGCCCGCACCCGAGCCCAGGCTCGCGTACTCGCCCAGCGCCGCGCCGATGCGCCGCGCCGGGTTGAGCGTGGCCGCGGCGTGCTGCGGCAGGTAGCCGACGCGTCCGGCGACCTCGATCGCACCGGTGACTTCCAGGCCCGGCCGGTCCACACCGGCCACCGCAGCGGCGACCGTCGTCTTGCCCGCACCGGACGGGCCGAGCAGCGCCACCACCTCACCGGCGCCGACGTCCAGGTGCACATCGCGCACGATGCTGCGCCCACCGACCTCGGCGGACAGTCCGCGCACCGCGATCACCGGTTCACCCGCCATCGCGCACCGCCCGCACCGCATCCCGCGCCGCGACCCGGTGCGGATCGGCCAGCAGTTCATCCCACAGCACGTTGATCCCCACCACGAGCAGCACGATCAGGCCCGCCGGCAGCAGCACCGACCAGGGCGCGACCGACAGACCGTCCTTGTTCGCCGCCACGGACACCGCCCAGTCGGCCGAGGTGGTGTCGAAGCCCAGCCCCAGGAAGTTCGCCGAGGACAGGAAGTAGATGCCCGCGGCGGTGCGCACCCCGAGATCGGCCGCGACCGGGCGGGCCAGCTCCGGCAGCGCGTAGCGGACGTAGCGGTGCGTGCGGCTGGCGCCCTGCATGCGCAGCGCGTCCATCACCGGCCCCTGCACCACACCGCGCGCGGCCATCCGCACGAACCGCGCGATCGGCGCGATCAGCGCCAGCCCCACTGCGCAGGCCACGGCCACCGCCGAACCGTCGGTGCGCAGCGCGGCGACCATGATGATCAGCAGCGACGGCAGGCACAGCAGCACGTCCACCGGCCGCATCAGCAGGTCCTCCAGCCACGGCTTCGCGGTGCTCGCCGCGGCGAGCCCGATCAGCGCGCCCACGACGTAGGCGACGAGCACCGTCACCAGCGTGGTCAGCAGCAGGGTCCGCCCGCCCTGCAGCGCCGCCACCAGCACGTCCCGGCCCAGTCGGTCGGTGCCGAACGGCGACCAGCTCGACGGGCCGAACGGGCTCTGCCGCTCCTGCGGCCCCAGTTCGGCCAGCAGCGGCCCGAACGCCGCCACCAGCACCGGGATCGCCACCAGCAGCGCGTACAGCCAGCGCAGACGGCTGGGCCCGCGCGCATTCCCGCAGCTCATGCGTGCTCCCTGCGCGGCACCATCCGGCGCCCGGCCAGATCGATGCCCAGATTCACCGCGATCGCCACCAGTCCGGTGATGAGCACGATCGCCAGGATCACCGGCTGGTCCCGGTTGCCGATCGCGTCGATGAGCGCCGAAGCAACCCCGGGCATCACGAACACCGCCTCCACGATCAGCACCCCGGACAGCAGCCCGTCCCCGGTGCGTCCCAGCTCCTGCACCGCCGACCCGAGCGCGTTCGGCGCGACGTGCCGGACCAGCAGCGACCGGCGCGGCACCCCCAGCCGCACGGCCTGGGCGATGTAGGGCTCGTGCATCACCGAGATCACGCCCGCACGCACCAGCCGCACCAGGGGCGCGGCGACGCGGGCGACCATGACCACCAGCGGCAGCACCAGGTAGCCGGGCTCGGTGAGCATGGTGGACACGTCGGCGCCGAGGAACGTCGCCGGGAACCAGCCGAGTCCGATGGCCACGTAGGCCACCAGCAGCACCGCCAGCACGAAATCCGGGATCGAGTCGAAGAACACGCTCACCGCGGTGATGGCACGATCGCGCAGCGACCCGGGGCGCAGACCGGCCGCGAATCCGGCCGCACCGGCCACAGGCAGCAACAGGAGCGTGGTCAGCACCGCCATGATCGCGGTGATCGCGAACGGTTCGGCGATGAGCTCGGCGACCGGACCGCCCGTGGCGTAGGAGGTGCCGAGGTCGCCGCGCGCGACCTGCCCCAACCAGTCCGCGAACCGGGTCACCGGCGCGACGTCCAGCCCGAGCAGCTGCCGGGTCTCGGCGCGCTGCTCGGTGCTGAACGCGTCGCTGCTCTGCACGTCCGCGGCATCGCCGGGCAGCAGCAGGGACAACCCGAACACCAGCACCAGCAGCACCAGCACCTGGCCCGCACCGATGACCAGGCGCCGCGCGGCGAACCGGCCGAACCCCGTGCCCGCGGTCCGCACGCGTGCGGGGGCGGTGCGCTCAGCGGATGCCGGCAGCGATCCGGTCATCGCCGACCTGCCAGACGATCCCGGCCTCGGCGAAGCCGGCTTCGCGCAGGAAGTCGAGGTAGTCGTGCACCGCGGGCCGGTCGGTCACCCGGTGCTCGAAACCGTTCTCCCGGGCCGCGGCCAGCAGGCCGGCGAGCTCCGGAGCCTGCTCGACGGCCTGCCACCACGCCGCCCAGTCCTCGCTGCGCCGCACTTCGGCGCGCGCGGCCCGCCGCCGGGTGAGCGCCTTGCCGAGCGCGTCGAGCCGCTCACCGCCCGGACCTTCATAGAGGTGGTCGCCGTTGACGAACAGGCCGCCGGGCTGCAGCGCACGGCCGCATTCGGCCAGCAGCGCGCGGATCGGCTCCCGGTTCATCCAGTGCAGCGAGGTGGTGCTGACGAACGCGTCCGGGGCGCGGTCCAGGCCCAGCGCATCGAACCAGGACGGATCGCGCAGGTCCGCGTGCACCAGGCGCAGCCGGTCGTCGGCGCCGTAGGCGAGGTCGGCCAGGCCCATGAGCAGCGGATCGGCGTCCACGCCGACCACCCGGGCGCCGGGCAGCCGGTCGAGCAGCCGGACGGCCAGCGAGCCCGGACCGACCCCGAGGTCCACGATGAGCGGGTCCAGGCGCTGCAGCAGTTCGTCGAGCACATCGGCGATCACCGCGAACCGCTCCTCGCGGTCGGGCATGTAGTGCTCCTGCTGGCGGTCCCAGCGGTCCAGCCAGTGCAGGGCCTGCTCGCGGGTGGGAGTTGACGTGCTGGTCATCTGCGTCCTCTGCTACGGATTCGGTCGTGTGCCAGGGGTTTTCCCGGCACGTCAGCCGGTGACGTCGTCGAAGCGCACCCACCCGAACGAGTTCGGCACGCCGGTGGGGATGCCGCGGTACTCGGCGTTGGCGGCGTTATGCCAGTAGGTGTTCGCGAAGAAGATGAAACCGCCCCGGTCGTACTGGATCTCGTGCATCCGCCGGTAGATCGCCGCGCGCTCCTCGTCGGACCGGGTCGCCTGGGCGCGGGCGAACAGCGCGTCGAACTCCGGATCCGACCAGTTCGTGCGGTTCTGCGGCGATCCCGTGACCAGCCGGGACGCGAAGTGGTTGGGCACCGGCAGCGGTCCGGACTGGCCCATCGTCAGCTCGCCGCGGTCCAGCGTCTCGGAGTAGTAGGTGTCCTTGGAGCCCACCACCACGTTGACCCGCACCCCGGCCTTCGCGGCGTGCTCGGCGAACAGGTGCGCGGCTTCCACGAGCCCGGACGAGACTTCCGCGGTGAACAGGTCGAACCTCAGGTTCTCCGCCCCCGCCCTGCGCAACAGGGTCTTCGCACGCTGCGGGTCGTACCCGTGCTGCGGGAGTTCGGCGTAGTACTCGAATCCGGCGCCGAACACGTCGTTGGACACGTCGCCCTCGCCCTCGAAGGCGACCTTGACCATCTCCTCGCGGTCGGCCAGCAACATGAGCGCGCGCCGCACGTCGGGGTTGTCGAACGGCGGCCGGTCCGTCTTCATCGCGAAGTAGTGGATCCCGCTGTTCGGCGTGGTGTTCACCGCTACCCGGTCGTTGCCGCGCAGCGTGCGCGCGGCGGCCGGCGTGATGCTGTCCGCGAAATCGGCCTGCCCGCCCTGCAGCGTGTTCAGCCGCGCGTCCGAATCGGCACTGAGGATGCGCAGCTGCCGGATCGCGGGGGCGCCGTTCCAGTGCTGCTCGTAACTGGTGCCGCTGAACTCCTTGCCCGGCTCGAACGACTCGAACCGGAACGGGCCGGTGCCGACCGGGTCGACGAAGTCCCGCGTGCCGTTCTGCACGATCCGCGTCCCATAGGCGGCCAGCGCAGTCCGGAACTCGAAATCCGGTTTCTTCAGCGCGATCTCCACGGTGCGCGGGTCCACGACGCGCGATTCGCGCAGGTTCACGTGTTCCAACGTGGTCGCGGCGATGAACGCGTCGGGCTCCCCGCCGCCGAGGATCCGGCTGATCGTGTACAGCACGTCGTCGCCGGTGAACGTCGAGCCGTCGTGCCAGCGCGCATCGCGCAGCGCCAGCCGCCACCGGGTCCCGTCCGCGTTGGGTTCGGCGCGCTCGGCCAGCCGCGGGATCGGCTTCATCTGGTCATCGACCTCGAACAACCCGTCATAGACGGCCTTGAGTCGGGCCTCGTCGATGAACATGTGGCTGGTGCCGGGATCGAACGCCTCGTCGGCGCCGGAACCCTCCATGACCGCGGAGAACGAGTCGATCGAGCCACCCGCGGACGAACCGGACGAACCACCGCACCCGGTGACCAGCGCACCGGCCGCCGCAGCGCCGCCGATCAGGAAACCCCTCCTGCCGAGCCTCCCGGCAATCCCGCGTTCGCCCACCTGCATGCTGACTCCCCTCGCGTCCGGGTCGGACCGCGCGGGGAGCGTGCTGGGCACGAGACCGCAGCCGGCGGCTCGTGCGGCACCGACCATCCCGCGTGGCGTGACCGCTCATCTCTCGGCGCGCAGGTGTCTGGCTCCGACCCACCGCTCGGCGGGCCTCACAGTTGCGGGGCAGCCCCGGATTCGCACCGGTGTTCCCTGGACGCGCACGGGCATCCTACGGACGAGTGACATCCAGCGATAGCGGCCCGGCACCGCGAGGTGTCGCATATCTCGTGCGCACAGCCCTTTACCCGGGAGTCGCGAACCGGGAACACCGCTGCGCAGCAGGGCCCTCGTCGCGCGCGGTGTCCGGGCGAACGCCCGTCGTCGCCGAAACCGACCGACGCGCGCGGTCTCTGCTACAAGGGAGCCGACGTCCACCGACCGAGGAGCACGCCGTGCCCGAACACCGCATCCGCACCTTCCTCATGTTCCAAGGCGGGGCCGAGGAAGCCATCCAGCACTACACCGCACTGCTGCCGGACGCGCGCATCGAGCACATCGAGCGCTACGGGCCGGACGGGCCGGGCGCTGCGGGAAGCGTCCACCGAGCCACGTTCACGCTGCTCGGCCAGGCATTCGAGTGCATCGACAGCCCGATCAGCCACGATTTCGGCTTCACCCCTGCGATCTCGCTGTTCGTCGACTGCGCCGACGAGCCCGAGTTCGATCAGCTGCACCGGGGCCTGGTCGACGGCGGGCAGGAACTGATGCCCCCGGACGACTACGGCTTCAGCCGGCGCTTCGTCTGGCTGGTGGACCGGCACGGGGTGTCCTGGCAGATCAACCTCCCGCACGAGGCCGGTCCGGGCACCACCGGGTGAGTGTCGCCGCAGCGCGCGCCGGGTAATCGCTGCGCAACACCACCGCTTTGGAGGTTGCCATGGCCCAGCTCGCGACGGAACCAGTGACCCTGAAGACGCCGGGCGGGGAACTCGAAGGCGATCTGGTGATCCCAGACCAGGCCACCTCGATCGTGCTTTTCGCGCACGGGTCGGGCAGTTCGCGCCGCAGCCCGCGCAACCGCGCCGTGGCTGAAGCGCTGCGCACCGCCGGTTACGGCACGCTGCTGATGGACCTGCTCACCCGGGACGAGGCCGCGTTCGACCAGCAGACGCAGCAGTTGCGGTTCGACGTGGACCTGCTCGCCGAACGCCTGGTACCCGCGGTCGACGCGCTGGGCGACTGGCCGAGCACCCGCGGGCGGTACGTGGGCCTGTTCGGCGCGAGCACCGGGGCGGCCGCCGCGCTCAAGGCCGCGGCCCGGCGCCCGGACCGGGTGGGCGCCCTGGTGTCCCGCGGTGGGCGCCCGGACCTCGGCGGGGACGCGCTCGCCTCGGTCGAGGCCCCGACGCTGCTCATCGTCGGCGGCAACGACCGGGAGGTGCTCAACCTCAACCGCCAGGCCGCCGGGTTGATGACCTCGCTGCCCCTGGCCGATGTCTCGATCGAGATCGTGCCCGGTGCGGGCCACCTGTTCGAGGAACCGGGCGCGCTGGAACACGTGTCCGCTTCCGCGGCCGCCTGGCTCCGGCACTACCTCGGCGCAGCGCCGAACGCCTCGGAGGGCGGGCACTTCAAACCACCGGAACCACGCCGCAGACCACCGACCAGCTGAGGACGGGAGCTCAGCGCGGCATCCGGCGCCACACGAACTGCGGAACCAGGCGCATCCCGGCGAACACCCAGCGCAGCACGCGCGGGACCCAGACCACGCGGCTGCCGCGGCGCAGCCCGCGGATGGTCGCGTCGGCCACCTGGTCCGGTGTGCTCGACCACGGCGCCGGATCCATCCCGCCGGTCATCCGCCCGATCACGAACCCGGGCCGCACGATGAGCAGACGCACCCCGCTGCCGACGAGCGCATCGGCCAGACCGCTGGCGAACCCGTCCAGCCCGGCCTTGGCCGAGCCGTACACGTAGTTGGCGCGGCGCACCCGCACGCCGGCCACCGAGGAATAGACGACGATCCGCCCGCTGCCCTGCTCGCGCAGCAGGTCGGCCAGCCGGGTCAGCACGGCCACATGCGCGACGTAGTCGGTGTGCACGATCTGCACGGCGTGCTCGGCGTCGTGCTCGGCGCGGGTCTGGTCGCCGAGGATCCCGAAACTCGTCACCACCACCGAGATCGGCCCGTGCTGCCGGAACAGCTCGTCGAGGACCCGCTGGTGCGTGTCCAGGGCAGCGGCGTCGAACTCGGCGCGCACCACCTCGGTGGCCCCGGCCTGGCGCAGCGCGGCTTCCTCACCGTCCAGTTCGGCGCTGCGTCGCGCGGCCAGCACCACCTTCCGGTGGCCGCGCGCGGCGAGCCGCTGCGCTACCGCCGCCCCGATCTCACTGCGCCCGCCGAGCACCAGAACCGTTCCGCTCATCTTGGCGAGTCTGCCACCCGGCGACCGGCGCCGATTCCCGGCGGCCCCCTGATCAGCCCGTACTCGGCAAAGACGCGCTCCGGCCGCGGCGGATGCGCGGTTCAGCGCACCGATCACTGAGCCGAACGGACTACGACTGCAGCACGTAACGGACGTTTACCGGCCGGTTGGCGCACGCATAGGCTGGCGAACCGGTCGCGATCATGAGCAGGCGGCCGCGAGCGGAAGGGCAGGACGAGGCGCAGCATGGACTCTGTGGACGAGCCGCGGATCGACACGACCCGGCCCAGCATCGCCCGGGTGTACGACGCGTTCGTCGGCGGCAAGGACAACTTCGAGGTGGACCGGGAGGTCTACCGCACGCTGCTGGATGTCGCCCCGGAAGCCGCCGAGGTCGGGCGGCAGTGCCGCGCGTGGCTCATCCGGGTCGTCCGGTTCCTCAGCGGGCAGGCCGGGATCGACCAGTTCCTGGACCTGGGCTCGGGCCTGCCGACCGCGGAGAACACGCACCAGGCCGCGCAGCGGCTCAACCCGGACGCGCACGTCGTCTACGTGGACAACGATCCGGCGGTGGCTGCGCACGGGCGCGCGCTGCTGGAGGAGAACGACCGCACCCACTTCGCCGTCGCGGACCTGCGCGAGCCGGAGCGGATCCTGGCGCACCAGGCGGTGGTCCGGAACATCGACCTCAGCAGGCCGGTGGGCCTGATCCAGTGCAACACGCTGCACCACGTCACCGATGAGGACGATCCGGCCGGCATCATGCAGCGCTACCTCGCCGCGTTGGCGCCGGGTTCGTTCGCCGCGATCTCGCACCTGCACAACCCGGGCGACGGCAGCGAGCAGGCCGACCTGGCCGAGGAGAGCCAGCGCCGGTTCAACGCGATGATGGGCAGCTGCTTCTACCGCGGGCACGCGGAGATCCGGGCGATGTTCGGGGATCTGGAGATGATCGACCCCGGCCTGACCCACCTGCACGCGTGGTGGCCGGACGGTCCGCAGCTGGGCCCGCCCTCGACGGGCGACCACCTGCTGCTGGGCGGGGTCGGCCGCAAGAACTGACGGCACCGGGTTCCCGGGACGCGGCGTACTGCGCCGCACCCCGGCCCGCCGGGCACTCCGCGGCGCACCGCCGAGGCCCGGCGCCACCGTCATCCGGAGTACTTGGCCGCCCAGTGCCGCATCGCGTGCTCGACCAGGCTGATCAACGTGCGCTTGGTGGATTCGCGATCCCGCGCATCGCACGGGCCCATCGGCACGTCCGGCCCGATGGCCATCGCCTCCCGGACCTGCTCCGCGGTGTGCAGCATGTTCCCGTCGAAGCAGTTCACCCCGACCAGGTAGGGCAACCCGCGGTCCTCGAAGAAGTCGATGGCCGAGAACGAGTCCGCCAACCGCCGGGTGTCCACGAGCACGATCGCACCGATCGCACCGCGCACCAGGTCGTCCCACATGAACCAGAACCGCTGCTGCCCGGGCGTGCCGAACAGGTAGAGGATCAGGTCCGAATCCAGGGAGATGCGGCCGAAGTCCATCGCGACCGTGGTCGTCGACTTGTCCGGCGTCGCGGCCAGGTCGTCCACGCCCTGGCTGGCCTCGGTCATCACTGCTTCCGTGGTCAGCGGCATGATCTCGGAGACGGAGCCGACGAACGTCGTCTTCCCGACACCGAAACCACCTGCGACCACGATCTTCGCCGACGTCGTGCCGCCCTTGCTGGCCGGCTGCGGCGGGGTGGCTCGGGGGGCGCTAAAGCCGACGGAGTCCACTCAAAACCCTTTCCATCAACACCATGTGTGGTGCGCTGCCGCTTTCGCTCACCGTCTGGTGCACGGTGATCAACCCCAGTTCGGCCATGTCTGCCAGCAAAACCCGCGTGACCCCCACCGGCACGGACAGCAGAGCTCCCACCTCGGCCACCGACCGGGGCTGGTCCCGGCAGAGATCGGCGATCGACTGGTGCTCCAGCCGGGCCGGTACCCCCGGACGGGAGGTTTCCCCGGCCGAGACCAGCGTCTCCAGCTGCAGTTCGTGCGTCGACCGGGTGCGACCACCGGTCCAGGTGTAGGACCGCACGCTGGAGGCCGCGCGCTGCTCCTCCGGTTCCGGGGCCTGCTGCTGGTCGTGGTCCGGTTGCTGCGGCTGCTGCTGTTCCGGACGCTGTTCGTCGGTGCGCTCCCGGCGCTTGCGCCTGCGCCTGCTGTCCAGGGAGAAGCCGTTGAGCACATCGGCGAGCGCGTCATCACCGCTGTCCTCGTATCTTCGCCCGCTTTCCGAGAAATCGGAGCCTCTGCTCATCGCGTCCTCACACCAGCTGGCCCGTGAACGAGTTCGACGCGCTCTGCAGCTGCGACCGGATCTCCGGCGTCAGCATCTGGCCGACCCGCTCCACGAGCATGGTCATCTCGTAACCGATCAGTCCCATGTCGCACTGCGGGGCCGCGAGCACCGTGAGGCACGAGCCGTCACTGATGCCCATCTGCAGCAGGGTGCCGTGCTCCATCTCCACGACGGTCTGCACGACTTCGCCCGCCTCGAAACACTTCGCCGAGCCCTGGGTCAGGCTCAGCAGACCGGACGCCACCGCGGCGAGCTGGTCCGCGCGGTCCCGGGGCAGGGTGTTCGAAGCCGTCAGCAGCAGACCGTCCGCCGACACCACGATGGCGTGCGCGACGCCGGTCACCTGTTCGGCGAAGTTCGTGATCAACCAGCCGAACCTGCGGGAAATCGTCTCCTGGGCAGTCATGCAACCTCCTGTTCATTGCCGCCGATGACCGGCTGGTTCGACCTCGCCGGCGGGCTCACTCCTCATCGGACGCGCGGTGCCTGCCGCGGCTGGCCCCGCTCTGGAAGCCGGAGAGCCGGTCGCGCAGGTGGTCGGCGTCCCGGTGCAGCTGTCCGCCCGACGACCCGTCGTCCGACTTCGAGCCGATGCTGCCGGGAACCAGGTGCGCCTTGGGTGTGCGCCGCGGGAGGCCGGCTTCGGTGAACGAGGCGGGCTGCGGGTTCGCCGCAGCCTCGGCCGCTTCCCGCCCCCGGTCCGCTCCGGAATCGGGCCACTGCGGTTCGGCCGCTTCCGGCGCCTGCTGGGCCGGGGCCTCCTGCTGGCCGCCGAACCGGACCCCGTTGTGGTTGTCGGCGAGCTGCCTGCTGATGTCACCCGCGCTGCGAGTGCCGGCCCGCTGCTCACCGGCGGGTTCGGCCGCGCCACCGGATCGCGGTGTGCGCTGCGGGAGTCCGGACGAGGTGTAGGACAGTTCGCTCGCACCGCCGTCGGCGGGGTCACCCGCGTCCGGCCAGCCGGGATCGTCGGCGCCCTCCTCGTCGGCGAACGGGTTCTCCGACGCGGGCTGGAACCACTGCGACGCGGACCGCCCCGGTTGCGGATCCGGTTCCGGCGGCGTGGTCGGCGCCGGCCGCGACCGCGGGACCGGGGACGGCGGGTTCGGCGGACCGGGCGCGGGCGGCGGCTGCTCGACCGACGGCCACTCGAACCCGGGTTCCGGATGCCCTGCCAGGTCCGACGGGGCATCGAACAGGTACGCCGTGGGCCGTTCCGCGTCCACATCGCCGGACGGCTCGAACAGGCTGTTGCCGAGGAGTCCTGGTTCCGGCGCGGGAGCGGCCGCCTGCGGAGGCGGTTCCGGTGCGGGCGGCTGCGCGGGTGGTTCGGGTGCGGGCGGTTCCTGCCACATCGAGGTGCGCAGGTCCTCCCGCGAGGACCCGTTGACCGGCGGATGCGTGTCCGTCGCGCCCCCGTGCAGCAGTTCGTTCCGATCGATGCCGTTGTTGGTGGCACCGGGATCCTGGTGATCGTCGTACCAGGATCCGCCCGGCGTCCCGTCCGAAGCCCCGGGCCAACCGGGCGGTGCCGCCCGTCCCGGCGAGGGCAGGGCGCCCGACGTGGGCATCTCCTGGTGCGCGTGCCCGTTGTTGCCGTACGAACCGAGGTCGCCGTTCGACCCGGAGTTGCCGTATGAACCCGCGTTGCCGTACGAACCGGGGTTGCCGCCGAACGCACCCGGGTTGCCCGGCGGCTGCCAGGCGGCCGTCGCCTCCGAGGAGACCACGTGCTCGGCCGGGACCATCACGGTCGCGCGCACCCCCTCGACGTCCGGGCCGCCGTGCAGCTCGACGCCGATCCCGTGCCGCACCGCGAGCCGGCCGGCGACGAACAGGCCCATCCGGCGCGAACTGGCCAGGTCGTCCTCGTCCACGCGCGCCAGGCGCTGGTTGGCGCGGGCGAGCTCGGCATCGCCCATGCCGATGCCCTGGTCGAGCACGTCCAACACGATCGTCCCGTCACCGGCCTGGTACCCGGACAACGTGACGTTGGTGTCCGGCGCGGAGAAGTTCGCCGCGTTGTCCAGCAGCTCGGCCACCAGCCGCACCATGTCGCTGGCCGCGTACCCGCGGAGCTGGACGTTCGGCGGCGGCTGCACGACCACCCGCGGGTAGTGCTCGATCTCGGACACGGCCGCGCGCAGCACGTCGGCCAGCGTCGTCGGCTGGGTGAACCGGCGGGCCAGGTCGCTGCCGGAGAGGACCATGAGGTTCTCGTTGTTCCGGCGCATCCGGGTCGCGAGGTGGTCCAGCTGGAACAGCCGGGACAGCTGATCCGGATCTTCCTCGTCGTGCTCCAGGTCCTCGAAGAGCCGGAGCTGCCGTTCCAGCAGGCTCTGGCTGCGCCGGGACACGTTGATGAAGACCTCGCTGTAGCCGCGCCGCAGGTCGGCCTGCTCGACGGCCAGCCGCAGCGCCTGCTGGTTGACCTCGTCGAACGCCCGGGCCACCTGCCCGACCTCGTCGGTGGTGCGCACCGGAACGGGCGTCACCGCGGAGTCGGCGCGCCCACCGGAGCGGATCTCGGCGACCGCGTCCGGCAGCTGGTACTCAGCGGCATCCAGCGCACTGCTGCGCAGCTGGCGCAGCGACCCCAGCAGGTGCCGGGTGATGACGATCACGGTCGCGGCGGCCGCGATGAGCGCGGCCAGCAGCAGCACCGAGTCCCAACCCGCCTGGTCGCTGGCGTCGGACTCCAGTCCCGCCGCAGTGGTGCGCACGTCGTCGGCGACGAGGTCGTGGCCCCCCTTGATCACCTCGACCGAGGCGTCCGAGGCGGTGTTCCACTGCTCGCGGCCGATGGAGTACTCGCCACTGGCGACGTCGTCGGTGCTCTCCATCAGCACCGCGGCCAGCAGCTGGTTCCGCTGGGTGACCTCCGGACCACCGACCTTCTCCGTGAGCAGTTCGCGCCACTTGGCCGCGACCGTCGATCCGGCTTCGCCGATCTTGCTGACCAGCCGGGCGCGGGAACCCATCAACTGCTGCAGGGCCTGCTCGTCCAGCGCGCCCTCGGACAGGCCGGTCAGCACCAGCGCCTGCTGCAGCCGGACCTCCTCCATCATCGAGAGCACCGACTGGCTCGCGGCGGCGTTCGAGGACAGCTGCGGGTCGGCGACGGTGCTGGTGAGCGCGGCGTCCAGCGACAGGGCCGCGTTGGTCAGGGCGGAGTAGCCCTGGATGGCCTGGGCGGGGGCGAGCTGGTCGTTCTGCACCCCGTCGCGCAGCTGCTGGATCCCTTGAAGCTGCCTGGTCAGCTCACCGTTGCGGTCGACGACGACTTCCGCGAAGTCGTTGTCGGTCCGGCTCATCAGCTCGTCGAGCGCGGCCACGGCCCGGTCGGTCTCCACTGCGCTGCGCTCGACCTGTTCCGGACCGGTGTCCCCGGTCAGGTACTGGACCGCTCCGTTGCGTTCTTCCTGCAACGAACCGAGGAGGGGTTCGATGCGCTCGACCGCGTCCAGGACCTGGGCCACCCGCCGGTACTCGCCGGCCTGATCGACCTGCCAGCCGATCTGGCCGACGCCGAGCGTGATCGCGAAGATCAGCGGCACCAGCACGACCGCGGCCAGCTTGGTGGGCAGCGGCCAGTTGCGCCACTGCAAGACCTTGTCCCGGCGGCGTGGGGCGCCGCCGGCCTCCTCGTCGACGTTCACGACTGCCCTCCCGGCCGCGGGCGGGGATTGCCGTGCCGCGCACCCCGGGTACGTCGGCTGTCCGGCCAACTGCTCGTTGGAGAACGGCGCATGCGTGCGATCCCGCAATCGTCGTCAGGTTTGTCAGGGTGAAATCCAGCCGCGGCGGCGTCGGGCGCGGCGATCAGCAGCGGCTCACAGTACTGCACCGCACCTGCGGGAGCCCCGCCTGGCACGTGCTGCTGCGACCTCGCACGGATCGCGCATTCCGGACACCGGTCTCGAACTGCAACCCTTCCCGTCCGCGCGACTGACTTTCAGTGCCCACGCACTATAAGCCCCACTGCGCGAGAAAGCACCGGGGGCGTTTTCCCATTCGGCTGCGGCAAACAGGGTAGGTCACACCGCGTATCGGCGGCCCTGTTGCGAAACTCGCAGTTTCACTCGTTCGGAGTAAATGATTACAATTGCGCATCGCGGGATGGACAGCGAATTCCCTGGTCGCCGACTCCCGTCGTGCCCGAACCGCAATGACCTGGTGATACCAGACAGTAACCAGACCCGCCGCAGCCCGCGCCCATCCTGCCCGCTATGGGTCGACTGTTCAGCCAAAACGCAATAAAAAGTGGCGATCACCACACTGTCGGGTGACAGCGTGGCGTGGTTAGAATTTCTCGCCGTCGCAGGTCCCGGCCCCAGCGGCCGACCGCACAGTTCCAGGAAGGATGCATGAGCAACGCAACGCAATCCGCGGTGCGCGGCAACCCCCGCGATCCGGGCGGAAACGGGCGGACAGCCTTCGGTGGAATCGACAAGAGCGCAGTTCGGTACACCCCGGAGCACGTCGATTTCTCCGCCATCCAGCAGAGCCCTGAATTCCGTTCCCTGCGCAGCCGCCTCAAATGGTTCGTCTTTCCGGCGACGGCGTTTTTCCTGATCTGGTACCTGGGGTACGTCGTCCTCGCCGCCTACGCACCGGACTTCATGGCCCAGCGGGTCTTCGGTGAGGTCAACGTCGGTCTGCTGATGGGCATCGGGCAGTTCGCGACGACCCTGCTGCTGACCACCCTCTACGCCCGGTACGCCCGGAAGCACCTCGACCCGCAGGTGGACGAGCTCCGGGAGAACGCGGGCGGTGCCGCCTGATGCCCGATTCCCTGATCCCCGAAGACACCGCGATCGTCAACACCGCGGTGTTCGCGGTGTTCGTGCTGATCACGCTGATCGTGGTCTACAGCGTCAGCAACCGCGGTACCACCAGCGACTACTTCGTGGCCGGGAGCTCGTTCAGCGGCGCGCAGAACGGGATCGCGCTGTCCGGCGACTTCCTGTCCGCCGCGTCCTTCCTCGGCATCGCCGGGGCGATCGCCGTGCACGGCTACGACGGCTTCCTGTACTCCATCGGCTTCCTGGTCGCCTGGCTGGTGAACCTGCTGCTCATCGCGGAGCGGATGCGCAACACCGGCCGGTTCACCATGGGCGACGTGATCAGCTTCCGCACCCGGCAGCGGCCCGTCCGCGCAGCGGCGGCACTGTCCACACTGGTCATCACGCTCGTCTACATGATCGCCCAGATGGCCGGTGCCGGTGGTCTCGTCGCGCTGCTGCTGAACGTGCACAGCGGCTGGGGCCAGGCCCTGGTGATCGCCGGCGTCGGCCTGATCATGGTGTTCTACGTGCTGGTCGGCGGCATGAAGGGCACCACCTGGGTGCAGATCATCAAGGCGACCTTCCTGCTGCTGTGCGTCGTGCTGATCACGATCTTCCTGCTCGGCAAGTTCGGCTACAGCTTCAGCGACCTGCTGCGCCAGGCGGCGGACAACAACCCCAACGGCGAGGCGATCTTCGCACCCGGTGTGCAGTACGGGATTTCGGAGATGTCCAAGTTGGACTTCGTCTCGCTGTCGCTGGCGCTGGTGCTCGGTGTCGGGGGCCTGCCGCACGTGCTGATGCGCTTCTACACCGTGCCCAACGCCCGCGAAGCGCGGAACTCGGTGGTGTGGGCCACCTGGACGATGGTGCTGTTCTACCTGTGCACCCTGGTCATCGGGTACGGCGCAGCCGCGCTCGTCGGTACCGACACGATCCTCAACGCCCCCGGCGCGGAGAACTCGGCCGCACCGCTGCTGGCGTACGAGGTCGGGGGCACGGTGATCCTCGGGCTCGTCGCGGCGGTCGCCTTCGCCACGATCCTGGCCGTGGTCGCCGGGTTGACGCTGACCGCGTCGGCCTCGTTCGCCCACGACATCTACGCCAACATCATCCGCGGCGGCAACGCCGATTCGGACCGGGTGCTGCTCGTGGCGCGGTGGACGGCGGTGGGCATCGGGCTCGCCTCGATCCTGGGCGGCGTGCTGGTCAACGGGCAGAACATCGCGTTCCTGGTGGGGCTGGCCTTCGCTTTCGCCGCCTCGGCGAACCTGCCGACCCTGCTGTACACGCTGTTCTGGACGCGGTTCAACACCACCGGCGTGCTGTTCAGCATCTACGGCGGGCTCATCTCCTGCCTGCTGTTGGTGCTGCTGTCCCCGGTCGTGTCCGGCTCCCCGGACTCGATCCTGCCGGACGTGGACTTCGCGCTGTTCCCGCTGAAGAACCCGGGAATCGTTTCCATTCCCGTCTCGTTCCTGCTCGGATTCATCGGCACGTTCCTGCACAAGGGCCCCTCGGAACGGGAACGCCAGGCCGAGCTGGAAGTCCGCTCGCTGACCGGGATCACTCCCCGGAACGGCTGACGCCCGCGTCCTGCGGGCCCCGTTCGAACCGCCGCCCGGTTCGAACGGGGCCCGTGCGCGATCGCGCACCCCCACCCCCGAACGATCCGCCGCGCATCACCCACACGCCGGATCCTCCTCCGCCGCCCGACAACGATGGGTCACCGGACCGCGCTTCCCCGCACCAATTCCGCTCTACCCGATCGGATAATGTCCGGGCGCCCTTTTCGAAATAGAATGGAAAGCGGCCGGAAGAACCGGAGCAGACAGCTTCGGAAATTGTGAAAATTGATCTCCGGCCCTTGGCGGGGGCTAAGATGCGCAACGTTCGCAAGGCACTTCTCGCTGCTGCTGTGGCCGTGGCCTTCCCCACATCCGGGCTGGCCACGCACGTCGTGACACTCGCGCTGAACATCCGGAGCGAACTGATGCACCGGGCCGAGCAGGTCTCGCACGAACAATCGAGGAAGTTCGAGCAACCAGGAGTTCGAATCCGGTCGGCACCCGGAGTCGAGGCAACCGTCGTGGGGGACGGCAACCCCGGTGAAAGGGCCGAGGTGCACCGGGCCGTCGACGGCAGCGCAGTTCTGTGCGAGAACGGTTCGAACAATTCTGAGTGGTTCGAAATCACGAACCGGGACACCTCGGTCACCGGGTACGTAAGCGGCTGCCTGCTGTGATCCGCCCGCGCCGCCGACACGCGCGGTCGGCGGCGCGCAGCCGGTGTCAGGCCACGGCCGCGGCCAGCGCCCGCCCGGCCTGCCTGCCGGAGAACAGGCAGCCGCCGAGGAAGGTGCCCTCCAGCGCCCGGTAGCCGTGCACCCCTCCACCACCGAAACCGGCGGCCTCACCCGCCGCGTACAACCCGGGCAGCACCTCTCCGGAGCCGTCCACCACCTGACCGGACAGGTCGGTCTCCAGCCCACCGAGCGTCTTGCGGGTCAGCAGGGACAACCGCACCGCGATGAGCGGCCCGGCCTCCGGGTCCAGCAGCTCGTGCGGTGGTGCCACGCGCACCAGCCGGTCCACCGCGTAGCGCCGCGCGTCCCGGATCGCGTTGACCTGCTCGTCCTTGCCGAATCCGCTGGTGAGCTGCCGGTCGCGGGCGCGTACCTGCTCGTGCAGCGCGGACTCGTCGACCAGCTGCTCGCCCACCAAGTCGTTCATCCCGCGGACGAGTTCGCCCAGCGTGCGGCGCACCACGAAATCGGGGCCGCTGCGCACGAACTCCGCGATCGGCCCGGGCGTACCCCCGCCACCGCGCTGCAGCACCCCGCGCACGCTGCGCCCGGTCAGGTCCGGGTTCTGCTCCGAGCCGGACAGCGCGAACTCGCGACCGATGATGCGGCGGTTGAGCACGAACCAGGTGTGGTCGTAGCCGGTGCGCGTGATGTGCTCCATCGTGCCCAGCGTGTCGAAACCGGGGAACAGCGGCGACGGCAGCCGCTGCCCGCGGGCATCGACCCACAGCGAGGACGGCCCGGGCAGGATGCGGATGCCGTGCTCGGTCCAGACCGGCGCGTAGTTGCGGATCCCTTCGGTGTAGTGCCACATGCGGTCCGGGTTGATGACGCTGGCACCCACGTGCGCTGCGATGCCCAGCATCCGGCCGTCCACGTGGTCGGGGACTCCGGCGATCATGCGCTGCGGCGGCGGACCGCAGCGCTGCGGCCAGTTCTGCCGCACCAGGTCGACATCACCACCGATCCCGCCGGAGGAGACCAGGACCGCTTGGGCGCGCAGCTCGAACTCGCCCGCCTGCTCGCGGGTGCTGGGCTCGCCGCGCTGCGCACCGCTGGGGGCGAGAAGCTCACCGCGCACCCCGGTGACCGAACCGCCCTCGGTGATCAGCTCGCTCACCCGGTGCCGGAACCGGAAGCGGACCAGCCCGCGTCGTTCGGCGCTGCGCACCCGGCGCAGGAACGGTTCCAGCAGGCCGGGTCCGGTCCCCCAGGTGATGTGGAAGCGGGGCACCGAATTGCCGTGGCCGGTGGCCAGGTGGCCACCGCGTTCGGCCCACTGCACCAGCGGGAAGAAGCGCACACCCTGCTCGGCCAGCCATGCGCGCTTCTCCCCGGCGGCGAATTCCACGTAGGCGCGCGCCCATTCCCGGGGCCAGCGGTCTTCCGGCCGGTCGAAGGCCGCGGAGCCGAACCAGTCCTGCAGGGCGAGCTCGGGCGAGTCGTGCACGCCGAGCCTGCGCTGCTCGGGCGAGTCGACGAAGAACAACCCGCCGAACGACCAGTGGGCCTGCCCGCCGAGCGAGGCCTCCGGCTCCTGGTCGAGGACCAGCACCCGCTTTCCCGCGTCGGCGAGTTCGGCGGTGGCCACCAAGCCGGCCAGTCCCGCTCCGACGACGATCACGTCCGCTTCCGGCATGTTCCGCTCCCCCCGGGGTTGACTTCCCGATACCGCCGGTTGACTTCCCGATACCGCCGACTCTATACCGAATCGAGTGAGCATCCGGGCGATCCGGGAACGCCGCGGATGTTCGGCGCCGTCGCAGTTCCCAGGCGTGCGAAACCACCCGGTCAGGGTGTATCAGGATGATCCGCTTGGAAAAGCGGTGGCCGATGGGCAATCTGGGCACATCGGATCAGCGGTAATCGAATACCGCTCTGCGAAGGGAACTTTCGATGACTTCGGCATTGTGCTCCACAATGGACACTGGAAGCCGCTCTGCTCGCGGGCCCGCGACGCGCACCGCACTGGTGGCGGCCGCGGGAGCGCTGACCGCACTGCTGCTCGGCGCCACAGCCCCGGAGGCCGCCACCGCACCGGGGTCGGGCGCGGACCGACCGTGCCGCGCGGGCCACTTCTGCGCCTGGGGCCAGGATTCGTTCACCGGCCGGGCGCACCACACCGCCGCGGCGGGCGCGGAGTTCGAGCGCTGCATCCCGCTACCCGACGGACTGGAGGCGAAGTCCTTCGCCAACAGCACGCACCACTCGGTGACCGTGTACCAGGACCCGGACTGCGACACGGATGCCGACTTCTCCACGCACCCACCCGGTTCCCAGGTGCCCGAGGCGCCCTACGTCGCCCGCGCCATCCAGGTGTGGCGCAGCTGAGCACCGTCAGCCCGTGAGCTCGCGCACCAGCGCCGCGAGTTCGTCCGCGGACCGCTGCCAGCTGAACTCGCGGGCCCGCTCGCCCGCGGCGGCGACCAGGGCGGCACGCACATCCGGATCGGCGACCCCGCGCACCGCTGCGGCGAACCCGCGGTGGTCACCGGGCGCGAAGAACGCGGCGTGGCCCGCGGTGACCTCGCGGAAGATGTTCAGCTCGGTGCACACCACCGGTGTCGCGGCGTACATGGCCTCGATGACCGGGAGGCCGAACCCCTCGTCCCGCGACGCCGTCACCAGTGCGCTCGCACCGGCGAGCAGCTGCCGGTAGTCGTCCTCACCGATCCCCCGCCAGAACACCACGGAACCGCCCTGCTCCGGAACCAGCGCACGCAGCTCGCGCTCCCGCCGCGGATCGATGCTGCTGACGAGGTGCAGGCGGTGCTCGGGAAGGAGTGCCATGCCCCGGATCAACGTCTCGACGTCCTTGTACGGCATGAACGAACCCATGTACACCAGATCCCGCGCACCGCCGCCGTCGCGCAGCGCGGGCCGGGCGACAGCGGTGTCCGGCGGCGCGTTGGGCACCACGCGCACCGGGCGCGCGGTGAGCCGGTGGTGCTCGATCAGCCGCCGCGTCGTTTCGCTGACCGTGACCACGGCATCCGCTCGGTTCAACAGCACCCGCTGCGGCCAAAACGCCGTGTGGAACAGGCGCCAGGCCCACCGCACGGGGGCGGGCAGGAAACCGGGGGGCTGCGGATGCCGGTAGTAGATCAGGTCGTGCAGCGTGACGATCAGCCGGTAGCGCCTGCGGAAACCGCCGATCACCTGCATCGGACTGAACACCACATCGGCGCCGATCTCGTGCAGGCGCCGGGAGATCCACAGCTCGGACAGCGCGACCGGCCGGTTCACCCGCACCCACGCGATGCCGTGCGGCAGCATGTCGAGCTGGCGCTCGTCGTGGATGAGCGCGGTGACCCGGTACCGGCGGCGGAGCTGGTCGAGCAGTCCCGCGCCGAACCGGCTGATGCCGTCGTGGGTGTCGATCCGCGTCCAGCGCGCATCGACGACGAGGTGCCATCCCCGGTCGTCGCCGCTCGTTCCGGCCCGTCCGGCCCCGGCCGCCTCGCTCACGGGGTGCCGAGGAAGCGCTCGACGGCGGCCGCGGCGGCCAGCG
This sequence comes from Saccharopolyspora montiporae, assembly GCF_015209505.1. Lineage (GTDB taxonomy): Bacteria > Actinomycetota > Actinomycetes > Mycobacteriales > Pseudonocardiaceae > Saccharopolyspora > Saccharopolyspora montiporae. The sequence continues at coordinate 115,042 of NZ_JADEYC010000009.1, forward strand.
GGGTCTCGTAGTGCACGAGGTGGCCGACGTCGGGCAGCACTTCCAACCGGGCGTCGGCCATCCGGTCGGCGAGTTCGCGCTGCCCGGCGACCGGCGCGATCTCGTCGTGCTCACCGGCGATCAGCAGGGTGGGCATGCCGATCGCGTCGGCGAAGTCGGCAACCGTGCTGGTGACCGACGCCTGGAAGGTCTCGCTGAGCACCGCCGGGCTGTGGAACCGATTGAAGTGCCGGAGGTGGCTGTCATGGATGAACTCGCGCAACCGCTTGTCCTTGGTCCGGGTCATCGCCCGGCTCGACGCGAGCACCACCCACCTGCTGCTGAGCAGCGCATGCCCCGCCTTGCCGGGCAGGGCGCGGCCCAGCGAGTAGTAGGCGGAGGTCAGCTTGGACATGGCCACCCGGGGACCGGCCAGGGCCGGCGTCGAGATCGGGTTGATCAGCACCAGGCGCCGGACCAGATGCGGCACCCGGGCGGCGATCCGAGCGGCCACGATGGAGCCGAACGAATGGCCGATCAGCACGATGGGCCTGCCGCGGTCATCGAGGCGGCGGATCAGTTCGATCAGCGCGTCCGCGTACCCCGCGGTGTCGTGCGTGCGGCCCCGCATCGGCTCGGAATCGCCGAATCCGGGCAAGTCCGGGATGATCACCCGCCCGCGCGCAATACCGGCGGCGATCAGCTCCAACCCGTGGTGCGTCCCGCGCAGCCCGTGCACCATCAGCACGGTCTCGTGCTGGTCCGCACCGTCGGCACCGGCTCCGGCGGGGTAGACCCAGTAGTGCAGGTCGGCCTCGCCGATGCGCGCTACCTCCTCCGACGGCCGAAGTCTCGCGGTGTCCACGGGCGGTCCTCAGCTAGCCAGTTCAGTGGGCGTTTCATCCGATTCTGCCAGCGCGTCCGGATCGATCACCTGGCGGTATATCGACTCGAACCGCCCCAGGACCACGTTGATGTCGTGCTGGGCCACGAACCGCTGCCCCGCCGCACCCATCCGGTCGATCGTCTCCCGATCGGCGAGCACGTCGTCGATCGCGGCGGCCAGCGCGTGCACGTCCCGCGGCGGGTACAGCCAGCCGTTGCTGCCCGGCTGCACCAGGTGCGGCAGTGCCATCGCGTCGGCGAGCACCACCGGTGTCGCGGCGGACAGCGCCTCCATGGTCGCCAGGCTCTGCAGCTCGGCGATGCTGGGCATGCAGAACAGGTCCGCGCGTGCGTAGGCGTCCAGCAGTTCCTCATCGGAGACGTACCCGGGGAAGTGCACCTGCTCGGCGATACCCAGATCCGCGGCGAGCTGCTCGAAATCGGCCTTCCGCGAGCCGTCGCCGATGATCTCCAACCGCATCTGGTCCCTGGTCCGCAGCAGCGATGTCGCGCGCAGCAGATCGTCGATGTGTTTCTCCTCGTCCAGCCGCCCGACGAACAGCACCGTGCGCGGGTGCGGATCCGGGTCCTGCTGGCGGTGGCTGAGCGCCCGCCGCCGGTAGCGCTCCACATCGATACCGCAGGAGACCGGCATCGCTCGGGCGGTGAAACCGTTGTCCTGCAGCAGCTGCACCGCACGCGGGGTCGGAGCGGTGACCTGCTGGGCCTTGCCGTAGTGCCGGACGAGGTTGTGCCACAGGATCCGGGCCGCCAGGAACTGCAGCGACTTCGGCACCTTGAGGTAGCCGAAGATGTTCTCCGGCATGAAGTGGTTGGTGGCCACCAGCCCGATCCCGCGCCGCCGCGCGGCGTTGATCAACCCGCGGCCGATGAAGAAGTGCGACTGGACGTGCACCACGTCCGGCTGGATCTCGTCGAGCAACTGCGCCGCCCGCGACGAGGCGCTCCACGGTGCGAGCGCGCGGATGGCCGGGTGGAACGGGGTGCCGAAGGACGGAACCCGATGCACGGTCACGCCCTGTTCGGTGCTGGTCCGCTCCCGGCGGTCGGTGGAGTGGCAGATCACGTGCACGTCGTGCCCCCGTGCCGCCAGGCCGGTCGCCAGACGGTGCCCGAAATTCGCCGCTCCGTTCACATCGGGCGGATAGGTGACCGCACCGACCACGATCCGGAGCGGGCTCGCGTTGAGCGGCTGCGAAGTCAAGTGGAACTCCCGTCAGGACGATCTGTCGAACTCGGTTCGGCGAGCGGATCCCCGCCGACGGCGGCGGGAATCCGGGATTCCTTGGCTGTCCGGGTGGTACCGGGCGAGGACGAACACCCCGGCGCACGCGACCACGGCGAAGATGATCTGGCCGACCGCGGTCCAGGTGCCCACCAGGTCGGCCTCACCGAGCAGACCGATGCCCAGGCCCACCGCCACCAGCGGATCGATCACGGTCAGGCAGGCCACGACCAGGTCCGGCGGACCGCTGGCGTAGGCGTGCTGCAGCAACCAGCCGCCCACGAGCGCGGCCACCACGATGCCCAGCACGGGCAGCAGGTTGTCGTCCAGCAGTCGCAGTTCGGTGACCTGCTGGGCGATCCCGCGCATCAGCAGCGAGACGTACCCGTAGGCGACCGCGGTGGCAGCCGCGAACAGCACGCAGCGCACCTTCGACCCGGTCAGCGCGGCCAACACGGCCAGTCCCGCCACGACGGTCGCGATGAGCTGCGTGGCGGTGATCTGGTGCTCGGTGGACACGGCAGTGGTGCGCGCGCTGCCCACGGCCAGGAACACGAACGCGCCCACACCACCGGTGGCCGCGGCCACCGCGAGCAGCATGTTCGGGCTGAAGTCCCGCGGGTGGTACCCGCGCTCGCGCATGGTCAGCAGCACGGTGACCGGCAGCGCCAGCACGCCCACCGGCTGCACCACGCTCAGCGGCGCCATACCCAGCGCCACCGCGTGCAGCACGGCCCCGCAGCCCAGCGCGATCAACCCCAGCAGCCAGCTGCGATCGCGCACCAGGTGCAGCTGATGCCGCAACCGCAACCCGCTGTTGCCGATCGTGTTGCGCACCGCCGCGTGCTGCAGCCGGGCACCGAAGGCATAGCCGAACGCGCCCAGCGCGGCGAGCACCACCGCCAGCGCCGTCATCGCGGACCACGCCCCACCCGGCGGTGCCGCCTGCGCGGGAACACCCGTGCCCGGGCACCGGAACGCAGCGCTGCCGGCCGCCGCCCCGCGGACCGCCGGGCACTGTCCGCCGCCGCGTCCGGCGGCGGCGGACCGGTGCAGAACTCGGGTCCGGACAACTGCGGTCTCCGCCTGCGCTGCTGGTGCACGTCGATCAACCCCGCGCCTCGCGAGCCCGGCCCGTCCCCGGGGCCGACCTCACCCAACTCCCGAACGGGGACCGGCCCCGCCCTGCGACCTGCGCGGCCCGTTGAGGGCCTCCCGGCGAGTTCACGGACTGCACCCCACCCGCTCGGCGGTCCCAGCATCCCCCGGCTTCCCGCATGCTGTCACCTGGCACACGTGCCCGCGCCGCAGCGTCCCCGATCGCTCGGGTGCCGGAACGACCCGACCCGCGGGCAGACCGATCACCGACCGTGCACGCTCGCACGCCGCCCGGACGGGGCCGCTCGCACGCGCTGCTGCGCTGTTCACCGGATGCACGAGCCCGACTCTAGAACAAGCGGGCGGCCGAGATTGCCAGCAACACATGCGCGGGGACCGGCCGGACGCCGTCCGCGCTGCGCCGTTCCCGACGCAGGAACTGCGCACGGCCCCGTTCCTCCGCACCGGAGGCCACCGCGATGATCATCGCCCGTTCCGGCAACGGTGACCGAACCGACACCGGGGCTGTGCGCCGTCCGGCCGCGGCACCGCGAACGGGATCGGCGCCATCACCTGCTGTGTCCGACCGGGCGACGCACCGAGCCGGGACCGGCCGGCACCGGCGGGTGCGACGATGGCCGGGTGGCCCACGAACCGGTATCCGCCCGCGCGGTCGGCCCTCGCGACTCGGCGGCGCGCACCCGGCGCGGCAAAGCGCTGCTCCTGGTAGCGCTGATCGGGTCCGGCTCGGGGATGGCCGTGCTGGCGAGCGCGTACCTGGCTCCCGGTGCGGTGCCCGGGCTGCCCGAACCTGGACCGGGAGTGCGCTACGGGCTGCCCGCCGTCCGCACCGCGCTGAACATCGCAGCCCTGCTCACCGTCGGGCTGAGCGTGCTGCCCCGCCTGCTCGGCCCGGGCAACCCGCGGCGCAGCGCGGCAGTGCTCGCCCGCGCGGACCGCGCAGCCGTGATCACTTCGGCGGTCTGGCTGCTGTGCGCACTGCTCGCGCTCGTGCTGCAGGCCGCCGAACTGCACCCCGGCCGGACGGCCACCACCGGGATGCTGACCGACTACGCGACCGGGGTGCCCGCCGGAACGGCGCTGCTGGCCGTGGCCGGATGCGCCGCGGTGAGCGCCGTGCTGGGCGTGCTCGCCGCCCGCGGGGCGAGCACGGTCCCCGCCGGACTGCGCACCGCGATCGCTCTGCTCGGCCTGCTGCCGCTGCCGCTGACCGGGCACGCCGGCGACTGGCGGTTCCACGACATCGCCATGATCTCCGTCGAGGTCCACGTGCTGGCCGCCGCGGTGTGGACCGGGGGGCTCGCCGCGCTGACCCTGTTCGCCGCACCCGCCCGCGGGCTGCTGGCCGAAGCGGTGCCGCGGTTCTCCGCGTTGGCGACGGCGGCCATCCTCGTCGTGGCGGTCTCCGGTGCGTTCAACGGCCTGGTGCAAGTGCTGACCGGCCCCGGTGGCGGCTTCAGCGCACTGCTGACCACCGCCTACGGGCAACTGGTGCTGGCCAAGCTCGGCTGCCTGGCCCTGCTGGCCGGGATCGCCGCGCGGATGCGCTACCGGCTGCTGCCGCGCATTCGGCGCCACCAACGCACCGCCCTGCTCGGCTGGGCGGTGCTGGAAACCGGGGTGCTCGGCGCGGCCTACGGGCTCGGCGTGGTCCTGGCCCGCGCCCCGGCCCTGGGCTGACCGCCCGAGGCCGGGGCGGCGGGTCAACGCGGAATCTTGAGAACCTGGCCCACGTAGATCAGATCCGGATCCGAGATGCCGTTGGCCTGGGCGATCGCCTCCGCCGGAACGCCGAACCGGCCGGCGATCTCGGAGAGCGTGTCCCCGGGCTGCACCACGTAGGTCTCCTCCCGCGGCGGAGGCGGCGGAGGCGGCGCTCCCCCGCCTCCGGTCAGCGCCTCCAGCGGCACCATCGACACGTTCAGATCGGTGTTCCCGGCGATTCCGGGCACCTGCCCGTCCGAGGCGTACTGGTGCAGGCCGACCCGGTCGGTCAGGTACCCCGGCTCACCTGGGTTGCGACCGTAGTGCGCCACCCACAGCGTCACGCCCGGGTCCACCCAGCCGTCGGTGCCCAGCTTGTCGGCGAACCACGAGGCCGAGGCGTACACGACGACCTCGTTCCTGCCGGTGTGCCCGCGAATCGCGTCGATGAACCCCTTGACCCAGGCGCCGAGGTTCGGCGCGTCGGTCTCGATGTCCAGGCACGGTGGCAGGTTCCCCGGCGCGGCCGAGTCCAGCCTGCCCAACTGCCCCGCGAAGTCCGCCGCCTCCTGCTCCGGACCGTTGGTGTCCGGTCGGGCGAAGTGGTACAGGCCGGTCACCATCCCGGCACCGCGCGCACCGCCCAACTGGGAATCCAGCACCGGGCTGACGTACCCGATGCCCTCGGTGGCCTTGATGTAGGTGAACGCGTACCCAGCGCCGCGCACCTGCCCCCAGTCCGGCTCGCCCTGGTACCTGGCGACGTCGATGCCCTGAATCCGCTCGGCCATGGCCGACCCCCTGTGTTTGGCCTGTGATGGGTGTCAAAGTATCGAAATCCGGGATTCAACCACTCCCGCTGATCAGGTCAAGCCCGCCACCCGTTCGGCCGAACGGGGTCCCGCGGGGCGCACCGGCCGGCACCGCACGAGAAGCCGGACCGGAAAACCACCGGATGCGGGCATTTCCGACAGCGGAATGCGAAGTCAGTTCACGAAGCGCACCCTCGGCAGCCCGGCCGTGGCACACCGCGGAAATCTCGGACGGCAGGCAACCTCCGTCTCCCCGGGGCGTCTTGGAGAACAGCAGAGCACGCGGACGTTCCCGACCGGGAACGCAGGATGGGGAGGTGGTCCACGTGACCCCGAAACTGCGCAACATCGGCCTGCGCACTCTTCAGACGACCGGAGCGGTGCTGGGGGCAGCGCTGATCACGAGCTGCGCCGGACAGGCGGGCGGCGCGCTGGACGCATCGACCGAGAACGCCGCCCAGGTACCGGTGCAGGCCGACACGCTGCCGGCCCAGGACCAGCAGCCCGCCGAGGACCAGGCGCCGGCCGAACCGGTCGAATCCAACCCGCCGACCGAATCCAACCCGCCGGCGGGGTCGACACCGCCGGAGCAGGCGACCGACCGCTGCCACACCTCGATGTTGTCCGGCACCCTCACCGAACCGGATGCCGGCGCCGGCCAGCGCTACGCCGAGCTGACCCTGCGCAACACCAGCGCCGAGACCTGCACGCTGTACGGCTACGGCGGGCTGCAGCTGGTCGGCGAGGACGGAGCACCGCTGCCCACCGAGCTGGAGCGCACCGCCAATCCGGGCCCCGAGCTGATCACGCTCGCCCCGGAGCAGACCGCCAAGTCCACGCTGCGCTGGACCGCGGTCCCGCACGACGGGGAACCCACCGACGAGCCGTGCCAGCAGACCCCGGCCGCCGCACAGGTCATCCCGCCGGACGAAACCGATCCGCTGGACGTCGCGTGGACCAGCGGGCCCGTGTGCGGATTCGGTGCGATCGACGGCAGCGCCTACCACAGCTGACCGGGTGCGCCGGTGCGGCCGACCCGTCGCACCGGCACGCGCCCGGCGGTGGCCCGGCCGCGGGGCGGTGTGCTGAGGTAGCCGGATGAGCGAGATGTCGGAGCGCACCGTCACCGTCACCTGCCCCAGCGGACCGCTGCAGGTGCGCACCTGGCAGGCGGGCGAGCCGGGCTGGGTCGCGCTGATCGCGCACGGCTACGGGGAGCATTCCGGGCGGTACCGGTGGGTCGCCGAGCAGCTGGCCCGCGAAGGGGCCGCGGTGCACGCACCGGACCACGTCGGGCACGGCGGTTCCCCCGGGGAGCGAGCGCTGCTCACCGACGCGGAAACGGTCGTCGCCGACCTGGAATGCGTCCGGGAAACGGCCGCGCGCGAGCATCCCGGGCTGCCGCTCGTGCTCATCGGCCACTCGCTCGGCGGGATGTTCGCGGTGCGCTACGCCCAGGAGTACCCGCAACACCTGGCCGCGATCGTGCTGTCTGCGCCGGTACTGGGCACCTGGCACGTGCTCGACCTGCTGGAGTACTCGGAGATCCCGGACACACCGATCGATCCGCAGGCGCTGTCCCGCGATCCGGAGGTCGGCCGGGCCTACCTGGACGATCCGCAGGTCTGGCACGGCCCGTTCAAACGGCGCACGCTGCAGGCCATCGAACGCTGCCTGCGCGCCATCAACCACGGTCCCGCGCTGCGCGCACCGACGCTGTGGCTGCACGGCGCGGACGACGACCTGGTCCCGGAAGCCGACACGCGCACCGGCGTCGACGCGGTCCGCGGCTCGCGGATGCACGAGCACATCTACCCGGACGCCCGGCACGAGCTGTTCAACGAGCGCAACCGCGCCGAGGTGCTGGGCGACGTGCTCAGCTTCCTGAACCGGGAACTGGCACGCACTGATACCACTCGCGGGAAATCCTGAGCGGTACCGCTCGCGCGGCAGCCGCCCGGCGGCGCGGCGCAACCCGGGCTCCGAACGCTGACCGGATCAGGTCAGGCGTGTCGCTTGCGCAGTTGCAGGCCCGTGTGGCCGCGGGCAGCTTGAGGACACCGGCCGAACACGGTCGGCCGTCCGGCGGAGCGAGGTTGCGATGGAGCACGTGGAACGCGCGCAGGATCTGATCGGCACCCCGGTCTTCGACCGCAACGGCGACCGGATCGGCACCGTGGGCAACGTCTACCTCGACGACGCGACCGAGCAGCCGGAGTGGGTGACCGTGCGGATGGGCCTGCTGGGCACCAAGGAGACGTTCGTCCCGCTGGACGGCGCCTCGGCCGAACGGGAACGGCTCCAGGTCGGCGTCTCCCGGTCCCGGGTACGCGATGCCCCGCGCATCGCCGCCGAGCACGGCCACCTGTCCGAGCAGGAGGGGCGCGACCTCTACCACTACTACGGCGTGCAGCACGAACCGGAGAGCTGACCCGCAGCCGCGTAGGCAGACCAGCCCCGCAGCCGCGAAGGCAGACCGACACCGCAGCCGCGAAGGCAGACCAGCCCCGCAGCCGCGAAGGCAGACCAACACCGCAGCCGCGCAGGCAGACCGACACCGCCGCCGCGAAGGCAGACCACCACCGCAGCCGCGAAGGCTGACCAACACCGCAGCCGCGAAGGCAGACCAACACCGCAGCCGCGAAGGCAGAACACGCTGCAGGCGCGGCATCCTCGTACGCGAGAATGTCCGCGCGATGGGGCACGACACCGAGCTCGAACTGCTGATCACCGTGGTCGTCGGAGCCGAGGACGAGCACTCGGCGCACACCGCCTGCCAAGCGCTGGTGCAGCGCGTCGGCGGCCGGATCGTGGACTCGGCCGACTGCTCCGACGAGGAACCTGGGTGCTGGGCGGTGACGATCAGCAGCCCGTGCGCGGAGACCGGGGAACACATCGCCGGCTTGTCCCGCGCGGTGCGCAACTTCATGCGCGGGCTGGGACCGGACTACGCGCGGCACCGCGTCGCCTGCGAGCCGCCGACCGCCTGGACCGTGGTCGACCACCCCGATCTGCTGGACGAGCTGGTCGGCGGGTGCGAGCGGCTGATGGTCGAAGCGTGGACGGCCGCCGAACTCCCGGGGCCGGGACCGGTGGAGCCACCCGAACCCGCCGCAACCGCCGAGGACCGGCCCGATGCGGCGCTGCCGCGCCTGCACCTGACCGTGGACGTCGCCGCGCAGCGCCGCGCGGGGGCCGAGTGGCAGGCGCGCGCCCTGGTCGGCCGGATCGCGCGCGGGGCGGGTTGCACCTCCTGCGAGCAGCACGACGACCTCTGGCGGGTGGCCTTCGACCTCAGCCCGGCGGAATGGAACTCCGGGAACTCCGCGAGCTGGAGCCCCGCAGACCGGGAGCCCGCCGGTGCCGCGGTGCTGCGCGGGGCGGCCGACCGACTCGGCGGTTCCGGGTGGCGGCACGACCGGGCGAGCGCCTCGTGGACCGCGGACCGGCATCTGGCCTCGGGCGTCGCGGCCATCCGGCTGAGCGTGGAAAACCCCGCCGAGACCGGGGATCCGGAGCCGCGCTGATCCCGTTCCCGGTGGCGGGCGGCCGAGATCGTTTTCTGCCCACCTGGCTGCGTCGTCCCGGCCGCGGCGCGCTAGGTTGTGGACCGATCCAGATCGGCGAGGCGCACCGGAGGACGACGAGCGCAGATGGCAGGGGTCGAGGAAGTTCGCGCGGGCATCAACCTGGCCACGCAGAAGGCGTCGGAGAGCATCGCGGCGTTGCAGCAGGCCGCGATGTCGCTGGAAGAGGCGCAGCAGGCGCTGGTCTCGGCCACCCAGGGCAGCGGCCAGCAGGAAGTGCAGCACGCGCACGGCATGCTCGCCGAGGCGATCCAGACGATCACGGGCGCGCAGGGCACAGTCAACGCCTGCATCACCACCGCAGAGGGCTACGCGGACCGGCTCTGACGGTGTCGGCGCTGGACGAGTTGTTCGAAGCGCTGCGGGTGGCCGACGAGCACCTGCGGCGGGCGCAGCAGCACCTGGGGACGGGGCGCACCGCGCTGACCGAGGTCGAGCAGGCGTTGCGCCGCATCGACCCGGAGCACCCGGAGAGCGTCGTGCCGCCGACCCTGCACCGCGCCGACGACCAGGTCGAGCACGCGCAGGGCCTGGTGGAACGGACCTCTGACACGGTGCGCGATTACCTCACTCGGCTGTAGGACCACGAAAGTGCGGGATATGCCGAGGCATCCGATTCCGGAATCGGTTCGGAACCCGTCGCCCCGGGAGTCCGCCCAGCTCGCTGCCGAGTGGTACTTTGCTCACGGTCAGTGACACGGTTCCGGGGTGGGGTGTGCGGAGCAAACGCAACGAGCGGCGCAGCCGCATCGAAGCAGCATTCGAGCTCCTGCGGTCCCGGATCTCCACCGCGCTCGGCGCCGCAGACCGCGAGCGCGAGCGGGTGCTCGCCGCGCACGCGCAGCAGGAGCACGCGCTGCGCATCGCCGAAACCGGTCTGGCAACCGCGGAACGCACGCCCGCCGCGGCCGGTGACGACGGTTCGGCCGAGTTCCGGGCCGCCCTGCGCGAGGCCCGGCAGCAGCGCGCGGAGGCCTTCGCGGAGTGGACCGGAACCGGCCCCGCTGCGCTGCGGGAACTCGTCGCGGAGGCCGCCCCGGGCGCCGCCGGGCTCGACTTCCCGGAATGGCTCGGCCGCGTCGGGGACGCCGATCCCGCCGCACCGCCCGGGTTGTGGCGGATCGGGACCGCCTCGGTACCGGATTCCCCCGCGCCGGAGGAATTCCCGGCCGCGCTGCCGCTGCTCGACGAGGCGCACCTGCGCATCACGACCGGCAGGGACACCGAGGAGAGCGCCGAAGAACTGGTGCAGAACCTGCTGCTGCGCGCGCTGAGCCACTTCCCGCCCGGTGCGGTGCGCGTGCACGTCTGGGACGTCACCCAGCTGACCGGCACGCTGCCCGGCCTGCACCCGTTGACCGGCGCGGGCCTGCTCACCGTGCACGACCCGACCCGGCTGGACGAGATGCTGGACGGGTTGTCCGATCACATCCGGCGCATCCACACCGGCTCGCTGCTGGGCGGGCACACCTCGCTGCGCGCGATGGCCGCCGAGACGGGCCGGCGCGCCGAACCCTGGCGCGTCGCCGTGCTGTTCGGCGACGGGGAGGCGCTGCGCGAAGAGCAGCAGCAGCAACTGCAGCGCATCGCGCGCAACGGCCTGGCCTGCGGGATCCAGCTGATCGTCGTGGACCTCTCGCTCACGGTGAACAGCGCGATCGAGTCGGTCGCCCTGCCTTCGGACGGCCCGGCGCGCGCCAGCACCACCGGCCCGGAGGCGGTGGTGCAGCTGGATCCCGCGCCGGAACGGTCCCGGGTGACCGCGGCCTGCTCGGCCATAGCCGAGGAGTTCCAGTCCCGGCGCGCGCGGGTTCGCTCCCTGGACGACCTGCTTCCCGAGCACTTCTGGACGCAGCGCTCCACCTCCGGCCTGCAGGCGCCGGTCGGGTTCAGCGAGGGCGAACAGGTGGACGTCACGCTCGGTGACGCCAGTCCGCACATGCTCATCGGCGGACCGAGCGGTTCCGGCAAGACGAACTTCCTGTACGGGATGTTGGGCAGCCTCGCCGCCCGCTACGCCCCGGACGAGCTGGAGCTGTACCTGCTCGACTTCAAGGAAGGTGTCTCGTTCGCCCAGTTCACCCCGGGCAAACGCGATCCCAGCTGGCTCCCGCACGCGCGCCTGGTCGGCGTCAACGTGAACACCGACCGCGAGTTCGGCCTGGCACTGCTGCGCTTCCTGTCCGAGGAGATGCGCCGCCGCGCGGAAGCAGCCAAGGAGCACGAGGTCACGAAGCTGGAGGAGCTGCGCGGCGAGGACCCGGCGGGCCGCTGGCCGCGCATCGTGGCGGTGATCGACGAGTTCCAGTACCTGTTCGCCGAGCGCGACCCGGTTACCGCCCAGGCGACGACGCTGCTGGAGGACGTCGCCCGGCGCGGCCGTTCGCAAGGCATCCACCTGGTGCTGGCCAGCCAGGACGTGTCCGGGATCGAGGCGTTCTGGGGCAAGCCCGCCATTTTCGAGCAGTTCATCCTGCGCATCGCACTGCCGAAGGCACGGCGCGCGCTGGCCGACCAGAACTCCGCGGCGATGGAGCTGCCCCGCTGGCACGCGGTGGTCAACCACGAGTCGGGCGTGCGGCACGGCAACGAGATCGCCCGCATCCCGGATGCCACGGCGAAGAAGACCTTCGACCGGCTGCAACAGCGGCTCTGGGAGCGGCGCGATCCGGCGGCCGCCCCGCCGATCCTGTTCGACGGCTCGCTGCTGCCGGATCTGGCCGAGTTGGCCGATTACGCGCAGCTGCGCGCTCCGGTGGCCACCCCGCGGGTCCTGCTCGGCCGGGTCATCGACGTGCACGGCGCGGCCGCCGCGGTCCGGTTGGCGCGCTCGCCGGGGCGCAACATCGCGGTGCTCGGGTCCGGGTCCGAGGACGCGGGCAGCGTGCTCGGCGCGGCCGCGCTCTCGCTGGCCCGCCAGCACCGGCCGGGCGGGATCGAGTTCACCGTCGCGGGCCTGGTCGACGAGGTGGCCGAGCAGGTGCGGGACCTCGTGCAGGCGCTGCGCGCGCACGGCCACGACGTCGAGCGGGCGTACCCGGACAGCATCACCGGCACCGTCGGCGGCATCGCGGCCGGGCTGGACGAGCGCACCGGTGCGGACGTGCCGCACTGCCTGCTGCTGTACGGCGTGGACGCGGTGCACGGCCGGATGGAGGACAAGGATCCGCAGACCCGGCTCAGCGGTCTGGACGACCTGCGCAAGGTGCTCAAGCAGGGGCCGGAGCGCGGGGTGCACGTGCTCGGCTGGTGGCGCAGCACCCAGCGGCTGAAGAACACGCTGGGCATGGCCCCGGTGGACGACATCGGTGCGTGGGTGGCCTTCGACGTGCAGGGCCAGGAGCTGTCCACGTTCGCGGCCGGGCAGCCGGTCAGCTGGTCCCCGCGCGCCCGCCGCGGGCTGTTCTTCGACCGCTCGGTGCACTCCCGGCCGGAGGTGGTGCTGCCGCTGCGGCTGCCCGCCCCGGAGGCCGCGGTGCTGCCCGAACCGCGCCGCGAGGACGCGCGGCCCGAGGTCCGGGAGGAAGCCGGTGAGTGAGCAGGTCCCCGCGGCGTCGCGCTACAAGAGGCTCACCGAACTGGCGACCACCGCGGCGCAGCGGGTCCGCAAGCAGGAGCAGGAGCGCGCCGCGGAGCTGGGCGAGCTGGTGACCTCCTCCGCGCAGCGCACCGAGGAGGCCGATGCCCGGCGCGAGCAGGTCGTCTCCGATGTGCGCAAGCGCTGGAACGCGGCCATGGAAGCGCTGTGGGACGAGCGCTGGATGCGCGAATGCAGGTTCCCCGACCCCGATCCGGAGGCGGAGCCCGCCGATCCGGACGAGGCGCGCCGCGCGGTGCACGATGCGTTCCTGGAGCTGCGGGGTGCCGTGGAGAAGCCGAAGCGCCAGGCAAGAGGCGTGCTGGGGCGCCGGAAACCGCGGGACCGGCCCTGAGAGCTCCGCCGGCGCGGTGTGCGCACGATCATCTGCATCGAATCCGTTCCCGGTATCCGCGGGATGATGCCCGCATGCAGGAATTGCACACCGCTGACGAGCTCGCCGAGGCCACCGACGACCTGCTGGTCCGCTGGGGCGGCCAGGCGCTGACCACCGACGATCCGGCGCGCAGCGGGATGGCGTGGCGGTCGTCGGGGGCGGTCGCGGTGCACGCCCCGCAGCTCAACCGCCGGGACCGGGTGCTGTTCACCGGGAGCGCGGACGACTGCGCCGACCTGCTGGCCGAGGTGCTGCCCGAGCTGCCCGGTGAGCGGGTGCGACCGCTGGCGCCCACGGCGCTGGCACACCAGGTCGCCGAGCGGCTCGATCTGGACGTCGCGGCGACGTTCGGCTGGATGCACCTGGCCGCCGAACCGCCGCGGGCGCGGCCGGACGCGGAATGGGTCGCCGACGAGCAGGAGGTGGCCGACCTGCTGCGGATCGCCAACCCGACGTCCTGGCTGGTCCCGGGTGATCCGGGGGCGGTGCGCTGGGCTGGAGTACGGGACGCCAGCGGGCGGTTGCTGTCGGTCGGTGCCGATTCCTGGCCCGCTCCGGGGATCCGCTTCCTCGCCGGCGTGGCCACCGCCCCGGAGCACCGGGGCACTGGACTGTCCACAGTGGTCTGCTCATTCCTGGCTCGCGAACTGGCGCGGGAGGGCGCGGTGACGCTGATGGTCGATGCGGACAACGCGGCCGCGCTCAAGGTCTACCGCAGGCTCGGATTCAGCTACCAGGCGGTGACCGCGCTGCGCGCCTGACCGCGCACCCGATCGGGGCGGACGGGTGTTTCCCGCCCGCGCGGCACGTAGGCTGCGGGGCATGCGAGCGCATCCGGTACCGCGGGGTCCGGTGGTCGCGCACCGGACGGCTGCGCATCGGATGTCGGCCGCGCGGAGGCGGCGATGATCACCACGCCGCTGCCCGCCGGTTCGCTGCGGGCCACCTCGCTCAACGCCGCCCGCCGGGCGTCCGAACTGCCCGACGCCGCCGGCGGCCGAGCGGATGTGCTGGTCATCGGCGGCGGAGTGCTCGGCTGCGCCGTCGCGCTGGACGCCGCGGCACGCGGGCTGTCCGCGGTCCTGCTGGAGGCCGCGGACCTGGCCGGCGCCGGCCCGGGGCTGCCCGCGCAGGCTGATCTGGACCGGCTGGCCCGCGGCGACGTACCCGCTGCTCACACCCAGGCCGCGGAACGCGCTGTGCTGCTGAACCGGACGGCACCGCACCTGGTGGCCACGCTGCCCCGCCTGGTGCCACTGCGCGACGAGGTGTCCCGGCGCACCGAGACCGCGCTGACCGCGGGCCTGCGCACGGCCGATGTGCTGCGCCGCGCGGCCCGCACCCCATCCGACGTGCTGCCGCCACCGCGCCGGATCCCCGCGGCCGAGGCGCTGGCCCTGGTACCGGGCCTGCGCCGGACCGGGCTGCGCGCCGGACTGCTCGGCTACGCCGGGCAGATCGCCGATGACGCGCGGCTGGCAGTGGCGCTGGCCCGGACGGCGGCCGGCTTCGGCGCGCGGGTGCTGACCCGGGTGCGGGTCGCGGCCGCGGACGCGCGCGGGGCCGACGCGGTGGACGAGCTCACCGGGGAACGGCTGCGGGTCGACGCCCGCGCGGTGGTCAACGCGGCCGGGACGCAGGCGGGCGGGCTGGTTCCCGCCGCGGCGCCGCCGGTGCTGCACGAGACCCGGCTGCTGGTCGACGCGGATGCCGCCGGACTCGCCGGCACCGCGCTACTCCTCCCGGACCGGCTGCTGCTGGCCCCGCAACCGGACGGCACAGCGTTGATCAGCGCATCCGGAAAAGGCAGCTCTGCAACACATTCCGATAATTCCACTGTGGACGACGTGCTGTCCGCGGCAGGCGCGGTACTGGGCGGGCGGCTGGGACGGGCGGACGTGCTGGCGCAGCTGTCCGGTCCGCGGGTGGCCACCCGGCGCGGGCAGGCCGAGCCGGACCCGGTATCCGGTGTGGTCACCGCGCTGGACGCCGATCCGGTCACCTGCCGGCGCACCGCCGCGGCCGCGGTGGACGCCGCCGTGCGCGCGGGCGGCCTGGCGGCAGGACCCTCGCGCACCGCCGCCGTGGCGCTGGTCGGCGCGGCACCGCGCGAGCAGCTGCCGGAGATCGGCGCGCACCCGAGGCTGCTGGCCCGCTACGGCACCGAATCCGCCCGCATCGCCGCGCTCACCGAACTCGACCCGGATCTGGCCGACGAGGTCTACCCCGGCCTGACCGCCGCCGAGGTGGTGTGGGCGGTGCGGCACGAACTCGCGCTGGACGCGGACGACGTGCTGCAGCGGCGCAGCGCGGTCGGCCGCGCCCCCGCCGCCCGCTCCGCGGCGGCCCCGGCGGTGGAATCACTGGTGCACCGGGCGATGCGCGGTGTCGCCCCGGAGGACTCCTGACCGGTCTTCGACGAACCGGCCCCGAACGAGAACAGGCCCCGGAAACCGGCTGCCGAGCCGGGATCCGGGGCCTGCGCGTCGAGTCCGCGACGGCGCTTAGCGCTTGCCGATCTCCAGGTAGGAGCGCTCCGGGTAGCCGGTGTAGACCTGGCGCGGGCGGCTGATCTTGCGGGCCGGGTCCTCCAGCATCTCCCGCCAGTGCGCGATCCAGCCGGGCAGCCGGCCGAGCGCGAACAGCACGGTGAAGAACTTCGTCGGGAAGCCCATGGCCTTGTAGATCAGGCCGGTGTAGAAGTCGACGTTCGGGTAGAGCTTGCGCTCGACGAAGTAATCGTCGGACAGCGCCTTCTCCTCCAGCCGCAGCGCGATGTCCAGCAGCGGGTCGTTGGCGCCGAGCTTGCCGAGCACCTCGTCGGCGGTCTTCTTGATGATCGCCGCGCGCGGGTCGTAGTTCTTGTACACCCGGTGCCCGAAGCCCATCAGCTTCACGCCGGGCTCCTTGTTCTTGACCCGCTCGACGAACGTGTCCACGTCGCCACCGTTGGCGCGGATGCCCTCCAGCATCTCCAGCACCGCGCTGTTGGCGCCACCGTGCAGCGGCCCGAACAGGGCGTTGATGCCCGCGGAGATGCTGGCGAACAGGTTGGCCTCGGAGGAGCCGACCATGCGCACCGTCGAGGTGGAGCAGTTCTGCTCGTGGTCGGCGTGCAGGATGAACAGCAGGTCGAGCGCCTTGGTCATCACCGGGTCGACCTCGTAGGGCTCTGCCGGGAAGCCGAAGGTCATCCGGTGGAAGTTCTCCACCAGACCCAACGAGTTGTCCGGGTAGAGGAACGGCTGGCCGACCGACTTCTTGTACGCGTAGGCGGCGATCGTCGGCAGCTTGGCCAGCAGCCGCACCGTGGACAGCTCGACCTGTTCCTTGTCGAACGGGTTGAGGCTGTCCTGGTAGAAGGTGGACAGCGCGGAGACCGCGGAGGACAGCACCGGCATCGGGTGCGCGTCGCGCGGGAAGCCGTCGAAGAACTGCTTGAGGTCCTCGTGCAGCAGGGTGTGCTTGCGGATCCGCTCGGCGAACGCGTCGTACTGCTGCTGGCTGGGCAGCTCGCCGTAGATCAGCAGGTAGCTGACCTCGATGAAGTTGGACTTGCCCGCGAGCTCCTCGATCGGGTAGCCGCGGTAGCGCAGGATCCCGGCGTCCCCGTCGATGTAGGTGATGTCGGACTCACACGCGGCCGTGTTGACGAAGCCCGGGTCCAACGTCACCAAACCGGTCTGGGACATCAGCTTCCCGAGGTCCACACCCGGCGCACCCTCGGTCGGCTGCGTTACCTGCATTTCGTGCTCGCCGGCGTCATAGCGCAGCGCGACGGTACGTTTGGCGGTCACGTCGTCGGGCATTCGGAACCTCTCCGCGCTCGTGGCGAGGTGATGCTGGCCGGGCGCCACCAGCGGCCGCCGAGGCGGCTGGTCTGCGTGTGGCTCCTGCGCCGGCACGGTCTCGGGGATCCCGCGCAGCACCACCCCGTTGGGGTCCTGTCAGTAGTCACGCTAGACCGCGGGAGGGCCGTCGCGCAGCAATCGTGTTTCGGCTTTGTGGCAGGTGGGACCACGATCACACCAAAACCGGCAGTTGCGGGCGCACGCGCGCGACGCTCCGGAGCCGAACACACCGCTCATTGTGCCCAGCTGCCCCACCCGAACGGGTTAATGCGCGGCCGAGGTCACATCGTGGGGCCGCCCACTCGATCTCGGTGGCTCAGCCCGCCAGCTCGTCCGCCCACGGCGGATCGGCCCCGGGCCGGGCCACGGTCACCGCAGCCGCGCGCGCGGCGAACTCCAGGCACCGCTCCCACTCCGCGCGACCGAGCCCGCGCACCCCGCCGTCGGACAGCGCACCGCTGCGGTGCAGCCAGGCCAGCAGCGCGGCCTGCACCGTGTCACCGGCCCCGATGGTGTCTTCGACCTCGGCCCGCACGCCGGGCACCGTGACGACCTCCCCGGCCGCGGTCAGCACCGAGATCCCCTCTGCGCCGCGGGTGAGCACCACCGCCGCGGGCCCGAGCCGCTGCCAGCGCAGCAGCGCCGCGAACTCGTCCTCGTCGCCGGCCAGCCAGCGGGCGTCCTCGACGGACAGCTTCAGCAGCCCGACCGAGGGCAGCCAGGATTCGAACCGCTCGCAGTAGGCGTCCCGGTCGGCGATCAGCTCGGGCCGAATGTTGGGGTCCAGCGCGATGAATCGGCCGCGTTCGGCCTCACGCAGCAGCGCCCGCTCGTAGACCGTGGCGCCCGGCTCCAGGACCATGCCCAGCGTGCCCAGCGACAGCGCGGCGGTCTCCGCGGGCAGCTCCACGTCCTCGACGAAGCGGGCGGCCGTGCCCTCGGTGTGGAAGCTGTAGCGCGCCGCGCCGCCCTCGCCCAGGCCGACGACCGCCAGCGTGGTCGGTTCCGGACCGCGCTGCACCAGCTCGGTGCGCACCCGGGACTCGCCGAGCCGCTCGACGAGCTTGTCGCCCAGCTGGTCGGTGGACAGCCGCGCGTGGAAGGCCGCGGGCGCCCCGAGCCTGCCCAGTGCCACGGCCACGTTGTACGGGCCGCCACCGAGCCGCGGGTGCAGCGGCCCCAATTCGCCCTCCACTGTGGACGGATCTGGCACGAGGTCGACGAGCGCCTCGCCACCGACGACGATCACGGGTCCTCCACCGCTGCGGACGGCTCGGGGGTCAGCCCGCCGAGCAGGAACTGGGACAGGGCGGCGAACGCCTCGGCGTCCGCCAGGCCGGTGCGCTCGGTGATCTCACCGCGCTGGATGCCGGCGATGGTCCGGCCGACCATCTCGCCGACGAAACCGGCGTGCACCTCGCGGAACACCCCGCGGCGCACGCCGTCGCCGATGAACCCGCGGATCCGGTCCGCGGCGGCCTGCGCGTTGGACTCGTAGGTGGCCCGGGTGGCCAGGTTCGCGGCGATGTCGTCGATGCACTGCCGCGAGGCCGGGCGCAGCTCCTCGGCCGCCGCCTCCAGGTAGGTACGCACCTGTTCGGCCGCGCCGCAGGCCTGCGCCACCCGGTGCTCGATGCTGTCGGTGGCCTTCTTGAAATAGTGCGCCACGACCCGCACCGCCAGCTGGTCCTTGCTACCCGCCAGCGCGTACAGCGTCGACTTCGAGCAGTGCAGCCGGGCCGCGAGATCGTCCAGCGTGAAGTGCGCGAACCCCTCGGCCAGGAACATGTCGACCAGCCGGTCGAGCAGCTCGGCCCGGCGCGCACCGCGGCGACCGCCTTCGGGGGTGTCCATCGCGCGCAAGCCTGCCACAAAGCGGACAACGATCCAGCGGTTCCCCGGGCGCGATCCGCACAGTACTGTGAACCGACCGAGAGTACGGTTTCCAGTACCCGAGTCCCCAGGAGCGCCCGTGATGACGGCCGTGCACCGCCTGCTGCCCAGCCGGGAAGCCACCGACCTGCTGGAGCTGACCCGCGACCTCGCCCGCGGCGAACTCGCCGGGCGCGCCGCCGCGGACGAGGCCGCCGACCGGTTCCCGCGGGACGTGTTCGGGCTGCTCGGCGAGACCGGCCTGCTCGGCCTGCCCTATCCCGCCGAGCACGGCGGCGGCGAGCAACCGTACGAGGTCTACCTGCAGGTCCTCGAAGAGCTCGGCCGCGCGTGGATGACCGTGGCCGTCGGTCTGTCCGTGCACACCATGAGCTGCTTCCCGCTGGCCGAGTTCGGCACCGATCAGCAGCGCGCCGAACACCTCCCGGACCTGCTCGGCGGGCGGCTGCTCGGCGGCTACGCGCTGTCCGAGGCGCACGCGGGTTCGGACGCGGCCGCGCTGTCCACCCGCGCGGTCACCGACGGGGACGACTACCTGGTGACCGGCAACAAGGCGTGGATCACGCACGGCGGGGTCGCGGACTTCTACACCCTCATGGCGCGCACCTCCGACGACGGCCCGAAGGGCATCAGCTGCCTGCTCGTCGACGCGTCCACCGCGGGCCTGTCCGCCGGACCGCCGGAGCGCAAGATGGGGCTGACCGGCTCGCCGACCACCCCGCTGCACTTCGACCGGGCCCGCGTGCCCGGGCGGAACCTGATCGGCGAGCGCGGCGATGGGCTGCGCATCGCGCTGACTGCGCTGGCCTCCGGGCGCCTGGGCATCGCCGCGTGCGCGGTGGGCCTGGCGCAGGCCGCGTTGGACGAGGCGGTGCAGTACGCGCGCACCCGTGAGCAGTTCGGCCGACCGATCATCGGGTTCCAGGGCGTGGAGTTCCTGCTGGCCGACATGGCCGCCGCGGTGCACAGCGCCCGCGCCACCTACCTGGACGCCGCGCGGCGCCGCGATGCCGGTATCGAGTTCGCCAACCAGGCGGCGGTGGCCAAGCTGGTGGCCACCGACGCGGCGATGAAGGTGACCACGGACGCGGTGCAGGTGCTCGGCGGCGCCGGCTACACCCGCGACTTCCCGGTCGAGCGCTATCTGCGCGAAGCCAAGGTGCTTCAGATCTTCGAAGGCACCAACCAGATCCAGCGCATGCTCATCGCCCGCCACCTCACCGCGAACTGAGCTCCCTCGTTCAGAACGGGCGCAGGCCCCAGCGGGCCATCCAGTCCGCGCCGGGCTGCAGCACGGTCAGCCCGGTGCCGGAGTTCAGCGCGTCCGGCGGGCAGGTCATCGGTTCGATCGCGATCGCCCGCCCGCGGCCGGGGAAATCCTCGGCGGTGTAGACCTGCACCCAGTCGAACACCGGATCCGCCCACAGCTCGACGCCGCCGCCCGCGGGACCGGTCAGCGAATGCCGGACCAGGCCGTCCGGATCGTCCGGCAGCGGGGCGGCGCCGCCGAACGCGGTGTCCAGCAGGACCCCGGCGAGCCTGCGGCCGCGGCGGAATTCCTGCTCATCGCCCTCCAGCGACCGCGGTGGGCGCACCGGCAGCAACCGCTCCGGATCCACCGGCAGCACGGTCGCCGCCGCCAGCTTCAGCGTGCACTCGTCGGTCGCGGCCGCGCCGGCCCGCGGAAACGGGTGCACGCCGAGCCCGAACGGCACGGCCCGCCCACCCAGGTTCTGCACGGTGTGCGTGACCGTCAGCCCGGAATCGTCCACCGCGTAGCCGACCGAGGTCAGCAGCGGTACCGGCCAGCCCGGCTGCACCGGCACCATCGCGTGCAGCACCACCGTCGACTCGGCGTGCTCGACCACGGTCCACGGCACGTGCTGCAGCAGCCCGTGGATCGCGGTGCCGCGGGACGGCTCGGTCAGCGCCAGCTGCTGCGCCTCGCGCTCCAGCACCCACCGGCCGTCGGCGACCCGATTCGGCCACGGGACCAGCACGGCGCCCGCCGAGCGCGGCGGGAGCTCGTCGGCGCGGTAGCTCTCCACGTGCGGGACACCGTCGACCTCGAACTCGCGCAGGGCCGCGCCGACCTCGGTGATCACCGCCCGCGCGGCGCCGCCGACGATCTCGAACTGCCTACCGGTGGCAGGTACCGGATCATGCACGCCGCCACTGTACGGCGGGCGCGGGCCCGGGACAGCCCGTGCGCGCGCCCGCCCGGGTCAGCTGCCCAGCTTCGTCGGGTCGAACTCGGTCTTGCGGCGCCCACCCGCGAAGTAGTTGAACGCCCAGAACACGACGCCGATGCCGAGCAGGATCGCGGCGACCACGTACTCCTCCACCGGTCGACCGGCCAGCGGGCTGGCGAAGAAGGCGCAGGTGATCGCACCCAGCACCGGGACCCAGGTCGGCGCCCGGAAGTGCTCGTGCTCGACCTTGTCCTTGCGCAGCACCAGCACCGCGACGTTGACCAGGGCGAACACGATCAGCAGCAGCAGGGAGGTCGTGTTGCCCAGGTCCTCGATCTCCAGCGAGCTGATCAGGATGATCGCCAGGACGCTAGTGAACAGGATCGACACCCACGGCGTCTGCCGGGTGTGGTGCACCAGGCCGAACCGTCGCGGGATGACCTTCTCCTCGGCCATCCCGTAGAGCAGCCTGCTGGCCATCATCATGTTGATCAGCGCGGTGTTGCTCAGCGCGAACAGCGCCATCACCGCGAACAGGACGGGTGGGAACCACGGCGCCGCGGTCTGCACCACGAGCAGCAGCGGCCCGTCCGAATCGGCGAGCTCGTGGGTGGGCACCAACGTCGAGCTGATCAGCGCGATGGCCAGGTAGATCGCGGCGGTGATGCCCAGGCCGATCAGCACCGCCCGCGGGAAGGTCTTGACCGGGTCCTTGGTCTCCTCGGCCATGTTGACCGTGTCCTCGAACCCGACCATCGCGAAGAAGGCCAGCGCGGTCGCGGAGGTCACGGCCAGGAACGGACCGGTATCGGTGTTGAACTCCAGCAGCCGGCTCGGGTCGGGCACCAGCGCGTCGTTGGTGGTCACGCCGAAGATCGCCAGCGCACCGGGCACGATCACCAGTGCCATCCCGGCGAGCAGGATGATCGTGAGCACCACGTTCAGCTTCGCCGACTCGGCCACACCGCGGAGGTTCACCAGCGCGATCAGCGCGATGAACCCCACCGCGACCAGCCAGGACGGCGCGCCGGGCAGGATCTCCTGCAGGTAGTCGCCGCTGAACGCCTGCGCACCCGAGGACGCCGAGGTGATCCCGGAGCACATCACCGCGAAGGCCACCATGAACGTCAGGAAGTGCATCCCGAAGGCGCGGTGGATGTACAGCGGGGCACCGCCGGCCTTGGGGTACTTGCCGACCAGCTCCAGGTAGCTGAACGCGGTCAGGAAGGCGACCACGAAGGCGACCAGGAACGGCACCCACAGGGCACCGCCGACCTTGCCGGCGATCTTGCCGGTCAGCGCGTAAATCGTGGTCCCGATGATGTCGCCGACCACGAAGAACAGCAGCAATTTGGGCCCCATGACCTTCTTCAGGCCCGGGCCCTGCGCGTTGTCGACGGTGGAGTCGTTGGCCATAGCTGGAGAGTGTGCACTTCCGCTGATCGGCGAGTCCCAGCGGCCCTGGTCGCCGTGCACCGCCCGAGCACCGCCCCACGGGGCGAACCGCACAACTCGGACCGGAACGCGCACGCAGCGTGTCAGCGCGTGGGCGCTTCGTACTTCCAGAACGCCGGGAGGCACAGCGCCGCGGCTGTGGCGCACACCACGACGAGCGCGCCGCCGCCGGCCACGGCAGCGGAGGTCCCGAGCGCAGCGCCGGTTGAACCGTGCAGCACATCGGCCAGCCGCGGACCGCCCGCGACGACCACGGTGAACACGCCCTGGATCCGCCCGCGCATCTCATCGGTCGCCGCCGCCTGCAGGATCGAGCTGCGGTAGACCATGCTCACCAGGTCGGCCCCACCGCCCAGCGCCAGGAACAGCAGCCCCAGCCACAGCGAATCGGACAGCCCGAAGCCGATCACCGCCACGCCCCACAGCACGACGGACACCACCACGCCCGCTCCGTGCCTGCGGATGCGGTGCAGCCAGCCGGACAGCACGCCGAACAGGAACGCCCCGGCCGGGATCGCCGCGTAGAGCAGCCCCAACGCGAATCCGCCGCCGGGCGGATCGCCGAAGGTCCGCTCGGCCATCTCCGGGAACAGCGCACGCGGCATGCCGAACACCATCGCGATGATGTCCAGCAGGAACGACGCCAGCAGCACCGCGTGCAGGGCGAGATAGCGGAACCCGTCCAGCACGGCACGCAGGCCCGCGCGCTGCGGCGCCCCGGCCTGCGGCGGCATCGCGGGCAGCCGCAGCACCGCCCACAGCGCCGCGCACAGCGCCACCGCGTCGACCAGGTAGAGCGTGGACAGCCCGAGCACCGGCAGCAGCATCCCGGCCAGCAGCGGTCCGGCGATCGAGCCCAGCTGGAACACCGTCGACCCCAGCGCCTGCGCGGAGGGCAGCAGGTCGAGCGGGATGAGCCGGGCGATCGCCGCGTTGCGGGTCGGCATGTTGATCGCGAAGAACGTCTGCTGGGCGGCGAACAGCCCCAGGACTAACCACACCGACCCGATCCCGGCGGCCGCGACCGCCCACAGCGCGACCGCGGTCAGCGCCAGGCCGGTGTTGCTGGCCAGCAGGAGCTTGCGCCGGTCGACCGCATCGGCCACCGCCCCGCCCCACAGGCCGAACACCAGCAGCGGGACGAGCCCGAAGATCCCGGCCAGCCCGACGTAGGCCGAGGAGCCGGTGATGTCGTAGAGCTGCTTGGGCACCGCCACCGCGGCGAACTGCGCGCCGACCGCGGTGACGATGTTCGACAGCCACAGCCTGCGGTAGGCCGGGTAGCGCAGCGGCCGGGTGTCCAGCAGGACCGAGCCGAGCGCCTTGCGCAACCGGCCGGGGGGACGTGTCCGGGTACCGCTGGTGTGCACGAGCTCCGCAGCCTAGCGTGCCGGCGGTCGGACTTGAACCGCTCCGCGCAGCCGGACCCGGCCCGCGGGGTCAGGGCGCCAGCCGCTCCACGGTCCAGGTCTCGTCGGCGCGGCGGAACCGCAGCCGGTCGTGCAGCCGGTCCGGCCGGCCCTGCCAGAACTCGACGACCTCGGGCCGGATCCGCCAACCGCCCCAGTGCGGCGGCACCGGGACCCGCTCGTTGTCGGCGAACCGGCGCTCGATACCGCTGAGCGCGGATTCCAGCGCTTCCCGGTTGGTCACCACCCGGGACTGCGCCGAGGCCCAGGCGCCCAGCTGCGAACCGCGCGGGCGCGCACCCCAGTACTCGGCGGTCTCGGCGGAGCTGACCTTCTCCACGGTGCCGCGCACGTTGACCTGGCGCTGCATCGCCAGCCACGGGAACGTCGCCGCGGCCACCCGGGTCGCCGCCAGGTCGTGGCTCTTGGCCGAGGTGTAGTTGGTGAAGAACACGACCCCGCGCTCGTCGAATCCCTTGCACAGCACGGTTCGTGAGGAGGGGAAGCCCTCGGCATCGGACGTGGCCAGCACCATCGCGTTCGGCTCGGCGACCTCGGCGGCGACCGCTTCGTCGAACCACCGCTGCAGCTGCTCGTGCCAGGTGCCCGCCAGCGATGACTCGTGCAACGCGGCGGCGTCGTAGGACACCCGCATGGACGGCATCGCGACGTTGGCCTCCGACATCCGTTTTCCTCCCTGGTCGCCTGCTCGGCTGGACTGCGGTGCCGGGAGCTGCGCGGGCGCAGCACCGGGGTCGGCGGCGCCAACCACTCGTACGACGGTAGTCGGATCAGACGCGCGGGCCGAATCGGCCGTCGAGCACGATCGATTCCGCAACCGATGCAGTGATCGTCCGCACACGTCCGCGGGGCGAGCCGGGTGCGCCGATCAGGTCAACGGCCCGGCACGCGGAGTCGCACGCACCCGCAGCGCACCCCCGGAACGGGGGAGAACGCCCGGAGAATCCGGTTCCGGGTGAGTCCGATCACAGCAGATCGGCCGCGTCCGGATGCGCGCCGACCGCCAACCGCAACCGCCGCTGCGCGGTCACCGCGTCCGGGGCGAGCGCGGTGGCCTGCGCACCACCGGCCGCGAGCGGGGTCAACGCCCATCCGTCCCCGCCGGCCGCCGCCCGCGGATCCGCGTCCCACACCAGGGTTTCGGTCGCCAGCACCCGCGCGCCCGCGCGGTGCGGCGGGGTCGCGTCCAGCCACCGATCTCCGAGGTCCAGCCGCTGGCGCAACAGCGGTACGCCCGCGCGGCTGAGCTCGGTCGTGCTCACCAGCGTGCCCGGACGCTCCCCGCGGCGGCCGAGCACCAGCGTCTCCCGGCAGCGCATCCGGGCACCCGCACCGAGCCGCACCGCCAACCGGGCCGCGTGCTCGGCGCGCGCGCTGACCACGGTGGCCTCCGGCAGGTACTCGACGGTGCCGCCCGGCGCGACGTCGATCTCCACCGCGGCACTGCTGGGCCGGCCGTGCGGATCCGGCAGCGCCACGGTGGCCGCGGTGCCGCGCAGCCGCAGCCGGGCACCGCGGCCGACCTGCACCCGCAGCCGGACGCGATCCCCGCCGAGCGGGGAGGTCGCCGATCCGACCAGGTGCACCACCGCCGCGCCGTCGGAGCGGCTCGTGCGCCGCCGCTGCGGCAGCAGGGTCAGCGGGGGCTGCGAACGCAGGTCGCGCAGCACGCTGCGCCCGTCCGCGCCCAGCTCGACGGTCAGCAGCGCTTCGGCGCGCACGGCCACTCCTGCTCAGCCACGCGCACCCGCCCGCACCCGATCGCGCACCCAGGCGGCCGCGTCCGGAGCGTTCGGCGACCCGGTCAGCGACTGGGCCAGCACCGGCAGCTCGCCGCGCATCCGGTGCGCGTCCGCGACCATCACGCCCAGGTCGGCGCCCACCTGCTCGGCCAGGTCGATCTTGTTGATCACGAGCAGGTCGGCGGTGGTCACGCCCGGCCCGCCTTTGCGGGGGACCTTGTCCCCGCCGGCCACGTCGACGACGAAGATCTGCTCGTCAGCCAGACCGCGGCTGAACACGGCGGTCAGGTTGTCCCCGCCGCTTTCCACGATCACCAGCTCCAGGCCCGGATGCCGTTCGGTGAGCCGATCCACCGCGTCCAGGTTGGCGGTGATGTCGTCCCGGATCGCGGTGTGCGGGCAGGCTCCGGTCTGCACCGCCTCGATCCGGTCGGCGTCCAGGACCCCCGCATCGCGCAGGAAGTCGGCGTCCTCGGTGGTGTAGATGTCGTTGGTGACCACCGCCAACCGCATCTCCTGGCCCAGCGCGCGGCACAGTGCGGCGGTCAGCGCGGTCTTGCCGCTGCCGACCGGGCCACCGATGCCCAGGCGCAGCGGACGGCCGCGCGCGGGTGCCCGCGGGTGCGGATCCGGTCCGGCGGCCGTCGGATCGAAGTCGACGGGATGGGGGTGTCCGTGGCTCATGCTCTTCTTTCGGGGAGGTGGTATCGGACGACACTGCGGGTCAGGAAGCGAACAACCGGACCTCCTCCCGATGTCTGCGCTCGTGCGCCTCGGCGAGCAGGTCCAGGCCGGGCCCTGCGGCCGCGCACAGCTCAGCCGGATCGCCGCCCGCGCGGGCCGCGGCGTCGTCGGCGATCCGGTCCAGCTCGGCGGAGAGCTCGGTGACCGCCGCGTTGGCCGCGAACGGATCCAGCCCCAGCAGCCGCACGCCCGCCGACGACGGACCGCTGACGGCCAGATAACCCGCCGCGCAGGCCGCTTCTCGCGGGCCGGTTCCGCCGGTGGCGGCGAGCACGCCGAGCACCACCGGGTGGTGCGGCCGCGGCACCTCCGCCACCAGGTCCTCCAGCACCGGTCCCGGCCAAGCCGCCCGTCCCGCGCGCAGCAGACCGCGCCCCTGCGCCCGGGAGGCCGAACGCTGGGCCGGGGACGGGGTGCGCGCGTCGAGCTCGGCGTCCAGCACCTGCCAGTGCCGCCGACCGACCCCGCGCGCGGCGGCGTGCGCAGCGGCCGCGGCGAAGCCCGCCTGCACGGCGCCCGCGGTCCGCAGCCGACCAAGCAGGAAGCACCGCAGGTCGTCGACCCCGGTCAGCTCCCCGCGCGCGGCGGCTTCCTCGACACCGCCGGAATGCGCGTGGCCACCCCCGGGCAACCGGGCATCGGCGAGCGCGAGCAGCGGGAGACCTCCTCGCACGATTCCTCCAACCGGCCTGGTCAGAACAGGTTGTAGCGGCGCGCCATCGGCACCTCGGACACCGGGGCGGGCTCGATCAGCTCGCCGTCGACGTGCACCGCGAAGCTGTCCGGATCCACCCGGATGTCCGGTGTCGCCCCGTTGAGCACCATGTCCCGCTTGCCCACCGCGCGGGTGCCGCGCACCGCGCGCACCGGGGTGCGCAACCCGAGCCGGCCGGCCAGATCCGCGTCGACCGCCTCCTGCGCGGTGAAGAACACGCTGCTCGCCGCCGCCGGGCCCGGCTGGGCGCCGAAGCTCGGCCGGCCGAGGTAGGGCTGCGGGGTCGGGATGGACGCGTTGGCGTCGCCCATCGCCGCCCACGCCGCGAATCCGCCCTTGAGCACGGAATGCGGCCGCACGCCGAAGAACTGCGGTTCCCACAGCACCAGGTCGGCGAGCTTGCCGACCTCCACCGAACCGACCTCGTCGTCGATCCCGTGCGCGATGGCAGGGTTGATCGTGTACTTGGCGACGTAGCGCCGGGCCCGCAGGTTGTCCGCGACGCCGTCTCCGGGCAGCGCCCCGCGCCGGTCCTTCATCACGTGCGCCGTCTGCCAGGTCCGGGTGATCACCTCGCCGATGCGGCCCATGGCCTGCGCGTCCGAGCTGATCATCGAGATCGCGCCCAGGTCGTGCAGCACGTCCTCGGCCGCGATGGTGGACGGGCGGATCCGGCTCTCCGCGAACGCCAGGTCTTCCGGCACCGCCGGGTTGAGGTGATGGCAGACCACGAGCATGTCCAGGTGCTCGTCGATGGTGTTCACCGTGTGCGGGCGGGTCGGGTTGGTCGAGGACGGCAGCACGTTGTCCAGCCCGGCGACCCGGATGATGTCCGGCGCGTGCCCGCCGCCCGCGCCTTCCGCGTGGTAGGCGTTGATCGAGCGTCCGCCGATGGCGTCCAACGTGGACTCCAGGAAACCGGCTTCGTTGAGCGTGTCGGTGTGGATGGCCACCTGCACACCGCTGTCGTCCGCGCAACGCAGCGCGCTGTCGATCACCGCGGGTGTGCTGCCCCAGTCCTCGTGCAGCTTGAAACCGCCCGCACCGGCGCGCAGCTGCTCGGCCAGCGCCTCGGCGCGGGTGGTGTTGCCCTTGCCCAACAGCAGCACGTTCACCGGCAGCTGATCGCAGGATTGCAGCATCCGGGCGAGGTTCCAGGGTCCCGGTGTGACCGTGGTGGCCTTGCTGCCCTCGGCCGGGCCGGTGCCGCCGCCGATCAGCGTGGTCACCCCGCTGGCCAGCGCGGTCTCCACCTCCTGCGGGCAGATGAAGTGCACGTGGCAATCGATGCCGCCCGCGGTGAGGATCCTGCCGCCGCCGGCCACGACCTCGGTCGACGGCCCGATGACCAGCTCCGGATCCACCCCGTCGGCGATGTCCGGGTTGCCCGCCTTGCCGATGCCGCAGATCCGACCGTCCCGGATGCCCACATCGGCCTTGATCACGCCCCAGTGGTCCAGCAGGACCGCGCCGGTGATGATCACGTCCGGCGTGCCCTCGGCCCTGGTCGCCGCGGACTGGCCCATCGATTCGCGGATGACCTTGCCGCCGCCGAACACCACCTCGTCCCCGGAACCCGCCGGTCCCGCGCTGCGGTCCTCGGTGATCTGCACGAGCAGGCCGGTATCGGCCAGCCGCACCCGGTCCCCGGTGGTGGGCCCGAACAGCTCGGCGTAGTGCTGCCGGTCGATCGTGCTCATCGCGCCTCCTCCGGCTCGTCCAACGGGCCCGCCTGCTCCGGCCGCAGCCCGCGGACGATCCGCCTGCCGCCGATCGCCACCAGCGCCACCTCGCGTTCCACACCCGGTTCGAAACGCAGCGCGGTCCCCGCGGGCACGTCCAGCCGGTAGCCGTGCGCCGCGGCGCGGTCGAAATCCAGGGCCGGGTTCACGGCGGCGAAGTGGTAGTGCGAGCCGATCTGCACCGCGCGGTCGCCGCTGTTGACCACGGTCAGGGCGATCGTGGTGCGACCCGGGTTGAGCGGGATCGGCTCGGCACCGGTGATGATCTCGCCGGGGCGCATGGGCTGGTTCCTCCCGATGGGTCAGCTGATCGGATCGTGCACGGTCACCAGCTTGGTGCCGTCCGCGAACGTGGCCTCCACCTGCACGTCCGGGATCATCCCCGGCACTCCGTCCAGCACCTGCTCAGCGCTGAGCACCCGACGGCCGCTGCGCATGAGCTCGGCCACCGAGCACCCGTCCCGGGCGCCCTCGACGACGTGGTCGGTGATCAGCGCGACCGCTTCCGGGTAGTTCAACCGCAGTCCGCGTCCGAGGCGCTCCCGGGCGAGACCGGCGGCCAGGTGGACGAGCAACTTCTCGCGCTCGTGCGGAACGAGGTGCATATTCCGATTCCTAACACGGCTTTCAGCACCCCCGGACTTGCTGACCTGGTGTTTTACCGGTCGGGAACGAGGTGGTTACACCGAATTTCCCACCGGCGGGCCGCTGCGGAAAATCCCGCGCAGTTGTGCGGACTCCGATCGGCGAATTTTTTTCCGCACCGGCACGATTGCCGCAGGAGTTGCACCGCGGCACCGTGGGCCCACCCCGCCACTGCAACGACCGCGCCCGGCGCGGTGAACCGCGATGAGACGAGGCAGATCATGAGCAGTGCCGGCACCGAGTTCCGCCCCGGCCTGGAAGGCGTCGTGGCGTTCCGGACCGAGATCGCAGAACCGGACCGCGGCGGAGGCGCACTGCGCTACCGCGGGGTGGACATCGAGGACCTGGTGGGCACCACCCCGTTCGGCGATGTGTGGTCGCTGCTGGTGGACGGCGAGTTCGGCACCGGCCCGCAGCCCGCGGCGGCGGACCCGCTGCCGCTGCGCACCGGGGACGTGCGGGCCGATGTGCAGGCGGCGCTGGCCGCGGCAGGTCCCGCCGAGGGGATGGCACCGCTGCTGGACGTGGACGCGGCGACCGCCCGCGACCAGCTGGCCCGCTGCACCGGGCTGGCGCTGTCCTACGCGGCGCAGTCGGCGCGTGGCGAGGAACCCCCGGTGCCCGCGGAGCAGATCGACCGGGCCGGTTCGGCCGCCGAGCGGTTCCTGGTGAGCTGGCGCGGCGAGGCGAACCCCGCGCACGCCCGCGCGTTGGACGCCTACTGGGTCTCGGCCGCCGAGCACGGGCTCAACGCCTCCACCTTCACCGCCCGGGTCATCGCCTCCACCGGCGCGGACGCGGCGGCCTGCCTGTCCGGTGCGGTCGGCGCGATGTCCGGTCCGCTGCACGGCGGCGCGCCGGCCCGGGTGCTGCCGATGCTCGACGAGGCCGAGCGGACCGGGGACGCCCGGCAGGTCGTGGAGTCCGTGCTGGACCGCG
Source organism: Saccharopolyspora montiporae (assembly GCF_015209505.1). GTDB lineage: Bacteria > Actinomycetota > Actinomycetes > Mycobacteriales > Pseudonocardiaceae > Saccharopolyspora > Saccharopolyspora montiporae. The sequence continues at coordinate 145,696 of NZ_JADEYC010000009.1, forward strand.
GGGACCGGCTGATGGGCTTCGGGCACCGGGTCTACCGCGCCGAGGACCCGCGGGCCCGCGTGCTGCGCAGCACCTGCGAGCAGCTCGGCGCCCCGCGTTTCGAGGTGGCCCGCGCGCTGGAGGCGGCGGCGCTGGACGTGCTGCGCGAGCGTCGCCCGGACCGCCAGATCGAGACGAACGTGGAGTTCTGGGCGGCGGTGGTGCTGGACTTCGCGCAGGTGCCGACGCCGATGATGCCCGCGATGTTCACCTGCGCCCGGCTGGCCGGCTGGTCGGCGCACGTGCTGGAGCAGCAGCGGACCGGCCGGCTGGTGCGTCCGTCGGCCGAGTACACCGGGCCGGACCCGCGTCCCCCGCACGACGTGCCCGGCTGGCGCGGGGCGTCCCCGGTGGGCGCTCCGGTGTGAGCCCGGCCGGACACGGGGGGTGATCGCGGGCCCGGGGTGGCGGAGACCACCGCCCGCCGCGCGCAGCCGCCGCCGGCCCCGCCGCGGCTCACGTCACCATCCGCGTCCGGCACCCGCGATTATCCTGGTAACCAGCGCGAACGCGGTGCGCGAACGCGCGGGCGGGCGGCGCCCCGCGCGGGCCCGCCGAGCCGGGTGCGGACCGGGTCGATTCACCGGTCCGGGGTTCGGAGGCTTTGGCCGACGCGGGGTACCGCAGTAAGTTGCAGTGCGGCCGCGCGCACCCGGCGGAAGCCGGGTACCGGGCGGACCGGACTCCGGACGGAGGAAGGCCCGCGGCGCGGCGGGGAGCCGGCAACGGCGCCGGGTCCGACGAAGTCCGGGGCGGTCCGCCGATCCCGGTACAGGCATCACGACAACCGGAGGCGCCGGCATGACGCAGGCCGAGACCATCGACCCGACGAACCTGAAGCTGCCCGACGAGCTCAAGCCGGCCGACGGCCGGTTCGGCTGCGGCCCGTCCAAGGTGCGCGGTGAGCAGCTCACCCGGCTGGCCACCGAAGGCGCCGGTCTGATGGGCACTTCGCACCGGCAGAAGCCGGTGAAGTCGCTGGTCGGACGGGTCCGCTCCGGGCTGGCCGAGCTGTTCTCGCTGCCCGAGGGCTACGAGGTCGTGCTGGGCGTCGGCGGGTCCACCGCGTTCTGGGACGCCGCTGCGTTCGGCCTGGTCCGCGAGCGCGCCCTGCACCTGAGCTACGGCGAGTTCTCCTCGAAGTTCGCCAAGGCCACGAAGTCGGCCCCGTTCCTGTCCGACCCGGTGGTCGTCGAGTCCGAGCCGGGTGACGCGCCGACGCCGGTCTCCGACCCGAGCGTCGACCTGATCTCCTGGGCGCACAACGAGACCTCCACCGGCGTCATGCTTCCCCCGTCCCGCCCCGCGGGTTCGGAGAACGCGCTGATCGCGGTGGACGCGACCTCGGGCGCGGGCGGCCTGGCGTTCGACCCGGCCGAGGTGGACGTGTACTACTTCGCGCCGCAGAAGTCGTTCGCCTCGGACGGCGGGCTGTGGCTGGCCGCGATGAGCCCGGCCGCCATCGAGCGGGTCGGCGAGATCGGCGGTTCCGGCCGGTACGTGCCGGAGTTCCTGTCGCTGACCACGGCGCTGGACAACTCGCGCAAGGACCAGACCTACAACACCCCGGCGATCGCGACGCTGTTCCTGCTGGCCGACCAGATCGACTGGATGAACGGCAAGGGCGGGCTGTCCTGGAGCGACGCCCGCACCAAGGAGAGCTCGCAGCGGCTGTACGGCTGGGCGGAGGCCTCGGACTTCGCCACCCCGTACGTGCAGGACACCGCCAAGCGCTCCCAGGTGGTCGGCACCATCGACTTCGACGAGTCGGTGGACGCGGCCGCGGTCGCCACGGCCCTGCGCGCCAACGGCATCGTGGACACCGAGCCGTACCGCAAGCTGGGCCGCAACCAGCTGCGGATCGGCACGTTCCCGGCCATCGAGCCGGACGATGTGACCGCTCTTACCAAGTCCATCGATTGGGTCGTTTCCAAGCTGTCCTGATGCGCAGCGCAGCCGGGGTGTTCCGCGATCACGCGGGAACACCCCGGTGACCAGCACAAACCCGAGCACTCCCGCCACCTCCACGAGTGACGCGACCGGGCACGGCACGTGTCCGGATCCACGATTTGAGTGGAACTACCCGTTCGCACGGGGGCTGTTCTTCCGGCAAGATCAGACGCGGGAAGAGCGACCAACAGCACGACGTGCCCGGCGTGCCTGCCCCGTCAAGGCGGCACGCCGGGTTACTGTCACAGCTTGGTGACATGTAGTCGGCGGGAGGCTGGCATATGCGAGCGCTGCGAGTGGTCGGGCTCGACGAGGACGGTGAATCCGTCATCTGCGAGGACCCGGAGAACGGCGAGCGCTTCAACGTTCCCGCCGACGAGCGGTTGCGCGCTGCGGCGCGCGGCGACCTGACCCGGCTCGGCCAGGTGCAGATCGAGATGGAGTCGCAGATCCGGCCGCGGGAGATCCAGGCCCGCGTCCGCGCCGGGGCCTCCGTCGAGCAGATCGCCACCGCGCACGGCATCCCGGAGCAGCGCGTCGAACGCTACGCCTACCCGGTGCTGCTGGAGCGCGCGCAGATCGCGGAGATGGCCCAGCGCGCGCACCCGGTGCGCGAGGACGGCCCGGACGTGCAGACGCTCGGCGAAGTCGTGGCGCACACCTTCGGCATGCGCGGGCACGAGTACACCGAGGCGAACTGGGACGCCTGGCGCGGCGAGGACGGCAAGTGGGTCGTCCAGCTGCTCTGGCAGGCCGGCCGCTCGGAGAACGGGGCGCACTGGACGTTCCACCCGGGTGCGCACGGCGGCACGGTCGCCGCGCTGGACGAGCACGCTGCCGAGCTGCTGGATCCCTCGCCGAACCGCCCGCTGCGCACGGTCCGCCCGGTCACCGAGCTGGCACGCGAGGCGCTGCAGCTCGACCAGGACCAGCCGGGCGCCGAGACGGAGGACCCGACCGAGCCCCCGCCGCGGGCGGGCAGTCCGCTGCTGGACCTGGACGGGCCGGCCGAGCCCGCGGCCGCCGACGGCGCGGCCCCGCTGCCGGACACCGCGGACAACGCTCCGGTACCGCCCGCGGTCGCCGAACCGCAGCGGAGCGTCGAGCCGCGCCCGCCCGAGCCGACCGCGGCCGAGCAGGGCGGTGCCGTACCGGCCGAGGAGCCGGAGGAGGACGCGTCGCCGCGGTCGGAGAACCGGCGCAACCGCAAGAGCCACCCGATCGTCCCGTCCTGGGAGGACGTGCTGCTGGGCGTGCGCTCGCACCGGTGACGCCGCTCAGCCCAGCAGGCCGAGCAGCAGCGCGCACCAGGCGGCGCAGATCCCGGCGCCGGTGCCGAAGGCCACCCAACGCCACACCGGCGTCCGGCGGCCGATCCAGACCGAGGGCGCCAGCCCGGCGGCCACCGCGAGGTTGACCAGCACGCTCAGCACCGGACTGACCTCGGCCAACCCGAGCGTCATGACGACCAGGGTGACGGCGACGAGCGCAGCGATGATCCCGCTGACCAGCAGCCCGGATCCCCACGGCACGGGTTCGGCCGTGCGCGCGCCGCCGCCCAGCCGGATCGGGTGGCCGCGCACCGGATCGCGGTAGACGATCTCCGCACCGGTTTCGGCCGCCATGCGCGCGGCCAGCCGGCGTCCGCGGCGGGAGACGGCCTCGCCGCGCTGCGCGGCTCCGTCCGCGGACAGCGAGCCGCAGACCTCCGCCCACTCGTGCAGCGCGTCGACCAGGTCCGCCGACAACCCCACCGCGGCGATGTCCAGTTCGACCGCACCGGGCTGCGCGAGTACCGGGCGCCCGTCCCGGACCTGCAGCTGCCACTCGTGCCGCGCGGTGGCCGCGGGGTTCACCGGCCCGCTCCCATCTCGTGGAAGGCGACCGCCGCGGAGGTGGCCACGTTCAGCGAGTCCACGTCGCCGGCCATCGGGATGCGCACCGCGGTGTCCGCCGCCGCGATGGCCTCCTCGGTCAGCCCGGGCCCCTCGGATCCCAGCAGCACCGCCACCGGTCCGCGGTCCAGGTCCGCCTGCCCGAGCGGGACCGATCCCGCGCGCGGGGTCAGCGCCGCGATCCGCAGCCCGGCGTCGCGCAGCAGGGCGAGGTCGTCCGGCCAGGCGTCCAGGCGGGCGAACGGCACCCGCAGCACGTGGCCCATGGAGACCCGCACGCTGCGCCGGTAGAGCGGATCGGAGCAGCCGGACCCCAACAGCACCCCGTCCACGCCCAGGGCCGCGGCGTTGCGGAACAGCGAGCCGAGGTTCTCGTGGTCGCCGATGCCCTCCAGCACGGCCAGCCGCTGCGCCCCGGCGATCAGCTCGCGCGGCTCGGGCTCCGGGGCCCGGTCGGCCACGGCCAGCACCCCGCGGTTCAGGTGGAACCCGACGACCTGCGCCATGACGTCGGCATCGGCGGCGTAGGCGGGCACGTCCACCGCGGCGAGGTCCGCGGACAGCTCGTCCAACCTGCGGTGCACCCCGAACAGCGCGCGGACCGGATAGGGCGAGGCGAGCAGCCGCCGCACGACGACGACGCCCTCCGCGATCACCAGGCCCCGGCCGCCGGGGCGATCCGGGCGCCGATCCGCGCGGGACAGGTCCCGGAAGTCGTCGACCCGCGGATCATCCGCCTCGCCGACCTCGACGATTCTTGCCACACGAGCATTCTCGCACCCGGGCGGGACCGCTCGAACGGGCCGAAGATGAGAGCCGAGGCACCGCGCCCGCGGGCATAAACCGAAGGACTCTCGCGTTACTCACCGCGGCACGGCACGGAGTCGCAGAGGAGCACCATGGCCACCGACGGAGAACCCGAGCGGCACGCACATGCCGGCAAGAAGCTGCGCTTCGCGCTCATCCTCGGCGGGCTGACCGCGTTCGGGCCGCTGACCATCGACATGTACCTGCCCGCGCTGCCGCAACTGGCCGGCGAACTCGGCGCCACCGAAGCGCAGGCGCAGCTGACGCTGACGACCGTGCTGTTCGGCCTGGCGTTCGGCCAGCTGGTGGCCGGACCGGTCAGCGACTCGGTCGGCAGGCGGAAACCACTGCTGGTCGGGCTGGTGCTCTACCTCGTCGCGACCGTGCTGTGCACGCTGTCCGGATCGGTGTTCGCGCTGATGGGGCTGCGCTTCCTGCAGGGATTCGGCGCCGCCGCGGGCATGGTCATCGCGCGCGCCACGGTGCGCGACCTCTACGGCGGGGTGGAAGCCGCCCGGTTCTTCTCCTCGCTGATGCTGGTCACCGGGCTGGCGCCGATCCTGGCGCCGGTGATCGGCGGGCAGGTGCTCAACCACACCGACTGGCGCGGGGTGTTCGTGGTGCTGACCGGGTTCGGCGCCCTGCTGCTGGCGGTCACCACCTTCCTGCTGCCGGAGACCAAACCGGTCCACTGGCGCACGCCCGCCCGGCTGGGTCCGACGTTCCGCACCTTCGGCCGACTGCTCGCCGAGCGCTCGTTCCTGGGCAACGCGCTGACCGCCGGGTTGGCCATGGCCGCGATGTTCTCCTACGTGTCCGGCTCGTCGTTCGTGCTGCAAGATCTGCACGGCATGTCCCCGCAGACCTACAGCCTGGTCTTCGGCGCGAACGCGATCGGACTGGTGCTGGCCGGGCAGGTCAACGCGCGCCTGGTCGGCCGGTTCGCCGGGGAGAGCACGCTGCTGCTGTGCGCGCTGTCCGGGGCCACCGCGGCCGGTGCCGTGCTGGTGGCCACCGCCCTGCTGGGCCTGCCGCTGCCGTTCCTGCTGGCGGCCCTGTTCGTGATGATCTCCAGCCTCGGCTTCGTCATGCCGAACACCACGATGCTGGCCCTGGCCGAGAACCGGGAGATCTCCGGTACCGCCTCCGCGCTGCTGGGCGTGTGCCAGTTCGTCATCGGCGCGCTGGCCGCACCGCTGGTCGGCCTCGGCGGCGCCGGTTCCGAACTGCCCATGGTGCTGGTGATGTTCGGCGTGGTGCTGCTGGCGCTGACCGCCTTCCTGACCATGGGCAGGCGCGCGACCAGTCCCAGCACCACCGAGGCCGCGCAGGACGAACCGGCGGGCGCCGCGCACGGCCGCGGCCGACCGGGGCGCCGGTAGGTTCGGGGGTATGGCTCAACTCGGCAACACCGATCTGGACGTCTTCCCCCTCTGCCTCGGCGGCAACGTGTTCGGCTGGACGGCCGACCGCGAGCAGTCCTTCGCCGTGCTGGACACCTACCTGGCGGCGGGTGGCAACTTCGTGGACACCGCGGATGTCTACTCCACGTTCGTGCCCGGCAACGCGGGCGGTGAGTCCGAGCAGGTCCTCGGCGAGTGGCTGCGGGCGCGTGGCAACCGCGACGACGTGCTGATCGCCACCAAGGTCGGCATGTGGGAGCAGCGGCCCGGCCTGTCCGCGGCGAACATCACCGCGGCGGCGGAGGATTCGCTGCGCCGGCTCGGCACGGACCACATCGACCTCTACTACGCGCACCACGACGACGCGGACACCCCGCTGGAGGAGGCGCTGACCGCGTTCGACGGCCTGGTGCGGTCCGGCAAGGTGCGGCACATCGCCGCGTCCAACTACTCCGCCGCGCGGCTGCAGGAGGCGCTGTCGGTGTCGCGCAGCGGTGGGTTGGCCGAGTTCGCCGCGCTGCAGCCGCACTACAACCTGGTGGAGCGCGCGGACTTCGAGGGCGAGCTGTCCGCGCTCGTCGAGCGCGAGGGGCTCGGTGTGCTGCCGTACTACGCGCTGGCCAAGGGTTTCCTCACCGGCAAGTACCGGCCCGGCGACGACACCTCGGACAGCCCACGGGCCGAAGGGGCCCGCGCGTACCTGGACGAGCGCGGTGTGCAGGTGCTGGCCGCGCTGGACGAGATCGCCCTGGTGCGCGGGGTTCCGCTGGCCTCGGTCGCGCTGGCCTGGCTGGCCGGCAAGCCGGGGGTGACCGCGCCGATCGCCAGCGCGCGCAACCTCGACCAGCTCCAGCCGCTGCTGACCGCGGCCGAAATCCGGTTGTCCGCCGAGGAAATGCAGCGGCTGGACGACGCCTCGCGCTGACCGCCGGTCACCGGCCGGATACCGTTTTGGCCGCTGTCGCCCGGGGTAGTGATGTGTCACCGTGGGTTCCCCGGTGGCCCCGGTGACCCGCTGTCGCGGATCTCGGGGGTGCCGGACATGCGGGGGCATCGTCCGCGGGAGGCGGGCGGGGCGACCGGGTGCTGACGTGCTGCCGATCGATCGGAGACACGGCATGGGACGGCACGTGACGGACCGGGCATTCCGGCCGGTGGACCGGGAGCGGTATCGCGACAAGATGCAGCGGGGCCTCGACGCGTTGGCGCGGATGCTGGCCGACGGCACGTTCTCCTTCCCGCACCAGCAGATGGGCGTCGAGGTCGAGCTGTGCCTGGTGGGCTCGGGCATGGAACCGGTGATGGCCAATGCCGTCGTGCTGGACAAGCTCGCCGACCCCTCGTTCACCACCGAACTCGCCCAGCACAACATCGAATTGAACGTCGAACCGCACGTGATCGGCGGGGACAGCGGCAACCGGCTGTCCGCGGCGCTGACCGGTTCGCTGGCCCGCGCCGACGCGGCGGCCCGGGACGCCGGGGCCCGGGTCGCGATGATCGGCATGCTGCCCACGTTGCGCAGCGAGCACTTCGGCCCCGAGTGGTTCACCCACAGCCCGCGGTATTCGCTGCTCAACGAGCAGATCATGCTGGCCCGCGGCGAGCAGATGCGCCTCGACGTCGAGGGCGTCCCGCTCGACGAGCGCGGCGGGGAGCGGGTCCGCTCGCTGTCCGGGACGATCCTGCCCGAGGCGGCGGGGACCTCGGTGCAGCTGCACCTGCAGGTGGCCCCGGAGGACTTCGCCGCGCACTGGAACGCCGCGCAGTGCCTGGCCGGGGTACAGCTGGCCATCGGTGCGAACTCGCCGTTCGTCCTGGGCAAAGCGCTGTGGCACGAGACCCGGGTGCCGCTGTTCCTGCAGTCGACCGATACCCGCCCGCAGGAGCTGGCCAACCAGGGCGTGCGCCCGCGGGTGTGGTTCGGCGAACGCTGGATCACCTCGATCTTCGACCTGTTCGAGGAGAACGTGCGCTACTTCCCCGCGTTGCTGCCCGAGCCCGAGGACGAGGACCCGCTGGCCGCGCTGCACAGCGGGCGGACGCCGTCGCTGGCCGAACTGCGCCTGCACAACGGGACGATCTGGCGGTGGAACCGGCCGGTGTACGACCCGGCGGGCGGGGTCCCGCACCTGCGGGTGGAGAACCGCGTGCTGCCCGCGGGCCCATCGGTGCCGGACGTGGTCGCCAACGCCGCGTTCTTCTACGGCGCGCAGCGGGCGCTCGCCGAGCAGGATCGGCCACTGTGGACGCAGATGTCGTTCGAAGCCGCGGAGGAGAACTTCTACTCCGGGGCCCGGCACGGCATGGACGCCACGCTGTACTGGCCCGGCGCCGGCTGGGTCACCCCGGACGAACTGGTGCTGCGCAGGCTGCTGCCGCTGGCGCACGAGGGCCTGCGCGCGTGCGGGGTGGCCGACGAGGTGCGCGAGCACTACCTGGGCGTGGTGCGCGACCGCTGCGTGGCGCGGCGCAACGGCGCGACCTGGCAGCGCTCGGTGGTGGCGCGGCTCGAAGACCGCGGGTGGGACCGCCGCGCGGCGCTGGCCGGGATGCTGCGCCGCTACATCGAGCACTGCGACGGCGGTCAGCCGGTGCACGAGTGGTCGCTGGACTGAGCATCCAGCGGACCGTCCACCTCCAACCGCCACCGGCCGCCGGCGCGCTCGGTCCGCGCCCGGATGCCGAACACCTCGGCCAGCAACCGCTCGTCCAGCACCTCGCCGGGCTCACCGGCCGCCACCAACCGCCCGCCGTCCAGGACGCCCAGCCGGTCGCAGAACCGGACCGCGAGGTCGAGGTCGTGCGCGGTCAGCAACACGGTGGTCCCACCGCGGGCGAGCTCACCGAGCAGCTGCAGCACGGCGTACCGGTGGCGCAGGTCCAGGTGGTTGGTCGGCTCGTCCAGCACCAGCACCTGCGGGCGCTGCGCCAGCGCGCGGGCGATGACCACGCGCTGCAGCTCCCCGCCGGACAGCCGGGACACGTCCCGGTCCGCGGCCCCGGCGAGCTCGGTGGCCCGCAGCGCGCGCCGCACCGCGTCCTCGTCCTCCGGCCCGGGACGGGACAGCAGCCCCAGATGCGCGGTGCGGCCCTGTGCCACGACCTCGCGCACCGCCAATCCGCCCGCGCGCACGACTTCCTGGGTGGTGGCGCCGAGCAGCCGCGCCAGCGCGCGCCGCCCGGTGTTCGCCACCGGCGCACCCGCCACGTCCGCGGATCCGGAAACCGGCCGCACCGCGCGGTACAGCGCGCGCAGCAGCGTCGTCTTGCCGCTGCCGTTCGGCCCGACGAGCCCGAACACCTCACCCGCCGGGACATCCAAGTCCACATCGGACACCGCCGCGCGGCCGGCCAGCTCCACCCGCAGACCGCGGATCCGCACGCTCATCCGACGCTCCTCCTCCGCCAGAGCATGGACAGGAACAGCGGCCCGCCCACCAGCGCGGTCAGCACGCCCACCGGTAGTTCGGACGGAGCCACCGCGAGCCGGGCCACCAGATCCGCCACCACCAGGAACACCGCACCGAGCAGCGCCGAGACGGACAGCATGCGGCGCGCTTCGGAGCCGACCAGGAAGGCGGCGGCGTGCGGCACCAGCAGCCCGACGAAGCCGATCCCGCCCGCGACGGCGACCGAAGTCCCGGCCAGCAGCGAAATCCCGACGAGCGCCAGGGTGCGCAGCACCCGCGGATCCACGCCCAGCGCGGCCGCGGCGTCGTCGCCGGAACGCAGCACGTTCAGCCGGCGGGCGGTCACCAGCGCGGCCAGCGCACCAACACCGAGCGCAGCGGCGGGGAAGGCCAGCGACTCCCAGCGCACCGCACCGAGTCCACCGGTGATCCAGAACAGCACCTGCACCGCGTGGTCGCCGGACGGACTCGTGTGCAGCACCAGCGAGGTCAGCGCAGACGCCACCTGGCCGACCGCCAGCCCGCCCAGCACGAGCTTCGTCGCCGAACCGGAGCGCCCGGTCACCAGCAGCACCGCCAGCAGCGCGGCCAGTCCGCCGAGGAACGCGGCCACCGGCTGGGTCGCCGCGCCCAGCAGGCCCGCGCCGACGCCGAACACCACCAGCACCGACACCGCCAGGCCGGCACCCTGGGACACCCCGAGCAGGTACGGATCGGCCATCGGGTTGGCGGTCACCAGCTGCGCGACCCCGCCGGCCAGCGCCAGCGAGGCCCCCACGACCAGCGCCGCCGCCACCCGCGGCATCCGGGACTCCCACACGATCGCCGCGAGCCCGGGGCTCTCGGCCGGACCGGTCCAGAACAGCAGGGGGTCGAGCAGGATCCGACCCACCTGGTCGACGGGAACGGGCACCGAACCCAGCGAGACCGCGAGACCGACCGCGGCGACGAGCGCGACGAGCAGCACCGCGTGCACCGCGGACGTCCTCGCCCGCCTCATGCGCCGTGCAGGTCCGCGGCCAGCCGCTCCACCGCGTCCGGGAACCGGATGCCCTCGGTGAGCTCGACCAGCGGGATGGTGCTGAACCGGTCGGCGCGCGCCGCGGGCGTCCGGCCGACCAGCGGGTGCCCGCGCAGGTGGTCGCGCTTGGTGCCGACCGGGGCGCCGAGGTAGTCGACCAGCACGATCGCCGCCGGCTCGCGGGCCGCGACCTGCTCCCAGCTGACGTCGGGGAACCCGCCGGGCACATCGCCGAACACGTTGGCACCGCCCGCTCGGCGCAGCGCATCGTTGCCGACCCCGTCCCGGCCGAGGGTCATCGCGGCTGGCTCGCCGGAGTCGTAGACGAACACGTCGACCGGCTCGCGCCCGGCGATCCGCTGCTCGACCGCGCGCACCCGGCCGGTGATCTGCGCGGCCAGCCGCTCGGCCTCCGCGCCCAGGTCGAGGACCTCGCCGAACAGCCGGATGTCGGCCAGCAGCGTGTCCATGCCCGCGGGCCCGTCGGCGCAGGATTCGGACAGCAGCAGCGTGGGGATCCCGCTGTCGGCCAGCGCCTGCCGTCCCGCGCCCCGGGTGTCGTCGAACGCGCTCGCGTACCCGCCCACCACCAGGTCCGGATCGGCGGCCAGGACCTGTTCGAACGAGGGGTACTTCTCGGCCAGCAGCGGCACGCGCCGGTACTGCTCGGCGACCTGCTCCGGCGGTTCGTGGTCGTCCGGGTAGGCGGTGCCGACGAGGCGGTCGCCCAGTCCCAGCGCGAGCAGCAATTCGGTGGCGTGCTGGTTGAGGCTGACCACCCGCTGCGGTGCGCGTTCGATGATCTGCTCGGTGCCGCAGTTGGCCACCCGCGTCCCGTCCGGCGGCGGCTGCGGCGGGCCGGCGCAACCGGCCAGCAGGAGCGGGATCAGGAGCAGGACCGGTGTGCTGCGCATGGTGCCTTCCGCCGGGCCGCGGACCGGCCGGACCGGCGGCGCCGCGCGGTGCCGCAGGCCCTGCCCGCAGTCCGCGGCGGTTCGTGGAGCCTCCTCGCGAGCAGGCGATCGGGCTCGCCGCGTATACCGCGGCCCACCGTTGCGGGTCAGCGCCGGAGTTCGACCGGCTTCCCCTGCTCGACGAGGTCGCGCCGATGCTGCCGCAGCCCGATGCGGCGGTCAACCGGCCGCAGCAGCCGAACGCCAGCGCATCGAAGCAGGTCATAGGCGCTGCCCGCACCGCCCGGACGCGGGGCGGATGAGATCTATCCCTCGCAGCCGCCCACCGAACGCCACGCCAGGGTATTTGCAAAAGTCTGGCAACAGATAGAGGATGACGACAAGGGACTGAACGGGTTCGGCCTCGACCCGGCGCCGGGTGCGACTCGCCCCGCAGTCACTCGGCTGCCGGTGGGCGTCGGCGAGCCGCCCGACCCCCTCGCGAACATCGGAAGAAGGGAACCCCCATGGCGCAGTACGTGCTGCCGGAGTTGGACTACGACTACGCGGCGCTGGAACCTGCGATCAGCGGCGAGATCAACGAGCTGCACCACAGCAAGCACCACGCCACGTACGTCAAGGGCGCCAACGACACCGTGGACAAGATCGCGGAGGCCCGGGACAAGGGCGACTTCTCCTCGATCGTCGGCCTGGAGACCACGCTCGCGTTCAACCTGGCCGGGCATTCGCTGCACCTGGTCTGGTGGAAGATCCTGAGCCCGGACGGCGGCGACAAGCCCACCGGCGAGCTGGCCGCCGCGATCGACCAGGACTTCGGCTCGTTCGACGCCTTCCGGGCGCAGATGGAGGCGGTGTCCACCACGATCCAGGGCAACGGCTGGGGCGTGCTCGCGTGGGACCCGGTCGGCCAGCGGCTGATCACCCAGCAGCTGCGCGACCACCACTCGAACCTGTCGATCGCCACGACGCCGCTGCTGGTGTTCGACATCTGGGAGCACGCCTACTACCTGCAGTACAAGAACGTGAAGGCCGATTACGTCAAGCAGCTGTGGAACGTCGTGAACTGGGCCGAGGTCGGCCGCCGGTTCGCCGACGCCCGGGCCGGCCAGAACGGGTTGCGGCTGCCGACTCCCTGACCCGCGCATCGGCGACGACCCGCCGGTGACACGAGAACCTCGGTGGTGAGTGCTCCGACAAGCCCACTGCCGAACGCTTCGGGGCCCTCCGCGCGGAGGGCCCCGAAGTGCTTCCGGACCCGCCACTCCACCGAGTTATCCACAAGAAGACCGACTGTCCACAGGGTGTGGACAACCGGATCGGCGCGGGAGTTCCCGGCCCCGAACGCGACTGGGCCCCGGTCTCCCGAAGGAGGCCGGGGCCCAGTCTGTTCCCGAACTGACTGCCGCTCCCACCACGAAGCGGACATGATTTAGGTTAGCCTAACCTCCCGCACTCAGCAACCCCCGATCTTCGCGGCGTCGGCGCGCGAGCCACCACACCGCGAGCAGCCCGCCCGCCAAGGACAGCAATCCGCCCAGCAGCAACGGGGAACGCGGGCCGAGCACATCGGCCAGCCACCCGGAAGCCAACCCGCCCAGCGGTTTCCCGCCCATGAACAGCAGCATGTAGAGCCCCATGACCCGGCCGCGCATCGTCGGCTCCACCGCCAACTGCACCGTCGAGTTGGCACTGGTCGTGAAGGTCATCACCGCGATGCCCACCGGGACGAGCGCGGCGGCGAACAGCTCGTAGGTCGGCATCAACGAGGCGAGCGAGAGCAGCGCACCGAAGGACACCGCACCCACCAGCATCAGCCGCATCCGCGACCCGCTGCCCGCGCTGCGCCGGGCGGCCAGCGCGGCCCCGGACAGCGTGCCGACCGCCAGCGCGGTGATCAGCAGGCCGTACCCGTCGGCGTCGCGGCCGAACACGTTGCGCGCGATCACCGCGAACGTGTTCTCGAAGTTCATCCCGAACGTCCCGATGCAGAACACCAGGACCATGACCACGATCAGGTCCGGCCGCCCGCGCACGTAGCGCAGCCCGGCGCGCAACTGCCCGGGTTCCGCGGCAGCCGGGTCCGCGCGGCGCAGATCGGCGGTGCGCATCAGCAGCAGTCCGGCGACCACCGCCGCCGAGCTGGCGCCGTTGAGCAGGAACACCCACCCGGTGCCGATCACGGTGATCAGTCCGCCGGACAGCGCCGGGCCGACCACCCGCGCGAGGTTGAACGTCATCGAGTTCAGCGCGACGGCGTTGGTCAGCTGCGCGGGCCCGACCATCTCGACGACGAACGACTGCCGCACCGGCGCGTCCACCGCGGAGAAGCAGCCGAGCACCAGGCACAGCAGGTAGACGTGCCAGAGCTCGGCCGCGCCGGACACGTCCAGCAGGCCCAGCAGCAGACCGCAGGCACCCAGCGCGGTCTGGGTGAGCACCAGCAGCCGGCGCTTGTCGAACCGGTCGGCGATCACACCGGCCCACAGGGTCAGCACCAGGGTGGGCAGGAACTGCAGCGCGACCGCGTAGCCGAGCGCCACCGGGGAACCGCCGGACAGCTCCAGCACCAGCCAGTCCTGGGCGGCCCGCTGCATCCAGGTGCCGGTGAGCGAAACGACCTGGCCCGCGGCGTAGAGCCGGTAGTTGTACTCGCGCAGCGACCGGAACATCCCGCCGCGCGGCGCATCCGCAGGATCGGCCCCGGCTCGCGACCGGTCAGCCACGGCGCGGCTCGCGCGCGGGCGTGGTCAGCTCACCGGCTCGCGAGGCGCTGGATGATCTCCGCGGCCTCGGACAGGGTTGCACGCTCCTCCTCCGACAGGTCCAGCAGTTGCTGGTCCAGCCACCGCTCGCGCACCGAGACCTCCTCGTCGATGCGGGCCTGGCCGGCTTCGGTGAGCTCCACGATGGCCTGCCTGCCGTCGGTGGGATGCGACCTGCGGTGCATCAGCCCCGCGTCCTCCAGGAAGCCGATGACCCGCGTCATGGACGGCGGCTGCACGCCTTCCTTCGCGGCCAGCTCCCCCGGGGTCAGCGCGCCGGAGCGATGCAGGCAGGACATCGCTGACAACTGGGACAGCGTGATCTTCGAATCGCCGCCCTGCGCCCGCAACCGCCGGTTCAGCCGGACGACCGCGAGCCGCAGCCTGGTGGCCAGGGTGCGCTCGCGCTCAATGATGTCAGACACGTCGTTAGTCTACCAAACTACCTCGGGAAACCGGACATATTGATCACCCCGGTCGACGGGCGGCGATCAGTGATCTTCCCGATGATGCCCGCACCCGGCGGCCCGCTGTGCCGACGAACGGCCACGCACCGCACCTCCGCTCGGACGGGTGCCCACCACCCGAGCGGCCCAGCCCCGGCGGGACCGGTCAGATTCCGAGCAGGGCGCTGATCGGTTCGGTCGCGAAGTAGACGACGAATGCCGCGGCGACCACCCACATCAGCGGGTGCACCTCGCGGATCCGGCCGGTCGCGGAGCGCATCACCACGTAGGCGATGAACCCGGCGCCGATGCCGTTGGCGATCGAGTAGGTGAACGGCATGACCACGATGGTCAGGAACGCGGGCAGCGCCGTGCTCAGGTCGGCCAGGTCGATCTGCTTGACCTGCGCGATCATCATCGCGCCGACCACGACCAGCGCCGGTGCGGCCGCCTCCACCGGGATGACCTCGTAGAGCGGCGTGAAGAACATGGCGGCCAGGAACAGCAGCCCGGTGACGATGTTCGCGAAACCCGTCCGCGCGCCCTCCGCGATCCCGGACGCCGACTCCACGAACACCGTGTTCGAGCTCGCCGAACCGGCACCGCCCGCCACCGCGCCCACGCCTTCCACGGCCAGCGCCTTGCCCACCCCGGGGAGGTTGCCGTCCTTGTCGGCGAGACCCGCCTCCTTGCCCAGGCCGGTGATCGTGCCCATCGCGTCGAAGAAGTTGGCCAGCACCAGGGTGAACACCAGCATCGCCGCGGCCAGCGCGGGCAACCGGGTCCAGGCGCCGAACGAGATGTCGCCGACCAGCGACAGGTCCGGCAGCCCGGCGATCTGCTCCGGCAGCGCCGGGTAGCCCAGGCTCCAGCCCTGCGGATTGGTGTCGCTGGACGGCCCGGCGCGGAACACCGCCTCCAGCACGATGGACAGCACCGTGGTCACCGCGACGCTGATCAGGATCGCGCCCTTGACCCTGCGCACCATGAGCACCGCGGTCAGCAGCACCCCGAGCACGAACACCGCCGTCGGCCAGGACGCGATCGACCCGTCGATGCCCAGGCCGACCGGAACGGTGGTGTCCGCCTCGTCCGGCAGCCGCCGGACGAACCCGGAGTCGACCATGCCGACCATGGTGATGAAGAAGCCGATGCCGACCGCGATCGCCGCCTTGAGCGAGGGCGGGACCGCGTTGAACACCGCGGTGCGGAATCCGGTGGCGACCAGGACCAGGATGACGATCCCGTCCACGACCACCAGGCCCATCGCCTCCGGCCAGGTCACCTGGGGTGCGATGGTGACCGCCAGCAGGGTGTTGATGCCCAGGCCCGCGGCGATGGCGAACGGGAAGTTCGCGACCAGTCCGAACAGGATCGTCATCGCGCCCGCGACCAGCGCGGTGGACGCCGCCACCTGGGAGACCGGCAGGATGTTGCCCAGCACGTCGGTCTTGGCGCCGGCGTCGTCCGGCGAGTAGCTGCCCAGGATCAGCGGGTTGAGCACGATGATGTAGGCCAGCGTCACGAAGCTGACCACGCCCCCGCGGACTTCGCGGGACATGCTGGACCCGCGCTCGGAGATCTTGAAATAGCGATCCAGGACCGACTTGTTCCCGTCGGTCGAACTGTCCGTCATGCAGCGCTTCCCATCACGACCCGTGGCGCGGCGGGTGTCCGCGCGCGCCCGACACTCCCCGGCGTAGCCTGCCCGACGTGGCAGAAGGCAGCGAATCCACCCCCGCCGCGCCGGAGCACCGGCACGTCCCCCGGTTGCCGCACAAGCTCATCGACCCCACCCCCGTGGTGCTGGCCGGAACGCTGCTGTGGACCGCCGGTGCCGTCTGGTTCGGCGTCGATGCCGCCGCCGGTGGCCAGTGGAGTATCCAGTTCTGGACCTCGGCCGCCGGAACCGGGTTGGGCGTCATCGGCTTCGGTGTCTTCCGGTGGCAGCGTTCGGCCGCCCGCCGCGGCTCGCGCGGCTCCTGGCAGGGCCTGTCCGGATTGGACGGCTGACCAGGTTTCGCCGGCTGACCAGGTTTCGCCGGCTGACGCGGTTTCGCCGGCCGGCCGGGCCGCTCAGCGCAGCAGTGTCGGCGCACCGGGATCGGCCAGCAGCGCCGCCAGCGCGAACCGCTCCGACCAGCGCTGCACCGCCCACGCCAGGGCGCGGGCCAGACCGTCCGGCGTCCGCTCGGCGTGCACCCGGCCGTCCGGTTCCACCCACCAGTGCACCCGCTGCGCACCGGAGCGCAGCTGCAGGTGCAGCTCCTCGTGCAGCACGACCTGCCCATCCGGGACGGTGATGCCCAGCAGCCGCGCCGCGGCGGGCACCCGTGCCACGTCCCGCCACGGCCGGGCGCTGCCGGTATCCGGCACGGCCGGCACGTCCTCCTCCGACGCCAGCGGCAGGTCCAGCAGTTCGGCCAGCGCCTCCGGGTCGGTGTCCTCCGGACCACCGCCCGCGACGACGAACGCCGATTCCAGCACCCCGAGCATCCACGGCTCGTCCAGCACCACCGCGCGTTCGGCCGGCACGACCGCCCCGGTCAGCGAGCGCACCAGCTGCGGCGGATCGACCTCGGCGGGATCCACCGCTCCGCCCGCCACGGCCTCGGCCAGCACCCGGTGCGCGCGCAGCGCAGTGCCCGCGGGCACCTCGCGATCCCGGTCGCCTAGCCGGGACAGCAGATCGGCCGCGTCCGCGGTCCCGCCGACCGACAGCCGCTCGCGCACGCCCGCCGCGCGCAACACCTGCTCGTCCAGGCCCAGCTCGGGCACCGGATCGTGCAGTCCCTCCGGTTCGGCGGCGCCGGGCAGCCGCCAGTGCGCCGGCGGGTGCCCGGCCAGCAGGGCGAACCGCGCGATCCACCAGGATGGATAGCCGCCGGGTTCGCGCAGCGCCCGCCAACCGTCCGGATCGCGGCTGATCAGCCGCAACGCCGCCGGCCAGCAGTCATCGGCGACCAGGTCGAGATCGCGCAGCGCGGTGAACCGGCCCGGCACGGCGCCGTCCGGATCCGCGGCGACCCGCTCGGCCCACCACTGCCGCGCGCCGGGGAAGTCCTCGTCCGCAGCGGTGGGTTCCTCCTCGACGTGCACCGCGAACCCGTCCAACACGCCCACCGCGCGCAGCAGTTCCGCGTCGTGCTCGGCGGCGAACTCGGGGTCGAGCACGCCCAGCGCACCGTCCGGACCGACCTCGGCCGTATCCAGCACCTGCAGCAACTCGGACCCGGGCAGCACCAGCTCGTCGGCCCGCCGCGCCGATCCGCCGGTGGCGGGCAGCGCCAGCGCACCGAGCCACTCCGGCGCGCTGCCCCGGGTGACCAGCCGCAGCACCGCGCGGGCCAGCGGGCGCACGTCCATCCCGGCGTGCGCGTCGGCGGCGCTGCTGCGCACCGCGTCGGCCAGCGCGGGCGCGTCGAGCAGTTCGTGCGCGCCCGCCGGATGCGCACCGAGCCGCTCCAGCAGCGGGTGCGTGGCCGCCGGGTGCGCGATGCGCAGCCCGGACACGTCCAGTTCGGATAGCGCGGTGGCCGGGTCGTCCGGCCGGCACAGCAGGACCCCGGGCACACCGCTGACCGTGCGGCCGTCAGCCAGCGGAACCGGCAGCGCAGTGAACTCCTCGCGCGCGTGCGGATCGGCGGCCTCGATCGGCTCCAGCCCCGCGTACAGCCGGTGCCACCAGTCCGGATCCCGCCGCAGCCCGGACACCGCCGCGACCACATCGGCCAGGTCGAGCCGGGGCACCTCCAGCGCCTGCAGCGCGGCGCGGTGCCGCGGTTCGGAGAACTCGGCGGGCAGCAGCCCGTCGACCACGTCGGCCAGCAGCTCGACCAGGTCCGGGGACACCGGGTCCAGCACCCGGGCCTCCACCGGATCGACCGCGCCGCCCGCCGCACGCGGCAGCCAGGACACCACGCGCAGCCGGTCGCCGACCGCCTGGCGCAGCTTGTCGTCCACATCGGACAACGGGAACCCGGGCAGCGGCACCAGGGAGGTGCGCTGCTCGGCGGGCAGCTTGCCGACCAGCTGCGGGTAGCACTCGGCCGCGTGCGTGAGCACCGCATCGGTGGCCGGGACCGCCGCCACGCGCCGCCGGTCCGGCTCCAGCGGCACGGTGGCCAGCAGCCGGGCCGGCAGGGACAACCGCTCCTCGGTCGGCGTGGGCGCGTGCAGCACGTCGGGACCGCCCGGCTCCGGCTCACCGCCCGGGCCCAGCGGCAGCGCCCAGCACACCCGCCAGTGCGCGTGCCCGCTCTCCGGGACCAGCTCGGCCAGCACGCCCTCGGCCAGCGCACCCGATTCGCGGTGCACCAGCCAGCGCCTGCTGCCGGACGGCCCGTGCACCGCGACCCGGTCCGAACCGTCGTCGCTGCGCGTCCAGCTCTCCGCGCCGACCCGGATCTCGCGCAGCGCGGGCAGCGCCAGCAGCAGGTCAGCGGCCTGTTCGGCGAACTCGGCCAGGACCTCGTCCGGTTCGATCCCGGCGCGCAGCGGCAGCCGGACCTCGGTCGCGAACCCCGCGGGCGGCTGCTGCTCGTCCGGCCAGGGCAGCCGCAGCACCGGCACCGCTCCCCCGGCGGACTCGTCCGCGGCGGGCCCGGGCAGCTGCGCCGCCTCCTGCTCGGTCCACCGCGCGGAGAACCGCACGCCGCCACCGGTGGACAGCACGGCGGGATCGTCGGACACGGCCAGCACCGCGGCGAACCCGACGCCGAACCGGCCGACCGAAGTGCCGTCCCGCTTCGCCGAAGCGCGCAGCGAGGACAGCGCGGCCACGCCGGCCGCGGTCAGCGGGGCACCCGTGTTGGCCACCCGCAGCTGACCGTCCTCGGTCCGGACCTGCAGCACACCGTCCGCGCCGGCCGCGTCCGCGGCGTTCTGCGCGAGCTCGACGGCCAGCCGGTCCCGGTAGCCGCCGCGGCGCAGGTCCTGCTCGGCGTTGACGTCCTCGCGGAACCGGGTGGGCGACTCCTGCCAGGCCCGCAGCACCGACCGGCGCAACCCGGCCGCGTCGAACGGGTCCGGCTCGGTCACCCGCGCGTCTCGAAGTCCAGCGTGGTGTCGTCGTAGACGACCTCGGCCACCGGCACGGTCGACGAGGTGTCCACCTCGGTCTGCGAATGCGCGCCGCAGCCGAACTCGACGCTGACCACCCGGCCATCGGCGGGCGAGACCCCGTTCGCGCAGACCCCGAACTCCCCGCCCATCGAACCGGCCAGCTGCAGGAAGAAACCGCAGGTGCTGCAGGCCGCGGGCGCCATCCGGGCCATCTCGGAACCCGGCCCGAAGTCCCCACCGAACCAGCGGTCGGCGGCCTCCAGCTTGCCCTCGAAGCTGAGCACCCGCTCCCGGCCGAAGCCGAGTTCCCAGGCGACCTCCTGCTCCTGCTCGTCACTGCCGGCCAGGTAGCCGGGGACCAGGCGGTGGTCGTCGTCGGCGGCGGGCAGCAGATCGCCCGCGCTCATGTCCTCGGGGCGGACCCGGTCGCTCCACGGCACCCACTGCGGGGCGGTCAGCGCGTCCGGGCCGGGCAGCAGCACGACCTCGCTGACGGTGATCTCGGCGCCCGGGCCGGAGCTGGCCACGGTCACCGCCCAGCGCCAACCGACGTAACCGGGGTAGTGCGACTCGAAGAAGTGCGTCACGGCGTCCGGGCCTTCCGGCTCGGTACCGGCGTGCGCGCCCACCGCCGCATCGGCGTCGGCACCGGAGGTGCGGCCCGAGGAACCGATGGGTTCCCCGACCGGCTGCGCCTCCTGCTCGGCGGCGGCCCGGGCGACCGCCACCGCGTCGGCGAGCTCCGGGTTGCTGGGTGCGGGCCCGGGCTGCCCCGCTTCGGCGAACGGGCCACCCGCGCCTGGGCTGGTCATCGGAGCAGGCATCGGCGTCACGCGCTCGATTGTGCCGTACGCGGTCGCCGGTGCCGTCGCCCGTGTCAAGCTTTCGGGGTGCGACGACATCCGATCCGGCGTGGTCAGCGCACGACCGTGCTGCTCGGTGCGCTGCTGGGCGCACTGCTCGCCGTCACCGCGTGCTCTGCGCCAGTACCAGCGCAGCAGCACGGCGAGCAGGACCGCGAGCAGACCGATCAGGGCGTTGGGCACGCGGGCAGCCTGCCACACCTTCGAGCGGAGGTGATCAACGTGCTCGGCCACGACCGCTCCTCGTTCACTCAGGGCCTGGAGATCGCGGACGGCGTCCTCTACGAGGGCACCGGCACCTACGGCGGTTCCGCGATGCGGGCCGCCGACCCCGGCACCGGCGAGGTGCTTCGCGAGGACCGGCTGCCCGCGGACCTCTTCGGCGAGGGGATCACCGTCCGCGGTGACCGTATCTGGCAGCTCACCTGGCAGGAAGGGGTCGCGATCGAGCGGGACCGGCACAGCCTGCGCGAACTGCGCCGGGTGGAGTACTCCGGCGAGGGCTGGGGCCTGTGCCACGGCGACGGGCGGCTGGTGATGAGCGACGGCGGCGACGAGCTGACCTTCCGCGATCCGGAGACGTTCGCCGAGCAGGACCGGGTGCAGGTCACGGCGGAGGGCGAACCGGTCCAGCAGCTCAACGAGCTGGAGTGCGCGCACGGCCAGGTGTGGGCCAACATCTGGGGCAGCGAGCAGATCGTTCGGATCGATCCGGAATCCGGTGCCGTCACCGCGGTCGTCGATGCGTCCGGGCTCCTCCCGGAGCACGAGCGCGACGCCGCCGACGTGCTCAACGGCATCGCCGCGGTCCCGGGCACCGACGAGTTCCTGCTGACCGGCAAGTACTGGCCGTCGACGTTCCGGGTCCGGTTCGCACCGGCCTGACCGGCCCCGACGGCGACCGGCTCCGGCGCGGGCGGGCCCGGGACGTAGGCTGACTACCGTGCATCGTGGACTGAAGCTGCTGGCTGCCGCGGCGACCCTCGGGCTCGCCGGGTGCTCGGCCCCGCACGAACCGCAAGTCACCTTCTACGCGCACGGCGATTCGGTCCGGCTGGACCCGGCGCAGTACTGCGACGCGACCGGCCAGGACTGCGCCGAACCGCCGGAGGACCCGGTCGGGGAGCTGCGCGTCCCGCCGGGCGAGCCGGTGCAGATCTCGGTGCCCGCCGAGGTTTCGGACACGCCCTGGCAGGTCGTGTTCCTGTACCGCACCGCGGAGGGCGAGCAGCTGGACAGCCGCAGCGCCGTGTTCGCCCCGGGCGACCGGCACGCCTACACGCTGCACCTGCCCCCGGACGCCGAGCAGCTCGACCACGTCGAGGTGCAGCAGTTCGGCGCGGTGCTCACCCCCGGCGTCGAGGGAGGCGTCGACTTCGGCATCTCCGGGAGCTGGCTGCTCGACGTGCGCCGGTGATCCCGGTCAGCTGCCGCCGCCCGGATCCAGCTCGCGCGCGACCGCGCGCACGACCTCGCCGATGCGCTTGGACGTCTTGCGGTCCGGGTACTTGCCGCGCTGCAGCTCCGGCAGCGCCTTGAGCTCCAGCAGCTTGATCATGTCGTCGACCATGCCGTGCAGCTCGTCCGGGGAGCGCCGCTTCGCCTCGGCCACCGAGGGCAGCGGATCCAGCAGTTCGACCTTGAGCGCCTGCGGACCGCGGCGCCCCTGCGCCATGTCGAAATCGACCCGCTGGCCGGTCTTCAGCGCGTCGACACCGGACGGAAGGGCCGAGGCGCGCACGTAGACGTCCTCCCCACCGTCCTGGGTGAGGAAGCCGAAGCCCTTCTCCGCGTCGAACCACTTGACCTTGCCGGTCGGCACTGCGCTCACCGTTCCCTGTCGTCACCGGCCCGCGGCCGTCGCTGCGTCTGCCGGCACTGGGTCGGTCCAGCACCGGGCCTGCTCCACCGCTCCGGAGCGCCCGCCCCGGCACGACGAAAGCGCCCCGATCACGCCGCGCTGTTGGGCGCGCCCGGGACGCGTCACCTCAAGGATACCCGGTGTTGGTCCGCGACCACCCGGCCTCGTCGGGCGAGACCCGCTGCGCCGAGCGGACCAGTGCGCACCTAGGCTGCCGGGCATGGCGAGGTCGAACTCCGGGTCCGTCGTGCTGGGGCTCTCCCTGGCCCTGTTCGGGATCGGGCTGCTGGCGATCGCGGCGGTCTTCGGGCTGTTCGCGGCCGGGTACGAGAACCTGCCGGTCTGGCTGAACCTGCTGACGCTGCTCTGCCCGGCGGGACTGCTCTTCGGCGTGCTGGCCACCGGGCTGCGCAGCCGCCGCGGGCGGAGCTGACGGACCGCCCTCAGGCGCGCGTGCGGGCGCAGTACTCGCGCAACCACTCCGGGAAGCCGGTCAAGTCGGGTAGCGCGCTCTCGGCTCCGGCGACGCGCAGCGCTTCCGCTCCGTACGGTCCGGTGGCCACCCCGACACCGGTCGCTCCGGCGGTGTCGGCGGCGATGAGGTCGCCGAGGTGGTCGCCGACGTAGACCGCGGCCCGTTCCGCGCGCAGCACCTCGCCCTTGGCGGCAGCGAACACGTCCCCGGCCAGCCGGTCCACGTCCCAGCCCAGGGCGCGCAGGTGCAGGGCGGCGTTGGCCTCGTACTTGCCGGTGATCACCAGGGCGCGGCCGCCCGCGGCGCGCACCGCGGCCAGCGATTCGGCCGCGCCGGGAAGCGGTTCGGTCGCCGGGACCACCACCTGCGGGTAGATCTCCCGGAAGTGCGCGACCAACCGCGCGACGAGCTGCTCGTCGAACCCGTAGCCGCGCAGCACGTCCGGCAGCGGCGGACCGAGGTTCGCGGCGAAGTGCTCGCCGTCCAGGTCCAGCCCGAACGCGTCGTTGAGCGCGTCGAACGCGCGCACCATGCCCGCGCGCGGGTCGATGAGTGTCATGTCCAGGTCGAAGCCGACGGTCGGACCGTCGCCGGATCGCTGCAGCACGGGCACAGGCTAACCGCACGACATGAACGGCGTTCACTTTCAGTGCACGTCCGGTGGCTCCTTGACGCGAAACTGGGCAGTATCGAATATGTGGAGTAAGACACCTCACATCTCCGGCTGGCTGGAGCAGGTCATGACCACCACGCACCCCGCGCACCGCGACGGCTTCCACTCCCTGCGGGCCAGCGGCCTGAACTGGGAATCACTGCCGCTGCGGCTGTTCAGCAAGGGCAACGCCAAGTTCTGGAACCCGACCGACATCGACTTCACCCGCGACGCCGAGGACTGGGCCGCGCTGACCGAGGACGAGAAGCGCAGCGTCGCCGGGCTCTGCGCGCAGTTCATCGCTGGCGAGGAGGCCGTCACCCAGGACCTGCAGCCGTTCCTGGCCGCCATGGCCGACGAGGGCCGGTTCGGCGACGAGATGTACCTGACCCAGTTCACGTTCGAGGAAGCCAAGCACACGCAGGTCTTCCGGCTGTGGATGGACGCGGTCGGCATCACCGAGGACCTGCACGACTACGTGCAGGACAACGCCGGCTACCGGGCGATCTTCTACGAGGCGCTGCCCGAATCGCTGCACGCGCTGCACGACGACCCGAGCCCGGAGAACCAGGTGCGGGCGTCGGTGACCTACAACCACGTGGTCGAGGGCAGCCTGGCGCTGACCGGCTACTACGCGTGGAACAAGATCTGCGTGCGCCGCGGCATCCTGCCCGGCATGCAGGAGGTGGTGCGCCGCATCGGCGACGATGAGCGCAGGCACATGGCCTGGGGCACGTTCACCTGCCGCAGGCACGTTGCCGCCGACGAGAGCAATTGGGAAGTGGTGCAGGACCAGATGGACCGGCTGCTGCCGCAGGTCGTCGCCTCGGTCCAGTGGAAACCCGCCGACGCCCCCGAGGTGCTGCCGTTCGAGCTGGACAAGGACGAGCTCACCGCCTACGCCTCGGACCGCGCCGGGCGCAGGCTCGGCGCGATCTCCAGCGCGCGCGGCGTCCCGCTGCACAAGATCGACGTGGACGCCGAACCGGAACACCTGGAGGAGCGGTTCAACGCCGAGGACCAAGCGGAGTTCGCCAAGCTCAGCGCAGTCTGACGAACCCCGCGCAGGAGCTCCGCCTCGTGGGCGGAGCTCTTGCGCGCGCGGTGGAGAACCGGTCGTCGCGCACCGCCCGGAGGAACGCGGCGAAGTTCGCCGCGGACCGGCGAGCAACGCCGACGTGTCGGACTCGGGAAGCGCCTGCGCCTGCAGCGCTCGAACACCCGCGACAGGGCCGGCACTGCCCGCTCAGCCCAGCCCGAGCAGCGACTTGGCTTCTTCGCGCATCTGGACCTTGCGGATCTTGCCGGTGACCGTCATCGGGAACTCGTCGACCACGTGCACGTAGCGCGGGATCTTGTAGTGCGCCAGCTTGCCCGCGCAGAACTCGCGCACCCGCTCCGCGGTCAGCTCCTCGGCACCCTCGTGCAACCGGATCCAGGCCATCAGCTCCTCGCCGTAGCGCTCGTCCGGAACGCCGATGACCTGCGCGTCCAGCACGTCCGGGTGGGTGTGCAGGAACTCCTCGACCTCGCGCGGGTAGACGTTCTCCCCACCGCGGATCACCATGTCCTTGATCCGACCGGTGACGCTGACGTAGCCGTCCTCGTCCATCTCCGCCAGGTCTCCGGTGTGCATCCAGCGTGCCGCGTCCAGCACCTCCGCCGTGCGCTCCGGCTCCCGCCAGTAGCCGAGCATCACCGAGTACCCGCGGGTGCACAGCTCGCCCTGCTGCCCGCGCGGCAGCACCAGCCCCGTCTCCGGATCGACGATCTTGATCTCCAGGTGCGGTCCGACCCGGCCGACCGTGCTCACCCGGCGCTGCAGCGAATCGTCCGCGCGGGTCTGCGTGGACACCGGGCTGGTCTCGGTCATCCCGTAGCAGATCGCGACCTCGGTCATGCCCATCCGGTCGATGACCTGCTTCATCACCTCCACCGGGCAGGTGGAGCCCGCCATGA
Source organism: Saccharopolyspora montiporae (assembly GCF_015209505.1). Taxonomy (GTDB): domain Bacteria; phylum Actinomycetota; class Actinomycetes; order Mycobacteriales; family Pseudonocardiaceae; genus Saccharopolyspora; species Saccharopolyspora montiporae. The sequence goes on from NZ_JADEYC010000009.1 coordinate 171,217, forward strand.
TCCCGGTGCGCAGCGAGGACAGCTCGTAATCGGCGAACCCGGGCAGGTCCAGCTCGGCGATGAACATCGTCGGCACCCCGTACAGCGCGGTGCACCGCTCGTCCTGCACCGCCCGCAGCGACGCGGCCGGGTCGAAGCCCTCCGCCGGGATCACCATCGCCGCGCCGTGGCTGGTGCAGGCCAGGTTGCCCATCACCATCCCGAAGCAGTGGTAGAAGGGCACCGGGATGCACACCCGGTCCTGCTCGGTGTACCCGCACAGCTCACCGACGAAGAACCCGTTGTTCAGGATGTTGTGGTGCGACAGCGTCGCGCCCTTCGGGAAGCCGGTCGTGCCCGAGGTGTACTGGATGTTGATCGGGTCGTCCGCGGTCAGCTCCGCGCCAGCCGCGACCAGCCTGCCCCGGTCGCCCTCCGGGCGCGGCAGCTCCTGCCACTCGGCGCCGTCCAGGAACACCGCGCGCTCCAGCTGCGGGCAGCGGTCGCGCACCTGCTCGACCATGTCCGCGTAATCGCTGCCCTTGTGCTCCCGCGCGGCCACGAGCAGCCGGATCCCGGCCTGCTGCAGCACGAACTCCAGCTCGTGCACCCGGTAGGCCGGGTTGATGTTCACCAGCACCGCGCCGATCTTGGCCGTCGCGTACTGCACCAGCGTCCACTCGGCCCTGTTCGGGGCCCAGATGCCGACCCGGTCCCCCTTGCCGATGCCCGCGTCCAACAGCCCGATCGCCAGCGCGTCCACCTCGGCCAGCAGCTCCCGGTAGGTCCACCGGCGCCCGGTGGCGCACTCGACCAGCGCATCCCGCTCGGCGAACCGCGCCGCGATGCGGTCCAGGTTCGCGCCGATCGTGTCGCCGAGCAGTCCGACCTCGGACGTCCCGGACGAGTAGCTGAGCAGGGGCGGGGCGGAATCCAGCACGACGGCCTCCCGAGGATCCGGAAACGTGACGCAGGACACCAGATCCTGCCGAACGCGAGCGCCGTTCGCCAAGGGGCGGGTCCGGTACGCCGGGATTCGCCGCGCGGGCGGGTCGGGCATACTGCCGACCGTGCGTGCCTGCGTCGTGGATTCCTTCGCCGACAACCCGTTCGGCGGCAACCCGGCCGGTGTGGTGCTGCTGGACGCCCCCGCCGAACCCGCCTGGATGCGCTCGGTGGCCGCCGAGTTCAAGCACTCCGAGACCGCGTTCGTCGTGACCGGGACCCCGGGCGACGATCCGAAACCGCTGCGCTGGTTCACGCCGACCGCCGAGGTCCCGCTGTGCGGGCACGCCACGCTGGCGGCGGCGCACGTGCTCGGCGGCGAGCAGCGGTTCGACACCGCCAGCGGCGTGCTCCACTGCCGCAGCACCCCGGACGGCTGGATCGAACTGGACCTGCCCGCCGACCCGCCGGAACCCGCCGAGCCGCCGGACTGGCTGGCCAAGGCGCTGCCCGGTGTCGACGTGCTGGCCACGGCCCGCAGCGCCACGAAACTGCTCGTGCTGGCCGGATCGGCCGCCCAGGTGCGGGCTGTGGTGCCGGAACTCCACGTGCTCACCGGCATCGGCGGTTCGGACGTGATCCTCACCGCAGCGCCGGACCGGCCGGAGGTGGACTTCGTCAGCCGGGTCTTCGCACCGCACGTCGGCATCCCGGAGGACCCGGTGACCGGTTCCGCGCACTGCGCGCTGGCCCCCTGGTGGGCCGCGCGCCTGGACCGGACCGCGCACGGCAGCGTCCTGATCGGCGAGCAGGCGTCCGCCCGCGGCGGCACGGTCCGCGCGGTGCTGCGCGGGGACCGCATCGGCCTGCACGGCCGCGCGGTCACCGTGCTGGACGGCGAGCTGCGGGTCTAGACCCCGTTGCTGGCAGGCTGGTGATCATGCGACTTCTGCTGAACCTGATCTGGCTCGTGTTCGGCGGCCTGGTCATGGCCCTGGGCTACGCCTTCGCCGGACTGCTGCTCGCGATCACCGTCGTCGGCATCCCGTTCGCCATCGCCTCGCTGCGCACCGCCCGGTTCGCACTGTGGCCGTTCGGCCGCCGGCTGGTCGACGACCCCGGCTCCGGAGGCTGGAGCACCGTCGGCAACCTGCTCTGGCTGGTGCTGGCGGGCTGGTGGCTGGCCCTCGGGCACATCACCGCAGGCATCGCCAGCTGCCTGACGATCATCGGGATCCCGCTGGGCATCGCGCACTTCAAGCTGGTGCCCGTCTCCCTGCTGCCGATGGGGAGGCGCATCGTGGACACCGACGACGCCTACGCCCTGCTGCGCCGCTGACGCGGGCCGCGCGGGGCGCGCGGGGCGGCTAGCGCGTGCCGCGCGGCTACCCGGCGCATGCCGCGCGGCGCCGTCGTGCGCGTGCCGCGCGGGCGCCTCCGGGAACGTCAGGCGTCGAACGGCGTCAGCACCCGGTCCACCAGATCGGCCACCGACCCCACCACCTTCGTCGGGCGGTACGGGTAGAGCTCGGCGGTGTGCTCGTCGGAGATGCCGGTCTTGACCAGGATCGTCTGCAGCCCCGACTCCAGCCCCGAGCGCACATCGGTGTCCATCCGGTCGCCGATCATCAGCGTGTTCTCCGAATGCGCGCCGAGGTGGCGCAGCGCCGAGCGCATCATCAGCGGATTCGGCTTGCCCACGTAGTACGGCGCCCGCTTGGTGACCCGCTCGATCAGCGCGGCGACCGCACCGGTCGCAGGCAGCGTGCCCTCCGGGCTGGGCCCCTTCTCGTCCGGGTTGGTGGCGATGAACCGGGCACCGTTCTCCACCAGGCGGATCGCCTTCGTGATCGCCTCGAAGCTGTAGGTCCGGGTCTCGCCCAGGATCACGTAGTCCGGATCGCGATCGGTGAGCACGTAGCCGATCTCGTGCAGCGCGGTGGTCAGCCCGGATTCGCCGACCACGAACGCGGAACCGCCCGGCCGCTGCTGCACCAGGAACTGGGCGGTGGCCAGCGCCGAGGTCCAGATCGACTCCTCCGGGATGTCCAGACCGCTCGCCTGCAATCGTGCGCGCAGGTCACGCGGGGTGTAGATCGAGTTGTTGGTGAAGACCAGGTACGGGATGCCGTTCGCGCGCAGGTCCGCCAGGAACCGGTCGGCCCCGGGGACCATGTGCTCCTCGCGGACCAGCACGCCGTCCATGTCCATCAGGTACGTCCACGGTGATGTTTCGCTCACGCCCCCGATGATCCACCGGACACCGGGTGGATGGCCACTTCGGTCGCCTTGATCACGAACCAGACCCGGTCACCGGGGCCGAAACCGAGATCGGCGACCGCACCGGGCGTGACGTCGGCCGCCAGCGCCGCCTCCCCCGCAGCGCCGCGCACCCGGACCACGTCCCCGCGCGGTTCCAGCCCGGTCAGCCGCACCGGGATCGCGTTGCGCGGACTGCCGCGCGGCGGCTCGGGGTGCACCGCCACGGCCGACGGCGCGAAGACCGCGGCCGCCCGCTCCCGCTCACCGACCGGTTCGGCTTCCCGCCCGGTGACCAGCACGTCGCCGCTGCGCACGCCGTCGGGCGTGGCCGTGCCGGTGACGAGGTTGAGCCCGGCGATGCGGGCGGTGAACGGGTCCTGCGGGCGGCTCAGCACCTGCCGGGTCGGGCCCTGCTCCACGATCCGCCCGCCCTGCAGCACGACCAGCCGGTCGGCCAGCACCACCGCGTCCAGCACGTCGTGCGTGACCAGCACGGTCGGTGTCGCCTGCTCGCGCAGCACCCGGTGCAGCAGTCCGCGCACCGCGGGAGCGGCGTCCACGTCCAGCGCGGCCAGCGGTTCGTCCAGCAGCAGCAGCCGCGGCTCGGCGGCCAGCGCCCGGGCCAGCGCGACGCGCTGCGCCTGCCCGCCGGACAGCGCGCCCGGCCGCCGGTCCGCGAGCTCGGCGGCCTCCACTTCGGACAGCCAGCGCCGGGCGGTGGTGCGCGCAGAGGCCTTGCGCACGCCCGCGGCCCGCGGTCCGAACGCCACGTTGTCCAGCACGGACAGGTGCGGGAACAGCAGCGCGCGCTGCGCCAACAACCCGACCCGGCGGCGGTGCGTGACCAGTTCGACCCCGCGCTCGACGTCCAGCCAGTCGGTACCGTCCAGCCGCACCGCACCCCGTTGCGGGCGCAGGTCCCCGGCCAGCGCACCGAGCAGGGTGGACTTGCCCGCGCCGTTCGGGCCGAGCACCGCCAGCACCTCGCCCGGCTGGACGTCGATCGCGGCGTCGAGCGCGAATTCACCGCGGTGCAGCGAGATCTCGGCGTGCAGTCCGTTCACAGCCGCCCCTCCGCCGCCTTCGGTCGCGCGACGACGACCACCACGAGCGCCACCACCACGAGCAGCAGCGACATGGCCACCGCCGCGTCCACATCGGACTGCGCGGCGGTGTAGATCGCCAGCGGCAACGTGCGGGTGGACCCTTCCAGGCTGCCCGCGAAGGTGATCGTGGCGCCGAACTCGCCCAGTGCCCGGGCGAAGGTGAGCACCAGGCTCGATCCCAGCGCCGGGACCAGCAGCGGCACCGTGACCCGCCGGAACGCCGCCCACGGACCGGCGCCCAATGTGGCGGCCACCCGCTCGAAATCGCTGCCCGCGCTGCGCAGCGCGCCTTCCAGCCCCACCACCAGGAACGGCATGGCCACGAACGTCTGGGCGAGCACGACGGCGGTGGTCGTGTATGGCAGCTGCCACCCGGCCGCGGCCAGCGGAGCACCGAGCAGCCCGGTCCGGCCCAGCAGGTACAGCAGCGCGAGACCGCCCACCACCGGCGGCAGCACCAGCGGCAGCAGCACCAGGGCGCGCACCACCCGCAGCCAGCGCCCGCGCGAGCGGGCCAGCACCAGCGCCAGCGGGGCACCGAGCAACAGGGACAGCGCTGTGGACAGCAGCGCCGTCTGCACCGACAGCCGCAGCGCGTCCAGCGCGGACGAGCTCAGCAGCAGTTCCGGGAGCCGCAGCGGGTCCACCTCGGCCAGCAGCCCGACGACCGGCAGCACCACCAGCGCCAGGCCGAGCAGCGCCGGCACGTGCAGCACCGCGGGCACCGCCGCCGGGCGCGCGACCGGGCGCCGCGTGATCACGGCGCTCCGAATCCGTTGCGCTCCAGCACTTCCCGGCCTTCCGGTCCGCGCACGAACTCGGTGAACTCGTCGGCCAGCCCGGGTTCGGGGGCGCCGCGCAGCGTGACGATCGGGTACTCGTTGATCGCCCGGCCGGACTCGGGGAAGTCCACGGTCTGCACCGCCTCACCCGCGGCCTGCGCATCGCTGACGTAGACCAGCCCGGCGTCGGCCTCCCCGGCGATCACCTTCTGCAGCACGGACTTCACGTCGTTCTCCTCGCTGGCGGGCTGGATGGAGACCCCGGCCGCACGCGCCACTTCGGCGGTGGCCGAGCCGCACGGCACATCCGGTTCGCAGATCACCACCGAGCGGTCCCCGGTCAGATCGGCCAGCGAGCGCACCTCCGCGGGGTTGCCCGGCGGCACCGCGATGGTGAGCCGGTTGGTGGCGAAGGTCTGCGACTGCCCGTCCGCGGCACCGGTTTCGGTGACCTTGGCCATGTTCTCCTCATCGGCGGAGGCGAACACATCCGCGGGCCTGCCCTGGTCGATCTGCTCGGCCAACGTGGACGAACCCTGGTAGTCGAACCGGATCCGGACCCCCTCGTGCTGCTGTTCGAAGCGCTGCCCCAGCTCGTCGAACGATTCGGTCAACGAGGCGGCGGCGAGCACGGTCAGCTCCTGGCGGCCCTGCTCGCCGGACTGCCCGCAGGAGGCGAGCAGCAGCAGCCCGACCGCGACCGCGGCGCACGTCCTGATCTTGACCATCACGAACCCTCTCCCGGTGTCTCCACCACGACGTTGGTCGACTTGACCACGGCGACCGCCAGCACTCCCGGCTGCAGGCCCAGTTCGGTGACCGCCTCGGTGCTCATCAGCGAGACCACGCGGTGCGGACCGCACTGCAGTTCCACCTGGGACATCACCCGGTCCGAGACGACCTCGGTGACCAGGCCGACCAGCCGGTTGCGCGCCGAACGCCCCACTCCGGAGGGGTCGGGGGCGGAACGCGCCTGCGCGCGGGCGAACTCGGCCAGCGCCGCCCCGTCCACGACCATGCGTCCGGCGGCGTCACGGCCCGCGGGCAGCAGCGCGCCGTCCACCCAGCGGCGAACGGTGTCATCGCTGACCCCGAAAAGGTCGGCGATCTCGGCGATCCGGTATTGCGGCACGAGAACCGACACTACTGCCGCACCTACGGCCGGATCCAGGGATACTGGACCGCAGCTGCGTAACGATACGTCCGATCCGGAGCCCGGCGGGGTCCGATTCGCCCGGACCGCGGAATCGATAACCCGCGGGCCGGCGCGTTAGGGTCGACGCGTGACCGCGGTGGACCTGGGAATTCCGTCCGTGCAGAGCACGGTCGACATGGCAGCGCGCCCGGACACCCCGGAGCTGGTGGACCGGTTCGGCCGGGTGGCCCGGGATCTTCGCGTCTCGCTGATCGACAAGTGCAACCTGCGCTGCACCTACTGCATGCCCGCCGAAGGGCTGCCCTGGCTCAAGCGCGCGGAGCTGCTGGACACCGCGGAAATGGTGCGGCTGATCCGCATCGCGGTCGAACAGCTCGGGGTGACCACGGTCCGGTTCACCGGCGGCGAGCCGCTGCTGCGCAAGGACCTGGTGGACATCGTGGCGGCCACCTCGGCGCTGCCCTCCGCACCGAAGACCTCGCTGACCACCAACGGGATCAATCTCGGCGACTGGGCCGCCCAGCTGGTCGATGCCGGGCTGGACCGGGTCAACGTCTCGCTGGACACCTTGGACCGGCAGGTGTTCCGCGAGCTCACCCGCCGCGACCGGTTCGACGACGTGCTCGCCGGGCTACGCGCGGCCAAGGACACCGGGCTGGAACCGGTCAAGGTCAACGCCGTGCTCATGCGCGGCACCAACGAGCACGAAGCCTGCGATCTGCTGCGCTACTGCATCGAGCACGGCTACCAGCTGCGGTTCATCGAGCAGATGCCGCTGGACGCCCAGCACGAGTGGGACCGCGCGCAGATGATCACCGCCGAGGAGATCCTGCAGCTGCTCGGCACCGAGTTCACCCTCACCCCGCACACCGCCGAGCGGGGGTCGGCGCCCGCCGAGCGGTGGCTGGTGGACGGCGGTCCCGCCACGGTCGGCGTGATCGCCTCGGTGACCAAGCCGTTCTGCGCCGCGTGCGACCGCACCCGGCTCACCGCCGATGGCCAGCTGCGCTCCTGCCTGTTCTCCACGACCGAGACCGATCTGCGCGGCCCGCTGCGCGACGGTGCGGAGGACGCGGAGCTGATGCGGCTCTGGCAGGCGACGATGTGGGCCAAGGCCGCCGGGCACGGCATGGACTCGGGCGAGTTCGCCCAGCCGGACCGGCCGATGAGCGCGATCGGAGGCTGAGCCGATGACCACCGCACCCGAGCTGGAGAGCGTGGCCGTCCTGGTCCGCTACTTCGCGGGGGCGCGCGCCGCCGCGGGCACCGCCGAGGAGCGGATCCGGGTGCCCCGGCCGGACGGCGGTGCGGTGACCGCCGAGGACGTGATCACCACCGCGCTCGCGCAGCACGGCCCGCAGCTGGCCCGGGTGGTTCCGGCGTGCAGCTTCCTGCTGGACGGTGTGGCGGTGCGCGACCGGAGCGTGCCCGTCACCGACGGCGCCGAGCTGGACGTGCTGCCCCCGTTCGCCGGCGGCTGATCCCGGCCGCAGCAGGGCGCGCACACCTCCGCGGCCGCCTGCCGAGGAACCCGCCGACTCGGGTTCTGCACCTTCTTTATCCGCGCGCGTGCGGGTGCGCGCGCGTGCGGATACCTCATGATCCGGCGTGTCGGTACGCACTCATTCGAGTGATTTATGCCATGCGCTCAGCCCGATGTCGATCTTGATGTCCGTTGCGCCTCCTTCGTCGGAGTTGTGCATCACACTCAAGTGGCGGCGAAACGACTACGCTTCGCGTCTATCCCGACCCCGATCAGTGACCGCGGTCGCCTGCGGAAAATTCCGACATAACGGCCAGACCCCGGCGGCGATCGACTGCGCGACGCCTGCGATAGCAGATACGCGAGCGAAACGAAGTGGTGACCCACGCCTCACTGACGGTGATCGATATCGGCCCGAAAACGAACCGATAACAACGCTCTGATCAGCACAAACACCTCGGATCGAAGCACCCGTACCACACGTTACTGTGGCTACCGTCACAGCGGATGGGATTTTCGATCTGCTCAACGGTTACGTAGTGTCGCTCCTCGGTCGGCCCCGAACCGATCAGCAAGGAGCCGGGAGCCCGCAGCGCCGCACCCTGTCCGGCGGGCATCCCAACCCCGAAACCGAACACACCGGACAGGGACGAGGACCGCCGAGGGGCGCCCCGAAGCTCCCGGTGGCGGTCGGCTCCCCCGAGCCGATCGAGGCGGCACCGGATCCGAAACCGGACCCGGGCGGCACCTCGCAGGTGCGGCAGGAGAGAGACATGGCTCGCTATAAGGGCAAGCACCGCAAACCTTCCAGTACCGGCCGGTCCGCGGCCCGCGTGGCAGTCGCCGGCGCAGTGATCGCAGCCCCGATCGCGATCACCGCCCCGGTCGCCAGCGCTGCGGACTGGGACGCACTCGCCGAGTGCGAGAGCAGCGGCGACTGGAGCATCAACTCCGGCAACGGCTACTACGGCGGACTGCAGTTCTCCGAGTCGACCTGGTCCGCCTTCGGTGGCGACCAGTACGCCTCCAGCGCGCACGAGGCCAGCCGCGAGCAGCAGATTTCGGTCGCCGAGAAGGTGCTCGAAGCCCAGGGCTCGAACGCCTGGCCGGGCTGCAGCGCCAAGACCGATTGGGCCAGCGGCAGCACCAGCGTGAGTGCCGAAGGCTCCACCGGAGCTTCCGGCCAGGAGAGCGCGCAGCAGGAGGACAGCTCCGCGCAGTCCGCACCGCAGGCGTCCGTCCAGGCCGAAGGCGGCGACTACACCGTCCAGAACGGCGACACGCTGAGCAAGATCGGTGAGAAGTTCGGCGTCGACTTCAACGACATCTTCGAGAGCAACAGCGGCGTCCTGGACAGCCCGGACAAGATCTTCCCGGGCCAGCAGCTGGAAATCCGCTGACGCCGGACGCGAAACCCGGTGCGGCACGTGCCGTACTCCCCCGACACGGCACGTGCCCCACTGCCTGGGACCCCACCGCACGCCCCCAGCGGTGGGGTCCCTCCCCTTTCAGCTGCGCTTCCCGCGGACGCGGCTGCGCCGCTCGTGCGGCAACACCAACCCGGCATGCGGCCCCCGGCTCGAAAGGGCGGAATCCGACTCGAAAACCCGTGCCGCTGGCCGGGATCGGCATCGGGCGGTCAGGGGCAGTTGACCCATTCCTGGTCACCGTCGTCGAAGACCTGGCGCTTCCAGATCGGTAGGCGCCGCTTGACCTCGTCGACCAGTTCCGAGCACGCGGCGAACGCCTGCCCGCGGTGCTCGGCGGCCACCGCGCAGCCCAGCGCGACGTCGCCGATCGCCAGCAGACCCACCCGGTGCGCGGTGGCCAGTCCGCGCACCCCGGGGAACGTTCCGGCGATGTCCTGCGCGACCTGCGCGATCACCTCTCCGGCGCTGGGATGGCCGACGTACTCCAGTTCGCGGACACCGCGCCCGCCATCGTGATCGCGCACGACGCCGTCGAAGGTCACCACGGCTCCCGCCGCGCGGTGCTCGACCAGCTCGGCCAGCTCCGGCACCGAAACCGGCTGCTCGGTCACCTCGGCGCGCAGCACGGCCGCATCGCCGTGGTGGTGACCGGGTTCCCTCCCGCCGCCGGAACTCTGATGACCACCGCCGCCGGAACCCGAACGGCTACCGTCGGCGGGCCCCGGGTGATCGTCACCGGAGCCCGGGTGGTCACCGCCGCGGAGCTGGTCGACCGCGTGCGCCAGCACGCCGTCCAGCACCTCCAGGCCATCGCGCACCCCGCCGGTCGACCCGGGCAGGTTCACCACCAGCGTCGTGCCGGCGACCCCGGCCAGCCCGCGGGACAGCACCGCCGTCGGCACCTGCGGCAGCCCCGCGGTACGGATCGCCTCGGCCAGGCCGGGGATCGGGTGGTCCAGCACCTGGGCGGTCACATCCGGCGTGCGGTCGGTGGGGTTGATCCCGGTGCCCCCGGTGGTGATCACCACGTCCGCGCCCTCGGCGACGGCCTCGCGCAGCAGCTCGCCCACCGGTGCGCCGTCCGGGACCACCGCCGGGTCCGGGGTGTCGTAACCGCGGGCACGCAACCATTCGGCGATCACCGGACCGGTGCGGTCGGCGTAGACCCCGGCCGCGGCGCGATTCGACGCGGCGATCACCCGAGCTGTCCCGGTCACAGCTGCCTCCTCGGCGGTCACGATGACTCGCGCGTCCAGGTCCCGGTCTTGCCGCCTTCCTTGCGGTGCACGCAGACCTCGTCGAGCACCGCCGCGGGATCGACCGCCTTGACCATGTCGTGCAGCGCCAGCCCGGCCCCGGTGACCGCGGTCAGCGCCTCCATCTCCACGCCGGTGCGGTCGGTGGTGCGCACGGTGGCGGTGATCCGCACCTCGTCGACGCCCGGATCCAGCTGCACCTGCGCGCTGGACAGGGCGATCGGGTGGCACAGCGGGATCAGGTCGGGAGTGCGCTTGGCCGCCATGATCCCGGCGATCCGCGCGGTGGCCAGGGCATCGCCCTTGGGCAGCCCGTCGCGCCGCAGCAGGTCGACGACCTCGGCCGAGGTGCGCAGCACGCCACCCGCGACCGCGGTCCGGGCCGTGGCGTCCTTGTCCGAGACATCGACCATGCGCGCGGCACCGGTGGAATCGACGTGCGTGAGCTCGTCCTGCGCCATACCCCGAGCTTAGTCCTTCACGCGGCCGGCGGACCGCGCACCTCGGCGGCCGCGCAGTCCCTAGTACTCGGCGTCGTCGGCCATCGACCAGGGCAGCCCGGTGCCGCCGCCGGCCTCCGGCTCGGCGGGCTTGCTCGCGATCGCGACCCGCTTGACCGCATCGGCCACCGCCGGGGAGACGGTGGAGTCGAACACGCTCGGCACGATGAACGAGGCGTTGAGCCGCTCGCCGTCCACCACGTCGGCGATGGCGTTGGACGCGGCGATCATCATGTCGTCGGTGATCTCGTGCGCGTGCGCGTCCAGCAGCCCGCGGAACACCCCGGGGAAGGCGAGCACGTTGTTGATCTGGTTCGGGTAGTCGCTGCGCCCGGTGGCCACGACCTTCGCGTGCTTCTGCGCTTCCAGCGGATCCACTTCCGGATCCGGGTTGGCCAGCGCGAACACGATCGCGTCGTCGTTCATGCCCGCCACGTCGTCCGCGGCGAGCAGGTTGGGCGCGGACACGCCGATGAACACGTCGGCACCGCGGACCGCGTCGGAGAGCTCACCGGTGCGGCCGTCGACGTTCGTGCTGGCCGCGATGGAGCTCAGGTTCGGATCGTCGTCCGCGCGGCCGGTGTGCACGATGCCGTCGATGTCCACCGCGATGATGTCCGCGGGGCTCTTCTGCTGCAGCAGCCGGATGATCGCCGACCCGGCGGCGCCGACCCCGCACACCACGATGCGGCAGTCGCGGATGTCCTTGTCCACCACGCGCAGCGCGTTGCGCAGCGCACCCAGCACGACGACGGCGGTGCCGTGCTGGTCGTCGTGGAACACCGGGATGTCCAACTTGTCCCGCAGCCGCTCCTCGATCTCGAAGCAGCGCGGCGCGGCGATGTCCTCCAGGTTGATCCCGCCGTAGACCGGCGCGATGAGCTCCACGGCGCGGATGAGCTCCTCGGTGTCCTGGGTGTCCAGGCACACCGGCCAGGCGTTGACACCGGCGAACTTGCGGAACAGCGCCGCCTTGCCCTCCATGACCGGCAGCGCGGCCTCCGGGCCGATGTTGCCCAGCCCGAGCACGGCCGAGCCGTCGGTGACCACGGCCACCGAGTTGCGCTTGACGGTCAGCCGCCGCGCGTCCTCCGGGTTCTCCGCGATCGCGGTGCACACCCGGGCGACGCCGGGCGTGTAGGCGCGGGAGAGGTCGTCGCGATTGGTCAGCGCGACCCGGGACTGGACGTCGATCTTGCCGCCGAGGTGCACCAGGAAAGTCCGGTCGGAGACCTTGCGCACCCGCACACCGGGCTGCGTTTCCAGCACCTTGGTCACGTCGTCCGCGTGGTCGGCGGACAGCGTGTTGCAGGTGATGTCGACGACGATCCGGTCGGCGTAGGACTCGACCACGTCGAAGGCGGTGATCACCCCGCCCGCACGGCCGATGGCACTGGTGAGATCACCCGCCGCGGTCGTGGACGGCGGCGCCTCGACGCGGACGGTGATGGAGTAACCCGGACCGGGTACCGGCATGACAAACCCCTGAGGAGCGAGAACGGCTGCGTGCTGGGTGGCGCGGTCCGGCGGTCACGCGCGTGCGCGCACCGCCGGATCGGCTCGACCACCCGGCGCGCAAGGCCATCCGGCCCACCAAGCGATCGAAACTTCACCCGTCACGAAAAAGCTTAGAACTTTTCCGGGAGCGGTCCGCGACCGGTCCGGTTACCGGTCGGTTTCGATCGCCGGGGCGATCACTTGTTGATCTCGGTGACCGGGTGCTCGTACGGGACGGTTTCCGCGGACATCGGGAACGCCAGCTCGCCGAACGGGGACAGCGCGCCCTGCTTGTCGGACACGAACTCGCTCACCGCATCCTTCGGATCCGGCAGCTTGGGCCAACTCGGGTCGATGCGCTCGTGCTTGCTCTTGCCGGCCACGTCATCCTCCTGGGCAATCCGGCGACGTTACTGCGTCCAGTTTGCCGGACCGCGCGCAGCACGCGGGCCCAGGGGCGCGCGCCGCAGGCGGTGTACGCGACGGATCTCACACGGCGATCCGCGCAGTGACCGGACGAACACCTCCGGCGAGCACCTCGTCGCGGCGCTCCGCGGCATCGCGCCGCGACGGCTCGGTATCGTTGCGGGGATGGCTGACTTGGCGGACTGGCTGCGGGGCCGCAGCGACGAACAGCTGGTCGCACTGCTGCGCGCCCGGCCGGATCTCGCCACCCCGTCCCCGGCGGACACCGCGGTGCTGGCCACCCGGGCGGCGGTGCGCTCCTCGGTGGCGCGGGCGTGCGAGGACCTGGACTCGTTCGCGCTGTCCGCGCTGGAAGCGCTGGTGTTGCTGGACGCGGACACCGCGCCCGTCGCACCGGCCGACGCGGCCGACCTGCTCGGCGAGGACGTCACCGAACCGCAGCTGCGGCGGACAATCGACGAGTTGCGCGCGCTGGCCCTGGTCTGGGGCGAGGAGGAGCTGCGCATCCCGCAGACCGCCCGCGAGGTGCTGCCCTCCTTCCCCGCCGGGCTCGGCAGGCCCGCGGCCGAGCTCACCTCGGACGGTGCCCGCGCCGCGCTGGACGCGATGGACGAAGCCGAGCGCGAGCTGGTCGGCAAGCTGGCGGGCGACTCCCCGTTGGGCCGCACCAAGGACGCGGGCAAGCAGGTTCCGCTGGACGAGGCGCAGAACCCCGTGCAGCGGCTGCTCGCCCGAGGACTGCTGCTGCGGCACGACGCGGAGAACGTGGAACTGCCCCGGCAGCTGGCTCTGGCGGTGCGCGGTGACCGGCCGATGGGCGAGATCGAGGCGCTGGAACCGGTTCCGGAGGTGGTCGAGCGCGGCCGGGACGTGGTGGACGAGACCGCCGCCGGTGCGGTGCTGGAACTGCTGCGGCACGTGGAAGGCCTGCTGCACGACTGGGGCGAGGACCCGCCGGATGTGCTGCGCTCCGGCGGTGTCGGGGTGCGCGACCTGCGCCGCACCGCGAAAACCGTTGACGTGGACGAGAACCGGCTGGCGCTGCTCGTGGAGCTGGCCGCCGGGGCGAACCTGATCGCCAACAGCGAGGGCGCCGCACCGCGCTGGGTACCCACCTACCGGTCGGACAACTGGCTGTCCGCGCCGCCGGAGCAGCGCTGGGCGCTGCTCGCGCAGACCTGGCTGGACCTGCCGCGGCTGCCCGGGCTGGTCGGCGCGCGGGACGAGAAGGACCGGCTGATCGGGCCGCTGTCCGAGGAGCTGCGCCGGCCGGTGGCGCCGCAGGACCGCAGGCGAGTGCTGGACTACCTCGACGAGCTGCCCGGCGGCTGCGGTGTACCGCCGAGCTCGGTGCGCCGCGTGCTCACTTGGCGCACCCCGCGGCGTGGCGGGCGGGTGCGCGACGACCAGATCCGCTGGGCGCTGGGCGAAGCCACCGCGCTGGGGATCGTGGCGCTGGACGCGTTGACCGGCGCGGGCCGGGCGCTGCTGTCCGACGGGTCCGCCGAAGCCGCCCGAGCACTGGGCGCGGCACTACCGGAGCCGCTGGACCACGTGCTGGTGCAGGCGGATCTCACCGTGGTCGCACCGGGCCGGCTGGAACCGGACCTGGCCGCGGAGCTGAAACTGGTCGCCGACGTCGAATCCGCGGGCAGCGCAACGGTGTACCGGGTCAGCGAGGCCAGCGTGCGCCGCGCGCTGGACGCCGGGTACTCCGCCGACGACCTGCACGCGCTGTTCCGCGACCGCTCGCGCACCCCGGTGCCGCAGTCGCTGACCTACCTCGTCGACGACGTGTCCCGCAAGCACGGCAGGCTGCGCGCCGGGACGGCTGCGGCCTTCTTGCGCTGCGACGATCCCGTGCTGCTCAGCGAAGTCCTGGCCAAACCGGGCACCGAGGACCTGCAGCTTCGGCGCATCGCACCGACCGTGCTGGTCAGCCAGCTCCCGCTCGCCGACGTGGTGGACGGGCTGCGCGAGGCCGGGTTCACCCCCGTCGCGGAAGGACCGGACGGCAACGTGCTCGACCTGCGCACCAGCGGCCACCGGGTGCGCGGCGGCAACCGCACGACGCGGGCACCGGTGCAGCACCTGCCCGGGCCGGAGCAGCTAGCGGAACTGGTGACCCAGCTGCGCGCCGGAGACCGGGCGGGCACCGCGCGGCGCGGCAGCACCGTCACCCCGGAACGCGGCAGGCCGAGCGCGGAGGCCACGCTGCGCCTGCTGCGCGACGCCGCGACCCAGGAACGCGACGTGTGGCTGGGATTCGTGGACACGCACGGGGTGCGCAGCCAGCGCGTGGTGCGCCCGGTGACCGTGGGCGGCGGCATCCTGCGCGGGCGGGACGCGGACAACGGGGAATCGGGCGACTTCCCGCTGCACCGGATCACCTCGGTCGCGCTGATCGAGGACTGATCGCGCGGGAAACCGCCTGCGGTGCGCGGCTTCCGCGCGGCTCAGTGGCCGACGGTGGCCATCCGCTGCCGCATGGCGTGCTCGACCAGGGTGATCAGCGCCTTCTTCGTCGACTCCCGGTTGCGGGCGTCGCAGCCGATCATCGGCACCGACTCGGAAATGGTCAGCGCCTCGCGCACGTCCTCCATGCGGTGGTGCATCACGCCGTCGAACGTGTTCACCGCCACGATGTAGGGCAGCTCCCGGTCGTCGAAGAAGTCGATCGAGGCGAACGCGTCGGCGAGCCGGCGCGTGTCGACCAGCACCACGGCACCGATCGCACCGCGCACCAGGTCGTCCCACATGAACCAGAACCGGTGCTGGCCCGGTGTTCCGAACAAGTACAGGATCAGGTCCGAGTCCAGCGATACCCGGCCGAAGTCCATCGCCACCGTGGTGGTGACCTTGCCCGGCGTCGAACTGAGGTCGTCGACCCCGACGCTGGCCTCGGTCATCACCGCTTCGGTGGTCAACGGAACGATTTCGGACACCGATCCGACGAATGTCGTCTTCCCGACCCCGAAGCCACCGGCGACCACGATCTTCGTCGAGGTCTTCTGCTGGTCGCCCGTCGTCGATCGGGGGTCAGAGCCTGCGAAGCCCACTGAGCACCCTTTCCAAGAACTCCATGGACGGCCGATCACCGACGACCATGCCACTGTCGTGAATCAGGACCAGGCCGTCACCGGCCATATCGCCGATGAGCACCCGAACCACGCCCAGCGGGAGCCGGAGGTGGGCCGCCACCTCCGCCACCGAGCGGGCTTCCAAGCACAGCTCGGAGATCGAGCGGTGCTCCTGCCTGGCCTGCGTCGCCTGAGTGCGTCCGCGTTCGCTGGTCGTGACCAGCGTTTCGATAGCAAGATCATAATCGGTCCGCGTCCGGCCCCGCGTTCGGGCGTAGGGCCGCACGAGCGAACCGCTGTCGTAGCCCTCCGGCGCTTCCTCCTCCTCGCCGCCCGGAATCGCCGGCATGGAGCCGGAAATCGACGGCATGGACTGCGAAATCGCCGACATGGGCTGAGAAATCGAGGGCATCGACACCGACGGCGGCCCGGAACCGCTGTCCTGCCGGGATCGCTGCTGCTCGCCGGGGTCCTCGGCGGCCGCCTCGTAGTACCCCGAACCGAACAGGTCCGCGCCGGGGCCGCCGAACAGCGCGCGGTCGTAACCGCCGTCGGACCCGCCCGACGGGTCCTGGGCGCGGCCGCCCGCGGAATCGGCACCGGCGAAGTCGTCCTGCCAGGAATCGGCGCCGAGCCGCTTGTTGTAGAGGCGGAACAGATCACCGTCCCATTCGGACCCCGAACCGGTGCTCATCGCGCGCTCTCCTCAGCTCTGCCCATCTGCGGTCACCGGCGGACCGAACCCTGCAGTTGAGCGCGCAGTTCCGGGGTCAGCTGCCTGCCGACCCGCTCCACGAGCAACGTCATCTCGTAGGCCACCAGACCGATGTCCGCATTCGGCGCGGCCAGCACCGCCAGGCAGGACCCGTCGCTGATCGCCATGAGGAACAGGTAGCCCTGCTCCATCTCCACGACGGTCTGCGTGACCTCGCCCGCCTCGAAACAGCGCGCTGCGCCCTGGGTGAGGCTGACCAGACCGGAGGCCACCGCGGACAGCTGCTCCGCGCGGTCGCGCGGCAGCCCTTGCGAACCTGCCAGCAGCAGGCCGTCCGCGGAGACCACCACCGAGTGCGCCACGCCTGGCACGCGGCGCACGAAGTCGGTGATCAGCCAACTGAAGCTGTTGCTGCTCATCGATTGCTGCACGGGCCCGTTCACTCCTGCTCCTCGGGACGGCTCGGAATCTGGGGGGACTCGTCGGCCTCAGCGGAATCCGCCTTGGAGTGCCTGCCCCGCCGGATCCCCTGCTGGAAGTTCGCCATCCGGCCGCGAACCGCGTCGGGGGTGCGGGTCTCGGTCGGCTTGCGGGTGTTGGACTGCGTTTTCGGTGCGGCCGAGCCCGGCACGAGCTTCGACTTGGGCACCCGCTTGGGCAGCCCGGCCGCGGTCGTCTCCTGCTCTTCCTCGGACTGCTGGGACAGCAGCGCTTCTGCGGCGCGCCAACCGACGTCGGCGGAGCCCCAGCCGGGATCGGGTGCCGTGGTGCGCGGGACCTCCTCGGTCTCGTCCGGCTGCGGGACGGACTCCTGGGGATCCTCGGTCGGGAACGACTCGGCGGGCACCTGGTCGGCGAACCCTGCGGTCGGTTCCGCGGCCGGGCGCGGCGGTTCGGCCGCGGGCACCGGATCGTCACCGCCGTCGGACTCCCGGAACCACTGCGACAGGACCGCTTCGTAGATCGGCAGTCGCTGCGTCGGCGCGTCGTCCATGTCCCAGCTGGCCCCTCTCGACTCGTCGTCGGCGGCCGCGGGCGCGGGGACTCCGGTGTCGTCCGCGGAGACGGACGCGGGAACCGGTGGCCCCGACGCCGACGGCTGCCGACGGATTCCGCTCTCGGCGGGCGTGCCCACCTCGTCGGCGGAGCCGTCCAGGGCCTGGTGGGCACCGTTGTGCGCACCGCCGTCGAGCAGGTCCGCACCGCTGAACCCGGTGGCGAACTGCTGGGTCTTCTCCGCCTCGAACGGGCTGTGGAACAGGTCCGCGGGCCCGTCCAGACCGGGCGGGGTCCCGCACTCGCCGTCCAAACCGGGCGGCGCCTCGGCCGGCACGACCTCCTCAGCGGGCCACTCCTCCGCGCGGACCTCGTCGTCGCCGGGCGTTTCCGGATCGTCCTCCCACTGCGGGACATCGCCCGCGCCGAACGAGGAGGATTCCCCGGCGGACACCGTCACCGAGTACGGCGCGGCCGGTGCCGCGGGCTCCGCGGCCGGGAAGCCCGGTTCCGGTGCGCCGCTGCGGTTGTCGAACAGGTGCTCGCCGGACTCCTCCAGCGCGGACAGCGGCGCCCGCTCGGTGGGCGGCTCGACGGGGGCGGCACCACCGCGCCCGAAGGCCGCGGCCAGGCCGTTGTGGCTGCCGGTCTCGCGCAGCGGGTCGCGCTCCTCGACGACGGCGTCCCGCGGCAGGTCCGGCATCGGCTTGGGCCCGTCCGGGGTCAGCTGCACGACCTGTTCGCCGGACAGGTGCACCGTGGCGGTGGCCCCGCCTTCGAGGTCGTCGTTGTTCTGCAGCTGCACGGTGATGTCGTGCCGGCGCGCGAGCTGGCCGACCACGAACAGCCCCATCCGCCGGGAGACGGCGACGTCGATGTCCGGCGGCCGGGTGAGCCGGTCGTTGATCTCGTCGATCTCGTCGGAGTCGATGCCGACACCGCGGTCGCGGATCTCGACCACCAGCTCCTGCCTGCGGTACGCGGTGCGCACGCTGACCTCGGTGTCCGGGTTGGAGAACACGGTGGCGTTCTCCAGCAGCTCGGCGACCAGGTGCACGAAGTCGTTGACCACGCGGCCCTGGATGCCCAGGTCCGGCGAGTCGACGATGGCCACGCGCGCGTACTGCTCCACCTCGGAGACCGCCGCGCCGAGCACCTCGTTGAGCGGGACCGGCTTCATCATCCGGCGGGTCAGTTCGGTGCCGCCGAGGATGAGCAGGTTCTCGTTGTTCCGCCGCATCCGGGTCGCCAGGTGGTCCAGCTCGAACAGGCTGGACAGCTGGTCCGGATCCTGCTCGTCCTGCTCCAGCCGGTCGATGAGCGACAGCTGGCGCTGCACCAGGGTCTGGCTGCGCCGGGCGAGGTTGACGAACAGGTCGTTGATGTTGGTGCGCAGCAGGGCCTGCTCCGAGGCGAGGCGCAGCGCCTGCTGGTGCACGGCGTCGAAGGAGCGGGCGACCTGGCCGATCTCCTCGTCGGTGTGCACCGGGACCGGCGGAACGGACACCCGGTTGGCCGCCGACGGGCTCTCGTTCACCTGCTTGATGGCGTCCGGCAGGCTGCCTTGCGCGATCTCCAGCGCGCCGTACCGCAGCGTCCGCAGTGGACGGAGCATCGAGCGGGCGATGAACGCGGCGACGCCGAAGGCCAGCACCAGCAAACCCACCACGATCCCGCCGTCGCGGATCGCGGCCCACTGGGCGGACGAAGCGAGCTCGTCGGCCTCGGTGCGGAGATCGTCGATCATCCGTTCCTCCACGGAACGGACCAGGTCGGTGCGCACGCCCGCCTGCTGGCCCCAATCCTGGGCGTTGATGCCCAGCGGCAGGTCCTCGTCGTCGGCGATGAGCGCTTCCTGCAGCAGCTGCTCGGAGCGGTCCACCTCCGCGCCGGCCACCTCCGCGGCGTAGTACGCCTGCTGCGCGGGGCTCGCGGAGTTGAGGAACTCGCCGTAGGCGGCCTCGTAGCGCGCGGTCGCGTCGCGGACCTCCTCGGTCTCGCCAGCGACGAAATCGCCGCGCATGGCGGCCCCGAGCAACAGGGAGCGCTGCTGGGCGAGCTGCTCCTTGGCGCGGCCGACGGATTCGGTGGCCCGCACGGTCTGCATCACCGGGGTGTTGGCGGCCGCGGCGGACACCGCTCGGTCGATCTGCAGGATCGAATCGATCACCGAGTTGTAGGCCACCAGGGTCTGCGATCCGGTGAACGAACCACTCACCGTGCCGCGCAGCGCATCGAGGCTGTCCAGCCGGTTCACCGCGCCCTCGTAGGCGCCGCGCACCTCGGGCGCGAACTCGGCGGCCTCCGCGTCGAACTCGCGCAGCTGCGCGATGGCGCCGTCGACGCGCTCACCTTGCTGCGCGAGGTTCTCGTCGCCGCCGCCCGCGTTGGCGAACGTGACCGCGTAGTCCCGCTCCCGCTGGAGTTCGTGGGTCACGGCCGAGGCCTGCTGGGTCAGTTCCACCTGCTCGACGATGGCGTTGAGGCTGGACGCGGTGGCCAGGCCGTCGTACACGCGGACGCCGCCGACACCGAGCGCGGCGAGCGTGGGGACCAGCAGAACGGCGGCCATCTTGTACCGGAGGCGCCAGTTCCGCAGTCGCCACGTGCTGGAGCCGTCGGCAGCGGATTGCTCCGGTGGCGCACTGGCTGCGGTCCCGGGGTCGTTGTTGAGCATCCCTGTTTCCTGCGCTGCGGCGGACATGTGCGACACCACCACGTCTTCAGTCGTCCTTCCCCGTCGCGGTGGTGTTGGTCGTCGTGTTGCGGACCAGCGTGCGGACAGCGTGCCCGCGGGGGAGGGCGGCAGCGCAGCGCACGGACGAGCGGGCCGTCGATGCCCCGACTCGGCTGGTCGAGACGCCGCGGGCCCTGCCCCAGTCAGCCGGGCTTGCCATCACACTCCCTGGTCACAAGCTGGTTATCCCCCGAGCAGAGGCGGTCACCTCGACGGGCGAGACTATACTTAACGGCGCGTCACAAGTCAGGCCCCCAAAGCTGAACATCCTCACTCGGAGGAGTGGTCTAGACAACAGATCGGCTGGAAGTGTGACGACGCCCTAGTTACACCTGGTTGTCGGTGGTGGTCAGCACCTTCTAGGGTTCATGTGCACTCCGCCCGCCAGGCCCCTGGGAGACCTGATGCCGCGCCGCAGGGCCGTGGACCGGTCGGCGACGCTTCGCCGCCTCCCGGTTCTGCGCGCACGCGCGGTGCCCACCACGGCACTGTCCACAGTGCAGGCTCCCGCGTCCCTGGCTGACGCCCCGGGTGCGCCGGCAGTGCCGCCGGCTGCTGCGCCGTCCCGAACACAGCTCCCGAAGCCGACGCCGAACCGCCACGTCGCACCCGACGCGAGGAGGAACCGATGAGTCCGATGCCCAGTGCCATTCCGCGCAGAAGCCTGTTCAAGATCGCCGGCGGTGCCGTCGCCGGCGGTGCTGTGCTGGGCACGAGCGGATGCGGACTCCTCGGCGGGGCGGAATCGGCCGACGGCGGCAACGGCCAGGTGGAGAAGGCGAACCTGCGGGTCGGCGCGCTGCCCATCAACGACCTGGCGCCGCTGCACCTCGGCGTGCGCAACGGCTTCTTCGAGCAGGAGGGCCTCAGCGTCGAGATCGTGAACGCCTCGGACGGCGGCGCTGCGCTCAGCGCGACCATGGGCGGTCACTACGACATCACCTACAGCAGCTACGTGCCGTTCTTCGCCGTGCAGGCCCAGGGCGTCAAGGACCTCAAGATCGTCGCCGACTGCGCGTCCGCGGCCAAGAACACGACTGTGATCATGACCGCACCGGACTCCGACGTCGAGGACGCCAAGGACCTCGCGGGCAAGACGATCGCCATCTCCGGTCCGAACACCATCTCCGAGCTGCTGGTCAAGGCCACGATGAGCGCGCACAGCGTGGATCCGAACACCGCGGAGTACTCGCCGATCCCGTTCATCAACATGCCCGCGGCGCTGGAGCGCGGCGACGTGGACGCGGCCATCCTCACCGAGCCGTTCCTCACCCAGGCCGCGCGCGACTCGAACGCGGTGCCGGTGGTGGACACCGCGACCGGCCCGCTGGAGGACCTGCCGCTGACCGGGTACGGCGCCACGGCGGAATTCTGCGAGCAGAACCCGAAGACGGTGGCCGCCTTCCAGCGCGCGATGGACCGCTCGGTCGCCGCGTCCCAGGACCGCGCCACGATCGAACCGCTGCTGCCGGACTTCGCCAAGATCGATGCGGAGACCGCGGCGATCATCACGCTGCTCAACTTCAACTCGCGCGCCGACGCCACCCGCCTGCAGCGGGTGCCGCGGCTGATGAAGGAGCACGGCTTCATCGCCGAGGACCTGGACGTGGCCGGCATGATCGTGCCGCACCCGGAAAGCTGACCAGGCCGGACACCGCCAGGACCGGGTCCACCGCGCGTCGAGGGACGGGCGTTTCGCCGGAAAAGGCACGATTCGCCCGAAACGCCGGGATGCCCGCGGCCCGGGTCCGGCACCCGTAAAGGACCGATGATTCCGAGATGACCAAGACAAGTCGGGGTTTGGCCGGCTTGATCGGCTTCCTGCTGGTGTGGGAGCTGTTCAGCCGGTCCGGGGCAGTGCGCGAGCAGTACCTGCCCCCTGCGTCCACCGTGCTGGCCGAACTGTTCGGGCTGCTCGGTGATTCCTCCTTCGTGCTGGAGGTTGTGGCCACCGTGCTGGCCTGGGCGATCGCGCTGGGGATCTCCATCCTCATCGCCGTGCCGCTCGGGCTGCTGCTGGGCAGCGTGCGCGGAGTGCGCGTGGCGACCCGCGCGCTCGTGGAGTTCCTGCGCCCGATCCCGTCGGTGGCGCTGATCCCGCTCGCGCTGCTGCTGATCGGCGCCGGGCCGGAGACCAAGATCGTGCTGGCCGTGTACGCCGCGGTGTGGCCGATCCTGTTCAACACCATCTACGCGCTGGACGAGATCGACCCGGTGATGATCGACACCGCGCGTTCGTTCGGGCTCAGCCGCGCGCGGACCATGTTCACCGTGGCGCTGCCCAACGCGGCGCCGTTCGTGCTCACCGGCGTGCGCATGTCCGCGGCCACCGCGCTGATCCTGGTGGTGAGCACCGAATTCATCGCCGGCGGCGGCGTCGGCATCGGCAACTTCGTGCTCGACGCCAGCACCGGAGCCGGCCGGATGGACCTCGTGCTGGCCGGAACGCTGGTCGCCGGGATCATCGGCTGGCTGATCAACGAGGCCCTGGAGCAGCTGCACCGGCGCGGACTGCGCTGGAGCACCGTCGGCACGGAGGACGCATGAGCAAGACCCGCGGATCCCTGCACAGCGCCGCGGTCCTGGTCTCGGCTCTGGTGTTCTGGGAACTGGCCGCGCGCCTGGCGGGCAGCGCGTTCTTCCCGCCGCCCACCGAGATCGCGCAGACAGCGGGCGAGAACTGGTTCAGCGGACCGGCTTCCGCACTGTTCCTCAGCGACCTCGTCTTCGACGACCTGCTGACCAGCTTCGGGCGCATCCTCGCCGGGTGGTTCCTGGCGATCGTGCTCGGCGTCGCGCTGGGCGTGCTGCTGGGCCGGTCACGCACCGCGCTGGACTACTTCGGCCCGCTGATGGCGTTCATGCGCGCGGTCCCGGCACCGGTGCTGATCCCGGTCTTCCTGGTGCTGTTGGGGATCGGGCCGCAGATGCAGATCACGGTGATCGTGTTCGGGGTCGTGTGGCCGATCCTGCTGAACACCATCGACGGGGCCCGCTCGGTGGACCAGGTCAAGATCGACACCGCGCGGTCCTTCGGGATCACCCGCGGGCAGTGGATCTTCGGCGTGGTGCTGCCCGCCGCGACGCCGAAGATCTTCGCCGGACTGCGGGTGAGCCTGTCGCTGACCCTGGTCCTCATGGTGGTGTCCGAACTGGTCGGCTCCACCGACGGCATCGGCTACCGGCTGATGTACGACCAGCGGCAGTTCGACCTGCCCGCGATGTGGACCGGCATCGTGCTGCTGGGAATCCTGGGATACGTGCTGAACTCGCTGCTGCTCGCGGTCGAGCGCCGGGTGCTGAGCTGGCAGCCTTCGCAGGCGTCGCCTGCCGAAGCGGGAGGGAAGAACCGATGAGCGAGACCATGCTGTCCGTGGCCGGGCTCGGGCACCGCTACGGCGGCGCGAACGGGCACCTGGCCATCGCCGACCTGTCCTTCGACGTGCGGGCGGGTGAGCTGGCCTGCATCGTCGGACCGTCCGGCTGCGGGAAATCCACGCTGCTGCGCGCGATTTCCGGGCTGATCACCGCCTCCGACGGTGAAGTCCGGCTGCGGGGCGAACTCGTGCGCGGCGTGCCGAGCGATCTCGCCGTGGTGTTCCAGGACTACAGCCGCTCGCTGTTCCCCTGGTTGTCCGTGCGGTCCAATGTGGAGTTCCCCCTGCGTTCGCGCGGACTGGGCAAGGCCGAACGCCGCGAGCGCTCGGACGAGGTGCTGGAGTGGGTCGGCCTCGGCGATGCCGCGGCCAAGTACCCGTGGCAGCTGTCCGGTGGCATGCAGCAGCGGGTGTCCATCGCCCGGGCCCTGGCCTGCCGCCCCGCCCTGCTGCTCATGGACGAGCCGTTCGCCTCGGTGGACGCGCAGACCCGGTTCGAGCTGGAAGACCTGCTGCTGGGCGCGCGCAAGCAGTTCGGCAGCACCGTCCTGCTGGTCACGCACGACATCGACGAGAGCATCTACCTCGCCGACCGGGTGTTCGTGCTGTCCCGCTCGCCCGCGTCGATCGTGCGCGACCTGCCCGTGGACCTGGGCGCCGAGCGCGACCAGATCGCCACCCGGCAGTCCGCCGACTTCGTGCAGCTGCGCAGCGAGGTCGCCCAGCTGCTGGACGTGCGCACCGCCGCGCGGACCTGATCGGCGGGCGGGCCCGACGGCACCGCCGGGCCCGCACCGCACACCGGTGCCGTTACGCTGCCGCCATGTCCGATTACGTGCAGGTCGTGACCACGACCGACTCCGAGGAGTCCGCCGCAGCGCTGGCGCGCAGCATCGTCACCGCGCACCTGGGCGCCTGCGCGCAGGTCGTCCCGATCCGCAGCTTCTACGTCTGGGACGGCGCCGCGCAGGACGATCCCGAGTGGCAGCTGCAGGTCAAGACGTCCGCGGCCCGGGCCGAGGCACTCGTGCAGCATATCGAGGCCGAGCACCCCTACGACGTGCCGGAGGCGATCGTGCTGCCGATCACCGGTGGCAGCCCGGAATACCTGTCCTGGGTGGACACCGAGACCCGCGACTGAACCCCGGTGCTCGCGCGGCGGGGCATCCGTCGCGGTGCTCCGCCTCAGTACAGGTACCGCTGCTGGTCGTCGACCCGGACGTGCAGCAGCGACGGGCCCGCGCGGCCCGCGAAATCCTCGGCCAGCGCCCGATCCAGCTCCTCCGGGGTGCGCACCGGCCGGGACGGGCAGCCCAGCGAGGCGGCCAGCGCGGCGTGGTCGATCCCGCCCAGCTCGACCCCGGGCAGTTTCGCCCCGCCCGCGGCCTCGCCGAGCACCGCCACCGCCGCGTAGCGCGAGTTGTCCAGGATCACGAACGTCACCGGCGCCTGCTCGCGCACCGCGGTCCACACCGCCTGGATGCCGTACATGCTGGCGCCGTCGCCGAGCACGGCCACCGTGCGCCGCTGCGGATCGGCCATGGCCACGCCCACGGCGGCGCCGATGCCGTAGCCCAGCGCCCCGGAGAATCCGGTGAAGAACCCGCCGTCGCGCGAGGTGATCGGCAAGTGCTCGTGCAAGTCGTTGCGGTGGCTGGGGGTTTCCTCCACGACGGCCGCATCGTCCGGCAGCGTCCGGGAGATCGCGTCGAACACGTAGGCCGCGGTGAGCGGGGTCCGCGGCTCCGGCCTGCCGGGGCGCGCGTACCCGCGGGGCAGCGCCCGGCCGGCCGGGGCGACCCGTTGCTCGACCTGGCGCACCGCGTGCCCGAGCGTGCCGAGCACCCCGCGCCCGCGGCGGGCCCGCGCGAGCACGTCGGGGTCATCGCTGACCACGAACACGTCCCCCTCGTCCGTTGTGGACGGATCGGCTTCGCCGCGGTGCACGTGGTAGGTGAAAGCCGGTGCGCCCCAGACGATGACGAGATCGTAGTCGGCAAGCTCCGCGGTCAGCGCACGCTGCTCCGGCTGCAGGAAACCCGCGAACTGCGGGTGGTCCTCCGGGAACGAGCAGCGCGGTGACATCGGCGCCACCCACACCGCGGCGCCGGACTTCTCGACCAGCCGCACCATGTCGTCGACCACGCCGTCCGCGTCCACCGCCGGCCCCACCACGAATGCCGGGCGGGTGCAGTCGCGCAGCGCCGCGACGAGCTCGTCCACGGCCGCCGGGTCCGGGGCGAACGTCGAATGCGACCGGCGCGCGGGCACGTCCACGCCCGGCTCGTTCCAGTCGTCGGCCGGCACCGACACGAAGACCGGCCCGTACGGCGGAGTCGTGGCCAGCTGGTGCGCGCGCACCAGCGCGGCGGGCACGTCGGCGGCGCGGGCCGGTTCGTAGCTCCACTTCACGTAGGGCCGGGGGAACTCGGCCGCGTCGGTGGCACCGAGGAACGGTTCGCCGAACATGAGGCTGCGCGTCTGCTGGCCCGCGGTGATCACCATCGGCGTGCGGTTGCGGTAGGCGGTGAAGATCGCGCCGAGCGCGTGCCCGACCCCGCCGGCCGAGTGCAGGTTGACCAGCACGGGTTCCCGCCGGGACTGCGCGTAGCCGTCGGCCATGGACACCACGGCCGACTCCTGCAGCCCCAGCACGTAGCGGAAGTCGTCCGGCCAGTCGGTCAGGAACGGCACCTCGGTCGTGCCCGGGTTGCCGAACACCGTGGTCAGCCCCAGTTCCCGGAGCAGATCTCTGGTGATGTCCCGGACGGTGCGTTCCGGACTGCTCATCGCGCTCTCCCTCACCCGGCGTGCGTGGTTCGGGTGCCCGGCGGCGGCCGGTCCGGCGGAGCTCCCGCCGAGGCGCGGCACGGGCGCGCAACCCCGCTGACCACCGAGGTCACCCGGGACACGGAATCACACGCGCTGCGGGCCGGGCCAGATCGCGTTGGTCACGCGCCGCACCTCACACGCCTTCCGGCGTGTTGAAGCACACGCTCAGCGGCGGCCGGGCGAACACGTAGTAGCCGTCCGCGGCGTCGCACAGCGTCTCGTCCGCTTCCTCGGTGATGTCCGAGACCCGGTCCACCGGGCCGGTGGTGTCGCAGTCCTCCTTGAGCGGGAGCCGTTCCTCGCTGCTGGTGAACGGGGTCAGGCAGTCGCCGACCTCGACGTCGAGCACCAGGCAGTAGGTGCTGCCGTCGTCGACGTTGTTCCAGAAGTCCGGGCAGGAGTTGGGGTTCTCGCCCTCCCGCACGTCCACGACCTCGTAGTCGGACTCGGCGGTGCCGCATTCGGCCAGCGAGGTGTGCCCGCCGCGCTCGCTGGCCAGCGACACGCAGTCGCCCACCGCGATCTCCTCGTCGGACGGCAGGAAGAGCAGCACCACCAGCACCACGCCGCCGACGAGCAGCAACGCCCCGCCCGCCACCAGCGCGGCGATCAGCCCGGTGCGCGGCTTCTTCGGCGGCATCCCGCCGCCCGGGGGCGCGACCTGGCGCCAGAAGTCCTGCGATCCCGACTGCGGCGGCTGGCCGTACGGTCCGCTGCCCTGCGGGTACGGGCCCTGCGGGAACCCGCCTTGCGGGTATGGGCCCTGCGGATGCTGGCCGTACGGGCCGGACGGCTGACCCCAGCCCGGCGTCCCCCCGTGCTGCCCCGGCTGCGGTGGGTAGTTCACGCGTGCCCCGCTCTCCTCGCTGCTCCCCTGGCGGCGAACCGCCGCACCGCGCGACCACCGGGCGGCAGCCCGGGATCGGCGATCTTCACCTTCCGGGCAACCTATCCGGTCAAGCAGCGGCCCCGGGGCCCAACCACCGACACCACAGCGGTGACCTCCCGAACACCCGAGCCCACACCCCCGGCACCCTGCAAGAACCCGCTCGTGGCCACCCCGGCCGGGCGGGGCTCGAACCGCGGCGCCGCCGGTGAACCCGGACACATCGACCGTCCGCTGCGACCGTGCCGCCGGGCCTCGCGGCACCAGGCGGGAAGTACGCTGGTCGGTGTCGCGTGACATGCGAAAACGGATCGTGGCGCACGAGCCGGGTGCGTCACGGGACGGGTAGCCATTCGCCGGAGGTATGTGTGTCCTGCTTGATCGTGCAGTCGGACAAGACGCTGCTGCTGGAGGTCGAACACGAGCAGGCCGAGCAGGCGCGGACCGCCATCGCGCCGTTCGCCGAGCTGGAACGCGCCCCCGAGCACGTGCACACCTACCGGATCACGCCGCTGGCGCTGTGGAACGCCCGCGCCGCCGGGCACGACGCCGAGCAGGTCGTGGACGCGCTCGTCTCGCACTCCCGCTACCCCGTGCCGCAGCCGCTGCTCGTCGACATCGCCGAGACCATGGGCCGGTTCGGGCGGCTGCAGCTGTCCAACCACCCCGCGCACGGGCTGGTGCTCACCGCGCTGGACCGCGCGGTGCTCGAAGAGGTGCTGCGGCACAAGAAGATCATCCCGATGGTGGGCGCGCGGATCGACGAGGACACCGTCGTCGTGCACCCCAGCGAACGCGGCCGGCTCAAGCAGCAGCTGCTCAAGATCGGCTGGCCCGCCGAGGATCTGGCCGGCTACGTGGACGGCGAGGCGCACGCGATCGCGCTGGAGCAAGACGACTGGGAGCTGCGCGACTACCAGCGGCAGGCCGTGCAGTCGTTCTGGGCCGGCGGCTCCGGTGTCGTGGTGCTGCCCTGCGGCGCGGGCAAGACGCTGGTCGGCGCGGCCGCGATGGCCGAGGCGCAGGCGACCACGCTGATCCTGGTCACCAACACCGTCGCGGGTCGGCAGTGGAAGCGGGAGCTGATCGAGCGCACCTCGCTGACCGAGGAGGAGATCGGCGAGTACTCCGGGGAGAAGAAGGAGATCCGCCCGGTCACCATCGCGACTTACCAGGTGATCACCCGCAAGTCCAAGGGGGAGTACAAGCACCTGGAGCTGTTCGACTCCCGCGACTGGGGCCTGGTCGTCTACGACGAGGTGCACCTGCTGCCCGCCCCGGTGTTCCGGATGACCGCCGACCTGCAGTCCCGCCGCCGGCTCGGGCTCACCGCCACGCTGGTGCGCGAGGACGGCCGAGAGGGCGACGTGTTCTCGCTGATCGGCCCGAAGCGCTACGACGCGCCGTGGAAGGACATCGAGTCGCAGGGCTGGATCGCCCCGGCCGAGTGCACCGAGGTGCGGGTGACGCTCACCGACGAGGAACGGCTGCGCTACGCGACGGCCGAAGCCGAGGAGCGCTACAAGGTGTGCTCGACGGCCCGCACCAAGGTTCCCGTCGTGCGGACGGTGCTGGACCGGCACCCCGGGGAGTCCGCGCTGGTCATCGGCGCCTACCTGGATCAGCTGCACGAGCTCGGCGAGGCGCTGGACGCGCCGATCGTGGAGGGGTCGACGAAGAACAAGGAGCGCGAGGCGCTGTTCGACGCGTTCCGGCGCGGCGAGATCACCCGGCTCGTCGTGTCCAAGGTCGCCAACTTCTCCATCGACCTGCCGGAAGCCTCGGTGGCCGTGCAGCTGTCCGGCACGTTCGGTTCTCGACAGGAGGAAGCGCAGCGGCTCGGCCGGTTGCTGCGGCCCAAGGCCGAGGGCCGGCAGGCGCACTTCTACTCGGTGGTCTCCCGGGACACGCTGGACACCGACTACGCCGCGCACCGGCAGCGCTTCCTCGCCGAGCAGGGCTACGCCTATCGCATCGTGGACGCCGACGACCTGCTCGGACCCGGCGTGCCCGAGGTGAGCTGACCCCTCCCCCTGCTCGGCGGCCTCACACGACCGGGTGAAAGACTCGCTCCGCCGTCAGCCGCGGGTCCCCGCGTCGGCTCCGCCGCGGACGATCCTGCGCAGCCCCCTCGCGGATCACCCGTGCTGCGGTACCGTTCCGGTGCCGCACTCGGGGGGAGTGCCGGACGTCGGGAGCACCGAGCGGAGACCGCGGGTGGCTGTGCGGCGTGCGGGTGTCGGCGAAGGGCACTGGAGAGCGGATGACCACCGAGCACGAACGCTCCGCGATGGGTGGCGCACACCGGTTCGTCGGACTCGCGGAGAACCTGGAACGGCACGCCGGTGCGCCCACCGGGGCTGAACCGCCCAACATCCGGGGCGAGAACCGCGGCTACGGCCTGGTGTTCTTCCACCTCGCCCAGTACCACCTGTCCACGGTGATCAGCAGCGGACTGCGCTTCCAGCCGCTGGGCGCCGAACCGGCCCAGGAACTGGCCTGCACCGTCTACAAGGAGCAGGCCGAGGCCGCGCGGCACCTGGTCGACGTCACCGCCGAACTGATGGTGGAGCAGCGCACGTTCCTCGTGCCGGACCAGATCGTGCCGAACGAGCAGCCGCTGCTGGCCGGCACCGAGATCCACGGCGTGCTGGCCAGCGGCCATCCGCTGTTCCCACCGGAGTTCACCCGGTTCACCGATCCCGGCGGCGTGGAGCAGCTGCAGGTGTTCACCCTGCTGCCGGTGACGCTGGGCGAGCTCAACTACATCCTGGACAACGGGGTGACCGCGCTGCGCCGGCAGTGGGCGCGGTTCGAGATCGACGTGTTCGACCTGGGCCGCCCCAGCGTGGCCTGAACCGGCCCCCGAAAGGACCCCGTCGCATGACCTCGCGCAGCCGGTTCGCCGACCTGACCGACCTGGACGCGGTGCGGGTGTACGCGCTGCCGATGCGCAACCGCTTCCGCGGGGTGCAGGTGCGCCGCGGCGTGCTGCTGCGCGGACCGTCCGGCTGGGGCGAGTTCTGCCCGTTCGAGGACTACGCGGACGAGCAGGCGGTGCCGTGGCTGGCCACCGCGCTGGAGGCGTGCACCGGCAGCTGGCCGGATCCGGTGCGCGGCAGCATCCCGGTGAACTGCACGGTTCCCGCGGTGGATCCGGGCACGGCGGCGCGGATCGCGGCCGATTCCGGGTGCCGCACCGCCAAGGTCAAGGTCGCCGAACCCGGCCAGGACCCGGGCCGGGACGTGGAGCGGGTCGCCGCGGTGCGCGATGCGCTCGGCCCGGGCGGGGCGATCCGGGTGGACGCCAACGGGGCCTGGGACACCGGGACCGCCGTGGCCCGGATCCGCGAACTCGACCGCGCCGCAGGCGGTCTGGAGTACGTGGAACAGCCGTGCCCGTCGGTGGACGAGCTCGCCGCCGTCCGCAAGCAGGTCGAGGTGCGCATCGCCGCCGACGAATCCATCCGCCGCGCCGAGGACCCGCTGCGCGTCGCCGTGGCCGGAGCCGCCGACGTGGCGGTGATCAAGGCGTCCCCGCTCGGCGGGGTCCGGCGCGCGTTGCAGGTCGCCGAGGCCAGCGGGCTGCCGTGCGTGGTGTCCTCCGCGGTGGAGAGCAGCGTCGGGCTCGCGGCGCAGCTGGCGCTGGCCGCCGCGCTGCCCGAGCTCCCGTTCGCCTGCGGGCTGGGCACGATCGCCCTGCTGGACGGCGACGTCGTCCCGGACCCGCTGCTGCCCGCGGGCGGCGAGATCGCCGTCCCGCAGCGCGCGCCCGACCCGGATCCCGCGCGGGTAGCTGCGGCGACCCCGACCGCCGAGGTGCAGCGCTGGTGGCTGGACCGGCTGGGCCGCGTGCACGCACTGCTGACCGGCTGACCTCGCGCGGTCCGGTGCGAACGGCCGGCCCGCACCGGATCCGCGCGGGTTCAGCCGCGGCCGGACTTGCGCTTGCGCAGCAGGCGGATCACGACGAACGCGCCGATGAGCGCGGCCGCCGCCGGGGCCACGCGCTTGAGCACCGGGGCGCCCGCGGTGTCCAGCAGGTCGATGGCCTCGCCGGAGGACGTGGCGCCGCCGGCGACCACCGCGTCCGCGCGGCGGGCCGGTTCCTCGTGCGCGTTCGCGGACCGGGCCGACTCCTCGGCGGGCTTGGCCGGGCCCGTCACCCGCCAGTCCGACCGCTGCTGCGGGGCCTGCACCCCGGTCTTGGCCGCGGAGCCGTCCGAGCCCTGCGCGTCGTCCGCGGCGGGCTTGTCCCCGTTCTGCTCCGGGCCGCCGGACGTGCCGGTGGACGTCCCGGTTTCCTCGGACGTCCCGTCCGCCGAAGACCCCGCGTTCGCGGACGATTCGGCCTCGCCGCCGCCGGTGAGCCGGTCGGCGAGGCACTCGGCGAACTGGCCGAGGATCTTGCCACCGACCTCGGAGATCAGCCCGCGGCCCAGCTGCGCGGGCTTGCCGGTGACCTTGAGATCGGTGTCCACGGTGACCTGGGTCTGCTCGCCCTCGTCGGTCAGCGAGGCGGTCACGGTCGCCGCGGCGGTGCCGTTGCCGCGCGAATCCTTGCCGCTGGCGTCGATGACCACCTTGCGCGACTGCTCGTCCGTTTCGGAGAACACGCCGGTCCCCTTGTACAGCAAGGTCACCGGGCCCAGCTTGACCTTGACCGAACCGGCGAACTCGTTGCCCTCGGCCTTGGTGAGCGTGGCGCCGGGCATGCACGGAGCGACCCGCTCGGGGTCGAGCAGCGCCTGCCACGCCACGTCGACCGGTACCGGAACGGTGAAGTGGTGCTGCATCTGCACTGGAGCGTCCTCCTGGTTCGACCGAGCTCGGTCCCGCTGCGGGGCCGGTGCTTTCCGCGGTGCGGGCCCGCCCACCGGACGGGCCCGCACTCCAGCTTCCCAGCCACCGCGGCTCCTGGGTAGCCCGTCCGGATCACTGCGGACGGACCCGCCGGATCATCCGGTGGCGGCGGCCAGCACCGCCCGGCCGGTGAGCACTTCGGCCAGGTGGCTGCGGTAGTCCACATCGGCCGAGGCGTCGGCGGCCGGTGCGGTGCCCTCGGTGGCGCGCCGCGCCGCCGCGCGCACGGTCCGCTCGTCGGCGGACTCGCCCACCAGCGCTTCCTCGACCCCGCGGGCGCGCACCGGGACCGGCCCCATGTTGGTCAGCCCGACCCGCGCCTGCTCGATCCGGCCGCCCGCCACCCGCAAGGCCACCGCCACGCCGGCGATCGACCACGCCTGCGCGACCCGGTTGAACTTCTCGTAGTGCGCGCGCCACCCGGTGCGCTTCGGCAACCGGACCTGGACCAGCACCTCCGCCGGGCCGAGCGCGGTGCTGAACAGGTCGGTGAAGAAGTCCTGCGCGGGCACCGCCCGGCGGCCGCCCGGTCCGGCGAGCACCAGTTCCGCGTCCAGCGCCAGCGCGGGCGCCGGCAGGTCCCCGGCCGGGTCGGCGTGCGCGAGTGCCCCGCCGAACGTGCCGCGGTGGCGCACCTGCGGATCGGCGACCGTGCGGGTGGTCAGCGCGATCAGCTCCGCGTGCTGCTGCACCAGCGGATCCCGCTGCACGTCGTGGTGCGTGGTCATCGCCCCGATGACCAGCGAGTCGTCCTCCTCGCGCACCCCGCGCAGCTCGGCGATGCCGCCGAGGTCCACCACCAGCTGCGGATCGGCCAACCGCATGCGCAGCACCGGCAGCAGGCTCTGCCCGCCGGCCAGCACCTTCGCGTCGTCGCCGCCCGCGGCCAGCGCCGCCACCGCTTCATCCACTGTGGATGGTGCTTGGTATTCGAACTGCGCTGGGATCACCGCTCGCCTCCTCGCGTCTCGACGTCCTCGGAACCGAGCCCACCACCGGCTTCCGGTGCCGTCGCCGCGCTCGCGGCCGCACCGGTCACCGCCCGCCAGACCCGTTGCGGCGAGCAGGGCATCGGCACATCGCGCACGCCCAGGTGGCGCAGCGCATCCACCACCGCGTTGACCACCGCGGGCGTCGAGGCGATGGTGCCCGCCTCGCCGACCCCCTTCACCCCGAGATCGTTCGAGGTCGCCGGGGTCTCGGTCCGATCGGTGGTGAACTCCGGCAGGTCCACCGCCGAAGGCACCAGGTAGTCGGCCAGCGTGCCCGTGGTCAGCGTTCCCGTCTCGTCGTGCACCGCCTCCTCGAACAGCGCCTGCGCGATGCCCTGCGCCAGACCGCCGTGCACCTGGCCCTCCACGATCATCGGGTTGACCACGGCACCCACGTCGTCGACGCAGACGTAGCGCCGGATGCGCACCCGCCCCGTCTCGGTGTCCACCTCGGCCGCGCACAGGTGGGTGCCGTGCGGGAAGGAGAAGTTCTCCGGGTCGAAACCGGCCTCCGAGTCCAGGTTCGGCTCCACGCCCTCCGGCAGGTCGTGCGCGGTGAACGCGGCCAGCGCGACCTCGCCGAGCTGCACCGCGCTGTCCGTGCCGCGCACCCGGAACCGCCCGTCGGCGAACTCCACGTCCTGCTCGGCGCACTCCAGCAGGTGCGCGGCGATGCGCGTGGCCTTGGCGATCACCTTGTCCGCCGCCGCGGCCACCGCCGCACCGCCCACGGCCAGCGACCGCGACCCGTAGGTGTCCATGCCGCGCGGAGCGCTCTGCGTATCGCCGTGCAGCACCTCCACGTCCTCGAAGGACACGCCGAGCCGGTCGGCGACCAGCTGGCTCCAGGCGGTCTCGTGGCCCTGGCCGTGCGGGGAGGTGCCGGTGACCACCTCCACCTTGCCGGTGGGCAGCACGCGCACCGCGGCCCACTCCCAGCCGCCCGCCGCGTAGGACCACGAACCGAACACCCGGGACGGCGCGAGCCCGCACATCTCGGTGAACGTGGAGGTGCCGATGCCCAGCTGCACGGTGTCCCCGCGCTCGCGCCGCTCCTGCTGCTCGGCGCGCAGCTGCCGGTAGCCGAACAGCTGCACCGCGCGGTCGGTGGCCGCCGCGTAGTCGGCCGAGTCGTAGGTCAGCCCGGCGACCGTGTCGTACGGGAACTGCTCGCGGTCGATCCAGTTCCGGCGGCGCAGCTCGATCGGATCCATGCCCAGTTCGGCGGCCAGTTCGTCCACCATCCGCTCGATGGCGAAGGTCGCCTCCGGCCGCCCGGCGCCCCGGTACGCGTCGGTCGGTGTCTTCGTGGTGAACACCGTGCTGCAGCTGACGTGGTAGGCCGGGATCCTGTAGATCGCGTTGAACAGCCGCGTGCCCAGGATCGGGATGCCCGGGCTGACCAGCCGCAGGTAGGCACCCATGTCCGCGAGCAGCTCCACCTTCAGCCCGGTGATCGTGCCGTCCCGGCGGGCCGCCAGCGACAGCCGCTGCACCTGGTCGCGGCCGTGGTGCGCGGAGACCATCGACTCGGAGCGGGTCTCGGTCCACTTGACCGGTTTGCCCAGCCTGCGGGCCAGCAGGAACGCGATGAACTCCTCCGGGGTCACCTGCAGCTTGCCGCCGAACCCGCCGCCGACGTCCGGGGCGATCACCCGGATCTTGTGCTCCGGCACGCCCAGCGAGGTGGCCAGCATCAGCCGCAGGATGTGCGGGACCTGCGTGGCCGAGTACATCGTGTACTGGTCACCGGTCGGGTCGACCACCACCGACCGCGGCTCCATGAACGCCGGGATCAGCCGCTGCTGGCGGAAGGTCCGGTCGATGCGCACCTCAGCGGCCGCCAGCGCCTCGTCCGCCGACCCACCGGTGCCCGCCTCCTGCGAGTCGAACGTCCAGGTGGCGCTGCGGTTACTGCCCAGCTCCGGGTGCACCAGCGGCGAATCCGGTCGCACCGCCGCATCCAGGTCCAGCACCACGTCCAGGTCCGCGTAGTCGACGTCGATCGCGTCCAGCGCGTCGCGCGCCTCGGCGGCGCTGCGCGCGGCGACCACCGCCACCGCCTCCCCGGCGAAGTGCACCGCGTCCACGGCCAGCGGCGGGGCGTCCGGGACGAGCATGTCCGCGGTGATCGGCCAGGCGCACGGCAGGCTGCCCTGCTCTCCGGCGACGTCCCGCCCGGTGAGCACCGCCTGCACGCCGGGCATCCCGCGGGCCCCCTCGGTGTCGATCGCGGTGATCCGCGCGTGCGCGACCGGGCTGCGCAGGATCGCGAGATGCAGCGTGCCTGCCGGGGTGATGTTGTCCGTCCAGCGGGTCCGGCCGGTGATCAGCCGGGCGTCCTCCTTGCGCGGGCGCGCGCGGCCCAGCTCCGGACCGGGTTCGGCGAGCGAGGTCATCCCTGCCGACCTCCCGTCCGCTCGGCGCTGTCCGCGGACTCCCGCGGGTGCGGCGTCTGCGCTCCGGCCGCGGTGCGCTCGGCCTCCGGTCCGGCGCCGGGGCGCATCCGGTCGGCGGCGTCGCGCACCGCGCGCACGATGTTCTGGTAACCGGTGCAGCGGCAGAGGTTGCCCTCCAGGCCCTCGCGCACCTGGTCGTCGTCCGGATCCGGCTGCTCGGCCAGCAGGTCCAGCGACTGCATGATCATGCCGGGCGTGCAGAACCCGCACTGCAGCGCGTGGTTGTCGTGGAAGGCAGCCTGCACCGGGTGCAGCTCGCCGTCCCGGGCGAGCCCTTCCACCGTGGTCACCTGCTGCCCGTCGGCCTGCACCGCGAGCACCGAGCACGACTTCGCACTGCGCCCGCCCAGGTGCACGGTGCACGCCCCGCAGTTGCCGGTATCGCAGCCGACGACCGTGCCCACCTTGCCCAGCCGCTCGCGCAGGTACTGCACGAGCAGCATCCGGGGTTCGACCTCGTCGGTGTAGCGGCTGCCGTCCACGTCGACGGAAATCCTGGCCATCTCGCCTCCTCGCGCGGACCTGCTGCCGGTCCGCGGGCGTCCGGGAACCGACCGCCGGTGGTGACGGCAGTCACGCAGCAGAGCGTGCTCCCGCCGCGCGAGGTGGGCAACCGGGCTCAGCCCCGGTGGTGGATCGGCCCCTCCGCATCGGACAGCCGCGTCCCGCGACCGCCCCAGCGCAGCGCGATCAGTTCCGCGGCGATGGAGACCGCGGTCTCCTCCGGGGTGCGCGCGCCCAGGTCCAACCCGATCGGCGAGCACAGCCGCGCCAGCCGCTGCTCGGGCACGCCCTGCTCGCGCAGTCTGCCCAGCCGGTCCTCGTGCGTGCGCCGCGAGCCCATCGCGCCCACGTAGCCGAGGTCGCGGCCCAGTGCCTCGGTCAGCACCGGCACGTCGAACTTCGGATCGTGCGTGAGCACCATGACCGCGGTGCGCTCGTCCAGCCGGCCGGCCTCCGCCTCGGCCGCCAGGTAGCGGTGCGGCCAGTCCACGACCACCTCGTCCACCCCGGGAAACCGGCTGTGCGTGGCGAACACCGGCCGAGCGTCGCAGACGGTGACCCGATAGCCGAGGAACGCGCCCATCCGCGCCATCGCCGCCGCGAAATCGATCGCGCCGAACACCAGCATCCGCGGCGGCGGCTCGAACGAGTTGACGAACACCCGCATGCCTTCGCCGCGGCGCTGGCCTTCCGGCCCGTACTCCAGCACCCCGCTGCGCCCGGAAGCCAGCATCCCGCGCACGTCGTCGGCCACGGCGTCGTCCGCGCGCTCCGCACCGAGCCCGCCCGCGGTGCGGTCACGCCACACCACCAGTCGGGAGCCGGCCCGCCCGGCATCCGGGTGCTCCAGCAGCGTCACCACCGCCACCGGCTCCTCGGCGCGCACCGACGCCGCGACCTCCTCCAGCTCCGGGAAGGTCTGCCGATCGATGCGTTCCACGAACACGTCCAGGATCCCGCCGCAGGTCAAACCCACCGCGAACGCGTCGTCATCGCTGACGCCGTAGCGCTGCAGCACGGGTTCGCCGCCGTCGCGCACCTCCTCGGCCAGCGCGTACACCGCGCCTTCCACACAGCCGCCGGACACGCTGCCCACCGCCGAACCGTCGGCCGTGACCAGCATCGCCGCCCCCTCGGGACGAGGGGCGGACCGGAAGGTCGCCACCACCGTGCCGATCCCGACGGACTCCCCGGCCTGCCAGTGCTTGGTCAACTCGTCCAGCACGTCGCGCATCGCGCACCTCCGCATCCCGTGGGGTGTTCCCTCCAGCGGCAACGACCGCTCCCACTGAGCCGCTGAACCCGCACCGCCGCGCACACCTCGTGCACAACGCGCTCCGAGCCGGTCAGCCGAGGTCGCGCACGCATGCCCAGACCTCCTCCAGCGATCGCAGGCTGTGCCCCGCCACCAACCGATCAACGTGCGGGGAAGCGGCGACGATCCCGGACTGAACCGGTTCGTATCCGGCGTGCCCCGCGTGCGGGTTCGCCCACACCACCGCGCGGGCCAGTCTGCGCAGCTGGCACATCCGCTCGGCCAGTTCCGCGGTGTCCCCGCGCTCCCAGCCGTCGGAGAACAGCACCACCACCGCGCCGCGGGCCATCCCGCGCTGCCCCCACCGGTCCAGGAAGCCGCGCAGCGTGTCGCCGAGCCGCGTGCCGCCGGAGAAGTCCGGCACCGCCCGGGACGCCGCGTCCAGCGCACGTTCCGGATCCCGCTGGCGCAGTTGTCTGCTCACCCTGGTCAGCCGGGTGCCGAGCGTGAACACCTCGGTGCTGGCCGGTGCCCGACGGGTCACCACGTGCGCGAACCGCAGCAGCGCGTCGGCGTAGGGCGCCATCGAGCCGGACACGTCCACCAGCAGCACGACCCGGCGCGGGCGCGCCGACCTGCGCATCCGCTGCAGGCGCACCGGTTCCCCACCGCAGCGCTGCATCTCGCGCAGCGTCGCCCGCGGATCCAGCGCGCCGTGGGTGGCGGGCTCCCGGCGCAGCGCGGGACGCACCGGCGGATCCGGGCGGAGCTCGGCGAGCAGGCGGCGCAGGTGCTCGCGCTCGGCGCCGCTGAGCCCGCTGAGGTCGCGCCTGCGCAGCACTTCGGCCGGGCTGGCCGCGGCCGCGACCGGTGGTTCGTCGTCGGCGGACCCCTCGTCCGCACCGGAACCGCCGAGTTCGGCGATCCGCGCGGTCCGGACGACCTCCTGCTGCGGCGGGGCCCGCGGCGGTTCGGCACCGCGGAACCACACGGCGAAAGCGGCGTCGTAGCGCGCGATGTCGTCCGGATCGGCGCACAGCGTAAGCCGCCCCGCCCAATACACGCCGGCCCGGTCGCGCACCCCCACCTGGCGAGCGGCGTCCAGGAACGCCTGCACCTGCGCCGGCCCGCACGCGGTGCCGGAAACGCGCAGCGCGCGGGCGAAACCGACCAGGCCGTTGACCACCCGCCCGGTTCCGCTGTCCGCAGGCCCGCTCACGGCACCAGGACTCCTGCGGCCGCGACCCGTTCGGCGTCCTCCCGGTACTTCAGCACCGCGCCGAGCGTGTCCGCGGCGGTCTCCCCGTCCAGCTGGGTGCACTCCAGCGCCTGCAGGGCCTGCGCCCAGTCCAGCGCCTCGGCCACCCCGGGCGGTTTCAGCAGTTCCAGCCCGCGCATCCGCTGCACCGCACCGGCGACCTGCTGGGCCAGCTCCTCCTCCAGTCCAGGCAGCCTGCGGCGCA
This sequence comes from Saccharopolyspora montiporae, assembly GCF_015209505.1. GTDB lineage: Bacteria > Actinomycetota > Actinomycetes > Mycobacteriales > Pseudonocardiaceae > Saccharopolyspora > Saccharopolyspora montiporae. Next base: position 210,198 of record NZ_JADEYC010000009.1, read on the forward strand.
GGATCTCCACCTCGCGCGGTAGGTCCGGGTGCTCCAGCCAGTGGTAGAGGCAGCGGCGCTTGAGCGCGTCGTGCACCTCGCGGGTGCGGTTGGAGGTGAGCACGACCAGCGGCGGCTCGGCCGCGCGCACCGTGCCGTACTCCGGAATGCTCACCGAGTACTCGGACAGCACCTCCAGCAGGAACGCCTCGAACTCGTCGTCGGCGCGGTCGATCTCGTCGACCAGCAGCACGCAGGGGGTTTCGCGCAGGGCGCGCAGCAGCGGCCGATCGAGCAGGAAACGCCCGGTGTACAGCGAGGATTCGGTGCGCTCGACGTCGAGTTCGCCCTGCGTGACGGCTTCCAGCGTGCGCAGGTGCAGCAGCTGCCGCGGGAAGTCCCAGTCGTAGAGCGCCTGCGCGGCGTCGATGCCCTCGTGGCACTGCAGCCGGATCAGCGGCACGTCCAGGGCCTGCGCCAGCGACCGTGCCAGGGCCGTCTTGCCGGTGCCCGGCTCGCCCTCGCACAGCAGCGGCCTGCCCATCCGCATCGCCAGGAAGGCGGCGGTGGCGATGCCGCGGTCGGGCAAGTAGCCGGTCTCGTCCAGCGCCGTGGTCACGTCCGCCGGGGACTTCATGTCGAGCACGCGGTCCAACGCCATGCCGCGAGCGTAGGCGACCGGTGGCGCCCGGGGCGATGTCCGATCCACTCCGATTCGACCGACCCGTGCGCGGACGGCACCGGGTGCTGCGCAAGACTGCAATACACCCGATCAGGCGAGGAGGGGTTGGCGTTGAGCCGGTTCGGCGGGTTCCCCGCGCACGTCGAGGCGCACATCGGCGCGATCCGGGGCGCCGACGGGCGCGGCGCGGGCGGGCGGCAGCGCGCCTACCACCTCGTCTACTGCGATCACGCCGACGACGCGCACGTCTCGGTGCTGACCAGCGGGCTGCGCGAGCACCGGGCCGGAGCGCCGCTGCCGCAGGAGCTGGTGTGCACCGCCCGGTCGGCGCAGGAGCGCTGGGCGCGGCACCTCGTGTCGGTGGTGGCCGAACTGCTGGCCGAATCCGCCAGCCGGGTCGGCTACGGCGCGCTGGTCATGAACGACCGGCTGCTGCTGCCGGACACGCAGGTGGCCGGTGCGCTCGCCGCCCCGCACCCCTACCTCGGCGACGAGTTCGACATCGTGCCCGGGCCGGACGGCTCACCCGCGCTGCAGCTGATCACGCTGATCCCGCTCTCCCGCGGCGAGGCGCAGCTGGTTTCCCGGTACGGCCGGGACGTGCTCTACGACCGGTGGGAGTCCGCAGGGGCGGACCTGCGCGACCTGACCCGCACCCCGGTGGCGTAACGGGACCGCCCTTCGGGGGAGGGCCCGCCGACTCCGGGACGGGTCCGGGACCGCCCCGGAGTCGCAGCGCAGCCGCAGCCACCACGCTCGGGGCATGAGCGATGCGCAGAACACCCCGGATCCCGCCAACGGCCCGGATCCCGTCAACAGCCCTGTTCCCATCGACGGTCCGAACCCCGACGGCCCGAACCAGGCCGGCGCTGCGAACCCCGGCGGGCCGGACCCGGTCGGCGACGCAGGTCCGGCAGATCAGGACCCGAGCACGCCGGAAGCGGCGCCCGCAGGCGGCACCGGCGCCGCGCACGCCGGGCGCACGGCGGGCCCGCCGGCACGCCTGTTCCGGCGCAGCCGCGACGACGCGATGATCGCCGGGATCTGCGGCGGCGCCGGCAAGCTGCTGGGCGTCGACCCGGTGCTGGTGCGCCTGGCGATGACGGCGCTGGCGCTGTTCGGCGTGGGCATCGGCGTGCTGATGTACCTGGTCTGCTGGGTGATCGTCCCGCTGGAAGAGCCCGCCCCGGAACCGGCGCTGCCGTCCGGTACCGGGACGTGACCACGGGTCCGCTCACATCTGCGGTGCCTGCGCGATGAACACATCGAGCACGCCGTCGGCCACCCGCACCGGCCCCTGCGGACGGCTGGCCTCCGGATCGGTGCGCACCTGGCCCGCCCGGTCGGCCAACTGGCCGGCCCGCGCGAACTGCCCGTCCGCGCGCTGGGCGTTGCCGTCCGCCCGGGCGCGCAACCCGGCCGTCGTGGCCAGCAGCGAGTCACCCCACAGGTCGGTGGCCCGCAGCCACGGTTCGGCGCCGGCGACGAAGTCCGCGGGCGCCCCGGCCCGGATGCGCTCGGGTGCCGTGGCGATGCGCTGCGCGTACTCGTCGAGGTCGCGCAGCGCCTGATCACGGTCGCCGTCTTCCCACGCGGAGCGGAACTCGTCCAGCCTGCCCGCCAACTCCGGAGCGGGCGGCAACCAGGCGCTGCCGTTGGCGACCGGAGCCATGTGCTCCAGGTCGAAGAACACCAGCAGCGCCGCAGCGGTGTCCGGATTCGCGCGCAGGCCCGGATCCCCGCCCGCGAAACGCTGCCCGGCCAGGTAGTCGGCCGCGGCCCGCCAGGCGCGCTGCGGGTCGAAATCCTCGTCGTTCCAGGCGAAATCGGCGGCGCCGAGTTCGACGACCTTGCTGGCCGCGGCCTGGTTCATCGGATTCACCACGTCCCCGGCCAGTTCGTCGCCCAGCCCCGGCTCGCGTTCCGCGTACGGCCCGAGCATCAGCCGGCCCTCGGAGCCGTCGAAGTCGTTGACGGGGTAGTTGTCCCACAGCAGCAGCCTGCGCCCCCACACCTGCTCGGCGGCGCGGGCGTCGTCGGTGGTGATCCGCTCCGGGATCACCCCGTCGCCGGTCCACATCATCAGCACCCGCTCGTCGAGCTGCTCGCGGATCCGCTGCTTGTACGGCGAGTCGTCCAGGTCCGAGTACTCGGTGGACACCGTCTGCAGCGGGGAGACGTCCGGGTGCGCATCGACGAACTCGCGCTGCACCCGGTTGAGCAGGTCGGCCTGCGCGCGGCCCGCGGCCTCCTGGGACGGCGGGCCGTAGGCACGTTCGTCGCCCGCGCAGTTCCAGCTGGTGTAGGAAATGTCGTCCAGCGGGATGGAGAAGTCGTGCACGCCCGCGGCACGCACCGCCTCCAGCTTGTCCAGCAGGGCGCGGACGTCCGCGTCGTCGCTGTAGCAGATGGAGGTGCCGGGCGAGAGCGCGAAGGTGAACTTCACGTGGTGCCGACCGGCCTGGGCGATCAGGTCCCGCACCTGGTCGAACTCCGGCTCCGGGTAGGGCTCGCGCCACCGCTCCCGGTGGTACGGGTCGTCCTTGGGCGCGTAGACGTAGCTGTTCAGCTTGGCGTCGCCGTAGAAGGCCAGCTGGTCCAGCCGGTCCTGGTGGCTCCACGGTGGACCGTAGAAGCCCTCGATCGCCCCGCGCACCGGCATCTTCGGGCTGTCCTGCACCGCGACGCCGGCGATGCGCCCCGGCGAGGTCAGCTGGCGCAGCGTCTGCACCCCGTAGTACGCCCCGGCGGACTCCTGCGCGCCGATGACGACCTGCGGATCGGCGTCGGCGGTGGCGGCCAGCGCATAGCCTTCCGGGCCGAGCTGCTCGGGCAGCTCCCGGCCTGCGGCCTGCAGCCCGCGGACGACCGACGGCGACTCGCTGTCCCCGATGCGCACCCGCAGCGACGCGTCCTCCGCGCGCTCGCCCGGTTCGCGCACCACGACCTCGTCGGCACCGGCCATGCGCAGCACCTGCTCGGCCAACTCCCGGGTGGGTCCGTCGGCCACCGGGTCGACGACGACCTCGACCTTCCCGGTGACCCCGAGATCGTCCCCGACCCGCTCGATCTCGCGCGGCTGCGGGGTGACCTGCGGGGTTCCGGACGCGGGGAGGGACTCCGGTCCGGACGGCTCGGGCGGCCCGCCACCGCACCCGGACGCCACGGCGCCCAGCACCAGGACCAGCGCGGCGGTGCGCCGCGGGAATCGACCGAACATGGCTCCACCTCGACTCGGCTCGCACCCGGATGCCGAAGATCATCCGGGCCGCGGTCCAGGAGACCACACCCGCCGGTGGCGGACACGTCCCGACACGTCGGCGCATAGTGGGGAGCCGGATATGCGACGAGGGCCGCCCCCGAGCTGGGGACGGCCCTCATCAAGCCCGTGGGGCAGGACTCACATCATGCCGCCCATGCCGCCCATCGGGTCGGCACCGGCGGCGGCAGCGGCGCCGCCGTCCTTCTCCGGCTTGTCCGCGACCACGGCCTCGGTGGTCAGGAACAGCGCGGCGATCGACGCGGCGTTCTGCAGCGCGGACCGGGTGACCTTGGCCGGGTCGGAAACGCCCGCGGCCAGCAGGTCCTCGTACTCGCCGGTGGCGGCGTTGAGGCCCTGGCCGGTGGTCAGGCCCTTGACCTTCTCCGCCACGACGCCGCCTTCGAGGCCGGCGTTGATCGCGATCTGCTTCAGCGGGGCTTCCACGGCCAGGCGCACGCTGTTGGCACCGGTGGCCTCGTCGCCCTCCAGCTTGAGGCTGTCGAAGGAGAGCTGGGCAGCCTGCAGCAGGGCGACGCCACCGCCGGCGACGATGCCCTCCTCGACCGCGGCCTTGGCGTTGCGCACCGCGTCCTCGATGCGGTGCTTGCGCTCCTTGAGCTCGACCTCGGTCGCCGCACCGGCCTTGATCACGGCCACGCCGCCGGCCAGCTTGGCCAGCCGCTCCTGCAGCTTCTCGCGGTCGTAGTCCGAGTCCGAGCGCTCGATCTCGGCGCGGATCTCGTTGACCCGGCCGGCGATCTGCTCGTCGTCACCGGAGCCCTCGACGATGGTCGTCTCGTCCTTGGTGATGACGACCTTGCGGGCCTGGCCGAGCAGGTTCAGGTCCGCGTTCTCCAGCGTGAGGCCGACCTCTTCGCTGATGACCTGGCCGCCGGTCAGGATGGCCATGTCCTGCAGCATCGCCTTGCGGCGGTCGCCGAAGCCGGGCGCCTTGACGGCGACGGACTTGAAGGTGCCGCGGATCTTGTTCACCACGAGGGTGGAGAGGGCCTCGCCCTCGACGTCCTCGGAGATGATCAGCAGCGGCTTGTTGGTCTGCATGACCTTCTCCAGCAGCGGGAGCAGGTCCTTGATGCTGGAGATCTTCGAGCTCAGCAGCAGGATGTACGGGTCGTCCAGCGACGCCTCCATCCGCTCCGAGTCGGTGACGAAGTACGGCGAGATGTAGCCCTTGTCGAAGCGCATGCCCTCGGTGAGCTCCAGCTCCAGCCCGAAGGTGTTGCTCTCCTCGACGGTGATGACGCCTTCCTTGCCGACCTTGTCCATGGCCTCGGCGATGAGCTCGCCGATCTGGCGGTCGCCGGCCGAGATCCCCGCGGTAGCGGCGATCTGGTCCTTGGTCTCGATCTCCTTGGCGTTCTTGAGCAGCTGCTCGGCGATCACCTCGGTGGCCTGCTCGATGCCCCGCTTGAGGGCGATCGGACTGGCGCCGGCGGCGACGTTGCGCAGGCCCTCGCGCACCAGGGCCTGGGCCAGGACGGTGGCGGTGGTGGTGCCGTCGCCCGCGACGTCGTCGGTCTTCTTGGCGACCTCCTTGACCAGCTCGGCGCCGATCTTCTCCCAGGCGTCTTCGAGCTCGATCTCCTTGGCGATGGAGACGCCATCGTTGGTGATCGTCGGCGCGCCCCACTTCTTTTCGAGCACGACATTGCGGCCCTTCGGGCCGAGCGTCACCTTGACGGCGTCGGCGAGGGTGTTCATGCCGCGCTCAAGACCGCGGCGGGCGTCCTCGTCGAACGCGATCATCTTGGCCATTGCGGTGTGGTCCTCCACCTATCAGGACGCCGCGGAGGCGGATAACCCCACGGCAGGACTCGGCACGGCCAGGCTGGGTGCCCGCGACGGACGACCGTCCGGCGATGCCACCTGTCGGCGCCGCCGGAAACGACCTCACCTTCCCGACCCTGGCACTCACCATTGTCGAGTGCCAACACCGTGTTTAGCACTCACTCAGGTTGAGTGCAAGCGACCCGGGGTCGGCGACCACGCGATCGAGCCACCGCGCACCGGGGGTGCCGCCCGGTCTTCGGCGGCACCGGTCGAGGCAGGTCCGGGCACCGAGCCGACACCCGCCCGGCAGGCCGCAACCCGCTCCCCGGCGGCGGCATCGGCTCAGATCGACGTGGCCATCACCACGAACAGCACCACGATCACCACGAGGGCCGCGCCGACCAGACCGAGCACGATCCAGCGCGCCGATCCCGATCCGCCGGGCCGCCCGGTGGCGAACGATGCCGATCCGGCCGGGCTCGGCGGCCGTAGCCGCACCGGATCACCGGACGGCGGCATCGGGGGCAGCGGGGCCTGCGGCGGCGCTACCGGGGCCTGCGGCGGGGAGGGGAACGCGGCTCCCGGCACCGGCCGCGGCCCCGGAGTCGGCTGCACCGGCTGCGGTCCGGACACCGGGCCCGACCGCTGGACCGGCGGCGGCGAAGGCCGGCCGGCCGCCGGGGCGAGCGCGCCGCGCGCGGCCGCGATCAGCTCCTTGCAGGTGCCGAAGCGCTGGTCCGGGGACTTGGCCATCCCGGTGCGCAGCACCCCGTCGATCGCGGGCGGCAACATGGCCAGCGAGGTCGCCGCGGGCGGATCGGCGCCCAGGTGCCCCTGGATGATCTCGGAGACCTGGCCGCGGAACGGCGGGCGACCGGTCAGGCAGGCGAACAGCATGCAGGCCAGCGCGTACAGGTCGGTGCGCCCGTCCACCGACTCCCCGCGCAGGTGCTCCGGCGCGGCGTAGGTCGGTGAGCCCAGGAAGTCCCCGCTGCTGGTGCGGTGCCCGGTCGCCCCGCGCCGGGTCAGCCCGAAGTCGGCCAGGTACACGTGCTCGTTGGCGGCCTCGCGGGAGGTGACCAGCACGTTGGCGGGTTTCAGGTCCAGGTGCACCAGACCCTGCTCGTGCAGCATGTCCAGCGCCTCGGCGACCTGGCCGAGCAGCTCCAGCGCGCGGCTGGGCGCGATCGGTCCGCCCTCGACGAGCCCGGCCAGATCGGAACCGTCGACCAGCCGCATGGCGATGTAGAGCATGCCGTCGACCTCGCCGAAGTCGTACAGCGGCACGATGTTGGCGTGATCGATGGCCGAGGTGTTGCGGGCCTCGTCGACGAACCGCTCGCGGAACTCGGCATCGCCCGTGATGTGCTCGCCCATGACCTTCAGGGCGACCTTGCGGCCGAGCCGCACGTCGGTGGCGCGGTACATCACGCTCATCCCGCCGCGGCCGAGCACCCCGTCGATCTTGTAGTGGCCGAGGCGGCGCCCCGTGAGGTCTTCCGACACCGGAGCAGCGTATCGGTCCGGCACGCTGCGGGTCGAAGATCCCCGCACCGTCGAAGAAGCCGGCCGCCTGACGAACCCGCGCCGTCGAATGCTCCCGGGCATTCCCAGGAAGCCAGTGGATGCGGATTCGATTCCCGCGCCCGGCGAACCATTCACCCGCCGACCCGCGGAATGCGCGCCGGATTCCGCGACGCACCGGAATCCCCGGCCCGGCGGGACCGCGGGCGGACCGGCCGCCCGGCCCGCGCCGGATGCGCCGTCAGACCTTCCGGACGCCGTCCGCCTGGGTACGGCCGTCCCGCCCGGCCTTCACCTCGAATTCGACCCGGTCCCCTTCGGAAAGAGTGCGGAACCCGGACATGTTGATCGCGGAGTAGTGGACGAACACATCGGATCCACCGTCGGTTGCGATGAAACCGTAGCCCTTCTCCGAGTTGAACCACTTGACCGTGCCGACCGCCACGGCGTCCTCCTCATGAAAAGTGTTGCACGGCACCGCAGCACCGCTGGAGCAACGGCCACGCTACCCGAGAATTCGGGGATAGTCCCGGGGTCCGCAATGCGACATTCCCGTTAACCGCTGCGCCGAACGAGTGCCGCGCGCAACCACGTTGGGTCATCGCCGCAGAATCGCGCGGAATGCGCTGAAATCCGCACCGGCGCGCATTCCCGCACCGCTGATCAGTTGCGCGAACCGAGTCCGTTGGCCTGCAACCAGCTCACCAATCCGCGCGGATTGCGGGTCTGGGTGAGCACCTGCCCCGGACCGGCGAAGTCGAACACCAGCCCCTCACCGCTCTTCATCGACTGCACCGCGCCCTGGTTCATCTGGCGCAGCCTGCACTGCGCCGAATCGGCGTAGGCGACCACGTGCCCGCTGTCCACGGTGACGTACTCGCCCGGCTGCAGGGTGAGCACGTCCAGCGCGCCGTAGCAGCTGACCACCAGCGTCCCCTGCCCCGCGGCGTGCGTGAGGAATCCGCCCTCGCCGCCGAACATGTTCTGGAACCCGCCCCACTTGGTCTCGATCTGCACCGAGGCGGACGAGGCCAGCCAGCAGCCCTTCGTCACGCACCACCCGGTGCGCCCGTCCAGCTCCACGACGTGCAGATCGCCCGGCAGGTTCGGCGCGGCGTCCACCCAGCCGCCCTGCTGCGGCGCGGTGTAGGTGGACACGAAGAACGACTCCCCGCCCAGCGCTGAACGGGCCAGCGACTTGAAGAACCCGCCCTGGGCGCGCGCGTCGACCGCCACGCCGTAACTGGTGGCCAGCATGGCCCCCGATTCCACCTGCACCGGCTCCCCCGGGGAGAGCATCAGCCTGGCCACCCCGAACGACGGGGTGTGCCGAGTCCGGACCTGCACAGGGCCTCCTCTGCCATTCGGGCTGGGAACTGCGTTTCGCACGGCTCGCCGGGGCGATGCCCGGCCGCAACCGCCCGAGCCTAGATCGCCGGGCGCCCCGATCGGGGCGGAACGGACGAGATCCGGCGCACAGCGGGAGCCGCCCGCACGAGTGGCCGACGTGGTGATTTCCACGCCGGGGCGGACAACGGCGGGGTCGATGGCCGATGATTCCCCCGTGCCGAACCCAACCGCCGACCCCGGCCCGACCGCCAGCTCGCGGATGGCCACCGTCGCCGAGCACCGGGACCGGGTCGCCGGACTGCTCGCCGCGACCCCGGTGGACCGGCTGCCCGTCGCGGACTGCCTCGGCCGCGCGCTCGCGGCGGACCTCACCGCACCGGTCGCACTGCCGCCGTTCGACAACGCCGCGATGGACGGGTACGCCGTGCGCGCCGCCGATCTGGCCGGCGCGGACGCCGAGCCCGCGCTGCTGCCGGTGGCCGCGGACATCCCGGCCGGACGGGTGGACGTGCCGGAACTGCGGCCGGGCGAGGCGCACCGGATCATGACCGGCGCCCAGGTGCCGCCCGGTGCGGACTCCGTCGTCCCGGTCGAGCGCACCGACGCGGGCACCGGGCAGGTGCGCATCGGCGCCGAGGTGCGCACCGGGGCGCACATCCGGCGCAGCGGGGAGGACGTCACCACCGGCTCCACCGTGCTGACCGCGGGCACATCGCTGTCCGCAGCGCAGCTGGGCGTGGCCGCCGCCGTCGGCACCGCGCGGTTGCCGGTGCACCGGCCGGTGCGCGTGCTGGTGCTGTCCACCGGCTCCGAACTGGTCGAACCGGGCGAACCGCTGCAACCGGGCCAGATCTACGAGTCCAACGGACTGATGCTGGCCGCGGCCGTGCGCGAAGCGGGTGCCGAGGCGACGCTGCTGCGCTTCGTCCCGGACGACGTGCCCGCGTTCCACGCCGCGCTGCAGCCACAGCTGGCCGGCACCGACCTGATCCTGACCTCCGGCGGGGTCAGCGCGGGCGCCTACGAGGTGGTCAAGGACGCGCTGACCGGCGACGGGATGGAATTCGGCAAGGTCGCGATGCAGCCCGGCATGCCGCAGGGGGCGGGGCGGTACCGTGGCGGTCCGGCCGTGGTGGCCCTGCCCGGCAACCCGGTCAGCTCGCTGGTCTCGTTCGAGGTCTTCGTGCGCCCGGCGCTGCGCTCGGCGGCGGGGCACGCCCGCGCGCACCGGCCGGTCCGGCGCGCGCTGCTGACCGACGAGATCAGCAAGCCCGCCGGAAAGCGACAATTCCGCCGCGGGCTGTTCGACCCGGTCGCGGGCACGGTGGCGCTGCAAGGGGGGCCCGGCTCGCACCTGCTGTCCGCGCTGGCGGGCGCGAACTGCCTGCTCGACATCCCGGAGGAGACCACGGAGCTGCCGCCCGATTCCCCGGTGGACGTGCTGCTGCTGGATTGACGCGTCCCCCGCACCCCGCGAAACTGCACCACCACCCCGACCACCAACCGGAGTCCTCGTGCGTGGCCCCTGGCGCGCCCCCCTGGCGCTGGCGTTGCACACCGCCTTCTTCGCCGTCCCCATCGCCCTGGTCGCAGGTCTGCTCGCGATCGCGGTGCTGACGTTCCGCTACGACTCGTTCGGCGGCCTGAAAGTCCTCGTCGCCGCAGCCGCCGTCGGCGCGGTGTTCACCATCGGTCTGCGCGCGGTGCTGCGCCCGCGGGTGCGCACGCGCGGCGTCCCGGTGCCGCGCGCCGAGCAACCCCAACTGTCCGGTCTGGTCGAAGCGATCGCCGACAGCACCGGAACCCCGGAACCCGACGAGATCCGGATCACCTCGGAGCCCGCGGTCGCGCTGCGCGAGGACACCAGCCTGCTGGGCTGGCGGGTCCGCGCCCGGTACCTGGAGATCGGGCTACCGCTACTGGCCGCGCTCAACCTCAGCGAGCTGCGCGCGGTGCTGGCCCGTGAGCTGGGCAGCCGGGCCGGCTGCGGCAGGCTCGCCGCCACCGCGCTGCGCATCGGCGACAGCGTGCAGCGCACCGCGTCCGAGCTGACCAGCGGTCCCACCAAGTTCCTGTTCCGCGGTTACGAGAAGACCTACGCGCGCATCGCCGTGCAGTCCGATCAGCAGGTGCACCGCAGCGCGGACGCGGCGGCGGTGCGGGCAGCGGGCCGGCGCGCGGCGGTGACCTCGCTGCGCAAGGCCGCGGCGGTGGAGATCGGCTGGGCCGACTACGCGGAGCACTACCTGAGCATGGGCAAGCAGGTCGGGCACGCCCCGGACGTGCTGCTCGGCTTCCGCTCGTTCATGGAGAACCCGGATCGGAAACCGCAGCTGGCCGAGCGGGCCAAGCACTCGGTCGACGAGGGTGGCTCGTCCGGGCGGCGCATCGAGGTGATCAAGCGCTCCAGCGGGCCGGACAAGGAGGTCGACGACCGGCCCGCGTTCGCGGTGCTGCGCAATCCGCGCAAGAGCGTTCCCGCGCTGGAGGACGGGCTGCTGGTGCAGAGCCTGGGCCCGCACCTGCCCTGGCCGGAGCTGGCCCGGCAGGCCGGTGCGGCGCACGTCGCCGAGCAAACGGCCCGGCTGGCGGCCGCGATGGTGCAGAGCGGGCTCCCGGTCGAGCCGACCATCGCCGGGGTGCTGGCCGCGGTGCACCGCGGCCAGGGCCACGACCTCGTCAACCCGGTGCTCAACCCGGGTCTGTGCCCGGAGCGCGTCGAGCGGGCGGTGGTGGACACGCTCACCGAGCTGCTCGGCTGCGCGGTGGTGGACGGACTGGTCTGCGCGCAGCGCGCGCAGCACGAACTGGACTGGGCCGGGCCGTCCACGGTCCGGCTGACCAACAACCAGCCGCTGGACCCGGACCGGCTGATCCGCCCGGCGATGCAGGATCCGCGGCTGGTCCCCGGACTGCACCGGGCGCTGGTCGACCTGGGCGTCCCGCTGAACCACACCCGCCCGCCCGCCGCCGAACCCGATCCGTCCGCTGCCGGGATCGTCAGCCCGGTGCTGTTCGCCGGCGCGAACCACCACCTGATCGTCACCGATCGCGGGCTGGTGCTGCTGCCGGGCGCCACGAGCAGCACGAAACGCCTGCTGTCCGGCACGATGGCCCGGCTGCGCCGCGCACAGGAGGAGCAGCTGCGCGAGCTGGCCGACACCCCGGTCGGCGAGCTGCGCAACCGGCCCGGCGCGCAGTGGGTGGACAGCCGGGACGTCGCGGATGCGCGGCTGGATCAGCAGAGCCCGGACTGGACGCTGGCCCTGTCGCTGTACCTGGACGAGTACGCGGTCTCCGAGCTGGACGAGTCCGCGGTGCGCCGGGACGGCGAGGGCATGGCGCTGTTGCGGCTGCGGGGAGTGCCGGATGCGCTGGAGCACGGCGACCCGTACCGCGGCATGGGCGAGCTGATGGGGGCGCGGATGGACCTGAACGCCGAGCCCGCGGTCCCGGCATGACCACCGGCCCGCCGGAGTGCAAGTTTGCGCACGCAGCGTGACGAAGTCGACCCAATGGTCCCCCTGCGGCGGCTACGAGATCACTGTGAACTCGATTACACTGGGCGGCAGGTGACGATGCGCGATCGCGGTGCCCGCCGGATCCGCATCACCGGCACTGCGGAGTGGATCCGCCGAGGTCCGCGCGCCGTCGGGGGGCGCACGGACCGGGCGCGGGAGGCGGTCGAGCCCCCGCACCACCCGCAGCCGATCCCCCGGGGGCGTCCCGCGCGGCGCCCCCGGGACGGATCGGCGGTGACCGAACCCGCAGCGGGGCGAAACGGGCAACGGGATGCGTTCCACCCGCCGCAACTCACCCGGACGGGTTATAAACGGGGTGGAGCACCTGGCGCCCACCCCGAGGAGACCCGTTTCCGAGCGCCGACCCCGCGAGTGCGCCACGCCACCGGGCCCGCCCGGCCGGCGAACGCGACGGGGCACCCGCCGACCCGGTCCGCGCACAGCTCAGCAGGGCTGACGAAGATCCACTGCTCACCCTGGCCGCACACCGGCCGACGGTGTCCGCGATGCTGTACCGATCACGGCGCGGGCGGGCCCTCCGCCTCCGCCGCACGACGAGCCGATTCAGGGGCGTAGCACCTCGATGACCCACGAGACCGAGCCGAAGAAGTCCGCGCCCGCGCAGCTGCTCGCGCTGGTGCGGGAGACCGTTCCGCCGATGCACCCCGCGGGCCGCCCGTTCGTCATCGCCGCCGCGGCCGCCACCCTGCTGCTGCGCCGCCGCGTGCGCGGCGCCGGCGTCGTCGGCGCGGTGCTCACGGCCTGGTGCGCCTGGTTCTTCCGCGAACCCCGGCGCACCACGCCCGCGCGGGAAGGCCTCGCTGTCGCCCCGGCGGACGGCACCGTCGCGCACGTCGAACCGGCCGCCCCACCACCGGAGCTGGACCTGGGCGACGCGCCGATGACCCGGATCAGCGTCTTCCTGACCATCTTCGACGTGCACGTCCAGCGGGTGCCGCTGTCCGGCAAGGTCGTGCGCACCGCCTACCGCCCCGGCGCGTTCCTGTCCGCGGACCTGGACAAGGCCAGCGAGGACAACGAACGCAACAGCGTGCTCGTGCGCGGCGACGACGGCACCGAGGTGGCCGCGGTGCAGATCGCGGGCCTGATCGCCCGGCGGATCGTCTGCTCGGCCGACGAGGGCGACCACGTGCAGGCGGGCAGCACCTACGGGCTGATCCGCTTCGGCTCGCGGGTGGACCTCTACGTCCCGCGGGGCAGCCGGGTGCTGGTCGAACCCGGCCAGCGCACCGTCGGCGGCGAGACCGGGCTCGCCGAGCTGCCCCGCGGGAAGCGCGCATCATGAGCATGCGCACCACCCCGGGAATCCGGCTGCTGCCCAACGCGATCACCGTGCTGGCGATGTGCGCGGGGCTGTCCGCGGTGCAGTTCGCCCTGGAGGGCAACCTGCGCGGCTCCGTCGCCGCGGTGGCGGTCGCCGCGGTGCTCGACGCGCTGGACGGGCGGGTCGCCCGGATGCTGGACGCGACCACCCGGATGGGTGCGGAACTGGACTCGCTGTCCGACTCGATCTCCTTCGGCGTCGCGCCCGCGCTGACGATCTACGCCTGGCAGCTGCAGCACAACCGGATCGGCTGGGTGATAGCCCTGGTGTTCGCGGTGTGCATGGTGCTGCGGCTGGCCCGGTTCAACACGCTGCTGGACGACACCGAGCAGCCGTCCTACGCCAAGGAGTTCTTCGTCGGCGTGCCCGCGCCCGCGGCGGGCCTGCTGGCCATGCTGCCGATCATCGTCACCGCGCACGCCGAGCGGCCCGGCTGGTGGTCCGAGCCGGTCGTGATCATGGTCTGGATGGTCGCGATCGCCGCGCTGGCGGTCAGCCGGGTACCGACGCTGTCGCTGAAGACGATCAAGGTGCCGCCGAAGGCCGCCGTCCCGCTGCTGGTGCTGGTCGTGGTGCTCGCGGGCGGGATCATCTTGTTCCCGCTGTTCTCGCTGGCCACCGCGCTGGTCGTCTACCTGCTGCACATCCCCTACGCCACCTACCGCAAGCGCTGGCTGGCCTCGCACCCCGAGGCGTGGGAGGCACCACCGCGGGAGCGGCGGGCGATCCGCCGGCGCACCCAGCGCCGGCTCGGGCTGCGCCCGCCACTGCGCCGCCGGGTCGCCGGCGCCGCGCGGCGGGTCCGGCTGCCCCGGCGGAACAGCCATCCGGACGGACCGCGCCGCAGCTGGCGCAGGCTGGAACTGCGCCGCGACCGCTTCCCACGCTGATCCGGCACGCGGGCACCGCCCCGCACGCCGTGCGCGCAGCACTCACTAGGCTCGGGGCGTGCCTTCGCTGACGTTGACCGCCCGGCTGTCCACCTCCGCCCGGGACACCCGGCGCGGCGTCGTCCGCACCCATCCGGAAGTGCTGGACGCACTGGGGTTGCGCCCGTGGAACGCGGTCCGGCTCACCGGCGCTCGGGTCACCGCGGCGATCGCCGCGGCCGAACCCGCCGCGCCGCCCGGTGTGCTGCTCGTCGACGAGATCGTGCTGATGAACCTCGGGCTGACCGAGGGCGCCGAGGTCGGGATGGCACCCGCGCAGCCGTCCGCGGCCACGCGCGTCGCGGTGTCCGGGTCGCGGATGGCGCAGGCCACCGTGTCGCCGGAGACGCTGCGGCTGGCGCTGACCGGCAAGGTGTTCGCCGCCGGTGACTCGGTGTCCCTGCTGCCGCAGGACGTGGCGCCCGCGGGATCCGGGCACGCCGCCGAGGTCCGCCGCAAGCTCGCCACCGCCATCGGAGCCTCGTGGACCAGCGAGCTGATCACCATCACCGCCGTGGAGCCCGCGGGGCCCGCCGTGGTACGCCCGGCGACGGTGGTGAGCTGGCGGTCCGCACCGGCCGCGGAGAGCGCTCCCTCCCCGGAACCGCAGGCACCCGCACCCGCACCGGAACCGCCCGCGGCCGAACCGGCCCGCCCGATCGCCGATCTGGTCGGTGCGCAGGACAACGCCGCGCGGCTGGCCGAATGGCTGCGGCTCACCTTCGAGCAGCCGCAGCTGCTGCGCCAGCTCGGCACCGAACCCGAACTCGGCGTACTGCTCAGCGGACCGCCCGGGGTCGGCAAGGCCACACTGGTGCGGGCCGTGGCGGCCTCGGTCGGCGCCGAGCTGGTGGAACTGGCCGCCCCGAGCACCGCAGCGCTGGAGGCCGGCACCGCAGCGCAGCGGGTCCGCGACGCCGTGCGCCGCGCCACCGCGGACGGCGGCGGGCCAC
This sequence comes from Saccharopolyspora montiporae, assembly GCF_015209505.1. GTDB lineage: Bacteria > Actinomycetota > Actinomycetes > Mycobacteriales > Pseudonocardiaceae > Saccharopolyspora > Saccharopolyspora montiporae. The sequence goes on from NZ_JADEYC010000009.1 coordinate 225,534, forward strand.
GGGTGCTGCTGATCACCGACGTGGAGGCGTTGCTGCCCGCCACCGACCCGCCTCCGCTGGCGACGGTGGTGCTGGACGTGCTGCGCTCGGCGCTGCGCGTACCGGGCACCGCGGTGCTGGTCACCAGTTCACAGCCGCAGTCCGCGGATCCGCGGCTGCGCGAACCGGGCCTGGTCGACCGCGAGCTGACCTTCGCGCTGCCCGGCGACGCGGCCCGCGCGGATCTGCTCGGCGTCCTGCTGCGCTCCGCACCGCTGGACTCCGATGTGGACCTTCCCGGAATCGCCGCGCGCACACCGGGTTTCGCCGCGGCGGATCTCGTGGCGCTGTGCCGGGAGGCCGCGGTGCACGCCGCGCTGCGCGAACAGCGCGACGAACCGCGCATCGCGCAGGAGGACCTCGCCGCCGCGCTGTCCTCGGTGCGCCCGCTGTCCATGACCACCTCGGACACCCTGGATACCGGGGGGCTCACCCTGGACGACGTGGGTGACATGGTCGAGGTCAAGCAGTCGCTGACCGAGACCGTGCTGTGGCCGCTGCAGTACCCGGACTCGTTCACCAGGCTGGGCGTGGACCCGCCGCGGGGCGTGCTCATGTACGGCCCGCCCGGCTGCGGCAAGACGTTCCTGGTGCGCGCGCTCGCCGGCGCCGGGCGGCTGAACGTGCTGGTGGTCAAGGGCGCGGAGCTGATGGACAAGTTCGTCGGCGAGTCCGAGCGGGCGGTGCGCGAGCTGTTCCTGCGCGCGGCGAACGCCGCACCGGCGCTGGTGTTCCTGGACGAGGTGGACGCGCTGGCCCCGCGGCGCGGCCAGTCGTCGGACTCCGGGGTCGGCGACCGCGTGGTGGCCGCCCTGCTCACCGAGCTGGACGGGGTGGAGCCGCTGCGCGATGTGGTCGTGCTCGGTGCCACCAACCGGCCCGAACTGGTCGATCCCGCGCTGCTGCGCCCCGGACGGCTGGAGCGGCTGGTGAACGTCCCGCCGCCGGACGGCGCGGCCCGCGCGGAGATCCTGCGCTCCGCCGCGAAGAACACCCCATTGGCGCCCGATGTGCACCTCGATGCGCTGGCCGGCGAGCTGGACGGCTACTCGGCGGCCGACTGCGCGGCGCTGATCCGGGAGGCCGCGCTCACCGCGATGCGCGAGTCGCTGTCCGCGGCCGAGGTCACCGCGGCGCACCTGGACACCGCGCGGCGCGCAGTGCGGCCCTCGCTGGACCCGGCGCAGCTGGCCGCGCTGGAGCAGTTCGCCGACCGCACCAACCGGCGGTGAGCCGGCAGCCGGCCTTCGAGTCGCGGCCCCGGGTCAGGAACCCGCGTTGCGGTAGTCGTTGGTAATGATGGCGACCAGGCCGGGACTGGCATCGCCGACGCCCTCGAACCGCGGCTCGGCGCGGGCGCCGAAGCGCTGCGCCACCTTCTCGGCCGCCGCCTCTTCCTCGGTGCCGGGCCGGAAGTACACGGTGGTCGTGGGGATCACGCCCCGCGCGAAGTTGCCGACCTCGGGCACCTCGTAGCCCGCGGCGCGGAAGTCCTCGGCAGCCCGGTGCGCCAGCCCCTTGATCTTGCTGTTGTTGTACACCCGCACCACGACGCGGTCCTGCTCGGTGCCGGAGGGCCGGTCCTGCTGCGGATCCACCTGCTGCGCGGGCCGATCCGGGAGTGCACCGTCCGGTTTGGACTGCGGCGGGACCTGCTGCGCCGGCGGCTCGGCCTGCCCGGGGTCCGCGGGCACCTCGCCCTGCTGCGGGTCGCCACCCGACTCCTGGCCACCCGACTCCTGGCCACCCGGCTCCTGGCCACCCGGCTCCTGACCGCCCGGCTCCTGACCGCTGGTGGGTGCCGGCGGGACCTTCTGCGCGGCCTCCGGCTCCTGCTCGGCGTACAGGGTGCTCACCCCGATCGCAGCCGCGATCACGCCGACCCCGATGAGCCCGTAGCCCGCGACCTTCGCCTTGTCCGGTCCCGCGGGCCGTTCCTCAGCAGCCATCAGTGCAACTCGATTCCCAGTCGTTGAGCCGCCCGTGCTCGCCGCCGGGCCGCCCGTGCCTTGCGCAACCGTTTGATCAGCATGGGGTCCGCCCGCAACGCGGCCGGGCTGTCCAGCAGCGCGTTCAGCAGCTGGTAGTAGCGCGACGCGGACATGCCGAACAGCTCCCGGATCGCGTCCTCCTTCGCCCCGGAACGCTTCCACCACTGCCGTTCGAAGGCCAGGATGCCCCGATCACGCTCGGTGAGGTCATCCGGGGGTTGCGGCGCCGGATCCGGCGCGGGGTCCGGATCCACGATCCGCTCGATCGGCTCGGTGATCGGGTCGACCGAGCGCAGACCGGGCCGGGCGCACTGCTCCGGCACCTGCTGCGGCTGCCGGGTCGCCAGCCGCTCGCACTGGCGGGCGATCTCCTGCGCGGTGAGCATCTGGGCGGCGTCCATCCGGCTCCTCGCCTCGGGTCGACGTTCGGGGACCGCCGAATCACAGGGCTGTGATTCCGGGGGCCCAATTACACCACGCCGAGATCCACTCGCGGCGCTGATCGCCGGTGCGCCGCCATCGCGCGAGTGCTGCGCGATCGGCAGGACCGGAGCGATAAAGTCCCGCGCATGGCTGTTCACCCCATCCGCGTCGTCGGCGACCCGGTGCTGCAGGAACCCACCCGTCCGGTGCAGGAGTTCGACGAGGCACTGCGCACCCTGGTCGACGACATGTTCGAGACGATGGCCGCCGCGAACGGCGTGGGGCTGGCCGCCAACCAGATCGGCGTGGACCTGCGCCTGTTCGTCTACGACTGCCCGGACGACGAGGGGGTCCGGCACCGCGGGCACGTGATCAACCCGCGGCTGGAGACCTCCGCGGTCCCCGAGACGATGCCGGACGAGGAGGAGGACCTGGAGGGCTGCCTGTCCGTCCCGGGCGAAGCATTCCCCACCGGGCGCGCGCAGCGGGCCGAGGTCACCGGGTCCGATGTGGACGGCAATCCGGTTTCCGCTGCGGGGACGGGCTTTTTCGCCCGCTGCCTGCAGCACGAGACCGACCACCTGGACGGCCACCTGTACCTGGACCGGCTCATCGGCCGCAATGCCCGCGCGGCGAAGAAGACCGTCAAGCGCAACGGTTGGGGCGTGCCCGGCCTGGCCTGGGACCCCACCGAGCAGCCGGACCCGTTCGACGAGGAGTGACCGCCCGGCGGCTGGCCCATCGGGCTGAACGGGGGTTGGCAGCGATCGCCGGGACGGCTAGCGTCCACCGGCGCATAACACGAATACGCGGGAGCCCGCACCGGAAGCGGGCTGAGAGGGCGGCTGGAGCGAGCTCCGGCGCCGCCGACCGCACGAACCTGTCCGGGTAATGCCGGCGTAGGGAGGGGACGGCCGTGGCCGACGTGCAGCCGAAGGTGACCACCGGACCGATCAGCGGATCGCGGAAAGTGCACCGCAGCACCGATTCCGGGATGGCGGTTCCGTTCCGCCGCATCGAGCAGTCCGACGGGAGCCACCTCGACGTCTACGACACGTCCGGTCCGTACACCGATGCGCGGACCGGTATCGACGTGCACCGCGGGCTGCCCGCGCTCCGCCCGGAGCGGGCCGAGCACCGCACGCAGCGAGAATCCGCGCTACGCGGGGAGATCACCCCGGAAGCCGAGTTCATCGCGGTGCGCGAGGGCGTGCCCGCCGAGCTGGTCCGGGAGGAGGTCGCCGCCGGGCGCGCGGTGATACCCGCGAACCGCGAGCACCCCGAGGCCGAGCCGATGATCATCGGCAAGCGCTTCCTGACCAAGGTCAACGCCAACATCGGCAACTCCGCGGTCACCTCCTCGGTCGAGGAGGAGGTGGACAAGATGGTCTGGGCCGCCCGCTGGGGCGCGGACACCGTGATGGACCTGTCCACCGGTTCCCGCATCCACGAGACCCGCGAGCGGGTGCTGCGCAATTCCCCGGTGCCGGTGGGCACCGTGCCGATCTACCAGGCGCTGGAGGCCGTCGGCGGTGATCCGGCCCGGCTGAGCTGGGAGGTCTACCGGGACACGGTGATCGAGCAGTGCGAGCAGGGCGTGGACTACATGACGGTGCACGCCGGGGTGCTGCTGCGCTACGTCCCGCTGACCGCCGAGCGCGTCACCGGCATCGTGTCCCGCGGCGGGGCGATCATGGCCGCCTGGTGCCTGGCCCACCACCGGGAGAGCTTCCTGCACGAGCACTTCGCGGAGCTGTGCGACATCCTGCGCGGCTACGACGTGACGTTCTCCCTCGGCGACGGACTGCGACCGGGCAGCATCGCCGACGCCAACGACCGCGCGCAGTTCGCCGAGCTGGAGACCCTCGGCGAGCTGACCGCGATCGCCCGCGACCGAGGCACCCAGGTGATGATCGAGGGACCCGGCCACGTGCCGCTGCACCTGATCGAGGAGAACGTGCGGCGCGAGGAGGAGCTGTGCGCCGAAGCGCCGTTCTACACCCTCGGCCCGCTGACCACTGACATCGCCCCCGGCTACGACCACATCACCTCCGCGGTCGGTGCGGCCGCGATCGCCCGCGCCGGTACCGCGATGCTGTGCTACGTGACGCCCAAGGAACACCTCGGCCTGCCGAACCGGGAGGACGTCAAGACCGGGGTGATCAGCTACAAGATCGCCGCGCACGCCGCCGACCTGGCCAAGGGGCACCCGCTGGCCCAGCAGCGCGACGACGCCCTGTCGACCGCCCGCTTCGAGTTCCGGTGGAACGACCAGTTCGACCTGGCACTGGACCCGGACACCGCCCGCTCCTTCCACGACGAGACGCTGCCCGCCGAACCGGCCAAGACCGCGCACTTCTGCTCGATGTGCGGCCCGAAGTTCTGCTCCATGCGCATCACCGGCGACATCCGCCGCTACGCCCAGGAGCACGGGCTGACCAGCACCGACGCCATCGAGGCCGGGATGCGCGAGAAGTCCGCGGAGTTCACCGCGGGCGGCGGGCGGATCAACCTCCCGCTCGCCGAGTGAGCCCGGCCACCCGGCGGCGACCTGGAGGGGAGCCCCTCGGCGCGGACGTAGGATGGCGGGGATGCACGAGAGCGCCGAGGAGCACGAGATCCGGTCCGCCGCGGACACCGCACCCCCCACCGCGCTGACCATCGCCGGCTCGGATTCCGGTGGCAGCGCGGGGATGCACGCGGACCTGCGGGCCTTCTTCGGCAGCGGCGTGCACGGCATGACGGCGGTGACCGCGGTCACCGTGCAGAACACGCTCGGCGTGACCGGGCTGCTCGAAGTGCCGCCGGAGACGGTGGCCGCGCAGATCGACGCGGTGGCTTCGGACATCGGGGTGGGCGCGGCCAAGACCGGGGTGTTGGCCTCCGCGGCGACGATCGAGGCCGTGCTGGACGCCTGCGATCGGCGCGGTATCGGGCGCAGCGGCAGCACCCCGTTCGTCGTCGACCCGGTGGCGGCCTCGCGCAGCGGGGAACCGCTGCTGCACGCCGATGCGCTGGAATCCCTGCGCCGCGAGGCGTTCCCGCGCGCCACGCTGGTCACCCCGAACCTGGACGAGGTGCGGCTGCTCACCGGCCTGGACGCGCACTCGCGCACCGATCTGCTCGACGCGGCCAAGGCGGTGCACGACTTCGGGCCGCAGTGGGTACTCATCAAGAGCGGCCACCTGGCGGACGATCCGGAATGCGTGGATCTGCTCTTCGACGGTTCGGAAGCCATCCAGCTGCCCGGTCCGCGCTACGCCACCGAGCACACGCACGGCGCCGGGGACGTGTTCGCCGCCGCCATCACCGCGGCGCTGGCCAAAGGCGCCGACGTGCCGGACGCGGTGCGCACCGGCAAGCGCTTCGTCACCCGCAGCGTGCAGCACGCCTACCCGCTCGGCTCCGGGATCGGTCCGGTCTCCACGTTCTGGCGGATCAGCCCGCGGTCGATCTGACCCGCGCGGCGGAAACCACCCGGCCGTGCGATAGCGGAGCGCATCCACGTGGCTTCAACCGAGTGATTCTCGTCCCTAACCTGTAACCCGAGTGGTACTGCGGCCCGACGTAGCCGGGCAGAAGCGCCATTCGCCCGCCGCGCACCGGTCCGTGCGCGGTGCCGCGCGAGCGCACGACCAGGAACGGGGTTCTCGACGACCGTGGCTGAATCGGTGTGGAAGCGAATGCGGAGTCGGCTCGCCACGGAAGCCGGGGCCCCCGACCCGCGGCAGCGCCAGTTCGCGGTGACCGTGCTCGTCGCCGTCGCGGCGGCGACCGCGTTCGGCTTCGCACTCGACCTGCAGACCCCGGCGCTGATCGCCGGGCTCACCGCGGTGTTCGCGCTGGTGGCCGCGGGCGGGCAGGCGCTGGAACCGGACCTGCACCGGTTCGCCTGGTTCAGCCCGATCCTGGTGCTGGTCATGACGATCGGACCGCTCAGCCGCGGGATCCCGGTACTGGCCGGGCTGCTGGTGGCCGTCGTCGTGCTCGGTGCCGGGATGCTGCCCGCGCTGGGCGAGCACTACCGCATCGGCGGGCAGACCATCGCGGCCGCGACCATCGTCGCCACCACGACCGGCATCGGCGCGGGCGACCCGGCCTGGCTGCTGTTCACCTCCGCCGCAGCCGGTGCCGGGTTCGGGCTCGCGCTGCGGGTGGTCAACGGGCTCACCGATCCGCGGCGGGCCACCCGCGGCGCGGTCGCCCGGACGCTGCTGGAACCCGGGCCCGGCGTGCTGGAGACCGCGGCCGCCGCGTGGCGCGCCGACGGCGGCACCGTCTGGCTCGGCCAGGTGCTGGCCGGCGCGGCCCGGCTGCGCGCGGCCCGGGAGACGCTGCTGGCGCAGGCCGAGCAGAGCGATGAGCAGGAAGCCGACCGGCTGCGCCGGATCGTCGCGGAAACCGATGCGGTGGCCGCGGAACTGGCGCGCGCGGTGCGGGCCCGCGCATGCTCCGGGCTGCCGGTGCGGGCCCGGCGCGACCCCGCCGAAGCCGTGCTGCTGCGCGCCGGCAGGCAGGACCTGCCGGAAGCGGTGCAGGGGATCCGGGACGGCCTGGACCGGGTGCGCGGCGCCGTCGTGCAGCGCGATCAGGGTCAGGTTCCTGCCCCGGAGCCCGGCGCCCGCCGCGAGCGCATCGCCGACGCGGTCCGCGCGCACCTGTCGCTGCGCTCCTCGCTGTTCCGGCACGCGCTGCGCTGCACGCTGGCCGTGGCCGTCGGCATGGTCGTCGTGCTGCTGCTGGACGACCCGTCGGCGTCCAGCCTGCTGCTCGCGCTGTACCTGGTGCTGCAGCCCGCCGCGCGGGACAGCATGACCGGCGCGCTGGAACGCACCGGCGCCGCGGTGCTCGGCGTAACCGCGCTGGCACTGCTGATCACCCTGCTGCCGTGGGCGTTCCTGCTGGTCCCGCTGGTGATCGCCGGGATGCTGCTGAGCACCGACCGGCTGCGCGGCGACTACCAGCTGCTGCTCGGCTGCCTCATCGCGATCACCGTCGTCGACCAGGCGTTGCGGCTGGACCGCGAGCTGATCAACGTGGGCATCAGCTTCGCGGCCAACACCGCGGTGGGCGCGGCCATCGCGCTGTTCGTCGGCTTCATCAGCTACCTGGTGCTGCCCAGCAGCGTGCTCCCCGACGTGCGCGGATCGGTGCGCTCGGCGGTGTGGGCCGTCTCCGAGCTGGTGCGCAGCGTGCGGCTCAGCGGGCAGATCCCGGCGCCGTCCGCCGACCTGCGCGCGGCGCACGTGCTCGCGCTGCGCCGCACCCAGGACCTGCTGGGGATGCCCGCACTGCTGGACGGCACCGGGGAGGAGACCGATGACGGCCGGTCCACCCGGGACGCGGCGATCGCCCTGGACGCGCTGCGGCAGAACGTGGCGACCCTGGCGTTCCGCCCGCAGGACGAGCGGGAACTGGCCGCACCGGCGCTGACCTCGGCGGATGACCTGCTGGTCGGCAAGCCCGCCCCGCGGATCCCGGACGTGCCGGGCGCGAGTGCCCCGGCCGGGGAGCTGCTGGCGGGCTCGCTGGTGGAGAACGCGCTGCACGCACGGGCCGCCATCGACCGCACCCTCGGCTACGACGACCCGTGGAAGAGCTACGCGCTCTCCTTCGTCCGGCCGGAGGGCACGCGGGCCGGCTGACCCGCGCTCAGCGGGTCGTCGGGCTGGACGCCTGCGCCCAGAAGCGCTGCGGGATCCGGCCCGCCTGGGACGCCAGCCGCCCCGCGTCCACCGCCGAGCGCATCGCCGCGGCCATCCGCACCGGGTCCTGCGCGCGGGTCACCGCAGTGGCCAGCAGGACCGCGTCGCAGCCCAGCTCCATCGCCAGCGCCGCGTCCGAGGCGGTGCCGATGCCCGCGTCCAGCACCACCGGGACTCCGGCGCGGGAGACGATCATCTCGATGTTGTGCGGGTTGCGGATGCCCAGCCCGGTCCCGATCGGCGAGCCCAGCGGCATCACCGCGGCGCACCCGGCCTCCTCCAGCCTGCTCGCCAGCACCGGATCGTCGTTGGTGTAGGCGAGCACCACGAAGCCCTGCTCGACGAGCTGGTCGGCGGCGTCGAGCAGCTCCACCGGATCCGGCAGCAGGGTGTCCTCGTCGGCCACCACCTCCAGCTTGACCCAGTGCGTGCCCAACGCTTCGCGGGCCAGCTGGGCGGTGAGCACCGCCTCGGCGGCCGTGCGGCAGCCCGCGGTGTTCGGCAACGCCTCGATGCCCAACCGTTGCAGCAAGTCCAGCACCCCCGGCCCGCCGCCCGCGTCGGCGCGGCGCATGGCCACGGTGGTCAGCTCGGTTCCGGACTCGATGAGCGAGTGCTCCAGGACGGACAGGTTCGTCGCCCCGCCCGTCCCGGTGATGAGCCGGGAACCGAACTCGCGTCCGGCGATCACCAGCGGATCGTCCACGTCAGCCTCCTTGCACAGCGGTGAGGACCTCGACCTGGGCACCCGGGCGCAGCTCGTTCCGCGGCCAGTCGGCGCGCGGGACGACCGCACCGTCCACCGCGACCGCCACGCCCCGGTCCGGGACCGGGTGCGCGGACAGCGCATCGGCGAGGGTGCACGCGTCGGGGACCTGGTGCGTGTTGCCGTTGATCTCGATGTTCACCGGTGACCTCCCCATCGGTGCGGATCGGCGGCGGCGATCCCGGCGGGCGCGCCGCCGCGCAGCAGCTCGACCACCGCGTCCGCGGTGATCGGGGTGAGCAGGAAGCCGTTGCGGTGGTGCCCGGTCGCGGCCAGCACACCGGGTTCGCAGAACCCGATCACCGGCAGGTTGTCCGGGGTTCCCGGCCGCACCCCGGCCGCGGCTTCGGTCAGCTCGTACTCGGCGATCCCGGGCAGCAGCTGCTCGGCGTCGGCGATCAGGTCGCGCACCCCGCCCACGGTCACCTCGGTGTCGAAGCCCTTCTCGTACTGGGTGGCGCCGACGACGAGCCCGCCGTCGTCCCGCGGCACCAGGTAGACCTGCCTGCCGTGCACCGGCCCGCGCACGGTCCGGCCCGGCGGCGGCAGCGCCGAGGAACGGGCCCGCAGCCGCAGGATCTCGCCCTTCACCGGGCGGATCTTGTCCCGCAGCGCGGGATGCAGCTCCGCGGAGTGCGCGCCCGCGGCGATCACGGCGGCATCGCAGTCCACCGTCTCCGCCGGGCCCGCTTCCCCGGGGTCGCCGGAGAGCTCGACGGCGCCGGGACGCACCCGGGCGGCGCTGCGGGGCACGAACTCCACCCCGGCCGAGCGCGCGGCCCGCTGCAGGGCATCCAGCGCGACCCGGTTGTCCACCGCCAGATCACCCGGCACGTGCAGTCCGCGGCGCACCGCGGGCCCCAGCGACGGTTCGGCCGAGCGCAGCTGGCGGCCGGTCAGCCGGGTGACCTCACGACCGAGCCGGGACAGGTGGTCGGCGAGGTTGTCCAGCTCCTCGCGGTCGGCGCTGTCCACCCCGACCACGAGCGTGCCTTCCCGGCGCAGCCCGGACGGGGTGCCTGCGGCGGCGGCGAGTTCGTCGGCGAACTGCGGCCAGCGGTGCAGCGAGGCCGCGCCGAGTTCCAGCAGGTCCTCCTCGCCCGGCCAGGCCTCGGCGATCGGGGCCAGCATGCCACCGGCCACGTGCGAGGCGCCGGAAGCCGGTTCGGGGTCGATCAACGACACCCGGAACCCGGCCGCGGCGGCGCGCCAGGCCACCGCGGTGCCCACGGCACCGCCGCCGACCACGGCGACGCGTTCGACTGGAAATCCGCTCACTGCACGCTCCCTGCGCCGGTATGACCCGGATCAGGTTCGACGGTCGGGGCGCTCCCCCTCTCAGTCCGGCCACCCGGACTCCCGTGCTCACCACCGACCACCGTACCGGGCGACGATCGCCCTCGTCAGGGGCGCCTGCCCCGGTACGCACCGAGATCTCCCGGCGCCGCGCGCGACGGGAGCTACCCTGTGGGGCATGCCCGGTTTGGACGGCTTCGGCATCCGCACGCGCCTGCAAGAGGCACGCCTGTACCTGTGCACCGACGCCCGCGCCGAACGCGGCGATCTCGCGGAGTTCGCTGATGCGGCGCTGGGCGGCGGGGTGGACATCATCCAGCTGCGGGACAAGTCCGCGGAAGGCGCGCCGCTGGAGGCCGCAGCGGAACTGGCCGCGCTGGAGGTGCTGGCCGAGGCCTGCATCCGGCACGGGGCGCTGCTGGCGGTCAACGACCGCGCGGACGTCGCACTGGCCGCCGAGGCCGATGTGCTGCACCTCGGCCAGGACGATCTGCCGGTGGACCAGGCCCGCCGCATCCTCGGCGACGAGATCGCGGTCGGCCGCTCCACGCACGACCTGGTGCAGGCCGACTCGGCGGCGACCGAATCCGGCGTGGACTACTTCTGCGTCGGCCCGGTGCACACCACGCCGACCAAACCCGGCCGGGAAGCTGCGGGCCCCGGGCTGGTGCGGCACGCTGCCGAGCACCGCGGGCACGGCAGGCCGTGGTTCGCCATCGGCGGGATCGGGCCGGACAACCTGGACGACGTGCTGCACGCCGGCGCCGACCGGATCGTGGTGGTGCGCGCGATCACCGAGGCCGAGGACCCGCGCGCCGCCGCGGAGCAGCTGCGCGAACGGCTCGCGTGATCCGCCTGCCGGATCAGCCCGCCGCGCCGCTGGGCGGTGCCGTCTCGCCGAGCCGCTGACCGCCGGGCTGGTCCTCGGGCCGCTGTTCACCGCTGGACTGCTGCGTCGACCCGCTGGGGTCCGCGGATCCGCTGCCGGTGGGCTGCGGCTCCCGGGTGCCCGTCCCGGTCGGCTGCTGCTGCCCGCTGGAAGGCGCGGTCGTGCCGGGCTGCTCGGAGGTCGTCTGCAGGGCCGTGCTGGGTTCGCTGGTCTCCGCGGGCGCGGGTTCGGGCTCGGGTTCCGGTGGTTCGGCCGGTTCCGGCCGCGGCTGCAGCACCCGCCCGACCGTGGTGCCGTCGTCGCCGCCGGAGAGCGGCTTGCCGGTCACGCCCTCGAAACCGGTGACCACGACCATGGCCACCGCGAACGCCGCGGCGCAGGTGCCCGCGGCCACCACGGCGCGAACCCGCCGCTTGCGGGTGAGATCGGGAGCCACCTGCGCGACCCGGGTGTCCTCGCCACCGGCCCGATCCGGCCCGGATTCCGCGCGGGCCGCTGGCGGTGCGCTGCGGGAGGTGGGCTCCGGTCCGTCCACGAGTTCCCCGCCGGGCCAGTGCATGCCCGATCCCACCTCGATGCGGCGGGTCGCGACCGGCTCGTCACTGGTCGCCGGACGACGGGCGGGCTTGTCCGCAGCTCCGCCCTGGACTCCCGGTTTGCCGTGGGCGCGGGCGCGTTCCTGGACCTTGGCCTTCTCCTGGGCCTTGACCTTCGCCTGCACCGCCTTCTCCTTGGTCTTCTCCAGCGACCGCTGGTAGAGGACCCCGCCGACGGTGATGATCACGCTGGTCATGCCGGCGCCGACGATGGTCCCGGCGACGCCCAGCTGCGAACCGAGGAAGGCCGCGGTCACCGAGGCCAGCGCGGCCCCGGACACCTGCGGTATCGACACCTGGCTGCGCAGCGACTTGTCCTCCGCGACGTCGGACGTCGCGACCTCGGACTTCGCAACGCCGCTCCCGGTACCGGTCCCCTCCCCCGACCCGTCGGAACCGCCGTCCCGACGCGTCCTGTCATCTCTGCTGTTCATGGCTCCCACGCACTCGCAACGCAGTCTCTCCCGGGACGTCCAACGCGCGGAGCCGCTCCGTTTCTCCGTGACAGGGGGGTTTGGTGAGTACACCCACGGTCGCTAACGCATGCGCCCGAACGGCCGATGTCAGTTCCCGCGCACGGGTCAACCCCGCCGAGCAGCACCTCCCGCGCGCCGGCCGGGTGCCCGGACCCGCCCGCGCCGGTATGTTCGAGCGCGATCAGCACGCGCCGAGCGAGGAGGTGCGCGATGACCGGGGAGCCCACCGACCGACCCGGCGCGCCCGGCGAGCGGATGCGCGCGGAGATCGACCAGCAACCGGACATCTTCGCCGACCTGCTGGCCTCGCGGGAGGAGATCGCGCGCGCGGCCGCGCGTATCGCCGCGTACCGGCCGCGCTTCGTGCTGCTGGCCGCGCGGGGGTCCAGCGACCACGCCGCGCTCTACGCCAAGTACCTCATCGAAGTCCTGCTGCAACTGCCCGTCGGCCTGGCCTCGCCGTCGGTGACCACGGTGTACGGCGCGCGGCCGGACCTCACCGGGGTGCTGCTGATCTCGATCAGCCAGAGCGGCGGATCACCGGACCTGCTGGCGGTGACCGAAGCCGGCCGGGAACGCGGGGCGCTGACCGCGTCGGTCACCAACACGCCGGGATCGCCGCTGGACGAGGCCGCCGAGCTGGGCGTGCACGTCCGCGCCGGGACCGAGCACGCGGTCGCGGCGACGAAGACCTACACCGCCACCCTGCTGGCGCTGTACCTGCTCATCGACGCCGTCCGCGGCGGCACCGGGCAGCACGCCGCCGGGCTCCCGGACCTGGCCGCCGCCGCGCTGCGGGACGGCCGTGCCGCCGTGGAGGAGGCGGTGCAGCGCTACCGGTCCACCGAGCACCTGGTCACCACCGGTCGCGGCTATTCCTCGGCCACCGCCGCGGAGGCCGCGCTCAAGCTGGCCGAGACCAGCTACCTGCCCGCGCGCGCCTACAGCGGGGCGGACCTGCTGCACGGCCCGGTGGCCGCGATCGACGCGGACACCGCAGTGCTGGCGCTGTGCAGCTCGGGAGCGGGCGGTGCGGCGCTGCGCGAGGTGCTGCAGGCGATCCACGAGCGTGGGGCCGAGGTGTGCGCGATCGGCTCGGGCGCGGCCGCGGCGCGCGCCTCGCACCGGATCCCGGTGCCGGACAGTGCCGAGGAGGTCGCCCCGGTACTGGAGGTGCTGCCGGTGCAGCGGCTGGCGCTCGGGCTCGCGCTGCACCGCGGTGGCGATCCGGACAGCCCGCGCGGGCTGCGCAAGATCACCCGAACCCGCTGACCGCGTACCGGGCACCGGACTCCTCGGCACCGACGCAGAAGGGCCCGCCTCACCGAGGGGGCGGGGTGAGGCGGGCAACATCAGGTTACGCCGGACGGAGCAGTGCGCAACCACCCGGTTCGCCGCCGTCACCCCGACCGCCGCGCACCAGGTAGAACGGACGCGTGCAGCACGATGAGCTCGTCCTCGGCCTGGACGTCGGCGGAACCTCCAGCCGCGCGCTGCTGGCCGATCTGTCCGGCGCGGTGCGCGGGACAGGTCGGTCGGGCGGTGGCAACCCGAACTCGCACCCGGTCGGCGAAGCGGCCGAGCGGATCGCGCGCGCGACCCGGGAAGCGCTGGCCGGGACCGACCCCGGCGCGGTGCGCGCGGTGGTGCTCGGGATGGCCGGCTCGGCCCGGCTGGCGGATCCCGCTGCGGCCGAGCGCTTCGCGCGGATCTGGCCGGAGCTCGGGCTGCACTGCCCGGTGCGCACGACCGGTGATTCCGAGGTGGCCTTCGCGGCAGGCACCCCGCTGCCTCGCGGGACGGTGCTCATCGCCGGGACCGGCGCCATCGCCGGGCGGATCGAGGACCACCGGCTGACCCGCACCGCCGGCGGGCACGGCTGGCTGCTCGGCGATGAGGGATCGGCGTTCTGGCTGGGCAGGGAGGCCGTGCGAACCGCGCTGGCCGAACTGGACCGCCGCGAGCCGCCCGGTGCGCTGACCGATCGGGTGCGCGTCCGGCTGCTCGGCGACGAACCGGTCGAGGACCTGCGCCGCTCGCTGATCACCGCGGCCGGCGCCGGCCCGCCGATCGCGCTGGCCGAACTGGCGCCCGTGGTCACCGGAGCGGCGCAGCAGGATGATCCGGCGGCGCGGGCGATCGTGGCCCGCGCGGCCGAGGAACTGGTCGCCGCGGTGGCCGTGCTCGAACCCGATCCGGCCGAGCCCGTGGTGCTGGCCGGTGGCCTGCTGGCACCGGACGCACCGCTGCAGCGGGCGGTCCGCGCCCGGCTGTCCGGCGCGGTGCGCACCGCGGGGTCCGGCGCGGCCGGTGCGGCGTGGCTGGCCGCGCGGGAGCTGGCCGCGGAACCGGATCAGCTGCACGCCCGCCTGCTGGCGACCGGCGCGGACGGGCTCGCCGAGCGGTAGCGGCGGCGGGTCGTCAGAGCAGGTCGGCGCCGACCAGCGCGGCGCGCACCGTGCCCAGCTGCTGCTCGTCGGCTTCCACCAGCGGCAGCCGCGGCGCGCCCACCCGGTGGCCGAGCAGGTTGAGCGCGGCCTTCACCGGGATCGGGTTGGTGGTGACCCCCATGGCCGCGTACACCGGCTTGAGCTCGGCGTCGATCTCCGCGCGGCGCTCCGGTTCGTCGGCCATCCGGCGCATCTGCGGACCCACCACGTGGCTGGCCACCAGGATCCCGCCGCACCCGCCGAGGTCCAGCGCGGTGGCGAAGCTGTCGTCGTTGCCCGCGTAGAGCCCCAGGCCGTCCACCGGAGCCATCGCCTCGTTGTCGGCCTGCTTGACGTAGTCCACCCGCTCAATCTGCGCGAGCTCGGCCAGCAGGTCGTTGGGCATGGGCAGACTGGTGCGCGAGGGGATGTTGTAGAGCACCACCGGCTTGTCGGTGGCCTGCGCGATCTCGCCGAAGTGCCGCACCAGTCCGCGCCGGTTCGGCTTGTTGTAGTACGGGGTCACCGAGAGCACCGCGTCCGCACCGAGTTCGGTGGCGCGCGCCGTCATCTCGCAGGCGTGCGCGGTGTTGTTGGAGCCGGTCGAGGCGACCACGGTCATCCCGGCAGGACGTTCGGCGCACGCCAGCTCGATCAGCCGCAGGTGCTCGCCGTTGGTCAGCGTGGGCGCCTCACCGGTGGTGCCGCACACCACCACGCCGTCCGAACCGCGCTCCCGCAGGTGCTGCAGCAGCGCGACGAACGCATCCTCGTCGACGCGCAGCTGATCGTCGAACGGAGTGACGATCGCGGTGATCACGGAGCCCAGAGACATGTCCCGCATTCTGCGCGGCCGACCCGGCCGCTGTCACATCGGGCTCAGTCCGCGGCCGTGCCGTCCTGCGGGTGCCGCAGACCGGGGTGGCCGGCGGGCAGCGAGCGCTGCACCACGAACCAGCTGCCCAGCACGCAGACCGCGACCAGCGGCCAGGTGAGCACCAGCTGCGCGACGGTCAGCGGAACGACCGCACCGATCGCCCACAGCGGGATGAACACGGCGAGGCGCACCACGTATTGGCCCACCCACACCCAGCTCGCCCGGCTGTACGCACGCAGCAGGTCCGGGTCGTTGCGCCAGCGCTTCCCCTGGCCGAGCACGGCGCCGACGATGATGCCCAGCAGCGGCCAGCGCAGGCCGATGCTGATCATCCAGCCCAGGGCGCTGAGCGCGTTGCTGACCAGCCTGGTCAGGAAGAAGTCCACCGCATCGCCGGTGTAGAGCGCGATCAGCGCACCGGTCAGCACGAACAGCAGGCTGACCAGCACCGCGACCGGGCGGGCGCGCCGGGACAGCCGCCACGCGCCGATCAGCAGGGACACGACGACCGCCGCGAGGCTGGCCGCCGGGATCGATTCGCCGAACAGCAACCAGCCGACGCCGAACGCCACCGGTGGGAGGCTGGCATCGACGGCGCTCTCCTTCCCGCCGAGCAGCTGCATGAACGACGCGCGGTCGTCACCGGTGGCCGTGCCGGTGCCGGGATCCTGATCCTGCTGCTTCACACGATCCAGACTGCCTTACCGGCTTCGCCGAACGCACCCACCCGTGTTCGAACTGACTCCCGGAACCGGGGTCACCCGCGGTCGCGCGCCCGGTCCACGAGACCGGCCAGCCGGTCGGCGACCTCCCGCTTGTCGCCGGGACCGCAGGTCACGACGTCCTCGGTATCGCTGCGTTCGCCCTGCAGCAGATGCCGCCCACGGTCGTTGTCGAACCACACCAGGTTCGGCAGCCGATCACCGCGGCGCCCGCGGTCGATGCCGGTGACCGCGAAGTGGCCCAGCCGGAACTTCGGCCGGCCGGTGATCGCCCGCAGTTCGGCGAGCCCGTGGATGGCCGCATCGGACGGCGGCCCCGCGGACCGGTCGGCGACCGCGCGCACCGGCTGCGCCGAACCGGTCGGCGCGTCGGGCAACAGGTCGGCGGCGGCCCGCGGCAGCACGTCCGGCGCCACGAAGCTCATCCGCAGCCCCCGCGGTTCCACCACCCCGACGACGCCGACCTCGCCGGTGGCCACAATCCGCGCGGCCAGGCGCTGCCCGGCGCGCACGTCCAACAGCCCGGCCGCCGCGATCGACACCTCCGAGCTGCACAGCAGGTAGAGCGCGTCCTCCACCTCGGGCTCCGGGCGCCCGGACCGCGCCAGGCCCGCGGATTCCAGCTCCTGCCAGACCTGGTGCGCCAGCCGGCTGCGGTCCTCCGGGCCCTCCCCGAGCCGCGGGATCTCGAACGGGTACTGCCGCACGGCGAGGTTGAGCTGCTCGCCGAGCACGTCGACCGCCGGGATCGACAGGGTGATCGTCTCCACCATCACAGGCTCTTTCCAGTAGGACCGCCGGCGCGGGGCCGATCGGCAGCACCTCGCCGGAGCGGACCCGCGCCGCTGCGCGATCCGGTCCGGGTTGCGGACGTCAGAAGTCGCGGGTCTCAGAAGTCGCGGAACCCGCCCGGCGATTCGCCCAGCACGGGCGGGGACGCCAGCCGGCTCTCGCCGTCCTCCTCTTCCCACAGGTCGTTCGCCTCGACCAGGAACTGCGGTATCGCGGCGCTGCCCTCGGCAGGCCGGTAACCGGACCCGCTGCGCAGTTCGGAATCGTCCCGGCGCTCCTCGCGGGCGTCCTCCGCCGTCCACTGCGGTGCGTTGCGCCCGTAGCCGAGGCGCGCGGAACCGCTCGCGCGGCTGCCGGATCCCATCGGCCCGAAACCGCCGTCGCTGCGCTGCGCGAACTTCGGAGCGCGGGCCGGGCGCGCGGTGGAGCGGTCCGGTTCCGGCTCCGGGTCGCTCGGCTGCTGCGGCGCGTTGCCGGCGGGCGGCGGCGCCTGCGGCGGGCCCGCGGGGAGCGGACCGCTCGGCGGGCCGTCCGGACGGGGCGGCTGCGGCACGCCGGGCGGCGGAGTCGCCCCCGGGTGCTGGGCCGAACCCGGGTGCTGGGCCGAACCCGGGTGCGGGCCCGGCTGCTGCGGGGGCACCGGCGGCCGCGGCGGGGCTCCCGGCGGCGGGTTCTCCCGGTTGGCGCGGCCCGGGGGGTGCCCCGGCGCACCGGCGGTGCCGTCGGGGGCGGACGGGACCGGCAGCGGACCGGATCCCGGGTGCGGCGCGCGGCCTGGGGGCGGCGCACCGCGGCCCGGAGCGGGCGAGTACCCGCCTCGGTCCGGCGGAGCCGGAGGTTCCGGGCCGGTCGGGTGTTCCGCGCCACCGGTAGACGGATCGCCGCCGACCGGCAGGTTTTCGCCGGTACCGGAGTCTTCGCCGGTAGCGGGTTCCTCGCCGGCTCCCGGTTCATCGCGTGCGGCCGGGGCGCCGTCCGGGGACTCGTGCCGACCGCCGTGCCGGCCACCGGATTCCACCGGGTCGGCCCCGGCAGGAGCGGACACCTCGGCCGCGGGCAGGTCGGTGGGCTCGACCGGACCGGCCGGGTCGCGCAGTTCCCGGCCGCCCGGCGCAGGCGCGGGAAGCGGCGGCTGCTGCGGCAGCGGACCACTGGGCGGCCCGGGGACGAGAGGCGCACCGGTGACGGAGGGCGCACCGGCGACGGGGGGCGCACCGGCGACGGGGGGCGCACCGGGCGGACCCGCGGGCGGAGCGGGCGGCGGCGCGGGCTGCTGCAGCTCGGCGTCCAGCGATCCCGCCATGCCGAGCTGCTGGTCCCGGTGCTGCGGGCGGCCCGCCGACGGTCCCGCGGGCGGCGGCGGCTCGGCGGGAGCTTCCGGCGGCCGCGCAGCGGGGTCCGGTTCCGGCGCCCCCAGCTCACCGGACAGCGCGGACACCGCACCGGCGGCGGGCCGCCTGCTCTCCGGGCGGGCCGGAGCCGAAGCGGGCCGCGCGGGCGGCGGCGGAGCCCCGTGTTCGCGGTCGAAGCGGCCACCGAGCTGCTCGATGCGCTCCCAGAGCGCGAACGGATGCACATCCGCTGCCATGGCGGCGAATTCGGCGCGCAGGTCGAAGCGGGGCGGGCGCGGCCCGCGCGGTAACGGTTGCCCGCCCGGCGGCGAGCTCGGACCCACCGGCGGCGGGCCCTGCTCGGCGCCGGGCCGGTGGTGGCCCGCAGTCCCGGGCCGGGCGGTCCCCCCGGGCTCGGCCGGCCCCGGCGCGGACGCCGGATTCTGCGGTGACGTCACGATTCCCCCAGCTCTCCACGACGATCCGAGTGGTGCGCGCCCGGCATTCCGGGACGACTGCGACTGCGCATGACGCCGACGCTCATCCGTCCCGCCGCGCAGCGGCGAACCGATCAACGACGACCCGCACCGGAACCATCACCAGCCCCGTAACCTGCGACGATCGCAACACTGCGCACCCCCTCGCCGAATCTGTCACGTCGGAGGACATTAGCAGCCGCGGGAGATCGCCGACCCCGTTTTGCCCGCAACGCACACCGGTTTGCGCCCGGTCCGCGCGTCCGCTCGCGGTGGGGTCGCGAGCGCGCAGGTGAACCGGACAAAATTGCTAGACTGATCAGTGCCGTTAATCACTGAGCCGCAACCTTCGGTGGCGTAGGTCAGTTCCCGAGCGCCAGTGTGGTCCCGGATCGAACCGCCACCGGGAAGGACGCCGCCATGGGATCGGAGCCGACGAGCCGCGGACCGCAGTGGGAGAGCTTCGTCGCGCTGGGCGACAGCTTCACCGAGGGGATGGCGGACCTGCGCCCGGACGGCGGCTACCGCGGCTGGGCCGACCGGCTCGCCGAGCACCTGGCGCGGGACAACCCGGCCATGCGGTACGCGAACCTGGCGGTGCGCGGCAAACTCATCCGGCAGATCGTCACCGACCAGGTCCCGCGGGCCGTCGAACTGCGCCCCTCCCTGGTCGCGCTCACCGCGGGCGGCAACGACATCATCCGCCCCGGCACCGACCCGGACCTGGTGGCCACGCTGTTCCGGGACGCCGTCGGCGCGCTGCGCTCCACCGGTGCCGATGTGCTCATCGGCACCGGGTTCGACACCCGGGACACCCCGGTGCTGCGCCGGGTGCGCGGCAAGGTCGGCACCTACAACGCGCATCTGCGGGCCATCGCCGACGAGCACGACTGCCACGTCGTCGACCTGTGGTCGATGAACGTGCTGCGCGATTCCCGGGCGTGGAACACCGACCGGCTGCACCTGTCCCCGGAAGGGCACCGGCGGGTCGCGCTGCGCGCCTGCGAGGCGCTCGGTGTGCCGACCGGGTCGGACTGGCGCGAGAAGTGGCCGCACACCGCGGACGTCCCGTGGCGGGAGCAGCGCGCGCAGGACATCAAGTGGGCCCGCGAGCACCTGGCGCCGTGGATCGGCCGCCGGCTCCGCGGGGTGTCCAGCGGGGACGGCCGCCGTCCCAAGCGTCCCCAGCTCGAACGCCTCTGAAGCTCGAACGCCTGCCAGCTCCGGCGGGACGAAGTGCGGACTCCCGGCCCGGCCCTCCCCGATCGGGTCGAAAGCCCGCACTCACCCCCACTCGCCGGGTCCGCGAGCAGCACCTCGGCGGACCGCGCCCCCGGTGCGTCGTCCCGGCCGGCCACGAGTTCCGGCCGGGACGACCGGGCGGCGATCCCCCCTTGCGGACTCCCCCCAGAGCCGCCCTGCAGTGCGGAACGTGCACGGCTGTTCCGCACTGAACACACGTTCCCAAGCGTCACTGGACACGCGCTAAACGCACGCTAAACGCCGGCAGCTCCGGTTCCGCGCAAGCGTTCGCGCACTTCAGCGGCCCGCGGCGACCCTTCGGCGTCGAAGATCGCCAGTGCGGTCTCCCACCGGGTCCGGGCCACCTCGCGGTCTCCCCTGCGGCAGGCGGCATCGCCGAGCCCCAGGTAGGCGGCGGCCTGACGCAGCGCCGACCCGCACTTGAGTGCCACGTCCAGCGCTTCGTGGTGGTAGCGCCTGCCGTCCTCGGCCAGCCCGAGCTCCATGCTGACCTCGCCGCAGTTGTTCAGCACCATCGCCAGGGTGTCCAGATCATCGGCCTCGCGGTACATCGCCTCGGCCTCGCGCAGGTGCGCCAGGGCCGACTCCAGCTCGCCGTTGACCTGCTCCACCTGTGCGAGGTTGTTCAACGCCCCGGCCTCGAAGTAGCGGTCCCCGAGGAGGCGGTACGCGTCCAGCGCCTCCTGGCAGTGCACCTGGGCCTCCGCGTAGCGCTCCAGCCGGTACAGCACACTGCCCATGTTGACCCGGGTCATCGCCAGCGCGGACGGATCGTCCAGCAGCGCGGCGATCCGGTACGACTCCTCGTAGTGCGCCAGCGCCTCCTCCGGGCTGCCGGAGCGCGCGTGCGCCACCCCCAGACCGGCGGCCATCAGCAGCCGCCCGCCCGGGTCGTCGCGCTCGCCGGCCGAATCGGCGCCGTCGGTGTAGATCCGAATCCAGTCCTCCCACGGGCAGCGCACCATCAGGTAGTTGAACTGCAACCGGACCAGCGGCCAGCACAGCTCGTGCAGCCCCTCCGCGTTGGCCGCGCGCACCGCGGCGACCAGGTTCGGCCACTCGGCGTCGAACCACTCCAGCGCGTCGTCCCGGTCGTGCACCTCCGGACGGGTCACCGTGGCGTCGGCGGAGAAGTCCAGGTCGTCGCGGGCCGGGCGCAGGAAGCGCCGGGCGTGGTCGGCGGCCACCAGGTAGTAGTTCAGCAACCGGCGCAGCGCCGCGCAGCGCTCGCCGTGCTCCTGCTCGGAGGGATCGGCCAGCAGGTTGCGCGCGTACACCCGCAGCAGGTCGTGCATCCCGTAGCGGCCCGGTTCCGGTTCGCCCACCAGGTGCGCCAGTCCGAGCGCGCGCAGCCTCCGCCGGGCGCTGGACACGTCGGTGCCGCACAGCGCCGCCACCGCGTGCACGGTGAACGTGTGCCCCGGGACCAGGCCCAGCAGCCGGAACATGTCCGCGCACAGCGGGTGCAGGCTGCGGTAGGAGATGTCGAAAGCGCGCCGCACGCTGGTGTTCGCGTCGTCGATGTCCAGCGCCTGCAACCGGTTCCGCTCATCGGTCAGCTCGCCGACCAGGTCCGCGACGCGCCGCACCGGATTGGCCGCCATCCGCGCCGCCGCGATGCGCAGCGCCAGCGGCAGCCCGTCGCACAGTTCGGCCAGCTCGGCGGCCGCCGCGGGTTCGGCGGCGGGCTTGCCGGGGACCCCGGTGCGGTCCAGCAGCTCGATCGCGGTCTCGGTGGGCAGCGTCTCCAGCGGCAGTACCCGGGCACCGCTGCCGACCACCAAGCCGTCCAGCCGCCGCCGGCTGGTGACCAGCACCAGCGAGGCCGAACTGCCCGGCAGCAGCGGACGGACCTGATCGGAATCGCGGGCGTCGTCGAGCAGCACCAGCATCCGGCGCTCGGCCAGCAGCGAGCGGTACAGCGCGGCCCGGTCGTCGACCTCCACCGGAATGGAATCCCCGGCCACACCCAGGGTTTTCAGCAGCTTCGTCAACGCCTCGCCCGGAGCCAGCGGTGCCCGCTCCGGATCGAACCCGCGCAGCGAGGCGTAGAGCTGACCGTCCGGGAACTCGGACAGCACCCGGTGCGACCAGGTCAGCGCCAGGGCGCTCTTGCCGACCCCGGCGGTCCCGGTGAGCACGGTGAGCGGCCCGGCCGCCCCGGAGGCGCGCTCGGCCAGCATTCGGTCCAGCGCGGACAGCTCGCGCGAGCGGCCGACGAATCCGGATGGCGCCGGCGGCAGTTCGGCGGGCACCGGCCGCTGCACCACCGGCGCCGAGCGTCCCGGCTCCAGGTCCATCAGCCGCTCGTCGTCGCGCAGCAGGCGTTCATAGAGCTCGCGCAGCTGCGGACCGGGGTCGATGCCGAGCTCGTCGGACAGCCGCTCGCGCAGCGCGTGGTAGCGCGCCTGGGCCTGCGCCCGGTGGCCCGCCCGGTAGCCGGCCAGCATCAGCTGCCCGGTCAACCGCTCGCGCAGCGGGTTCGCGTCGACCAGCGCGGGCAGTTCGAGCACCAGCTGCTGGTGCCTGCCCAGCTCCAGATCGGCGGCCACCCGCTCCTCCACCGCCAGCAGCCGCAGCTCGTCCAGGTTCGGACCGACCACCTGGTGCAGACCGCTGCCCTCCAGGTCGGACAGCACCGGCCCGCGCCACAGCGCCAGCGCTTCGGACAGCGCGCGGGACCGCTCGTCGGCGGGCAGCAGGTGGGCGTTGTTGATCAGGGACCGCGCGCGGTGCGCATCGATCCGGTCGCTGTCCACCTGCAGCGCGTATCCGGGCGAGCGGGTGGCGATGACCGGGCCGTCCGCGCCGAAAGTCCTGCGCAGACGGGAGATGTATCCCTGGATGATGGTGCGCGCGGTGGTCGGCGGTTCCCCGTCCCACATGTTGTCCACGAGCCGGTCCACCGAGACCACCTGATTCGGTTCCAGCACCAGGCAAGCCAGCAGCGCCCGCATCAGCGGGCTGCCGAACGGCACCGGCTCGCCGTCGCGGCGGACCTCCAGCGGTCCCAGCACGCGGAATTCGAAGCCGGCACCTCCCGCAGTGGCCGAGCTGTCCGGCGACCGCATTTTCCCCCACTTCGCTCCGAGCCCGGCACAGCCGCCGGACCCGGACAGTTTCGGCCACCGATCCGCCGACGTCCACCGCCTCCCGACGGTATCGGGCCGTTCGGCCCAGGCGGAGGCTCCCCGCGTTCCCCGGTTCGGCGGCCGGACTGCGGCACCCGCCGGGAGCGGTTGGTCCGAACACCTCCCGGGCCCACGATGCGGCAAGTAGGGTCGGGGACACGTCGATCACCCGTTCTGCGGACCACTGTGGAAGGAGACCCGCACCTGTGCCCACCCCGTCCACAGTGGTCGATCGTGCCGTGGGCTGCCTGCTCGGCGGCGCGCTGGGCGATGCGCTCGGCACGCCCATCGAATTCGCGCAGCTCTCCGACGTGCGGGCCGAGTTCGGTGAGCAGGGCGTCACCGAACCCCCGCCGCAGGCCCTGCTGGGCGATTCGACCCAGATGTCGCTGTTCACCGGCGAGGGCTACCTGCACGCCTGGACCACCGGCAACAACGGCGGCGCCTGGCAACCGGTGGAAGCGCTGGCCGCGTCCTACCGGCGCTGGCTGACCACGCAGCAGGACGACCGGCCGCCGGGCGCGGCAACCGGGCTGCTCGCCGAGGCCGAGCTCTTCGCCAACCGCTCCCCCGGGCTGACCAGCCTGCGCGCCCTGCAGGAGGAGGAGCTCGGGTCACCGGAACGGCCGCGGAACAGCTCGAAGGGCTGCGGCGGTGTGGACCGCAGCGCACCGCTGGGCTTCGCGCCCACCCCCGAGATGACCTACCGGCTGGCCTGCCAGTCGGCGGCGCTCACGCACGGCGCGGTGGGCGGCTGGGCGTCGGCAGGGGCGATGGCGCTGATCGTGCACCTGACCGCGGTGCAGGGGCGCCGGCTGCCCGCTGCCGTCGACCAGGCCGCGGGCCGGGTGCTGCGTGACGACTCGGAGACCGCCGCCGCCCTGGCCGAGGCCGCGACGCTGGCCCGGCTCGGCGCCAGCGTCGGGCACATCGAGCGGCTCGGTCAAGGCTGGATCGGCCCGGAAGCCCTGGCCATCGGGGTCTACTGCGCGCTGGCCGTGGCCAAACCGGAGCAGTTCGCCGACGCCGTCCGGCTCGCCGCCAATCACTCGGGGCACTCGGACTCGACCGCGGCGGTGACCGGATTCCTGCTCGGCGCCCGGCACGGGACGCCGGTACTGCCCCGGCAGTGGCTCGCGCGGCTGGAACTGGCCGACGTGATCGAGCGCATCGGCCACGACCTCGGCGCCTCCTGCTCCGGCGAGCAGTTCAACGAACGCCGCTACTTGGGCCTGGCCTGAACCACCGGTCGAGCGGAGCCACGGGTCGAGCAGAGCCGGCGGGGGTCGCGAGCAGGGCTCGGCCGGGCCCCGAACGCACGGCACCCCGCCCGGATCACCGGACGGGGTGCGCGCTGCGGAGGCTCAGTCCTCGACGATGAGCGGGTACACGCCGTTCTCGTCGTGCACCTCGCGGCCGGTCACCGGCGGGTTGAACACGCAAACCGTGCGCATCTCGGTGCGCGGGCGGACCTGGTGCTTGTCCCGGTTGTTCAGCATGTACAGCGAACCCGGCGCGAGCTGGTGCACCTCACCGGTGGCCTTGTCCTCGACCTCGCCCTCGCCGTGCGTGACGAACACGGCCTCGACGTGGTTGTCGTACCAGAAGTCGTTGACCGTCCCCGCGTACAAGGTGGTCTCGTGGACCGAGAAGCCCACCTTCTCCCTGGCCAGCACGATGCGCTTGCTGCGCCAGTTCTCGGTCTTGATGTCGTCCTCGGTGTCTTCGACCTCCGACAGGTGCCGGACGAACACATTTCCTCCTGGTTGAACGTCTCGCGGATGTGGATCGGCCAGCGGCCGTTGGCAGGAGCAGTATCGCCGCCTGCTCCGGTCAGGCCAACACGGCGCGCACCGAGTCGCGCAGGATCTGCAGGCCCTGTTCGAGCTCCTCGTCGCTGAGCGTCAGCGGCGGCATGATCTTGACGACCTCGTCGGACGGCCCGGCCGTCTCGACGATCATCCTGCGGTCGAAGCACGCCCGGGAGATCTTGCCCGCCACCTCGGTGTCCTCGAAGCCGAGACCCCGGGCCAGACCGCGCCCCTTGGACACGCCACCCGCGGCGGGGAACTCGGCGATGAGCTCGTCGAGCACCGCGCCGACCCGCTCGCCCTTGGCGATGGTCGACTTCTCCAGCACGTCATCGCTCCAGTACTGCCGGAACGCCTCGGACGCGGCCACGAACGCCGGGTTGTTGCCGCGGAAGGTGCCGTTGTGCTCGCCGGGGTCCCAGACGTCGTGCTCGGGTTTGATCAGCGTGACCGCCATCGGCATGCCGTACCCGCCAATGGACTTGGACATGCAGACGATGTCCGGCTGGATACCGGCTTCCTCGAAGCTGAAGAACGGGCCGGTGCGACCCACGCCCATCTGCACGTCGTCGACGATGAGCAGCATGCCGTGCTTCTGGCACAGCTCGTAGAGGCCGCGCAGCCACTCCGGGCGCGAGGAGTTGATGCCGCCCTCGCCCTGCAGCGTCTCCACGATCACCGCGGCGGGCTCGTTGAGACCGCTGCCGCTGTCCTCCAGCAGCCGCTCGAAGTACAGGAAGTCCGGGTACTGCCCGTCGAAGTAGTTGTCGTAGGGCATCGGCGTGGCGTGCACCAGCGGGATGCCCGCACCACCGCGCTTCATCGAATTGCCGGTCACCGACAGCGATCCCAGCGTCATGCCGTGGAAAGCGTTGGTGAAGCTGATGATCGACTCGCGACCGGTGATCTTGCGGACGAGCTTGAGCGCGGACTCCACCGAGTTGGTCCCGGTCGGCCCGGGGAACTGGACCTTGTAGTTCAGCCCGCGCGGCTGCAGCACCTTCTCGTCGAACGTCTCCAGGAACTCGCGCCTGGCCGAGGTCGCCTGGTCGAGGCCGTGCGTGACCCCGTCCCGCTCCATGTAATCCAGGACTTTCCGCTTCAGCAGCGGATTGTTGTGCCCGTAATTGAGCGCGCCGGCGCCGGCGAAGAAATCGAGGTACGGGGTGCCGTCCTCGCCGTAGAGCCAGCTGCCCGAGGCGCGGTCGAACACCGCGGGCCAGGTTCTGCTGTAGCTGCGGACTTCCGATTCGTGGGTGGCGAAGATGTCGTTCACGATCCTCCGTTCGTCCGGGCGCTGCCGCTCCTGCGGGGCGCCGCCCGGCGCTGTGCGATCGAGGTGCGTTGGTGCGGGTGATGGCTCCGTGGTGCGCGGATCACGGTCCGGCAGCCGGGAACGGGCCGATGCGGTACAGGTCCTCACCGAGGTGCGCGTCCGGGAACAGGTCGGCGGTGAACAGCTCGCTGCGCTCGATGCCGGTTCCCCGGCTCTCCGCGAGCGCGGAGAACAGGCCGATCGACGCGGTGTTGTCCGGGGTGATCGTGGTCTCCAGGTAGCGCACGCCGCGCGGCTGCACCCGGTCGACCAGGTGGGACAGCAGTTGTCGGGCAACGCCACCACCGCGCTGGGAAGCATCGACGGCGATCTGCCAGACGACGACCGCGTCCGGGGCGTCCGGCCGGATGTATCCGGTCACGAACCCCACGACCCCGTCGTCGGTGCGTGCCACCGCGGAGGTGTGCGCGAAGTCCCTGCACCACAGCAAATATGCGTAGGGCGAGTTCACATCGAGCACGCCCGAATCACGGGTGATCCGGTGCAGTGCCGGGCCGTCCGCGACGACCGGAGCCTCGATCTCCAACCGCCCGGCTGAACCGCTTGTGCCATTTCGTTCGCTTCTATGGCTCGGTTTGTCGCCGGTCATGCTGACCCAACTTAACAGAACGCGGGGTAATCCGTCAGGCTTCGCGGCGTTTATCGGCCCGACTACCTGGGGAAATGCCGATTCTCCCGTGAGAAGCACTACACGAACGTTGCCGCGCACTTCCGGGCGGTGCTACGGATGTGCTGCCGCATTCACGTCCCGATTGCGGACATACCTATTCTGACCTGCGGGAACGCCTTTTCTCGGCAAGATCGCCGAGCAAGCCCCGAAGATCCCGCCGCGCTCGCCCGGAATTGTTGCGCGAATCGGGTGCCCGGACCGCGGATCAGCGCCGCGAACCGTCCGGCGGTCGACCCGGCGCACGACCCCGCACGGCGGTCCGGTCGTTGGCCACCACGACGGCCACCCACGGCAACGGTCCGGTCAGCGCGATGATCAGCACCGCCAGCCACCAGATGTGCACCAGCAGCGCGGCGGCCACGAAGCCAACCAGGTGCAGCACCATGAACACGGCGTACACGCGCCTGCGGTGCCGCTGCTCCACGTCGAACGCGGGCTGGGCATCGGTGATGGTCACCGGTCGGCCGGTGTGCCACGGCACCCGCACGCCCGCCGCGTACCCGAGCGCGCCGCTCGGAACACCCGGGCTGCGCGAAGGGTTTTCGCGATCAGCACCGGCGCGATCGCCCGGTCCGGTCATCCCGGACGCGCACCGAGATCATGTAGCGTTGGAGCCGCTGAGGGGACTCGAACCCCTGACCATCCGCTTACAAGGCGGGCGCTCTACCAACTGAGCTACAGCGGCACTGCGCGTCACCGGTCGGCCGCTACCGGCCGATGTGCGCCACGACATCGTAAGCGGCCGTGCGCGCCGGGATCGAAGCGGTCCGACCCACCCGCGCAAGCGCTCCCGGGAGGGTCGGCGGACGATGGTGGGCGCCGCCGGGACGAGGCGCGCGGCGTGTGACGGACACCATGAACGGCGGATGCAACGGACTGCCTATGACCACCGATGGCCGAGGGGACGATCACGAAGACCGACCCGCGCACAAGAGCGGGAAACAGGAGGGACGGCGAGCCGTGGGAATCACGCAGCGCGCCCGTGGTGTGCTGCGGCGGCGCGACCCGGAGCTGACGCTTCCACCGGGCACCCGCAGCGCCGTCATCGGGCCGCAGCTGCCCGACGAGTCGACCGTGCACTTCGTGCTCGACCTGGGTCTGCGCATCGGCGAGATCCAGATGGCCAGCGGCGCGGGCGCCTCGGACGTCACCGCCACGATCATCGGCGTGGTCAACGCCTACGGCCTGCCGCACTGCGAGGTCGACGTCATCTACACGTCGATCACCGTCTCCTGCTTCCGCGGGACCGACTTGCCGCCGATCACCTCGCTGCGCGTGGTGCGCAACCGGTCCAGCGACTACACCCGGCTGGACGCGGTGGAGAAACTGCTCCGCCGGATCACCGCGGGCGAGGTCTCCGCCTCGGACGCCTACGCGGAACTGGACCGGATCACCAGCGCCCCGCACCCGTTCCCGCGCTGGGTGGCCACGCTGGCCTGGGCAGGCATGGCCGCCTCGCTGGCGGTGCTGCTCAGCGGCGGCCAGGACCTGATGCTGTCCGTGGTCGCCGCGCTGGCCACCGCGCTGGTGGACCGGGTGGGCCGCTGGCTGAACAAGCGCGCGCTGCCGTTCTTCTTCCAGCAGATGGTGGGCGGGGCGCTGGCCACCGGTGTGGCGCTCGTCTTCTACTCGATGGGCTGGCTCAGCAGCGCCGCACCAGGCCTGGCCGTGGCCTCCTGCATCATCGTGCTGCTGTCCGGGATGACCGTCGTCGGCTCCATGCAGGACGCGATCACCGGCTACAACGTCACCGCGGCCGGCCGGCTGGCCGAACTGGCGCTGATGTCGGCCGGGCTCATCGCCGGTGTCGTGCTGGCCCTCTACATCAGCACCCAGCTCGGCGGCGGTGCCCTCGGCGGCCTGCAGGGGCAAGACGTCGGGCGCGGCCTGGTGTCCGGATCGACCGCGCTGCACATCCCGATCCAGACGCTGGCCGGTGCGTCCACCTCGGCCTGCTTCGCGCTGGCCAGCTACGCACCGCCGCGACCGCTCGTGGTCGCCGGGTTCGGCGGTGCGCTGGCAGGCACCGTCAACGCGATCATGCTCGCGGTCGACGCGCACAGCGTGCTCTCCGCCGCGGTGGCCACCACCGTCGTCGGGTTCGTCGGCGGCATCGTCTCCCGGCGGCTGAAGATCCCCGGCCTGGTCGTTGCGGTGTCCGGTGTGGCCCCGCTGCTCCCCGGTCTGGCCACCTACCGCGGGCTGTACGAGCTGTCCGTGCTCGGCAACCCGGTCGGTGCGACCACGCTGATGCTGGCGGTGGCCACCGGGCTGGCGCTCGGCGCGGGCGTGGTGTTCGGCGAGTACCTCGCCCGCCCGGTGCGCACCCGGCTGGGCCGACTGGAGCGGCGGATGGCCGGTCCCCGGCTGACCGGTCCGCTGTGGCCGAGCCGCAGGCGCATGGAATGAGCCCCGGGCGGGAATGATCCGGTGGGGGCCGGTCCGGCGGGCCAGCCGGTTCCACCGGTTCGACAACGGGTGCTTGCACCACACGCAGCACGCACGGACGGCGGCGATTGGCTAGCCTCGCCGCAGGTCTACAGGGCGGAGGGATTCCCGGTGAGCGACGGCGGCACCGCCGGCCGAGCGGACTTCGTTGTGGTCGCCAACCGGCTGCCGGTCGACCTGGAACGGCTCGACGACGGCACGCAGCGCTGGAAGCACAGCCCCGGCGGGCTGGTCACGGCACTGGAACCGTTCCTGCGCGCCCGGCACGGCGCGTGGGTCGGCTGGCCGGGCGTCGCCGACCTCGACGTCGAACCGTTCCTCGACGAGGACCTGCACATCCACCCGGTCTCGCTCACCGCGGCGGAATTCGCCGAGTACTACGAAGGATTCTCGAACGCCACGCTGTGGCCGCTCTACCACGACGTGGTCGTCCCGCCGGTGTTCGACCGGACCTGGTGGAACTCCTACCAGCGGGTCAACCGGCGGTTCGCCGAGGCCGCGGCCGAGGTCAGCGCCGAGGGCGCGACGGTGTGGGTGCAGGACTACCAGTTGCAGCTGGTGCCCTCGATGCTGCGCGAACTGCGCCCGGACCTGCGCATCGGGTTCTTCCTGCACATCCCGTTCCCCCCGGTGGAGCTGTTCATGCAGCTGCCGTGGCGGACCGAGATCGTGCAGGGGCTGCTCGGCGCCGACCTGGTGGGCTTCCACCGCCCCGGCGGCGCGCAGAACTTCCTCTGGCTGGCGCGCAGGCTCGCCGGCTTCGAGCCCAGCCGCGGCCAGGTCGGCGTGCGCTCCCGGCCGGGCGTCGTGCAGGTCGGCGACCGGACGGTGCGGGTCGGCGCGTTCCCCATCTCCATCGCCGCCAACGACCTGGACCGGCTGGCGCGCACCAAGGAGGTCCAGCAGCGCGCGAAGCAGCTGCGCGCGGAACTGGGCAATCCGCGCCGGATCCTGCTCGGCGTCGACCGGCTCGACTACACCAAGGGCATCGACGTCCGGTTGCACGCGATGCGCGAACTGCTGGCCGAAGGCGACATCACAGTGGAGGACGTGGTGATGATCCAGGTGGCCACGCCCAGCCGGGAACGCGTCGAGCACTACCAGGAGATGCGCGAGGGCATCGAACGCGCGGTCGGCCGGATCAACGGCGAGTACGGCAGGGTCGGCCACCCGGCCGTGCACTACTTGCACACGTCCGTGCCGCGCAAAGACCTCGTGGCGTTCTACTGCGCGGCCGATGTCATGGTCGTGACGCCGGTGCGCGACGGGATGAACCTGGTGTGCAAGGAATACGTGGCCAGCAGGCACGACCTGGGCGGAACGCTGGTGCTCAGCGAGTTCGCCGGAGCCGCCGCTGAGCTCACGAGCGCGTTCCTGGTGAATCCGCATAACCTGGACGGTGTGAAGGATGCGTTGCTCGCGGCCCTGAACATCGAAGAAGCGGAGGGACGCCGTAGGATGCGCGCATTGCGTAGGCAAGTGCTCACGCACGACGTCGACCGCTGGGCGCGGTCGTTCCTCGAAGCACTGGGCACCCCGCACGCGGAGTAGCGCCGGCGCGCAGCGGCCCGGACACGGGTTCGCGCCGCGACGACACATCCCGGACGAGCGCGGCGGCAGCTGCACCGCGCCGTCCGGATCGATCCACCGACATCGACCACCACGCCCTTGAGGAGTATGGCGTTGACCGCCGAAGCACTGCCTGCCGAGCTGCGCCGCCTCGTCGTGCAGCTCGCGCGGACACCGCGCCTGCTGGTCGCCTCCGACTACGACGGCACACTCGCCCCGATCGTGGCCGACCCCAGCCAGGCCAAACCGCTCCCGGAATCGGTGCACGCGCTGCGATCGCTGGCTTCGCTGCCCGCGACCACGGCCGCCGTGATCTCCGGCCGCGCGCTGCGCGACCTCGCCACGCTGTCCCGGCTGCCCTCCGAGGTGCACCTGGTGGGTAGCCACGGCTCCGAGTTCGACGTCGGCTTCGTGCACGAGCTCGACCCGGAGGTCACCCAGCTGCGCACCGAACTGCAGATCAGCCTGCAGAACATCGTGGCGGGCCAACCCGGCGTGCGGCTGGAGGCCAAACCGGCCAGCGTCGCGGTGCACGTGCGCGCCGCCGAGGACGGCATCGCCGAGGACGTGCTCGGCGCCGTGCGCAACGGACCGGCCACCTGGGACGGCGTGCAGGTCACCGAGGGCAAGGCGGTCGTGGAGCTGGCCGTCGTGCAGACGGACAAGGGCAACGCGCTGGAGGCGCTGCGCCACCAGGTCGGCGCGACCGCGGCCATGTTCCTCGGCGACGACGTGACCGACGAGAAGGCGTTCTCCCGGCTGCAGGGCCCGGACCTGGGCATCCGGGTCGGCGACGGGGAGAGCGCCGCCGACTACCGGATCAACGACACCGGCGAGGTCGCCACCGTGCTGGCGTTCCTGATGGAGGAGCGCCGCACTTGGCTCTACGGCGAGCAGGCCCCGCCCATCGAGCGGCTGACCATGCTGTCCAACGAGCGCAACGTCGCCCTGCTGACGCCGGACGCCCGGGTGACCTGGATGTGCCACCCGGGACCGGATTCGGCGGCCATGTTCGCCGACCTGCTCGGCGGGTCCGGTGCGGGCACGTTCACCGTCCGCCCGCAGGCCGGGGACGGTGCGCAGCGCAGTCCGCTGCCGCTGGGCCAGCGCTACGTGCCGAACACGATGACCGTGGAGACCCGGTGGTCCCGGCTGCTGGTCACCGACTACCTGGAACACGGCAGCGATCCGCACCGCACCGATCTGATCCGGGTGATCAGCGGAAGCGCCCGCACTGCGGTGGATTTCGCGCCCCGCCCGGAGTTCGGCCAGGTCCCGGTGCGCCTGCAGCCGGAATCCGGCGGGCTGCGCGTGCTGGGCACCGCGGAGCCGATGGTGCTGCACTCGCCGGGCGTGCAGTGGGAGATCAGCTCGGACGGGATGCACGAGTCCGCGCGCGCCCTGGTGCAGCCCTCCGATGACGAACCGGTCGTGCTGGAGCTGCGCTGCGGCAGCGAGGACCTCGAACCGGCCGCCGAGTCGGAACCGCAGCGCCGCAGCGCCGCCGACCGGTACTGGTCGGACTGGCTGGCCCGGCTGACCCTGCCCGAGGTGGAGACCGACCTGGTGGCGCGCTCGGCGCTGACGTTGCGCGGGCTGTGCAACGCCGACACCGGCGGCATCATGGCCGCGGCCACCACCTCGCTGCCGGAGGAGATCGGCGGTGTCCGCAACTGGGACTACCGCTACTGCTGGCTGCGCGACGGGGCGATGACCGCGCAGGCGCTGGTCACGCTGGGGTCCACCACCGAGGCCGAGGCTTTCCTGGACTGGGTGCACCGGGTGCTGGAGACGCTGCCCGGTCCGGAGCGGCTGCGGCCGCTGTACACGTTGCAGGGCACCGGGCTGGGCCCGGAGGCGGTCATCGACAGCCTGCCCGGGTACGCGGGATCGCGGCCGGTGCGGGTGGGCAACCTCGCCGACCAGCAGGTGCAGCTGGACGTGTTCGGCCCGGTCGTCGAACTGATCGCACACCTGGCCCAGGCCACCGGCGGGCTCCGGGAGACGGACTGGTCACTGGTCAAAGCCATGGCCGAAGCGGTCGCCCACCGCTGGTTCGAACCCGACCACGGCATCTGGGAAGAGCGGGACGTGCCGCGGCACCACATCTACTCGAAGGTGATGTGCTGGCTGACGCTGGACCGCGCGGTCAAGCTGGCCACCGCGTACGGGTACGCGGCCGACCCGTCCTGGGAGAACCTGCGCGACCAGATCGCGCAGGACGTGATCAAGAACGGCTGGCACCCGGACGTGCAGGCGTTCACCACCGCCTACGAGGGTTCCGACCTGGACGCGGCTTCGCTGCACGTGGGGCTGTCCGGGCTCATCGACCCCTCCGACGAGCGGTTCCAGGCCACGGTGACCGCCATCGAATCCGAGCTGCGCAGCGGCTCCACCGTCTACCGCTACCGGCGGGACGACGGGCTGCCCGGTGACGAGGGCGGTTTCCACCTGTGCGCGGCCTGGCTGATCGAGGCGTATCTGCTGATCGGCAGGCGCACCGAGGCCGAGGAGCTGTTCCAGCAGATCGTGGACAACGCCGGTCCGACCGGGCTGCTGTCCGAGGAGTACGACCCGATCGCCGAGCGGTCGCTGGGCAACCACCCGCAGGCGTACTCGCACCTGGGTCTGATCCGCTGCGCCCAACTGCTGTCCGCGTGAGCAGGCGTTCTTGACCGGGCTTGCCGGGCGGTGCGGGTAGCGGAACCTCAGGCGCCGCCTCGGTGCGGGAACGTCACTGGTGCATGCCACGCATGGCGCTGGGGCTGTCCTCCCCGGGGCGACGTCTGAGACACCCGCGGCGGTGCAGGTTGATCGGTGCGTGGAAGCGGGTACCGCCGCTGGCGAGCAGCACGCCGCCGGAATCCGGTTACGGGCCGAACCAGCGTTCTTCCATGGAGCGGGGTGCGGCCGAGGTCGCACCGGTGATCAGCTGGGTCTCCAGCTGGATGTGCCGCGGGCGGCCCGGTTCGGCGTTGTCCAGCAGCAATCGTCCGGCCGCGCGGCCCTTTTCCAGCCACGGCTGGCGCACCGTGGTCAGCCCCGCCCGCTCGGCGTCCGGAATGCCGTCGAATCCGGTGATGCTGAGGTCCTCCGGCACCCGCAGACCGCGGTTGTGCGCTTCGGTCAACGCACCCAGGGCGAGGATGTCCGAGGTGCACACCACGGCGGTGATCTCCGGGTCGATCTCCAGCAGCTGCGCGGCGGCCGAGGCCCCGGACGCCGGGGTGTGGTCGAAGCGTTCCACCACCGGCACGCCCGACCACTCGACGCCGACCGCCTCGAACGCCTCGCCCAGCGCCGCCAGCCGGGCGCGCTGCACGTGGAAGCTCGCGTTGGCCTGGCGCTGCACCGAGGCCGGGCCGTCGTTGCGGCCGCGAGCGAGCCGCATGCAGGAGACCCCGATGCGCCGGTGGCCGAGCCCGATGAGGTGCTCGGCGACGGCCTTGATCGACCGGCCGTCGTCCGGGCCGACCCAGTCCATGTTGTCCAACCGGGGCTGGTCGCAGACCACGACGGGCACCGGCCGCTCCAGCACGGCCGCCAGGTGCGGATCATCCTCCGGAACCGAGTAGACGACGAACCCGTCGACGCCCGCGCGGTGCACCGAGGCGACGTCCTCCTGCTCCGGGCTCGCCGGGATCAGCGTCAGCCCCTGCGCGGCGTCCTCGCAGGCCAGCGCCAGTCCTTCCAGGAAGCCGAGCGCGCCCGGGTCCCGGAAGGCGTAGGAGAGGTTCTCGGTGAGCAGCAGGCCGACGGCCCCGGCCTTGCGGGTGCGCAGCGACCGGGCAACCGGGTCCGGGCCCGGGTAGCCGAGTCGGCGCGCGGTGTCCAGCACCCTCTTGCGCAGCTCCGGGGAGAGCTGGTCCGGACGGTTGTACGCATTCGACACCGTCGTCCTGGACACCCCGAGCTCCGCCGCGAGCGAAGCCAGGGTCGCAGGCCGCCGGGCATTCGTTGACCGCGCCATGGAGGAACCGTAACGGTTCAGTACCCGGGGGTGAAGCGAGCATGATGCATATCCCACTCACGTCCGAGCGCTGCGCGCGCCCGGCGTCCGCGGCTCGGTCCGACTCCGGCGGCGGTGCGATGGCCGTGTCCGCAGGCACAACCTCCCCCGGCCGGTGGAATCCCGCACCGATCGGTGCTTAAACTGCACATGACAACGGTTCCCGTTACCGTTCGCCATTGACCAGCGGTCGTCCTGACTCGACACGTCGACCCCGACGAGGCGATCACCCCAGTCGTGATCACTCCGCGCACACGTGCCGACGGTCCACGGGTGACCGGGAGCTGAGGAGTGCATCGATGACCCGCAGAGGCCGCACCGGCACCGCGGTAGCCGTACTGGTCGCAGCAGCGCTCGCCGCGAGCGCGTGCGGCACCGGACAGGACGGAGGCGGCGCGGACGGCAAGGTCCAGGTCACCACCTCGACGAACGTGTGGGCCGACGTGGTCCGCGCGGTCGGCGGGGACGCCGTCGAGGTCACCCCGCTGATCACCGATACCGCGGCCGATCCGCACTCCTACGAGAGCAGTCCGCGGGACGCGGCCGACGTCGCCGATGCCGACCTGGTCGTGCACAACGGCGGCGGCTACGACGAGTTCATGGACCGCATCCTCGCGGCGGACGACCCGAAGCCGACCGTGCAGGCGTTCAGCGACGAGGACGGCGGCGAGCAGCAGGGCGCTCCCGGCGAGGGGCACGAGCACGCGCACGCGCACGGCAGCAACGAGCACGGCGGGGAGCACGAGCACGCGCACGGCAGCAACGAGCACGTCTGGTACGACCTGCACGTGGTGCACGAGGTCGGCGACCGGATCGCGGACGAGCTGGCGCAGCTGCGCCCGGCCGAGGGCCAACGCTTCCACGACTCGGCCACCGAGTTCACCCGGCAGATCGGCGGCCTGGAGCAACAGGTCGGCGAGATCGCCGAAGCCCACCGCGGCAAGCAGGTGATCGTCACTGAACCGGTCGCGCAGTACCTCATCGACTCCGCGGGCCTGCAGGACAGCACACCGCCGTCCTTCGTCGACGCGATCGAGTCGGAGACCGACCCCTCGGCCGCCGCGGTCGCCCAGATCCAGGACGCGGTCCGGTCCGGCCAGGCCGCAGCGGTGATCCACAACCCGCAGACCGAGACCCCGGTGACCCGCGATGTGCGGGAAAGCGCCCAGCAGCGCGGGATTCCGGTGGTCGAGATGACCGAGACGCTGCCGGAGGGCCGGTCCTACGTCGACTGGATGGGCGGGCAGATCACCGCACTCCGCGACGCCCTCGGCGACCGGCCGTGAGCGGCGGATCCCCGGGAGCCGCCCCGATGACCGACACCGCACCGCCCGTCCGGCTGCGCGGCGCCGGGCTCTCCTACGGCGACCGAACCCTGTGGGAGGGGCTGGATCTGGACGTCCACCCCGGCGAATTCCTCGCCGTGCTCGGGCCGAACGGTTCCGGCAAGACCAGCCTGCTGCGCGTGCTGCTCGGGCTGCAGGAGCCGACCAGCGGCACGGTGCACATCGACGGCGCACCCGCGCGTCGCGGCAGCGACCGGATCGGCTACATCCCGCAGCAGCGCGCTGTCGAGGGCGCGGTGACCGTGCGCGGCCAGGACCTGGTCGGATTCGGCCTGGACGGCCACGGCTGGGGCGTCGGGCTGCGCCGCAGGCGGGAACGCAAGCGGCGGGTGGACGCGGCACTGCGCGCGGTGGACGCCGCCGAGTACGCGCGGATGCCGCTGGGCCTGCTGTCCGGCGGTGAGCAGCAGCGGCTGCGGGTCGCCCAGGCCCTGGTCGGCGACCCCTCGGTGCTGCTCTGCGACGAACCGCTACTGTCCCTGGACCTCGCGCACCAGCGCAAGGTCAGCGGGCTCATCGCCGACCGGGCCGAGCAGGCCGGCGCCGCGGTCCTGTTCGTCACGCACGAGATCAACCCGGTGCTGCCGCTGGCCGACCGGGTGTTGTACCTGGTGGACGGCCGGTTCCGGATCGGCACACCGGACGAGGTGCTCAATTCGGCGACCCTGTCCGAGCTGTTCCGCACCGACGTCGAGGTCGCCCGGGTCGGCGGCAGGCTCGTGGTCGTCGGCGCCGAGGACGACCACCCGCACCACGTGCACGAAACGGACGAGGCGTGAACGAACTCATCGACGTGCTCAGCCCGGTGTTCGACTTCTCCACCGCGGTGGACCTGCTCGGCTACCCGTTCGTGCAGCAGGCGCTGCTCGCGGCCGCCGCGCTGGGCCTGGTGTCCGGCTGCCTGGCCCCGCTGGTGGTGATGCGGCGGATGTCGTTCGCCGTGCACGGCACCGCCGAGCTCGCGTTCACCGGTGCCGCCGCCGCGCTGCTCATCGGCGCGGGGGTCGGGATCGGCGCGCTGGCCGGCGCCGTGGTCGCGGCGCTGCTGCTGGGGCTGCTCGGGCAGCGCGGCACCGAACGCGATTCGGTGATCGGCGCCATCCTGTCCTTCGGTCTCGGCGTGGGCGTGCTGCTGCTGTGGCTCAACCCGGAACGCACCTCGAACAAGTTCAGCCTGCTGGTCGGGCAGATCGTCGGCGTGGATTCCGCGGACGTGGTGCTGCTGAGCACCTCGGCGCTGGCGGTGCTGGTCGTGCTGGCCCTGGTGTACCGGCCGCTGCTGTTCGCCAGCGCCGATCCGGACGTCGCGGTCGCCCGCGGGGTGCCCGCCCGGGTGCTCACCCCGCTGTTCTCGGTGCTGGTCGGCGTGGCGACGGCCCTCGGCGTCTACACGGTGGGTGCGCTGCTGGTGCTGGCGCTGATGGTCACCCCGGGAGCGGCGGCCGCGCGGGTCACCGCCAGCCCGGTCAAGGCCACCCTGCTGTCCGTGCTGTTCGCCGAAGCCGCCGCCCTGGGCGGGATCCTGCTCTCGCTCGGTCCGGGAGCCCCGGTCAGCGCGTTCGTCACCACGATCTCGTTCCTGATCTACCTGGTGTGCCGGGTCGTGGGCGGCTACCGGTTGCGCCGGGCCACCCGGACCCCGGTCGCCTGACCGACCTGCCCCGCGGGCGCGCGGCGGGGAGTTGCCCCAGGCTGATCGGCGTGCCCGGAGGAGAATCCGCCCGCTGGTCCGCGCTACGCGGCCCGGCGACGGCGCTGCTGGTCGTGCTGGCCTGCACGGTCGTGTACTACCTGCTGCCGCTGGGCCGGTTCGGGGTGGTCGGCACCGTCTCATCGGTGGCGGTGTTCGCGGTAGGGCTGCTGCTCATCTCGGTGCTGATCCTGGTCCAGGCGGCGCGGTTCCGCCCCGGTGCGCGCCGGCGCGGTTCGATGGCCGGGATGGTCGCCGCGCTGTACCTAGCGGTGCTGTTCTTCGCGTCCGTCTACTTCGGACTTTCCTGGCACTACCCGGGAGCGATGGCCCAGCTGGGCACCCGGACCGATGCGCTGTACTTCGCGCTGTCGGTGACCGCCACGGTCGGCTTCGGCGATGTGCACGCGGCCTCGCAGGGGGCCCGCGCGGTGGTGGCCGTGCACATGGTGTTCAACATCGGCTTCCTCGGTGCCGTCATCAACGAACTCCGCGGCCGGATCACCCCGCGCTGACCTGCACTCATCCGAGTTGTCCACAAGATGAGGCCGGGCTGTGGACAGCGGTCACGGAAAGACCGGCACCGCCACGAGCACAGCCGGCTGGCGAACGACACGGCGGGGCCGCGGAGTGCGGGAAGTCCTCGCCTCCCCGGCGGACCGGTCGGACGCGGCTCCCGCCACCTCGACGAACCCCAGCCCAGCGCGGGCCGGAACCCGGGCGGTTGCCGCGGAAACCCCGCGGCCCGCCCGACGTCAGACCCGGCGCCTCCGCGCCACTTCCGCCAGCACGACACCCGCGGCGACGGAGGCGTTGAGCGACTCCACATCCCCAGCCATCGGGATGGACACCGTCTGGTCGCAGGTCTCGCGCACCAGCCGGGACAACCCGCGCCCCTCGGAGCCCACGACGACCACCAGGGGTTCGGTGGCCAGTTCCAACTGGTCGGAGCTGATGTCCGAATCGGCGTCCAGGCCGACCACCATGAGCCCCTCCTGCTGCAGGTCGCGCAGCGTGCGGGTCAGGTTGGTGGCGCGCGCGATCGGCAGCTTCGCCGCAGCCCCGGCGCTGGTGCGCCAGGCCACCGCGGTCATCCCGGCGCTGCGCCGCTGCGGGAGCACGACGCCGTGCGCGCCGAACGCGGCCGCCGAGCGGACCACCGCACCCAGGTTGCGCGGGTCGGTCACCCCGTCCAGCGCGACGATCAGCGGCGGCATGCCCGAATCGCGGGCCGCGCTGAGCACATCCTCCGGGTGCGCGTACCGGTACGGAGGCACCTGCAGGCCCAAGCCCTGGTGCAGCGCGCCGCCGGTCATCCGGTCGAGCTCGGTGCGCGGAACGTCCAGCACCGGGATGCCGTGCTCCTTCGCCTCGCGGACCGCCTCGGTCACCCGGTCGTCGACCTCGATGCCCTGCGCCACGTGCAGCCCGGTCGCCGGGACCCCGGCGCGCAGGCATTCCACGACGGGATTGCGGCCGGCCACCAGCTCCGGGGAGTTCTCCTGCTGCGTCCGGCGCTTGACCTGGTCCTGTTCGGCCTTCTTCTTCGCATCGGCCTTGCGCTTGGCCGGGTGGGCGAAGCGGTCCTCGGCCTTCGGCGTCGGCTTCTTGCCGCGCAGCCCGCGGCGGCGCTGCCCGCCGGAGCCGACGACCATGCCCTTCTTGTTGGACTTGCGCGTGGCGCCGCGGCGCTTGTCGTTGCCTGCCACGAGTTACCCGTCCTTCAGTGTCCACATTGGCCCGTCGGGGGTGTCCTCGACGGCGATTCCGGCGGCGTGCAGGCGATCCCGCAGCAGGTCCGCGGTGGCGAAGTCGCGATCCTCGCGCGCCTGCGTGCGCTGCTGCAGCATGGCTTCGACGAGCTGGCCCAGCGCGCCCAGCGCCGCGTCCTGCTCCCCGGAACGCTCGGCCCACCGCTCGTCCAACGGATCCAGGCCGAGCACGCCGGTCATCGCGCGCACCCCGGCGGCCGCGTCCCGGGCCGCGGCGTCGTCCCCGCCGTCCAGCGCCGCGTTGCCCTCGCGCACCGCGCCGTGCACCGCGGCGACCGCCTGCGGCGTGCCCAGGTCGTCGTCCAGCGCGGCGGCGAACTCCGCGCCGACCTCGCCCGGCTCGACCGCACCGGTGCGCTGCACGACCCGCTGCACGAACGACTCGATGCGCCGGTAGGTCGCCCCGGCCTCGGCCAACCCCGGTTCGGAGAACTCCAGGGTCGACCGGTAGTGCGGCGTGATCAGGTAGTAGCGCACCTCGGCGGCCCGCGCGCGCTGCAGCACCGCGGGGATGGTCAGCGTGTTGCCCAGCGACTTGGACATCTTCTCGCCGCTGAGCGTCACCCAGGCGTTGTGCATCCAGTACCGGGCGAACCCGTCCCCGGCCGCGGTGGACTGGGCGAGCTCGTTCTCGTGGTGCGGGAACACCAGGTCCAGCCCGCCGCCGTGGATGTCGAACTCACTGCCCAGGTAGAACGTGGACATCGCCGAGCACTCCAGGTGCCAGCCGGGCCGGCCACGGCCCCACGGGGTGGGCCAGCTCGGCTCGCCCTCCTTGGCCGCCTTCCACAGGGTGAAGTCCCGCGGATCGCGCTTGGCCCCGGACGGCGTCTCGCCCTGCTGCACCTCGTCCAGCCGCTGGCCGGACAACCTGCCGTACTCCGCGGTCCAGGTGTCCACGGCGAAGTAGACGTCCCCGCCGGAGGCGTAGGCGTGCCCGCGGTCCATCAGCCGCTGGATGAGCTCGACCATCTGCGTGACGTGCCCGGTGGCGCGCGGCAGCACCGAGGGGGGCAGGCAGCCCAGCCGGTCGTAGGCGTCCTCGAAGGCGCGCTCGTGCGTGGCCGCCCACTCCCACCAGGGACGTCCGGCGGCGGCGGCCTTCTCCAGAATCTTGTCGTCGATGTCCGTGACGTTGCGCACGAGGCGGACGTCGTAGCCGCGGTGCGCCAGCCAGCGGCGCAGCACGTCGAAGTTCAGCCCGCTGCGCACGTGTCCCACGTGCGGCATGCCCTGCACGGTCGCCCCGCAGACGTAGATCGACGCCACTCCGTCGATGCGCGGCTGGAATTCGCGCGTCGTGCGGGTCGCGGTGTCATGCAGCTGCAGGCTCACGACCACGATGGTACGGGTGCAGGTCAGCGCACCCGCACAGGATCCGCTTCCGGTCAGCCCAGCAGGTGGCCGACGGCCTCGCGCAGGGCGGCGGGCCGCTGCGCGGTGGGCAGCGGGTCGACGAGCACCACCGGGCAGCCGACCTCGGCGGCTCCGCCGTCGGCCTCCGCGCTGTCCCCGATCATCAGCGCGTCGGCCGGGGCCACGCCGAGCCGCTCGCAGGCGCGCAGGAACAGCTTAGGATCCGGCTTGATCACACCTTCGTGGTAAGACAGCAGGAACTCGTCCACGTGCTGATCGGCACCGATCCGGGTGAACGCCGGCCGGATGTCGAAGGCGATGTTGCTGATCACGCCGACGCGCACTCCCGCGCCGTGCAGCTCGCGCAGCACGCCGGCGGTGTCCGGGTACGGCGTCCACGAGTCGGGGTCGATGAGCCTGCTGTGCAGCCGCTCGGCCTGCGGCAGCGGAACCCCGGAGCGGTGCAGCACCTCCACGTAGACCTTGCGGTGCAGCTCCGGATCGAGATCCCGGTTGTCCCAGGCGTGCTGGAATTCGGCGGGCAACTGGACGACCTGCCCGGAGGGGGCCGTCATCCGGCGCATGATCTCGGCCTGCTCCTCGATGTCGAACGGCGCACCGTCCGCATCGGTGAGCTCCGCCATCCAGGAAGCGTCCTCCTCCAACCGGAAGAGGGTCCCGGAGAAGTCGAAGAGCACCGCGGGCTGCGTCACGTCCGCCACGATAGGCGGGCCGGGCCCGGTCGGGCAGCTGCGTGCGAGCCGGGTCACTCGGCGGCAGCGCGAGCGACCAGCGCCGTGGCCACCGCCGCGACCCCGTCACCGCGCCCCGTGAGCCCGAGGCCATCGCTGGTCGTCCCGGATACCGACACCGGTGCGCCCAGCGCTTCGGACAACACCCGCTCCGCCTCGTCCCGACGGGTACCGATGCGGGGGGCGTTCCCGATGACCTGCACCGATGCGTTGCCGATCCGGAAACCGGCCGCGAGCACGCGCCGACGCACCTCGGCCAGCAGCTCGGCGCCGTGCGCACCGGCCCAGCGCTGGTCGCCGGTGCCGAACACCGCGCCGAGATCCCCCTGCCCCGCCGCGGTCAGCACCGCGTCGCAGAGCGCGTGCGCGGCCACATCGCCATCGGAGTGGCCCGCGCAACCGTCGGCATCCGGCCAGGTCAGCCCCGCCATCCAGCAGGTCCGGCCGGGTTCCACCGGATGCACGTCCACGCCCTGGCCGACCCGGGGCAGCTCGGTCACCGCGGTTCCCCCTCCGGCACGGGTGCGGCGCAGGCTGCCAGCACCGATTCCGCGATGGCCAGGTCGAACGCCGTAGTGATCTTGAGGGCGTGCGCGTGGCCGGGCACGGTGCGCACCTCGACGCCGAGCCGCTCCACCAGCCCCGCGTCGTCGGTGGCGCCGTCGCCGTCCGCCGCGTCGTGCGCCCGACGCAGCACATCCAGCGCGAAGCCCTGCGGCGTCTGCACCGCGCGCAGCCGGGAACGGTCCACCGTCGACTCGACGCGCCCGGAAGCGTCGAGCTGCTTGATCGTGTCCGAGACCGGGAGCACCGGAACCACCGCGGGCGCGCCGCGGCGCACCTCGTCGACGACCGCGCGGATGGTCTCCGGCGGGGTGAACGCGCGCGCGGCATCGTGCACCAGCACCGCGTCCGCGTCCG
The DNA here is from genome assembly GCF_015209505.1 of Saccharopolyspora montiporae. GTDB lineage: Bacteria > Actinomycetota > Actinomycetes > Mycobacteriales > Pseudonocardiaceae > Saccharopolyspora > Saccharopolyspora montiporae. The sequence continues at coordinate 268,416 of NZ_JADEYC010000009.1, forward strand.
GAGCGACCCGACCGGCCTCGTCCAGGGCCAGCCGGACGGAATCGGTGCGCTCGGCACCGCCTGCGATCACGTGCGCCGCGCCGAGCGGGTGCAGCGCTGCGGCCACCTCGTCGAGCTGATCCGACGGTGCCGCGATCACCACGTGCTGCACACGACCCGAAGCCAGCAGACCTCGGGCCGCGTGCAGCAGCAGTGCTTCGCCGTGCACTTCGACCAGCGCTTTGGGCACCTCGGCGCCCAGACGTTCTCCGCGACCCGCGGCGGGAACGAGCGCGACAACGCTCACGCCGCGCCTACACCGCGGTGGCGAGGACCTGGTCCAGCAGGGTCTCCGCCTTGCCCTCGTCGGTCCCTTCGGCCAGCGCCAGCTCGCTGACCAGGATCTGCCGCGCCTTCGCCAGCATCCGCTTCTCACCCGCGGACAATCCGCGGTCCTGCTCGCGCCGCCAGAGGTCGCGCACCACTTCGGCCACCTTGTTCACATCGCCCGAGGCGAGTTTCTCCAGGTTGGCCTTGTACCTTCGGGACCAGTTGGTGGGTTCCTCGGTGTGCGGCGCGCGCAGCACGTCGAAGACCCTGTCCAGCCCCTCCTGGCCCACGACGTCCCGCACCCCGACGATCTCGGCGTTGTCCGCCGGGACGCGCACGGTCAGGTCGCCTTGGGCGACCTTGAGGACGAGGTATTGTTTTTCCTCACCCTTGATCACACGGGTCTCGATTGCTTCGATGAGCGCGGCACCGTGATGCGGGTAGACGACGGTCTCTCCGACCTTGAAAACCATGTGTCCTCTGCCCCTTTCGCTGGTCCCACTTTAACACGGGGGGCAACTGACCTTCGAGCGCCTCACCATCCGTAATCGCAGGTCAGACGGCGAGTAGGGGTTGACAAACGATGTCGGACCGTGCAAGCGCCGCCACTCCACGCCCACTGCGGTCGTCCACATCGGACACCGATCCACCGGGCGATCACCCGCTCCGGCGGGAACTCCGGGCACCGGCGGGCCCCGGAGGCACGCCACCGGCACGTGGCATTAAGCTCGGTCCGGGTTGTCCGGCGATCAGGAAGGACGCTGCAACAGTGAGCCGCCCTCAGCACCACGAGGCCGTCCGCCTCCGATTGATCCCGGCCGCGCTCGGGATCGGCGCCGTCGCCGTCCTCGGCGGCTGCAGCGCCGGTCAGGTGACCGAGACCGACACCCAGGTCGCCGCCGTCAACGGCGCGAGCGGGGACGCGCAGGACGTGGCCGTGCGCAACGCCCACCTCAGCTTCCCGACCGCGGGCGCCAGCTACCCCGCGGGCTCCTCCGCACCGCTGGAGCTGGTCATCGCCAACGAGGGGCCGGACGACCAGCTCGTGCGCGTCACCAGCCCCTATGCGCAGTCCGCCGACCTCGGTGGGGAAACCGCGCTGCCCCAGGGCACCGCGCTGCACGGCACCGGTGAGTCCGCCGGGGCGGGCCCGACCGACGGGGCCCAGCCCGGTGAGCCGCAGACCGGTGAGCCGCAGACCCCCGCACCCGCGTCGCCGAACGGGCAGCGCGAGGTGCAGATCACCCTCACCGGCTTCACCCAGGAGATCGGCCCCGGCGTGGTCATCCCGGTGACGTTCGAGTTCGCCAACGCGGGCCCGGTCACCATGCAGGTGCCGATCGGCGAGGACGACGCGCCGCGGCCGGAGCACAACAGCCCGGTCGGCGGCGCGGGGCACTGACCGCAGGAACCGCAGCGGAAGGGCCGTTCGTGCAGGGCACGGACGGCCCTTCCGCGCGTCGGCCCGCGATGCGCCGATCGGTGCGGGGCGGTGCGACCCCGGCGGTGCGGCCCCCACGTCGGCCCCGGCCGATAACCTGAGCGCGTGCCCGCCAAGAACCGCAACGCCCGCCCCGGTTTCCGCTGCGCCGAATGCGGCCACGAGGTCGCCAAGTGGGTCGGCCGGTGCCCGGGCTGCCAGCAGTGGGGAACGGTCGAGGAAGCGGGCGCCGCCCGGCCGGAGCTGGCGAAGGTCGTCGCCGCGGCGCCGTCGACCCCGGCCCGGCCGATCGCCGAGGTCGACCTGGACTCCGCCCGGGCGGTGTCCACCGGAATCGCCGAGCTGGACCGGGTGCTCGGCGGCGGGATCGTGCCGGGCGCGGTCGCGCTGCTGGCCGGCGATCCCGGCGTCGGCAAGTCGACGCTGCTGCTCGAAGTGGCGCACCGCTGGGCCGAGGGCCGCTCGCCCGGACCATCGCTGTACGTCACCGGCGAGGAATCGGCCGGACAGGTCCGGCTGCGCGCCGAACGCACCGACTCGGTGCACCCCGAGCTGTTCCTCGGCGCGGAGAGCGACCTGTCCGCCGTGCTCGGCCAGGTCGATGCGGTCAAACCCGGCCTGCTCATCGTGGATTCGGTGCAGACGGTGCAGTCCCCGGACGCGGACGGCAGCCCGGGCGGCGTTACCCAGGTCCGCGCGGTGACCACCGCCCTGGTGGCGCTGGCCAAGGAACGCGGGCTGCCGGTGGTGCTGGTCGGGCACGTCACCAAGGACGGGGCGGTCGCCGGGCCGCGGGTGCTGGAGCACCTGGTGGACGTGGTGCTGCATTTCGAGGGCGACCGGCACTCCACGCTGCGCATGCTGCGCGGGGTGAAGAACCGCTTCGGACCGGCCGACGAGATCGGCTGCTTCGAGCAGCGCGACGACGGCATCAACGAGGTCCCGGATCCCTCCGGCCTGTTCTTGAACCGGCAGGAGTCACCCGTCGAGGGCACGGCGGTGACGGTGATGGTCGAGGGCAAGCGCCCGCTGCTGGCCGAGGTGCAGGCGCTGGTGACCGCGACGCAGATGACGATGCCGCGGCGAGCGGTGTCGGGGCTGGACTCCGCGCGGGTGTCGATGATGCTGGCCGTGTTGGAGAAGCACGCGCGGATCCGGTTGTCCGACCAGGAGGTGTTCGCCGCGACGGTCGGCGGCACGAAGCTGACCGAACCGGCCGCCGACCTGTCCGTGGCACTGGCGCTGGCTTCGTCCAGGATGGACAGAGCGCTGCCGGGGAACCTGGTCGCCATCGGCGAGGTCGGGCTGGCCGGGGAGGTCCGCCGGGTGTCCGGGATCGGCAGGCGGCTGGCCGAAGCGGCGCGGCTCGGTTTCGAACGCGCCCTGGTGCCACCGGATCCCGGCCCGCTGCCGAAGGGGATCGAAGCAACGGTCGTACCCGACATGCGGAGCGCGCTGCGCGTGCTGTCCGAGCAGCGGGACTGACGCCCGGGGAGCACCGCTCATGATCACCTGATCAGGCGTAAGGTAGGCGGGTCGTGACCTGACGCCCTGGGGAGGGACGAGTGAGCGCTACCGACGATCTGGTGCACCGGAACGCGCAACGGGTTGCCGCCGAAGGTGGGCTGCCCGGGCCGCCGTCGCTGCACGTAGCCATCGTGACCTGCATGGACTGCCGAATCGACCTGGGGCATTCGCTCGGCGTGCGCGACGGCGAAGCGCACGTGATCCGCAACGCGGGCGGTGCGGTCACCGACGACGTGATCCGCTCGCTCGCGGTGAGCCAGCGGATGCTCGGCACCCGCGAGGTCGTCCTGGTGCACCACACCAAGTGCGGCATGCAGACCTTCACCGACGACGCGTTCAAGGAGTCGCTGCAGCAGGAGACCGGGATCCGGCCGTCCTGGGCCGTCGAAGCGTTCGCCGATGCGGAGCAGGACGTGCGGCAGTCGATGGAGCGGATCCGCCGCAGCCCGTTCCTGGAGCTGACCAGCAGCCTGCGCGGATTCGTCGTCGACATCGACACCGGAGCGCTCACCGAGGTCGCCTGACGCCGCGCGGGCGGCCGCACGCGCCGGAGCGGCGGCTGGCAGGATCGGCGGCGACATGGAAACCGCCTCGCACGCCCTGCCCGCGCTCGAACTGGTCGACTGGTTCGACGCCGCGGCACGACCGCTGCCCTGGCGCGCCCCCGGCATCACCGGCTGGGGCGTGCTGGTCAGCGAGACGATGCTGCAGCAGACCCCGGTCAACCGCGTCCGCCCCATCTGGGAGGAGTGGATGCAGCGGTGGCCCCGCCCATCCGACCTGGCCGCGGCCCCGCAGGCCGAGGTGCTGCGGGCGTGGGGCAAGCTCGGCTACCCGCGCCGCGCGCTGCGGCTGCACGAGGCGGCCGGTGCGATCGCCGACCAGCACGGCGACGTGGTTCCGGCCGATGTGGACACCCTGCTGGCGCTGCCCGGGGTGGGCACCTACACGGCTCGCGCGGTCACCGCGTTCGCCTACGGCAAGCGCGCACCGGTGGTGGACACCAACGTCCGCCGCGTCGTGGCCCGCGCCGTGCACGGAGCGGGTGACGCCGGTCCGCCGTCGCCGAAGCGCGACCTCGCCGACGTCGACGCGCTGCTGCCCGAGGACGACGCCACGGCGGCCAAGCTCTCCGCGGCGCTGATGGAACTCGGGCAGACCGTGTGCACCGTGCGCTCCCCGGCCTGCGACTCCTGCCCCGTCGCGGCCGACTGCGCCTGGCAGCACGCGGGCAGACCCGCCTACGACGGACCGGCCAAGAAGGTGCAGAAGTTCGCCGGGACCGACCGCCAGGTGCGCGGCAAGCTGCTCGACGTGCTGCGCGGCACCGACGGTCCGGTGCCGCGCGCGGCCCTGGACGCGGTCTGGTCCGACGCCGGCCAGCGCGACCGCTGCTTGGACTCGCTGCTGGTGGACGGCCTGATCGAGCAGACCGACGACGGGCGCTTCGCCCTGCCCGGCGAGCACTGATGGCCGCGGCGCTCGAACTGTTCCTGGACGAGTCCGGCGCGTCGACCGTCCGGGCGCTGCGCGGGCGGCTCGCCGACGCCGGACTTCCCGCCGAGACCGGGCATCCGCACGTGACGCTGGCCGTGGCCACCGCGATCCCGGACGCCGCCCGCGCGCAGGTGCGGGCGGAGCTGGAGCTGCTGTCGATCCCGGACCTGTGGCTGTACACGTTGGCCGCGTTCCCGAACGCCGAGGACGTCCTGGTGCTCGGCGCCGTGGTGGACACCGAGGTGCTCGCGCTGCACAACGCGGTGCACGACGCGCTGGCCGGACGCACCCGCGGTCCGGACGCGCACTACCTGCCCGGCGCGTGGATCCCGCACTGCACGCTGGCCACCGGGCTGGACCGGGACCGGCTGGCCGCCGGGATCAGCGCGCTGCACCCGATCGAACCGGTGCACGCGCGCATCGGCGGTGCCGGCATCGTGGACACCCGGACCGGCGACGTGGACACCCTGCTGCGCCGCTGATCCCCGCGCGGATTTCGCCCTTTCGGAGGATCTGGCCAGCTCGCCCGGCCGTGCTGCGCGAACCCGGCCCGCACCCTTCGCGACACTGCACCGGCGCACCGCCGCCGCTCCCGCGTCCTGCCCGCACCTTCCCGACCGCACGCGCGCGGTGGGCGGGCGCAAGGACAGGAGGGACGCCATGGACGTCGAGGGCGCGAGCATCTTCGCCCGCGGGATCAGCGCCCGCGGCCCCGAAGGCAACGTGTTCGAGAACGTCGACCTGTACGTCCCCAGCGGTTCGCTGACGGCGGTCGTGGGGTCCGGTGGCACCGGGCGCACCTCGATGCTGCTGGCCCTGTCCGGCCGGATGCGGCTGATCACCGGGCACCTGGAAGTGGACCGGTTCGCGCTGCCGCGCAGCGCCCGGCGGGTCCGCAAGCTGGTGCACCCGGCCCGGCTGCGCCCCGGGCACGAGCTCGAACCGAAGCACCGGATCACGCAGGCCGTGGCCGAGCGCCGGATGGCGGCCAAGGTCACCGACGACGACATCGCCCGCGCGTTCGCGATCGTCGGGCTCGCCCCGGATCCGCACGCCACCGTCGACGCGCTCTCGCCCGCCGACCGGCTGCTGCTGGCCGTGGGCCTGGCCGCGGCGGCCGAACCCCCCGCCATCGTGGTCGACGACGTGGAAACCGGGCTGGGGCGGGAAGCCCGCGCGCAGGCCTGGGAAGCGCTGCGCGCGCTCACCCGCACCGGGATGACGGTGATCGCCAGCTCCACCGACGAACCCGATGCGGACGTGGACGTGGACGTGATCCGCATGCCGCCGCGTCCCGGCGAGCGCCCCGAACCCGATCCACGGCAGGAACCCGATCCACGGCAGGAACCCGACCCACGGCAGGAACCCGACGAGCGGGAGGGCGGCCGGTGAAGGCGATCAGGCTCGCCTGGCTGGAGCTGAGCCGGTTCCGCGGTCCGCTGCGGCGGTTCGTCCCGCTGGTCCTGCTGCTGGTCCCGCTGCTGTACGGCGCGACGTACCTGTGGGCCAACTGGGATCCGTACGGCAGGCTGGACCGGGTCCCGGTCGCGGTGGTCAACGCCGACCGGCCGGTGGACAGCCGCGGTGAGCACATCGACGCGGGCAACCAGTTCGTGCAACAGCTGCGCGCGGACGGCCTCTTCGACTGGCGGTTCGTGGACCGCGAGCGGGCCCGCGACGGGCTCCGCGAGGGCGAGTTCTACTTCACCGTCGAGGTGCCACCGGACTTCAGCGAACGGCTGGCCAGCGCCGGGGAGACCAACCCGTCGCGCGCCGTGCTGCTGCTCACCAAGAACGACGCGAACGGCTACATCGCCGGGATCATGGCCGACACCGTGCAGGCCCAGCTGCAGAACCAGATCAACGCGGCCGCGCACGCCAGCTACGCCCGCTCGCTGTACGGCGAACTGGACCGCGCGCGGGAGAAGCTGCTGCTGGCGTCGCAGGCGTCCGATCAGCTCGTCCGCGGTACCGATCTGGGTGCGCAGGGCACCGAATCGCTCGCGGGCGGGCTGAACGGGATCCGCGGCGGGGTCGGCCAGGTCTCCCGCGGCGCCGATGGCGTCTCGCAGGCGACGGAGCAGCTGGACCGGCAGCTGAGCTCGGTCGCCGACTTCTCCACCGAGCAGTTGCCGGGCGCGGTCAACGCGCTGGTCAACGCGAGCAGCACGGCGGTCGGCAACCTGAGCAGGATCCAGGCCACGACCGCAGCACTCACCGCCCGCGCGGAGTCCGGGGTGGCCGCGCTGGACGACCTGCGGGCGGCGCACCCCGACCTGGCCGGCGATGGTGCGTACCGGCAGGCGCTGGACAGCGCACGCGGCGTCGCCGATGCCGCAACCACCGCCGACCGGGACGCGCGGCAGGCGTTGAGCACCGCGCAGGAGGCGAACCAGCGAGCGCTGAGCGTGCAGAGCAGCATGGGCCCGCTGCAGGAGCGGATGCGCTCGCTGACCGCACCGGTGGATTCGCTGCGCGACGGGACGGCCGAGCTCGCCGCGGGCACCGCGGGACTGACCGGGGGGCTGGACACGCTCGCCGGCGGCAGCGGGGTCCTCGAACAGGGCGCGGGTCAGCTCAACGAGGGGGCGCGCGGCTTGCGGGGTCTGGTGAACGACACGCTGCAGCGCATCCCGCCCACGAACCCGACCGAGGTGTCCCGCGCCGCCGACGTGCTCGGCTCACCGACGCAGATCCACACCGGGAACCTGAACCCGGCGCTGGTGTACGGGCGGGGGCTGGCGCCGTTCTTCTTCGGGATCGCGCTGTGGGTGTTCGGGCTGCTCGCCTACCTGCTGCTGCGACCGGTGAACACGCGCGCACTGGCTCAGCGGATCGCGGCGCCCACGATCGCGCTCGCCGGCTTCCTGCCCGCCGCCGCGTTGGGCGTGGCGGGCGGACTCGTGCTGTACGGCGTCGTCGACCTCGGCCTGGGGCTGGCCCCGCTGCATCCCGGGTGGACGATCGGCCTGGTCAGCCTGGCCTCGATGGCGTTCACCGCCGTCGACCAGCTGCTGCGCAGCGCGTTCGGCGCGATCGGCGGACTGGTGTCCCTGGTGCTGCTGATCGTGCAGCTCACCGCGTCCGGCGGCCTGTACCCGATGGAGACCACCCCGGTGCCGTTCCAGGCGGTGCACCCCTACCTGCCGATGAGCTACCTGGTGGACGGCCTCCGGGTGACGATCTCCGGCGGCGAGGTCGCTCATCTGGTGCGCGACCTGCTGGTGCTGGGCGGCGTCCTGGTGGGCGCACTGGTGCTCACCTCGCTGGTGGTCATGCGGCTGCGCACCTGGACCACGAGCCGCCTGCACCCGCAGGTCGACCTCTAGGGCCCGTGCCGGCGGCGCCGGGTCACTCCGGCTTGGACTCCAAGACGACCTCGAACTCCAGCAGGCTGGCACCGGTGGCGACCGGTTTCTTGCCCTCGTTGGCGTGCGCTTCCTTGGCCGGGCCGGACGCCCACTCCTGGAACGCCTCCTCGGACTCCCACCTGGTGACCACGAAGTAGCGGTCCTCACCCGAGGTCGGCCGGAGCAGCTCGAAGCCGAGGAATCCGCGCGCCCCGTCGACCGATCCGTGCCGGTCGGCGAAGCGGTCCTCCAGCTCCGGGCCGGACCCTTCCGGAACCTCGATCGCATTGATCTTCACAACAGCCATGCCTCCACCCTACGAGCACGGCGACGCGGAACCGCCAGCGGCACAACGCAGCTCACAGGTGCAGATCGGCGAAGACCGCGCGATGATCGGTACCGGCCACGTCGAAGACCTCGTAGCCGCCGACGCCGATGCCGTCGCTGGCCAGCACGTGATCAATGGTCACCGGCGGCGGCAGCCAGTCACCGCGCGCGGGCCAGGTCGGCGCGAGTCCGCGGCCGGTGGCCGCACCCGCGTCCGCGTAGCCGCGCCCGACGAGCTCCTTGAGCTCGGTGTGGTCGAGCGTCGCGTTGAAATCACCGGCGAGCACCCGGGGAACGGCGTCCCCGCGCGGCGGTTCCGGCAGGGCGGCCATGTCCCGCTCCCAGTCCGCGGCGGTGTCCGGGCCCACGGGGTAGTACGGGTGCACGGCCACCACGTCGACCTGCCGGCCCCCGGGCAGCGACACCCGCGCCGAGGGCTGGCTGAGCGTGCTGTCCGGCACGAGGTCCAGTTCGCGCAGCGGATAGCGGGAGGCGAGCCCGGAGCCGCTGCCGTCCGGTCCCGGGTCGAACACCCGGTGCGTGAGCAGCTCCCCCAGCCCGGCGCCGTCCAGTTCGGACACCATCTCCGGGGTGAGCTCCTGCAGGCTGAGCACGTCGACGCGGTGCTCGCGGACCAGATCCACCACCTGCCGGGCGTCGGCGCGGCCGAGGTAGGCGTTCAGCGACAGCACGCGGAGCTGCTGCTGCCCGGTGGGTTCGGGTTCGGCGGGCACCGCGCGCTGGCCCACGACCACGCCGAGGAAGGCGACCAGCGCCGCGACCACGAGCGCGGTCAGCCAGCGGCGCAGCACCAGAGCGAGGAGGGCGAGCACCGCCCCCGCGACCAGGGCGTAGGGGGTGAGCGCGGTGAGCGCGATCAGGTAGCGGCCGCGGTCCGCTCCGGCGGTCGGCAACGCGATCCAGCCGAGCAGGCCCAGCGCGGCCAGCACCAGCAGCGCCGTGGTCACCCGTCCGCCCGGCTTGCCCTGTGGTGGCTGCTCCTGCTCGGGCTCGGCGAGCACGGCCTGATCCATCGCGACTCCCACCGGTCGGTTCCGCTGCAAGCTTGCCAGTGCCGGCCGCTCGCATGCCGCACGTGCCCGCCCCGGCACCCGCTCCGGTCAATTCGGACCGATAGTACTACCAGGACTTTTCGTCAAGAGTTGGCGGAGCAACCATGGTCAACATCACACCCGGACGGGGGGTTGCTGCCGATTCCGCTGGAATCATGGGACCGAGCGGGATGTCCCGCACCGCCGACCGCGACCACCGAGCCCCGCGCTGACCCGGGGCCGCACGACCGACGGAGCCGCAGATGGACCTGCCCGCACTGGCCTCCACCCAGGCCGAACCCACCGGATTCGCCGGATGGGTGGTCGACGTGATGGAAACCCTGGGCGGCCCGGGCGCCGGACTGATCATCGCGTTCGAGAACGTCTTCCCCCCGCTGCCGTCCGAGCTGATCCTCCCGCTGGCCGGCTTCACCGCGAGCCAGGGCGGGATGAGCGTGCTCGGCGCGATCCTGTGGACCACGCTCGGCTCGCTGCTCGGCGCGCTGGCGCTGTATTGGATGGGTGCGGCGCTCGGGCGGGAGCGCACCAGAGCGATCGCGCTGCGCATGCCGCTGGTCAAGCTCTCCGATGTGGACAAGACCGAAGCGTGGTTCGAACGGCACGGCGTCAAAGCGGTGTTCTTCGGCCGGATGATCCCGATGTTCCGCAGCTTCATCTCGCTGCCCGCCGGGGTGGAGCGGATGCGGATGGGCACGTTCATCCTGTTCACCACGCTGGGCAGTCTCATCTGGAACAGCGTGTTCGTGCTGGCCGGCTACCTGCTCGGACGGAACTGGTACGTGGTCGAGGAGTACGCCGGTTACCTCTCCCGAGGGGTGCTGATCGCCGCGGTCGCCGCGGTCGCCGCGTTCGTACTGGTGCGGATCCGGCGCAACCGCCGCGAACAGCAGCTCGCCGAGGCGCCCACCGTCCAGCTGGAGCACGTCCGCACCGAAGCGCCGACCGAGGAGATCCGCCGGCTGCGCTGACCGCCCGGGCACCCCAACGTGCAGCGGCCCCCGCACCGAACGTCCGGTGCGGGGGCCGCTTGCTCAGCTCGGGCCGGAGGTCACTCCTCGTTGCCCTCCGAGGGGTTCTCCTCCGAGCCTGCCGACATCGCCACCGGCGGGGTGTCCGGGACGATCGACGGCTTCGTCTCGCCGCGGAACACGAAGTGCGCCTGGTCGTCGGAGCCTTCGCCGTCCCAGCCCTCGACGTCGACGATGACGATCTGGCCGGGCTCGACCTCGCCGAACAGGATCTTCTCCGAGAGCTTGTCCTCGACCTCGCGCTGGATGGTCCGGCGCAACGGCCGCGCCCCCAGCACCGGGTCGAACCCGCGCTTGGCCAACAGCTTCTTGGCCTTGTCGGTGAGCTCCAGGGACATGTCCTTGCCCTTGAGCGCCTTCTCCACCCGCGAGCTGAGCAGATCGACCATCTGCACGATCTCGCCCTCGGTGAGCTGGTGGAAGACGATCACATCGTCGATGCGGTTGAGGAACTCCGGCCGGAAATGCTTCTTCATCTCCTCGTTGACCTTGCTCTTCATCCGCTCGTAGTTGGACTCGTTGTCCTGACCGGAGGAGAAGCCCAGGCCGACGGCCTTGGAGATGTCGTGCGTGCCGAGGTTCGAGGTGAAGATCAGCACCGTGTTCTTGAAGTCCACCGTGCGGCCCTGGCCGTCGGTGAGCCGCCCGTCCTCCAACACCTGCAGCAGCGTGTTGTAGATCTCCTGGTGCGCCTTCTCGATCTCGTCGAAGAGCACCACGGAGAACGGCTTGCGGCGGACCTTCTCGGTGAGCTGACCGCCCTCCTCGTAGCCGACGTAGCCCGGAGGCGCGCCGAACAGCCGCGAGGCGGTGTAGCGGTCGTGGAACTCACCCATGTCGATCTGCACGAGCGCGTCGTCGTCGCCGAACAGGAACTCCGCCAGCGCCTTGGACAGCTCGGTCTTCCCGACACCGGACGGACCGGCGAAGATGAACGAACCGGACGGGCGCTTCGGGTCCTTCAGGCCGGCACGCGTGCGGCGGATCGCCTGGGACACGGCCTTGACCGCGTCGTCCTGGCCGATGATCCGCTTGTGCAGCTCGGCCTCCATGCGCAGGAGACGGGTGGTCTCCTCCTCGGTGAGCTTGAAGACCGGGATGCCGGTCCAGTTGGCCAGCACCTCGGCGATCTGCTCGTCGTCCACCTCGGCGACGACGTCCAGGTCACCGGCCTTCCACTGCTTCTCCCGCTCCTCCTTCTGGCCGAGGAGCTGCTTCTCCTCGTCCCGCAGGCGGGCGGCCCGCTCGAAGTCCTGCGCGTCGATCGCGGACTCCTTCTCCCGGCGCGCATCGGCGATCTTCTCGTCGAACTCGCGCAGGTCCGGCGGTGCGGTCATCCGGCGGATCCGCATCCGCGCACCGGCCTCGTCGATGAGGTCGATCGCCTTGTCCGGCAGGTAGCGGTCGTTGATGTAGCGGTCGGCCAGGCTCGCCGCGGACACCAGCGCGCCGTCGGTGATCGATACGCGGTGGTGCGCCTCGTAGCGGTCCCGCAGGCCCTTGAGGATCTCGACCGTGTGCTCCAGCGAGGGCTCGCCCACCTGGATCGGCTGGAAGCGGCGCTCCAGGGCCGGGTCCTTCTCGACGTACTTGCGGTATTCCTCCAGCGTGGTGGCACCGATGGTCTGCAGCTCACCCCGGGCCAGCATCGGCTTGAGGATGCTCGCGGCGTCTATGGCCCCCTCGGCGGCACCTGCCCCGACCAGCGTGTGGATCTCGTCGATGAACAGGATGATGTCGCCGCGGGTCTTGATCTCCTTGAGCACCTTCTTCAGGCGCTCCTCGAAATCACCGCGGTACCGGGAGCCGGCGACCAGCGAGCCGAGGTCGAGCGTGTAGAGCTGCTTCTCCTTCAGCGTCTCGGGCACCTCGCCCTTGACCACCTTGGCGGCCAGCCCCTCGACGACGGCGGTCTTGCCGACACCGGCCTCGCCGATCAGCACCGGGTTGTTCTTGGTGCGCCGGGACAGGACCTGCATGATCCGCTCGATCTCCTGGTCCCGGCCGATGACCGGATCGAGCTTGCCCTCCCGGGCGCTCTGCGTGAGGTTGCGGCCGAACTGGTCGAGGACGAGCGACGACGACGGGGTGCCCTCCCCGCGGCCACCGGCCTCGGCGGGCTCCTTGCCCTGGTAGCCGGACAGCAGCTGCAGCACCTGCTGGCGCACGCGGTTGAGGTCCGCACCGAGCTTCACCAGGACCTGGGCCGCCACACCCTCGCCCTCGCGGATCAGCCCGAGCAGGATGTGCTCGGTGCCGATGTAGTTGTGGCCGAGCTGCAGCGCTTCGCGCAGCGACAGCTCCAGCACCTTCTTCGCCCGCGGGGTGAACGGGATGTGGCCGCTCGGGGCCTGCTGCCCCTGGCCGATGATCTCCTCGACCTGCTGCCGCACACCCTCCAGGGCGATTCCCAGCGACTCCAACGCCTTGGCGGCGACACCCTCACCCTCGTGGATCAAGCCCAGGAGAATGTGCTCGGTGCCGATGTAGTTGTGGTTGAGCATCCGGGCCTCTTCCTGGGCCAGGACAACCACCCGCCTCGCGCGGTCGGTGAACCTTTCGAACATTCGCACTCCCTGACTGCTGCGCCGGCGGTCTGATTCCGGGACACGGCATTCTCGCTCTTCGCCGATGCCCACGACGGGTTCAGCACTCTCGTGGACCACTGTAGTAGTCCCCGCCCGGTCGCGGTCCGTGCCCGCTCGCGGACTGCTGCTCTCATTCTTCTACGACACCAGGCCCAACGAGCCGCTGGCCTGCGACATTCCGACGCGCCCCCCGACCGGGCCGAGTGTCCGCCGAGCGCGAACACCACCGCCCGCTCCGGGAACCGCACCCGGCCCCGCGCACGACGCGACCGGGGCGCGCCGCTACGCGGAGCGGACCCGCCGACCGCCGATCGGTACCACCATGGGGCTACCCGCCACCGGGTCGGCAATCACCTTGGCATCGAGCTCGAACACGTCGGACAGCAGCTGCTCGGTGAGCACCTCGGCGGGCTCGCCCGACGCGACGATCTCCCCGTCCTTCATGGTGACCAGCCGGTCCGCGTAGCGCGCCGCCAGGTTGAGGTCGTGCAGCACCATCACCACCGTGCGGCCGCTCTGCTCGTGCAGCCTGCCCACCAGCTCCAGCACGTCCACCTGGTGGGACAGGTCCAGGTAGGTGGTCGGTTCGTCGAGCAGCAGCACATCGGTGCCCTGGGCCAGCGCCATGGACAGCCAAGCCCGCTGCCGCTGCCCCCCGGAGAGCTCCTCCAGGTTGCGGTCGGCCAGCTCGGCGATCCCGGTCCAGGCCAGCGCCTCGGCCACCGCACTCTCGTCGTCCGAGGACCACTGCCGGTACCAGGACTGGTGCGGATGCCTGCCCCGAGCGACCAGATCGGCCACGGTGAGCCCGTCCGGGGCCACCGGCGTCTGCGGCAGCACGCCCAGGACCTTGGCGACCTCCTTGGCGGGCATCTTGTGGATCTGCTTGCCGTCCAGCAGCACGGTGCCGGACCGCGGCGGCAGCAGCCTGCCCAGGGCCCGCAGCAGCGTGGACTTGCCGCAGCCGTTCGGGCCGATCACCGCGGTGATCGAACCGTCCACCACGTCGATGTCCAACCCCTCGGACACGACCCGGTCGCCGTAGGCGAGCTCCAGGCCCCGGGCGTGCAGCCGCTGCGCCGGGGACGCGGCGCCGTCGTTCGCGGACGCGAGCGATGTCATGCGACCTCCCATCGTGGCACCGGCCTGCGGTGCGCGAAGCGCCGTGCGTCGGCGCGCCCGCCCGTCACGCCGCCGTCTCCCGGTAGCGGCGCACGAGCAGGTAGATCAGGTACGGCGCGCCGAGCACCGCGGTGACGATGCCCACCGGCATCTCGAAACCACCGAACGCGGTCCGGGACAGCACGTCGGCACCCACCACGAGCGCGGCGCCCATCGCCATCGAGCCCACCAGCGGCGGGCGCGGACCCCCGGCCAGGCGCAGCGCGATCTGCGGGGTGGCCAGCGCGACGAACTGGACCGGACCGGCCGCGGCCGTGGCCACCGAGGCCAGCACCACCGCGGCGAACAGCAGCACCGCGCGGGACAGCTCGGTGCGCACGCCCAGCCCGCGCGTGGTGTCGTCGTCGAACTGCAGCGCCCCCAGGGTGTGCGCACCGACCAGCGCCACCGGGATCAGCACGGCCAGCCCGATCAGCACCGGCAGCACGTGCTCCCAGCCGCGGGCGTTGAGGCTGCCCGCCAGCCACACCATCGCCCGGCCGGCGTCGTTGACGTCGCCCACGGTGAGCAGCCAGTAGGTGGCGTTGCCCGCCAGCGCGCTCACCCCGACGCCGATCAGCACCAGGCGGTAGGAATCCACTCCGGCGCGGCGGTAGGCCAGCCCGTAGACGGCCACGCCGGCGAGCAGCCCGCCGGCCAGCGCCACCGCGGACAGCCCGAAGTTGGCCAGGACGCCGGCCACCGAACCCGCGGTACCGCTGAACACGATCACCGCCGTGGCCGCGGTGCCCGCGCCCCAGGTGATGCCCAACATGTCCGGGCTGGCCAGCGGGTTGCGCGCCAACGCCTGCATGATCGCGCCGGAGAGCCCCAGTGCGGCGCCGACCAGCAGCGCGGTCAGCGCGCGCGGCATCCGCAGTTCCCAGATGATCACCTGCTCGACCCGGTTACCACCGCCGAACAGCGCGCTGAGCACCTCGCCCGGCCCCAGCCGGTACTCGCCCAGGCCCACGTTGAGCACCAGCAGGACCAGCGCGGCCAGCAGGGCGCCGAGCACCGCCAGCAGCGGCCGCTTGCGCAGCACCCCGGAAACCGGACCGACGCGCAGCGGCGCACGGCCGGGCACGGGTGCCTCGCGGGTCGCGGTGGCGCGGGGGCTCACAGCCGCGCCAACTTCCGGCGCCGCACCAGCGCGATGAAGAACGGGGCGCCGACCATCGCCAGCATCACCCCGACCTGGACCTCGGACGGGCGGGCCACCATCCGTCCCAGCACGTCGGCCAACAGCACCAGCGAAGCTCCCATCAGACCGGCGAACGGCAGCAGCCACCGATAATCGGCACCGGTGAAGTACCGGGCCACGTGCGGCACGATCAGCCCGACGAACCCGATCGGCCCGCAGATGGCGACCACCCCGCCGACCAGCACCGCGATCGCCGCGATGCCGATGCGCCGGGAGCGCTGCACGTTGTGCCCCAGCGAACGGGCCACGTCATCGCCCAAAGCCAGCGCGTTGAGGCTGAACGCGCTGGCCAGGCACAGCACCACGCCGGCCAGCAGGAACGGCAACACCTGCCCGATGACGCCGGGGTCGTCGACGGCGATCGAACCGACCTGCCAGAAGCGGTACATGTCCCGGGTCTGCTGATCGACGAGCGTCAGCCCGGACGTGATCGCCTGCAGCAGGTGGCTGATCGCCATCCCGGCCAGCGCCAGCGTCACGGGAGTCGGGCCGCCCTTGCCCAGCGAGCCGATCGCGAACACGGCCAGCACGCCGAGCAGCGCGCCGCCGAAGCCGAACCAGATGAAGCCGTACAGGCTGGTGATGCCGAAGGTGTAGACGGACAGCACGACGGCCAGCGCCGCGCCGTGCGTGATACCGAGGATGCCCGGATCGGCGATCGGATTGCGCGTGTGCCCCTGGATCAGCGCGCCGGCCAGGCCGAGGCAGACGCCGGCCAGCACGCCGACGACCGTGCGCGGCAGGCGCAGTTCCTGCACGATCCGGTGGTTCTCCGCGTCGCCCGGGGCGAACACCCCGGCCCACACGTCGTGCAGCGGAATGGTCTTCGCGCCCACCACCACGCTGAGCACGCAGGCGGCGAGCAGCACCCCCACCAGAACCGCGAGACCGATCAACCGGGTCCGCCGCCGATCGCGCAGGCGCCGGGCGCCGGCCGCGGCCGCTTCGCTCGCCGGCGCGACGGACGCCCGCGCGCTACCGGCGGTCGCACTGCCGCTCATGCCACTCCCCAACCGTTGCGTGTCCCGCTTAGGTTAGGCCCACCTAACAGCTGCGGTACAGCCACCCCCGCGGGTGGCCGGCGGGTGCGCGCGGAGACGGAAACGGGCCCGGGGATCCGCAGTGGATCCCCGGGCCCGCGCAACGATCGGACCGGGAGGTCGGGCGCATTTCCTCAGCGGCGGTGGCCGCTCGCACGGAGCGCGCACCACCCGGCAAGCTCGTGCACAACGGTCTCCGGATCAGTTGGCCTGGTGGTACTGCTCCACGATGTCGGCCGGGATGCGCCCCCGGTCGGAAACCTTCAGCCCGCGTTTGCGGGCCCATTCCCGGATGGCCTGGTTCTGCTCGCGGTCCGCGCTCGTCGAACCCCCGCCGGACGCGGCCGCCCGGTTCGAACTCGGCCGCGGACCCGGCTTCTTGCGCCCGCCCGCGCGGCGCGCGCTGGAAACGAAATTCGCCAGCGCGTCCCGCAGCTCACCGGCGTTGTCCGCGGAGAGGTCGATCTGGTACGAGACACCGTCCAACCCGAACTCGACGGTTTCGTCCGCCTGACCGCCGTCCAGATCGTCGACCAGAGTGACAGTGACCTTCTGCGCCATCTTCGAATCCTCCCGGGGCAATTGTGTGCAATGGCGGGGCAGCGACGATCTCCCGGGAGTCCGACTCCCACCGGAGCATGTCATTGACCGTCACCTGAAACATTCTTCGATCAGGTTAGCGCAGCCACTTCCGCAATGCACTCATCCGGCGCGCCGGAATTCGAGTTCCCGGCGGCCTGATCGGGTCATTCCGGTCGGACCAGCGGGAACAGGATGGTCTCCCGGATACCGAGACCGGTCAACGCCATCAACAGCCGATCAATCCCCATTCCGACCCCGCCGCTGGGCGGCATTCCGTACTCCAGCGCGCGCAGAAAGTCCTCGTCGACCGGCATGGCCTCGGCATCGCCCGCCTTGGCCAACTCCGCCTGTTCGGCGAGCCGAGCGCGCTCCACGACCGGATCGACGAGTTCCGAGTAACCGGTCGCCAGCTCGGTGCCGCGAACGTAGAGGTCCCATTTCTCGGCCACCCCCGGCACGGAGCGGTGCTGCCGGGTCAGCGGCGAGGTCTCCAGCGGGAAGTCGCGGACGAAGGTGGGGGCGTGCAAATGGTCGCCGACGAGGTGCTCCCACAGCTCCTCGACGAGCTTTCCGTGCCCGTGCACCGGATCCACGTGCAATCCGCGTGACTGCGCGTGCTCGCGCAGGACCGCGACCGGCGTTTCCGGGGTGATCTCCGAATCCAGCGCCGCGGAGAGCGATCCGTACATCGAGAGCGTGGTCCACTCGCCGGACAGGTCGTACTCGGTTCCGTCGAACCAGGTCACGACCTGGGAGCCGGCGACCGCATCCGCCGCCTCCTGGATGAGCGCGCGGGTCAGCTCCGCCATGTCGTCGTAATCCGCGTACGCCTGATAGAACTCCAGCATCGCGAACTCGGGGGAGTGGGAAGAATCACTCCCCTCGTTGCGGAAGTTGCGGTTGATCTCGAAAACCTTCTCGATGCCGCCGACCACGCACCGCTTGAGATACAACTCCGGCGCGATCCGCAGGAACAGGTCCATGTCGAAGGCGTTCGAATGCGTCACGAACGGACGGGCGGCCGCTCCGCCCTGCAACGTCTGCAACATCGGGGTTTCCACCTCGACGAAACCGCGCCGGTCAAACGAGTCACGCAGCGAACGCTGCACCGCCGCCCGGGTGCGCACGGTCTGCGCGGCCTGATCGCGCACGATCAGGTCCACGTAGCGCTGCCGCACGCGCATCTCCTCGCCGAGCTCCTTGTGCATCACCGGCAGCGGGCGCAGCGATTTGGCCGCCATCCGCCACTCATCGGCCATCACCGACAGCTCGCCGCGCCGGGACGTGATCACCTCGCCGTGGACGAACAGGTGGTCGCCGAGATCGACATCGCTCTTCCACGCGGTCAGCGACTCCTCGCCGACCTCGTTGCGGCTGATCATCGCCTGCAGCTCGGTGCCGTCCCCGGCACGCAGCGTGGCGAAGCAGAGCTTGCCGGTGTTGCGCAGGAACATCACCCGCCCGGCCACACCGACCCGGTCGCCCGTGGCGGTGTCCGGTTCGAGGTCCGGGTGCTGCTCGCGCACCTGGGCGAGGCTGTGCGTGATCGGCAGGCTCACCGGGTACGGGTCGACACCGGAGTCGAGCAGCCGCTCCCGCTTGTCCCGCCGGATCCGCATCTGTTCCGGCAGATCGTCGGTGCCTGCCGCATCGGAAGCCGCAGCGTCGGTTGCCGGGAGGTTGGAACGGTCCTGGTCAGTCACGGCCACCAAGGGTACGTTTCGCCTCCGGCACGCGGTTCAGCAGGCACGGCTCGGTGCCCGCCGATCAGCCGAAATTGCGCTCGTAGACCAGCCGCAGCCCGAGCAGCGTCAGATCCGGCACGTGATGGGTGATCGTCGCGGACTCGGTGACCACCAGCGGCGCCAGACCACCCGTGGCCAGGACGGTGGTCGGTCCGCCCTGGGTGTCCTCCAGCTCGTCGACGATCCGCTGCACCAGCCCATCCACCTGCCCGGCGAATCCGAACAGGATTCCGGACTGCAGGCAGTCCACCGTGTTCTTGCCGATCACCGAGCGCGGGCGCACCAACTCCACCTTGCGCAGCTGCGCCGCGCGGGACGCCAGCGCGTCCAACGAGATCTCGATGCCCGGCGCGAACGCCCCGCCGAGGAACTCGCCCTTCGCCGAGATCGCGTCCACATTGGTCGAGGTGCCGAAATCCACCACCACGCAGTTCGTGGCGTGCAGGTGGTGCGCCGCCAGCGTGTTGATCACCCGGTCGGCACCGACCTCGCGCGGGTTGTCCACCAGCAGCGGGACCCCGGTGCGCACCCCGGGCTCGACGACCACCCGCGGCACGTCGCTCCAGTAGCGGCCCAGCATCACCCGCAGTTCGCGCAGCAGCGCGGGCACCGTGGACAACGCGGCGATCCCGGTGATCCGGTCCACGTACTCGCCCAGCAGACCGCGCATGGTCAGCGACATCTCGTCGGCCGTCATCCGCGGTTCGCTGCGCATCCGCCAGTCGCACACCGGCGTGATCGCCGAGGCGTCCTCCCGGTCGTAGAGGCCGAGCACGATGTTGGTGTTCCCGACGTCGATGGCCAGCAGCACGGCGTCGACTCCTCTCCACGAACCGCCGTCAGCTGCCCGGCTGCAGCAGCGTGTCCCACCGAGCCGCGTCGTCCGCCTCGGCCGCCACCGACCCGGCCGGCGCGGACAGCCCGTGCCCGTCCGGGACCGCGGCCGGATTCCGACCCTGCTCGACCTGCCGGTTGTCGGCATCCACGAACAGCACCCGCGGCTGCATCGCACGCGCCTCGGCGTCGTCGACCACCGCGTAGGCCAGCAGGATCACGACGTCCCCCGGCTCGATCAGGTGCGCGGCCGCCCCGTTGATGCCGAGCACGCCGGAGCCCGGCGCACCGGTGATCACGTAGGTTTCCAGCCGGGCACCATTGGTCACGTCCACGATCGCGACCTGCTCGCCCTCCAGCAGATCGGCAGCGGCCATCAGGTCCGCGTCCACCGTCACCGATCCCACGTAGTGCAGATCGGCGTGCGTCACCACGGCCCGGTGGATCTTGGACTTCAACATCGTTCGGTACATCGCGGATCTCCAACCGCCGTCGCCGATGCGGCGACACCTGCATTCCGCCGCCCGCCCGCGCGGGCGGAACTCACGACCCGGACTCGTCGCCACCCAGCACGACCAGCGCGTTGTCGATCAGCCTGCTCGGGCCCACCCGGGCCGCCACCAGCAACCGCGCCTCCCCGCCGTCCGGGGCGGGCCCCAATTCGGTGCCGCGCAACTCCAGGTAGTCGACCTGCACCTCCGGTTCGGCGGCCAGCACGTTCGACGCCTCGCGCAGCACGGCCTCGGCCCCGCCCGGACCGGCGTGCGCCCCCGCGACCAGCGCGGCGGACAGCCCCAGCGCACTCCGCCGCTGCTCCTCGTCCAGGTAGGCGTTGCGCGAGGACAGCGCGAGCCCGTCCGATTCCCGGATCGTGGGGATGCCCTGCACCGCCACATCCAGGTTCAGCTCGCGGGCCATCCGCCGGATCAGCACCAGCTGCTGGTAGTCCTTCTCGCCGAACAGGGCCAGATCCGGTCGCACGATGTTGAACAGCTTGAGCACCACGGTCAGCATCCCGTCGAAGTGCCCCGGCCGGTGCGCGCCCTCCAGCACCGAACCCGCCTCGCCCGCGTGCACGGTGATCTGCGGGTCCGGGCCGTACATGGTCTCCGCGGTGGGCGCGAGCACCAGTTCCACGCCCTCGTCCCGACACGCCTGCACATCGGCGTCGAACGTGCGCGGATACCGGCCGAAGTCCTCGCCCTCGCCGAACTGCAGCGGGTTGACGAACACCGAGACCACCACGACCGCGTTCACGTCCTGACGGGCGCGGCGGATCAGCTCCAGGTGCCCGCGGTGCAGCGCACCCATCGTCGGCACCAGGTGCACGCGGCGACCGGACGCGCGCAGCGCCCGGGTGACCTTGGCCAGCTCGGCGGGTTCGGTGTGCACGGTGAGCTCACCGCGCTGGTACCCGGGTCCGGCTCCGACGCTCTCCGAGGTGTTCATCCCTGCTCCAGGCACGTGGCGCGCCGCCGTCGGCGACGTCATGCGGTCTCTTCGTCCAGCGCTGCCCGGACCTCGGCGGCCCCGTCCGGGCCCAGCAGCCCGGAACGCTCGGCGCGCTCGGCGGTGCGGCGCGCGAGCTCGCGGTAGCCGGCCAGCGCGGCGGGCCCGGACGCGGCGATCGCGGCCAGGTGCGCGCGAACCGTTCCGGCGTCGCCGCGCACCACCGGGCCGGTGATGGCCCGATCGCCGAGGCGCAGGGAGTTGTCCAGCGATGCGGACAGCAGTGGCGCCAGCACCCGGTCCGGGACATCCACCCCGGCCGCGCGCAGCATCTCGGAACTCTCGTTGACCAGCGTGATCACGTGGTTCGCGCCGTGCGTGAGGGCCGCGTGGTACAGCGGGCGGGCCTCCTCGTCGACCCGGACCGGTTCCATGCCCAGTTCCAGCGCCAGCGCTTCGCCGACGCTCCACCCGGCGTCGTCGCCCGGCGTGGCGGTGACCGTCATGCACGCATCCGCCAGCCGCTGCACGTCCTCGTCCCGGCCGGTGAACGTCATCGCCGGGTGCATGGCCAGCATGAGCACCCCGGCGGACGCGGCCGCCTCCAGCACGTCCACGCCGTGCGCACCGCTGGTGTGCACCACGATCTGCCCGGCGCGCAGCGATCCGGTCGCGGTCAGCCCGCGCACCAGCCCCGCCAGGGCGTCGTCCGGCACCGCGAGCAGCACCAGGTCGGCCTGCTCGGCCACCTGGTCCGGCGGCAGTACCGCCGTCCCGGGCAGCATGCGCTCGGCCCGCTCCTGCGAGCTCTCCGACACCGCGGACACCGCCACCACCCGGTGCTGCGCCCGGGTCAGCGCGGCGCCCAGCACGGCACCTACGCGACCGGCCGAGATGATCCCGATCCGCAGCCGGGGGCCGGTGCGGCCAGCAGGCATCGCCACGTCGTCCTCCCTACCGTTCCAGTCCCGTCGACGCGGGTACCGGACAGCACGACGACACTAGCGCCCGGCGCCGCGGGCCCGCAGCCGGGTCGACGGCTCACTCCCGGCCCGGTCGCTGCGCAGGTCGGCGCAGGTCGGCCCGGGTGAGCTCGTCGACTTTGATCTTGGCGGTGCGAATCGCGTTCTGGTGGCCGGTGGCCGTGCGGCGCGCCTGCTTGAGGTCCTCGATCAGCTTCTCCCGGCGGGCGCGGCGGGCAGCGCTCGTGGTGCGCCCCTCATCCGCCCGGTGCTGCAGGAAGGCCAGCTCGGTGACCGCGATCTGGTAGTCGCGCACCGCCTTGGCCGCGTCCGCGCCCGCGCTGCGCCGGACCTTGCGCAACCACCCGCGCCGCCCGGTCAGCGAGGCAAGCAGCTCGACCTCGCTGGGCACGATCAGCCCGGCGCGCTCCAGCACCGGCAGCTGCTCGGCGACGATGCGCTGCTCACGCTTGCGCTGCCAGACCACCAGCCATCCGGTCGCCAGGAACACCGGGACCATGATCAGGAAGTACATGTTCAGGAACTCGGTGCCGCCGAGCAGCGTGGAGGCGTTCCACACCGCGTGCAGCAACACCGCCAGCAGATAGCCCAGCACCGGATATCCCCAGCGCAGCCAGGGATTCGCGGTGCGCACGGCCAGTCCGATGCCGATCCCGATCATCGCGCTGAACAGCGGGTGCGAGAACGGCGCCAACACCCCGCGCAGGATGAACACGGCGACCACGCCGCCGGAGACGCTGCCGAGTCCTCCATCGGCGAACGCCTTGCCGAAGTACAGGATGTTCTCGGTGAAAGCGAAGCCCGCCGCGCTCAGCGCCACGTACACGATGCCGTCCACCAGGCCGTTGAACTCCGACCGGCGGCGGAACCACAGCGCCACCACGAACAGCGCCTTCGCGGCCTCCTCCACGAACGGCGCCATCACGGCCTGCTCCCAGAACCGCCTCCCGTCCGGTGCGAGCAGATCGCCCATGCCGGTGACCGCATCGTTGAGCAGCAGCGCGCACGCCGTCGCCCCACCGGCGCCCCACAGGAACGCGCCCAGCAGCAGGACCGGCGGCTCGGGTTCCCAGCGGTCGATCCAGATGATCGCGCCGAACACGACACCGACCGGCAGCAGCGCCGCCACCGCACCGACGAACGCGGGCAGCGCGCCGACCTTGGAGGTGGTCACCCCCACCATCACCAGGCCGCACACGCCGAGCACGATCAGACCGGCGACCGGCCAACCGACCGCGTGGTGCTTGCGGATCTGCTGCCTGCGCGCGCCGGAAAGATCGGCCACCGGGCCGGGTAGATCAGGACCAGACACGGCCAAGACCCTAGAGAAGGCGTTGGGGCCGCGCCCAAGCAGTCACCGGTTCAGGCCCGCCGCCTGCGCCGACGCTGCGCATCGCCCGTGGAGCCGTACGCGGCCAGCAGGTCCTCGACCGAGGTACCCGCGGTGTGCGCGCCCGGGTCCTCCGCCGCGGCCTCCTCGATCGTGCCCGCGGCCCGCACGCTTCCGGTGCCGACGGCCGGTGCGATCAGCGCGGTCTCCGCGACCGGGTCCGCCCCGTCCCCGGAACTCCGCGCGCCGGCTGCCGGTGCCGGGGGCTGCGAGGCCGGGGGCTGCGGCGCCGGCTCGGGCGGTCGCATCCCGGGCCGCTGCGCCGCCGGGTACTCGGCCGCGCGGAACGCCTGCTGGACCCCTGCTTGCTGGACCCCTGCTTGCTCGATGCCCGCCTGCCCGAACCCGCCGAAGACGGAACCGCCGGACTGGTCCAACGAGCGCACCCGGGTCGACTCGGCGCGCAGGGCCACGTGCTCGAACAGCACGTCCCCGCCCACGACCTTCTCCAACGTCGCGCGCAACCGCTGCATCTCGGACTGCAGGGCCTGGATCTGCGCCGCGGACTCGTCCGCCGCCTGCCGGTAGGCGTCCGCGCGGACCTCGGCCGCGTGCTCCTCGCGCGCGGCGATCTCGCGTTCCAACTCGGACTCGTAGAGGCGCTGATCGTCCTGCGCGCGCTCCTGCGCCCGCACCACCTGGCTGCGCAGCCGCGCCGCGACGAAGGCGCCGGCCAGGGCCGCCCACAGTGCCGCGACCAGGCCCAGCCGCAACAGCCTCGGGTCGTCACTGAGCACCAGCGCAGCGGTCGCCGCGCCCACCAGCAGTAGCGCTCCCGTCCACAACGCGGTGCTGCCGCGCCGCGCGGCCTCCGCACGCTCCTCGGGAGGTTCGGGTCCCGAGCCGACGGTGTCCGACATGCGACCACGGTACCGGCCGGTTATTCGATCGAGACCTGCAAGTCGGCCAACTCGCCACGAGGTTGCCCGATGCGGTCCCGCCGGGGCCCGCCGACCGGTCCAATCCGGGCCGCCCGGCGACCCAGCGGTCCGGGAGTCAGCGGTCGTGCGGCTCCCGCGGCTCGTCCCGGTCGTCCGGCACCCGCAGGCAGTGCTCCAGCCACAGGCCGGCGGCGATGAGCGCCGCCGCGCTGACCGAACCGACCACGATCGCCGCGAGATCACCGCGCGCGGCGAGCACGATCTGCAGCACCGGGAGCACGTAGCCGAGCAGCCCGAGCCACACCCCGAGCATGATCGCCCCGCCCATGGACGAGGCCTTCGCCAGCGCCACCGCCCGCGCCGCGGTGACCGGTTCCGGCGGTTCGACCCCCTGCTTGCGTCGCACCTTGGGCCGCAGCCACACGGCCAGGCCCAGATCGGCCGCCGCGATCACCAGCAATGTGGCCCCGGCCAGGGTCGGCAGCCGCGGCAGATCCCCGTACAGCAGTCGGCCGGAGAGCAGGAAGACCAGCACCGCCGCGAGCAGGCCAGCGGTGACCAGGTGGCGGGGTTGGGTGAACGTCATCCGGCCGTCGTCGGGTGCCATGCCCACCAGGATCGCACCCGGGCGCGGGCGACCGGTTCAGGCCGCCGCGACCAGGTCCAGATCGTCCCGGCGGGTCACCCCGGCCACGTCGTCCGCCGGCAACCGGTGCAGCAGACCGTCCACCCGGCCGTGCCCGGGCAGCACGGCGTCCGGATCGATCGCCAGCCACGGCACCAGCACCGTGGCCCGCGCGGGCGTGCCCGGGTGCGGGAGCAGCAGCTCGGCGTGCTCGCTGCGCACCTCGCCGACGCTCACCACGTCGACGTCCAGGGTGCGCGGACCCCAGTGCTGCTCGCGCACCCGCCGCGCCTGCCGTTCCAGATCCTGCCCGCGCCGCAACCAATCCCACTCGTCGAAGCCGGCGTTCTCGGCGATCAGCACCGCGTTCAGGAAATCCGGCTGGTCGGTCACGCCCCACGGCGGCGTCTCGTACACCGGGGAGACGGCCACCAGCGAGTCCGCGAACCCGCTCACCGCCAGCTGCAGATGCCCGAGGCGATCGCCGATGTTCGACCCCAGCGACAGCACGGCCCTGGTCATCGAGCTCACCTCCGGATCAGGCCGGACCGCCGCGGCCGCCGCGCCGCGACCGGCGGATGGTCACGGCGACATCGGCGAACTCCAGCGGGATCGGCGCCGACGGCTTGTGCAAGGTGACCTCGGTGGCGAACGCGCGCGGGTCGGTCATCACGCCATCGGCGATCTCGGCCGCCACGGTCTCCACCAGGTCACGCGACGGCCCGCCGACCACGGCCGCGGCGCGCTCGGCCAACTCGCCGTAGTGCAGCGTCTGCTGCAGGTCGTCGTCCGCCGCGGCACCGGCCAGGTCGATCCACACGGTGATGTCGACCAGGAACTCCTGCCCGTCCCGCTTCTCCTGCTCGAAGACGCCGTGGTGGCCGCGCACCTTCAGGCCGGTCAGCGTGATCCGGTCAGCCACTGCTCGCTCCTCCGCTGTTCCACTCGGCGGTCACCGCGACCGCGTCCAGCGAGCCGCGCACGTCGTGCACCCGCACACCCCAGGCGCCGCGGTCCGCCGACAGCGCGGAGACCACCGAGGTGGCGGTGTCCCGCTCGCCGGCAGGCCGCGGGCTGCCGTCCGCACCGGGCAGCAGGCCGCCGAGGAACCGCTTGCGCGAGGCGCCCACCAGGACGGGCAACCCGGTGTCGACGAGCACGTCCAACCGGTGCAGCAGCTGCCAGTCGTGCGCGGCGGTCTTGGCGAACCCGAGACCCGGGTCGAGCACGATCGCGTCCTCGGCCACCCCGGCCGCCACCGCGGCGTCGACCTGGCGCAGCAGGACCGACCGGACCTCGGCGACCACGTCGTCGTAGCTGGCGAGGCTGTTCATGTCCTTGCTGTGCCCGCGCCAGTGCATCAGCACCCAGGGCAGGCCGGTCTCGGCCGCCACCCGAGCCATGTCCGGATCGGCCAGCCCGCCGGAGACATCGTTGATGATCGACGCCCCGGCCTCGGCCACCGCCTCGGCCACCGCGGCGCGGGTGGTGTCCACGCTGACCGGCACGCCCTCGGCGACCAGCCCGCGCACCACCGGCAGCACCCGCTCGGCCTCGGTGGCCGCGTCGACGCGCTCCGATCCCGGCCTGGTCGACTCGCCCCCGACATCGATGATGTCGGCGCCCGCGCGGAACATCTCCGCCCCGTGCACGACCGCCGCATCCGTGTCCAGGTACCGGCCGCCGTCGGAGAACGAGTTCGGCGTGACGTTGAGGATGCCCATCACGACGCAGCGCCGCGGGGCGGGAAGCAGGTGGTGCACGGTCACTTCCCCCGAATCAAGGACAGCGCTTCGGACCGGGACGAGGCCGAGGAGCGGAAGATCCCGCGCACGGCCGAGGTCGTCGTGGTCGCGCCCGCCTTGCGGACACCGCGCATGCCCATGCACAGGTGCTCGGCCTCGATGACCACGATCACGCCCCGCGGCTCCAGGCGCTGCGCGAGCGCGTCCGCCACCTGCGAGGTGAGTCGTTCCTGCACCTGCGGGCGCCTGCCGTAGAGGTCGACCAGCCTGGCCAACTTGGACAGACCGGTGACCCTGCCCTGCTCGTTGGGGATGTAACCGACGTGCGCGTAGCCGTGGAACGGCAGCAGGTGGTGCTCGCACTGCGAGTAGACCGGGATGTCGCGCACCAGCACGAGTTCCTCGTGCGCCTCGTCGAAGGTGCGGTCCAGGACGTCGTCCGGGTTCGTGTAGAGCCCGGCGAACAGCTCGCGGTAGGCCCTGGCCACCCGGGCCGGGGTCTCGCGCAGCCCTTCGCGTTCCGGGTCCTCGCCCGCTGCGAGCAGCAGTTCCCGGATCGCTGCTTCGGCACGCTCCTGGTCGAACTGGGTGGAGTTGAGAGCACCATCGGGGCGGGAGTCATCGTCTCCCGCCCCGATGGGCTCGACCGAGCTGGTCAATCTCGTTCCTTTACCGGTGTGGCGCCCGCCGGACCGGTGACCCGCCGGTCACCGTCCGGTGCCGCCGCCATCGCCGTTGTCCCGGCCCGGACCCGCCTCCGAGTTGTTCGGCGGGGCCTCGGGCTGCGTCCCGTCCTGGCCCTGGGTCGTGCCGTTCGGCTCGCCCTGCTCGGACGGCGACTGCTGCCCGCGCTCCCAGGAAGGGACCCAATTGCTGTTGTACTGGCTGCCACCAGAGTAGTGGGACCCCGACGGCGAGGTCGCCGGCGTCCAGCCGGGCGGCGCCCCGTAGTTCGGCGGGACCGCGGACGGCGCCCCGGAACCGGACTGGCCGCGCTCACCCCGCCCGTTCTGGAAGTTCCCCGGTGCACCGGCTCCGGCCGGGGTGGTCGCCCCGTCCGCCGGGCGGTTCTGGGCGGTGTCCTCCGGCTCGTCACCGGCGGCCGACTCGTCGACCTCGGACGGCGGCGGCGTGGGCTCCTCCTCGACCGGCGGCCACGGCTCCCCGCGTTCCTTGGCGAGTTCGCCCGGCGTCTTGATCGGCGGCTTCTCCGACGGCGTGCGCCCGCTGAAGTCGTTGAACGTGGTGATCCGCGGGCGCTTCTCCACAGCGGAGAAGACCCGTTCCAGGTCCGCCCGGTTCAGCGTCTCCTTGTCGACCAGCTCCAGTACCAGGTCGTCGAGCACATCGCGGTAGGTGTTCAGGATCTCCCACGCCTCGGTGTGCGCCGCCTCGATGAGCCTGCGCACCTCCTCGTCGATCTCGTGCGCGACTTCCAGCGAGTAGTTGGGCTGCTGTCCGGCGGTGCGGCCGACGAACGGATCGCCTTCCTCCTTGCCGTACTTCACCGCGCCGAGCTTGGCGGTCATGCCGTACTCGGTCACCATGGCGCGCGCGATCTTGGTGGCCTGCTCGATGTCACTGGAGGCACCGGTGGTCGGCTCGTGGAAGACGAGCTCCTCCGCCGAGCGCCCGCCGAGCGCGAACACCAACCGGGCGATCATCTCCGAGCGGGTCATCATGTCCTTGTCGTCCTCGGGGACGACGAGGGCATGCCCGCCGGTGCGGCCGCGCGGCAGGATCGTGAGCTTGTAGACGGGGTCCAGGTCGGACATCGCCCAGGCGGCCAGCGCGTGCCCGCCCTCGTGGTAGGCGGTGATCTTCTTGTCCCGCTCCGAGATGATCTTGCTCTTGCGCTGCGGACCGCCGATCACCCGGTCCACCGCCTCCTCCAGCGCGGGTGCGGTGATCAGCTGGCCGCCCTCGCGCGCGGTGAGCAGCGCCGCCTCGTTGACGACGTTCTCCAGGTCGGCACCGGAGAAGCCGACCGTGCGCTTGGCCAGGCCGTCCATATCGGCGTCCTCGGCCATCGGCTTGCCCTTGGCGTGCACGTTCAGGATCGCCCGCCGACCGCGCATGTCCGGTGCCGCGACGGGGATCTGCCGGTCGAACCGGCCGGGGCGCAGCAGCGCCGGGTCCAGGATGTCCGGGCGGTTGGTCGCGGCGATGAGGATGATCCCGCCGCGCGAGTCGAACCCGTCCATCTCGACCAGCAGCTGGTTCAGCGTCTGCTCGCGCTCGTCGTGCCCGCCGCCGAGGCCGGCGCCGCGCTGGCGGCCGACCGCGTCGATCTCGTCGACGAAGATGATGCACGGCGCGTTCTGCTTGGCCTGTTCGAACAGGTCGCGCACCCGGGAGGCGCCGACGCCGACGAACATCTCGACGAAGTCCGAACCGGAGATCGAGTAGAACGGCACGCCCGCTTCACCGGCGACCGCCCTGGCCAGCAGGGTCTTCCCGGTACCCGGCGGGCCGTACAGCAGTACGCCCTTCGGGATCTTGGCGCCGAGCGCCTGGTAGTGGCCCGGCTGCGCCAGGAAGTCCTTGATCTCGTGCAGCTCTTCGGTGGCTTCGTCCGCGCCGGCGACGTCGCTGAACAGCGTCTTGGGCATGTCCTTGGTCAGCTGTTTGGCCTTGGACTTGCCGAAGTTCATGATCCGGTTTCCGCCGCCCTGGGCGTTGTTCATCATCCACATCAACAGCAGGACGATGAGCAGGACCGGAAGCATGTAGATCAGCATCGTGACCAGCAGCGAGTCCTGGGTGACCTTGGTGTTCCACTCGGGGATCTGGTTACCGCGGATCTCGTCGACGATCTGCCCGGTCGCACCGGCCGGGTAGTACGCCATCAGCTGATCGCTGTCGGCGAAGGTCTGCCCTTCCTTCAGGGTCAGGCGGACGCGCTGCTCCTTGTCCTCGATCGTCGCTTCGGCGACCTTGCCCTCGGAGATCTGGGCCACGGCGTCCGAGGTCGAGATCTCGCGATAGGAGCGGGTGTCGTCCAGCAGCGTGCTGATCCCGAAGAACACCAGGACAGCGACGAGAATCCACAGCAGCGGATGGCGGAGCAGGCGCTTTCGGTCCATTCACTTGCGGCCGGCGGGCGGCCTCGACCCTCCCTGACAGTCATTTCGGGCAACGGCTGCTCGGCAAGCACACGTCATCCGCACCGTCAACCCCTCCGGACCAGCCTACCGGCCGACGTACGGGTGCGACCACGCCGAGCAGCGCGCAGGAGTTCGAGCGTACTCCGCCCGGGTGGGGTGTGGCTGCCGAGGGCCGAAACCGGACGCGGTGGACAGCACCCGCGCCCGGCCGACGATCACACGCCGGAGGTGTAGACCTTCGGGTCCAGCGAACCGATGTGCGGCAGGTCGCGGTAGCGCTCCGCGTAGTCGAGGCCGTACCCCACGACGAACTCGTTCGGGATGTCGAAGCCCACGTAACCGACCGGCACGTCCACCTGCACCGCGTCCGGCTTGCGCAGCAAGGTGCACACCTCCAGCGAAGCCGGGTTGCGCGCCTCCAGGTTCTTGAGCAGCCAGGACAGCGTCAGCCCCGAGTCGATGATGTCTTCCAGGATCAGCACGTGCCGCCCGGCGATGTCCCGGTCCAGGTCCTTGAGGATGCGCACCACCCCGGACGAGGACGTGGTCGAGCCGTACGAGCTCACGGCCATGAACTCCAGCTGGGCAGGCTGCGGGAGGGCTCGGGCGAAGTCCGTCATGAACATCACCGCCCCCTTCAGCACACCCACCAGGAGCAGATCGCCGCTGACGTTCCGGTAATCCTCGTCGACCTGTTTCGCCAGTTCGACGACCTTGTCGTTGATCTGCTGCTCGGTGATGAGCACGGAGGCAATGTCGCCGTCGTACACGGCCCCGCTCCCCCTCTTTCCGGACTCGAAACGAACCTTGGAACTGCGCGGACGCGCCGGCGACTCCCCACCGCCCGGTGGAGCACCGCCACCGCGAGCGGCGCCGGTCTGGAAGCGGATCGCGCCGGCGCCCGCTGCTGCACCGGCCACCTGCGCCGCGTCAGCCATTCGGCGGCTTGCGGCCCGCCGCTTCCACCAGAAGCGTCCCATGCTCCCGGCGGAGCACAAAGTCGCCCGGCAACGCCCGACCCCCCTGGCCCCGCCAAGAACCCACGAGATCGTCGGCCGCGCGCAGGTGCGCATCGCTGAGCTCCGGCACCCCGCGGTCGAGCAGCCAGGAGCGCAGCACCCGCCTGCGGATCGCCGCCGGCGCCTCCGCCAGCGCGGCGGCGTCCAGCCCACCAGCAGCCTCGACGCGCTCACGCACCTCCGCGGCGAACCCGTCCAGCACGGCCGAGTCCTCGCGCAGCTGATCGGCCGTGCGGGCCAACGACGCGCCCGCGCCGCCGCCGAGCACGTCCTCCAGCAGCGGGAGCACCTCTGTGCGCAACCGCACACGGGTGAACGTCGGGTCAACGTTGTGCGGATCGTGCCACGGGGGCAGGCCGAGCTCCCGGCACGCCTGCTCGGTCGTCTCCCGGCGGACCCCGAGGAACGGCCGCACCCACGGCGGGTCGGATTCGGCCATCCCGCGCAGCGAGCGCGCCCCGGACCCGCGGCCGAGCCCGAGCAGCACGGTCTCCGCCTGGTCGTCGAGCGTGTGCCCGAGCAGGACCGGCGCCCCGGCGGGCCGGGCCGAGCCCAGCGCCGCGTAACGAGCCCGGCGGGCAGCCGCTTCCGGCCCGCCCGGCCCGCTCACCTGCACCGGGAGCACTTGCGATCGGAGGCCGAGCCCGGACAGCTGCTCCGCGGTGCGCTGGGCGACCTCGGCGGATTGCGCCTGCAGCCCGTGGTCCACGACCAGCCCGTGCACCTGCAGACCGCGCCGCAACCCGACGTGCGCGGCCGCCGCGGCCAGCGCCAGCGAATCCGGACCGCCCGAACAGGCCACCGCGACCGCATCACCGGTGATCACCGAGCCCAGCAACCGCCGCACGGCGCCGCGGGTGGCGGTCAGGGCGGGAGGAGGGGGCACGCATACATTCTGGCCGGTCGGCGGATGCCCGGGGTGCGGGGTGCCCCCGCACACATCCCGGGGTGCGGGGTGCCGGGGGTGCCCCCGCGAACGTCCCGGGGTGCGGGGTGCCCCCGCGAACGACGGCCGGGCGCGTCGTCAGCCGTGCACGCGGCGGACCCAGGCCGGCGGGTCGACCAGCTCCGCGCGGGTCGGCAGCTCCTGCGGCGAGTTCCACACCGCGTTGAAGCCGTCCATGCCCACCCGGTCCACCACGTAGCGGGTGAACGCCGCGCCCTGCGCGTACTGCTTGATCTTGGCGTCCACGCCGAGCAGGCTGCGCAGGATCCGGTCCAGCAGGCCGCCGCCCTTGCGGCGCTCGGTGAACCGCTGCCGGATGGTCGCCACGGTGGGCACCACCTGCGGCCCCACCGCGTCCATCACGTGGTCGGCGTGCCCCTCCAGCAGCGTGGACACGGCCAGGATGCGGTCCAGCGCGTCCCGCTGGTCCGGGCTCTGCAGCAGCTCGACGAGCCCCAGCACGCCGGGGCTGGTCTCCCGGGCGGGGTTGTCCGCACGCGCCTCGCGCACCGCGGCGGGCAGCCGGCTCAGCACCTCACCGGTCGTGCCCTCCATCGCGGTCAGCAGAGCACCGAGGCTGGCGGTGAAGTGCTCGCGCAGCCACGGCACGGCGTTGAACTGCAACCGGTGCGTGGATTCGTGCAGGCACACCCACATCCGGAAGTCGTCCGGCGGAACGCCGAGGGCCTGCTGCGCGGCCACGATGTTCGGCGCCACGAGCAGCAACCGCCCGCGCTGGCCGGGCACCCCCGAATCACCGAACGGATCGAACTGGCCGAGCACCTTGCCGCCCAGGTAGGCCAGCACGACACCGGCCTGCAACCCGGCGCCGCGGGCGTTGAGCCCGGCGAGCAGGTCGCTCGACTGCGTCGCCGGATCCTCGGCCAACGCAGCATCGGTGAGCTGGGACAACCCGTCGGCGGCCGCCCGCACCCAGGTCGGCCGGTCCACGACGGACCCCTCCAGAACGGGCAGGTCCAGGCCCATCCCGGTCAGCTCCCGGACATGGGTCTCCGCGTCCACCGAGAACCGGCGCAGCGCGCGCACCGCCTCCTCGGCGTGCACGCGGTCCACCTCCGGACCCGGGCGCAGCAGCCGGTTCGCGGTGGCGACCGCGGTCTTCCAGTCCAGCGCGCTGGGCCCGTCCGCGCCGCTTCCGGCGCGTTCCGGTGGCGGCAACACGGCAGTCGATCGAGCTTGCACGTCTTCGACGGTACCCGCGCGGCGCCGTTCCCAGGTACCTCTCGTCCGGGTGCCGCTCACCGGCAGCCGCAGGCGCTGAGCTGGTCGGCGATCCGATCCAGCGCGGGCCGCGCCTCGGTGGAGCTCGTCCCGTTCGACAGCAGGGTGAACACCAGCAGCCGCCCGTCCCGGGTGACCGCGGTGCCGGCCAGGCTGTTGGCGCCGTCCAGGGTGCCGGTCTTGGCGCGGACCCAGCCGCGGCCACTGCCGTCCTGGAACCGGGTGGACAAGCTCCCGCTACCGCCCGCCACGGGCAGTCCCGGCAGCAGATCGCGCAGCTTCGCCGCCTGCGGTGCGAGCCCTCCGGGACCGGGCGGTTCGGTCGCGGTCGCGAGCAACCCCGCCAGCGCCGTGGAACTCGCGCGGTCGTCCAGGGACAACCCGCTGCCGTCGACCATCTGCGTCGGCCCGAGCTCGAACCCGTTGCGCTGCAGCACCTCGCGGACCGCCCGGGCGGATCCCGCGAAGGACGGTTCGTTGCCGGTGGCGATGGCGACCTCGCGGCCCAGCGCCTCGGCCAGCACGTTGTCCGAGTGCTGCAGCACCGTCTCGGTCAGTTCGCGCACCGTCGGCGAGCGCACCTCGCCGAGCACCTCCGCGCCCGGCGGGGCCTGCCCCTCGGTGACCTCGGCGGTGCCGAGCCCGCCGGCCAGCTGCTGCGCGGCGCCGAGCGCGGGCTGTTCGGAGCGGGGGCTGGTGTCCTCGGCCGGCTCCTCCCGGTCGCCGTCCAGCATCACCGGATCCATCGGGGCGACGTACCCGCCGGTGACGTCCTCCGGGAGCCAGCCCGGCGCGGTTTTCGGACCGGCGTAGCGCGAGGTGTCCACCTGCACCGAACGGATCCCGCCGCCGGTCGCGGCGTTGACCTGCTCCACCAGGTCGTCCAGCCGGGCCGCGCCCGGGTAGACCGACTCCTGCCCCGCGGGCAGCGCGGACAGCGTGGGGTCGCCGCCACCGACGAGCACCACGCTCCCCGGGGCGCTACCGCGCACGACCTTCGTGCTGAACCGCTGATCGGGCTCCAGCGCGAGGAGGGCCGCACTGACGGTGAGCAGCTTGCCGTTGGACGCCGGGATCAGCGGCCGGTCGCCCTGCTGCTGCCAGACGACCTGCCCGCTCTGCGCGTCGAGCACGGTGCCGCTGAGCTCGCCGACCGCGGGGTTGTCCAACGCCCCGGCCAGCTGCTGCGCCACCCCGGACTCGGTGGGCAGCGGCGCGGCGTCGTCCAGCGGGCGGATCTGCGGATCGAGGTGCACCGGAGGCGGCGGGTCCTGGACACCGGACGCCAGCTCGGCGATCTTCGGACCGGTCGCCACCCCG
Source organism: Saccharopolyspora montiporae (assembly GCF_015209505.1). GTDB lineage: Bacteria > Actinomycetota > Actinomycetes > Mycobacteriales > Pseudonocardiaceae > Saccharopolyspora > Saccharopolyspora montiporae. The sequence goes on from NZ_JADEYC010000009.1 coordinate 302,829, forward strand.
ACGCCGAGCAGCACCACGACCGCAGCGGCCACTGCGATGAACGGTCCGCGGCGGCGCTTCCGCGGCGGGGGTGCGCCGAACCGGTCCGCTTCCGGCGGGGGCGGGGGCCGCTCGCCACCGCCTTCCGCACCGGGCCGTTCTCGCTGCGCAGCGGCTCCGGACACGCCGAGGAAATCCTCCGGGCGCGCCTCTCGGGGTTCGTCGAAGTCCGGCCGGGCGAACTGCTGGGTCTGCTCGGCGGCACCCGGCACCACCACCGGGATGTGCTCGGTCGCCGGACCGGTGCCCGTCTCACGGGCCCCGCTGCCTTCGTGGATCCCGCTGCCCTCGTGGATCCCGCTGCCGTCGTGGATCCCGCTGCCGATGTCGATCCGGCCGGTCTGCTCCGCGGCGGATTCCGGCGGCGCCACGCGCGGCACCGGTCCGGTGTCGCCGACCGGGCGCAACTGCTGGGTCCGCTCCGCCGCGGCCTCCGGCGGCGCGATGCGGCTGAACTGCTGGGTGTGCTCGATACCGGCGGATTCCGGCTCGGGCGGATTCGCCGCGGAGACCGGAGTCGAGGGCTCGGGCTGTTCGTCCTCCTGCGGACCGCTACCGCCCGGCACGTCCGGGTCCGGCGCGTCGTCCTCAGCCGCTGCGGGAGCAGGATCGGTTCCGGGGTCGCCGCCGTCCTGTTCCGCTGCGTCCGGCGCGCCGTCCGTCGGTCCTGCTGGGTCGTCGGGTCCTGCTGCGTCGTCGGGTCCCGCGGCGTCGTCGGGCTCCGGCCCGGTCGCGACGGCGGACCGGTCCGCCGCGGAGTCCGTCGAACCGACCGCGGACGGGAAGGCCCCGGTCGCCGCAGTGATCCCGGCCCGCTCGGCGGGCTCTGCGTTGTCCGGTTCTGCGACACCCGACTCCGCCGCGTCCTGCTCGGCAGTCACGTCCTGCTCGGCAATGCCCGGTGCTGCGGCATCCGGCTCGGCGGCGGTGTCCTGCGCACCGGCTGTCGTCTCGGCATCGGCGTCCGCGGCGACCGCCGGTTCCGGCTGGTCGGCGACGTCCTCGGATGCCGATTCCGCGGATGCCGGGTCCGCGGATGCCGTGCCCTCGGATGCCGGGTCCTCGGATGCCGGGTCGTCCTGCGGCCCGTCCGGTTCGGCGGACGGGGACCGCTCGGCCGAGCGGTCCTGCTCCGGGGGCGCCGAACGCGTGGCGAACGCATCGGTAGCCCGCCCGTCGGGGCCGGTGTCCGCATTCGCCGAGGCCTCGTCCGCGGCAGGATCGGGCTCCACCAGCGATCCGCTGCGCCGGTCGATCATCGGCTTGGCGCCGGAGCCACCCGGCTCGACGGCCGTTTCGCCGGTGTCCGCCTGATCACCGGGCGCCGCATCCCCACCGGAATCCTGCTCGGTGCCGGAGTCGTCTTCGACGTCGGAGTCCCGCTCGGTGCCGGAGTCGTGCTCATCGGGCACGTCGGGCCGATCGGTGGTGAGCACGCCGGACACGCTCACCTCGGTAGCCCGCGAGCCGCCGGCGGCCGGTGCCTCGTTCACCTCGGCGGCACTATCCGCCTCGACGGCGCCATCCGAACCGGCAGCATCATCCGAACCGGCAGGGTCGTCGGGCGCGGTGCCGGCCTCGGAGGCGCGCACGTCGGCAGCGCTCCCGGCGCCCGAGGCGTCCTCAGCGACCTGCCCGGTCTCGGTCTCCGCGGTATCGGCACCGCCCTCGGCGGCGGCACCCGAGGCACCCGCGTCCGCGGCGGCGGGCTCGATCACGTCTGCTTCGGGCGCATCGTCCGCGTGATCCGCGGTGCCCGGTTTCCGCTGGGCGTCCGGTTCCCCGGGTTCGCCCGGGATGCTCTCGGCGTTCCCAAGCGGCTCGCTCCCGGCCGGGGCCGTGTCCGCGACCTGGTCCGACTCGTCCTGGCCCGACTGCGCCCGATCCGATTCCGATTCCGACGCAGGTGGGGCGGGGGTTTCACCATCCGATGCAGGCGGGCGGACGTCGGTTTCGGACACCTCACCCCGGGGGCTGTGGGGTTCGGGCACGTACTCCTCCTCGACGTGATCGCCAGCCTGCCAGATTGCGAGCTCTCACACTGCGGTGGGGCCCGGCGGGACATCGTGGTCCACACTAGACGTGGTGAAGCGCGTGAGCGCGCGGCTGCACGACGACGCACGATTGGCGAGGAATCGAGTGGACTTCGACGTCATGATCGAGATCCCCAAGGGGAGCCGAAACAAGTACGAGGTGGACCACAAGACGGGACGCATCCGTCTGGACCGGACGCTGTTCACCGCCACCCAGTACCCGGCCGACTACGGGTTCGTCGAGGACACGCTCGGCGAGGACGGCGACCCGTTGGACGCGCTGGTGCTGGTCCAGGAGCCGACCTTCCCCGGCTGCCTGATCACCGCGCGCGCAGTGGGCATGTTCCGGATGCGCGACGAGAAGGGCGGCGATGACAAGCTCATCTGCGTGCCCTCCGACGACCCCCGCCAGGAGCACCTGCGCGACATCCACCACCTCTCCGAGTTCTACCGCCTGGAGATCCAGCACTTCTTCGAGGTGTACAAGGATCTGGAGCCGGGCAAGAGCGTGGAAGGCGCTACCTGGGTCGGCCGCGCCGAGGCCGAAGAGGAGATCAAGATCTCCTACGAGCGCGCCAAGAAGGAAGGGCACTGAGCCGGTTCCCGGCCACGGGACGGCCGTGACTTCGGCGGTCGCCTGATCTTCAGAGGTCGCCTGATCTTCAGAGGGGCACTGCCGTTCGGCGGTGCCCCTTTCTGCGTTTCCGGACGGGCCTGCCTCAAGTTGTGCACAGTCCTGTGGACAACTTGCCGGCCTGTGGACAACTCGGTGGACAACGTCGTGTCCGGCGTTCACCCGCGAACGAGCGCGGCGCCCCCACCGAGAGGCAGGGGCGCCGCAGGTGTGTGTGCCGCGGTTCTCCGGGGCGTTTGCCCGCGGCAGGTCGTGGTCGATGGCGCCAGCTCCGCACCGGGACTTCCTCGACTCGCGATGTCGGTCACCGCCGTGCGGAGTCCTGTCGGCGGACCACCGCCGGCGCCACGGCGACGGGCGGGGGTCGCGGATCAGCCGCCGAGCTGGGTCTCACCGCCGAGCGGACCGTGCGCCACCACATCACCGACCTGCTCGGTCAGCCCGGACACGGCAGGGGTGGCCTCGCCGATCGGCAGCTCGCCGGCCAGCTGGTCGACGGCCTCGCCCGGTTCGGTCACCTCGCGCAGCGGGGTCGTCGTGCGCGCACCGGTGTCCGCAGCGCCCTGCTCGTCCGCAGCACCCTGCGCCGCCGCCGGGATCTGCTCCGCCGGGGCCTGTCCGGCGACCGAGCCGACGAGGCCGTCCACCGCGTCGTGCAGCGTGCCGGTGAGCTCACCCCCGGCCTGGCCGTGCGAGCCCACCGGCTCCGGGTTGGCGGGCTTGGTCTGCGGCGTGGTCGCCTGCGCGCCGTCCAGCTGGGTGCCGTCCAGAGCCCCGCCGAGGCCACCGGCCAGCAGGTCCCCGGTCGGGTCGCCGGACCGGGCACCGGACTGCCCCGCGCCCTGCAGCACCTCGCCGACCGGCTCCAGCGCGTCCAGCGGCTGGCCGCTTCCGCTGAGCAGGTCCGCCGCCGGGTCCTGGCCACCACTGCGGCCGGCCAGCTGCTCCAGCGGCACGACCTCGCCGACGCTGCGCTTGGCGGATTCCAGCGTTCCTGCGGCGTGGTAGGCGGTTTGGGCCGCGTTGTTGTCCGTGGGCAGTTCCGCCGGGAGTTCCGGTGCTCCGGCCGCGCCGGCCGGAGCGGCGAACCCGGCTGCGCCGGCCCCGCCGACCAGCATCGCGGCTGCCGTGGTCAGAGTGCGCTTCATCGCAGTGCTCCTTTCCCGCACAGGGAGGGGTCCTGTGCAGGCCGGAGATTACGGAACAATGAACTTTCACTTTTCAGCGATCACATACGTGGGATATGTGCGCAACCGGTCATCGGCCTCGCCGAAATGGCCACCCCACCGGGTGAGAAAACTGCGAACGGCCGCCGATGATTCACAGAACGCGATGAGGACTCCGCGAGTGCCGGCGGCCCGGACGTGCAACGGCGCCGACCGCGGAACTCGTTCCGCGGTCGGCGCCGGTCACCTCCACCTCACCGGGTGGGGCGTTCACTGCCCGATGGCCCCCGAGACCGTGGACCGCAGCCGTTGCACCTGCTCGTTGCGCAGGGCCTCGACCGTGTCCGCGAACTCCGCGTACGCCTCGTCGTCGTTGTCGAACCGGCGGTACCGCCCGGCGCGCAGTTCCACCGACTGGTACTCGCGCTCCAACGCGTCCGCCGCCTGCTGCCAGCCGAGCGCGCGTTCCCGGTACTTGGCGTATCCGGAGAACGCCGCGGAAACCGCCACCAGCAGGCTGATTCCGACAGCCGCCCAGCCGAACTCCACTATGGACATGGCCACGGCGGTCACGGTCGCGGCGATGATCGAACCACCGATGATCGCCACCTGCAGGATGTTCTCCTTCCAGCGATCGCGGCGGGCCTCCGACCGGTGGCGCTCGATGATGTCCGGGAGCTGCGCCCGGTAGTACCGCTGAGCCCCGAGCAGATCACCCGAACCCAGCTCGTCGAGCAGCTCCTCCCGATTGGCGCACTCCAGCGCGCGCAGCTCCGATTCGGCGCCGCGCACGGCGAGGTGCTCCCGGTAGAGCAACCGCCCGGAGATCGCGACCGAGGCCACCAGCGCTCCGGCGAGGACCGCGGCCAGCAGGCCGGACCGCCATAAGACCGGCCCCACCACCACGGCGGCGGCCAACAGCAGATTGCCCGGGAACAGCCACACGACCAGCAGTTTGCGCAGCAGCTTCAACCGGTAGAGCTGCTCCGACCGCTCTGCGATACGCCGCTCCCAGTCCCGCGGGTTGGTGTCGTCGCTGAGTACCCCGCTCCCGACGATCCCCGTCGTACTCAACCGCTCCATCACATCGATCCTTCCGGCGTCATCACGATCGAAGTAGCTCCCGGAGCACCACGACAATCGGCCAGGGGGGTGACTGTCGGATCTGCCGATCGTCCCACGGCGCGTGCACCGCGTGATCACCGCAGGCCGGAGCCTTGGTCGGTCGACGAATGATCATTTTCCGGCAGTGATAGCAGCCAGTGGCACGAAGCCGGATGCGATCGCTACCCATCGAGGTATCCGGGGGCTGTCACTGTGACAGCGCACTCAGCGCAAGGGGGAACCGGGTCCCGCAACACCCTTTGTTGTCACTCGGACGCATCAACGATGCAGAAAAAGATCGCTGAGGGTGAGCGCCGGAACGGTGTGAGCCGGAACGCGGAGCCGGCCGAGCCGGTCAGCCCAGCAACCGCGCCCCGCGGTCGGCGTAGAACTGCTCCGGATCGACCGGCTCGCCGCCGACCTCGATCTGGTAATGCAGGTGCGGTCCGGTGGAATTGCCGCGATTGCCCATCGTTGCGATCTGCTCGCCGGTCCCGACGTCCTGGCCCACTTCGACACCGCTGCTGTCGATGTGCCCGTACACCGAGATCGTGCTGTCCGGGTGCTCGACGCGTACCCAGAGCCCGTAACCGCTCGCGGGGCCGGAACTGATGACGGTGCCGGACGAACCGGCGCGCACCGGGGTGCCGATCTCGTTGGCGATGTCGACGCCGTTGTGGAACGTCCCCCAGCGCGGGCCGAACCCGCTGCTGAGCGTTCCGTCCGCGGGGGACACCCACGCGCCGCTCGGCGCAGCCCGCTCCTGCTCCTCGGCCTCGCCGGCCGGCGGTGCTGCTTCTTCGCCGGCCGGCGGCGCCCCAGACGACTCTTGTTGCGGCTCAACTCTTTCCGGATGGCCGAGATCGGTTTCCGTTCCGCGCTCGGACCTCTCGGCCGGATCGCCGGCGATCGCCGGACCGCCGGGTACCGCAGCCCCCCTGGGAGGCGCGGGATCGCCCGGAGACATCGGCCCCGCCGCCGAACTCCCGGAAACCGGGAGCGCGTGCGCGACACCGCGGCCCCGCGGCGTGCCCGCCGAACCGGGCAGCACCGGGCCGGGCACCGAGGAGTGCTCGTCCGCGGCGCGCTGCTCGAACGGCGTCGGCAGTGCCGAATCCGGCGCAGCTCTCCCGGTTTCCGGGCCGCCCGCGACTTCCTGCGCGGCGAGCTGGACGCGGTGCGGGGTCATCCCGGAGCTGTCCGGGGTACCCACCAGCAGCGCGGCGGCGCAGGTGGTTCCGACCACCAGCGTCCCCACGAAGCCACCCGCAACGTTCTTGTTGTGCAGTGCCATTGCGTTTTCACCCTCCACACCACGGCGCTTGGCGCGCAGTGGCCGGGGACCGAATCCGGAGTTCGGCACCAGCTGACGTTGGACTCTTCGCGACCGATCGATCCGAACAACATTGGAACCGAACACCGCCCGGACCGCATGTCGCGGCAACGCGGCTGACTCGTCACCCCGCGGATGCGAACCGGCTCCGCCCGCGGATGAAACCGCTATCGGATGTCGAAAACCGCATAAGCACAACGCGTTTCGCGATCCGAGGTGATCCTCGACCGCCCCAGCCGACACTCGGCCGACGCGCGGCCGCCCAACCCGTCCGAGTGATCAGGCGGTGTTCGGCACCCGTTCGCCGGGCTGGTACGGACACCGCAGTGCGCAGGTCGGGGAGGTACGCCATCGTTGAGCGCGCCCGCCTCGCGTGGAAGAGGAGACCTGATGGCCCAGTCCGGTGCACCGCGACGCCTGCTGACCCCGGACGACCACGTGCTGCTGCTGGTCGACCACGAGAGCCAGATGGGATTCGCGGTGGGCTCGCACCCGATGGAAGTGGTCATCAACGCCACGCAGGGCCTGGCCAAGACCGCGGTGCTGTTCGGGGTGCCCACCGTGGTGACCACGGTGATGGAGCGGCACTTCAGCGGCCCGCTGTTCCGCGGCGTGCGCGAGGCTTTCCCGGACCGGGACGACTGGATCGACCGCACCACGATGAACCCGTGGGAGGACGAGCGGGTGCGCGACCGCGTGCGCGCCACGGGCAAACCGAAGCTGGTGCTGGCCGGCCTGTGGACCGAGGTGTGCGTGGCGATGCCCGCGCTGTGCGCGGTGGACGAGGGGATGTCCGTGCACTTCGTCGCCGACGCGTGCGGCGGGGTCAGCCCGGAGGCGCACGAGCGCGCGGTGCAGCGGATGGTGCAAGCCGGGGTGCAGCCGCTGACCTGGCTGCAGTACCTGCTGGAACTGCAGCGGGACTGGGCGCGGTCGGCGACGGCCTCCGCGGTGGGCGACATCGCCCGGGAGCATGCCGGCACCTACGGCCTCGGCGCCGAGTACATCTACACGATGCTGGACTGGGACCGAGCCGAACGCTGAGCGCTCACATGGGCGGATTCAGCCCGTTCAGGTACCCCTTGCCCGAGCACTGCGGGCAGGACCGCCACTCGGACAGCGTCATACCGGTCTGCAGGTCCTCGGTGGCCTGCACCGCGTACAGCCGCGGTTCGCTGAGCTTGCGCAACCCGCCGCAGGTGAAGCACAGCGCGTTCGGCCCCGCGGGCAGCGCCCGGGTTCCGCCGTCCTCGTCATCCGGCATGCCCTGAATCCTCACACGGGACGGCCCGGATAGCGCTGACGGCCCGGGTTCTCCCGGCAGTGCGGGCAGCGACCCCAGCTCATCGCGGTGCTCCGGTCCCCGGTGGCGCCGGAGACGAACAACCGCGGGCGCTTGACCTTGCCGGATCCGTCGCAGCCCACGCAGTCGTACCACTGCTCGACTTCCTCGGACATCGCCGTCCTTTCCCGGGATTCGCCCGCGCGGCCCGACCACCTGCACCACGTTCGGCTACCCGCAACCCTAGGCCGCTCACCCACCGGCACCCCGGTTCGCGCCCTGTGCGTCACCTCACCGGCGGCCTCGTCCGGCGCTCCGCCTGCGCACGCCGCCGCTTCCCGCGCGCCAGGCGGCTTCTGTCACCCGATCTCGCGGCAATGCCGGTGACGCGCCGAGACGGCCGCGCTGCCGAGATGCGGCCGCGTCGATCAGCCCCAACACTGCGCGATCAGAGGTTGGCGATCAACGCACGACCCGGGAGCGGTCCGGCGGTCCCCGCTACGCAGTCGGGCAGCAGACCCGTCGGCGGTTCGACGGAGGTTGGGATGTGGCATGCTGGTTAGGCGCGGCACAGCAGCGGAGCGGAGCGGAAAACCCGGCCGATGGGCGAAGTTCGCGATGGTGTGGGCCGCGGCGCTGATCGCGCTCCCCGCGGCCGGGGAGGTGCCCGCACCGCGGGCCGAGGACGGGCCACCGCCCGCCGAACAGGCGTCCGCGGAGCCGGGGGAACCGGCCGAGCCCGCGCAGGAAGACCCCGAGCCCGCAGATCCCGGGCGGGCAGCGCCGGAACCCGTCGAACCGAGCCAGGACGTGCGCTGGGAAGAATCGGAGTCGGATCCGCGCGCCGTCCCGCCGGCGTCACCGAACACCTCCGTGGTCACCGTGCAGACAGGCGGTGACCGCAACGGCGACCAGTCGGCCGCACCGCTGCCCGGCACCACCCTGGGGCTGTACCGCAGCGCGACCGCCACGACGCCCGTGTCCACCTGCGTGTCCGACGCGGATGGCGACTGCAACTTCACCGTCAGCGGAACGGGCCAGGGCGGGGAGAACCGCGGGCAGCGGTTCTACGTCCGCCAGATCGCCGCGCCGCCGGGGTGGTTCGTCAACAGCACCTTCCAGACCGGCGGCACGAACGTGACCCCGTACCGCTTCCAGACCCCGGCGCTGTACGGCGACAACACCTACCGGTCGACCGACAGCGGCACGAACGGGTTCATGGTCGGCTCCGGGTCCAGCAACCAGCAGGCATCGTCGGGCACGTGGCAGCAGTCTCGGGAGAATCCCGCACTCCCTCCCGGTTGCGGGCTGCGCGTCGGGCTGATCATGGACCTGTCCGGGTCGATGAATGGCGACGTACCGGCGCTCAAGAACGCCGCGGACGGCTTCGTGGACAGCCTGCAGGGCACACCGTCGAGCATGGCGAAGTTCAGCTTCTCCAGCTATTCACCGGCGGATCGCGGCGGTCCGAACTCGCCCGGGCTCGAATCGGTCTCCACCGTGGCCGATGCCACCGGGTTCAAGCAGAAGTACGCGGACTGGACCAACAACTCCGCCTACGGGGCCACGAACTGGGACCGGGCGTTGTACGAACCGGCACTGGCCACCGAGCACTACGACATCGCCGTGGTGATCACCGACGGCATGCCCACCCGCTACTCCACTCCGGAAGGCCCGGGCGGCAACGGAGTCATCACCCGGTTCCGCGAACTGGAGGCCGGGATTTTCTCGGCCAACGCGCTCAAGGCCAAGAACACGCGGGTGCTCGCGGTCGGGGTCGGCACCGGGACCTCGGGCAACGCCGCGCTCAACCTGGCCTCCCTGTCCGGACCGGAGAAGTACGACGGGACCAACATCGCCACCGCCGACTACTTCCAGGAGGAGAACTTCCAGGGCGTGGAACAGGCGTTGCGCGAACTCGCGCTGGCCAACTGCACGCCCTCGGTCTCCGTGGTCAAGGAGATCGAGACGCAGGACGGCAGCCGGCACAACGCCCCGGGCGGCTGGACTTTCGACGCCTCCACCGAAACGCCCGGCGCCTCGGTGGACTCCCCGCAAACCACCACCGACGACGGGACCGGCGCCGTCACGTTCCCCATGACCTACGACGAGGGCGTGGCATCGGCCGACCTGAACATCACCGAGCGCCAGCAGGCCGGCCACGAACTCGTGCAGCAGGACGGTAAGAACGCCAGGTGCGTGAACCAGATCACCGAAGAACCGGTGGAAGTGACCAACGATCCGGAAGGGCCGGGCTTCAACATACCGATACCGGACGACGCAGCCCTGTCCTGCACCATCGTGGACCGCGCACCAGCGGAACGCGTCCCCGCCGACCTGGCGGTGGACAAGGAGTGGAAGGTGACCACGGGCGACGGCACCGCGACCTACGCGGACGGCCAGCAGCCGTCGAACCTGCAGGCGGACCTGCGGATGACCAACCCGGGCGGCGGCGGGACCAGTCCGCAGGGCTGGGGGGTCACCAGGACCGGCTACTCGGCCGGCGACGAAGTGGACGTGTCCGAGTCCCCGCGCTTCCCGGAAGGACTCGACTGCGACGTGACCGGCGTCGACTTCGACGGACGACCGCTCGATCCCGCTGATCCGTCCGCCCAGGTGACCCTCGACGAAGGGTCGAACCGGCATCAGATAACCAACCACGTCGACTGCCGGACGACCCTCACCGTCGCGAAGCGGGTGGACGAGGGCACCGCGAACCCGGCGGCGTGGACGCTCAACGCGATCGGCGGGCCGGACGCGCTGCCCGGACCTTCCGGGGTCACCGGGAGCCCGGAAGCCACCGCCGACGTCACCCCGGGCGCCCGCTACCAGCTCACCGAGGAGCTCAACCAGGGCGACCCGAACCTGTTCAACTACCGGCAGGTCGATGGGCGCACCGACTACCAGAGCAACCCGCTGTCGACCGGGTCGATGAACTGCCTGGCGTACAACCGGGACGGCAGCCAGCAGCTGGTGTGGAACGACGGGATCAACGGTGGCGTGAACGTACCGATCGGCACGCACGTGGTGTGCTCGGCGATCAACGAAGCCGTCCCGTTGCAGCTGATCAAGGACGTGCAGGGCGGTCCGGCGGATCCGTCGGCGTGGAACGTCACCGCCACACCGATTGAACCCGACCCGCCGCAGGTTCCCGAGCAGACGGTTCCGGGGCGCCCCGGACCGGACGGCGAGGTGATCTGGGTGCGTCCGGACCAGGAGTACCGGATCACCGAGTCCGGCGGGGACCCGCGCTACGAGTTGCAGTCGGTCGATTGCGGCGTCGAAGGTGAGCCCGCAACGCGCGGGGACACCGTGCGGATCGCCTCCGGACAGCGAGGCACCTGCACCCTGGTGAACACACCGCGCGACGCGGGCACCATCACCCTGGACAAGCAGGTGAACAACGAGCACGGCGGAAAGGCGCAGCCGACCGACTGGACCCTGCACGCGCACGGCCCCACTCCCGGGATCGAAGGCGTCACCGGGTCACCGGAGGTGACCAACGTGATCGCGGCTCCGGGCGAGTACCAACTCGGGGAACGCGGCCCCGGCGGCTACACGCCCTCGGCCTGGAGCTGCCGCAACCAGGACGGTCCGATCCAGCTGGCCGGTGCGCAGGTGCCGATCCGCGTGGGGGACGACGTGCACTGCAGCATCACCAACACCGATCACCCGAAACCCGGTCCCGACCCGGACCCGGACCCAGATCCAGACCCGGACCCGGACCCGGACCCGGATCCGGACCCGGGGCCGCATCCGGGGCCGCACCCGCCGCTGCCGGTGACCGGCCCGCCCGCACTGTGGCTCGGCGGGCTCGGTCTGGTCCTGCTGGCCACCGGGGCATGGGTCGCCCGCGGCTTCCACCGGAGGTTCCGCGGCTGACCGGAGACAGATGAAAGCGGTGCCCCGTGCGGAACTTCCGCGCGGGGCACCGCTTTCTTCGGCACGGAACTCGCCGACCGGGACGGGAACTGAGACCGGACGAAACCAGGCCCCTCCCGGAGTGCGGAAGGGGCCTGGTCATCGCTGGAGCCGCCATTCGGACTATTGGGACAGGCAACAGTCACTTGATTCGATGGCCCGCGTCGTGGCTGGCAGAGAGGAAAGTACCGGACGTCCATGAGCACTTCGGAATCACGGGCCCGCGTGCGGCCTGGCTTGATCGTCGGCCACGTGCTCGGCTGGTTGTTGTTCGCGCTGGGCTTCGCAGCGTGGTGTCTCGTCTTGCCGATTACCTGGCGTGGTTTCGAGGGTTTCGGTGTCGAGCAAGGCCTGGTCATGTTGTGGATCGGGGTCTACGGATTCCTTGCAGGTATCGGCACGGTGATCTTGGTCGGGACCCTTGGATGGCATCGCCTCTTGGCGAAGGTCGTGCTCGGGTTGTACGTGGCTTTGCTCGCTGTCGTCACCGCCCTGGCGGGTGCCGAGTAGCTGCTGAACGACACCGAGTGGTGAGTGCATTGCTCGACGAGCCACGCCGGAAGACGCAGCTCGCGGAACGCCTCGAATGGGGCGCGGCGTGGCACAACACTGGGCATGTGTTCACACGCGAGACGGCGAACAGGTGGCGCCGAACTAGCTCACCGACGCGTTCGAGCGGACGGTGCAGGATGTTGGCCGCCGACCCGGCTGCACGACATGCGGCACGGCGCGGCCACGCTGTCGCTGCTGACCGGAAACGATCTTAAGGTGACGCAAGCGATGCTCGATCATTCGACGCTTGCAGTCACGGCCGACATTCTCGACGGTGCTACCCGAGGCCGCCCGGGCAGCAGCTGAGGCGTCCGCCGCACGGTTCCGCGAACGGGTTCTGGCACGCCTGGCCACGCACGAAGTCGATCCGGGAGTGATCAGCATCGAACCGACGCGGCCGAGAAACGAAAAGCCCCAGATCACACAGGGTGATCTGGGGCTTTTCCAACCGAGCCGCCTGGGGGAGTCGAACCCCCGACCTACGCATTACGAGTGCGTCGCTCTGACCGACTGAGCTAAGGCGGCGTGGTTCCCCGAGTCTAGCCGTTCGCCGTCCGCTCCTCGCGGGCACCCCCTCGCCGGGCCGGCCCCTTCCACACCGGGCGAACTCGTCGGGGACGCACCGTCACCGTGTGCGCCGGCTCTCGTTGGGGAACTTGGTGATATCCATCACCGAGCTGACTGCCGGCAGAAGGGCGACGGATGCGAACTGCACGATGCGCTGCGGTGTGCACCGCGGTGTCGCTGGCCGTGGCGGGGTTGGCGGCACCGGTCGCCGTGGCCCAGGATTCGCCACCCAGCACGCCGATCCCCGGACCGGCGGACCCGGAGCAGCCACCCGCTTCCCAGCCGACGCCCGCACCCGGCCCGGTGGTCGGCGATGCCGGCACGCTGATCGGCGCCCTGCGCATCCTGCCGGGCACCGTGCCGACGGACACGATCGTCGACGACCCCGAGTTCGAGGAGCAGCTGCCCAAGCAGTCGGTCGCGGAGTTCGGCCTGGGCAGGGCCATCGCGCAGGTGAACTCGACCGCGTTCTTCGCCCATGAGCGCTCCATCGCCGAATCGTCCCCGTTCGGGGTCTCGCTGTTCGGCAAGACACCCGAGGCACCCGGAAGCGGTGCGTTGGCGCAGAACGCGCTGCCGGACCGGCCCGAACCCAAGACGAGCGGACTCGAACCACCGGAGACCCCGGGCGACCGGCTGCTCAACCTGGCAGGACCCAGCGGCCGGGTGCACGCGCGCTGGGACGAGCAGCGCGGCCCCTGCGTGTCCCCACTCTCCGACGCGCAGACCTCGCTCGGCGGCGCCGCCGCGGTCAACGCGCTCCCGGAGGGGGAAGGCGAGAACGGGCCGCAGGGCGAGGAACTGCTGGGCGGCCTCCTCGACGGGCAGGAGACATCGCCGGACGGTGCCGGATCCCTGGCCAACCTGCCCGGGAACAGCACCGCGCGGTCCACCGTGGAACTGGTGGATGCCGGCCCGCAGCCCGGCAAGGCGCTGCGCTCGACGTCGACGCTGCAGCTGTCCAGCATGCGCGTGTTCCCCGGCACTCCCGAGGAGCTCCAGGTGGACGTCGTCGCCGGTCCCCGGCTCACCGCCACCTCGACCGGCGATCCGGAAACGTCCACTGTGGAGTACGAGAACCCGGTGCTGCGCGTGCTGCGCGGCGGCGAGGAGATCGGCAGGCTGGACGCGGACAACCCGACGCTGGACCTGCCGATCGGCGGCAACCAGGACGACGGCCCGCCACCGCTCAACCTGGGCGTGGTGCGGATGAGCATGGGCGAACTGCGCCAGGACGTCGTGGACGGCGAAACACGCGCCCAGGCCAGCCTGTTCGATCTGGACGTGCTCCGCGGCGAACCCATCGGACTCGACGGTTCGCTGGCTCGGCTCACCTTCGGTGAGCAGGCGGTCCGCGCCGGCGCCCCGCAGGGCGGCGTGCGCTGCGATGATCCCGCGCCCACGACCGGCGGCGACGCGGGTGCCGCACCGGCCGAACCCGCGGGGGCCGACCCCGCCGACACCCAACCGGCCGGCTACCCGGGCGCAGCGGGCCCGCTGGCCGTGACGAGCGCTTACCACACCGTTCCGCTGTTCTGGGCGGGCGCCGGACTGCTGCTCACCGGATCCATCCTGGTCGCAGCCCTTCCGCGACACCGCAGGCAGCACTGATCGGCCGCCCCGGGCGGAGTGCGCGCCGCCCGGGGTTCAGCCGCGGAACAGCGCCGCGGTCAACGCTTCCACGGCCACGATCGGTTTCACGTTGCGCGCCAGCGCCGTTCGGCACGCCAGCACGGCTTCCAGCCGACGCAGCACGGATTCCGACGTCCACTCGGTGGCAGCCTTCGACGAGGACCGCCGGTAATCGGGGTGGTTGAGCGGAGCGTCCGAACCGGCCCGCAGCACCAGCACGTCCCGGAAGAACCCCGCGAGGTCGACCAGCGCCAGGTCCAACGAATCCCGCTGGGACCGGGTGGTGCGCGACTTCTGCCGCTTCTCCAGCTCCTTCAGCGCCGCATTAGCCCCGCGGGTGGCCGCCGCCGTCCCCTTGCCGGTTCCGCCCGCGCCCATCGCGGTCTTCAGCTCTTCCCGTTCGGCCTCGTTGCGCCCCTCATTGGCCGCCACCGCCTCCGACTCGGCCAAATTCACCAGCCCGGCCGCCGCGGTGAACACGTCCTGGAAGCGGTGCACGCCCAGCGGAACGCTCAGCACCGACTCGCGCCGCTCGCGCGTCTGCGGATCGGTGGCCAGTCCCCGGGCACGGCCGATGTGCCCACCGCAGACCGACGCGGCCCACTCCGCGATCTCCGGCTCCACGCCGTCCCGGTCGCGCAACACGGTGGCGATCGCCGGGGCCAGCGGGGTGCGCAGCGGCACCACCCGGCACCGGGAGCGGATCGTCACCGATACGTCCTCCGGATGGTCCGACGGGGCGCACAACAGGAAGACCGTGCGCGGTGGCGGTTCCTCCACCGCCTTGAGCAGCGCGTTCGCCGCGCCCTCGGTGAGCCGGTCGGCGTCCTCGATGAGCACCACGCGCCACTGCCCGGTGGTGGGCCGCCGCGCCGCGGCCTGCACCAGCGACCGCATCTCGGCGACGGAGATGGACAGGCCCTCCGGGACGACCACCCGCACATCGGCGTGCGTCCCGGACATCGCGGTGCGGCACGCCGAGCACTCGCCGCAGCCCGGTCCGAGCTCCTCCGCGCACTGCAGCGCCGCCGCGAACGCGCGGGCCGCGACCGACCGCCCGGAACCGGGCGGGCCGGTGAACAGCCAAGCGTGCGTCATCGCACCGGCGTCCGGCTGCGTCCCGCGGACCTGCTGCGCCGCCGCGCCGGCCGCCGCGGACAGCGTCGCCACCGCATCGGGCTGCCCGACGACCTCCGACCACACGCCGCCTGCCGCCTGCGCAGCACCGGTGCGCATCACCGCGTCGCCTCCTCCTGCGAATCGCTCGCGGCGATCACGCGGATCCGCTGGACGAGCTCGCCTTGCTCGTGGAACCGCCGGAGCCCGTCGAACCCGCCGACTTCGAGCCGGTGCTCTTGGTTCCGGTGCTCTTCGTCCCGGAACTCTTCGTGCCCGTGCTCTTGGACCCGGTGCTCTTGGTTCCCGTGCTCTTGGTTCCCGTGCTCTTGGTGCCGGTGCTCTTCGTGCTGGTACTCGTGCTCTTGGTGCCGGTCGTGCTCTTCGTCCCGGAACTCTTCGTGCCCGTGCTCTTGGACCCGGTGCTCTTGGTGCCCGTGCTCTTGGTTCCCGTGCTCTTGGTTCCCGTGCTCTTGGTGCCGGTGCTCTTCGTGCTGGTACTCGTGCTCTTGGTGCCGGAACTCTTCGTGCTCGTGCTCTTGGTTCCGGTGCTCTTGGTGCCGGTCGTGCTCTTCGTCCCGGAACTCTTCGTGCCCGTGCTCGTGGTGCCGGAACTCTTCGTGCTCGTGCACTTGGTTCCGGTGCTCTTGGTGCCGGTCGTGCTCTTCGTCCCGGAACTCTTCGTGCCCGTGCTCTTGGTGCCGGAACTCTTGGTTCCGGTGCTCTTCGTGCTCGTGCTCTTCTTCGCGGTGGACTTCTTCTTCGCCGGCGCCTTCGCGCGGCGCTCGGCGAGCAGCTCCACCGCGCGGTCCATGGACAGCGACTCCACCGCATCGCCCTTGCGCAGCGATGCGTTCGTCTCCCCGTCGGTGACGTACGGGCCGAACCGGCCGTCCTTGATCACCAGCGACTTCCCGGTGTCCGGGGCATCGCCGAGCTCGCGCAGCGGCGGTGCGGCCGCCCGCCTGCCCCGCTGCTTGGGCTGCTCGTAGATCTTGAGCGCCTCGTCCAGGGTCAGCGAGAAGATCTGCTCCTCGGTCTCCAGCGACCGCGAATCCGTGCCCTTCTTCAGGTACGGGCCGAACCGGCCGTTCTGCGCGGTGATCTCCTCGCCGGATTCCGGGTCGGTGCCCACCACGCGGGGCAGCGAGAGCACCTTCAGCGCCTCGTCCAGCGTGATCGTGTCCAGCGACATCGACTTGAGCAGGCTGCCGGTGCGCCGCTTGGCCTTGCTGTCCTCCGGCAGCACCTCGGTCACGTACGGGCCGAACCGGCCTTCCTTGGCCAAGACCTCGTTGCCGGACTCCGGATCGGTGCCCAGGCTGCGGCCCTCCATCGGGGTGGCGAACAGCTTCTCCGCGATCTGCGCGGTCAGCTCGTCCGGCGCCAAATCCTCCGGCAGGTTCGCCCGCTGCGCGGACTCGTCTTCGAGGGTGCGCTCCAGGTAGGGCCCGTAGCGGCCGACCCGGACGTAGACCGTGCGGCCTTCCTCGTCGGTGAACATGGGGATCGAGTTGATCTCCCGCGGGTCGATTTCCTCGACTCCCGAGCCGACCAGCTTCTTCAGCCCGCCTGCCCGGCCGATCGAATCGTCCGGCCCGACCTCGCCGCCGAAGTAGAAGCCGTTGAGCCACCGGGTGCGCTGCTGGCGCCCCTCGGCGATCCGGTCCAGCTCGTCCTCCAGCGCGGCGGTGAAATCGTAGTCCACCAGCCTGCCGAAGTGCTTCTCCATCAGTCCGACCACCGAGAACGCGATCCACGACGGGACCAGGGCCGAACCCTTCTTCCACACGTAACCGCGGTCCTGCACGGTCTTGATGATGGAGGCGTAGGTCGACGGGCGGCCGATGCCCAGCTCTTCCAGCGTCTTGACCAGGCTGGCCTCGGTGTAGCGCGGCGGCGGGTTCGTGGTGTGCCCGTCCGCGGACAGCTCCGGGGCGGTGACCGGTTGCTGCTGCACCAGCTGCGGCAGCCGGGATTCGGCGTCGTCGGCGACCCCGCCCGCCTCCGAGTCGACCGACTCGACGTAGGCCTTGAGAAAGCCGGCGAAGGTGATCGTGCGCCCGGATGCGGCGAACGTGCACTCCTGGCCCTGCTCGGCCGTCCCGGCGATCCGCACGGACAGCGTGGTGCCCTTGGCGTCGGCCATCTGCGAGGCGATCGTGCGCTGCCACACCAGCTCGTAGAGCTTGAACCCGTCCACGTCGTCGCCGAGCTCCGCGGACACCTGGCCCGGGGTCCGGAAGCTCTCGCCGGCGGGGCGGATCGCTTCGTGCGCCTCCTGCGCGTTCTTCACCTTGCGGTTGTACTGCCGCGGCTGCGCGGAGACGAACCGCTCGCCGTAGAGCTCGACCGCCTGGTTGCGGGCTGCCGCGATCGCCGTCTCGGACAGCGTCGTGGAGTCCGTCCGCATGTAGGTGATGTACCCGTTCTCGTAGAGCCGCTGCGCGGTGCGCATCGTGCGGTCCGCGGAGAACCGGAGCTTGCGGCCCGCCTCCTGCTGCAGCGTCGACGTCATGAACGGCGCGTAGGGCTTGCGGGTGTAGGGCTTCTCCTCCACCGAGGAGACCTGCAGCTGCGCCTCGGCCAGACCACCGGCCAGCGAGTTCGCCTCGGCCTCGGTCAGCACCCGGGCCTCGTCGTTCTTGAGCCGCCCGTCCGGCCCGAAGTCGCGGCCCGTGGCGAGCTTGGCCCCGTCCACGGACACCAGCCGGGCGCTGAACCGGCGCGGATCGGCGTCCTCGCCCGCGTCCATCGTGGCCGAGATGTCCCAGTATTCGGCGGGCACGAAGCTGATCCGCTCGCGTTCGCGCTGCACGACCACCCGGGTGGCCACCGACTGCACACGGCCCGCCGAGAGCTTCGGCATGACCTTCTTCCACAGCACCGGGCTGACCTCGTAGCCGTACAGCCGGTCCAGGATCCGCCGGGTCTCCTGCGCGTCGACCAGGTCCTGGTCCAGGTCGCGGGGGTTCTCCGCGGCCGCGCGGATGGCCGACTCGGTGATCTCGTGGAACACCATCCGGCGGACCGGCACCTTCGGCTTGAGCGTCTCCATCAGGTGCCAGGCGATCGCTTCGCCCTCGCGGTCGCCGTCCGTGGCGAGGTAGAGCTCGTCGACTTCCTTGAGCGCGTCCTTGAGCTCGGTGACCACCGGCTTCTTGTCCGAGGAGACGAGGTAGAGCGGCTCGAAGTCGTTCTCGACGTCCACGCCCAGCCGCGCCCAGGACTGGCCCTTGTACTTGGCGGGCACCTCGGCCGCCCCGCTCGGCAGGTCGCGGATGTGCCCGCGGGAGGACTCGACGATGAAGTTCGAGCCCAGGAACGACGCGATCTTGCGGGCCTTGGCGGGGGACTCGACGATCACCAAGCGCCGGCCACCGGAGTCCGCTCCGTTGGCGGACACCGAAGCGCGATCACCGCCGCCGTTCTTCTTCGTCCGTGTCGACCCAGCCACGCTTACCTGCTCTCTACTCGCGGGGCACCCGGTTCGCCCGGTGCTCAACAAGTCCTTCAGTGTGCCCCGACCGGAGGCGCTGCCACCGTCCGGAGAGGCACAGGGTTGCACACAACACGCCGATGCTCGCGACCATCTGGTGTTGGCAACGTATCGGGTCACCATCATGTTCCGTTGCGTGACCTGGCGTGATATGGGTCAAATCGCTCAGCAGGCGAGCGGCCACGTTCGCTCGATAGCACCATCGGGCACCGGGCCGACCAGCTCTGCCAGGCGCGCGAGGCGGCGTTTGCCGGTGAGCCGCAGCGCCGGCTGCCCGCTGCGCGCCCCCACCGGCTTGGCGGCGAGCCCGCACCGGGCCAGCGCTCCGGCGAGTTCCCCGTGCGTGCCGGGAGCGTGCGGATCCAGCTCCAACCGGTACCCGCCGGGTTCGGGCCGCCCCGCGGCGAGCACCCAGATCCGGAGCGCGGCGCCGTCCGGGGTGAACCCGCGCGGCACGGACTTGATCGCACCGCGCAGCCACGCCCCGGCCAGCCCGGTCAGATCCGCGCGGAACGCCGTGCGCACCAGGGGCCACCCCTCGTCGGACCGGCCGACCTGGGCCTGGACTCCCCGCTCGGCGCACGCCCCGGCCAGCGACCGGGCCCGCCACTCCGCGTCCAGCACCACCGAGAGCCTGGCGGCCGTCCCGCGGCCGAACGCCACCGCCTGCCCCGGACCGCACAGCACGCCCGCCAGGTCGCCGATGGCGGGCTGCCGCGCTTCCGCGGAGAAGAAGGACAGTTGGTCCACATCGAGAAATGCTAGAACAGCAGTTCGATCTTGACCAGGGCTCTCACTCGATCGAAGGGGATTCGCGCCAGCGGTGCCCGCACCGGCGGGCACGGGCACCGGGCACGATCACCGCGGTGGCTGAGCCCGCCCTACTGCGGCGGCTGCTGCTGGGGCGGCTGCTGCTGTTGCTGCTGCTCGGTGAACATCGCGCACTGCGGCGACTGCTGCACCGCCGCGTTCAGCTCCGGGTTCTGATCCATCTGGGCGACGGCCTCCTGCAGGTTGAGCTGCTCGCCCTTCTTCAGCTCCTCCTGCACCTGGGTCATGCCCTCCTGGAACTTCTGCTCATCGGCCGGGTCGACCTGCTCGGCCTTGTCCCGCGCCGTGTTCAGGACCTTGCTGACCTGCACGAAACCCTGCTCGAAGCTGTCGCCGACCTGATCGGCGCCCTCGATCGGCGAGGGCTCCATCCCGCGCAGCCCCTGCACCGTGCGGTCCGCGGCATCCGCCGAGGCCCCGAGGCTCTGCACCATCGACTTCTTGAGCGCGGCGCTGTTGCTCCGGTCCGGTTCCGGCAGGTTCTGCTGCGCCTGGGTGAACTCGCCGACCAGCCCGCACAGCTCACCGGCCCAGGCCGCACCCGGCCCCTTCGGCTGGTCGCCCTGCTGCTGGTCGCCCTGCTGCCCGGGACCCTGCTGGTCCGGGGCCTGCTGCTCCGCGTTCTGGTCGCCCTGCGCTCCCGGGTCTCCGGCCTGCTCCCCCGCGGAGCAGCCGGCCAGCGCCAGCGGAACGGCGGCGAGCACCGCGACGGCTGTCGAACGGAACCTCATGCGCACTCCCGGCCATCGGTGTCGGTACGCGCCCGACCCTCTCGCATCCGGCCGCGACGGCCCGACACCGGGGGCTCACCTGCTGGAATCACACCTGCGCAGTCGAGTCCGGCCGAACAACCGGAACTGCGCCCGGACAGCGAGCGGGGGCACCCGGTGCCGAACACCCGGTGCCCCCGCGAGCGGACGAGCGGGTCAGGGCGCGCCGTTGACCACCTTGTCGTCCTCGCCGTCGGTGGCCGAGGACTCGTCGATCGCGGTGCTGCGCCGCTTGGAGACCACGATCGCCGCGACGATCACGAGCACCGCCAGCAGCGCGATGCCGTAGCGCACCGGCGACGGGACCGCGTCACCGACGGTCATGAACACCACGGCCGGAGCGATCAGCACCGACACCAGGTTCATGACCTTCAGCAGCGGGTTGATCGCCGGACCGGCCGTGTCCTTGAACGGGTCGCCGACCGTATCGCCGATGACCGTGGCCGAATGGGCCTCGGACCCCTTGCCGCCGTGGTAGCCGTCCTCCACGAGCTTCTTCGAGTTGTCCCAGGCACCGCCCGAGTTGGCGAGGAAGATCGCCATGAGCGTGCCCGTGGCGATCGCACCGGCCAGGTATCCGGCCAGCGGTCCGACACCGAGGCCGAAGCCGACCGCGATCGGCGCCAGCACCGCCAGCAGCCCCGGCGTCGCCAGTTCGCGCAGCGAGTCGCGGGTGCAGATGTCCACGACCCTGCCGTACTCCGGGCGGGTCGTGCCGTCCATGATCCCGGGACTGTCGCGGAACTGCCGGCGCACCTCGTAGACGACCGCGCCGGCCGCACGGGACACGGCGTTGATCGCCAGCCCGGCGAACAGGAACACCACCGCAGCGCCGATCACCACGCCGACCAGCACGTCCGGCGCGTAGACGAAGTACTCGGTGGGCCGCAGCGAGCCCGCCACATCGGCCAGCGCCGCGGTGATGGCGTCGGTGTACGAGCCGAACAGCGCGGTCGCCGCCAGCACCGCGGTCGCGATGGCGATGCCCTTGGTGATCGCCTTCGTCGTGTTGCCCACCGCGTCCAGCTCGGTGAGGATCTTCGCGCTCTCGTCCTCGTCCTCCTCGGACATCTCCGCGATGCCCTGGGCGTTGTCCGCCACCGGACCGAAGGTGTCCATCGCGACGATCACGCCGACCGTGGTGAGCAGACCGCAGCCGGCCAGGGCGATCGCGAACAGCGACACCGCCAGCGAACCCGACAGCGCGAACGCGGCGAACACCGCGACGCCGATCACCAGCGCGGTGTAGACCGCGGACTCGAAACCGACCGACAGCCCGCTGAGGATGACCGTGGCGGCACCGGTGCGCGAGGACTGGCCGACGTCGCGGACCGGGCGGTTCTCGGTGGCGGTGAAGTAGCCGGTGAGCTTGAGGATCACCACGGCCAGCAGGATGCCGATCACCACGGCGACCAGCGCGATCAGCGCGGGGCTGCCCGCGGTGCCGCGGATCTCCTCGGAGACCCCGGTCAGCCCGGCGAACGTGCTCGGCAGGTAGAGCATCGCGGCCACCGCGCACAGCACAGCCGAGATCCCCGCAGAGATGTAGAAGGAGCGGTTGATCGCGGTCAACGCGCTCTCCCCGGAGCGGGCGTGCGTGATGTAGACGCCGATGACCGCGGTCAGCACGCCGATCGCGGGCACGATCAGCGGGAACAGCAGTCCGTGCAGGCCGAACGCCGCGGTGCCGAGGATCAGCGAGGCGACCAGGGTGACCGCGTAGGACTCGAACAGGTCGGCGGCCATACCGGCGCAGTCGCCGACGTTGTCCCCGACGTTGTCGGCGATGGTGGCCGCGTTGCGCGGGTCGTCCTCCGGGATGTTGTGCTCGACCTTGCCCACCAGGTCCGCACCCACGTCGGCGGCCTTGGTGAAGATGCCGCCACCGACTCGCATGAACATGGCCAGCAGCGCGGCGCCGAAGCCGAAGCCCTCCAGCACCCGCGGCGCACCCCCGGCGTAGACCAGCACCACCAGGGCCGCGCCGAACAGGCCCAGGCCGACGGTGGTCATGCCGACGACGCCGCCCGTGCGGAAGGCGACGCGCATCGCCTTCTCGCGCGCCGCACCGGATTCCCGGGATGCCGCGGCGACCCGCACGTTGGCGCGCGTGGACAGCCACATGCCGAGGTAGCCGATCGCCGCGGAGAACGCCGCGCCGAACAGGAAGAAGATGGACCTGCCGATCCGCTCCGCGGGTTCGCCGGGGAGCGCGAACAGCAGCAGGAAGACGATCACCGCGAAGATCGCCAGGGTCCGGAACTGCCGGTTCAAGTAAGCGGAAGCGCCCTCCTGCACCGCCTTGGCGATGTCCTGCATCTTGGCGGTTCCCTGACCGGCGGCCAGCACCTCCCTGATCAGCACGTAGCCGAAGGCGAGCGCGGCGAGCGCGATGACCATGACCGCGCCGACCACGGTGTACTCGGTGGCGCCTAGCTCGATACCCGCAGCTCGCTGGGCGAGGTCCATCCGGGGCGGCGAGCTCGGTGGTGCAGCGCCCTGGGCCCAGCCGCCTTGCTGGACCGGGGTGAGCAGGGACATCCGTCCTCCTGGTTTGTGCTCGGTTCAACGCCGACGGCCGCGGTCGGCCGCGCTCCGGCGCGTGGTGGCGGCCCCGCCGGGCGACCGGGGTCGTCCGTGGCGAGGTCGTGGCCGGGGAGTCTATGCAGACGACCAGTGGCTTACCTCACGGTGTGATACGTGACTCCGGCCGACATGGGGTTTCGTTATTGTTTCATCGATTCAGAACGGGTCTTGATCGCCCGAACGGGCACAGATCGATTTGGCCCGAACGGGGGATGTCCGGTACAAGGACGCGCTTCGCGTCCGCGTCCGCTCGCCCGCCACACGGCACAATCCGCCCGATCAGACGACCGCCGAGCAGGTGATCAACGCCGTTCTCCCCTTCCCGCACCGCGCGTAGATCCGTCCTAGCGCTGTGCGAGGCTCGTCCGGTGAGCGCAGCGCACGAAGACGGCGGCGGCCGGCTCCTGCAGCGGGTGCTGGCCGGCGTCCCCGTCGGCGAATCCCCGGTGCGGCACGTGCAGCAGGTACCCGCGCGCCCCGCCCGCACCGCGGCGTGGCCGCAGTGGGTGCCCGAGGAACTCGCCGCGGCCCTCGCCGAGCAGGGCGCGCAGCAGCCGTGGCAACACCAGGCCGAGGGGGCCGATGCGGTGCACGGCGGGGAGAACGTCGTGATCGCCACCGGTACGGCGTCCGGGAAGTCACTCGTCTACCAGCTGCCGGTCCTCGCCCGCCTCCTCACCGAGGAGCGCGGCACCGCGCTGTACGTCTCGCCCACCAAGGCGCTCGGCGCCGACCAGTTGCGCGCGGTGCAGGAGCTCGGACTGGACGGCGTCCGCGCCGCGTCGTACGACGGGGACACGCCGAAGGTGGAGCGCGACTGGGTGCGCCAGCACGCCCGGTGGATCTTCACCAACCCGGACATGCTGCACAACGGGGTCCTGCCGGCGCACGGCCGCTGGTCCCGCTTCTTCCGCAGGCTCACGCACATCGTCGTCGACGAGTGCCACACCTACCGGGGCGTGTTCGGCTCGCACGTGGCGCTGCTGCTGCGCAGGCTGCGCCGGATCGCGCGGCACTACGGCGCGGATCCGGTCTTCGTTCTGGCCTCGGCCACGATCTCGGACCCCGAATCGCTGGCGCAGCGGCTGACCGGCGCACCGTGCCGGGCGATCACCGAGGACGGTTCGCCGCGCGGTGCCCGCACGGTGGTCCTCTGGGAACCGCCGCTGCTGGACGACATCACCGGGGAGAACGACGCCCCCGTTCGGCGGTCGGCGGGCGCGGAGACCGCGCGGATCATGACCGAGCTGGTCATCGAGAACGCCCGCACGCTGGCGTTCATCCGCTCCCGCCGCGGCGTCGAGATCGCGGCGCTGACCGCCCGGCGGGCACTGTCCGAAGTGGACGACAAGTTGCCGGCCAAGGTCGCTTCCTACCGGGGCGGCTACCTCCCGGAGGAACGGCGGGAACTGGAACGCGAGTTACTCTCCGGCGACCTGCTGGCGGTGTCCACGACGAACGCGCTGGAGCTGGGGGTCGACATCGCCGGGCTCGACGCGGTGGTGGTCGCCGGGTACCCGGGCACGCTCGCCTCGTTCTGGCAGCAGGCCGGCCGGGCGGGCCGCGAGGGGGACGGGGCGCTGGTGATCTTCGTGGCCCGGGACGATCCGCTGGACACGTACCTGGTGCACCACCCGCCAGCGGTGCTGGACCGGCCGGTGGAGGCGACCGTGCTGGACCCGGCGAACCCGTACGTGCTGGAACCGCACCTGGCGTGCGCGGCGGCCGAACTGCCGCTCGACGAGGGGTGCCTGGCCGATTTCGGCGGGGCACCCGCGCATGCGGCGGTGCGCGCGTTGGCGGAGGAGAACGTCCTGCGCCGCAGGCGCACCGGCTGGTTCTGGACGTCCCGGGACCGCCCGCACCGCGGGGTCGAACTGCGCGGTTCCGGTGAGCCGCCGGTGGCCGTGGTGGAGGGCGACACGGGCAGGCTGCTGGGCACGGTGGACGCCGATTCCGCGTGCTCGACGGTGCATCCGGGTGCGGTGTACCTGCATCGCGGGGAGTCGTTCGTGGTGGACGACCTGGATCTGGAATCCGGGATCGCCCTGGTGCACGAGGAGGCTCCGGAGTGGACCACCTCGCCGCGGGACGTCGTGGACATCTCGGTGCTGAGCACGTCCGAGCAGTACCGGCCCGGGCCGGGCGTCACGGTGAACGTGGGCGATGTGCAGGTCACCGCGCAGGTCGTCGGCTACCTGCGGAAACTGCCCTCCGGGCAGGTCCTCGACCAGGTCTCGCTGGACCTGCCCGCACAGAGCCTGGTCACCCGCGCTGTCTGGTACACGGTCAGCGACGAGCTGTTGCACGGCAGCGCACCGGGGGGCGCCGGGCTGGATCCGGCGCGCGTCCCCGGTGCGCTGCATGCCGCCGAGCACGCGGCGATCGGACTGCTCCCGCTGTTCGCGACCTGTGACAGGTGGGACATCGGCGGGGTTTCCACCGCGCTGCACGGAGACACCGGGGAGGCAACGGTGTTCGTGCACGACGGACATCCGGGCGGTGCCGGATTCGCCGATCGCGGATTCGCCGCACTGGTCCCGTGGTTGGCCGCGACGCGCGAGGCGATCGCTTCCTGCGAGTGCTCGGCCGGGTGCCCGTCCTGCGTCCAGTCGCCCAAGTGCGGGAATGGCAACGAACCGCTGGACAAGGCGGGGGCGGTGGCTTTGCTCGATGCGGTGTCGGCCGTGCTCGGGGGAAGCACCACCGGTCCGGCTGGGCTGCACGACCGTCCGGCGGATTCCTGAGCCGGCGGGGCTGGCCTGCTCAGGGCCGCGTCCGATCGCTTCGGGGAGCCCGGGCGCGGTGCCGGTTCCGGTGGATTCGCGCACGGCCGACGACCGCATCACCGCGAGGGCGCTACGAGCTCCACCACGTGTGGGTCGTTCCGGGTTCCGGCAGCGCGCAGCGCGTCCAGGACGAACTCCGCCTCCGGGAGCCGCCAGCCGCACACCTCCGGTTTCACCCGCCAGTGCACCGAGCCGTGCGGGTATGCGGTGGGCGGCATCGGAACCCAGCTGCCGCTGGCGTGCCAGCGCACTCCCGGCTCGTCGACCGCTCCGCTGCCGCCGGCCACCAGGAAGAACCAGCTACCCAGCGGCGTGGCCACGATCGGCACCGGGAATCCGAGCTCGCGCAGCACGGCCGCCGCGCTCCTGCCGAGTTCGGCGTCCACCTGCAGCGCGTCGAGCTTGCTCCCGGTGGCCACCAGCAGGCTGTACGGCCGCTCGACCCACCAGGACGCCGCGCGATCCGGGGCGATCTGCGGGTCCGGGGCCCAATCCGCGAGCACCGGCACGGGTTCCGCACCGCTCGCCCGTTCCGCGTCGACCCACTCGCCGTCCTGGAGGTAGGTACCCGGAACCACCGGCCAACCGCGCGAAGCGAAACCGATCGCCTGCACGCGGAGTTCGATCCGGCTGCTGGAGATCCCGGCCGGGTGGGCCGGGATGCCGCGGAAGGCGTGTTGCCACCCGTCCGCCGACGAATACATCTGCTCCGCCTCCTTGTTTTCGAGTGAACTCGCGCTGCCGGTCCCGGTCCGGGCCGGTTCGGGGTCGACCCGGACCGGGACACCGCGGCCGACGACGCCTTTGTCGCCGACCCAGCTCGTGCTCACACCAACAATCAACGGCATCGACCGGGCGGAAGTACACCCCCGCGTCGATGACCGGTCGTCGGGCCGCGACGAGCGCAGTTGCGAGTAGAGATGCGCTGAAAGATCACCCGGGGCGGGTCGATCAGTCGCACCGCCGGTCCCAGCATGCGCCGTGCTCAGCCGATGCGCGCGCTGATCGTTCCGGTGCGCACCACCGGACCAGGTGGGCAGCCGGTCTTCGGGCCGCGAGCTGCGGCGATGGATCCCGCCGCAGCCGCACATCGAGGACGAGGACCACGAACCACTCGTCGTGCCCAGCGACCGCTCATCGGGAGCGCCGAGCGGTACGAACCGGTGACGGCCCGGAGCACCCGGTGCGCCGGGCCGAATCCGGTGCGCCCACCCGTCCCGCACCGCAGGCCGGTGGCGGGGTTTCCGTTGTCCCGGCCCACCGAGCGGGCGGCGAGCCGTCCACCGGTCCGGCCCGAGCCCGTCCCGTCACCTCGCCCAACCCCGGAACCGAGGCGCGCAGCTGAACCCGCGCCTCGCCCACCGACACGGTGCACGAGGTCAGACCCGTCCCCATCGCGGCGGCCACGACTTCCGCATGCCCGCAGGCCGCAGCCGCGCCCGTGGCGGAATGCGCGGCCGCCGCCAGTGCGGCGAGATCGGCGGCACCTTCGGCCCGATGCCGCGCCGCGACCGCGGAACCGGCCTGCACCACCACCCACAGCACCGAGATCAGCACCAGGACCAGCGTCGCGGCGAACGGGGTGGCCGCTCCCCCGTCTCCGCCGAACCTCCTCACCCGGCCGCACCTCCCGGCGGATCCGCAGCCCCGAAGTGCACCCCGGGTTCGGGGACGGCCACCGCGCTGGCGTGCGCCTGCAACGCGCCGGTGAACCCGGTGAGCGGAATCCGGACGTCCGCGGTCACCCGGTCGGCAGCGGGCAACACGTCCAACACCGCCCGGTCGCCCGCGATCGCCGACACGGCGGCGCCTGCCCGGGCCACATCGCCCCGGGCCGACAACCGGGCCGCTTCCACCGCCGCGTCGGTGCAGCGCAGCTGCACTGTCATCGCGTTGACCCCGGACAGCACCACGGCGAAAACCCCGACGACCGCGCAGATGCCGAGCGCGGCTTCCGCGGTGACCACCCCCGCATCAGCCGGCAGGCCGGTACGTGGTCGATGTTCCGGGCGCATCACGGTTCTCCACCGCGCAGACCGCGTTCGATCAGTGCGGTCAGGCCCGCTTCGGCCGCGTCCCCGGTGACCACGGTGTAGAGCACCGCGGCGAACGCCACCGCCGCGACCGTGCCCATCGCGTACTCGGCCGTGCTCATTCCCGCATCCCCGCGCAACGCGCACCGGATCCGGTCCAACCACCCCCGTCGACCCACCTTCGTCTCGCCCAACCGGCTCATCCCGAAAACCCTCCCTCTGCAGTGGATTGCTCATCTCGTCCGGACCGATCACCAGAGCAGCGCGGATCGCTGCAGCAGCCCGAGGACCACGGGGACCACCCCGAGGCACAGGAACGCGGGCAGGAAGCACAGACCGAGCGGGCCTGCGATCCACACCGCGGCACGCTGCGAGCGCCGCTGCGCCGATTCCGCAGCGCGTTCTCGCTCCCGTGCCGCGATCTCGGTGGCCGCGGCAGCCAGCCCGGCCCCGGTACGGGCACTGCGCCGCGCAGCCCGCGCCAGGTCAGCGGTGCCCGGGTGCCGCAACGCCGGTTCCCACGCCGCCGCGGGATCGACACCGAAGGAGAGGCGCTCCGCTACTTCACGCACCGCCGTGCCACCGGCCTCACCCAGTTCCACCGCTACCGCGCGCAGCAGCGGCACCTCCGGCGCCCCGGCCCGGATCCCGGTGGCCAGCAGCTCCCAACCGGCTGCCGACTGCAGCGGGTCGCCGCGGTCATCGGGGCCCGGCGACCAGAGATCCCGCGCCAGGGCGACCATCCGAGCCGCCGCGCGCGCCGGGGGCGCAGGTGGGACCGCCCGGATGCGGCGAGCTCTGCGGCGAGCAGCGCCACCCAGCGGCGGTGGCATGCGCAGCGGGTTCACGTCGATACCCCCACCGCCGTGAGCCGGTTCGTCCAACCGAGTCCCGCGCAGAGCAACGCGCCGCCGAGCAGCACCAGCAGTTGACCGACGGCTGTTCCGGACAACACGGAAACCGGTCCCGCACCGAGCGATTCGCCCATCACCAGCCCGAACACCGGGAGCACGGCGAGCAGCCGGGCCGTGGCTCGCGGTCCGGCCATCTTCGACTCCAGATCGCGCACGCGAGCCGCGCGCTGGTGGAGGGTGCGGCGCACCGACTCCAGCAGCTCGGCCAGCCCGACGCCGTGCCGATCGGCGAGGTCCCACGCCCGGCACAGCTGGGCCAGCGGAGCGCGCGGCACCGCATGCTCCTCCGCGATCCGGCCGACCCCCGCGCCCAACCGGGTAGCCGAGGCGAGCCGGGTGAGCAGCTCGGCGACCGGACGACCGCGCTGGGCGGCCCGGCACTCGCGGGCCGCGCCCTCCGCCGCGTCGGCGGGCTGCGCCCCGGCGCGCAACTGCGCCACCACCAAGCGCAACGCACCCAGCAGCGCATCCGCCTCGGCCAGGTCCGCGCACCGCTGCCGGTGCGCGCGGTGGTGGGTCGCTGCGATACCGGCCAGACCGACGACGGCGCACGCACCCGCAACACCGAGCGGGACGAACCCGGCCGCCGCACACGCCGCGAGCGCCAGGTGCCGCGGGCGAAACGGGTGCGAACGGCGGGATTCCGGGTCGGGACGCGGGCGCAACCTGCGCCGGGCGCGGCGGCGAGCCGGCGATACGGCGCCAAGACGAATCAGCATGGGAGCGCGCCTCCCCTCGCGGCCAGCTCCGCGGCCAACCGGGACCGCCCCGCGGGCTCCCAGCCGCGCTCCACCGACCACGCGTCGCGCACGACCACGAGTCCGTCCACCCGCCCGAGCACGCCGATCCCGGCGAGCACCCGGCCGGCCGGGGTCCGGCGAACGTGCAGCACCACCTGGACACCGGCGGCGAGCTGACTGTGCAGCGCGGCGCGGGACAACCCCGCGGCCGCGGCCAACGCCTCCATCCGGGCGGGCACCTCGGCGGCGTGGTTGGCGTGCAGGGTGCCGCCCCCGCCGTCGTGCCCGGTGTTGAGCGCGCCGAGCAGCTCGCGCACCTCCGGACCGCGGACCTCTCCCACGATCAGCCGGTCGGGGCGCATGCGCAGGGCCTGCCGGACGAGATCGGCGACACCGATCTCCCCCGTCCCCTCGACGTTCGGCGGCCGGGTCAGCAGTCGGACGAAGTGCGGGTGCGCCGGGTGCAGTTCGGCCGCCTCCTCGACGCACACGATCCGCTCCCGCTCCGGAACCGCGCCGAGCATGGCCGCCAGCAAGGTGGTCTTCCCGCTCGCGGTACCACCAACCACGAGGAACGCCAGGCCGCAGCGCACGATCTCGCGCAGCACGTCGGCGAGGTCCGCGCCGAACGCCCCGCCGCCGCGCAGCGTGTCGAGGTCGTTGGCCGCTCGGCGCAGCACCCGCAGGCAGATGCAGGTGCCGCGCGCCGAAACCGGCGGCAGCACGGCGTGCAACCGCACAGCGCGGGCGCCACCCGGTGCCGGGAGCCAGGCATCGGCCCACGGCTGCGCGTCGTCCAGCCGCCGGCCGCTGGCGACGGCCAGCCGCTGTGCCAGCCGCCGCACCGACTCTTCGTCCGGGAAGCCGATCTCCGCGCGCTGCACCCCGCATCCTCGGTCCACCCAGACCTCGTCCGGTGCAGTGACCAGGACATCGGTGACGGCGGGATCATCCAGCAGCGGTTCGAGGATCCCGGCGCCGGACAGCTCCCGCTGCACCATGCGCACATCGCTGAGCACCTCGGTCTCCGCGAGCAGACCGCCGGATTCCGCGCGCACGGCAGAGGCGAGCGCTTCGGGAGTGGGCCGGTCACCGGTACCGATCAGCCGGTCGCGGACCCGGTCCACGAGTTCGCCGCTCATCGTGCACCGACCGGTTCGTTGCCGTGCGCGTCGGCGGGCGGGGTATCCCGGTCGTCCGCACCGACCGGTGCCGGTCCGGTGGTCGCGCCGAGTTCGGCGAGCGCGGCGCGGACGGCGCGGGCGAGCGAACCGCGGCGCGTGAGCACGGATCTGCCGAACCGCCCGCGCTCCAGGTATCCCGGCAGGGTGCGGCTGCTACGCACCGCGGCCAGCAGCGGTACACCCACCAGCTCGCGCGCATCGGCGGCGCTCAGCGCGGATCCGTCCGCCGTGCGCGCGATCAGTCGTACGGCACCACCGGTGGACTCGCGCACGTGCGCGGCGGTGCGCGCGGCGGCCGCGCACGCTCGGACTTCGGGACGCACCACCAGCAGCACCAGGTCGGCCAGCGCCAACGCCGCCGATGCGGCGGGATCCGGGCGCGGCGGCAGATCGCACACGACGGTGTCGCCGGCATCCCGACCGGCCGCCACCACCGCGCTCACCGCGTCGGCCGTGAGTCCGTGGTCCGGGGATTCCCGGTCGCAGGACAGCACGTGCAGCCGCCCGGCACCGAGGCGCATCTCAGGCAGCGCTGCGTGCAGCTGCCGCACGCCGACCGCGGTCCCGGCGGCCGGCACACCGGACCAGCGCAGTCCCGCCTCGTGTTCCGCGCCGACGAGCAGGTCGGCACCCCCGCCGTAGCGGTCGCCGTCGACGAGCACCGCGCGCGATCCGCTGCGGGCGGCCTGCACCGCGCACCCGGCGGCGAACACCGAGGCCCCGGCTCCGGAGCATCCGCCCAGCACCGCCAACACCCGCCCGGGTTCCGGCGGGCTGCCGTCACCGGCGCCGACGAGCCAATCGAGCAGCCCGCTCTCATCCTCCGGCAGGCGGAACGCGTGCCGTGCACCGATCCGCAGCGCGGTGCGCCACTCGTCCACACCGGTGTCGCCGAGGAGCACGGCGACCGAATTCCGGCCGGGCACACCGAGTTCGACGGCTCGCCGCGCGCACGTCCGGTCCAGCAGCAGCGCCGCAGCGCTCCGCCAGACACGGGGTAGCGCAGCGGGCGGATGGTGCTCCACCGCCCGACCGCACACCGCGGCGAGGCGCGAGACCTCCTCCGCCGTCCGGCGGTCCTCGGTGACGAGCGCGATGGCGTCGGCGTGCACGGCTTCCTCCTGCTCGGGTGCGGGAACGCGGACCGCGCGGACGTCGCTGTCCGCGCATATCCACGCTGACCCCGCCGCGAAGCCGCGCCAAGGATCCGGTTCGGAATTTGTGGACTACTCGGCCATCTGTGGACACATCATCCGGAGCAACGCCCGAATAGCGGGAGAAATCCGCGATCCCTCGGCGTTCGGAAGTTCTTTTCGCGAGCACCGCACGAAACCGGAAAAGATGCGCGGAAATGGCTGCGAACAGAAGACGACCCCCGCCAGGGGGGAGGAGCGGGGGTCGTCGGCAGTTCAGCTCCGGGGGGTCGAGCTGAACACGTCCGGAAGCACCGGACGCGCACACTGTATCGCTCGAATCCAGCGGTGCGCGCCCCGTCCATTGGAGGGAACCTGTTGCTTCGACAGGCCCTTTCCCCCTCCCGATCACTCCATTCGAGTCAAGAATTCCTTTTCGCTGACCGGAACGATCCGCGGCGGAGAGGTGGATCCGCCGATGCGCCATTCCGCGCAACGGCACTCGACCGCGGAATGCTCGGCCGCACCTCCGCGAACCGAACCCGAGCGGCGCCCGCCGAGCACCGAAACCGACCGCCCCGCACCGGCGGCGCGGTCCCCGCGGACCGGGACGGGCGACTCGTATGCTGTGCGGTGTGACTGAGCCCGCGAACCCCGCTGCACCCGGGGCGCCCCCGGTGGCCGCGTTCTTCGACCTGGACAAGACCGTCATCGCCAAGTCCAGCACGCTCGCCTTCAGCCGCCCCTTCTTCCAGGAGGGGCTGATCAACCGCCGCGCGGTGCTCAAGAGCGCGTACGCGCAGTTCGTGTTCATGTTGGCCGGAGCCGATGCCGACCAGATGGACCGGATGCGGGCGCACATCGCATCGCTGTGCACCGGGTGGGACGTCGAGCAGGTCAACGCCATCGTGGAGGAGACCCTGCACGACATCGTCGATCCGCTGGTCTACAAGGAGGCGACCCAGCTCATCGCCGAACACCGCGAACAGGGCCACGAGATCGTGGTGCTGTCCGCCTCCGGCGAGGAAGTCGTGGCGCCGGTGGCCGAGCTGCTCGGGGCCGCGCACTGGTCGGGCACCCGCATGGTCGTGGTGGACGGGCGCTACACCGGCGAGATCGAGTTCTACTGCTCGGCGGAGAACAAGGCCGTCGCCGCGCGGGAGCTGTCCGAGAAGCACGGATACGACCTGGACGGCAGCTTCGCCTACTCCGACTCGATCACCGACCTGCCGCTGCTGGAGAGCGTGGGCAACCCGACCGCGGTGAACCCGGACCGCGCGCTGCGCAAGGAGGCGGTGCAGCGCGGTTGGCCGACGTTGGCGTTCGAGCACCCGGTGTCGCTGCGGGCCCGCATCCCCACTCCCTCCCGCACGGCGGTCACCGCGGCCGGGGTCGGTGTGGGGGCCGTGGCGGCGGCCGGCGCCGCGTGGTGGGGCCTGCGCGCCTGGCGCCGCAAGGGCTGAGCTCACCCGTCGGAATGACAAGGCGGGCGCGTCGGATCACCAGCCCGCCGGCCGGGGCGGGAACCGGGTGAGCGCACTCTTGCAGGCACCGGCGGCACGGTCTACAAATGGTGGTGCGGACCCTGGTTGGCCAGGGACGTTACGGAGGAGAAGTGGCGTCCTCCCGAGCAGGCTCCGCGCGCGAGGCTCGGTGAACCCACGCGTCACCGCTGGTGCGGTACAGGTCGGCCACAGGGTTGCGGACCAGGACGCTGGACGCCTAGCCCGGATACAGTTCCGACGAAACAGCACGCTTGGTAACCCGAGACCTCGCGCGACGTGGCGGCGCCCGCTGAACACCGGCGGGCGTCGCCCTGCGTCTGGGGCCCGCGCCGCCATACCTCCCCGGCCGGGACGTCGTTGACCGGCGGGTCGCCGGTGCGTAACTTCCGAGATCGATCACGCGGTGCGACCTGCACCGTCGGCGGTTGCCGCCGATTTCCAACGAGGCCCGGCGTGCGGGCCCGTTCCCCGGGGGAGGGCCAGTGGCCAAGAGTCCGCGTCCGCGCCGCACCACGGCCGCACTGAGCGCCGTCGCGGTGGGCTGCGCGGCGCTCACCGCCGCGGGCGCGGTCCGGCCGGAACCACCGCGCTCGACCGAGCCCGCCGAACTCCTCGGGCAGATGTCGCTGGAGGAGAAGGTCGGCCAGCTGTTCGTCACCTACGCCTACGGCAGCACCGCCGATACCGCCCACCCGGACAACCAGGCCGAGTTCGGGGTGGACACCCCCGCTGAGCTGGTGCAGAAGTACCACCTGGGCGGGATCATCCACTTCAGCTGGACGGACAGCCTGCACGATCCGCGCCAGGTCGCCGAGCTGTCCAACGGTCTGCAGGACGCGGCCACCGGTGCCGGGGCCGGGGTGCCGTTGACCATCTCCATCGACCAGGAACAGGGCCGCATCACGCGGATGGGCAAACCACTCACCCAGTTCCCGGGCAACATGGCACTCGGCGCCAACGGCAGCCCGGCCGATGCCGGGGACGCGGCCGCGATCACCGCTCGCGAGCTGCGCGCGATGGGCCTGAACCAGAACTACGCGCCCAGCGGCGACGTCAACGTCAACGCGGCCAACCCGGTGATCGGCGTGCGGTCGTTCTCCTCGGACCCGTCCCTGGTAGCCCGGCTGACCGCCGCGCAGGTGCGCGGCTACGAGGACTCCGGACCGGCTGGCGAGACGGTGTCCTCCTCGGTGAAGCACTTCCCCGGCCACGGCGACACCGCCGAGGACAGCCACACCGCGCTGCCGATCGTCGGGCACGATCCGCAGCAGTGGGAGCGGGTGGACGCCCCGCCGTTCCGCGAAGCCGTCGCCGCCGGGGCCGATTCGGTGATGAGCGCGCATCTGCTGTTCCCCGCGCTGGACCGCTCGGGAGAACCGGCGACGCTGTCCCCACCGGTGCTCACCGGCAAGCTCCGCGAGGAACTCGGCTACGACGGAGTCGTCGTGACCGACTCGCTGAAGATGGACGGTGTGCGCGCGGCGCACCCGGACTCGGAGATCCCGGTGCTGGCCCTGGAGGCCGGGGCCGACCAGATGCTCATGCCGCTGGACCTGGACGCGGCCATCGGCGGCGTGCTCGACGCGGTGCGCTCCGGCAGGCTCACCGAGCAGCGCATCGACCGCAGCGTGCAGCGCATCCTGGAGATGAAGGCCGGGCGCGGGGTGCTCGACGATCCGCGCGTCGACCCGGCAGCGGCCGAATCCCTGGTCGGTGCGCCGGACCACGTGCGGCGTGCGCAGGAGATCACCGACCGCTCCACCACCCTGCTGCGCAACGACGGCGCCCTGCCGCTCGGCCGGGACACCCGCCGCGTGCTGGTGGCCGGGGCGGACGAGGACGCGGCCAGCGGCACGGCCGAGCGGATCCGGGCGCGCGGACCGGAGACCGAGGCGATCACGACCGGCGAGGCACCGGAACCCGGGCAGATCCGGGACGCCGTCGACCGAGCCCGCGGCGGGGATCTCGCCGTGGTGCTCACCGACTCGGCCTGGGAGGACGGCAACGCGGGGCAGCTGGAGCTGATCCGCGCGCTGCGCGAGGCGGGCGTCCCGGTGGTCGCCGCCGCGGTCGGCGATCCCTACGACGCGGGACGGGCCGAGGCGTCGGCCTGGCTGGCCACCTACTCCGACCAGCCGGTCGCGCTGGAAGCGCTGACCCGCGTGCTGTTCGGCGAGACGGAACCGGCCGGTGCCCTGCCGGTCGCGATCCCGGGTCCGGGCGGCTTCCCGTTCGGCCACGGGCTGGGGTGGTGAGCCCGGTGGCCGTCACCCGCCGCGGATTCCTGAGCACGAGCGCGCTGGCCGTACCGGTCGGCGGGGTGCTGACCGGCGCCGCCTGCGCAGCGCCCGCGGCCGGACCGGACGGGGGCGGGCTGCGCTGCGGGGCGGACGTCGCCGCCGCGGACGGCTGGCGTGCCATCAGCGGACGGCGGGTGGCGGTGCTGACCAACCCGACCGGGGTGCTGCGGTCCTTCCGGCACATCGTGGACGCCATGCACGAGTCCGGTGGCGTGCGCATCGCCGCGGTGCTCGGGCCCGAGCACGGTTTCCGCGGCACGGCGCAGGCGGGCGCGGCCGAGCAGGACGGTACCGACCCGCGCACCGGGCTCCCGGTGCTGGACACCTACGGCGCCGACGCGCAGCGGCTCGCGCGCACGCTGCGCGACATCGGCGCCGACCAGGTCGTGTTCGACATCGCCGATGTGGGCGCGCGATTCTACACCTACATCTGGACGATGCTGACCGCATTGCGCGCAGCCGCCGAGATCGGCGCGGGCTTCCTGGTGCTGGACCGGCCGAATCCCGTCGGCGACCGGGTTTCCGGTCCGCTGCTGGATCCCGCGTTCAGTTCCGGAGTCGGTGAACTGCCGATCGCGCTGCAGCACGGGATGACGGTCGGCGAGCTCGCGCGGATGTTCGCCGCCGAGCACGTCGACGGCGCACCGCAGCCGGAGGTCGTGCAGGTGGAGGGTTGGTCGGGCCGCCGACCGGCCACGGGACCGTGGGTACCGCCGAGCCCGAACATCCCCACGCCGGACACCGCCGCGGTGTACCCGGGGACCGGGCTGTTCGAGGGCACGACGCTGTCCGAGGGCCGCGGGACGACCCGCCCGTTCGAGACGATCGGCGCCCCGGGCATCGACTGGCGGTGGGCCGAAGCGCTCGGCGAACGCGGCATCGGCGGGATCCGGTTTCGCGAGACCTGGTTCGAACCGGTGTCCGGCAAGCACGCGGGCAGCACCTGCGGTGGTGTGGCACTGCACCGCACCGGTGAGCTCGACCCGGTCGCCGCGGCGGTGCACATGCTGGTCACCGCGCGCGAGCTCTACCCGGAGGTGTTCGGTTGGCGCGAAGACGGGATGGCCGACCTGCTGTACGGCTCGGACCGGCTGCGCAGCGCGGTGGACGCCGGAACGGGCGCCGAGGAGATCATCGAGTCCTGGGCGCCGGACATCACCCGGTTCCGCGAGCAGCGCGAACCGCATCTGCTGTACCGCTGAGGGGGAAGCGATGGGCAGGAGAGCACTGGCCGCGGTCGTGCTGTCGGCGACCGTGCTGACCGGTTCGGCGACGGCCGATCCCGGCCAGGTCGGCGGGCACTTCGACCGGCCGCGCACCGGGTTCGCCCCACCGGGCACCACGCTGCGTGACGGCACCGCCGAACAGGCCGGCCTGGATCCGGAACCGCTGGACGAGGCGCTGGGCCGGATCGCCGCCTGGACCGGTCCGACACCCGGCCGCGAGCACCCGATGTACGCGGGAGCGGTGAGCCTGCTGGCGCACGACGGCATCGTGGTGCGCCGGGAAGCGGTGGGCGAACAGCTGCGCTACGCCGACGACCGCGGCACCGAACTGCCCGCCGAGCAGCGGGAACCGATGCGCACGGACACGATCTTCGACGCGGCCTCGATCACCAAGCTGTTCACCTCGATCGCCGTGCTGCAGGAGGTCGACGCGGGCTCCGTGCAGCTGGACGAGCCGGTGGCGAGCTACCTGCCGGAGTTCGGCGTCAACGGCAAGGAGGACATCACCGTCCGCCAGCTGCTCACGCACACCTCGGGGCTGCAGGCCGAGGCGCAGCTGTGGAAACTGCCCGAGCAGGACCGGATCCCGTCCATCATGCGGCTGGCCCCGGAGCGGCCACCGGGCACCGGTTACACCTACTCCGACCCGAACATGATCGTGCTCGGCGTCCTCGTGGAGCGGATGTCCGGCGCACCGCTGGACCGGGTGGTCGCCGAGCGGATCGCCGGGCCGCTGGGCATGTCGGACACCGGATTCCGCCCGCCGGCCGGCAAGCACCCGCGCATCGCCGCGACCGAGTACTCCGCCGATCCGCCGCGCGGCATGGTGCGCGGCGAGGTGCACGACGAGAACGCCTGGTCGCTGGGTGGTGTCGCCGGCCAGGCGGGCGTGTTCACCACCGCTGACGACCTCGCGGTGCTCGGGCAGGCGATCCTCAACGGCGGCGAGCACGACGGCGCCCGGGTGCTGTCGACCGAGGGGGTGCGCCGGATGCTGACCGACTTCAACGGCGATTTCCCGGGCGACGCGCACGGTCTCGGCTTCGAGCTGGATCAGCGCTGGTACATGGGCGGATTGAGCGGGCCGCGCACCGCCGGGCACACCGGGTTCACCGGTACATCGCTGGTGCTGGACCCGGCGTCGCGGTCGGTGGCGGTGCTGCTGACCAACCGGGTGCACCCGAACCGGGAGTGGGGCTCGAACAACGCGGCGCGGGAGACGTTGGCGCAGGGGCTGGCCCGTTCGCTGGCGGTGGATCCGGCGCGCGGCTCGCGGTCCTGGTTCGCCGATCCGGCCCGGCCCGCCGAGCTCACCTCGGACGCGGTCGGGCCGGTGCGCGGGCCCGCGCAGGTGTCGTTCCAGGCGTTCGTGGACACCCAGCACGATCCGGACGGTGCGGACCGGCTGCAGCTCGAAGCCGATGTGGACGGTGCCGGGTGGCGGCCGGTCCCGCTGCGCGCCGACGGACCGGGCGCCCCCGAGGGCGAAGTCGCGGAACTGGCCGGTTCCGGGCACCGCGCCTGGTGGGACGTCCGCGCCGAAGTCGATGCGCCGCCGGGGGCGCAGATCGGTCTGCGGTGGCGCTACCTCCCGGACGAGCAGTACGTCGGCCGGGGCGTGCACGTGGACGGCATCCACGTCACCGACCACCGCGGGACGCTGCTGGACGGGGAGCTGGACGACGAGCGGCTGCATTCCCGCGGCTGGGCGGAAACCGGCCGCTGACACCGGTTCAGCACGTCGCGGGCAGCACGTGCTCCCCGGTGCGGTCGGTGGTCAGGCACAGCGAGCAGATGACCCCGCCGCGCGCGGAGGCCAGCACGTCCGGCCGCTCGTACTCCTGCGCGCAGACCCGGCAGGTGTAGCGGGTGTCGACCGGTGTCCCGTCGGCGTCGAACCGCGGTTCGGCGATCCCGTCGTCGGTGCGCCGCAGGTAGTACCGGCCGCGGGTCAGCACCGCCAGCAACGGGGTGGCCACCAGCGCGATGAGCACCGCCGCGATCGGCGAGTAGGGGGCGACGGCCGGGCCGAACGCGCCGAAGTACATCGCGATGGAGATCCCGGCCGAAGCCAGGAAGGACAGCACGCCGACCGGGTTGACCGCGTGCAGCATGCCGCGCCGGAACTCGGGGCGGCGCGGGGAGATCCGCAGCACGTACTTGTTGATGGCGATGTCCGCCGCCACGGTCACCACCCAGGCGATGGCGGTGTTCGCGTAGAAGCTGAGCACCGAGTTCAGGAA
Source organism: Saccharopolyspora montiporae (assembly GCF_015209505.1). Taxonomy (GTDB): domain Bacteria; phylum Actinomycetota; class Actinomycetes; order Mycobacteriales; family Pseudonocardiaceae; genus Saccharopolyspora; species Saccharopolyspora montiporae. Next base: position 341,961 of record NZ_JADEYC010000009.1, read on the forward strand.
GGCGAACATGTCCGCTTCCATGAGCACGAGCGCGACCGCCAGGTTGGCCAGCACGAACACGTTGCGCCCCGGGTAGCGCCGCGTCACGCGGGTGAAGGAGTTCGTCCAGGTCAGCGAGCCGGAGTAGGCGTTGGTGACATTGATCTTGACCTGGCTGATCACCACCAGCACCACCACCAGCGGCACGGCCAACGCCGCCGGCAGGAACAGCTCGTAGATGCCCAGGAACTGCTGCACCGGTTCGGTCGCCGCGGCACCGGCCACTCCCGCGATGAAGAACGCCAGGAAGGCGCCGGTGGCCTGCTTGACCGCCCCGAACAGCACCCAGCCGGGCCCGGCCAGCAGCACGGACGCCCACCAGGAACGCTTGTTGCGCTCCGTGCGTGGCGGCATGAACCGCAGGTAGTCGATCTGTTCGCCGATCTGCGCCATGAGCGACAGGGCGACACCGGCGCCGAGCATCACCGCGGCCGGGTTGAGCCCACCGCCCTCGCTGCCGGTGAAGGCCAGCCACTCGCCCACCGAACCCGGATCGACCGCGACCAGGTAGCCGAGCGGCCCGATCATCAGCAGCAGCCAGATCGGCGTGGTCCACACCTGCATCGTGCTCAGCGCCTTCATCCCGTAGATGACCAGCGGGATCACGATGAGCGTGGTGATCAGGTAGCCCAGCCACAGCGGGACGCCGAGCCCGACTTCGAGCCCCTGGGCCATGATCGCGCCCTCGGTGGCGAAGAAGATGAAGGTGAAGCCGCCGAAGATGACGCTGGTCAGCACGGATCCGTAGTAGCCGAACCCGGATCCGCGGGTGATCAGGTCCAGGTCGAGGTTGTACCGCGCCGCGAAGTAGGCCAGCGGCAGGCCGGTGGTGAAGATGATGGTCGCGGCGACCAGGATCGCCGCCAGCGCGTTGACCGTCCCGTAGGTGAGCCCGATGCCGGCGCCGATGGAGAAGTCGGCGAGGTAGGCGATGCCGCCCAGCGCTGTCGTGGCCACAACGGCGGGCCGCCACCGCCGGTAGCTGCGCGGCGCGAAGCGCAGCGTGTAGTCCTCCAGCGTTTCCCGCGCGGCGTTCTGCCCCGCAGCGGGCAGGGTCGTGTCGACCGACATCCGTTCCTCCTCGGCGAACCGGTGGGCGGACGGCAGTCTGCGATCCGGATGTTTCCGCGCACAGCACCGAGCCGTTTCCGGCCGGTGAAGCCCGGCGAGTTCTCGCCAGTGCTGCGCGCGGGGCAACCCGGACGAGCCCGGGTGCCGTCCCCGTCAGAGGTGCCGCGGAGAGGACGACGTGAGATGGCAAATATTGACGAAAACTGCTGCGGGTCAGTAAGTTTCCGCCGTGGGTAGTGACGCGACATCCTCGATCGGCGCAACGAGTCCGCTGGTCACCATCCGCTCGCTGCTTCCGGGCCTGGCCCGCGCCGAGCAGCGGGTGGCGAAGATCGTGCTGGACGGCCCGGAAACCATCGCGCGGCGCAGCATCACCGAGGTCGCCGAGGCCGCGGCCACGAGCGAGACCACCGTCACCCGGTTCTGCAAGGCGATCGGCGTCGGGGGCTATCCCGACCTGCGGATCGCACTGGCAGCCGAGACCGCGCGCGCCTCCCCGCGGGATCGCAGACTCGGCGGGGACATCGAACCGGACGACGACCTGGCCGCCGTGGTCGCCAAGGTCGGCTACGCGGACGCCATGGCCGTCGAGGAAACCGTGGGCCAGCTCGACCGCGACGCACTGCAGCGGGTCGTGGACGCGATCGGTCGAGCCCGCCGCATCGACATCTACGGGGTCGGCGCCAGCGCCTTCGTCGCCCTCGACCTGCAGCAGAAGTTGCACCGCATCGGGCTGACCTGCTTCGCGTGGTCGGACACGCACAACGCGCTGACCTCGGCGGCGGTACTCGGGCAGGACGACCTGGCGATCGGCATCTCGCACAGCGGCGCCACCAGCGAGACGGGCGAGGCGTTGCGCCAAGCCGCCCGCAGCGGTGCCACGACCGCGGTGCTGACCAACTTCGCCCGTTCCCCGCTGACCGAGGTCGTGGACGAGGTGCTCACCACCGCCGTGCGCGAATCCGGCTACCGCTCCGGCGCCATGGCCAGCCGGATCGGCCAGCTGGCGGTGGTGGACTGCCTGTTCGTGGCGGTCGCGCAGAGCCGGATGGAACGCACCGAGTCCGCACTGGAGGCCACGTTCGAGGCGGTGCGCGATCATCGGCTCGACGCCAGACCGGACCGCCGCCGACACCGGGAGCAGGGATGAGCCGACAGCACACCGCGCGGGTCAGCAGCCCGACCGAGCAGCGCAACCCGCGCACCGCCGACATCGACCTGCTCCCCACGCTGGACGTGCTCAGGCTGCTCAACGCCGAGGACCGGGAGGTCCCGAAAGCCGTGGAGCGCGCGCTGCCCGACCTCGCCCGCGCGGTCGACCTGGGCACCGCTGCGCTGCGCGCGGGTGGGCGGGTGCACTACGTCGGAGCGGGCACCTCCGGCAGGCTCGCCGTGCTGGACGCGGCCGAACTCGTCCCCACGTTCAACGTCCCGGAGGACTGGTTCGTCGCGCACCAGGCGGGCGGTCCGGCGGCACTGCGCACCCCGGTGGAGAACGCGGAGGACGACGCGGACACCGCCGAGCGGGAGATGCGCACTGCGGTCGGACCGGACGATTTCGTGCTCGGCCTGGCCGCCTCCGGCCGCACCCCGTACGTGCTGTCCGCGCTGCGCACAGCCCGGCAGCTCGGCGCGGCCACCGCCCTGGTCACCGCCAATCCGGGGGCGACCGGCACCGCAGCCGATGTGCTGATCACCGTGGACACCGGCGCGGAACCGATCACCGGGTCCACCCGGATGAAAGCGGGCACCGCGCAGAAACTGGTGCTCACCTCGCTGTCCACCACGATCATGGTCCGCCTGGGCCGGACCTATTCGAACCTCATGGTCAGCATGCTGGCCAGCAACGCGAAGTTGCGCGGCCGCACACTCACCGTGCTGCACGAGGCCACCGGCGAATCGGACGAGGTGTGCGCGGCAGCGCTGCGGGAGGCCGACGGCGACCTGAAGACCGCGCTGGTGCACCTGCTGTCCGGTGCCGATCCGGGGCGGGCCGCCGCGGCGCTGGCGGTCAGCGGCGGGCAGGTCCGGGCCGCGCTGGCGGCGCTGACCGACCCGGCCTGAGCCTCATACCTGCGGCAACCGCTCGGCCACCCGGTGCAGCGCGTCCGCGACCAGGTCCCAGAACGCGTCGGTGTCCAGCGTGGTCAGCACGTCGGCGTCCGGCTGCGCGGCGGCGAAGTCCACCACGGTCATCCCCGAGGTGTGCTCCCCGCGGGTCTCCACCCGCACCGCGGCCGGGTCGGCGCGGAAGATCTCCGGGGCGATCGCGTAGGCCACGGCGCACGCGTCGTGGATGACCGGGCCTTCGCGGTAGTCGACGTGCTGCTCGTAGACGTCCAGGCACGGCGCGAGCAACTCCTCCTCCAGCCTGCCGAGACCGGCGAATCGCCGGCGCACCGGCGCGCTGAGCTGCGCCTGGTGCGTCAGATCCAGCCCGGCCATGACCGCGCGCCAGTCCGCACCGAAGGCCATCGCCGCCGCCTCCGGATCGGCGTGCACGTTGAACTCGGCGGCCGGGGTGATGTTCCCGCGGGTGCTGGATCCGCCCATGACGACGAACTCGCGCGCCCACTCGGCGATGCGCGGTTCCTTGCGCAGGGCCAGCGCGATGTTGGTCAACGGCCCGACCGCGATCAGGCTGATCTCGCCGGGCTGCTGCGCCAGCGACTCGATCAGGAAGTCCACCGCGTGCTCGGCGACCGGTTCGCGCGCGGGGTCCGGCAACTGCGCGGCGCCCAGCCCGGTCTCGCCGTGCACGTGCCCCGCGGTGCGCGGCGGGCGCATCAGCGGCCGGTCGGCCCCCCGCGCGACCGGTGCCGCGATCCCGTAGAAGTCCGCCAGCCGCAGCGCGTTGTCCGTGGTGCGCGGCAGCCCGACGTTGCCGGCCACCGTGGTGACCCCGACCAGATCGACGGCCCGGCTGCCGTGCGCCAGGGCCAGTGCCAGCGCGTCGTCGATGCCCGGATCGCAGTCGATGATGATCTTCTTCGACACGCCTCAGCTCTCCTGCACGGCGTCGGCGATCGACTTCGCTTCGCGCGCACCGGATTCCAGCGCGCGGCAGCAGTAGGTGATCCAGCCCGCCACTCCCCGGGCGTCCCCGCCCGCGAATC